>NZ_JAEHJZ010000049.1 GCF_016469035.1 Gelidibacter salicanalis | reverse complement strand
GGCTGAATAGTTACAAAATTTTCATGATTTTTAATTTTAAATTAATTTATTACAAATTTCAGTACTTTCCCTGAGCACTGTGATATGGAATATGCCAAAAGAGTTGTAGAATTTTCAGCATATTATAATCATCTATTATCAGCGCAATAGAAAACATGTAGCCTGTTAACCTTTTAACGATTTAAGGTTATTTTCATACTATCCTACACTACTCATTTATTTTGGCTTTTCTTTTATCAATAGTTTAGCATTGCACCAATACCAAATCCCATATCGCTGTCGTAATGAGTGGTAATACCTATATTTCGAGTTGCTATATATCGTAAACCTCCCATATATTCCTTGTCCGTGTTCCACATAAGACTCATACGCAATCTTGGAGTTATTGGAATGTCATCACGCTCAAATTGCAATCTGACATTGCCGTCCGTATAAATTTCAGCCTGGGCTATTACGAGTATTGGCAAAGTATAATTGACCCCTACACTGAATAAAGAGCGCTCATCCTTGGTGTTTTTTTGACCGAAAAGATTTTCTTCGACCTCATTGTGACCCAATTTTCGATAGCGCCAATCAAACCCTACAAAAGGCATCAACCATTGCATTCTTCCAATATATCGGCCTATATGGGTTTCTGTTTCGTAACCGTGCCTATCATTATATCCTAAACGCCATTCGGTCCCCAAACTCCACCGCGTACTTTGAATCATCAGTTGCCCATCATTTCCATTGGTTGCAAAGTCGTTTTCTGCCATTAAGTGGAACTCCCTATCATCTCCTTTTAGTTTTCTCAAGGCAAGTGCTGGGTTTGGAATCAAAGGATTGGGTTCCTGATTTTCATAACTAAACACCCTGCCCATTCCGCTCATCATATGGTACAGAATATGGCAGTGAAAAAACCAATCGCCTTCAGCATTTGCCTCAAATTCGATGACGTCGGTTTCCATAGGCATAATATCCACTACGTTTTTTAGAGGCGCGTATTCGCCTTGACCGTTTAGCAACCTAAAATCGTGGCCGTGTAAGTGCATTGGGTGGCGCATCATCGAATTGTTGTACATAGAAATCCTCACTTTCTCGCCCTTTTTTATAAGGATTTTGTCACTTTCGGAAATAACCTTGTTGTCCAAGCTCCAAACATAGCGGTTCATATTGCCCGTAAGTGTAAAATGTAGTTCCTTGACAGGTGCGTCATCGGGAAGCGTGGTTGCAGTAGGCGACTTCAACATTGCGTAGTTGAGCGTAGTAATTTCTGAAAGCTCATTGCTTTTGTACATATCCCCATCCATTTTCATTCCATCCATTTGCTCCATTTCATCGCCTGAAGGTTTTTCAGGATCCATTTTCATTTTCTTATCCTTACCCTTTTCTGAAGGCCCTGTAATTTCAGGATACATGACCACGTTCATATCCATTTGCTGCATACTCATATTCATCCCCATTTGATCCAGGTCGCCGTTCATTTTCATCATTCCATTCATCATTTCCATACCTTCAAAGTATTTCAGTTTTGGCAGTGGCAACGTAAGCTGTTTAATACCATCCCCCAAATAAATGGAAGCCGATTTTGTGCGGTCTTCGGGAGTTGCCAAAAATTCAAATGCCGTTTTGTCCGCAGGAATAGTGACTACCACATCGTAGGTTTCTGACACGGCAATGAGCATTCTATCCACTTCCACGGGTTCCACATCATTACCGTCATTGGCGACCACGCTTATCTTACCGCCGGCGTATGTAAGCCAAAAATAGCTGGAGGCACCGCCGTTTGAAATCCGCAGGCGGACTTTATCTCCGGCTTTCAAGCCTTTCAGTGATGTATCCTCATTTTCGCTTTTGCCATTGATGAGAAATTTGTCATAATAAACGTCGCTTACATCCATTGCGAGCATTCGTTTCCATTCATTGTGAAGTTTTGTTTTGAAATGTCCTGATTTTATGGCTTCTGCATAGCTTTGTGTGGTTCCTTTTTTTATGGCAAACCAGTCTGATGCATTGTGGAGCATTCTATGTACATTTTCAGGTTTAAGGTCTGTCCATTCGCTCAAAACGATGGGAATGGTCGGTAAATCGTCTATCCCTTTTCTAAAGGTTTTATCATCTGATCTTTTATTTAATATCATAGAACCATACATGCCAATCTGTTCTTGAAGGCCAAAATGGCTGTGGTACCAATGGGTACCGTGTTGTATGATGGGAAACGTGTATTTATGGACAGTATGTGGTGGAATGGGCATTTGGGTAAGATAGGGAACGCCATCTTCTTTATTGGGCAAAAATAGGCCGTGCCAGTGAAGGGCCGTTTCTTCATCCAACTCATTGTGAACATATATTTCGGCAATGTCGCCTTCCGTAAATGTAAGCGTTGGCATTGGTATTTGCCCATTTACCGCAATGGCGCGTTTTTCCTTACCGGTAAAATTAACAATGGTATCGCGTACAAATAGATCGTAGCGCACTATCTTTTGTGCTTGCAAGGAAAGAGTCCCCAGAAATAGAAACACCAAGAGTATTTTTTTCATTTCGTTATCAAAAATTAGATTATTGTAGTGCTTCAGTTTTTAGTGTCAACGGTTTCCACAGTTGAGCCACAGCTTAACATTTGTGAACCGTAATACGGATTTTTAATAGTCTTGTCCTTGCTCAACCAATTGGCATCCTGCATTGGACAATATTGGTAATACAGAGTTTCCTTGGAGCTGTAAAAAGTTATGATATCGCGTATATTTTTCGACAGGGCTTTGAATTTTTCCCGTTGCTTGACGATATCCTTGGTGTCTGAGATGCCATTTGCAGCCCCCATTATAGAAGGCATCACTTTGATTACTGCGGTTTGTTCTTCCGCTTTAAGCTTTTCTATTTTCAGGGCCTTAATCGCGTTCAAAAGTTCTGCGGCTTTTGTAGTTGCCGTGGTGGCATTGGTTTTTACCAAGGCATCCTTTATGGCAAAATAATTGTTGAATACCGCGTCTAAAGCGTTTGACTCCATCATTTCAGGCATAGCCATATCTGAATGGTTCCCAGAAGTAGGCATATTCATTTCCATCTTTGATTCGGGCATTTCCACTGCCGATTTAGTTTGAGCCATAGTCATTGTAGGCCCTTTTTTCGACCTTTCATATTTGCAACACTCCGCAAGTTGTGCATACGTATTATCCGGCGCCAAATAGTGCTCATTGTCATAACCTGCCAAGGCTATTCTTTTTAATATTTCGTCCCGATTCGTTTTTTTGGAATCGAAGTTTATTTCCGCCATTTTGGTGTCTTTGTTCCAATTAATATTGGCGGTATTTTTGATGTTTCCAGCGTTTTCGATAGTGGCTTTACACATATCGCAGTTCCCGAAAATTTTTACGGTTTCGGTTTTTGCGTTTTTTATTTGGGCGGTAAAGGCGGTTGATGATAGCACCATAAGTACAATCATTAAATTTTTTAATGATTTCATTTTTATAAATTTTAGATAATTGTATATGAAAACGAATACTGACCAAAGCCTTGTATTCAAAAAAGGACAGCTTAAACACTGTCAAAAAAAAAAAAAAATTAAATTAGCTTATTTCTGGCGGTTGCCAGATGGAGAGAGATATTTTTTTTGGAGTGTTCTGAACACAGGTGTGGTCAATTTTCAAAACATACTTATAAGTAAGGTTTGCCTGTTCGGCATCTTCAATATAAAAAGGGATACTGACCGAACTTGAAAAATGGCAATACTTGCTACTACACGAACCACCACAACCCTTATCGCCAATATGGTCGTTATCGCAGCTCGATTTTTTTTCAGGAGCTGTGTCTTGACTTGAGCAAATGTGATTTTCTGTGTGATGTGTTTTAGATGAATTTTCAGATGCCCAAACTGTACTGGTAGAAAACACCAATAACAGGATAGATAGGGCAATTATGTAATTCTTACTTTTCATCTTTTTCAAGGAGCAAATATATTATTAATATGTCAGATTATATGTTAAAACTAATGGGCGTTGTATGCAATTTACTTCGTTTATTATTGACAACCAATAAGTTGTGGCATTCATTAGGTTCTATAAAACCAAAGGATTCTAAATTTCAGCTTACCAGTGCACCCGACCAAACTTGAAGCGGCAATCATAACAATTCATTTGCCACTTTGTTTTAATGTTAATACTAAACGCACGGTTTTGGGTGGCGCTGAAGTAAGTGCCAAAATATCCCCGGTTAGCTGCACTTTTTGGATATTTTCTTAAGAATATTATGGCTGTCGCCAAATTTGCAGAGTGCATCGCAGTGTTCCCTTAAATCGGAGAATAGAATATATTCAATTTTGTGGCTATTTCTTAAAGATGGTCTAGTAAGTTGCATTACCACTTCTTTTTCCCTTTTATCAGGCAACACGATGTACAGATGTTGCTCGCTACTTATAAAGGAATGTGCCAAATCCGTCAATCGCAAAATACCGGAGTAGATAGAAGTACTCTTTTCGACTTCAAAAGCACAGATGGGGTTGTTGGTGTCTTTTTCAAACCAGACCACGTCTATGAGCTCAATGGTTTTTTGTGTTTCTTTGTTTGGGCTCAATGCAGGAAATTTTGACAGGCTTAAGAACGAAAAGTTGTTGCCTTGATGGCATTTGGAACGGTCATTGGAGGCACTGATAACATCATAGCCCAATTGATTGCCTATTTTTAAAAGGTGGTACTGCATCTCAGAATGCAGATCTATTTCCAACTGTTCATTTACAACTTCTTTTCTTCTTTTCGCTACTTGATTTTCAAATTTTGTTCTTTCTTGCTCGGTTATAAATTTCTCGTTTCCAATAATCATCTTTTTTGAGCCAACTTCAAATAGCAAGCCCGTAATAGCTCCCAAATCATTTGATAAAACAGACCTGTATTTTTCATTAGTTTCAACTATGGTCTCCCGTAGTTTTAGGTATTCTGACCACGAGCCCAGTTTCTTTTTATCATTGAAAAGCGCATTGTAGCCATTTATTATAGCAGTATTGAAGGGTGGAATCATGGTAGGGTGCAAAAAATAGAGAATGCTTGCAACGGCAGGACCTAATCCTTTTATTTTAAGCTGGTCCAATTTAATGATTTCCTTAATAATGGTTTCTTCCCCAGCATTGTAGTCAAAACAGTTTTCCAAAAATTGGCCGAAGGCTATTTTATTGGTTTCATTTTCATAAATATCCGGGATCCTCAATTTGGGTTTCCAATAAAACGGGTGGGCAACCCCAACAAAAATTTGCTTCTGTTCGGCAATACAGGACAATACGAATTCCAGGGAGCTTCCCTTGAAGTCATTCGGGAATTTTTTCTCCTTTATATCATTAATGACCTGCTGTACACCTCTTCGGATGGAGCGAAAGGCCTTTAATCGATCGTCATTGTTCACAAACCAAGTGTTATAAACACTTTCAGTATCTGTTTTATACTTTGCAATTAATTCTTCCAAGTTGTTATTATGTTGTTGGTTGTTCGGCCTTCGTCCTTAGTATTGATTTATAAAGTTATGATTATTTTATCTGTTAATTTATTTTTTTTTAGGTCAGAGGGAAACCCCCTGTTAATCTGCAATGTGTTAATGGGCATTTCATGACTATAAAGCGTTTAATATTTTCCATCCTGTTTCGTTTGGACGATGGTACCATAAAATAGAGAGCCTTAAATCTCATCCAAGCATTTACGATTTTTATCAATCGATTTTTTAAACTGCGTAGGTGTCAAACCGGTTATCTTTTTAAACTGATTGCTCAAATATGCCACACTACTATAATTCATTTTAAAGGCTATTTCACTCAAGGTCAGTTCATCATAAACTATAAGTTCTTTTACCCGTTCAATTTTTTGACAGATGATGAATTGTTCAAATGTGATACTTTCTACGGACGAGAAGAGAGCGCTCAAATATTTATAATCCAGATGAATATTGTCACCTATATAATCTGCCCATTTAATATCCAATTCTTCAGATGAGTGATGGATTTTATCTACAACTAATGTTTTCATTTGTTCAATAAGCTGACTTTTACGGTCGTCAATCAAACTGAAACCAGCATTTTGAAGTCGTTTAGACAAATCAGCTTTAGCTTTAACATCTATAGAGGATCGTAATTTGACCTCTCCCAAATTGACTGAAACATAAGCAATTGCAAGTTGTTCCAGAATATAGGATACTGCTGTGATACATCTTGGACAGACCATGTTTTTTATATGGATCGATTCATTCATATTATAATTGCTTCAAAATAAAGTTAACCCTGATCTGTATAAAGAATAATAAACAGCAGCTAAAACAGAAATCACAAAAATCAATACCATCATCACAAAAGCTACAATTTTATCGGTTTTTGTAATATCACTTTTGAATTGATGTTTTCCTTTTCTTCGCTTTCTTCGCTTTCTTCTGCTATCACTCACCATCGTCTTACCTTATAAAACCAAAACAACCTTATGACCTTATTGAGCTTTCTCGATTAATTTATAACCTGTACTATTCTAATGTTGCTGTTACCTCACCACATGTTAACATTGCTGCTCCATAATAGGGGTTGCGAATTTCTGTTTCCAAACTTAACCAGTTTGCACCTTTGTTATTATTGACCATTGGGCAAAACTCGACATACACTTTTTGATTGACCCCAAAAAGCTGTACACTACTTATCAGATGGGCAGAAAGGTGCTTGAAATGTTCTCTTTGTGTTGCTATATCCGAACTGTTCCCAATGGCATTAGCAGAGGTTTTTAATTCCTTCTGAATAGTCATCCAATGGTTGTGTGCTTTTTCATCAGACAAAAGCTTCATATCTACTTTCTTCAAGGCTTGGCTTATTTGCTTTCCTGCCTGTTGTGCATTTTTAGTATCATCACTTACCAAAGCATCTTTTAAAAGGATGTAATCATCAAAAACCTGTTTTAACTGATTTTGAAATTTACTTGAAACTACTATCCTTTCCTTCATTTCTGAATGGTTGGTTTTATCCGTTTTCTCGCCAGAACTATCTTCTTGCATTCCTAAATGCCCTTCGTGGCCTGTCGTTGTTTTACCACCTTTTGCATTCATCATACTTTTTTTGCCCTGTAGCTGTGCTGCGGCATCTACGGTAAACGTTCCGTTAGTGACCACTTCATCTCCATTTTTTAAACCTTCAAGAATGGTATAGGTATCGCCATTGGCATTGCCCAGTAAAACTTCCCTCATTTCAAAAACAGACTCATTTGGGTTTGTTTTGACATATACTACAGAGCGTTCTCCCGTCCACATAACAGCGGTTGACGGGACAGAAACTGAATTAGTAGCACTTGCTTGAGTACCCTCGATGACTCCTTCCACAAACATTCCTGGTTTAAAGAGGTCATTCTTATTATTAAGCACTGCACGCACCACAATAGTTCGCGTTGCAGAATTTAATAAGGGATCAACAAATGAAACTTTAGCATCAAATACTTCATTGCGATACGCATTGGTAGTCACTTTAATGGTTTGCCCCTTTTTTAAGGAGGCTATTTGGTTTTCATAGGCATCAAATTCGGCCCATACTGTATTAAGGTTCGCAATTTTATATAGGGGTTGTCCTTGCTTTAAGTAATCCCCTTCTTCTACCATTTTCTGCGTTACCGTACCTGAAACCGTTGCAAATATTGGAAAGTTTTCTTGTACCTTTCCGGCGGATTCTATCGCGTTGATTTGCTTTTCTGAAAGTTTCCAAAGTTTCAACTTGTTTCTAACAGCCTTATAAAGTGCAGGTTGTGATTCTTTCAAGGATGAAGCGGTAAGTAGTTCTTGTTGTGCCGCAACCAATTCTGGTGAATAGATGGTTGCCAAGCGTTGTCCTGCTCCAACACGTTCTCCTGTTGAATTAACGAACAGTTTTTCAATTCTTCCTCCAAAATAGGTGACCTGTACTGCATTGGACTCTTCATTGGCTTTTATCTTACCCGACAATTTAAGAGAACTATTTCCCATTTGTCCTTGTCCTACAACCGAAGTTTGGATATTGGCCAGCGCCATTGCGTTATCTGTCATTTTAATTTCATTGGCACTAAGACCTTCTGCCCCCGTTTCGGCAGGAATTAAGTCCATTCCACAAATAGGACAATCTCCAGGTTCTGGTTGCATAATTTGAGGGTGCATGGAACACGTCCACATTTGGTTAGAAGCAATTTCTTCTGAATGGTCATGGTCGTCTTTGGCAGAATTTGTCGTCTTACCACCAAATAGTAGAAAACCTCCCAATAAGCCAATTATTAAGGCTATACCTATGTAAATGATATTCTTTTTCATTATTTATATTTTTATTTATTATTCTCTAATCGCTTGATCATGGCTTTCATTTCTTCAATTTCCTTTCTTTGAGCTTTTATAATATCATTCGCCAGTTTTTTAACTTCCGGATCTTTAATAGCTGCTCTTTCACTCGTTAAAATAGCAATGGAGTGATGTGGAATCATAGCTTTCATCCAAAGGACATCTCCAATAATTGGAGCTTGGGCTCTCACAAGGCCATAGGCCCCGCCAAAAAGAATAATGCTCCCCAAAACAATTGCTATATTCTTCTTTTTGTTTTGGTACATGTTACGCATAGCCACAAACATTATTATGGCCATTGCAGCGATACCTAAGCAACTCATATAAAAACGAGTAAGACTAAAATAGACGTGATCTAGTTGATACGTATTTAGGTACATGGTAATGTACATTGCTACAAAAGATGCTGCGAGCATTCCTACAAATTTTGTGTAGTTATTTTTCTTCGAATTTTGATGCGAATTTTCCATTTTATGTTGATTTTAGTGTTACTTGTTTTCGTTTCTTTTTAATTATTTTTCTAATTGTAGGCGATGATGTATACCAAAGTAAAAAACCACTTAATACCGTAATTAAGCCCAATAGTGAAAACGCTCGCAATACTATTGTGTTAAAATTATCCCGACCTCCATAATCCATTGTGTGGGTCATCCACAAAAAATCGAACCAACGCCAATCCCTATGCCTTACAGTTTGAAACACACCATTTTCAACAGCTACATAAGCCTTTAAATTTTGTGGTGTCTCATACGAAATCTCATAGGCCGGAAGTGGACGGCCACGATATTCGTGATGGTCTCCAACTACATCAATCAGTTCAATACCAGATATTTTGAGGTCTGAAAGCATATATCTTTTAGCTACCTGTTGTGCTTCATCTATAGTAATACCATTTTTTTTATCTCCCGTTTTGGCGTTGTAAAGTGTAGTCTCGTTTATCCAGTAATAAGGCTCTTTAGCTATTTCCAATAATTCCAAAGTTTTAATGGGCTGCAAAGTTTCAAGTTGAGCAGTCCCCATTAAGTTGTTGAAAAAAGTCTGTTCAGGTTGTTCTTTCTTAAATTGGTCGCCGTGGATTTCATCAATATCCGTCCAACTAAAGTACATTCCGCTAATGGTCCACATCAGAAATTGTATGCCCAAAAAGAGCCCCAGATAGCGGTGTGCTTTTCTAATTTTTAACGCCGTCTTTCTTTTAAACATTAGTTCGTTACTTCAAATGGGAAATCAATGGCAACCTTTTCCCAACTCATACTAATATTGCCTGATGTATTGCTGGTCTTGGTTATTTTATATTCTAGATGCTCCTGAATATCCTCGGAAATTTTTGGAATTACTTTAAATCGTAACACGTCTTCTTTTTCGTCATATTCGTCTTTTCCGTGTTGGTCCCAATTCGTGTTGAAAATAATCGTCCATTCTTCCTTATTGGGAATTACAAAAAAACCATATTTTCCTGCTTTCAATTTTTTTCCATCCATTTTTAAATCTTTGTTTGTTTCTATCCAAGTTGCCATATGTGCACCAGCTTGCCAAACAGCATCATAAGGAAGTAAACCGCCAAAAACAATACGGTCGCGAACTCCTGGGGATGAGTATTCTATATGGATATGAGCATCGTCTATCATAACCATCGTTGACGTATGTGGACTTAATGGTTTTTTTGGCGACTGCGATGTAGTTTCTGTTTTTGAGTTTTCCAAAATCGTTTTGGTTTCTTTTTTTTCTTGATTACAAGCCATTAAAAGAAGTGTACCAAACAAAATACTAAAAGAGATATGTGCTTTCATAAAATTCTATTTTTTATTTCTTGATGAAGAATGCGTTTTAATAATTTTCCATTTTCCTTCATTTTTTTTCAGAATAGAGGTTGCCACTCCTTTTTTACTAATGGTTCTTGTTTCTCCCTTTTCATTAGGGTTGAGTACAATGGTATAGATATAGGTTTCCGTAGTAAACGCATAAGGCGCATCTACTTCTACTTCAATTTCATAATCTGAAAATGTGAAGCTTTTAAAATGCCCCAATTCCGGTCCCAAATGATGTTCTATATAGTGTGTATATGACCCCTCGACACCTCCTGATTCAAAAACCTTGGAATCTTCACTAAACAATTCAAATGTGCCTTCGGTTGTTAGGTTTTGAAGGGCATCTTTATATGCTTCCATAATTTTGATGACAGCCTTCTTTTCTGTCTCTGTATTTACAACTTGGCTAAACATTTGGACTGATCCAAATGTCAAGAGCGTTAGAAAGATTGTGAGTTTTAGTGTTTTCATAGGATTGTTTTTTTAAGGGTTTATTTATCAACGTGTATTCTATTAATATTTGCAATACCAAATACCAGCACCAAAAAGCTCAAAAAAATCTCCATCATTACCAAAAGTTTACCTGTGATAGTTAATGGTACTACATCTCCAAATCCAACAGATGAAAAAGTAATTATGCTGAAATATAGAAACTCAAAAAACTGTAATGAAAATGAACTGTTGAGTACTGTTGTGGATTTAAAATTTTCTGAACTCAAAATATATAATGCGTGATAATCTGCTGAAAACGAGAGGACAATCAAAACAATCAACACCCCAAATAAAGTAAGCACGTGTGTAAGCTGATGACTTTCGCCTATTATTTTACTTAATTGTATAAAAGTGAGCCTGACAATAAAAAACGTTTTAATTAAAGCCAAACCAACAATTAAAAGAGACAGAAATACAGTTTCGGAATCCACACTAGCCCAGAGTGTATAACTTAACGATAACCCAATGACCACACTTGCAGTAAGTAATACCTTTTTGAATAGTTGCACGTAAAACCCTGTGTTTTCGGATGTTCCTATTTTATTTACTTTAGCCATTTTAATCTATTCTCTTAACTAAATAATTGAAGTACCAAGGCACTCCCAACTATTAAGATTGGTATATCTATACTATATAATTCAAGAAATACTTGACGCCACTTTTCTCTTTTTCGGTTTCAATACTGGGTTTGCAACATTCTTTCATACTCTTATATTTGTGCCTAATTAAGAGAAAGAGTTTTACTATCAAACCAACAAAACAGATTCCCCTTCTCTTATTAGGACTTAATTTTTCTTATCAAATTTCATTGTGCCTGACAAGGGAAGGATTTCAATTACGATCAACCTTGTTTTCCTTCCCACGACAGGTCTTAATAACTATTCAGATATCCTTATCCTTTTACAACCTTCTGTTAACTAATAACCAGAACATCGAAAAGGTTTTATACAATGGAATATCTATTGAATAGTTTTTTGAACTTTTCCACATTTAAGCATTTTGCTTCCATAATACGGGTTTTTCACTTCGTTGCTAGTGCTTAACCACGCACTGCCTTTATCATACATTGGGCAAAACTGTTCGTAAAGCGTGCTTTTTGTTCCCGTAATGGCAACCAAATCTGTTATATCCTTACTTAAAGTTTTAAAATGTTCGCGTTGATGGTCTATTGCACTCTCAGAAATATGTTCCGCGTGTTCGATAGCATCTTCAATGATATCAGCAAGTTCTTCTTTCTCTTCCTTTGAATAACTGCCAGCATCGAAAGCTTTTAGAGAAGCTACCAATTTTGACCCCGCTTGGGCTGCTTTTTTGGTGTCATCTCCCACCAAAGCATCTTTCAAATTGAAGTAATCACTTAAAATTACCTCTGCTTTTACATCACTTTTCATAGTTGTCATTTTACTATGATCCATTTTCATATCTCCGTGATCGTGGTTCATTTTTTCCTTTTCCTGTGCATTGGTAAAAGAAACGGCTAACAATAGTATTGCTACAATACTCATTTTTAAATTTTTCATTTTTTCTAAATTTTAATTATAAACTATCTTTTAATTGTGTAATAAAATTGATCACTTCTTCTGCTTCGGTTTCTGAAAACTTTGCATCTGTATGAATCAAAGTGTAAGAGTCCAAGGGCATTTCTCCACTTTCTATCTGTTTGATAATTGATCGAAGTTTACTTGATTTTCTTCGGCTTGAAAGCGAATCCCATTCGTTGAAATTAAGTTCAGCTTTCCCTTCCTTGATATGATCTTCCAAAATCCAAGCAGCGGGTTGAATTTTATTATACCAAGGGTATTGGGTATTATTACTGTGGCAATCATAGCAGGATATCTGTAACTTTTTTTGGATAGTTTCTGGAACATTATTGACCAGCATAAAATCAGTTGACGGGACAGTATCACTTTGATTGCGTGTCGTGGGAATAAATTGAATTCCCACAAACGCTACCAATAAAACCAAGGCTATAATTTTTATAATTTTCATAATAAATTTCACCTAAGACGTTAGGAACTAATACGTAAGACTTTTGGAATAATTATTTTAGTCTTACGTCTATCAGTCTTATGTCCTTTTTTAATTTATCTCATTTTGTACCCTACCGCAATCCAACATTTTACTTCCGTAATAAGGATTTTTAATGTCCTTGCTCATACTTAACCAAGCACTACCCCCATCATACATTGGACAAAACTGTTGGTATAAGGTGCTTTCAGATCCTGTAATGGCAACCATATCAGTTACATCCTTGCTCAATATTTTAAAATGCTCTCGCTGATGGTCTATGTCGCTCTCAGAAATATGTTCTGCATGTTCTACAGCGTCTTCAATTATATCCTTTAATTCAGATTTTTGAGTATCCGAAAAATTAGATAAAATATCAAGATTTCCTAAACTTGTCACAAGAGTTGCCCCTAGTTCTTTGGCTTTGGCATTATCATCTGCAACCAAGGCATCTTTAAGGTTGAAGTAGTCTTTCAATATCAATTCTGAATCGCCGTCTCCACTCATTGCCATTTCTTTTCTATCGCCATCGCTATGACCATCACTGTTCTCGTGATTCATTTTTGAATGATCTTCATCTGCACTCATTTCAGAATGGTCTCCATCTACGGTATTTTGTTCCTTTTTGCCGTCTTTACAAGACACTGTCGTTAAGGTTATAAATGCAATTGCAACGATACCTAATGTTGATTTTAATTTGCTCATTTTGTTATTGATTTTAATTGTTAATATTTGATTTAAATTCATTGTTTCCTTTATTGATATAGCTGTTTATAAAACTTAATAATCTTCTTATACAAGTTATATGTCTTTCAAACTTCTGCATTGCTTCTTACCCTTATTTATTTGAGTTTATGCTTTGCTTAATTTCTTATACTCTTCTTTGGTTATTTCACCTTTTGCGTACCTTTCATTCAATAGATCCAAAGCCTTTGAACTCATGGTACTCTTTATTTTCTTTCTTCCTGCATAGATAAAAATGCCTAGTATTATAACACCAAAAACGATTAAAAAATCCCATTTATAGTCCATAGCTGTATTTTTTTAATTATTAAAATCTTACTGATAGCCCTCCACCTGCTCCAAAACGGTTGTCATAACTACCCACAATTGAAAAATTTCTAGACAAGAAATACTCAATCCCGGCATTCCAAGTGACTTCCTCCTTAAAATTAATGCCTTGTGGTAACTCGTCCACCCATCCAAAGTCTGCTTGATACTCGTATACTCCAAAAACAACAGTTCTTGGAAAAATAGTTATTGCACGACTCAAACTAATTTGTGGACGTAGTTTACTGTCCATACGGACATCCAAATTAAATAGATAGGGTGTTAAATATCTAACTCCCGCTATAGCGGTTGTACTAATTTCATCAAGACTATCCTCTCCTTCATTTTCCATATTCACACCACCAAAAACACGTAGATAATCGTGCAGATAGCGTTCATAGGTTACTTCTACCTCAATATTTTCATTCCAGCCATATTCTGCGATCACATTGAACTGATTTCGGATATTGGATGTCACAAAATTGAATTCCGCCATATGTGAAGCTACATCAGCCATTCCCCAGGAATACCATAGGTCTGTTTCTTTAATTAATTTCGAAACAGGATATGCTTCCATTCTAACATCTCTAGGCGTATCATAGCTCATTACTCTAGCCATACCACCCATCATATGGTATAAAATATGACAATGGAAAAACCAATCTCCATATTCATCCCCATAAAACTCGATAGTTATTTCTTCCATTGGCGGAACATTTACGGTATGTTTTAAAGGCGAGTATTCCCCATTTTTATTAATAACTCTAAAAAAGTGACCGTGTAAATGCATAGGATGGTGCATCATTGTAAGGTTATTTAGAGTAATTCTTGTGACTTGGTTTCCCTTTATTTTTATCTTATCAGTTTCAGACAACGGAACACCATTCATACTCCATATATAGCGGTTCATATTCCCGGTGAGGTTCAATAAAATTTCATTTACGGGTGTATCTGGCGCATAGGTTGTTTTTTCAGGGGATTTCAAATAATCATAGTTGTATTCTGAAAACATACCTGCCTCGCCGGCATGCACGTCCATACCCTTCATATCGTTGGAATCCTTCCCATCCATATCCATCGTTTTAGACTTTGCAGGTTCCTCCATTCCTGCGTGTTGGGCAGGCGGGTTCATCTTACTGTTTTCCATTTTAGAATGATCCATATGTACCATTGTAGAATCCATCTTCATATGACCATCCATCCCTTTCATATCATCCATTTTCATATGACCATCCATCCCTTTCATATCGTCCATTTTCATATGACCATCCATCCCTTTCATATCATCCATCTGCATTCCATATTCCTCTTTCATCTCAAAACGTTCGTCTTTACCCGGTTGAAATTTAAGCGCATGCGCACCCATTTTCATTTTCATTTTGGCCATTTCCTGCATCATTTGGATTTTGTCAGGTTTCGGCACAATTTCCGCAGGCAAAATTTTACCATTACCGATGTAGGCCAAGGCAGTACCAGAACCATCTTGCGCCATTGATCGGAATTCAATTTTACCATCTTCGGGAACTGTTATTATAAAATCGTAGGTTTCTGCAATGGCGATAAAGGTTTTGCTGTGTTCTATAGGAACAATGTCCTTACCGTCAGCCGAAACCATGGTTGGTGCTTGCCCACCAAAGGTCATCCAAAACTGTGAAGAGGCAGCACCGTTGATAATCCGTAACCGTATTTTTTCGCCTGGTTGAAATTCGGGATATTCCGCAACCTCCTTACCGTTGACCAAAAAAGCAGGATAATAAATATCTGCAATGTCCGCACCTCCCATTCGTTGGCGCCAGAAATCCAATTGTGCGCCAAAAGCACCTCGTGCAATCACTTGATTTAACGGTGTAGAGGTACCTTTCTTCATTTGGTACCACTCATTACCACGCTTAAGATTTCGTAGCACATTCATTGGTTTTTCATTTGTCCAATCGGACAGCATCAACACTAGATCTTTATCATAGTCCAAGGTTTCTTCTTTTGGATGGATGACAATTGAGCCAAAAACACCGCTTTGTTCCTGTAGCATGGTGTGCGAGTGATACCAATAGGTACCATTTTGTTTGATTGCAAACTCATATTTAAAAGTAGTTCCGGGCTTTATGGGTGGCGTTGTTAAATAAGGAACACCATCGTGAAAATTCGGTAAAAGAATTCCGTGCCAATGCACCGAAGTTTCAACGCTCATTTCGTTTTTCACGTAAATGACCGCATACTCGCCTTCGGTAAATTCGAGTGTTGGGCCAGGAATCGTGCCGTTTACGGTCATCCCCATTACTTCCTTACCCGCTTTGTTAACCATTTCTTCCTTGAGCGTTAAGGTATATTCGTGAACCGGTAAATTATCGACATTGCCTTCCTCTGACTGAGCAAAAACAGCATGAAACGGGATTGATAAAAGGACTAAGAAATATTTAATATTTTTCATTTTATTTTTTTATATAGTTACCATTATTCTCTCTAAGATGTTGACTCAGAACGTTATAATTTTAATTCGTTAAATAATTAATCAGAGCGGACTGAACATAATAAAGTTTTATGGTCTCAATTTGTGCCATTTGAAATTTTAACTGTAATTCCTGAATATCTAAGACGTCATTAAAATTAATAGTGCCCGTCTCATAGTTTTTGATAAGAATTTCTTCGGCATCTTCAGCTTGTTTCAGGTTTTGCTCTTGTGTGTTGAATTTAATTCGCGACTGATTACGTTGAGAAATGGCTTTTGATAAATCAGCTTTTAGCACATTCAGGCGTTCATCTTTTTGGGATTGAATTTCCTGTTTTCGCAGTTCATTTTGTTTGGTCTGGGATTTATATTTAGTATTGAAAATTGGTATTGACACCGATAGCATAGGCATCACCATATCTTTAAAAGAACTGGTGATCATTGGGCTATTTTCTAGATTAATATACTCCACTCCAAAACCTACCATCGGACCACTTTCTTTTTGGTTTAACAACTCAGATTGTTCAATAGACTCATAAAGTTTGTCATATTTGAGCAACTCAGGATTTACAGATAGGCTCTCGTAGCTATAAAAATTATCGTCTTCAGGAATTTCCAGAGCGGAAACTACTGAGACTTCTTTATCATACTGGCGGTTCATTAAACTATTCATTGCTGCCTGTATCCCTTTGTTTTGCTGAGTTAAAACCTCTACCTCCTGTTGTAGCTCGTTCTGCCTAATTTGTAACCTCAAGACGTCTACTGCTGATGCCTTGCCCACTTCTAAGGAAGTGAGAGCAAGACGTTCATAAGTCTCCAAGAGTGCTATATTTTTATCAAGTACTTCCTGTTTGGCTCTAATATCATAGAGCAGATAATAGAATTGCGAAACGGAAAGCGCAAGCTTTCGTTTTGCGATGGTCACTTCCACAAATTGGGCATCAGCCATCGATGCCGCATAATTTTCCCTTGCGGATATGGTTCCAAACCACGGCAACATTTGCATTACGGAAGCTTTAAAACGTTCCATAGGATTATCCATCTCCGGAGCGATGGCCATAACACCGAAATTAAATTCGGTATTTGGCAATGTATTAGCTTCATTTACTTTTTCAGAAGCAATCTGAAACTGGAAATCAAACTTTTGAATCTCTGGACTATTGCCGATCGCTTCTTCTATTAGGATCCCTAAATCTTGTGCATTTACTTCCGCGAAAGCGAAAAAAACAAATCCTATAATATATATATATCTCATTTTGTGGCTCTTTTTAATTGAAATTCTTGTTTCCAGCTAAATAGAACTGGCACAACAAATAAGGTTACAAGTGCAATTAACATCCCGCCAAATGAAGGGATTGCCATTGGAATCATTATATCACTACCACGACCAGTTGATGTCAATACCGGTAGTAACGCAAGTATTGTAGTAGCCGTTGTCATTAGACACGGACGAATACGTTTTTCTCCAGCTTCAACTACAGAGGCTCTAATTTCCTGTTTTGTTTCGGGTGTATTTCTATCAAAGGTTTGGGTCAGGTAAGTTGCCATAACCACACCGTCATCTGTTGCAATACCGAACAAAGCAATAAAACCAACCCAAACGGCAACACTTAAATTAATAGTGTGCATTTGAAAGAGGTCCCGTAAATTTTCTCCAAAGAAATTAAAGTTTAAAAACCAGTCCTGCCCATAGAACCAAATCATTAAAAATCCTCCAGCAAAGGCAACTGCTATACCCGTAAATACCATTAAGGAGGTTGCTACAGAGCGGAATTGAAAATACAAAATCAAGAAGATGATTGCCAAAGCCAAAGGCACAACAACTGATAAGGTTTTTTCTGCCCGTAATTGATTTTCATACGTCCCTGTAAACTTATAGTTGATCCCTTTAGGCACAATCAGTTCTCCCGAATCGATTTTTCCTTGGATAAGCGCTTGTGCATTTTCTACCACATCTACTTCTGCAAAACCGTCAATTTTGTCAAAAAGAACATATCCCACTAAGAAGGTATCCTCACTTTTTATGACTTGTGGCCCTTGCTCATACCTAATAGTAACAAGCTCACTCAATGGAACTGGACTTCCTTTTTCAACAGGAACATAAATATCCTTGAGATCATTTGGATTGGCACGCAACTCCCTTGGATAGCGCACTCGAATACCATAACGCTCTCTACCTTCTACGGTTTGTGTAAGTACCATCCCTCCCACGGACACTTGTATAACTTGCTGCACCTGTTCAACGGTAATTCCATACCTCGCAAGTCGTTCTCTATCAATATCCAATAACAAGTATGGCTTACCTACAATACGATCAGCAAATACAGCTTCATTCTTGACACCTTCTGCTTGCTTTAATATGCCTTCCAGCTTCAATCCAAAGGCTTCAATCTCTCTTAAATCCTGCCCTTTTACCTTAATTCCCATTGGTGCTCGCATGCCTGTTTGCAACATCACCAATCGTGTTTCAATGGGTTGTAATTTGGGTGCTGAGGTAACCCCTGGGAGTTTTGTAACCCTCACAATCTCCTTCCAAATATCATCTGGAGACTTAATCTCCGGCCTCCAGTTTCTAAAGTACTCTCCATCATCATCATCTGGAATAAGTTGTGAACTCGTCACAGAAAAGGGATCTTTTAATTTGGATGTTTTGTAATTTGAATTATCATCTTCCAATTCATTATTTGGATTAATAACCAAACTCCCATCCTTTAGAACAAACAGTCCATCCTCATTTATTTTAAAGCGCTGTCTTTTTCTATTCTCATTTAGTTTGTACTCTGATTTATATTGAATTATATTTTCATACATCGATAAGGGTGCTGGATCCAATGCCGATTCTGTACGCCCGGATTTACCAACGACTGTTTCAATTTCTGGAAGGCTAGCTACTGCCATATCCAATTGCTGCAATACCCGCTTGTTTTCTTCAACACCAGAATGTGGCATTGAGGTAGGCATCAATAAAAAGGAACCTTCATTAAGGGATGGCATAAATTCTTTACCAGTATCACGCATAATCAACACACCCAAAATCACTATGGCGGTGGGGACGGAAAGAAATAAAACCTTATTACGCAGTGCCCAACTTAAAATTCGCACATAATACTTTCTGAAAAGTGTAAATACACCTAAAAGACCAAAACAGATAAGACCTACAAAAATTAGATTTATAAAGAAGCTTCTATCAACTCCCAATGGCCTCCAATATTCTCCCAGTAAAAATATAAGAGCAAATGCAGAGACGAATATGTTGATAGTATTGGCGCGTTTTGCGGTAATCATTTCCTTTAACGAAAGAATACCAACCGCACCAAATGCTATTAATATTAATCCTAGCGGGTATCCGAAAATAAGGGATACAATACCCAGAATAATCATCGCTCCATTTAAAATATAACTAAAAGAAGTCTTTATGCTTCTCTTTTTAAATAAATAGGCTGCAAACGGTGGAATTAAAAACAAGGACACAGTTAAGGCTGCTATTAGGGCAGCAGTTTTGGTAAAAGCCAATGGTCTAAACAATTTACCTTCAGCACCGATCATTGTGAATACCGGAATGAAACTTATAACAGTGGTCAGTATTGCCGTCAGTATTGCCCCAGAAACTTCGGCAGTGGCATTGTACACAATGGTATCCATTGGCACATTTTCATCACTTTCGTCTATATGCCTCAGCACATTTTCTGTAAGGATAACCCCCATATCTACCATTGTTCCAATAGCAATAGCAATACCCGATAAGGCCACAATATTCGCATCTACGTTAAAGAGTTTCATCGAAATAAAAACCATTAACACCGCTATAGGCAATAATCCCGAAATCAATATGGAAGCCCGCAAATTAAATACCATTATGATGATTACGAAAATGGTAACTAAAATCTGTAACGACAGTGCTTCCTCCAGCGTGCCTAAGGTTTCTTGTATCAATTCTGTTCTGTCATAAAAAGGAACAACGGTAAGTTGTGACGTTCTACCATCACTCAATGTTTTAGAGGGCAAGCCTGAGCTCAATTCATTTATTTTCTCTTTAACGTTATTGATGACCTCCATTGGATTTGCGCCATAACGTGCTACCACAACACCACCTACAACCTCTGCTCCTTCTTTATCCAAAAGTCCTCTTCTGGTAGCAGGTCCGTGAGAAACTTTTGCAATATCCTTTAAACGTATTGAGGTAAAATTTTCTGAAGTAACCACAGCATTTTCCAAATCTGCAATGGATTTGACATACCCCAAACCACGTATAAGATATTCGGCCTGATTGATTTCTAGGGTTTGGGCACCAACATCCTTGTTGCTTTGCTTAACCGCTTTGACCACTTCATTCAAGCCAATTTTGTACTGTTTCATCAACTCCGGATTGACATCTACCTGATATTCCAGAACATACCCACCAATAGAGGCCACTTCTGAAACTCCGCTTGCTGATGACAAGGCATATTTGACGTAAAAATCCTGGATGCTCCGTAATTCTTGTAAATCCCAGCCACCAGTTACATTTCCGTCTTTATCACGACCTTCAAGGGTATACCAATAAATCTGTCCTAACCCCGTCGCATCTGGCCCAAGGGCTGGATTTACGGCATCAGGTAAAAGTCCTGCTGGTAATGAATTTAACTTTTCAAGGATTCGGCTGCGGCTCCAATAGAACTCGATATCCTCTTCAAATATGATATAGATACTGGAAAAACCGAACATAGAAGAACTACGGATGGTTTTTACTCCTGGGATACCGAGAAGCGATGTAGTTAAGGGATAGGTAATTTGGTCTTCAATATCCTGTGGGGAACGACCATCCCATTTGGTAAATACAATTTGTTGGTTTTCACCAATATCGGGGATGGCATCTACAGCTACAGGATTACGTGGTAGGGAACCAGTATTCCATTCAAAAGGGGCATTAACGACTCCCCAACCCACAAATAACACAAGTAGCAAAACAGCTACCAGTTTATTCTCTATTAGAAATTTGATGCTTTTATTCAGCATAGAAATGATTATTAAGTAATTATAAATTTTTGTTTAAAAACTGGTAAACAAACAGGTATGTCCAAAACAAGTTAATGCAGGACTACTGTGGTAATTACTTAAAAATCAAATAAGGAAAGTTTGCTCTAAAACTTGAATATCCCAGACCAAGAGAGGAGGGGTGTAATTTTTATAGTAGTTTAAATCTACTTGAGATTCGAAGAATAAATTTATATAGGTGTGGATAAAAGCAGCAACAAATAGTTGTTGGTCTTTATCCATTTTATGAAACGATATTTTCAAATTGTCTTGTCCTTCGACAACTGCTTGTTCATCACTGCAACAATCTTTTTTTGAGATATCACATTCCGAGGACGACGGTTGCTGTTGAACTGCCATAGCACAAGTTTCAACGTGTCCAAACAACGAGGCATCCACTAAAATACCACCACAATAATGACTATCAACAGTAAACGATACGGTTGACAGTAACACTACAAGTGCTAAGAAGACTGATGATATTTGCTGTTGAACTGTTTTCATTTAAGATCACAAAGTTATAAAAAAATAATTCTAATTCCAGTATTTAACAATTCTTTTGGATTTTAGGAAATAAATTAACCCTCATAGGTGCTTTGAAAAGTTGTGCAAAAAAAACTCTTTTAAATATAATTTCATATGATATATATCATGGTTTTGTTAAATCTTTAATAGTACATTCGGTTGATCTTCATCATATAAATTATTGACAAATAAATAATTGAATAACATCACTTAAATTAAAAAAAAAAATCAGAATGTTAAAAAAAATACTTTAACTTCATAACGTGAAATCTTTCTTTACTAAAATATTGACCTTTATATTAGCAGTGATCATGCTGTTTTCTACCTCTTCCTTTACGGTAGATATGCATTTTTGTGACAATACATTAGTGGATATGGCATTTTTTAGTAAAGCGGAATCCTGCACGGACATGGTTCAAAAAAAAGATAATACCTCTAGACAATGTGCTTCAATACAAGAAAAAGACTGTTGTGATAATCAAACCGTTGTAAAGGAAGGAGATGATACTTTTAAAAAATCAACTAGTGTTTTAGAAATTGAGACTCTAGTTTTTATAAACTCCTTAGTCTATTCCTATATCAATCTTTTTGAAGAACTAGAGGAAAATATAGTTTCTTTTCCGGTTTATAGACCGCCCTTGTTATCTACAGATATAATTATTCTCAACGAGACCTTTTTAATTTGAATCTTTACATCGCAGGTTAGATTCAATCTGCATCATTTTAATAGCCGTGTTTTCACTTCTGGCTACATGTGTTGTACCCTATTCTCAACAACACCAAACATCATTAAGCCTATTAGGCCTTTACCTTTTAAAATATTGAGTTAAAACTCAGTGTCAAAATATGATATACTATGAGCGAGCCAAAAGAATTTTGGGTTAAGAATATGGTCTGCAATCGCTGTCTTAAAGTAATTACGCAGGAACTACAGGAACTTGGAGTAACGGTACTGTCATTAGAACTTGGAAGGCTATTGGTAGAGGCGCCAAAAAAAACGAACAATGAGATTGTCAAGGCAGTAACAACGGTACTTCACGCCAATGAATTTGGAATCGTTCAGAATGAAGAAGACATGCTTACGGAAAGAATTAAGATTATTCTTATCGAACAATTGCAAGAACTACCCTTACATATTAAGATAAAAACGTCTGAACTCTTGGCTTCAAGTCTTCATAAGAATTATAAGGCATTGAGCAAATTATTTTCCACCAATGAAAAAACAACTATCGAAAAATACTTTATCAAATTAAAGATCGAGAAAGTTAAAGAACTCATTCAGCTTAAACAACATTCCTTTTCAGACATAGGATACTTATTGGACTACAGCAGTATCAACCATTTGTCCAGACAGTTTAAGGAAGTCATTGGTGTTAGCATGACCGATTATAAAAATACGGAAAACTGGAAGCGTAATTTTTACGATGAAATTATATAAATAACCACGAAAGTTATGCAGATGAAAGCTCCAGGCAATCTTTAATTTTAACAAATTAAGTCAAACAAAATGAAAAAATTGATTTCGGAAAATTTAGTAGCGGTTAAAGATACTAACAAGAAATGGCGTGATAAAAAATTGCTGAACTAAATGCCAGAGATCAATAATCAAATAATATAAAAATGAAAACAAAAAAAATCTTAATCAGTATAACGTTTACCGGCTTGCTATATGTCCTGCTTGTAGGTTTTATTAATCAACCAGAAAATGTTTATGAAGACATTCAACAAAAAAAATGGGTAGCTCCAGCGAGTGCAGATAAAATAGTCAATCCTCTAAAGGATGATGCCAACGCAGCAGCTTCGGGCAAAAAACTATACAAGGCAATGTGTTCTGTATGCCACGGTCCAAAAGGCAAAGGAGATGGTATGGCAGGAGCTGGTTTGACTCCTAAACCAACAGATTTAATTAACGAAACATTTCAGTCACAGTCAGACGGTGCAATTTTCTGGAAAATAGCTGAAGGAAGAGCCCCTATGGCTTCATATAAATCTTCAATTCCAGAAAAGAAACGCTGGGAGATTATTAACTATATAAGAACCCTTAAATAATGAAAGAATTAATAACAATTATAGCACTTTTAGTTTTTGGCCATACTATTTATGGCCAAACATATAACAATTTTGAAACTGATAGTATTACTGATTCTGAACCATTTAAACCAAGCAAAACCCAGTTTATGATAAGGGGATATGGCCATACGGGGCTAAATTCTATAAACAATGATGGAGAAACTGAATCATCTTACGTAGGCTCTGCTTTTGCTCCCATCTTTCTATTTAAACATTCTGACAGACTGATGTTTGAAGCAGAGTTGGAGTTTGTATTAGAAAGTAACGAACTTGAAGTAGGTCTTGAGTATGCGGATGTGATGTATGTGCTAAACAAAAACATGACCGTTCGAGCCGGTAAGTTTCTTCTTCCATTCGGAACATTTATGGAAAGATTCCATCCTGCATGGATCAATAGGCTACCAACAAGACCATTGGGCTTTGGCCACGACGGAATTGCACCATCATCAGGTATTGGCGTAGAGTTAAGGGGAGCTTTTGAACTTGGAGGACCAAAACTTAATTACTCGGTTTATTCCACCAATGGCCCAAGATTAAAAGACGGTAGTGACGAACCGGAAGAAGCAGGCATGCTCATGTTTCAAAATTTTGAGGACAACAATAACAGTAAAGCCTTTGGAGGACGTATAGGGGTATTACCTTTTGCCGATTCTTCAACTGAAATAGGCTTTTCTACATATTCAACAAGTAAAGTTGGAACTAGAGATTCAGAATACGAAGATGTTGGAGCTTTCTTATACGCTATCGATTTTGCTTTCGTGAAGCAAATCCCTGCATTAAAGGGATTCATCGATATAAAAGGGCAATATAACAATTCAGATGTAGATGATGCTACGTATTCTGAAGTTCATGAAGATGGAGATGAAGAAGAATATACCTTCGATAACAAAAGCAACTCCTTTTATACCCAATTGAGCTATCGTCCAACAATGGCCAGTAGCGACTTTTTAAAAAAACTGGAATTAGTTGGAAGGTATTCAAATTTAAATGCTCCTGAAGGTGCCGAGTGGGAAGAACAATCTGATCAATACGCTTTCGGTTTAAATTATTGGTTGACATGGAGGTCTGTAATTAAAGTTGCTTACCAAACAACAGATAGTGTTGGTGGTCATGATGGAGGGGGTACAGCCAACGGCTTTTTCGTTCATTGGGCAATTGGATTCTAATAATCTTGAAAAATTAAAAATTATGACAACAATATATAAAATATTTATAGCTGGATTAGTACTACTTTTTGTCGGAGTAATGATAACTAGCTGTACTTCTACCAAGGATACATATGCAAACGCAACAGAGGTTGAAGATGAATTTAAAATCGAAAAATCTGGTGCTCAAATGTGGGGAGAAGCATGTAACAGATGCCATTTGGCTCCATCTCCAGCTGATTATAATGACACAGATTGGACCACAATAAGCTTACATATGAGAGTACGGGCAAATCTAACAGAAAAGGAAATCACAAAAATTGAAACCTTTTTAAAATCTGCCAATTAATAGCTGATAACACATTCCCTTAACCTATGATTTAAAAACGGGGTTTTTGGGAATGTGATTATAAATTACAAATGAATGTTTAACTCAATAAAAAATAAAATCATGAAAACACCACTAATTATTTTATCTGCAATTGGGCTTTTAAGCTTAAACAGTTGCAAACAAGATACAGATGTAAACACAATGATGCACAACAACGGAGATTACTATTACTGGGGAATGCATATGGGCTGGTGGATTGCCGTGCCTCTAATTTTAATTGTACTGATAGTATTATTTTATAATTCCAGAAAAAAGAACAAATAGCTTTTGTCATTGAAAAAGACGTTCCATGGATAAAAATTTCTCAAAAATTATGCTATGGTTAAAACTTGAACTTATGACGTAACGAAAGAAATTGATATCCAAACAGCCAATAAAGAAAATAGGCCGTATCAATTTTTATAAATGTATAATTCTTGAAAGACAAAATGTACGATTTGTCGAAATACTAGATATAAAATTTAAAACATTTTTAACACTAAAAATAAGTAAAGAAAATTTTTATGGAAATTTTAATAGCAGCAACAAAAACCTGTCCTCATAGACCTCTGCTCGAGAAAATACTTCAAGAAGCATGGTTGCCTTATAAGGTAAATTATTTCGAGGATCATCCCGAAATATTTGAAAAATATCAATTGAAACACTCACCGTTATTGATTGTAGATAAAAAAGTAGAATCTATTGGTATGCCCGAAATAGATATAGTAAACGATCTAAAGGCAAGAAATAGGGATATATCAGAGATTAGAACCCCCAAAAGAGATAAGAACCATATGATTCCCAAAAATATAGGAACAGAATCTGGCTTAGTGGAAGTTGACGTGACATGGGGCAGTATTCAATCGATAAAGGCAGCACAATCCGTGCATACGGTTGGTGAGGTAGAAGTATATCAGCACCACATGAAGGGTTTGCCTATTATCGATGCGCGAAAACCTGATACCTCTGATGGAATAACTGTTCCAGGCTCAAAAAATATTCCTTATGACCAATTGATCGGTAGAATGGATGAATTGGACGAAAATAATCCCAGTATATTTTTTTGCAATGGTCCACAATGCCCACAGTCATCAACAGCTATAAAGAATCTCTTGGGTGCAGGTTATCCAGCTGATAGAATTTTATATTACAGGGGAGGAATACATGACTGGATTACGTTAGGTCTTCCAGTACAAAAATTATGATAGTAGCAAGACATAATTTTAATTAGGCAAATGAATTTAAGAACCTTTGAAAATTGATTGAAAAAGCATAAAAATTAATAACAATTAAATCAAAAATTATGAAAACACTACTGATTATTTTATTCGCAATTGGGCTTTTAAGCTTAAACAGTTGCAAACAAGAAACAAATCCTCAAGCATTAATGGAAAGTCCTGAAACCCGAACAGAGGTTTTTAATGCCATTACCCAGAATGACGATTATATGACCGAATTTATGCAAAATATGCAAGCTAATAATCAGGCTATGCAAATGATGCAGGGAAATAAAGGCATGATGAATATGATGATGAAGGGTGAGGGTATGAACATGATGCAAGACAGCACTATGACAATGAATATGATGCATTCAATGATGAAAGACGGAAAAATGATGAATCATATGATGCAAATGATGCAAAATGAAGGCATGATGAGTGAAGATTGTATGCAATCCAGTATGAAGATGATGGGCGATAAGGGAATGAATACGGGAGACATGCACAATTAACATAACATTAAAATCAAGAAGTTATGATGTAGGTATGAATATACCATTTGTCCTTCTGGCAATTTGATGGTACAGCAATAATAAAAAACAGATAAACTCTGAAACTATGAAACTCATATTAATCACTCTTATCCTTTTAGGATTGGGAATTGCAGGAATAGCCATAAAACTTTGGGCTAAAAAAGACGGTAAGTTTGCAGGAACGTGTTCAAGCCAAAACCCTATGCTCAATAAAAATGGAGAGCCATGTGGATTTTGTGGCAGAACTCCTGACCAGGTTAAAGATTGTGACGAACCTCCCCATTCTTAAGCGTCAATGGCCAAGTATAAACAATTAGTGTAACCGAATATTAAATAATCTAAAAATGAAAAACATGAAAACAAAAGTAAAACTTTTAATGACAATTGGATTAGTTGGAACAATGCTTAGTTGCAAATCATCCTTCAATGCTACCGAAACAATGCAGGTAGCAGAAAATAGAAATGCCATTTATCAAGAAATCATTGCAAACCCTTTCCAGTTGACCAATTTCATCAGCGAGGCACAAAAAAGCGAAGAGGCCAAAAAGACTTTGATGAAGGCCCATATGGAACAGATGGAATCTGGGAATATGAAAATGATGATGGAAAAAAACCCTGAAATGAAAGAAAAAATGCAATCCCATATGCAGATGATGATGGAGAAAAATCCGGAAATGATGCAAAAGATGCAGTCCAAAATGCTCGCTAAAATGATGGAGAGTGAAAAGGGCCGTAAAATGCTGATGGATGAAATCCACAACAACGAAATGATGAAAATGGAAATGAAAGCAAAGATGATGCAGATGATGGAAAAAAACCCTGAAATGATGGAAGAGATGATGCAGAAAATGATGGAAAAAAATCCCGAAATGATGAAGAAAATGAAAGGAAAAATGAAAAAGGAAAAATAATAAATTCCTGCTCTAAAGATTGTGGCAACTACAAATAAGAATAATTAGTTAACACTTAAAACTAGACAATTATGATGATGTGGTGGTGGATATTGATACCGGTTGTGCTTGTATTAGGCCTATTTCTTTACAATGGAAGAAATAGACAAAATACTGTGAAGAGAGAAAATCCTACGGGTATTCTGGACAACCGATTCGCCAAGGGCGAAATATCCAAAGAAGAATATGAAGAACAAAAACGAACGTTGAACACTAAAAATTAAAAAACAATGAAATATTATTTTAATAAAACAATCAACGGCACTTTCCAAGAGGTTATCGATAAAGTCACAATAGGATTGAAAGAAGAAGGCTTTGGCATACTCACAGAGATTGATGTAACTGAAACCCTAAAGCAAAAACTGGATGTAGACTTTAAAAAGTATAGGATACTTGGAGCTTGTAACCCATCCTATGCCCATAAGGCATTGGAAGCCGAAGATAAGATAGGCACCATGTTGCCCTGTAACGTAATTGTCCAGGAAGTATCAAAAGGGGTCATAGAAGTAGCAGCGGTAAATCCGATGGCATCCATGCAAGCGGTCAATAATGAAATACTGGCAGAAATTGCAAGTGATATTACCGCCAAATTGAAACATGTAATCGAGGAACTTTAGAAAAGGAAACGATGGAAAATGTCAATAAAAAAAACAAACAGGTTTCGCAACAAGATTATTCAGAAAGTCAAAACACCGCGTACTGTATTACGAGGAGGTTTGGTAGCATAACCTTTGAAGAAACAGTACAAAACGTAAAAAATAACTTTACAAAATTAGGTCTTGACCTTGTTGGCGAATTTGACGTTAAACAATATCTAGACTCTAGCTTTGAAAAGATGCCACGGCACCTCATTCTAATGGTATGTGAAACAGAAACCGCATCAAAATTAATCTCTAGCGACATTCAAATGAGCATTCTTTTTCCGTGCCATGTAACTATTAAAGAAGTAGAAGATAATTCTATTATAGAAGTGTCCATAGAAGACACCGATACCACTTGGTCTTCCTCCATGAAAAAAGATGTAATGGACGTGGCAAAAAACACGAAGGAAACCTTGAAAAAGGTGCTTGACAATATAGAACAACTTCATGTAAAATTATAAATCTGGAACCTCGGGGAATTAAACCCTCAATGTGGAATTAAAATTAAATTCAATTTAAATGAAAAACTTACATAAAAATAAATCAACAGGTTTGGAAAACAAATCTGAAGAAGGGAAAAACAGTGCTGATAAAGAACAAAACGGAAGTGACAAAAAAAAAGAAGCTACTATCAAAACAGTAAATCCCGCCACTAACGAAGTGGTAAAGTCGTTTAAAGAAATGACAGAACAAGTAATTGAAGCTGCAATATTCGGTGCAGACAAAGCCTATCAGAATTGGAAAAAAACTTCCTTTGATGAGCGGGCAAATCTATTACATAAAGTTGCCTCGTTGATGCGTAAGAAAAAAGACACTCTGGCTAAACTGATTACTTTGGAGATGGGTAAACTGCTCAAAGAAAGCCAAGGTGAAATTGACTTGAGTGCCGATATCTTAGATTACTATGCCGATCATGGAGAAACTTTTCTTGCCGATAAAGTACTTGACCCGGAATATGGAGAGGCTATAATTCGAAATAGTCCCATTGGAGTATTGTTGGGTGTGATGCCCTGGAATTTCCCCTTTTATCAGGTAGCTCGTTTTGCGGCTCCCAACATTATGGTGGGCAATACTATATTGCTTAAACATGCCTCCAATGTACCACAATGTGCTGCTGCTATTGAAAAACTGTTCAAAGAAGCAGAAGCTCCTGAAGGACTATATACCAATTTATTCATCACTGGCAAACATGCATCAGCATTGGTTTCTGATAAAAGAATAAAAGGTGTTTCCTTAACAGGAAGTGAAGAAGCAGGTGCAAGCCTTGCCGAAGCTGCTGGAAAAAATCTTAAGAAATCTGTTCTGGAATTGGGTGGCAGTGATGCATTTATTGTTCTGGAAGATGCTGATATGGATAAAACCGTTGAATGGGCAGTGGTTGGCAGGATGAACAATACAGGTCAATGTTGTGTGGCCTCCAAGCGCTTTATTGTAGTAGAAGCTGTAGCCGATGAATTTCTGAAAAAATTTAAAGAAAAACTAAGCACATTAAAAGTTGGCGACCCGATGGACGAAAATACGCAGCTCGGACCTTTATCAAGCGAAGAAGCGGCAGTGCATATAGAAGATCAAGTGAAACGTTCTGTTGCATCAGGGGCAAAAATTTTATTGGGAGGAAAACGCATTGACCGCAAAGGTGCTTATATGGAAGCCACCATTCTTACCGATATAATACCAGGTGTGCCGGCTTACTATGAGGAATTGTTTGGACCAGTTGCTTCTTTTTATCGCGTAAAAGATGAAGCTGCAGCAATTGAACTCGCAAACGATTCCCCATTTGGATTAGGTGGCTCCATATTCACCAATGACATTGAACGTGGAAAGAAAGTTGCCGATCAGATAGATACCGGAATGGTATTTATCAATCACCCTACCTGGACCAAAGAGGACCTGCCCTTTGGCGGAACCAAACGTTCTGGTTACGGACGTGAACTTTCTGAGTTAGGGATACAGGAATTTGTAAATAAAAAACTGATTCGTGTAAGTGGATTATCAGATCCATTTTAAAAGTATGATATGACAAAACCGCGTACGAAGTAATGGCTTTTGTTATATTTTAATTTAAAGACAATAAATAAATAAAAGGTTAAAATGAAAGATAAAAGCGAAGTTATAATTGTTACGGGAAGCAGTGGTATGATAGGCTCGGGCTTAATTCATAAGCTGGCTGAAAAATACCATGTCGTTGGATTTGATCAAGATGGCTATCCCTTTCCGCCCGTAGAAGCAGAATGTGTATGTGTGGACCTCACCAGTGATGACCGAATGGCCTTTGCATTCGAAAGAATCCGCTACGCTTACGGCAACAAAATAGCCTCGGTTGTGCATCTCGCGGCTTATTATGATTTCTTAGGCGAACCCTCTGACCTGTATGATAAAGTGACCGTGAAAGGTACTGAGCGGATGCTGAAATACCTACAGGATTTTGAAGTGGAGCAATTCATTTTTTCAAGTAGCATGCTGGTTTATAAACCTTCCTCTCCAGGAGTTTTAATTACTGAAGACTCACCTTTGGAGCCTAAATGGGACTATCCGAAATCTAAAGTCACCACCGAAAAAGTAATGCACGAGAAACGGGGTAAAATTCCTGTAGTGATGATGCGTATAGCGGGTGTGTATAGTGAAGAGGGCAGTTCAATTCCCATCACTAATCAAGTTCAGCGCATCTATGAAAAACAACTCTCAGCTCGGCTCTATCCTGCCAATACGGCCCATGGCAGCACCTATGTACACCGCGATGATCTCCTCGATGCGATAGTCTTGACCATAGACAAGCGTAAAGACCTACAAGCAGAAGTTATCATTAATATTGGAGATGATGAGACCTTGACCTATCAGGAATTGCAGGACATTATCAGTACATCAATCTCTGGTAAAAAATCTCCTATTATCCATATTCCAAAGTGGTTTGCCAAAGCTGGGGCATTTGTGCAAAATCTATTTGGAAAAGCCTTTATAAAACCCTGGATGATCGACCTGGCCGATGACCATTTTGAGATGGACAGCTCCAGGGCTAAAAAGTTGTTGGGCTGGACACCCAAACACGGTTTGCGAGAGACCCTGCCCAAAATGGTTGAAAACTTAAAGGCCAATCCAAAGAAATTTTATCAGGTGAATAATTTGAATAAATAATAAGGATTGGAAATTCATTAACCCTAATCAAATCGTATTATGAAAAAAAATGATCCTTCCTCAATGTCCCATCAAGGTGATGAGGACAAATCTTCAAAAAAGATACAATACACTTGCTCCATGCACCCTGAAGTAGTAAGTGATCAGCCCGGAAAATGCCCTAAATGCGGAATGACACTAGTGAAAAAAGAAGAAGCAAAAAATGAAATGTCAGATCACAAAATGGAAGGGATGGGCACACGAGGTGTTACCCGGCCGATGATGGATATGGAAAAGCATGAAACTATGCATGGTCATGAACACATCGATAGTGGTGCCATGAAAATGAGTGCAGATGATCGCATGAAAATGCTGAAAGATCACCACAATCAAACGCTCTGGGTCTACTGGGTCATTGTGTTGTTGGGTTTTTGGATGATCGCTTCACCACTCACTTTTGATTATGGAAAAAATGTAGTAGAACCTGCTGGAGGAAGAGACGTATGGCTTTCCCTCAGTGATCGCATTGCCGCCATGTATTGGAGCGATATCATCAGTGGATTGTTACTGGTTATTTTTGGTTGGCGATCCCTTAAGCCTAATCGTCCTTATAGTGTTTGGATCACTTGTTTTATCGGAATATGGATCAGCATGGCTCCATTCATTTTTTGGGCACCAACTGCTGTAGCCTATTATAACGGCACCATGGTTGGGGTCTTAATTATTGCCTTATCCATCCTCATACCCGGCATGCCTAATATGATTAGCTTTATGAAAATGGGTGGCAATGTGCCCACCGGCTGGAGTTACAACCCCTCCAGCTGGCCACAGCGCTCTATTATGATTGGCCTGGCATTTATCGGGTGGCTGGCCTCCCGTTATTTGGGAGCATTTCAATTAGGCTATATAGATACCGTCTGGGATCCATTTTTTGGGAAAGGCACCTTAAACGTTTTGAACTCCGATATGTCGCATAGTTTTCCCATTTCAGATGCGGCCTTGGGCACGCTCGCCTACACCCTAGAATTTTTGATGGGATTTATGGGCGGTACTTCCCGATGGCGTACTATGCCGTGGATGGTCACCTTTTTTGGTATTTTGGTCATTCCACTAGGTTTTGTGAGTATATTCTTAGTGGTTTCCCAGCCACTTACTGTTGGCGCTTGGTGTGCTCTTTGCCTGTTTTCTGCCATTATTATGCTTCCTATGATTCCCTTGCAAATTGATGAGGTCATTGCTATGTGGCAGCACATGGTGCAGCGGAAACAAAAAGGGGATTCGTTATGGAAAGTATTTTGGAAAGGTGGTGATGCACTTTCTACTGAAAACGATCAACGTTCTCCTGAAATGGCAACATTTGTTGACAGCCCGTGGAGGGTATTCAAATCCTCAATATGGGGAATGACAGCTCCTTGGCAATTAACAGTTTCTGTAATTATTGGCTTTTGGTTGATGCTTTCCCCCAGTGTTTTCCGGATGGGAATAGAAACATCCGCCGCCAATCTGAATCACTTGGGAGGAGCACTCGTAATCGTTTTTGCTGTAGTGGCTATGGCTGAGGTACTTAGAAGTTTTCGCTATTTCAACGTGTTGTTAGGCCTGGCACTGGCAGTGATGCCATGGATGATTAAGGATAGCGATATGGCGCTTACGATAAGTAGTAGCCTAGCTGGGCTTTTCGTATTAGCTCTTTCCTTTTCAAAAGGGAAAATCAAAGAAACGTATGGCCTCTGGGATAAATATGTGGTGTAAAACAGATTTATTTGTGAATCTGGTAGGGCATTTACAAGCACTAATAAAGATTTAATAAAAAATAAAATAAATGTTTAACTCAATAAAATATAAAATTATGAAAACACTACTAATTATTTTATCCGCAATTGGGCTTTTTAGCTTAAACAGTTGCAAACAAGAAACAAATCCTCAAGCACTAATGGAAAGTCCTGAAACCCGCACAGAGGTTTTTAATACCATTACCCAGAATGACGATTATATGACCGAGTTTATGGAAAGCATGCACGGCAACCAACACTCAATGGAAATGATGCAGGGCAATCAGAAAATGATGGGTTCTATGATGCAAGGAGAAGGTATGCAAATGATGATGAAGGACAGTACAGCGATGCACTCAATGATGAACAGAATGATGAATGACGGGAAAATGATGGGCAGTATGCTGAAGATGATGCACGAAAAAGGAATGATGAGCAAGGATTGTATGGAATCCTGTTCGAAGATGATGAGCGAAAAAGGAATGGATATGATGGACAATATGGATACTCCAACAAAAAACGATCATAAAGAACATCACTAATTTATAACACATTAAAAATCTAAAACAATGAAAAACAATCACTGGATATGGATGGTCATCGGTTGTGGACTACCTCTTCTCTTCATCTTTTTAGCACCTTCATTAGGTATAAAAGGCGGTTCATCCCTCTTTATTTTTATCATTTTTATGTTCGCCATTCATCTGTTTATGCCACACGGGTCACATCAACACGGGGGTCATAATCCTTCTCAGCATAAACAAAATGAAGAAGCCAAGAGTGGCAAAAACGCACCATCCGACAAAACTGAAAAGCAGCACGAAGGACATCATCATTAAAAGTAAAAACAATGAAACATCCATGATTAATTTTTAAACACACAGAGGAATGTCTATTATGGATGTTCCATCTGTCCTTTAAAAAACAAATATTATAGACAGATGAAACAAAAATTTCAAATAAACGGAATCAGTTGTGGTGGATGTGTAGCAAGGGTCAAAAAGACTTTGGAAGAACACCCCAACATCGAAAAAGCAGAGATTTTCTTGGCACCAAAAGGAGCTACACGTATCACAATGAATGAAGCACTTTCGGTAGCCGAATTACAAAAGCAGCTTGATGAGCTCAAGGGCTATACTATAACAGAAATTAATAACAACTAAAAATCAAAATTATGCATTTTTACGACGGACATTTTGGAGGTATGCACCTCATATGGTGGATTATATGGATCATCTTAATCGCTTGGATATTCTTTATCCCAGCAGATATCCCATATCAAAAGACAAAGAAAGAAAGCCCACTGGATATCCTAAAAAAACGCTTTGCAAAAGGCGAAATATCCAAGGAAGAATTTGAGGATTCAAAAAAAATATTGAACTCAGAAAGCACTAAAAACCTTAATTCCTAAAAACTGATATTATGAATCACTACGGCGGTATGCATTATATATGGTGGATTGTCTGGATATTTTTCTTGGCCTGGGTATTTTTCATTCCCACAGACATCCCTTATCAAAAAACAAAAAAAGACAGCCCACTGGATATATTGAAAAATCGTTTTGCAAAAGGCGAAATATCCAAGGAAGATTATGAAGAATCCATAAAGATTTTAAAATCAGAAAACTAACACAAAATTATAAAACTATGTATCGATTAAACATAAAAAAACTCGGTTTTGCTTTCGGTCTTACAGGAACCTTAATTTATTTGGGCTGTATAATTGTAATGAAAACAGCAGGGCAAGAAGGAACAACTATCTTTTTTAACAGTCTTTTACATGGCTTGGATACTACCAGTATCATTAAAATGGACGTGCCTCTAATAGAAGTGTTAATGGGAATAGTACAAACTTTTATCCTTTGGTGGTTAATAGGGGCTTGTATTGGAGCTTTTTATAATGCGCAAATAAAAATTAAAAAATAGATAGACCTTATTAAAAATTATTATTCGCCTTCACTTTTAAAATGTACTGGTCAGGATTGTATGAACACCTACATTGGCGAAAACTTATACACTTAAATAAATCACATAATTAATTTAAAACTATATAAAATGAAACAAATTCCTTCAAATCAAGAAAACAGTAACGCACAAGTCGTTGCGATTAAAAACCCAATGGATAAAATTTATCGATTGGCCATTAGTGCGTTGATGCTTTTATTTCTATCACTATCGCTTCTATCCTGTAATGACAAGAAAAAAGAAGTTGGCAAAAGCACATCACAGGAAATTATTGAGGCATCCAAAATGACAGATGAAGCCGTTGCTTCCACCCAGAACTATGACATTGTTCCAACCGAAAAAGTGTGTATGGTCAACGATAGGTTTATGGGTGTGTCGCAAATACCTATAGACGTCAATGGAACTATCTACTACGGTTGTTGTGAAAATTGTGTTGAAAAACTACAGAAAAATATAGACGATGTCCGTTTTGGAAGCAATCCACTTACCGAAACAAAAGTAGATAAGGCTTCGGCGATTATTGTTCAGGACAAACGCAGCGGAAATGTTTTTTACTTCGCTTCCAAAGAAGATGCCCAAGTATTCATAAACAAGAATAAAGCATAGGATATCTCAATTAATAAACATTCAATTATGAAAATAGTATTAGCAATAGACGGTTCAGATTTCAGTAAAGTAGCTGTTAAGGAACTTGCAAAAATGACTTTGCCCATTGATAGTGAAGTTCATGTTATAAACGTATATGAGCATCCGGAAATGTCATCGCCGGAGCTCATTGCAACTACGGGATCTCTTCAAAGCTACTATCTAGAGTTTATAGCCAACGCACAAAAAATAGGAGAGAAAATTGTGTCCGAAGCTCTAACGGTATTAAAAGAAAAAAACAGCGCGCTTACTATAACAACAAGTGTTGTTAGTGGTCTTCCCAAAAAAGAAATTTTAGACAAGGCGGCATCTTTTGATGCAGATTTAATTGTTGTTGGTTCACAAGGTCAAGGAGCATTTTCACGCCTTTTATTGGGTTCAGTTTCACAATATTTAGCAACGCACGCCAAGTGTTCGGTAATGATCGTGAAAGAAAAGGATGAAAAGTAATTTATAGAGCACACCAATGCACCGAAAAAAGTCATAAACTAAAAGATAAGTTATGAAAGTCAACCACTCAAATAATATTATAAAAGAATCTACTCGCAAGATAATAGATAAAATCTTCCTACCAGATCCTGAATTGCCCGTATGGGCGTTATAGATGGAGGATGTCCAGGATATTATGGTTTTTTATAAAGACCCATAAAACATCTGATATCCATCGTCGTCTTTCTAAAAAAAATAGTGCTAGGTTATACTTAGGCGGTAAGCTCTGTTACTTATGAAAACAGCAACCGCCTGATTGTTAGAGATTTTAAAAAAAGAATATACATTATCAAAAACAGCCAATAAAGAAAATATCCAACACAAAATGCAAATGAAGACGACATTTACTTCCATACAAAGTCTGTTTAGTGCCACAACAAAAAGTCTTAACAACACAGGTATTGTACTTCTTATCACCGTTATTATTGCAATGGTGTGGGCTAATTCCCCTTGGCAAGAAATGTACCGCAGTTTAATGACAACGGACATCTCATTCGCTTTAGGTAGTTTTGAAATCTCTGAACCATTACTGCTCTGGATTAACGACGGGTTGATGGCCTTGTTCTTCCTACAGGTTGGATTGGAATTAAAACGTGAAATATTGGGCGGGAAACTATCGACTCCTCAAAATGCCATACTTCCTATCGGAGCTGCCATAGGCGGTATGGTGTTTCCTGCCCTAATATACTTTCTTTTCAATACCTCGGGCGAAGCTTCTCAAGGCTGGGGCATTCCTATGGCAACAGATATTGCTTTTTCATTGGGTGTATTGGTGCTTTTGGGAAAACGTTTGCCCATTGCTCTACGGGTATTTTTGGTAACACTCGCCGTTGTAGATGATTTAGGCGGTGTATTGGTAATTGCGCTGTTTTACACTTCTGGTATTTCTACTATGGATTTGTTTCACGGCCTACTGTTCTTTGGACTTCTGATCATCGGGAATTATGCTGGTATTAGAAAAACCTGGTTCTATGCTATTATAGGAATAGGCGGCGTTTGGTTGGCATTCTTCTTTTCAGGTATCCATCCCACAATAGCAGGTATCCTCACGGCAATAGCCATTCCGGGAAGAGCAAAAATTAATGAGGATACATTCCTGAAACATTTAAGCAATCTACACTCAAGATTTATAAAAATCAAACCCATAAAAGGAACACTTATTTCCAACGAGCAACTCGAAATATTGGAACAAATAAAAAAAACTAGTTCAGAAGCCGGAACCCCACTCCAAAAATTGGAAAAGTCGCTAAATCCTATCGTGAGTTTTATAGTATTACCACTTTTTGCACTTGCCAATGCGGGCATCCATCTACACGGAGAAGTCGGTAATGTATTGCTCAACCCAGTTAGTTTAGGCATCGCTACGGGATTGGTTTTTGGCAAATTTCTTGGCATTGTTTCTTTTACAAGATTATTCGTTGCATTAAAACTGGCAAAATTACCGGATAGGGTTACTTGGAATCAAATCTACGGCGTTGCATTTCTTGGAGGAATAGGCTTTACAATGTCAATATTCATCAACGAATTGGCATTTACAAACGAAGAATTTATTTATTCCGCAAAAGTGAGCATTCTTTTTTCTTCAATCGTAGCAGGAATTATCGGCTCCATCATTTTAATAAAAAGCTCCAAAAAATTAAAAATAACATAATAATGAAAGAGACCACAGGTAAAAACAATAAACTTTCACTAATAGGTTCCATATCTCTTGGCACTGGCGTAATGATTGGTGCTGGCATATTTGTGCTTATGGGACAAATAGCCGAGTTGGTGGGCGATTTATTCCCGATTGCTTTTATTGCAGGTGCCATTGTGGTAGGATTCAGTTCTTATTCCTATGTAAAATTCTCAAATGCTTTTCCTTCCTCTGGAGGTGTCGTGAAATTTTTAAATAAATCCTACGGGCCTGGAACCACGACCGGTGTTTTCTCCTTGTTGATGTATGTTTCCATGGTAATTTCAGAAAGTTTGGTAGCAGGTACTTTCGGAGCCTATACGCTTCGGTTGTTCCCAGAAAGTTTCGCTGGTTACGCATCCATTCTTGGTATTCTCCTTTTGGTAACGGCATATATCGTGAATATTTTAGGGAACAAAGTAATTGGAGCGACAGCCACCTTTACGGCAATTATTAAAGTTGCGGGTATAGCATTGCTTGCCATTGCTGGTCTTATAGTTTCTGGATTTGCAGATATTACCGGAAACTATATTCCAAAAAATACCGAAGCCTTGCCAAAGGGATTTGGCTTTGTAGCTGCATTGGCATTGGCAATCCTCGCCTATAAAGGATTTACAACAATCACGAATCAGGGAGGAGATATTAAAAACCCACACAAGAACCTTGGGAGATCCATTGTGTTTTCAATTCTTATCTGCACTGTCATATATGTAGCCTTGGCATTGGCTGTTGCAGGAGGTTTAAGCATTCCTGAAATAATCGAAGCAAAGGACTATGCCTTGGCAGCTGCCGCAAAACCCATTTTTGGGGAATGGGGTTCCTGGATTACCATCGCAATAGCAATTGTAGCGACAGTTTCAGGCGTCATCGCAAGTGTGTTTTCAGCATCACGCTTACTGGCAATGTTGAGCAATATGAAGCAGGTTCCATCTCTAAAAAAAATAGGAAACTTTAAAAATCCTGCACTCATATTCACAGTGGCTCTAGCTATTTTACTGACAGTGCTATTCGATTTAACAAGGATTGCTTCCATCGGTGCCATATTTTATCTCATTATGGATATCGCTATCCATTGGGGACTTTTCCGCCATCTTAAAGACGAAGTGAAATTTAAATCCATCATCCCGTTAATAGCCATTATAATGGATATTGCAGTGCTTACTGCCTTTCTTTATATCAAATATATGAACGATCCATTGGTGCTTATCGTTGCGGCAATTGGGATAATTCTAATGATTGCTGCAGAACGCTTTTTTATGATTTCGCATACTGACGATGAGGGGAATATGCCGATGGAAATGGAAACTACAAGTAACAAAGACAATAAAACATAATTAATAAAAATCAATTTACATGAAAAATATAGCAGTTATAGGATACGGAGTCATTGGAAAAAGGGTGGCCGATGCCATCAATCTACAAGACGATATGAAACTTTTAGGCGTGTGTGATGTTATTAGCGACTGGCGCATTCAAAACGCGGTAAGAAAAGAATATGATATTTACGCAGCCACTCAAGAAGCGGCCGATAAAATGAAGTCCGAAGGAATTTCAGTAAAAGGCAATATGCAGGAGCTTTTAGAAAAATCAGATCTTGTGGTGGATTGTACCCCTAAAAAAATTGCGGCTCAAAATGTTGCGATTTATAAAGAACAAAATATCAAATTTATTTTACAGGGAGGTGAAAAACACGAAACCACAGGCCATTCCTTTAGTGCTGAAAATAATTATGAATCTGCTATAAATCTAAACGCGACAAGAATTGTTTCCTGTAACACCACCTCTATTTTAAGAACATTAACTGCCCTGAAAACAGCCGATTTATTGGATTATGCCAGAGGTACACTTTTAAGAAGAGCTACAGATCCTTGGGAAAGCCATTTAGGAGGTATTATGAACACCATGGTTCCCGAAAGAGATATTCCGAGCCATCAAGGCCCTGACGCTCAAAGTGTCGATCCAGATTTGGATGTCATCACTTCAGCAGTAAAAGTGCCTGAAACCTTAAGCCATATGCACTACTGGAACGTGAAATTGAAAAAACAAACCACTAAGGAAGAAGTACTAAAGGCTTTTAAAACCTCCAGCCGTATTAAACTGATTCAATATGACCAAGGTTTGGTGTCCAACAATACCATTAAGGAAATGTTTCTGGATATGGGAAGGCCTTGGGGCGATATGTATGAAGTTGCCCTTTGGGAAGATATGCTGAAAGTAGTGGGCCATGAACTGTTCTATGCCTATGTGGTCGATAACCAAGCTATCGTAATCCCAGAGACCATCGATGCTATTCGTGCACTGACCGGAATTGAAAAAGATGGACATAAATCCATCGTTAAAACCAATAAAAGTTTAGGAATAAAATAAACTCAACTAATATGAAAACAAGTGAAAACATAACAGAACTCTTGGGAAAAAAAGCTTCCTTCTATTTGGATCACGTTTGTGAAAAAATAACCAAGGATGAATTGCAGACCCCAAGCAAGAACAGTCTTGACAAGGTATTTGGCAATAGTAACAGAAATCCGCAGGTACTGAGAAGTCTTACCCAATTATACAACCACGGAAATCTGGGAGGGACTGGATATTTAAGTATTCTTCCTATAGACCAGGGTATTGAGCATAGTGCAGCCTTTTCTTTCTATAAAAACCCCGATTATTTTGATCCGGAAAACATTATAAAACTCGCTATCGAAGCTGGTTGCAATGGTGTGGCATCTACTTTTGGAGTCTTGGGATTGAACGCCCGAAAATATGCCCATAAAATACCGTTTATAGTAAAGATCAACCATAACGAGCTCCTCACCTACCCCAATAAATATGACCAAACCCTATTTGGCAAGGTAAAAGCGGCGTGGGATATGGGTGCAGTTGCGGTGGGTGCAACAATTTATTTTGGTTCGGAGGAAAGCAACAGACAGCTTAAAGAAATAGCCGAAGCTTTTGAAGAAGCACACAATTTGGGTATGGCAACCATTTTATGGTGCTATACCCGTAACGAAGATTTTAAAAACGAAAAGGAAGATTTTCACGCAGCTGCCGATATAACAGGACAAGCCAATCATTTGGGCGTTACCATTCAAGCAGATATCATCAAACAAAAATTACCGACCAATAATTTCGGTTTCCAAGAAATAGGGTTTGGAAAATATGATGATGAAATGTACAAAACGCTTACCACAGACCATCCCATTGACCTATGCAGGTTGCAGGTAGCCAATTGCTATATGGGAAAAATAGGATTGATCAATTCAGGCGGTGGCTCTAAAGGCGAATCAGATTTGACCGAAGCGGTAACAACGGCTGTCATCAATAAAAGAGCTGGCGGTTCTGGGTTGATTATGGGAAGAAAGGCATTTCAAAAACCTTTCAGTGAGGGAATTGAGTTATTGCAAACCGTACAAAAAATATATTTGGAAGACAGCATCACGGTGGCCTAATTATAATCTAAAAATTGAAATGATTTTGAAAAAAATCAAGTATTCAAATACAACTAAAAATTAAGAAACTATGAAAAACATACTAGTACCTACAGACTTTTCAGAAAACTGTGCTAAAGCAGCCAATCTGGGGATTGCTATGGCAAAACTTTATAATTCGGAAATCCATTTTTTCCATTTGATAAAAACCCCCGTGGAATGGATCCATCTTGACAAGGAAAAGGAAAAACGGTACCCGGAAACGGTGAAACAAATAGGGAGTGCTAAAGCCTCTCTAAGGGAACTGGATAAAAAAGCGGAACGCGAAAAACTTGAATGCAGGACCTTTCTGGAATTTGATGGTGGACAGGCCAATATCCTTAAACATTCCGGCCATTTCCACCACGATTTTATTGTTACGGGAAGTAGCGGCACACGAGGCGGAGTACGTGAGTTACTGGGAAGCAACGTAGAGAAAATTGTGAGAAAAGCTGATGTCCCGGTAATTGTGGTTAAAGACCAGGAAGTGTCGTTTCCTTTCAAGGATATCGTTTTTGTTTCAGATTTTCTTCAAGATGTGAACGAAGCATTTAAGAAGGTTATTTCGATAGCTGAAAAATGTGGAGCGAATATCCATCTATTGAGAGTTAATACTCAGACTGATTTCAACAGTATTGATCAAGGTCTTAATCCCATCAATGAGTTCCTGAAAAAATTCCCCGATCTGGATAAGTATTCAATGCATGTCTATAATGAGCCTGACGTGGAAACTGGTATAAACAACTTTTTAAAGTACAAAAATGCCGATTTGATCGCTATGTGTACTAGCGGACGTACAGGTTTTTTAAGTCTGTTTTCCAAAAGTATTGCTGAAGGCGTAACCAATCATTCAGAATTACCCGTGATGACCATTAAAGTGTAACGATGAAAAAATCAGTTCTAATAAAAAAATATTCCGGTGAATACCAAGCTTTTGATGTCAACAAACTGATCAATTCACTGCGGCGCTCACAGGCAGATGAGGATATTGTTCAGGATATAGCCCGTATGGTACAAGAGCAGATTGAAGAAGGAATGACCACCAAAAAGATCTACCAATTGGCATTCAAGATGCTAAAGGGTAAATCACGTGTAAGTGCCTCAAAATACAAACTCAAAAAAGCCTTGATGGAACTGGGACCTACTGGTTATCCTTTTGAAAAATTGGTAGGAAAACTATTTACGCATGAAGGGTATATAACAAAAGTTGGTGTGATTGTACAGGGTAATTGTGTGCAGCACGAAGTAGATGTGATAGCTCAAAAAGACAACAACCATTATATGATTGAATGTAAATACCATAGCGATCAAGGACGATTTTGCAATGTAAAGATTCCGTTATATATCCATTCAAGATTTTTGGATGTAGAGAAACAATGGGAACATCAACAAGACCACGAATCAAAACTTCATAAAGGAGGCGTGTACACCAACACGCGTTTTACAACAGATGCAATACAGTACGGAAAATGTGTGGGAATGTTAATGACTAGTTGGGATTACCCTATGGGAAACGGTTTAAAAAATAGAATAGATAAGTTGGGATTACATCCGATAACGGCCTTAACAACTCTCACTAAAGCCGAAAAAACAAAGTTATTGGATAAAGGCATTGTGCTCTGTAAAGAGCTTTACGAAAACCCTACGCTATTGGAGCAGATGGAAATTGACAAAAAAAGACACAAAAAGATTTTAGAAGATTCAGAAGCGCTATGTAAAAGCACTTAATGATTAATGATAAAATGCTTAACAATCTTAAAACAGAACTTATGAAATGAGCCATAACAATTCTTGATACCAATCGAGATTTATAAAGGCGAATTACATATGACTGATAAATAACAATAAAATTTAAACAGATGAAAACTAGAGAATTGAAACCACAGGATAGCATAGATTTCGAACCATTTTACCAAGCCTTGGAGGATGACCCAAAACTACTTGAAGAGGCTCTTGAAATATTATTGGGGATGGTAAATTTTGAACCCAAATCCATAAAGAAGTTGGCGCTTCTTATCAAAGAAGATTCCCGTAATCTATACAATGAAATAGCGGAAATGAGCGCATCTAGCCAAGACAAAGGAAACACCACCTCTTGTTGTAGTGGACACTAAATAAATACTATAAAAATGAAAAACGCTAAAATAAACATCCACTTTTTGGGAGCAGCAGGTACAGTAACCGGCTCAAAATATTTAGTGGACACAGGAGATAAAAAAATACTGATAGACTGCGGACTTTTTCAAGGGCTAAAGGAATTACGCCTTAAAAACTGGGAATATCCGCCTGTGGAAGTTTCAGAAATTGATATGGTCTTGCTTACACACGGCCATTTGGACCACACAGGATATTTACCAAGACTGGTCAAACAAGGATTTAATGGCCCTATTTATGGTACCAATCCAACGTTGGATATTGCAAAAATCATTTTGAACGATAGTGCGAAAATTCAAGAACAAGAAGCCGAACGTGCCAATAAGGAAGGTTATTCAAAGCATAGTCCAGCAGAACCATTATACGACTTAAAAGATGTAGAAAAAACTGTTCCACATTTTAAGGGCATTCCACAAGCACAATGGATTCCGTTATTTGATGGTATAAGAGCTCGTTTCCAATACAACGGACATATTCTAGGTGCAACTTACATTGAGTTGGATATACACGGAAAACGTTTTGTCTTTTCAGGAGATATTGGAAGAGCGAACGATTTATTGCTCTATCCACCTCTGAAACCAAAAAAGGCGGATGTACTTTTCATTGAATCCACTTATGGTGGAAGGTTTCATCCGGATGAAGTGGAAGCACTTCCGCAGATTGAAAAATTGGTCAACGACACCATTAATAAAGGAGGAAGCTTATTCGTTCCAAGTTTTTCAGTAGAACGTGCCCAACTAATGATGCTGATTTTTTGGAAATTATTGAAAGCAAAGAAAATTCCAAAAGTTCAAATGATAATGGATAGCCCAATGGGGGCTAGTGTATTGGAATTGTTTCATCGCACGAGGGATTGGCACAGATTGGAAGATAATGAATGTGATGAAATGTGTTCACATTTTACGGTCGTAAGCAGTTATCGGGAAACTATGGAATTACGAACCGATAACAAACCAAAAATCGTGATTGCAGGAAGCGGAATGCTTACTGGCGGAAGAATGCTCAACTATCTCGAAACCCAGGCACAAAATTCAAACAACACTTTGCTCTTTGTGGGTTATCAGGCCGAAGGAACTCGGGGAAGAAAATTATTGGAAGGTGATAAGGAATTGAAAGTGTACGGAAAATGGGTGCCGTTTCATATGGAAGTTGCAGAAATTGAAGGACTGTCGGCACACGCAGACCACGCTGAACTTATGGATTGGATGGGCAAAATAAAAAATAAACCAGAGCGGATTTTTATTATACACGGTGAAAAAGAAGGTGCAGAAGCCCTACAGAAAGACATAAAGGAGATCTATGGCTGGGACGCTGAAATCCCGCAATTATATAGCATTGAAGAAATAGAATAGGTTTTGGAAATCCAGAAAATTGAAATATTATGGAACAACACGCGAATATATTAAAATACAAACATCTCGGTATTTATACCCAAAACGAAAACGTGGTGTATATGCATGAAGACTGCCACGTCTGTATTTCTGAAGGGTTTGAGGCACTCACAAGAATAAGAATATCATATGCCACCCACTCTATCGTGGCAAGCCTTAACATAATCAATTCAGATATGCTGTTGCCCAACGAAATCGGACTGTCTGATGCAGCGGCAAAAAAGTTGAATGTCTCCGAAAATGAAACCTTATATGTTTCGCACTTGGAACCTATTGAATCATTAAGCCACGTCAGGGCCAAAATATATAACCAAAAATTGGATTATTCAGCATTTAATGAAATCATAACCGATATCGTTGAAGGCGACTATTCCAACATCCACCTTTCTGCATTTATTACAGCCTGTGCTGGTGACCGATTGGATATTGACGAAATATCTGACCTTACCAAGGCAATGATAGCCTCTGGTAAGCAAATGAATTGGGACAAAGAAATCGTGGTAGATAAGCATTGCATTGGCGGATTACCTGGCAATAGAACCACACCATTAATAGTTGCCATCGTTGCCGCTTATGGGCTTACGATGCCCAAAACATCGTCACGAGCCATCACCTCTCCAGCCGGCACAGCAGATACTATGGAAGTAATGACCAATGTGGCGCTCTCTTTAGAAGAAATAAAGGCTGTAGTAGAAAAAGAAAGTGGATGTATCGTGTGGGGTGGCACGGCGCAATTAAGCCCTGCTGATGATATGCTTATTAAAATTGAAAAAGCCTTGGATATTGATAGCGAAGGTCAGCTCATCGCTTCGGTACTTTCCAAAAAAGCTGCGGCAGGATCCACACACGTCGTTATTGATATTCCTGTGGGCGAAACCGCCAAAGTACGCAGTACCGAAATGGCTCAGAAACTAAAAAATCATATGGAAACCGTGGGTAACGCTGTTGGGCTTAATGTGAAAGTTGTTATTACCGATGGTACGCAACCCGTTGGAAGAGGTATTGGTCCTACTTTAGAAGCCATCGATATATTAAAGGTTTTGAAAAATGAAGCTGATGCACCCAAAGACCTAGTGGAAAGAGCGTTGTTTTTGGCAGGGGAACTAATGGAACTTTCTGGAAAAGTTGAAAAAGGAAAAGGAAGGAGAACTGCACAAAAAGCACTCGAATCTGGAAAAGCTTATGAAAAATTTATCGCCATTTGTAAAGCCCAAGGCCGCTTTTCAAAACCTGTTTTAGCACCCTATAAAATCGAGATTAGAGCAGAAAATTCAGGAGTTTTAGAAAGGATTGATAACAGAAAGATTGCAAAACTTGCCAAACTTTCGGGTGCACCTCAATCTAAATCGGCAGGGATTCTTTTAAATATCCATTTGGAAGATATTATCAAAGAGAACCAATTACTATATACTATATACGCAGAATCCAATGGCGAACTTAACTATGCTATGGAGTATAAAAATAACCATAACGATATTATAACCATAATTTAAAAAAGACACTATGCAAACAATATTATTCAGCCTTCCCGGAAATGAAAAGCTCACAGAACTTTTGGCGAAGAAAATGGATGCCGAAGTGGGCAAAGCTACATTTCGAAAATTCCCGGATGGGGAATCCTATACGCGTATATTATCTGATGTAAAGGATAAATGTGTCGTATTGGTCTGCACCTTACACGAACCAGACGAAAAATTGTTACCACTCTATTTTATGAGTTATACCGCAAAATCGCTCGGCGCGATGTGTACCTGTTTGGTTGCACCATATCTCGCCTATATGCGTCAGGACAAAATATTTAATGAAGGTGAAGGCGTTACTTCTGGTTTTTTCGGGAAATTGATTTCAGGTTTCGCCGATAGTATTATCACTGTAGATCCTCACTTGCATAGGATAAGCTCTTTGGGCGAAGTCTATCACATCCCCAATAAGGTCATTCACGCAGCCAATGCTATTTCAGAATGGATAAAGGAAAATGTTGAAAACCCTGTTCTTATTGGCCCCGATTCTGAAAGTGAGCAATGGGTTTCTGAAGTTGCTAAAAATGCAGGTGTACCTTTTACTGTTTTACAGAAAGTGCGTCACGGCGACCGTGATGTGGAAGTCTCGGTTCCAGATGTAAATAAATACAAGGATGCCACACCTATTTTAGTGGATGATATTATTTCTACCGCGCGTACAATGATTGAAACTGTAAAGCATTTAAAAGAAGCGGGGATGAAACCTCCAATATTAGTTGGAATTCACGCTGTTTTTTCCGGTAATGCCTATCAGGACTTGCTCGATTCTGGAGTGAAAAAAATAGTAACTTGTAATACCATCCCCCATTCTTCAAATGCTATTGATTTGAGCGATATAATGGCAAAAGAAGTTGAAAAATTGATGCGTCACATATGAAAAAACAAAGCTTCATTCTATTTTTTCTTTTATTCAATCTTACAATGACTGGACAAACCGAAATGCTCATTGGGCAGGTTTCAGGCAGAATCGTAGTTCGGGAAAATTTTGATGAGGAAGGTGCTTTTTTAAACAAACAAACTTTTGAAGCGGGAAAAATTATTGAGAAAAATGGATATTATGAAATTGAGGTAATCACACAACTGTTTGACAAGGACAAAAAAACTACCGACAAATACACCACCACCTATCGCTGTAAACCTGATGAAGCCAGTATAATGGTAATGGCTTTTCCGTTTTCCAACCCAAAGTCAAAGGAAACTGAAATCAACACGACTTCAAAAAAATTTAAAGAATTATACGATTTGGATAACCTGGAGGATATTGAATTGGAAATGAGTTTTGATTCGGGCTTGTTAAATTTCTTTGGTTCAAAAAGCACGATAAAGATTTACGACCGGAAATTGGTGGATAATAAAACCAATCTTAAATCAAAAATTAATATTAAGGCCTATGCATGGGGAATTCGCATTAAGCAACTCAACTATACCGTTAACGAGAAATTAAATGGAAAAGGTTTATTGACCTTTCAGAAATTTACCGAAGTCGATGGTAGTTATTTTACAATGAACTATAAATAAGCCCATAATGGGCAATTAATAAAACAATCATGACCAACTATCAGAAAAGATCGAAGGGATGATCAAAAAAAATATCAGATGAAAAATTATGATACTCTTTCCGAAGCCATTAACACCCTAATAGACAAGGGCTACACTTATGATTTTAACCTGAAGTCTCACGTCCTGGAATGTGCCTCCTTAGAACTGGAAATCCATCCCGAAGATTTTGAAGTGGACAAAATATGCCGTTTTGAAGGAATGAGCAGTACCGATGACAATAGCATTTTATATGCTATTTCTTCCAAAAACGGCATCAAGGGTCTTTTGGTAGATGCTTACGGCGTGTATGCCGAAAATATTTCGGAAGCAATGCGGAAAAAATTACGATAACACTTAAATAGAACAATATGGACAATCACAAAGATCACAAGGACAAAATAAAGGACCACTCAAAGATGGACCACGGCAAAGAAAACCATTCAAAAATGGATCACTCAAAGATGGATCACAGCAAGGAAGATCATTCTAAAATGAACCATGGTAAAGATGACCACTCGGGTCACAATCCAGGGCACGGACAAATGGGACACGACCATCATAAAATGATGATTGCCGACTTTAGAAAACGGTTTTGGGTAACGCTTGTACTTACCATCCCAATACTGTTCTTCTCGCCCATGATTCAGGATTTTATCGGGTATGAGTTCCTGCTTCCAGGAAACCAATATATCCTATTTGCACTTTCCTCGGTGGTCTATTTCTATGGTGGCTGGCCGTTTTTAAAAGGATTCCTGTCTGAAGTCAAAAAAGCAGCACCCGGGATGATGACGCTTATTGCAATGGCTATCACAGTAGCTTATGTGTATAGCTCGGCTACGGTATTTGGTTTAAAAGGTGTCGACTTTTTCTGGGAACTGGCTACACTTATCGCTATTATGCTTGTAGGTCACTGGATAGAAATGAAAAGCGTACTTGGAGCGTCCAAAGCATTACAACTATTGGTAAGTATGATGCCGGCCGAAGCACATCGCGTAAAAGGAGATATCATTGAAGATATTTCATTGGAAGATTTATTAATAGATGACATCATTTTGGTCAAGCCCGGAGAGAAAGTTCCTGCCGATGGGATCATTATAGAAGGCTCAAGTTATTTAAACGAATCTATGCTTACCGGAGAATCGAAACCAGTAAAAAAAGAAGAAAAAGATAAAGTAATTGGAGGGTCCGTTAACGGTAATGGTAGCATAAAGGTTAAAGTAGAGCATACAGGAAAAGACAGCTACCTCAACAAAGTCATCAAAATGGTAGAGGAAGCTCAAAAAACCAAGTCCAAAATGCAAAACCTTTCCGACAGGGCAGCAAAATGGTTGACTTATATCGCCTTAGCTATTGGTTTTGGAACATTGGCAGTTTGGTTGATTTTAGGCTTCCCATTTGTATATGCATTGGAGCGGATGGTAACGGTTATGGTCATTGCTTGTCCACACGCACTTGGTCTTGCAATTCCGCTGGTAGTTGCCATTTCTACCGCAGTATCTGCACAAAACGGCTTGTTAATTAGGAATAGAACTGCCTTTGAGGAATCACGTAAAATTTCAGTGCTGCTTTTTGACAAAACTGGAACATTGACCAAAGGGGATTTTGGGGTTACCCGAATTGAATCTGTGAACACATCGTATTCAACCGAAGAAATTTTGCGACTCTCCAGTGCATTGGAACAAAGTTCTGAGCATCCAATTGCGGTCGGTATCATTAAGAAAGTGAAAGAAGATAATATGACCATCCCAAAACTTGAAAACTTTAACGCGATTACCGGCAAAGGCGTGGAGGCCAATGTAGAAGGTAAGCAAATAAAAGTAGTTAGCCCTGGTTATTTAAGAGATGAAAAAATCACTATTCCTGAAGATGCTTATAGTGATGCTGCTGAAACTGTTGTATTTGTATTAATTGATGGGCAACTAGCGGGATATATAGCCCTAGCTGATGAAATAAGACCAGAATCTGCCGAAGCTATCAAAATATTCAAAAAGAACAACATCAAAGTCTTGATGGCAACTGGAGATAATGAAATTACAGCAAAAGCGGTCAGCGATAAACTTGGTTTGGATGGCTATTATGCTGAAGTCTTACCACATCAAAAAGTAGAAATCGTTAAAGAATTGCAAGAAAAAGGGGAATTCGTGGCCATGACTGGAGATGGTGTAAACGACGCACCCGCCTTGGCACAAGCAAACGTTGGTATTGCCGTTGGTTCTGGTACAGATGTAGCTGCTGAAACAGCCGATATTATCTTGGTAAATAGCAATCCACAGGATATTGCCAATCTAATTTTATTCGGCAAGGCTACCTACAATAAAATGATTCAGAACTTAATATGGGCAACAGGATATAATGTCGTGGCCATTCCATTAGCTGCCGGCGTTCTATATTCTTCTGGGTTTGTATTAGGACCAGCAGTAGGAGCTGTATTTATGAGTTTAAGCACCATAATTGTGGCCATTAATGCGCAATTATTAAAGCGAAAAATTGGTAAAAAATAAATGAAAAGGAAAGAAAAACTCAACAGGATATTTTTAATCCTGTTGAGTTTATTTGTAGTGATGTTGGGCTATGGCATTTTATTACCAACCCTCCCCTACTATACCGAAAGATTAGCATTAAAAGAGAATCTCGATACCGATTCAATCAATTTCCATATTGGATTGCTCACAAGCATTTACCCATTTTTCCAGTTACTATTCGTGGTGGTTTGGGGAAAGCTTTCAGATAAATATGGTCGCAAACCTATTATTATTTGTGGTCTGGTGGGATTTGTAATTATGCAATTACTTACTGGTCTTGCCACGTCCTTGACAATGCTCTATATCGCCCGAATTTTTGGAGGTGTTTTTACATCTGCAGTTATTCCAGTAAGCAACGCCTATTTAAGCGATATTACTTCTGAAAAACGGAGAACAAAAATAATGGCTTGGTCTGGTGTTGCCATTAGCTCTGGGGTTATTTTTGGTCCTGTCATTGGTGGCTTTCTGTCACAAACTAACATTCATATAAAATATAGAATTGGTTTGCTACATTTAGACCGATTTTCTGTGCCATTTTTATTCGTTGCCTTACTAGGGTTGATAGTCCTATTCGTTGTTATGAAATGGCTTAAAAACACAGCTCGTGCACATAAATTTACAACACAAAAAGCAAGTTTACGTTTCACATTTACTAAATATTTTATAGTATTACTAGTGCTATCGTTTATCATCCAATTTGTGGTGACGCTATTTGAAACTGTCTTTTCAATCTATGGTAAAGATGAATTGGGATTTAACAGTAATCAAGTTGGTTTTGGTTTTATGCTTTGTGGTTCAATAATGGCTGTTTTACAGCCTGTATTTGCAACTTACGGAGAGAAGCTTCTATCCACAAAGAAACAAATTGCTCTAGGATTATTTATATCCGGGTTATCCTTAATTGCCTTTCCATTTTTTAACAATGAATTTTTGGTCTATGGATTAATCGTTGTTTTTGCTGCTGGAGGTGCAATGGTAACACCAAATTTACTTTCTGCGGTTTCATTAATATCAAACAAAAATATTGGCAGGAACATTTCCATACAAAGTTCGACAAATAGTATTGGTCAGATTCTAGGGCCTATTTTAGGAACTTGGCTGATTACAGGCGGTTTTTACTATCCCTTCATAATTGCTGGAATCATTGTTTTGGTTGCTATGGGACTAGTTCATTTGTTGAAACGGCATAATAAAGTGATTAATTAAGGTCCATCTAACTTATATCCCAGCTCAAAATATTTTAGCTAATAAGTTTTTAATTACAATCAACTAATAATTTAAAACAGGAAACAATAAAAGCATAGAGATGCACAATAAATCAAAAACTAAAACACAGAGTAAAGTGGGTTTTAAAAATGTAACTGAAAACACAGAATATATTAAGCTAGTACATTCAGGAGAAGATTATTTTTTGAGACTAAAGGAAATAATTAACAAAGCAAAAAAAGACATTTATTTACAAACTTACATTTTTGAAAATGATGGCACTGGCAATACCATCGCCGAATGCCTGAAAAAGGCTGCTCTGAGAAACGTTAATGTTTATATTTTATTGGATGCCTATGGCAGTGCCTCACTTTCCGATGGTTTTGTTCAGGATTTACAGCAACACGGTATTCAACTGAGGTTTTTCTCTCCTTTATTTTCCCTAAATAATTTTTATATAGGTAGACGTATGCATCATAAAGTTGTTGTAGCCGATGGAAGTATGGCACTGATTGGTGGTATTAATATTGGTGATAAATATCATGGAAACAAGAATACCGAACCCTGGCTTGATTACGCAGTACAATTATATTGTCCTGCTGCAGAAGATTTACAAAAACTATGTCACGATTATTTCTTCAAAAAGGGAAGTTCTAGAAAAATACTACCAGTTTTACATTCTGCTGGTGATGCTCGTATTGGAGTTTTACAAAATGATTGGCTGCAAGGAAAAACAGAAGTTTGTGATGCCTACACAAGAGCTATTAATAATGCCGAAAAGGAAATAGTTATTGTAGCCTCGTATTTCTTGCCAGGAAGCAAATTGACAAAGGCATTGAAAAAAGCTAGTACCAAAGGAATAAAAACAAAAATAATTTTAGCAGGCATTAGCGATGTACCATTAGTGCGCAGAGCAACAGAACATTTGTATGCATCTTTACTTGGTCAAAATATTAAGATATATGAGTGGAACAAATCTGTAGTACATGGCAAAGCAGCTATGATAGATAACAAATGGTCTATTGTAGGCTCGTTTAATCTGAACAGTCTTAGCTGTTATGGAAGTATTGAAATGAACGTAGAAATTCAATCCGTCGAATTTGCTAAAAACCTTCACTCAAACTTTGAAAAGGTTATAAACGAGTGTAGTGAAATTACATTGGACACCCTTAGAGAAAGAACAGGGATGTTTAAAATTTTAACCGCTTGGGTTTCTTATCAAATTGTACGCACATCTATGCTTTTTCTCACTTTTATTCCACATCTAAGGTTTTAAAAAACTACAGGCTATAAAGTCTTGTCCACCGACATGTTATATGCTCAAAAGCTATATAACAATTTAAATCATGCGAAGATTGGGAAAAACAAGGACAAAATTGATAATCAAAACAGAACTTTAAAATAATTAAAAATCACACCTTCTAAGAAGGTGGCTTTAGATAGCCCCATAGCGGGCGAGAGGGGCATTGGTCAAAAACCAAACCTTTGTTGTTGATCCTCAATCCGCTTTTCTTCTTTCTCTTGGTATTAGACATGTTTTTTAATCATTTTCTCATCTAATCCAACGGTACTCACAAAATAACCACGAGCCCAAAAGTGATTGCGCCAATAAGGTTTCTTTTTCAGTTTGGGATAACTCTTGAACAGTTTTATCGCAGTCTTACCCTTTAAAGTAGCCATCAACTTTGAGATAGAAACTTTGGGTGGAACTGAAACCAACAAATGAATATGATCCTCTTGAACATGCAGCTCCTCAACCTCACACCTCTTCCATTCACAGAGCATTCTTATATCTTGCTCAACCAATTCCTGCTAACCAGGTGGGTTTTTAAGGTAAATTAAAATCCTTCTAAAACTATTTTACCTTTTGCCTTTCCTGTTTCTAGGAAAGCATGTGCTTTACGAAGATTTTCAGCATTAATAATTCCGAAATTTTCGCCTAAAGTAGTTTTAATGGTTCCGTTGTCTATGAGTGTAGACACTTCATTTAAAATGTTGTGTTGCTCTTGCATATCTTCTGTTTGAAACATGGATCTGGCAAACATAAATTCTATATGTGTTGAAACTGCTTTATGTTTAAAAGGCATGACGTTCATGGATTTAGGGTCATCAATAAATCCAAACTTACCTTGAGGTTTTATTACTTTTACAATCTCTTCTGCGTGCTGCTCGGTACCATTTAAACTTACCACGTAATCTGGGGCAGGAAGTTGATACTTTTCAAACTCTTCACTTAATTTATGTCTATGGTTAATGACTGAATCTGCACCCAATTCTTTCAACCAAGAGGTGGTTTCTTCTCTGGAAGCTGTGCCAATGATGTTCAGTTTTGTTAGCTTTTTAGCCAATTGAACTAAAATTGAACCTACACCACCAGCGGCACCAATAACTAAAAGAGATTTATTAGCATCGTCGGTAGTCACTTGTAGCCTATCAAATAATAGTTCCCAAGCGGTAAGTGTTGTCAATGGCAAGGCAGCAGCTTCCACAAAAGATATACTTGATGGTTTTTTACCCACAATACGTTCGTCTACTATTTGGTATTGTGCATAACTACCTTGCCGTGTAAAATCGCCAGCATACCAAACTTCATCTCCAACCTTAAATAAGCTAACATCTTCGCCAACTTCTTTTACAATTCCGGCTGCATCCCAACCAATAACTTTCCAGCCATCTCCTTCAACGGGCATTCCGGCTCGAACTTTATAATCGACTGGATTTACAGATATCGCCTTTATTTCTACTAATATATCTCTACCCATGGCTTTCGGTGTGTCTAACTCTATGTCTTGTAACGATTCAATATGTTCTATTGGAAGGTTTTTTTTGTATCCTATTGCTTTCATAGTACTATTTGTTTAATTACCAATTTTATTTACTTCAATATTTCTTTCGGTGTTTTGTGCGGTCTTTCGGTAGCCTTTTTAAAATCTGAACTTCTTGTAAACTTAAATGTTATGATTAATTATACTGAAAAATAAATATTCCACTACACAAAGGTTTCATAAACATTTTACCAACAAAATAGCTTTTGAATTTTTCAATCAAACTCTTCAGTGTTCTTCCATTCAAATCACCCTGGCACACAAGCGTTTCGTTGTCTTCAATATCCGAAATCTCCCAAGATTCACCTATACTTTTTTGATTGTATTTTTATTTAGTATTGTTTTTAACTTATTCCCACCCTATATTCGGTAACAGTAATTGGGTTCACATTATAAAGGAAATAATTCCATATTTTAATTTCAAAGTTGTGATGTTTATTTCAAAAATCCACTTGCAAAAAGTTTAGCCATTCCATTTATATAATCATAACCGTTTTTAATGCCATCTTCTAAATTTTTGGCATGGTTTAAAACAGCGTCCTTATAATCTATACCAAAACGCTTTGCTGTTTTATCATCCAAATCAATAGCACCACAAAAAGCGGCTACTTTGATGTTAAAAGCTTTCGCCGATTCTAAAACACCTTGGATTGTTTTACCTGATAGTGTTTGAGAATCCAACTTACCTTCGCCAGTAATAATCCAATCGGCGCCTTTTATTTTTTCATCAAAAGCCACTAAACTTTTTACCAAATCAATTCCAGATTTTAATTCAGCATTTAAAAATACTGATGTGCCAGCTCCCATACCTCCTGCTGCACCAGCACCTTTTATATTCTGAACATCCATAACAAATTGCCTTTTAAACAGTTTTGCGATATTTTTAAGCCCTTTATCTAATTCTTTTATTTCAACTTCTGATGCTCCTTTTTGAGGCGCGTACACAAATGCGGCACCATCTTTTCCGTATAACGGATTTGTTACGTCACAGGCAACTTTAAAATTAACAGATTTTAAGGCACCTATGGCATAACTGGTATTAATCATCCTTATTTTCGATAAATTCTTCCCGATAGGTTTTAGTTCCTTACCACGCGCATCTTCAAATCTATAACCTAATGCAGTTGCCATACCAATCCCACAATCATTGGTAGCGCTACCGCCAATTCCTAAAATAATGGTTGTAGCACCTTTATTGATAGCATCCAATATCAACTCTCCAGTGCCTAAAGTGGTGGTATAAAAACAATTTTGCTCTTCAGGCTTTAAAAGATACATTCCTGAAGCTTCCGCCATTTCAATAAAAGCGGTTTTTGTAGCGTCCATATAAAGATAGGAGGCTTCAATTTCTCTAAATAACGGGTCATTCACCTTAACTTTAAGACGTTTCCCTTTTAAATGGTATTCTAAAATTTGAATCGTGCCGTCGCCACCATCGGCCAATGGTAACTTTATGAATTCTGTAGACGGCAAAATCTCTTTAAAACCTTTTTCTACGGCATCACAAAATTGCATTCCTGTTAAAGAACCTTTGAACTTATCTGGCGCGAGAACAATCTTCATTTTTAAATTGAATTAGATATTTAACTAAAAATAGTTGGTATGAAATAACTGAATATCAGAATAGCTATAAAAAAGACCACCAAAATATAGACTTCTTTTACCATAAAATCTTCTTTCTTAATGGCGACATTAAAATTAGAAATCTCTTTTACTTCAACATTTTTGGTAAAAGCACTTACCACATAGGCCACAACCAACGAGATAATCACTCCGGTAACATTTAACCATATCCAAAAAATGTGAATCCCCAAATCTATATTGAATATTTGTTGCATGGTTTTGGACAAAATCAGATTAACAACTACAGCCGAAATGATACCAGCATTCATCCCAATATGATTGACTTTTTTTGAAAAGAAAGCAAGAACAAAGGTCACCAATACAGGACCGTAAAATACCGAACTCACCGCGTTTATGATTTCAATAACTGCACTCTTACTGCCACCAAATAAAAACGCACTCGCTATACAAACAACGCCCCAAAATACTACGGAACCTTTTGAAATAAACATGTATTTCTTGTTGCTCAACTTTACTTTTCCTCTGTTAAAGATGTCTTCAACAGTGACTGCTGACAGCGAATTTACGGTGGAGCTCAACGACGACATGGCTGCCGAAAGAATACCAACCATTAAAATTCCTATCAGTCCGTGAGGTAAATATTTTATGATGAAAACCGGCAACATTAAATCTACTTTCATCCCTGTTATTGCATACTCTTCAGGAAAATATTTTTGTGTGGTCAGTGAAATTTCATTTAAAAAATCTGGCGCAATGGAAACCAAGCCACCAATAACCAGTCCCATAGTACAGTAAATCAATACCACTGGGAAACGAAGTAATCCGTTTGCCAATAATAATTGACGGATGGTTTTTTCGTTTTTAGCAGATAACATGCGTTGTGCTTGGGTTTGGTCGCAGCCATAGTAGGAAGCATATAAAAACAAACCACCCAAAAGCATAGGTAATATGCCATATTCGTTGCCTTCACCAATTCCTAAATTATAATCTATCACTTTTAAACGTTCCGGGTCAAAACCTTGTGGCAACCCACCGTGTTCTTGCAACAAATTCCATCCATAATACAAACAAATAATCAGGCCTGCAAAAAGTACAATCATCTGAATGGCATCTCCATAAACAACAGCTTTCATTCCTCCTTGCCAAGAATAAACGATTGTTATAATAGAGATAATCAAAATGGTATAAACAAAATCGATATCTAAAACGGCCTGGAGAATAATAGCAACTGCATATACCATCACTCCCGTAGCCAACGCACGACTTATTTGAAAAACTATGCTTAACACCAAACGCGTGGAAGCGTGAAAGCGTTTTTCTACAAACTCATAAATACTCACGACACCCGACTTGAATAAGGGCGGAATGATGACAATCATGATAAAAATCATCGCTAACGGAACAGCAAACTCAAAGCTGAGCCATTTCATGCCTCCTCCCACTTTAAGGCCAACAAACGCGGGTGCTGAAATAAAACTGATGGCCGACAATTGGGTAGCCATAGTAGAAAGGCTTAACGGAAACCAACTCATGCTTTTTCCGCCTAAAAAATAATCTTTGGAATCTTTGTTGTCTTTAAAGAAAAAGCCCATTCCCAAAAAGAACCCGATATAAAGAATTACAATACTATAGTCAAGCCAATTCATAATTTATAAGTTTTAGTGGTTGTCTTGCAACATATCAATCAATAATGCAGCACTCCATGAGAAATCATTGCCTCCATAACCTGTATTTCCATTTTTGTACTCCTCTTTTCGAGAGTCGAAATACTCATAAAAACCTGCTTTTTCAATGATTTCAATAGTGTCTTTTTTTACACGTTGTGCAATATCAACATATCCATAATTTTTTAAACCATAATAAAGTATCCAGTTAAGGTTCACCCAAACTGGACCACGCCAATACTTTTTTGGATTGAAGCGTTCACTTGTCGGGTCAAAAGATGCACAAAGATATTGATCGTCATTCCCGAATTTTTCCATCATGACATTAACCAAGGATGCCGCTTGTTCTTTACTAGGAATGTTGGCAAACAACGGTGAAAATGATGATGACGAAATGTGTCTTAATGGTTTTTCATTTCTTAAGTCATAATGAATATAAACACCTAAATCCTTATCAAACAATTTTTCGTTAAAACTCTTAATAGCTTTATCCTGCCACTCTTTAAGTTGCTGGATTTTATCTTCATTATTACCAATAAGTTGATATAAATCTATCAAACTTTGATTGGATTTTATCAGCATGGTATTAAAAAGTGGGTCTTGTACCAAAAAAGGCGACAATTCCGCTATTTTTTCGTCCCGATACTGATGTGCCTTAGCAATATCTATAATGTGTAAGTAGTGATCGTATTCTCTTTTTGAAGGTCGTTGTGAAGCATCAACATGTGACGTATCTCTTCTAACAAAACTGTATTCTGGTGGATCCATGGTCGACCAAATATCATCCCAAATAGGTGAATTGTCTGTGCCAGATTCCCAGTTATGGTAAATATAAACGAGCCCTTCATTTTTTGGATCCCTATTTTCATAGAAATATTTATGGTTAAAGTAAACCTTATCAATAACTCCTTCTATAAATTTTAAAGTTGCTTTTTTATCTTTACTTATCCTATACATATCCTGCAACACAAAACCTGTAACAGGAGGTTGTGTCATACCTGTAGATTTGTATTTTTTAGAAGCTTGCGAACTCAAATCCGACTGATGAAAATCGGGACCAGGGAAATACGAATCAGTCTCGGTATGAAATATAATGTGTGGAATAAATCCGTTATCCCATTGAGAATCCAACAGTGTTTCTATTTCTTTTTCAGCTTTAGGCATATCAAAATGCGCAAAACCGATGGCTATAAAACCTGAATCCCAAAACCATTGAAAGGGATATAAATTCGCGCAGGGCACACTGAAGCCATCTTTCCAGTTTTTATTTAAAACGCTTTTTGCTTTATTTTGTAATTTTTCCATCTATAAAAATTTTATATAAAACTCACCAGTCATGCTCTGTTGTGAGTGATGAGTTTAATTGCTAATCAACTATAAAAACACTTAAAAATTAAAAGTTGCATTTAGGAATACTCGCGTAGGAAGAATAGGTCGTCCAACAAAATATTCTTCCTCTGTCTGGCTATTGTTAAGTCTTGGAGATCCTTCCGTGATGCCTTCTGAATTAAATAAATTGTAAACTTGGGCTCCCAATCTCAACGTTTCTCCAGTCTCTGCTACTAGAAATGTATACCCAAGATTTAAATTTGCAATCCCAATGGCATCCAATTCAATACTGTTTGAATCATTAGTGAATTTCTTTCCAGTGTAATTATAAACAAAGCTTCCATCAAAAGTAGAGTTGTCAAAATCAAGCCCTAAATTTCCCAAAATTTTAGGCTGTCTTCCCAACTCATTACCCTCAAAATCCGGATTGCTGTCAGATTTCGTAATCTCATGGTCTTGATAGGTCAATGAACCTTGTAAGGCAAAGTTTTCTGCAAACTTATATTTCCAAGTAGTTTCAATACCTATAGTTTTTGTGTTTTGAATATCTACTTCTTCAATAAAACCACCACCAGGAGCATTAATGAAGGTTACGTTTCTTCTATCATTAAGTGTAACCCCATAGACGGCTGCTGTTCCAGAAAATTTACCTTGACCATACTTAACACCTGCTTCAAACTGGTTTATTTTCTCTGTATCATAGGCATTTGGATTTCCTAAACCATCAAACTTTACACTTCTTAATTCTGGAAAAAAATAACCTCTTGAAAAGTTTCCGTAAGCACTCAAGTTATCATTTACTTTATAAAGAGCAGCGGCTGCAAAGGCAAAGCCAGTTGCAGAAACGTGGCCTCTAGTCCAGCTTCCATTTCCCCATCTTACATTATCCAAATTTGCAATTCCTATATTATCAACTAAATAGGATTCGGACCCTTCAACTTCTATATCACCAGAAGCCCTTTCATAACGTACGCCTACATCAAGATTCCAACGATCAAGTTTGATCTCATCGGTTAAGAATAAGGCAATTTTGTTACTCGATATATTCTTGTTTGAATAGCTTGTCCCTCTATTGGTAACCCCATTTTTGGAATATCCTGAAACTTCTACTAAATCAGGATTATCATTGTATTCACTTAAATAATTAGTAACCACATTAAAATCTCCTGCACTTGATCTGGACATGAATGTTCCTAATGTAATGGTATGGGCATTCTTTATTTTGGTCATTTTAATATCCGCAACCAACTCTTGCAAGGGTCTATTTCTGTCCAAAATCCTGTTTTCAAATACTAGTGCATTTGCAGGTAATGGTTGACCATTCAGTAATGTAAAGTCCCCTGAAGTTAACGCTCTGGCGTCTAAATATTCCTGTTGGCTTTCTACCACTTTTGCTCCAGAAACACCGCTGCCATCCAAAAACAAATTAAATTGGTGCTGATATCTTGAGTACCTTAGTTTAGCATCGAGTTTTAGATCATCAGCAAAATTGTGCTTGAAATTTGTTAAAAAGTAACCCCCTTTCGTTGCCACGCCATCCTCAATTGAAGACTGATAGATGCCATTTGGTGTTTTATATGAAATATCAGATGCTGCTGAAGTTTGTAGGGTATAGATGGTTTCGCCATCATTTCCCGTAGGACGATCTCTCGAACCCCCTTTTAACGGATAGGGTAAAAAGAATTGGACATTATCATCAATAAATTGTCCAGACATAGTTATTGTGCCATTTTTGGTCACTTGTTTTATGTTACCTCGCAACTGAAAGCCTTCTGTTGGTAGTCCCGTTTTAATTGGGCCATCATCATATCTATAAAAACCAGATAGCGCATAAAACGTATTGGAGTTTTCGCCTCCCAAAGGTCCACTAGTCAAAAAATCTGCTTTATATCTTGAATTGGAAGCTACTTCAGTTTTTATGATGTTTTTTGGTTGACTGTTTCCTGTAACACTGGTATAGTTAATAATACCGGCAACTGAACCCACACCGTACAATATTGAAGAACCTCCTCTAACAAATTCTAAACTTTTAATTCCTAAATCGTTTCTAAAATATACATCATGTGCAGACGAGTTTAAACCAAATGTTGCTAAAACAGGCATTCCGTCAATCTGTAGTGGATTAAACTGATATTGGCCACCTGAAGGCAATCCTCTAACAAATATATTTGAGGCCACCTCGCCACCACCACCTTCGGCAGTAATACCAGGAACACTCATCAAAATATCTGCTTGACTACTGGTATTTGTTTGTGATAACTGTTTTGCTCCAATAGAAGTAATTGAAAGTGGTGTCTCTTTTTGAGAACGTGTGGAAGATGTTGCAGTTAAGACAACTTCATCTAAAGTGTTTCCACCTTCCTTTAAAGTAATCTGTAAGACAATTTTAGTTCCACTTAAAATAATTTTTTGAGTACGAGTTTCATATCCTACATAAGATATTTGTAGGATTTGCTCTCCTTCAAGCTCTGATGTAAAACTAAAATTGCCATCAAAATCTGAATTAGCACCTTCGGCGCTCCCCATTATTAGGACATTTGCTCCTGCTATAGGTACACCTGCATTGTCCTTTACCGTCCCTGATATTTCGGTTTGTGCAAAAATTGCAGAAACGCTAAATACACTAATAAGCATTAAGATAATTTGTTTCATAATATTAAGAATTAGTTAACTTTTGACCAATTAAGTAATAAGTATGCAGTAAATATGCTTAAATTTTAGGATATTTGTACGCAAACGTTTGCGGTAACGTTTGCAATTTAAGTTAAGTATGAAAAAAGATGTCACCACCCTAAAAAAAATAGCTGAATCTCTAAATCTTTCAATTTCAACAGTTTCTAGAGCTTTGAATGACCATCAAGATATTAGTAGCCAGACTAAAGAAAAAGTAAAAAAATTGGCCAAGGAAATGAATTACATCCCAAATATTTTCGCAAAAGGATTTCGACAACATCGGTCTAATATCATAGGCGTTGTGGTTTCAAATGTCACACATCATTATACAACCACCATCATAAGAGGGATTCTTGAAGAAGCCGCGGCACGAGGTTATAGGGTGATTATTTCTGAATCCAATAATGATATTGAAAAACAAACGGAGATGTTAAATACCATGATTCAATTTGGAGTCGATGGAATTTTGCTTTCCCTTTCAAAACTGACCCGGGATGTTGACAATGTTTTAAGGACATTAAATAGAATTCCACTTATTTTATTTGATAAGGTTTCCAGCAAAATTCCGTGTACCCAGGTAGTCATCAATGATGAAGAAGCAGCGTTTGATGCGGTTGAACATTTAATAAATATTGGTAAGAAACGAATTGCTATTATTAAGGAATTTGAGTTTTCATATAATTCAGAAAAGCGGTTTGCTGGATATTTAAAAGCTCTTAAGCAACACAACATACCTCTCGATGAAAAAATTGTGTTGAGTTGTGAAGACATTAATTTGGAAGAAGGGAAAAGAATGACCAATATTCTATTGAGCTTAAAAGAACGCCCAGATGCCATTTTCTGCATAACCGACACAGCTGCGATTGGTTGTATTAAGGTTTTAAAAAAATTCAATGTTAGAATTCCAGAAGAAATCGCCGTTGTAGGTTTTAGCAATAATGCAAATTCAACAATTATCGAGCCTCAACTGACCACTATCGACCAGCCTGGTAACCGCATTGGCAAAACTGCAGTACATTATTTAATTGAAGAAATCGATACACCAAATAACGTCGTAACGAGTAAAACCATTGAAATTAAAACCAATCTCATTATCAGAGACTCTACGTATAAAGTTTAAATATGTATCTACATAGTTATTTGAATTCTTTATTAGATATTATTTTGGGCTAATTATGAATGTTTTTAAGTTCTTCAAAATTTAGTGGGTGCTTCAAAGCCGAAATTTAGTGCCTATTGTTAAAATATTTAATTATTTCCAATGCCGATTTATGTGGCCTTCCTGCAGCCCTATCAAAATCTGAATTGACATCGTTCGCACCTGATTTAATCCCCTAGTAGAAGCCCGCTATTATCGTCTCCATAAAATCTCCCAATTCTTTTTTCTTTCTGTGGCATAATGTTCAACTGAAATCGAACTATAAACAAGACTGATGTTATAGACTTGGTTGATATATTCTGTAAGTTGGGTTTAGGGAATAGGGTCGCCTACAAGATTATAGACTTGGCCATTATGTTTTTCTTCTATTAGTATTTTGGCGTAAGCAACTCCCAATTCTTCTCTACTTGTGTAGGTGCATTTTCCATCGCCTGCACAATTTCTGATTTCGCCTTCTTTTAGATACGTATCTATATACTCCAAATCCGGTTCAATGTATATGCCGTTTCTTCCAATGCACCAATTGAGACCTGAATTTTGCACATCCTTTTCCGTTTGGCGATTGGATTGCACAACAGGGCTAAAGGCATTTTTTTCTTCATCCCCAACAATACTGGTATAAACTATTTTTTTAACGCCGTTGCTTTTTGCAGCTTCAATAACATTTCTGTGCTGCTGAATTCTCTTTTGAGGTTCAGCCATGCCCGAAACCAAAAGAACAGCATCAATATCTTGTAAAGCTTTGTCAAAATCTTGACGATTATCATAGTCTGCTTTTCTAATTTCAATGCCCAGATGCTTTGCGTTTTCAGGTGTGCGTGCTATGCCTACGACATTGTCTTTGCCGATTTCTTTGATCAGCTCTTTTACGATTGTTGACCCTAACTGTCCACTTGCGGATGTTACTGCTATTTTCATAATCTGATTTATAAATTTTAAAAAGAATCGAGTTTAGTTATTTAATCAAGCCTCATCTGTTACAAAAGGCTCAATTAAATCCCATAAATTAGATGAACCCTTCATCATCAATCATATTTGTTGGGCTCAATATGAATAAGCACCTCCCCTAAATTCGGAATTTTATTTTGTAAATAGTCTTTTAGCTTATGTGATATATGATGTCCCGTTTTTACAGGAATCTCTCCATTAACAATGGCGTGCAAATCAACGTGAAATTTCATTCCAGATTTCCGTATCAAACACTTCTCCGTTCCTAAAACCCCCGGCACTTCCATGGACCTGGCTCTAATTTCCAGTATTAGGTCATCATAAAGCTGTTCGTCCATAATTTCACCCAATGCAGGTCTTAAGATCAAATAGCTGTTGTATAAAATAAAGGCGGATGCAAAAAGCGCTGCCCAGTCATCAGCATTTTCATATCCCTCTCCGAATATGAGGGCAATCGAGATTCCTATAAAAGCCATTACAGAAGTAATTGCATCGCTCCGGTGATGCCAAGCATCCGCTTTAAGTGAGGAGCTATTGGTTTGTCTGCTTTTCCGAATAACCACTTGAAAAGAGATCTCTTTCCATATAATTATCAACCCTAAAACAATCAGGGTCCAAGATTTTGGGGTCTGATGTGGTGTTTGAATATTTTCAATACTCGTTGAAGCGATTATTGTAGCCGAGATTACCAAAAATGCGACAACTCCAAACGTAATTAAGGGTTCAATCTTCCCGTGTCCGTAAGGATGGTTTTCGTCTGCAGGTCGTTTGGCATATTTAAAGCCCAATAAAACTAATAATGAAGCCAATATATCCGTCGTAGATTCTATCGCATCTGCAATTAAAGCGTACGAGTTTCCAAAAAAACCTGCAAGACCTTTTATCAGGGCTAAAACAGTATTTCCAATTATACTGAAATAAGTGGTTCGTATTGCAGTTTGTTCGTTACTCATTTCGTTTTTATTAGGATACACCCTACTGGAGGTTCGATTGCACATTTTAGATCCATACAAACTCTTTGCATGGTGATTGATATTTTATTAACGTTACCCTTCAAACTCTTCGCAATATGATGAAGGAATAAATGTACCCCACCCACTCTGCTGATACATCAAAGAGGGCGCTAAACCCCATCATGATTGAACACAGCTTTTTTGGAAAATGATTAATTTAAGTTTAAAAAATAATAAAAGATAAATTTAAAGGATTTCGCAGTAAAGCATAGCGATCTGGAGATTTTTATTAATAAGGTCTAACACGTATCAATCAATTGTTATAAAGGGTGTCAAAAACGGCAAGGACAACAAAAGCACATCTCTAAGATAAAAATGATTAAATCATTTATTGGTTAGCCTGATTCTTCAATCGTTTCATAAGCGCAATATTTTTTTGCTTTCCTTCTTTCAGAACGGTTTTACCAAAATCCGTATGATATGTATGCTCCATCAGAAATTCCAAATTCAGTTGATACCATTCTTCATCCGTAAATACCAAATCCATATAATTTGCCCATTCAGTTCTTAACAGGTCGTTTTTAAAAATGTAGTTCGTACTTGCCAGATGAAACAAATCGGCATCACAGATAATACATTGCAGAAGTGTTTTTGGATCTTGAGGCATTTTAGTTGCTTGAATGCACTTTAGGATGTGTTCCGTCTTTTTCTTTGGATAGTTGGTTTCGTGTAAATATGATTTAGCATTATTAGCACTTATACTTTCATGACCTATATAAGTTTCAGACATTCCTGTATCATGGAACAATGCCGCAATTTTCAATATCTCCTGTTCTGCTTCATTTAGTTTTTCATAACCACCCATTAACATCACGTTCTCAAAAACTTCTATGGTATGTTTAATCCCATGAAACGGTAAGGCTTTGCACCTACTTTTTCGTAAAATCTCAAGACAATAATCTTTCACATTGTTTACATCCAAAGCACTCATAATCTGTTCGTTTTGAAGTTCTATTGTTTCCATTTTAAAATTTATATTTAAAACCAATTAGATAATCACCTCCGCCACTTTTAAAGGACAATTCAAGATGTTCCTTTTGATAAGGTGTGGTAAATAAGTAGGTACTTCCCACTCCCACTACTATCCCTCCAAGAATATCCCACCCATCATGTCTATCATCTATACCTTCAATTCGCGTATATGCCACTAATCCAGCAACAGCATATGCAGGGATTCCATATTCCCAACCATAGCGACGTTGCAAAAAGGATGCTCCTGAAAAGGAGACTGCGGTATGGCCTGAAGGGAACGCTTTGCCGTCTGTACTTCCATCTGGTCTAGGTTTATTGATGGCATATTTCAAAACATAGGTTAGCCCTAATGTAGCTCCATAAGATTTTGTAAATTGCCAAAAACCCATTTTATCTTTTTTAGCGAAGATTACAATCAATGCTGTTAGTGCAGGAGCATGTTGTGCATAATCTCCAAAATTCTGATAGGTTGTTTCTCTTCTAATTTCTAAAGGAGTATGAATTTCTTGTGAGAAACCAATAATTGGAACGATGCAGATGAATAGACAAAATAGTGTTTTCATTTAAAATTATAATTTAACTGGAAAGAGCAGAACTTAAAATTTAGGTTTCAGCCAAATAGATTTTTATTTCCTTATAGGGTGCGACACGGACCCGTGATTGCCAACGTATCACCATTTTCTTGAATATTTACAAATATCGTATTGCCCGAGGGAGAAAAAACTACGCCTGCAAATTCAGAACTTGAGCTTTTGTTACAAGCAAAGACACTTATGGAACCATTTTGATTTATTAATAAAATTCTATTCAATTCCCCATTGTCTTCGCATACCAGTAGATTACCATTAGGCGTGATTGTCAAGTTGTCGCACATATGCAACACATTCCTATCTTCGGATTCCACAAAAAGTTCCAATTTACCAGAAATTGATTTTTGGGACTCCCTTCCTTCATCGGGCGACAATCTGTATCTAAAAATCTGGCCTAAATGTGCATCACCTCCATTAGTACACGCAAAATAGAGCTCTTTCTTGCCAAACCAAATACCTTCACCTCTTGCAAAACGGGCTGCTCCACTATTAAAACCGCGATATCTTAAATCATCATCAGGTGATAAAACGTTGTCTATATCAAGCCATTCTACATCCAAAATATCATTAACTTTTATTACGGGTTCATCCCAATTTCTTGTATCCAATGCTTTCCTGCTTTTGACAGCTAAAACTTGAAGTTTTCCACCTCGATGCAATTCTTCTTGAACATTAGGAACATATCTATAAAATAGTCCGTCATGTCTATCTTCAGTCAGGTAAACTATACCTGAAATAGGATCAACAGCCACAGCTTCATGTTGAAATCTACCCATACCTAATATTGGTTTAGGATCAGATAAGCCCTTTTCCAGAGCGCTGATTTCAAAAACAAAACCGTGATCTTTTACAATATTATTACCAATTCTTGTCACATCTTCTTCACAACTCAACCAACTTTTCCATGGCGTAATTCCACCTGCACAATTGCGGTAAGTTCCCGCCAGACTTAAATGTTGATGCTCCAACTTTCTAGTGATTTCATTATAGATAAGTGTTGTAGTCCCCCCCAGACCAGGCATAATCATATTTCCAGAATCATATAAACTGCTGGTGTCTATAGTATCCAACAATTCATTATCAATTCCGTATGGACTATTCGAAAAAGGTTCTGGACTATTTTCGTGATTTCTCACTATGATTACTTCATCTGTATTTTTACCTTCAAATGTTCCCATTCCATCCGGACGACCAGGAACGTAGAAACCATCATTCATTTGATCTCCAGATTTTGAAATAATCTCATAAGTAAATCCCTCAGGTAAATCCAGATATTCCTTCAGGTCTAGAATTAGATTATTGGAATTTGCACTTTGTCCAAATGAATTATCAAAACGACAGCGCGTTAATGCCAACAGTCCTATTGAGGTTAAAAACGTGTTTTTAATAAAGGTTCTTCTTCCGTTCGCCATATTTAGTTATATTTAAAATTTGTACTTAAAATTGAGTAAATAATAGTGCTTATTATTAAAAGCAAGTTCTGTGTGTTCTTACTGATACTCTGCTCTAAAGAGCGGAGTGCTTCCCATCCAATGACCCAACCTTCCAAAATTTCCTTACCGTCATGTTTATGGGCATCTATATTACTAAAAGTCGTAAACCCTGAAAAGGCATTAATAGCAAATACTATATTTAAAACCATACCGTTTGTAGATGAATCATGCAGATTGAAAAAATGTAATGTAGAAGTATGTCCGGCAGGACATGCATTAGCGCCGTGGTTAAAAGATAGTGGGTTGTTAATCCCTACTTTTAGGCTATAGATAATTGATTGGTTGAGTAGAAAACCTTTGGTAAACTGGAATGTTTGCTGACCATTCCCTTTAGACAATGTAAAGGAATGTGCGGCTGCAGGAACCTCAATCAATCCTATATTTGCAGCAGTTTCAATACTCGTTTTTTGCGCGCTTACTTTTTGAAATTTAAAAAAGGAAGTAATGCTGTCATCGGTAAAAAAAAAATGTTTACTCATAGAGTTAGTGTGTAGAATAAATTAAATTGAAGTATTTCTATGAATCGATATACAGCTTTATGGTTTGTAACTCAAATATAGGCTTGAAATCTAAAGAAAAATTAAAGTGAGAATTGACACAATTAAATTCTATAAGACAATGACAAGCAAAGACTTCGGTTTAATAGAAATCTGGACTGTTTTTTCTTCAATTTTAAAAAACTCTCCATCAAGTTGCGATTGAAAATAATCACCATGACCTCTTGAGATAGTCATTTTCGCTGTTTGAAAACAGTTCACTTCTTTTAGTAGTGAGTGTTTATTAAAGAATACCAAAACACCAAATAACATCATCTTTAATTTACTTATTTGAGGAACAACAACGACATCTAACAACCCATCCTGCAAGGATGCTTTTGGGGTTAAACTCACATTATATCCCAGTTCATTGGAGTTGGAAATAAATATTAGAAACGGATTTACGATTTCTGGATTACCATCAACCGTCATTCGAACCTCATTCTGTTTATGATAGTGTTGAAATGACTTAATGGAAGCTTTGAGATATCGTAAAAGTGTCCGTTTCTCAGAAGCTTCGTAGTATTTGATGACACTTGCATCAAAACCAAAACCAGTATTGCTAAAAAAATAGTGCTCGTTCAGACATCCTACATCGATTTTTTCAATCTTTGAAGTTTTTATGGCCGCAATGGCAGCTTCAATGTTTTTTGGGATTTTTAAATTTGAAGCCAATCCATTTCCAGAGCCAATCGGAATAATACCAAGGGGAATATCACTTCCAATCAACGTCGAAGCCACTTCATTTACTGTGCCGTCGCCACCACAGGCAACGATTATATCAGCACCTTCTTGAATGGATCTTTGAGTTAGTAGTATTGAATTTCCTTTATACTGGGAAGGCTTCACTTTAATCTTATACCTCTTTCTGGGAAAAAAAAATTCCAAAAAGCTTTCGGAAAGGATCGTATTGCCCGAACCCGCAATGGGATTGATGATAAAATGAATGTCAATTATTTTATTCATCGCTCAATTTTAAACCGCCATTCCTATATAAATCGTCTGCAACTTGATAAAAGGAAATACCATTATCCTCAAATGTCTGGTCAGATGGAATTGACTTCAAACTATTAGTGGTTGGGTTCCATGAGTAAAAATTGGCATTTGCCTGTTCGTCCAAAATAAGAACTTTGTTGTCTTTTAGATATCCCAACTTTCTGTAATTTCCAATAAAGGCTCTCTCATCTTTGGGGGTCATTTCAAGAATATTTTTACCTAATAGATTGGATTTGTAATCCCATTTCAATAGAGAAAACAACGTTGGAAATACATCTATTTGCGAAGAAAGCCTATTGATTTTCTCTGGTGCCTTATTGGGTAAATTGAATATTAAGGCAGGAATATGGTAGTTTTTTACATCCAATTCCCAACGTCCTGCGCTACTTGCGCAATGGTCGCTCATGATGACGAAGACCGTATTTTCAAACCACGGTTTTTGTTTTGCTTTTTTTATGAATTCTCCAATGGCATAATCGGTATATTTTACAGCACCATTTCGGCCCGTTCCGGAAGGAATGTCGATATCACCTTCAGGATAGGTATAAGGCTTGTGGTTTGAAGTGGTCATCACAAAATCAAAGAATGGTTTTCCCAAGTTATGCGCTTTATCAGCTTCCTTCAACACCTTATTGTAGATATCCATATCACAAACCCCCCAAGCATTTTCAAATGTCACTTCATCATCCTCAATGTTAGTACGTGTTGCAGTAATACTTTTATCCAATAAAAACCCACGCCCCCTATCAATAATATTGAAGCCATTTCCTCCAAAATAGGTATTCATATTATCAAAATAGCCATCACCCCCATAGAAGAAATTACGTTCATAACCTTGCTGTTTAAAAACCTCTCCAATCGTGAACAAGCCTTGATTATTCTTACGCTTTACGATACTTCTCCCTGGTGTCGGAGGAATAGATAATGTTATTGCCTCCATTCCTCTAACTGTTCGCGTTCCCGTGGCATAAAGGTTTTCGAAAAACAAGCTGTTATTTACCAAAGAGTCCAGCGTGGGCGTGATGCTATCTTCATTTCCAAATGCCTTTAAAAAATCGCCACTCAAACTTTCAATACATATGAATATAACGTTTGGTCTTACTGGATTGCTCAAACTATCAGAATTTTTCATATACCTGTAAATGGAATTCTCCCTTGAATTCACGAAAGTTGTATTTGAGTCCGAATAACTTTCTTTTACTGTAGTGTAGGCTTCTTCTTGAGGAATGGTTTTATAAAATTCAGAATAGGGTAGTTCATTATTTCTGAACGCTGAAAAAAACGAATAGATTCCAGATTTTGCCAGTTCATTATTATAGCGGTTTTCCGAAAAATCAGCTTGTTTGTTCGTAAGGAATATACTGCAAATAACTACAAGAATAACCCAAGGAATGGCTGCAACTAATTTCGGCCTAAAGGTGGTTTCACTACTAAATGTCCTACGGAAATAGTCCATTTTATAGACCAACAGAATACTGCCCAATACAAGTATGATCATTCCAGAAATCAGTATTGGCAAAGGATAGGATTCATTGATGTTCTTTACGACTTCATAAGTATAAATCAGATAATCGACAGCAATAAAATTAAAACGTCGTTCAAACTCATCCCAAAAAGTAATTTCTCCAAAGAATGAAAAGAACAGAATGAGCACGCCAATTGAAAATCCAAAATATGTGATTATTTTATCTACAACATTACCATAAAAGCGTTTTGGAAAAATCACCAAATAAATTAGGTAAGGAATTGCAAAGAAGGAAATCGTTGCGATATCAAATAAAAAACCAATAAAGAACGTATTGCCCAAAGCAAAAAATCCCATATCAACTTCTGAAAAATTCCAAATCAAAAAAGTTAATCTTACCAAAAAAGATAACACCAGAAATAAGCCAATAAAGGCTTTAAGCAACGCAAAACGTGAAGGAAATAGTTTAAATGACATTAAGAATGGACTTTTTAAGGTTAATCAAGCTTAAAAGTAGCCTCCAATTCTAAAGAAAAATTAAAGATTGTTCCTGACCGCTATTTAAACAAAAACCCAAAACAAATAAATGCTCTGGGTTTTTGGCACTAAACCAACCAACTATGAAAATTTAACTAATCTTTATCTCCTTCACCATTTTCTTTTATGACTTCCTTTTTTACAATGTTGCCAGTCGAATCAACGGAAATTTCCATCATACGTTCTCCTTTTTTAATCTCAAACTCATAGAGCATTCCGTCTTTAGTTTCTGACAGTTCAGATTCCTTGATTTTATATCCAGAATATTCTGTCATTAATGACGATTTCACATTCTGGGGAATCTCCCTTTCATCAATCTCATGCTCCGTTTCTTTCCAGGTACCGTCTTCAAGAAAATTAGCTGAATATTCTGTTTTATTCATTTTAAATTCAGCTTCCCATTCTGTAGCGTTCTCTTTATCCCATTTTACATTCTTAGCAGTAGGGAATTTCTTAGCAAAGGCATCTTTAACCTTTTGTGGGGCTTGATCTCCTCCTGAAGAGAAGGCAAAAATGGCACAAGTTAAAAATGTACCTAAAATAATTTTTAAGGTCTTCATGGTATCGTTTTATAAATTAATAATGATATAAATGTAGTGCCCAATTCTAAAGAAATATTAGAGAGATTCTAAAGATGAGAGTTTTAGAACTTATTAAAGAAAGTGAAATTCTGAAACCCTCATTGAACTTGCCATGACGTTATAAGATCTATTTTTCTTGTTTTGTAACAATATAATAATCTGCCTTCAGTCTGTTCTTATAACCTCGTTTTGTACTATCTACAGGGTTCAGGTCAAATGTTTCCTTATATTTAACCAGATAATTATTATTCAAAAAAGAAAGTTCAGTCTTCATTTCAGCAGAATATGTCAGCACGCCAAAAGTATCTTCGAGATCTTCGCTGAGTAATTCGTCTTTTGTTTTACGTACTGAAACCTTACCGTAATTCCAAACCAGCTCTGGTGCAAGTCCATCTAAAACATAAACCGGAATTGGGCTATCAGATAATTTTGAAATTGCATTGTACGATGGATTTCCCAAAATTGCGTTTACTAAAGGAAAACCAAGATTAATGACAAACATTATGAAAGCAACGGTTCCATAAAAAACAAATGGAAAATTACGTTTTAGTAAGTGAATCCATAAAAATACCCCTATGGCAAATAGAGCAAGAGATAAGAGACCATACCACAAATAATAACCTTCCAATTTTTCTCCAAAATACAAATATGCTCCAAGAGGAAATATAACCCCTATGGTACCTATAAGACCATAATTAAAATAAACGGGCAGTTTTTCCCATTTAGAAATCTTTGTTTTAAACGCTGTAAATAGATACTCTGAGTAAAAACCAACTGTTAGTGCCAGAGGAATAAGTACGGGTAATAAATACCGGGATTTTTTTGTAGGAATCAGGGATAGTAGTATTACAGAGCTTATCGTCCATAATAATGCAAACCTGTAGGGTTTAAGGTGTGTTACACGTTTTTTCAAATATGGATAAATTAATGAGACAAAGGCAGGAATTGTCCATACACCAGATTGCGTAAAAAAGCTCCAGTAGTAATAAAATGGTTTTACTTCATAACCAAGCCATCTACTAGATTCTTTCTCGGCAATGCGAGTTGCATCCGCAACATCATTTACATAGATATAATAGGCCCACCACGAAGAAATAAATCCTACAATGATGAGCATTATAAACAAGGGTAACCATTGCTTTTTAAAGCTATCGAATTTATAAACAATACCATAAGATATCAAAAAAGGAAGCAGTAGTGCATAATGTGAAACAGGACCTTTGCTCATAAATGAAAGCCCAATAAAAAGACCTGCGAGCAACGAGTAGGTGTAACTTTTATATTGATTTTGAAAAAATTGAAATAGATAATATATACCACACAACATAAATGAATGTGTAAAAATGTCCCAAGTACCATTGCGTCCAGCGAAAATTATAAAGAAAGAAGTACCCAATATCAGAGTCGAAATTAAGGCATATAGCTTGTTTTGAGTAAGCTTTCGCGAAAGCCTAAAGAACATAAACAATAATATTAAGGTAATTAATGCAGAAGGAAAACGAAGTGCAGCTATATTCTCAATTCCAAACACACTTCCAAAGATTGCTGCTATCCATGTAGGCAATGGGGGTTTTTCATAACGTGGCAAACCATCCATTGTGGTGAGTAGCCAATTACCATCTGTTAGCATTTCTCGGGCTGTAATAAAATTACGTGCCTCCATAATATTGGGGTAAAGCAGACCCAGATGTGATAGGTACACAAATAACCAAAGAACAGTAATAGTTAAGTATGGATATTTTTCTATGGTATTTCTCATATCTTTTTGAGTAGTATTATATTGCGTGCATACATAACGGTACCTAATAAATGTCCAGAAAAGAGTACTAAGTCTTCTCGCAATACAGCATAAGTTAGAATCAAGAAAGATCCAGTAAGGCTTAGCAACCAAAAACCCATCGGTAATGAGGACTCTTTACGTTTTTCTGAATAAAACCATTGGTAGACAAAACGCAACGTGAAAATAATTTGAGCCGCTACCCCTAAAATCAATAACCACAATGGAATATCTTCGTTATGGAAGAGTGATTCTCTGTCATAAATGGAATTGTTATAGCCAATGATCAACACTAGGGTTGGAAATATATATAAAGACCATCGCATTAATTTTGGGAACAGATGCCATTGCTTTTGTAATTGTATGTTACGTATATAGATAAAATAGGTAAGTGATTGCCCTAACATAATGGCAAAATCATCGCGTAGATATCCATAAACAAATAAAAGAAATGAAGCGATCAGACTTAAGTGCCAGAAGAGAACAGGTATGAGTACTTTCTTGTTTTTTTCTGAAACGATCCATTGTAGGATAGAGCGTCCAAAAAACAATGACTGTGCGGTAAAGCCTATAGTGAGTATTATCCAATTACTCATCCTTGTTTCCTTATTTTATAATTTATGTATTTTTTCTTCATCCAGAGATAAGCGAAGCAATCCACCAACGGTCCTATAAGACGGTTCCAAACACCAAAATTTCCTCTACCTGCAATACGTTCAAAGTGACTTACAGGAACCTGTTTTATGTGCCCGTTTTGTAATAATACCATTGCAGGAAGAAAACGGTGTAATCCTCTAAACATAGGAATGCGTTGGGCGTATTCTGTTTTTATAATCTTAAGAGGGCAACCTGTATCATCCATACCGTCATGTGTAAAAGCACGTCGGATACCATTTGCGATTTTCGAGGATGTGTTTTTTATAAAAGAGTCTTTTCGTGATGTTCTCTCACCAGTAACCAGGTCATTATTTTCTATGTGTTTTAGCAACACATTAAAGTCTTGGGGAGTCGTTTGTAAATCTGCATCCATATAACCTGTTAAGCTCGTCCTGATAGTATCAAAACCAGCTTTGAGTGCTGCACTTAACCCATAGTTTTTATCCAACAAAATATAGTGGAAATCTGTATTTGAGCAACAGATTTTTTCAATCATCTGCTGGCTATTATCTTTTGAGCCATCATTTACAAAAAGGACTTGTGTAGGGACTAGTGCAATCTCAATGTAGGCTTGCATCTCTTTTTGTACACGTTCAAGATTATCTTGCTCGTTGTAGACCGGAATAATGACTGTTAGTGTGTGATTTATCGTCAAATCAGTGTATTTTAACTTACAATAATAGTAATCAATTCTAAAGTAAATATAAATTATAATTTATACGCAAAAGCGACAAGTAGACGAAATTATCTTAGTTTATACTTGAAACAATCAAAACCACACTTCATTCCAAATTATATAATCTGCGTTTCATAATAGTTTTCGTAGAGCGCTGTAAACTTTTCTCCCATAATGGGTTGTCTTAAACCAAATTTTTAAATAAGTCACTTGCCGACAATGCTATTTCCCCTTTTTTATCCTAGATGATTTCTTCAATCCAAAATCAGCTGAAAAACCTGCCAATTCTTCCATTTGCGGAATATTTCGTTTCAGTAATACAATCCTGCAACATGCGCTTCAACTTTTTCGTTCTGTAATTAAGGTTAAAACTCGGAATCAATTTCGGATGTACTAAAGAACTTCCATAATCTGTAGGCGTATCTTACTTACATTTTGATAACGCTCCCAGTCCAAAAGACAAACCTACTACGCCATTGAGCCCTGTTTATTCTTCCTTTTTATAGAAATAGAACTGAAATCTAAATGGATATAAAGTATACACCCCATAATGTTAAAACGACTGAATTTATTTAGAGAAATCTATAGAAAAGACATGATGGTCCACTTCAAATTGATAGGAGATTTTAAAGCCATATAAATCACAGATTTTCTTGACGATTGCAAGTCCCAAACCTGTAGATTGGTTTGCTCTTGATTCCCTGTAAAATCTCAAAAACAGATTTTCAGGATGCACCAAAGCTTCTTCACCAAAATTAGAAATGACAAGCCTATTGTCCATTGTAACAAGAGTAATCTCCTCTTTGTTCTTACTATGTTTGATTGCATTGGAAAGAAGATTATTAATCAACATATCCGCAAGATAAACATCCATGGAAACAAAAAGTTTCTTTTTTGAATTATGAACGAGGTTTACAAATTGAAGCTCTTTAAAACTTTCAATCTTTTCATCAATCAAGTCCGTCAGATTTATAGTTTCAATATTCGTGAATTGATTATTGTCAATTTTTGTCAACGTAGTGATTCTTTTATTCAATTGCTTTAAACGCTGAATGTCCTTTTGAATTGAAGTTACTTGCTCAAACTGCTTATCGTTTATCTCATGTTCATTAATAATATTATCAATTTTTGCTTGAATGATTGCCAAAGGTGTTTGCATTTCGTGGGAAACATCTTCTGTGAACTGTTTTAAACTTTCATAATCATCCCTTACTTTATTGGTAAATAACATGATTTGGTCTTTCAATTCTGAAAATTCGATTATTTCACTATCTGACAGAGTGATTGGGTCTTTCTTTGTTAATGAAAATGTCTTCATCTGTTCCAAATTATCGAAGAAAGGCTTCCAGAGTCGTAAATTTCTTGTGGTGTTGAAATAAAACAGAAAAACAAATGCAATCACAAATATGGTTATGTTCGAGAAAACAAGGGCCATTAAAATATCTTCTGATTCTACGACTAATGTTCTAACCGTAATATGGTAATATTCATTGTTTAGCTCTTTATAAGTCGAAAGCTCGCGAAAAAGCTCCATTTCATCTTGGGAAGGGTCATAAATTATGGTGTCTTTTAGGACTTTGGGCAATAAGTTTTGAACCGATTTGACCTCGACAACAGGTGGCAATGAAAATAACTGCCTGTTGGAATTAAGTGCTGCTTCCACTCTTGCTTCAGTAGAATACAATTCTTCCTCAACTTCATTTTGCAACAAATTTTTAGTATAAAAATATAACGCGATGGAACTTAATATTGTCAAAACAAATCCTGTCAAAAGGAAGGCTTTAGACGTTTTTTTTATAAGGCTCGTTTTTTTTATCACTTTCTAATCTTCTATAAATTTATAGCCACTACCATAAGCTGTCTTGATGTATTTGGCCCCTGCAGAGGTCAGTTTTTTTCGTAAATTATTGATGTGCACGTAAATAAAATCAAAATTATCCAGCAAATCACTATGGTCTCCCCAAAGATGTTCGGCGATAATCTCTTTTGAAAGTACACGTCCTTTATTCGAAATAAAGAACACCAACAAATCGTATTCTTTTTTTGTCAAAGCCATTGACTTTTCGTCTATGTAAGCAGTTCTAGATTTGGTATCGATACTTATTTCATTAAATTCAATCCTCTCATCGCCGCCAAACTTTCCCCTTCTTAAAACTGCTGTTATCCTTGAGTTGAGTTCCGCCAGATGAAACGGTTTTGTAATATAATCATCAGCACCCAGGTCAAGCCCTTCTAACTTATCATTGAGTGAATTGTTAGCCGAGATAATGATGACACCAGACCTTTTATTTTCTTTCCTCAATATTTTCAAAATATCTATACCGCTTCCAGAAATCAAGTTGATGTCTAAAATTATGAGATCATAATCATACATATGGACTTTTTCCGATGCTTCGTGAAAGTCAGAAGCAACTTCACAAACATGACCGTCACGCTGTAAATATGTAACGATTGATTGTTGTAAATCGAGTTCGTCTTCGGCTATTAAGTATTTCATAATTATAAAATTAAGACAATAAAATTACTATGTGATTCTAAAGGAATATTAAAGCAAAAAATAGAATTGGACATACGAGTTTAAATTTTCTCTAGAAGCATCATATTTTGTTCTCTTTTTACGACTATAAACTGCATACTAATTTTCTATCGATCCCTACAAAATGGGCCTAAAATAATTGTAGATAAATGCAGAGCCTGTTTATATAGAATATTAGGCAAACACAATGAGAAGCTGCCGTATGTCATTATTATAGCAGTTGCGTCATTCATCGTTTTAGGCACAACAAAACTTTTTACTGAACTTACTGAAAATTTAATAAAATTCCAAATGCACTTATACCCAATATTTTATTTTAAGTATTACCTTTGCTTATAATGTTCGACTATAAACTTCATATCTTTTTGACGGTGGCTACTCGGTCAAGCTTCTCAAAGGCAGCCGAAGACTTGTACATTACGCAGCCTGCGATTACAAGGCACATCCAACAATTGGAAACTCATTTTAACCAAAAGTTATTTGAACGCAAAGGAAACAGCATCAACCTTACGTACGCAGGCAGCATCTTATTGGGGCATTGCAAAGCGTTGGAGCAGATGCATAGGACGTTGCAATTTGATATGAATGCGCTTATCGATAAAACCGAAGGCACCTTACGTATTGCTGCGAGTACTACCATTGCCCAGTATATACTACCTGAAGTTCTTGCAAAATTCCATAAGAAATACCCTAAAATAAATGTCTCTTTATTCAGCGCAAATACAGAACGGGTTGAAAAGGATATTTTGGACGGAAATGCCGACATAGGCTTTATTGAAGGCACTGTCAAGAATAGAGAGTTGGCTTATCGTGTGTTTTTGGAGGACGAAATAGTACTGGTGGTAGCTCAAGGACACTCGTTGTTCAATAGCCAAGCAATTCATGTCAATGCCATCAAAAATCTGCCTTTGGTACTTCGTGAAAAAGGGTCAGGAAGTTTAGAGGTCATTATGAATTCACTAAAGAATGTATCTATTTCCGAAGTTCATTTGAAAATAGAAATGCACTTGGGGAGTTCAGAAAGCATCAAATCCTATCTAAAGGACAAAGAAAGCGTCGCGTTTTTGAGTATTAACACGATACTTGACGAACTCAAGTCTGGCACTTTAGGCATTGTGGATATTAACGATTTTAGCATCAATCGTCAATTTAGCTACATTCAACAACAAGGACATCAGGCAACTTTGTCTCACCTATTTTTAAACTTTATTCATTTCCATTATAACCTATCGTAATAGCAGATTACTTTTTATCATTTGATTGGACTTCTTGAACCCAGTACCTTTACACCAGTTAAAACTTATAACTGATGACTGACACATGTGTACAAATGTTTGGTAAACGGATTTCAAAGGCACAACTGCTTTACATCGGATTGGCTCTTTTATGCCTTTTCCCTTTTATGTCGCCACCGATAGCGCTGGTTGTGGGATTAATCATAGCACAGGTTATTGAAAACCCGTTTAGCGATTTGAGCCATAAAGCCGTACAATGGTTATTGAAGATAGCTGTTATTGGTTTGGGGTTTGGGATGAGCGTTAGCAGTGCTCTTTCAGCAGGCAAACAGGGATTTTTATTTACCGTGGCTTCCATTACACTTACGCTTTCTTTGGGTCTTGCCTTTGGAAAACTTTTGGGGATCGATAAAAAAATAATCCAGATGATTTCTGTTGGTACTGCTATTTGTGGCGGGAGCGCAATTGCAGCCCTGTCACCAATTATCAAGGCAGACGCTAAACAGATCTCCATCTCCATAGGAATTGTGTTTTTATTGAATTCGATAGCACTTTTTATATTTCCAGCAATAGGGCATTATCTTGACCTCTCTCAACATCAATTTGGTTTGTGGAGCGCCATCGCTATACACGACACAAGTTCAGTTATAGGCGCTGCCGATGTTTATGGTGCAAAAGCCCTTGAAGTTGCGACGACTGTAAAATTGGCGAGAGCCTTATGGATTTTGCCAATATCAATGGTCTTTGTTCTATTCTCCGGAGGAAGTGTCAAAAAAATTAAAACCCCCTATTTCATTGGCTTATTCATACTGGCTATCATAGCTAATACCTATGTGCCAAATATTGAAATTGTAGCGCCTTACATTGTTTCTGCTTCTAAAGTGGCGTTGACTCTGGTACTTTTCCTAATAGGGACAAGTTTGAGCTTTTCATCCCTGAAAGAAGTGGGTGCCAAACCATTGTTTCTCGCCATAGGCGTTTGGGTGTTTATTTCAGTCCTTTCGTTAGTGGTCATATTAAAAACGACTTTTTGAGGTTATCATCAGCCCATTAATCCCAGAAAAGATATCTGACAAAGCGCTCGATGAAAACAGTTGACTGTAGGCAAACACTACTCTTTTTGTAATAATTTTCCAATTTCATATCATGATGTAAAATTTACGAAAATATTATTCCTTTATGAGTTTCAGAATCGTAGGCAACACCACAAGTAATAGTGGTAATGCAAACACCAATCCCCCAATCACAGCAATGGCCAAAGGCTGATGTAATTGTGCCCCTGCTCCAATGCCTAAAGCCAATGGCGCCAATGCCATTATGTCCGCAAACGCAGTCATTAATTTAGGACGCAATCGTGCTGCGATGGCATATTCGATTTTTTCAATATGCAATAGGGATTCATCACTCTCCTGATACTGTCGATAGGTAAAAATGGAGTTCTCTCCAATGATTCCTACAATCATAATAATTCCTGTATAGCTACCAACATTCAAGGGTGTTCCAGTTACGTATAAACTCAACAAACTTCCAGCAACTCCCAAAACGGCAATGACAATAATGGCCAAGGCAATCTTTATCTTTCTAAAAAGAAACAATATCACGATAAACACCAGCAGTATCGCCGAAATTAAAATCATCATTAATTCTTTAAAAGCCTTCTGTTGCTCTTTGTACGCACCTCCATATGCAATAGAATAACCCGCTGGAAGGGACAGGTTTTTGCTCAAATGGTTTTGAATATCCTTTAGGGTTGAGCCCAAATCACGATTGTTGAGTCGGGCCGTAATAACACCCATCGATTTTTGATTTTCTCTATTATTTTCAGCCACGCCCTTGCCCATTTCAACAGTTGCAATTGTATTGATGGGGACACTGGAACCATTTGGCAATAAAATAGTGGTATTTCTAATATCTGAAACCGACGTTTTAAGCGCATCAGGATAAATAAGTCGAATATCAACTATTTGTTCTTTATCAATCATCGAACTTACAACTGTTCCTTCAATTTGCGTTTGTAACTGCAGTTGGAAATCGGCAACGGTCATTCCCAATTGTGCGAGTACGGGGACATTTGGAATAATGGATAAACTTGGCCCTGCAACAATAATTCCATCGTTAACATCTGCTGTACCTTGAACTGTTTCAACTTCGGCAGCAATTTTTTTAGACAATTCCTCCAGCTGGTGGATGTCGTTTCCAAATACTTTAATTTCTATGGGCTGAACGGAACTCATCAAATCACCCAACATATCGCCAATCACCTGTCCAAAATCAATGGTCAATTGTGGTAATTTTTCTTCTATGCGTTTTCTTATGTCGTCAGAAACCTCGGTTGTAGTCCTGTTTCGCTTGTTTTTGAGTTTGATTAAATAATCGCCTCGGTTGGGTTCTGTAATAAAAAACCCCATTTGTGTTCCCAATCGTGCGGAATAAGCTTCTACTTCAGGTTGGGAATCCAAAACCCCGTTTACGATTTGCAGCATCCTGTCAGTCTCTTCCAATGTCGTGCCTGAGGGGCTGTTATAATCCAAAACAATACTTCCTTCATCCATTTCTGGTAAAAACCCAGAAGGCAATTTGGAAGGTATAATGATAAGGATGACCACACAAACCAACAAAAAGGAAATCCCAATAATTGGTTTACCCAAAACCCGATGAATCCATTTCGTTTTTGGCTCGTGCTTACGTATGACCGATTTCTCCCTTGTGAATAAAATCGACAATACAGGAACAATTAACCAAGTGACCAAAAAGGATGCTGATAAAGCAATTATCATACTAAATGCCATGACCTGAAAATAAGCTCCTGCCACACCGGTCATCAACACAAAAGGGATGAAAATAACAAGCGTACTCAAGGATGAACCAATCATTGCAGGAAACAAATGCGTTATCGCTTCGTGGGCTATCCAACCCATTGATTCTTCTGGATGTTCTTCCCTAATTTTATGGATTTGTTCTATGATGATGACCACATCATCTATCATCAACCCAATGGCCGCAGCAACTGCACCTAGGGACATAATATTAAAAGTGTAGCCTATAATGTCAAGAACAATTAGTGTCAAGGATAAGGATATAGGAATGGTAAATAGCACGACCATACTTGCTGAAAACGAGCGCAGGAAAAATATAACCACCAAAAGCGCCAATACCAAACCGATCCATAGAACGTCTTTAATACTTGCAATGCTCGTGTTTACAAAATCAGCCTGTTTGTAATAGGGTTTCAACACGACGCCTTTAGGGAGCATGTTTGAGAGTTCGGCAACTTTCTGTTCTATTGTGTTATTGACTTCAATAAGGTTCGCATTCGGTTGCTTTACCACCGCGATTATTGGCACATTCTTACCGTTGGCAAGGATTTTTACATATTCCTTTACTTCTTTGACTTCAATGTCAGCAATGTCCCTTAAACGAATCAATCGGTTGGGACTATTTATAATGACGAGGTTTTGTAAATCTTCAATATCATCCACCGCATTATCAGTAAGGGTGAGATACATTCTATTGTAATCTGTGATGTACCCATTGGACTGCAATACATTAGAATTGATAATCGCACTTTGAATCGTTGAAATAGAAATTCCGAGGGATTTGATCATATCCGGTTTTAGAACCACCTGATATTCTTTGTCCTTGCCCCCTATTACGGCAATATCAGAAACACCAGGTGTCGCCGCCAAATAGGGTTTGACCTGATATTTTGCAATTTTCTTTAAATCCACTTGGGACATCCCCTCACCTTCCAAAGAATAGCCCATAACGGGCAAGATGGACGGATTCATTTTTTCTACGAAAAACACCGTATTTGGCAGAATACTTCCTTGTGATTGATTGATGAAGGATTCTATTTGTGCTTTTGCGGTATTGATATCCATGTTCCAGTCCAAGAAAACAGAAATCTCGCAACTCCCGCGGGACGTTGTACTGCGTATGTACTGCAATCCTTCCGTTCTGCGAATGATGTTTTCCAACGGAATCGTTACCGTGGTCATCATTTTGTCCACAGGTTGCTGTCCTGCATCAGCAATCACTTTAATTTTTGGAAATGTAATATCCGGAAACAAGCCTGTTTTTAGATTCTGATAGGTAAAAAATCCACCAATGAGTATGAGAATACCAATGGCAAGTAGTGGGAATTTGTAATTCGAGTGCAGATTTTTCATTGTTTTATAATGCTTACAATGGTTGAATCCTGCATTTGATAACTACCTTCAGTAATGACCAAGTCATTTATTTTGAGACCCTGAGATTTTACTTGAACCAGAGTATCATTTTTAAGCAGTGGTACGACTTTCTGCTTTAATGCCAGGGAATCATGTATCACTTTCATGACCCAAAATTCAGACAACAATTCATTGGTTTGTAAAGCTTTTTTGGGAATGGTCATTGCGGTTGCATCTTCTTTATAAATAGTCCGCACTTGAACATTCAAATTTTCAGGAAGATTTGCGTCCGGCAGCGCAATTAAAAAAACCTGCGATTGCGCGACAGGGTCAATGGTTGGTAACGTTCCCGTTACTTTTGCAGTAAGCATTTCACCATTTTGCAACATAATTTCGCAGGATGTCCCTATTTGGATAGCATCTTCATATTCGTAAGGCACATTCACTTGTATCACTAATGATTTTGGTTGTACAACAGTTGCCAATACATCCCCCTCGGCTACATAATCATTTACAGTCACATTAAGCCCTGTAAAAACGCCAGCAGCATTACTTCTAATAGTTATGGGATTCACAAACTTTGATAACGAGCTATCTATTTTGACAGCTTCTTTAAGAGCGTCCTGTTCTTTCGTTCTAACGGATGCAAAAGTCTGTCCGCTTCGAATGTTATCACCAATCTTATAGTTCATCCAAGAAATATAGCCCGTTACATTCGAGCGTATATTTTCCTTTTTTTGGTATTGGGTAACGCCATTAAACGTGAGGTATTCCTTGATCTCATTTTGCTGAACTTTAACAGCGGTTACAACGATTGGTGCTTTTTTTTCTGAAACCGTGTCCACCTTTTTCTTACAGGCAGATAAATTTACAACTATCAATAAAGTGGCTATATATTTAAAGTATTGAATGCTCATAATCAATTACCAGTTTATAAAGTTATATTGATTTTGTAATAACCAAAAATTGGTTTGCATTTGAAGTTTTGTATACCCATTTAGTTTGTAATTCTGAATGACATTTAAGTAATCCACGATAGATACTTGGCCTTGAACCAATTTCCCTTTATAGATTTCCAAAATGTTTTCTTGTTTTTTCAATTGTTTGTCAAGCAATTGCAGGGAGATTTCCAATGCTTGAATTTGTTCTTCGATACTTTTGAGGTTATTGTCAATCTGTACTTTTGAATTCTCCCTGTAAAATTCTAAACTTTCTTCTTTCAAAAGACTTTGTTGCGCGTTATACTTGCGCTGTTGTCCATCATAAATCGGAATTGTCAATCGCAGCCCGGCACTTACCCCAAACTTTCGATAGATATTTGGAATCTCTATTGCATTCAAACCTGTATTGGCATAAGCAGAAACTTGTGGTTTATATTGATTTTCAAAGACGCGCTGATTTCCAACTATTTGCAATCTGTCATTCTCAAATTTTTTCTCGTAGAAAAATTGTGAAGGACTTTGATTATCATTAATCAAGGGTGGTTCTAACTGGTCTATAGTTTCGGCGGGGACACCACTCAAAGTGAACAACTGATTTATGGCTACCCCTAGATTGTTTTGGATTTGTAGCAGTTCTAATTTTTTACCATCAATATCCAATTGCAACAATAAATAATCACTCTCCATTAAAACAGCTCGCTTCACCAATAATTCTACAACCTGTAACCTATTTTCAAGGTCTTTAAGAATTTGGTTTGTGAAGGCCTCCTGCAACTGAAACTGATACGCCATGACATAGGTATCCGTAATATTCTTTACAATAGTATGGGAGATTTCTTCGGAAGAAAGCGAGATGGTATTGTTCAGAATTTTATTTTGAAACAATAAATTACCAGTTATGGCCTGATTGAACAGATTTTTAGTCACATTGATTTGTGCGGAATATAAACCACCATTGGTGATGCCCACATCGTATCCAAAAGCTGTACTTGAAGGAGCTGTAGAGATGTCTATAATCTTTCCATTATTATCAAAATATGGGGCTAAGAGAATCTCTGAAGTTGCATTGACCTGAAACGAATTGTTTTGGGCCGTTATAAGCCGGTCTTGCAAATTGCCAATTTTTAAAAAATTGCCATTTTCAATTAAATTGGGCGCGTTCATTTTTGCCAACTTTATAAAAGTATCAAGTTTGGCATTATGTTGGGCAAAGCTTATGGTTACCGCAAGACTTATACAAAACAAAAAGAAGATAGGCTTCAAAACAACAGATTTGAATTAAGTCATAAAAATACATGTCAATTCTAAAGAAGATCTTAAGCTTTACAATATACGCCCGTTAGTATCAGTTTAAATGAAATCCGGTCTTATACCTTCCATTTCATTTTCTGCAATCTCACAGCATTCAATATCGCTAACAAAGCCACTCCAACATCCGCAAATACAGCCTCCCACATTGTCGCCAGACCACCTGCTCCCAAAACTAAAACTACCGCTTTAACTCCAAACGCCAAACCAATGTTCTGCCAAACAATGCGACGTGTGGAACGTCCTATTTTAATGGCTTTTGCGATTTTACTGGGTTGGTCGGTCTGAATGATAACGTCTGCTGTTTCTATGGCTACATCACTTCCTAAACCACCCATGGCAATACCAACGTCACTTGCCGCCAATACTGGCGCATCGTTAATACCATCGCCAATAAAAGCCACTTTAGTATCGTTTTCGGACATCAGTTTTTCAACTTCTGCTAATTTATCTTCAGGAAGCAGACCTCCTTTTGCCCAATCAACACCCATTTCTTGGGCAACTTGCTGGGTAATGGAATCCTTGTCTCCAGATAGCATTATAATTTTGGAAATACCAGATTCCCTAATTTGCTTAATGGCTTGGTGGGCATCATCCTTTAACTCGTCTGCGATAATTACATAGCCAGCAAATTCACCTTCAATGGAGACCATAACGATAGATTCCACAATGTTGTCGGTTGCTGATGGAACTTCAATACCGTTTGAAGTCATCAATAGTTTATTTCCGACCAAAACTGTTTTGCCGTTTACTGTTCCCTTCAGACCTTTGCCTGCTATTTCAGTGACTTCAGAAGCTTGAAAATCTTCGCCTTCGGCTTTATATTCCATAATTGCCTTGGCGATGGGATGCGTAGATTGTTCTTCCATTGCCATTAGATATTTCATAAATTCAGGTGCTTTCCAATCAATTGGTTTTATGTCCTTGATTTTAAAAACACCTTTGGTTACAGTTCCCGTTTTGTCCATTACGACGGTGTTTACCTTTGTCATTTCATCTAAAAATGAAGCCCCCTTAAAAAGAATGCCATTTTTTGATGCTGCGCCCAATCCACCAAAATAACCTAATGGAATAGAGATTACCAAAGCACACGGACAGGAAATCACCAAGAAAATCAATGCTCTGTACAACCATTCATTAAAGACATAGCCGTCCACAAAAAAGTAAGGTAAAAATGTCAGTCCAATAGCCAAGAACACCACAATAGGTGTATAAATTCTAGCAAATTTTCTAATAAACAATTCAGTTTTTGATTTACGTGCGGTAGCATTCTGAACCATATCCAAGATTCGGGCAATGGAACTGTCCTTAAATTCTTTGGTGGTCTCAATTTCAATAACGCCATCTAGATTGATGCTTCCTGCAAAAACCTTTTCGCCTTTTGCAATGGTATCAGGCTTGCTTTCGCCTGTTAAGGCTGCGGTATTGAACGAACCTTTTTCAGAAAGTAAGATACCATCCAAAGGGATTTTTTCGCCTACACGGACTTGAACTTTTTCTCCAATTTTGACGGTCTCGGGATTTACCGAGACATAATCATTATTACGGTATACCAAAGCTTCATTTGGCCTTACGTCCAATAAGGCTTTTATATTTGATTTTGCCCGATTCACGGCTGCGTTCTGGAAGAGTTCACCGACGGCATAAAAAAGCATAACCGCCACCCCTTCGGGATACTCGCCAATGGCGAACGCACCTATGGTGGCGATGGACATCAATAGAAATTCAGTAAAAAAATCGCCATTGATAATGCTTTTCCACCCTTCCTTTATTACAGGAAATCCCACAGGAAGGTATGCCGCGACGTACCAGACGATGCGTACCCAATCTTTAAAAAATGAAACTTCAAAATAATCCAATCCAATACCTGCCATTAACAATATAAAGCTAAAAATTGCAGGTAAATAGGTTTTAAGTTTCCCTAGACTTTCCGGGCTGCTGTGGTTGTGGCCGTCATCCTCCCCCAGCGGGTTGGCATGAGTATGTTCTCCTTTATGCTCTTGCGTATTGAGGTCCTGAAGGTTTACATTTTTCTTTTTCATAAGTGCAATTTCTTAATTTATTTAATGCAAGGGAAGTGCATTTATTAGTTACTACAATTTTTGCATAAACCTTTTACCACAAGGTTTACATCTTTGGCCAAATAACCTTCCGGTAAATTAATATGTGGAATTTTATGCGCTGTAAGGCACACCGTTTCTTGGCAATTATTGCAATGAAAATGTAGGTGTAAATCCTGTTCAATTTCGCAATTGCACCCTATTTCACATAAGGCATATTTAGTTATTCCCGTACCATCATCTATTTGATGTACGATTCCGTTTTCTTCAAACGTTTTCAGCGTGCGATACAAGGTCGTTCTTTCTGCCTTGGTAAATGCGTTTTCAATATCTGATAAGGCCACTGAAATTTGCCTTTTCGCCATATATTTATAGACAAGGATCCGCATTGCGGTAGGACGAACTTTTTTATCTTCTAAAAATCTCTCTATTTCTGTCATCGTAATCATTTATTAAGGAACAGCGCATGTATAATAAAATACACAATCAAAATCCAAATTATAGCAATTATTATAGCCGCCGTCCAACTCTTTCTTTTGTTCCATTGATGCGTTTTCGCCTTTACCCTACATTCTTCCAGGATGTCTTTTGGAATAAGCTTGATTGCCCAATAAATAACCAAAGGCAGAAGAATCAAATCATCGAGCAGTCCGATTACGGGGATAAAATCCGGGATCAAATCTATGGGGCTTAAGGCATACCCAATAATTAAAACAATCAAGGCTTTGGCCGTCCAAGGTGTTTTCGGGTTTTTATAGGCAAGATGTAGGACAATGAGTTCCTGCATCAGCTTTTTGGATTTATTTTTTATGTTTTTTAGTATTGACATATGGCCCAACTTCAAGGATTTTATTTCGTATGTTCTATACTTAGTTAAATTAGGTTTACTCCTTATTATTCCGTTTTAAGGATGCGCCCGTTTTAATCTGAATGGCATCCTCAATAGTTGCTATATAAACAATTCCATCTCCTGGACCTTCAGTTTTAGCATTTGCCAAAATTATTTCAATTGCCGCTTGGGCTTCCCCTTTCTGGCAAACCAGTTCCAACTTGACTACCGGACTGTCGGTAACATGAAAGTCCAACGAGGGTCTTGCACCTTTTGACTTAAAGGCTCCAGTACCTTCCGCTTGTGAAAGAGTCATGCTTTTAAATCCTTTATCTGTTAGGGCTTCAATTACTCTTTGGATTCGGTTGGGTTTTATAAATGCTTTGATTTCCTTCATATTATAAATTTTTAGCCGATTTTGAACCGAGCCCGTATCTTTAATTTTTAACTAATTAATTAAGAAAAATAACAAACCCGGAATCAAAACCTTTGATCATTATTGAATTAATGTCCGTGTTCCAGTTCGCCTTTAACCATTTCCGAAAACAGGTTGTAAGCTCCGCTTATGACAACTTTGGCGTTTTTTGAAACTTCGGCAGGAAGATTAATCTCAACAAATCCCAAATCAGTAATTCCAACTGTTACGGGTACCATTTCAAATTCCATTTTGTTGGCATCCATTTTTTTATCCTCCTCCAAAATAAAAATAAAGGATTGCTCGCCTTCTTTTATTATGGCAGCTTCCGGTACGGCAAAAGCTTTTTTCTCACCCTGAACTATGCGCCCTTGCACGTACATACCTGGCAATAGGTTTTTATCCTTGTTTTCAATATCTGCCAGAACTTCCAAGGCTTTTGGGTCGGTATTGAAGGTTTTACCAATAGAACGTACTGTTGCCTCAAGCAATTCATCTGGACGGGAGGCGGTTGAAAAATATATCTGCTGCCCTTTTTTGATTTGTTTTATGTCCTTCTCATATACTTTGAAGTTGACATAAATCTTTGAATTGTCGCTTATTGAGAACATTTTGGATTGTTGCGCAACAAAATCGCCAAGGCTAATCATAACTTCATCCACATAGCCACTTATAGGTGTGGTAATGGGAACAGCGGAATAGATTTGGCCGGCAGCCACTTTATCCGGATTAATCCCCAACAGTCTCAATTGGGACCGCAAACCATTGACGCTGGAGGTGGTAGAACGAAATTTTGACTGCGCCATTTGAAATTCCTTTCCAGAAGAAACACCTTTGTCATATAGAATCTGCTTGCGCTCAAAATCCTGTTTCAAAAATACCAGTTCGTTATTTCTTTCCTGATATTCCTGTTGCATTGCAATGATATCTGGGTGTTCTATATATGCCAACACCTGCCCTTTACTTACATTATCTCCCGGTATGACTTTTATAGAACTTACATTACCCCCAATAAACGGACTGATATTCGCCTTGTCCTGTGGAAAAAGCTCCAACGTACCTGTTACTTTAATATTGTTCCCTAAATTCCGCTCCTCCAAAGGTTTCATTTCCAAACCAATGGTTTCAGCCTGTTGCTTAGTAAGTTGGACAACGCCTTCTAAATTGGGGTCATTTTCGGTATCGTGCATTTTTTCTGTAGATGCATTTTCCTCATTTTGACCATCTTTAGAATCTTCCTTATTATTGCAACCTATCAATAAGGAGGTTACTAGTGCTACACTAATTATAAATATATATTTCATTTTTTGTTTCGTTTTAAATTATAGGTTGCCCAATTGATACTGCAAATCGATGGTCTGCTGGTTATACTGATTGATGTATTGTAAATGGTTTTGTTTAATCTGGATGGCGCTGTTGAGAATCGTGATGTAATTGACATAATCTATTTCACCTTCTTTAGATGCCAATTGCGCTGTAGTAATTTGTTCTTCTGCCAACAATAGTGCACCTTCTTCGTAAAATTGCAGAATCTTCTTTGTTTTGGCTATTGATTTGGTCAATTGCGACACCCGACTTTCTATAACCGCTTTTTGTTCCAAATATTGATTCTCTACTACCCTTGCGTCTGCTTTGGCCGCCCTGACTCTCGACTGCTGCGGTAAAAACCACAACGGAATGCTAATGCCTGCCTGATAGGTGTTAAACCCCGAAACATCATCCACAACCTGTCTGCCATACGATAAACTGAATTTCGGTAGGAATTGCGATTTTTCAACGCCCACATTTGCTTTACTTACTTCGGTATTCTGCAAGGCATATTGCAACATTGGGTTATTGGCCACTGAACTTGCACCCAATGATGCCATAAAATCCAAAGGCTCGTAAAAGCCCTCTACTGTCTCGATGGTATCCTCTATTCCCAAATATTGCTTTAAGGCGCGTTTGGCAATTTCAATATCATCAAAAGCTTGTTGCCTTAACACCTGAATCTGTTGAAATTCGGAAGAGGCTGAAATAAATTCCAACTTGCCTGTTTCTCCAGTGTCATACCGAAGCTGGGCAGCGGTCTTAAAATTGGCATAAACACTGTCCAATTGATTCGCAAAACGCAGCTGTGCCTTGTAATAATTAATTTGGTCATAGGCCTGCATCACATTGCGCACCAACTGTTGTTCATTAGCCACATAATTTTTCTCTCCCAAGACAATACGCTCTTTGTAAAACTTGGATTTTGAAAAACCGGAAAGCAAATCAATATTGCCCTGTTGCACACCAACGGTGGTCTGCACCCCAGGAAGATTATTCCCATATTCTTCTTTACCCGTAAAAATTTGTGTACTACCAAGGTCAAAACTCGTTGCCTTTAGTGCTTTTTCACGTTCAATAAATGCCTGACTTTCCTTAAGCGATGGATAATTCCGTTTTGCCATAGCAATGGCCTCTTCTACAGTCAAGGATGTTGCAATTGTGCCATCTTGGTTGGTGTCTTGGGCAAAAGCAGTTCCAGAAACCATCAAACCACTAACCATCAATAATACGGTTACAATAGTAGTTGATTTGTTGACATAGCTTACACCTCCATCCGTATTGTTTCGTTCCTTTCTCGATTCCAGCCAATAATAAAGTATAGGTAGAACCACTAAGGTCAGAAATGTTGCCGTAAGCATTCCTCCAATGACTACTGTTGCCAAAGGTCGCTGCACTTCTGCACCACCAGAAGTGGAAACGGCCATGGGGATAAAGCCCATAATTGTTGTAATGGCGGTCAATAGGATAGGTCGTAAACGTTCGTGCGTGGCCTCGTATATACGCTTTTTTAAATTGGTCATTCCACTCTCTTTTAGTTCATTGAATTTGTTTATAAGTATGAGTCCATTTAACACGGCAACTCCAAAGAGAACGATAAATCCGACACCTGCCGAAATACTGAAAGGCATTCCACGAATCCACAGAACGAAAACGCCTCCGATAGCCGCCAAAGGCACTGCCATATAGATCATCAGGGCCTGTGAAAAAGAATTCAAAGCAAAATAAAGCAGAATAAGTATTGATAATAAGACGATGGGCACTACAATCATTAAACGGTCTGATGCCCTTTGTAGGTTTTCGAAAGACCCTCCGTAGGTTACATAATAACCAGGTGGCAATTGCACTTCAGATTCCAATTTTTGCTGAATTTCTTCAACCATCGATTTTACATCGCGGCCACGAACATTCACACCAACCGAAATACGACGAGAGGTATTATCCCTTGAAATCTGCATCGGTCCAGGTTTATAGCTGATATCTGCCACTTCCTTTAATGGTATTTGAGCTCCGTTTGGCAGGTCTACGTAAAGATTTTTAAGGCTATTGATATCTTGCCGAAATTCCTCTCCCAACCGCATGACTACATCAAATCGTTTTTCACCTTCAAATATGACACCAGCCTTTTGGCCTGAAAAGGCAGCACTTACATAATCGTTCAGTTTATTGACGGTAACGCCGTATTGTGCCATTTTTGGACGGTTATACACCACCGTCATTTGTGGTAAACCGCTTGTTGCTTCTACGTTAAGGTCTGCCGCCCCCGGAACTTTCCGTATTACCGCAGCCATTTCCTGTACCTTGTCTGCCAACACGTCCAAATCTTCTCCATATAGTTTGATTGCCACATCCTCACGAACACCAGTTAGCAATTCATTAAAACGAAGTTCTACAGGTTGGGTAAATACGAAGTTTACGCCAGGTATAACCGCAATTTTTTCCTGAATTTTTTCTATGAGCTCCTCTTTACTGTCTGCTGAAGTCCATTTACTCTTGTCCTTTTCAAGAATAATATAACTATCGGCAATATCCATAGGCATTGGATCTGTAGGTATTTCGGCCACCCCAATTCTTGAAACTACAGTTTTCACCTCCGGAAATTCATTAATCAAATTCTGAAGTTTTTTGGAAGCCTCTATGGATTCCGTCAGACTACTTCCAGGTTTTATCAATGCTTGAAACGCAATATCCCCTTCATCGAATTTTGGGATAAATTCGCCCCCCATATTGCTAAAAACAACTCCGGCAATTAAGAGAAGCGCCACCGCTCCAATTATGACACCCGCTTTAAAACGGAGTGCAAAATTCAGTATGGGCAAATAGGCACGGTTTAAAACGCCCATAATCCTATCACTGATCCTATCCATCCTGTTCTCAAATTTGGCAAACCAACTATTTTGATCTGTCGCAGGTTTTAAAAATAATGAAGACATCATTGGGACATACGTAAGACAAAGAATTATCGCCCCTAAAACGGCAAAACCAAAAGTAAACGCCATAGGTCGGAACATTTTCCCCTCCACGCCTGTTAAAAACAAAATAGGTGTGAAAACAATGAGAATGATTAATTGACCGAAAAAAGCCGAATTCATCATTTTACTCGCAGAATCATAGGCTATTTCATCCATCTCAGATTGTCCTATAACTGCATTGGATCTTTTAACCCGTTGATGAATGTGAAAAACCATTCCTTCCACAATAATTACCGCACCATCAACAATAATCCCAAAATCAATCGCACCCAACGACATAAGGTTTGCCCAGACTCCGAATTGTTTCATTAAAATAAATGCGAACAATAAGCATAAAGGGATTATCGAAGCTGTTATCAATCCACCCCGAAAACTTCCCAAAAGAAGTACCAAAACAAATATTACGATGAGCGCCCCTTCAATCAGATTTGTTTTTACGGTACTTGTAGTTCTTTCAATAAGGTCACTTTGGCTTAAAAACGTATCGATATAAACGCCTTCAGGTAAGGATTTCTGGATTTCGGTGATACGCTTTTCGACATTATTTATGACGTTGCCAGGACTTTGGCCCTTCAGCATTAATATTTGTCCACCTACAGATTCATGACCGTCCTGTGTAAAAGCCCCATATCGCACTTGGCTGCCAAATCCAACCTTTTCAGCCACATCACGAATTAACACGGGACTACCGTTTTGTGTAGAGACCACTGTATTTTCCAAATCGGCTATGCTACGTGCCAACCCTTCGCCACGGATGAAATTGGCCTGATGGTTTTTTTCAATATAGGCACCTCCGGTGTTGGCATTATTTACGTTTAATGCTTCAAAGACCTGGCTCATTGTGAGGCCAAAGCTTTTAAGCTTATCGGGGTTTAGAGCCACCTCATATTGTTTTACATAACCTCCAAAGGCATTTACTTCAACAACTCCAGGCACTAGCGCCATTTGCCGTTTAACGATCCAATCCTGGATGGTACGAAGCTCCGTTGCATCATATTTCTCTTCATAACCTACCTTTACTCTTAGGGTGTACTGATAGATTTCTCCCAAACCTGTTGTAATTGGCGCCATAAATGGCGTGCCAAAACCTTCGGGGATTTCGCCAGCAACTTCGGTTAATTTCTCTTGCACCAATTGTCTTGGCAGATAGGTTCCTGCTTCATCTTTAAAAACAATGGTTACCACAGACAGACCAAAACGAGAGACTGAACGCAGCTCGATAACGTCAGGAAGGTTGGCCATTGCCAATTCTACAGGAAAGGTTACAAATTGCTCAATATCCTCTGTGCCAAGGTTTGCCGCAGTGGTAATCACTTGTACTTGATTGTTGGTAATATCGGGTACAGAACCCAGATTTATGGTAGCCATAGACCAAATACCTGTACCGACAAGCACAACTATAAAAAGCCCAATAATAAATTTATTATTAATGGAAAATGAGATGATTTTATTAATCATAAATAAGTATTAATTCAGTTGAAAATTTACGATGCGTAGAGGTGCAACGTATTTATAAAGCAATGCCTACTTTAAAAAGCATCACGTTAGGATATAAGTATCCTTAAAAAAAACTGAATTATACTTTAGGGGGTTGGAAAATAGATTCCAGATATCTGGAATTGAAGTTGACCGTGCGCAAATGAAATTGCTCTTTTTCTTCAATCTTTAATCGATTGGTTTGAGTTGTATTTATTTTTACAAGAAACACTACAGGATGACAACATTGATGATGGGAATGGACAGGCAGATTCTCATTATCTGAATTATTATGGTGCTCTTCACTTTTTGAATCATTTTCTAGGTAATCTTCTACTACATATTCAAAAAAAGAGTCGCCATAAACTTTATGGTCTTGATAATGGGTGATAAAACTTGAAATTCTATGAAATGTTTCACATAAATCCAAATCGACGCTAATTCCTTGAAAAAAGAATAAAAAAGACATTGAGATGGAAGCGATTATTTTCATAAATTTTAACAAAGATACAAATTAACAGATGCAACTGCTGTGCAAAAAGAATCAAACCTTACACATAGTATTTTCTTTTTAACCAAAAAGAAACCCGGACTAAAAAGATTAGAACAGGAACCTCTACCAATGGCCCAATGACTCCTGCAAAGGCCTGTCCCGAATTTAGTCCAAAAACTGCTATGGCAACTGCAATCGCCAATTCAAAGTTATTTCCGGCCGCTGTAAATGAAACCGCTGCGTTTTCCTCATAAGAAGCCCCCAATGCTTTGGTTGTAAAAAAGCTAATGATGAACATTAGACTAAAATAGATTATAAGGGGAACAGCAACGATTAAAACATCCATTGGAATTTCAACAATTAATTCTCCCTTGAGCGAGAACATAATTACAATGGTAAATAGAAGCGCAATTAACGTCATTGGCGAAATGGCAGGAATAAATTTTTGTATGTACCAGTCCTCTCCCTTTAGTTTTACCAAAATTATTCGGCTTAAGATCCCCATTAAAAACGGTAACCCTAAATAGATAGCGACACTTTCAGCCACTGTTCCAATTGAAACATCCACAATAGCGCCATCAAATCCAAAATACGGTGGAAGAACCGTTATAAAAATCCAAGCATAGAAACTATATGCAAAGACTTGAAAAACACTATTTAAAGCCACCAGACCTGCACCATATTCGCTATTGCCGTCTGCAAGGTCGTTCCAGACTAAAACCATAGCGATACAACGTGCCAAACCGATTAAAATAACACCGACCATATATTCTGGATAATCCCGCAAAAACGTAATTGCCAATAAAAACATCAAAATAGGGCCAATTATCCAATTCAGAATGAGCGAAATGGAAAGGATTTTAGTGTTTCTAAAAACTTTAGGCAACAACGCATAATTAACTTTTGCCAAAGGTGGATACATCATTAATATCAAACCAATTGCAATCGGAATATTAGTTGTTCCACTACTAAATGAGTTTATGATGTTAGGGAATGTAGGTATAAAATAACCAAGTCCAACTCCAATTGCCATCGCTACAAATATCCACAACGTCAGATTTCTGTCCAGAAAACTTAATTTTTTTGTTGCCATTTTTTATGAATTTATTTGAGAGAAAACATACACTAATTCAGTTGCTATTTGCAGGCTTCTTTCATGGTATTTTTCAGCCTGTTGTGGTGAATTGTCAAATGTCTTTGGGTCATCAAAAGTTATTGTAATGCGTTTTTCTGAACCTGGAACAAAGGGACACGCCTCATTTGCCGAATCGCAGGTCATAATGGCTGCAAATTCAGATTTTGGATTAAAGTCATCATCAAATTTTTTAGAAAACCCAATAATAGGATGTTCATTGCCAGCATATTTAATGCTGTAAATTGGGTTAAAACCTTCTGAAATCGTTTGGACTTCGAAACCTGATTTTTGTAGAGTTTCTGCAACCATTGGAAAAAGTGCTGTAGCTTCTGTTCCGCCTGAATAACAAAACACATTTTTAATATTAAAATAGTTAGCCATTGCTTGTGCCCAAACTTGTGATAAGTGACTTCTTCGTGAATTGTGAGTACAGATAAAGTTGAGACGAATTTCTTGATCTTTTGAAACTTTTGCTTGGATAAATTCGGTAAGCGGTTGTAAAACTGCCTTACGTTCGCCTGAAATTGTTTGAGGGTTTAATTCTTTAATTAAATTTTCTATTTCAGAAAATAGGGTTGTGTTGTTTGTGATCATATTAGTTATTTATCTATTACTTTATCGCAATATTACGATTAAAGAAAAATAAAGGCAAGAAAATAACATTATTTTTTAGTATTGTCCGACAAAGAGTTATTATTTTCAATGCCTTAAAATCCCTAAATTCTTATTTTAAAAAATTTGAGATACAAATAAAAAGGAAGTCTATATATTTACTGTAGACTTCCTTTATTTCTTTAAAATATGGATTACTCATTTAGGTGTTTTTACTGAGCTTATCACAAAAAATGAAATGCCTATTTATTTAGAATGTGCCTTTTAACTATTGTTCCTAAATCTTTCTCCGAAAACCATATATCCTCAGGATGAAGATGAAGCACGGGGGCCTGTTCACATTTATTGTTACATTCCATTTTGTCAATCTCAATTTTATCTTTCAGTTTATATTTCTTTATATAGTAATCCAATAGCTTGCCTTTTTTCTTTCGGCAGTTTACACCATTACATCGATAAATGACGGGCTTATTATTCTTAGAATTTTCCATAATATTAGTGTTTGTAATGACTGTTTTTAGGTCTTAAAAAAGTAACCACCAGCAGCAATACTGCTAATGTAATGAGGCCACCATAAAGAAAACTTTGATTTGGAAATGTCGTTCCCAAAAATCCTGCCAAGGGATATGCAAATGCCCACCAAAGATGTGAAAACGCAAAATGGGAGCCATATACTTTACCTTGTTCCTGGATAGGCACTGTTTCACCAATAAGCGTTTCAGATGGGATTTCCGCGAGGCTTTGACCGAGCCCTGCGACAATCCATACGATGAACAGCATAGAAAAATTTAAATAGTTGGCAGCACTGATAGCGACTCCCAATACGAGTGCCCCAACAATCAGTGAGACACGTCTGGATTTGGATTTATCAATTGCTCCGGAAACAAATGCTGCTACTGTTGCACCAATGCCGAAGGCAGCCATTATGATTCCATAATCTTTATCTGTCAATTGTAAACCGCCTTTGACCAAAACGATGGTGTTGACCAAAATAAATGCACCTGCAACCGCAGAAACCAATTCAATAAACAACGCAAAACGCACATATTGATTCGAAAACAATAGATTAATACCCTTTAGAACATCTTGCCACGTGGTTGGTTTTATCTCATCTTCTACTTCTTTTGGAACAACATCCAACTTACTTTTTGGAAGACTCAGCAATAAAATACCTGCGATAACAAACGTAGCGGCATCTACAAAGAATATTTCCCTGGCACCTAGCCAGATGGCTAAAATCCCAGCCAATCCTGGGCCCAACACACCCAACAATTGATAGGTGGCTGCTGATAGTCCTATAGCTTGCCGGTATATGGATTTATCTACAATTTGCGGAATGATAGACCGATAGGTTGGACTAAAAAAGGCATTGAATACATTCATTAGAAAAATCAGGACATAAATTTGCCATTCTTCGGTTACAAAGGGTAAACAACCCACGATGGCCATTCTTATAAAATGTGTGGTGTACAGTATTTTCTTTCGGCTTATCCTATCTGCCAACACGCCCGCAAAAGGCGAAAATATTATAAAGGCAGTGACTCTTAAAGTTAGGGCTGTCGCCAAAATGACGGCAGCCCTTTCTTCTCCAAACTGATATGCCAATAATGCCAAGCCAACCCACGTAAAGGCATCGCCCAATAAACTTATGGTCTGCGCTAAATATAGTTTAGCAAATAAGCCGTTGCGTAGCGCTTGGAATGGCTCTAATAGTTTTGACAGCCTCATTCTATTCTCTCAATTCATTATTTTCTGTGTAATGACGCTTCTTAACCACCAATTGATACACACAAGGTATCACCACCAAGTTTAAAATAGTAGCTGTCAACAGACCACCCAAAATAACAACTGCCATCGGACTTTGAATTTCACTTCCTGGTTCACCTCCTTTCAAGGCTAATGGTATCAACGCTAAACCTGTTGTAAAGGCGGTCATTAAAATAGGGTTCAGTCTATCTAAAGCTCCAGTTTTGATCAACTGAAAGCCTTGCATCCCTTCCTTTCTTAGATCTTCATATCGAGACACCAATAAAATACCGTTACGGGTGGCAATTCCAAACAGACTAATAAATCCGATGGTTGCTGCGATACTGATGATTCCCGATGTGAAATACACAATCAAGATTCCACCTATTAAAGCTAAGGGTAAATTGATCAATACGACAAAAGCCAATTTTACATCTTTAAATTCATAATACAGTAACAGGAAAATGATAGCAATGGCAACAATTGCCGTTATCATAAGTAATTGAGATGCCTTGGATTCGCTTTCAAATTGACCGCCATATTCAACCCGGTAGCCTTCTGGCATATTTACATTGTTGGCAACCACTTCCTTTATTTCATTTACAGCACCGCGCAAATCTCTACCTTGTACATTGGCGGCAACTACAATTTTACGTTGTACATCTTCCCTATTGATAGTATTTGGACTGCTAACGGATTGTATAATTGCCAGTTCGCCCAAAGTGGTTTGGCCACCATTAGGCAAACTGATTAAAGCATTTCCAATGTTCTCAATATCATCTCGAAAGGGTTTTTCGTACCGAACTACCAAATCAAAATACTGTTGGCCTTCATAAATCTCTCCTGCTTCTTCGCCTGCAAAAGCAATATCCACTTGTTGCATCAAGTCACCAGCGGTCATACCGTAAGCTGATAGAATCTGGCGTTTGGGCTTGATCCGTATTTGCGGCACTTCAATTTGCTGGTCAACCGCCACATCTGCCAATCCATCGATTTCCTTGATACTCTGCTCCACGCTTTTACCTACTTCAAACAAACGTTGTAAATCTGAACCAAATATCTTGATTGCTATATTGGCGCGTGTTCCCGAAAGCATATGGTCAATACGGTGTGCGATGGGTTGACCCAAAGTAATATTAACGCCAGGTGCAATGCTCAATTTGTTTCGGACTTCCTCAAAAAATTCCTCCTTGGTTTTTCCGTCGAGTACAAAAGGCACATCTATTTCCGAGGCATTGACGCCTTGAGCGTGTTCGTCCAATTCGGCACGGCCTTGTCTTCGGGTAACAACTTCCACTTCGGGCAAATCCAGTAATAATGTTTCTATTAATTTTCCTGTTTTGTTGCTTTCTTCCAAAGACATTGCGGGAGGTCCCACCACACTTATTACCAAGGAGCCTTCATTGAATTCAGGTAGAAAACTTCTTCCCAATTGCGTTAACACCAAAAGACTAATGATAAAGGCAACAATTGTGACTCCTATAATGGTTTTTGGAATATTTGTGGCCCGTTCCAAGAGGTTGCCATAATGTTTTTGCAACCAACGCTCCACACGTGTACCATCAGCTTGTTTGTTCAATAGCTTCTCATCATCCAGCAGATAGGAACATAGAATTGGGGTAACTGTTACAGCAACTATCAATGATGTTAAAACCGAGGTAACAAATGCTATTCCCAACGGCTGCAACAAACGACCTTCCATGCCGCTTAAAAAGAATAACGGGATAAATGAGACAATAATAATCAACGTAGCTATAATGATAGAACTTCTTATTTCAACCGAAGCATCACGCACCACGGTCAAGGTAGTTTCTCGTTCAGCCTTTGGTTTCCGGATGTTTTCGCGCAAGCGTTTATACACATTTTCCACATCAATAATGGCATCATCAACCAAAGCCCCTATGGCGATTGCCATTCCACCCAAACTCATCGTATTTATGGTGTAACCCATCCATTTTAAAATAATGATGGACACCAATAATGAAATAGGAATTGCCAATAAGGAAATCAAGGTCGTTCTCCAATTCATTAAAAAGATGAACAGGATAATCATTACAAAAAAGGCCCCTTCCAATAAAGTCTGATTCAAATTGCTGATGGAAGCATCGATAAAATCAGACTGCCTAAAAATGTGATTTTTAATGTTGACACCCTTTGGCAAGGTTTTTTCCAAATCGGCAATAGCCTGATCCAATCTATCTGTCAGTTCCAATGTGTTGACATCGGGTTGTTTTGCAATGGTTAAAATAACGGCAGGTTTAGCATTTAATGAGCCATCGCCAATTTTGTCGGCAGCCCCAATTCTAACTGTTGCTACGTCTTTAATTTTTATGGTTTGTCCATTGACCTGTTTTAAAACTGCTTCTTGCAAATCTTCCAGAGCATAAGCTCTACCACTTCCTTTTATGATATATTGATTGCCATATTGGTTGATGATACCGCCCGGTGCATTTGTGTTTGCTTCCTTAACCTTCCCTACGAGTTCTGAAAGACTAACGTCGTAATGCTTCAACTTTTCAGGATTGGCAAATACTTGGTATTGCTTATAGTCTCCACCGATGACCACCACATTGGCAATACCGCCAAGAGCTTTAATGCGTGGGCGAATTGTCCAGTCTGATAAGGTTCTTAATTCCATGGGGGACAAAATATCTGATGTTACGCCCAATAACATTATTTCGCCCATAATGGATGAAATAGGTGCCATTGTTGGTGCTCCAATGCCTTCAGGCAAATTCTCTCTCACCATTGGGATGCGTTCACTTACAATTTGGCGTGCCCGATAAATATCGGTTCCCCATTCAAATTCTATCCAAACAATGGAAACTCCAGCTGCTGACGACGAACGGATTCGTCTCACATTTGGCGAACCATTTAAGGCTGTTTCCAATTGATAGGTCACTAATTTTTCTACTTCTTCAGATTCCATTCCGTGCGCTTCGGTAAGAATGGTTACCGTGGGCGCTGTCAGGTCTGGAAATACGTCCACATTCATTGTCCGGGCATAATAAATACCCAACACGCTCAATGCAACCGCCCCCAATAGAATGAGCAATCTGTTGTGAAGTGAAATTGATAATATTTTGTTTAACATCGTTTAATAATTTTTAATGCTGAATTTTTAATGTTGAATGGTCAAAGTGGAATGGTCAATGTGGAATGGTTAATGTTGAATTTTGAATGCTTAATGTTTAGTGTTGACATTTCCTATTCACAATTCATAACTCACAATTCATAATTGATAATTCACTTAATCGAACTTTGGGACGTTTTTACAATAGAGGTTAGTATTTTGATTAATTCTTCTACCTGAACTAACAGATTTGTAACTTCCACATCCACAATTTTACTATGTTGGATAAGCCTTAACCAGTATTTTGTCTCGCGCGCCTCCTTTGAGGATATTGACATTTTATGCACAAAATCACGCTTACTAATCCCTGCTGTGGCCTCCTCAATATTGGCTCCTATACTTGTACCGCTTCGTAATACTTGTTTGGAAAGCACAAACTCATTTTGAGCTTTCATTTGCTTATAAAGCTCAATTATTTGCAGAGCAAAATCGAAGGACTTGGTTAAAATGATATTGTCTTTGGTCATAATTTCTATAATTTTTTAATGCTGAATTTTTAATGCTGAATTTTTAATGTTGAATGTTTAATGTTGAATTTTTAATGCTGAATGCTGAATGGTCTTTAATTCATAACTCACAATTCATAACTCATAATTCAAAATTCAAAATTTATAATTCAACATTTCATTAGTGTTCATGCCCGTGTGCAGGTGTTGAACCAGACATTGAAGCCATTTTAACTTGATAGGCACCTGTAGTTACTACAACCTCACCAACTTCCAGACCTTGCATTATTTCTACATTCTCACCATTACGCTTTCCTATTTTCACAGGTCGTCTTTCAAAACTTTCTCCTGAAAGCTGCACGATAACGGAATAGCTTCCATAATCCTCCAACAGAGCATTTACAGGAATCATTGTGTTTTGAGTAGCGTTTCCCATAGCAATCTGAACGGGCGTTAGGCTTCCATCTGGCATATCGACTTGTGCGTTTACCTGAGCAAAAACAGAAATCAGCGGGTTTTCGCGCTCCACATCTTTACCGATGGAAAGAATTTTGCCGTCGGCGTCTGTTATATCTTTCCATTGGCCGTCATTACCTTGATACCAAATACCCTGCACGTTCTCCACCGTAAGTCCGTAATTGGGTGCCAACTGGGTTTTTAACACTTTAGATTGATGTGTACCAATAGCAACCAATGCCACGCCTTGCGCTACATAATCGCCATTGGAAACATTAATGGACTTAATGAAACCATCAAAAGGTGCACGGATTTGTTTGCGCCCTCCCGAAACGCCCGATGTCAACGATTGAAAATTGGCCTTGGCGATCTCAAAATTGCTCTCCACCTTTTCAAATTCAGATTTTGGGACAATTTTCGATTCGTAAAGTTGTTTTTTTCGTTCATATTCAGATTCGGCTTGTTGGAATTTTGCCTTCGCGGAAGCGATATCCATACTCAAATTATTGGCTGCCAGACCTTGACTGTTCAAACTCATTAACAGCTGTCCCTGTTTTACTGCCGTACCCTCGGTGAGATTAGCCACTTGAAAATCGACCACGCCGTTAGCCTTTGCTGCCAAAGACTTTACAGAACCTGGTGAGGGCATCCACACACCGGAAGTGTTTATGACATCGTAAATTTCACCAGAAACCACGGGTGCGGTTTGAAAATCCAGTTTCCAAGCCTGCTCCTTTAAAAATGAGATACTTCCATCATCTTCAGCATCACCCAAGGCGTTTATGGCTTCGTCTGTATTGGCATAAACCGTAACATCGTCTATCATTATTTTATCGGAATACCCAGGTGTTTTCAATTCAAAAACAAGCTGGTAACTACCGGCTTCTTTCGGTTGAATGGTAGGCGAGAATATGCCCGGAGATGAAGGCGCATCGGCAGTGTTGCGAATGCCATTATCATCTTGAATCAAACTAACCGTAACCGAACCTTCACGAATGGGTTGGTGCTTGTCCAATACCGTAAAGTGGGCTGCAAACCTGCTTGGATTCCCTACAATTAAGGCGGGAAATTCTACAAACAGTTCAGTCTTTTCCGTCCAGATGGTATGGCTCAATCGCGGAATTTCTTCTCCTGCGTGGCTGCCATCGGCCTTATGTGCGTGTGCATCTTCTGCCCTGTTGTTACAAGACATTGCCAAAAAGGCGAGCACAATTATTATATATTTCATGTGTATTTATTTATTGTTTTTAACGGTCACTTGCTGGTGGCTACACGCCTGTCCGGCTGGCAGATTAACCATTTCGATGGATAATTAACCTTTTGCACGCTCGTTTTATACTTTATTTCTATCTGATTATTAATGGTCGTGGTGTTCAGCGCCATCGTCGTGTTTATGGGTTTCAGTTTTCATTTCCATAGAATCTTTTCCTACTTTAAACTCTTCTTGCTCTACTGTCTCGTCGTGCATATGACCGCCATCAGCATCGTGTTCGTGCCCGTGGTCTTCAGTTGATTCAGATTTTGTGTCTCTACAAGATGTTATGGTAATAAATGAGAGTGTGAGTATTGCGAATATTACTTTTGATGTTTTCATATATAAATATTTATTTGTTTTTTAAATGTTATATGGTATCGCTTTATTTTTATAGGTGTTTGCAAGCAAACTTCATGTTTTTGGCGATTTCATGATTGTGTACTTTAAATGTTATAATTGATGTTTTAGCAATTGCGCTTGGAGTAGTTGCAAGTCCTTTTCCATTTGCAGCATCCTATCTGATGCATCTCTATAAAACTGAAGCTCCAAATAATAGTCCATAAACGAATATTCTCCCAACATATAAGCCTTAAAAAGCAGTTGCTCACTATTTAAATTGCCCATTGTTCTCTGATATTCGGTGTACTTTTCGAGCATCAGTTGGTAGCGATTGTACGTTTCCTGAAATTGTGTGTAAAGCGCAGTTGTGATTACGTGCGTGGCAGATTGCTGATACTCATAATTAGCTTTGGCAGCTTTTACTTTGTTCTTACTGCTCCAAAGCGGAATTGAAAGACCACCATAAATACCAGAATAATTATTACCACTAACCCCTTGGTAGTTATAGCCGAGTGCTATGTTTGGTAGTATCTTATTTTTCTCAAGTTTTATTTTCTGAAGGGTTGCAGCTTCATTCGTCTTCAGTTCCTGCAATAGAGGGTCTTTGGTTAGTTTTTCTTGCCAAAGACTTTCCACCGCACCAACTTTAATAGGTAATGCAAGTTCTGATGTAACACCATCAATTGCATTGCCTCCGTTGAAGGTTTTGAGTTTGGATAGCAAAATTTGAATTTCGCTGTCAATCTGTTCTACAACAAACTGCTCTTGAATCCAAGCAATGTTTGCTTTATTCAAATCTAAAATTCCAACTTGTTCTGCATCAAAAAGTTTTTGAATTTGGTCCAAAACCCGTTTGCTCTGGGTTTTTCTTTCCGTTTCAATAGCTTTTTGCTTTTGCAAGAAAGTAAGTTCCAAAAGCGCATTTTTTGCTTTCAATAAGACTTCCTGTCTTTTGTTAGCATTGGCTAACGCCAACTGTTGCGATTTAGATTCGTTCCATTTGCCACGTGCAGCATATACCGTTGGGAATTCAAAAGATTGAGATAGTTGATATTCGGTATAATCTCCAGTTGCGTTATCGCCAAAGGGCAAATAGTAACCAGAAAGCTGTGGGTCGGGCAAATTGTTGTTGCTCCTGTTTTCGAGCTGCTGGCTTTCCATATAGGATTGATAGCCTTTTAACTCTGTATTGTTCTGTTCTATTTCATTAAGTAGTTCCTCTATGTTTTTATCCTGTGAGAAACTATTAACAAAGAACAGGCATCCGCAAATTGCGGACACGACGTTTTTATTCATTGTGTGGAATTTTAGGTTTAATCATACCTGTCGGGCCGTCCGAACGGTTCATCTGGGCGGGCATACAGGCCTAAACTTATAAATAGAATAATACTGTAATAACAATATATTCCTAAGTGATTAACCTAAAACGGGAGGCCCTCGTGTATCGAGGGAAGAGAGATAAGAATTGAAATAATTATTGGGTGGATGATAGACTGCAACTTTTTCAATTTCATCATAGTTTATTAAAAGACTATAAGGGTTGACAGAAAAAGCTGTTAATACATCTATTTTAAATTTGAGGTGCTTTACATTACTTTCCTGAATGGTTAAGATCTCATTGGAAACCAAGGAATGGATGTGTACTTCCAAAAATAGATCTAAAAGACCACCTTTAGAATTTTCTTTCTCTGGAGTATTGTGGTGATGACTATGACCATCACTATGAGAAATAGCACTATGTTCATGCTCAGTTTCATGTTGATGATGTAAATGAGGTGCTAAATTATGCAGAAGTAATAGGCTAAATAAGCCTAATAAGAACAATGCCTTTATGTTATTGTGCTTTTGCATGAATTACAAATATATATTATTTACTTCTAGAAACCATGTGTGCTTTAATAATTATTGACTAAAACTTAGAATTACTGTGAGGTTCCCCCCATTGAGCTCAATCGAACTGGTTCATTTAAGTCTTTATATTCAGCATTGCCATCCCATATTTAAAACTGAATTTATCTCTGGTTTTAATGACAGCCGTTTCAGGTAGATCGGTACCGTTATTCCAATGAGCCTTTATATATTGATTTCCGTTCTTGACTTGAGCCAAATCCGCATCATTTTTCACATAACGATTCTATGCCAGATCCTGCTGGAAAACTGCTCGTAAAAATACAAACTATTATGAATTTAACATAAATTTATTAACTTTTGGTTCGTTTAGATAAGAACTAAATGTATTTTAGTGTTTCAATATAAAATGATCCTATAATGTCCCAGCAAAAAGAACAAGCTCAACTTATAGAGCAAGTTGGTTTTGGACTTGAAGAACGGCTAAAGTTGTCTCCATTGGCCTCAAGAATCTATACACTTTTAATTTTATCCTCTTACGAGGGTCTTACTTTTGATGATATAAGAGAAACGCTAAACGCTAGTAAGAGTGCTACTTCTGTAAATGTTAATGTACTTATGCAATTAAATTACGTGGCTTCTTATACCAAGCCAGGCGACCGTAAGCGTTATTTTAAACTTGCCAAATATTCTCAAGTAGTTTCACTTGAGACGGAACTTCAGAAAATTGATATAGAAATGGAAATGGTAGAGAAAATAAATACCTACAATAAAAAATATCATTCTGATAAGTTTGTAGATGAAAATACCTTGGGCAACATCTTTGAAGCCTATTTACTTGAAAAGCAAAAGCTCTTAGAAGGTGTTATAAACAAAATGAAACACTTTCGCGAAAGCGAGAAACAATAAGCCTTACCTCTTCTTAAATACTGACAATCAAACTTTAACAATATTTTAATACAATTTAGTTCGTGTAGTTACGAACTAAATGTACTTTTGTGCTTTAATTTAGAACACAAATATTTAAAATCATTATTGTCCGATAAAGAATAAAGATCGCTGCGCTTATAGAATAGAGATTTGATTATAACTGACTGATAAACAATCGTTATTCTAAATTAAATTTGCCCAATCACTCTAAGTGAAATTGGTTTCAAAAGCAAGGTACCATTTTTAATATCTCTTATCAGGTCTTACTTTAATGGGCTTTGTAAACTTTTTACTTGTTTTACCGGACACTCATGATTTAAAATATTAAAATGAAAAAACAAATATTGACATTGACGATAGTCGCACTAGCACTAGCAGGTTGTAATAGTGCTAAAAATACATCAAGTACAACAAGTGAAAATAATATGGAGGCTCTACTTGAAATTACACAATCCACTTGGGAACTAATTACCTTAGTATCTGTTAAAGAATAAACGTTATGTTCTAGGCGTTATTTTATAATTCCAATTTCCTTTAAAATCTTTGTTTGTTAGGTTTATTTCTTTCAATTCTTCATCTGTTACCTTAATTCCTTTTTCATACTGATTTTCATCTGCTTTTGCATTTATTGTCAAGCCTTTTGACGTTGTGGTATTGGCTATTAGATTCACAATAATTTCCAAACTCAACAACGGTCTTGCTCTCCAATTTTTTGTAATATGAGAAAACATCCTATGCTCTATTTTATTCCACTTGCTTGTGCCAGGGGGGAAATGGCACACGTGTATTTCCATTTTCAACTCGTTTGCCAAAACCTGCAGCTCTCTCTTCCATAGCCTACTTCTCGAGCTATTGCTTCCTCCTCCATCTGCAGTTATTAAGATTTTAGCAGCAAACGGATATTTTTCCCTGCCCATTTCTTGCCACCAATTTCTGATACTATTTACTGCAAATGCCGCTGTATCCTTACTAATCCCAGCACTTACCCAACCATCATTTTTTGCAACATCATACACACCATAAGGCACGGCTTTCCCCAGCTCTTTATCAATAAAACCATATACCTCCACATTGGGTGCCTCTCCTTTTGGAAACCATTCCGAACCCGCATTTTTGAAGTTCCCAATCAATTCCTTTTTTTTACAATCAACCGAAATTACGGGCTGGCCGGCTTCCATAAATGATATGGATGTTTCATTTATGTACTCAAATTGATTGTTTCTATCTGGATCTTTACCTCCCTCTTCGGTCTTTTTATTAACCTGCAGACTAAATCCCATTGATTTAAGAATATCGCCAACAGTCACATAGCTAATTACAAATCCCTTGTCATTTAAAACTTTTGCAACATTGCGCAGGCTTTTGTTTGTCCACAACAAAACTTTCATAGGGTCTCCCATTGTATGAGGAGAAACTATGGATTCTAAGGCCGATACTAATTTTGAATTGATTTCTTTTAATTTCTTACGACCCCCACCAGATTTTCTAATCCGCCGATTGTTATCACTTTTTTCCAACAAAGGGCTATTTAATTCCTGGATCCCTTTATCTATACGGACCCTGCTGACTTTTGCAAGCCTAGAAACCCTTTGTTTGCCACCTCTTCCCAAACTTTCTGCCTCACTTGCCAAATACAGGCGGGCAGTATGCTCATCTAAAATTGGCAAAAGTTTTTCATATTTCTTTTGTAGTGCTATATCCGTTTCCATCAAATTAATTTTGATACAAATGTACTACTTATTTCTTAACGAATACTAAGTTGAACATACCCTTAAAGCGCCCCTAATAGGACCAAATTCATTAATTCGATATATCTTCATCTATCCAAGACCATCTGTTTACACTTGTATGCTATGAGGTAAATACAGAAAAAAATTTTAATTTAAAAGTCCGAATAACCCTGGCAACCATAAACTCAATTCAGGAATATAAGTTACTAGTAGCAACGCAATAATCATCGCTACAAAAAGCGGCATCAATGGTTTGACCACTTTTTCAATAGTGGTATTGGCGATTCCTACACCCACAAATAGCACTGAACCCACGGGTGGCGTACAAAGCCCAATACACAAATTGAGAACCATTACTATTCCAAAATGTACAGGATCCATTCCCAATTTTTCAATAATAGGCAAGAATATTGGCGTGAATATCAGTACAGCTGGCGTCATGTCCATAAAGATCCCAACGAGCAGCAGCAACACATTTATAATTAGAAGAATTACAATAGGGTTATCACTTAATCCTAATAACAGATTACTTAAATCCTGAGGAATATTTTCATAAGACAAGACCCAAGACATGCTCATGGAAGCACCAATCAACAACATCACGATGGCTGTTGTACCAGAAGATTCCAACAAAATCTGTGGTAGATCCTTTGTTTTAATTTCCTTATAATAATAGCCTAAAACCAGGGTGTAAAGTACCGCAATTGCCGAGGCTTCTGTCGCGGTAAAAATACCAGCTACGATACCTCCCATAACCACTACCAACAACATCAAACTAGGAAATGCTCTGACAAATGTTCTAACAACAGCTTTCATCGAACTTCTTTCCCCTCTTTTAAATCCTTTCTTTTTTGCCCAGAATGAGGCGACTATCATTAGGAAAAGACCTGTCAAAATTCCAGGAATGTAGCCTGCCAAAAATAAGGCCGCAATGGATACGCCTCCACTGGCAAGCGAATACACAATTAATACATTACTTGGCGGAATCACCAAACCAACGGTAGATGACGTAATATTAACGGCAGCACCAAACTCTTTAGAATAGCCTTCCTTTTCCATTTCAGGCCCCAAAATACTACCCATAGCAGATGCAGATGCCATTGCAGACCCAGCGATAGCGCCCATTAGCATGGCGGCAACCACATTGATAAGTGCTAATCCACCTGGTAAAGATCCTATTAAGGTTTTTGCAAAATCAATTAAGCGATGGGCAATCCCACCCTTATTCATCAACTGCCCAGAGAGTACAAAAAATGGGATGGCCAAGAGCGCAAAACTATCTAAACCCGTGGCTATACGTTGAGATACGGTTGTAAGGGCTGGCAACATTGAAATACTGGTCATCATGGTCAGTAAAGCCGAGATGGCAATGCTCCATGCCACGGGAACACCAATGAGCAATAATCCAACAAAACTGACCACTAAAACGATTATAGGTAGGTATTCCATTTAGAATTGTTTAAGGTAAATGTCTGATAGTTTGTAGTAAATGATAAGGGCGCCACTAATTGGAATGATTGCATAAACCACGGATAGTGGAATTTGCAATGCCGGTGAGCGCTGGTCGAGGATAGACGTGATATAAACCAATCTTAATCCGCCGACCACTAAAGCGGCAAAGCAAAAAAGAATGATGATACAATTAACAAAAATCTTCAGCTTTACTTGTTTCTCTTTATTTAAACGCATCGGTAACAGATCGATTGCAACGTGCATCCGCCTCCCTGAAATGTAAGCGGCACCAAGAACGCCTATCCAAATCATCAGGTAACGTGCCAATTCATCAGTGAAGGAACTTGGTGCGCCCATTACAAATCGTGTAAATACCTGCCAAAGTACGTTAAGCACCATCACACCCATAATTATGGCTAGTACGTACCCTAAATACGCGTCTATTTTACTTCTGATGTTCATAATTGGTTTTATGTTTAATACCTCCTATTTTCAATGAAGGAGCTTATATGTTTTACAAATAAAGCTATCGATTTGGTTAAGATGTTGTGGACGTTTAGCACTTGGTCTATCTTCCATCACGCTATAAAATAATCGCTCAGAATACTTACTTATTCTATCGCCTGTATGCGCTGAATCAGGCTATATATTTCTTTGTTGTCTTTATAAGCATCATACACCGGTTGTACTTTCGCTTTAAACAAGGCCTTATCGGGTCTTGAAACCGTAACACCTTCTTTTTCAACCGCTGCAATAGCGTCTTTTTCAGCCTCTGCCCACAATTTTCGTTGGTATTCTACTGAGGCATCCGCGGCGTCTTGCACCCAAGTTTGTTCTTCCTTACTCAATGAATTCCATAGGTGTGTGCTCATTATAAACACATCAGGGATGGTGGTATGTTCATCCAAAGAGAAAAATTTACAGACCTCATAATCTCGGGTTAAAAAAAAGGTTGGCGGATTATTTTCAGCGCCATCCACAACACCTTGTTGCAGCGCTGTATACAGTTCGCCCGACGAAATTGGTGTTGGTGCCCCGCCCATACTCTTAATCATGTTCATGGCTGTGACACTCTCCATCACCCTAATTTTTAAACCTTTTAAATCGTCTGGCGTGGTAACAGGGGCTTTTACAGTATAGAAACTTCTGCTTCCAGCATCATAATACCCTAATCCTTTTAACCAATATTTTTCGGCACCGTCCAAAAGTTCCTTGCCAATAGAGCCATCCAAAACTCTAAACGTTTGCTCTCGATCTTTAAACAAATAAGGCAATCCGAAGACTTTCATATTTGGTGAAAAATTTTCCATTACGGCGGCTGATACTTTGGTCATTCCCAAGCTTCCAATTTGTAAGAGTTCTAAGCATTGGCGTTCAGATCCTAATTGTTGATTTGGATAAATTTCTAATTTCATGGTGCCTCCTGAATTTGTTTCTAGCTCTTTTCCCATAAAAACCATGGCCTTGTGTACCGGATGATTTTCATCTAAACCGTGAGCCATTTTTATGGTTTTTCTCTTTTGGATTGTATCACAAGACGATGTCCCAAAAAGAAGAAGCACTACTATAAATTTTAAAAAATATACCTTTTTCATAATTTCGGTTTGCTTAAGCTCTCAAGGCTGCGATAGTTGCTAAAGTCCATTTTACTTGTGCTTCCAACTTATTAAAATCCTTCTGATTCAAAATGTCTTTGGTAATTAATTGCGACCCCATACCTACACAAGTGGCGCCTGCATCAAACCATCCTTTAAGGTTGTCTTTATCTGGAGAGACACCGCCCGTAGGCATGATGTTGGTCCAAGGTTGCGGTCCTTTGATGTTTTTGATGAATTTTGCACCAAAACTATCGCCAGGAAATAATTTTACGATTTCACAGCCCATTTCTTCTGCTTGGGCTATTTCCGTTAAGGACCCACAGCCGGGCGACCATAATACTTTCCGTCGGTTGCAAACTATGGCGATATCTTTTCGAAACACAGGGGTAACGATAAAATTAGCTCCCAAAGCCATATATAATGACGCGGCGGCAGCATCCGTTACAGAGCCAACCCCCATTACCATCCCAGGTAATTCTTTAATCGCATATTTGGTTAATTCGCCAAACGTTTCGTGGGCAAAATCGCCACGCGCAGTAAATTCCATTAAGCGTGCGCCACCGTCATAACAGGCTTTAAGCACCTGTTTGCTCAATTCTAAATCTTGGCTAAAGAATAAAGGCACTAAGCCAGTTTCCTTCATGATGGTTGCCACTTCTATTCTTGAAAATTGTGCCATAAATTGTAGTGTAGTTCTATTCTATTAGTTCTAAATTATCTTGAAACAATACCTGAGGTATTGCCTTTTACCATCTCTTCAACCTCATCAATCGTTGCCAAATTAAAATCGCCCGAAATAGTATGTTTCAAACAGCACGCAGCCACCGCAAAATTGATGGTGTGCTGAGGATCAAATTCCTGTTTCAGCAGTCCGTAAATAATACCACCCATAAACGCATCGCCACTTCCAACTCTGTCCACAACAGGTGTCACCTCTCTTAGCGCAGCAGTATAAATCTGATCTTTATCGTAAAAAATGCCGCCTATTTGTTGGTGTGAGGCGCTGATGGAATAGCGCAAAGTCGTGGCCACATATTTCAAATTAGGACAGTATTCAAAGAGTAAATTATAAAAGCGCGGCAGACTTTCAGTAGCTTTGTAATCTGGATTGACTTTATCCTTGCCCAACATCATAAATGCCGTATCAAGATCACCTAAAATAACATCACTGTATTTTAAAAGTTCTGGCATGATGTCTTTCGGTTGTTTTCCGTATTGCCATAGTTTTGATCGGTAATTAAGATCTGAAGTGATCATAACACCCATTTTCTTTGCAACTTTAATTGCCTCAAGGCAAACATCAGCAGCATTTTGGGAAATTGCAGGCGTTACGCCACTCCAATGAAAAACACTGGTATTTTGGAAAACCTTTTCCCAATCAATCATACCGACGTTAATATCAGCAATGGCCGAATGATTTCGGTCATATACTACTTTGCTCCCACGTGTTCCGGCGCCAGTTTCTAAAAAATAGATGCCCAGACGGTCGCCGCCATAAATAATATGTTCTGAGGACACATTACGCTTGCGGATTTCCATTAAGGCCGATTGTCCAATGTCGTTATCTGGAAGTCTTGTGACAAATTCCGTGGGAATACCATAATTGGACAAGGATACTGCCACATTAAATTCGCCACCTCCGTAATTGGCCATAAAAAAATTAGCTTGGGAAAATCTTAGATGGCGCTCCGTAGAAAGACGTAACATGATTTCTCCAAAGGTGACTACTTTTTGCATTGTTGTGAGTATTAGTTTATATGAAAGCTGCCTCTAAATTAACAAAATTAATGGCAACTTTGCTAATATGCTAAATTGGGAAAACAGCCACATATTCAAGGGGGTCTCACTAACCAATTAAGAGGGCATCGAAGGACGCATCCTTTATAAAATATAGCTAATCTGACCTTTATAAATTCACCAAGATTTCAAAATCTAAAATACCTTTAAAATTTATGACATGTCCGTATGTGGTCATATCAGTAAAAAAATCTGCGAACATTTGCGAAATCAGCGGGAAATAAAAACATGCGAATGCAGAAGTTATCCCGCAGATTCACTCAGATTCACGCAGAATAAAAACGAATATTTGTTTTTGATGACGATATCTGAAAATTACTATAACGTGACAATTTATAGTTTTATAATATTTTCGCACAATCAAAAAATTTTATAATTTTCTTATGGCCTCCAATTTCTTCTGTAATTCTTTAACTTTCTTCGGATATTTATCGGCGAGATTTGTAGTTTCACCAATGTCTTTGCCCAGATCATACAATTGCGGTTGTAACGAATTTCCCAATTCAATATTGACAAGTTCGTTCTTTTTGCGGCCTTCAGACGGAGCAATATATTTCCAATTCCCTTGAATAATAGCCAAGTTATCGGTAATCCCTTGTTCTATCAAAAATTCTCGATCTTGGGTGGATTTACCTAAGAACACCTCAAGCATATCATGGCTATCTCTGGTATTTGTTTTTATATCAAACATTTTCGAAAAAGTGGCCATTAAATCTATTTGCGAGATGAGTGCATTAGAAACCTGGGGCGCTATTGTTCCTGGCCAACTCACCATCATTGGAACTCTTGTTCCTGCTTCAAAAACAGAATACTTCCCTCCTCTTAAAGGTCCCCAAGGCGTGTGTCCATTAAGTTGTGTCACAGCTCCATCGATATAGCCATCATCCAATACAGGGCCGTTATCACTTGAAAATATAAGAATCGTGTTTTCTTCAATACCTAAGTATTCCAATTGTTTCATAATTTCTCCTACAGCCCAGTCCAATTGAAGAATGGCATCGCCACGATAGCCTAATCCACTTTTATCCTTAAACATTGTGGAAGGCATCCGTGGCACATGTGGCTCGGTTAATGCATAAAATAAGAAAAATGGTTCTTCCTTATTATTTTGGATATATTCAGTGGCTTTGTAAAGAAAAGTCATTGGCATTTCTTCATCGGTCCATCGTGCTCTATTGCCGCCACTCATATAACCAATGCGACCAATCCCGTTTACAATCGTATTATTATGCCCGTGGTTTGGTGAAGAATGCATTTTAAGCAACTCCGGATTTTCCAAACCTGTTGGGTCGTTTCCTACTTTCTTTCTGTAATCCACTTCAATGGGATCTGTGGGATCTAAAGCCACAACATGATGATTTTCCATAAATACCGTCGGCACACGGTCGGCCGTTGCCGGAAAAATAAAGGAATAATCAAACCCGGTTTCATTAGGTCCAGGCTTTACTTCTCCGTTCCAATTCTTTGCTACCGCATCTCCAAGACCCAAATGCCATTTGCCAACAATTGCCGTTTTATAACCTGCTTGCTTAAAGATTTTAGGTAAGGTAGGTTGGTCGGTTGGAACAATCAACGCAGCGTCTCCAGGTAAAATTCCGGTACCGCTTTGACGCCATGGATATTCTCCCGTCATAATCGCATATCGGGAGGGTGTACAAGTGGCAGAAGTGGCGTGTGCGTTCGTAAACCGAACGCCCTGATCTGACAGCTTATCTAGATTTGGAGTGTTTATTTTTGTGGCTCCATAACTGCTGACATCGCCATAGCCCAAATCATCTGCTAAAATAAAAATGACGTTTGGTTTTTGTTGTGCTGTTAAAGTTAAAGCTCCAAAAAATAAGAATGTAAAACTGAGGATTTTTTTCATTCTATTAAATTTTAGTTTGGTTATGTTATGTATATTTGAAATTTTCAGGTTTGTGTTAGCAGATTTATCTTGGGTAAATCAGATATAGTTAACACGCACTTCATTTCGAATAAACACCAAAATGAGTGTTTTTTATATATTTTATTGTGTGCAATATTTTTCCTTCAGATTCTCATTTATTTCGTTCAAGTCAAAATTATTATTCAGAAATTCCTCCATTGATATTTTTCTTTCATTGAATAAGTATTGTGTTGAGATTCTGTACTTGAAATATTTAAAAGCCAGACTATTTGAATTCTCTTTATCAATACAAATATCTTTGAACCCTTTCTGTTCGTTAAGAGAACTTTCATTAGCAACAAAATCACAATAGCCTTCAACTTTCCAAGTAGGAAGTAATTTATATTTTAAAGTCCCTAATTTGTTTTCCAAAAGCGAATGAGTTGTTTCATGAGCAATAACACCGCTTAATGTTCTTTTGTTATTTCTCTCTCCATTTCTTAAAATATAATTATCTGAAATAGAAGATTTAGATAGAAAAATGTTTTGAGTTATTGGATAGTGTACGGCAAACGCTTTGCGGGATAAAAGTGCGAAAAAAGAAAACTCATTATAGCTATTACAAATAAAAACATCTTGATTGATTTCGGTTTCAAAGAGTTTGGTAGTCATTAGTAATTTTTGTGATTCTTCTAAAACCGATTTTAGATTTTCTGTATTAATTTCATTAGAATGATAGTAAACAGAAAAATTCTTGTACTCTAATTTATTGGCAAAAATGAATTGAGGAAAAATAATTATCAGAATATAGGTCAAGCTAATTCCTCCAAAAAACCAGTTTAATATTTTTTTTGTTTTTTTCATAATATCGATTTTTATATTGCACACAAAAAGTCGAATATACAGACTTTTTTTAATTTACATTCCCATTTAATTGGTTTATCACTGAATACAACGCCCCATACGACTGCTCAAAATAAACTATCCTTTGAAACCATCACTATGAAGCATTTTTATAGCCATTCATAAAAACACCCTCTACTTTGGCCTAATCAAAAGTTTCTCATTTAATCAAATCGCAATTTCTAGGACATTTTGAAATTGTCAAGAAATATTTGTTCCATGAACAGGGTATAATTGACACCTATTACTTAATCACATGAATCCGTGTCTTGTTATTTCTTTTTTCAATTAATATGACTTCCCCACTCACAAATTGACCGTTCACTTTAAAGAAATGCGCTGCAGGTGCTGGCGAATTATGAACCACAACAACAGTGTATGTTGTGTCTTCAATGGTCAATGTGACCGCTTCGACATCTTCATCTTTTAACAACACATCATTCCGATTATATACTGGCGTTTTCTTGTAGGCTAAAGGTGTTTCGTCAGGAAAATATAGCAAGGTGATAAAGGAGGCAAAACCTTTAGCATTTTTTTAAGTACATGACAAAAAA
>NZ_JAEHJZ010000479.1 GCF_016469035.1 Gelidibacter salicanalis | reverse complement strand
AATCATTCGGGCTGCAGTGTGGCCCTCGGTGCCAATGTCCTCATACGAGAGTTATGTGAGCCTCATGGCCATCTATATCAGCCCAGCCTTCTCCCACACCTACCAGAAGGCCAAGGCCGAATGTCTCCACGCGGCCTCGACCTCGGTTCAGCCCATCCTCCTGCCTTACCATCCCATGGGCCAAGCCATGGGGGAGTGGGATCGACTG
>NZ_JAEHJZ010000478.1 GCF_016469035.1 Gelidibacter salicanalis | reverse complement strand
GCCCAAGCCAGCAATTTCGTACGACAATTTTGCGTCCGGTCGTAGTTCCCATTGCGGTCATGAACTAACATTAGCCCGTGCGCTAGGGCAATTTCATACCGTGTGGAACTCCATCAAGGACAAACCGGTCGAAGATGCATGTGGACCAGACGTCACGGTTTGCTTGGAATCCATTATCGGGAAGGTCGAGGCAATCATGGACCGATCCAATGAATCTATTGTGGCACTGAGCTCTTGCCCCGATGCCAACACCAAGAAAATCGAAACTCTATCCGGTGAGCTCATGAAAACTGATGCCCTGCTCGCCCCTGCTCAAGGC
>NZ_JAEHJZ010000477.1 GCF_016469035.1 Gelidibacter salicanalis | reverse complement strand
TTTACTTGCTATTCAGGTATTTTTTAATAGCGTATAATTTATGGTGGCAACATTCCCAAGCGTCTAGTCACTCAGATTCGTTGACAGGAAAAGTTTACTTGACCTTAGATTTACCATAGCAAATAAAATTTGCCTTGAATTTCTTGTGTTTGCTCTTACTTTTGGGTTGCATCACACACATGTTTCTTCAGCAGCCAAATCCTGCCCCTCGGCT
>NZ_JAEHJZ010000476.1 GCF_016469035.1 Gelidibacter salicanalis | reverse complement strand
TTGACCCAACAGAGCGGGTGAACACGAGCCAACTCTCTGGCTTGTCATTCAAAGTTAAAATTAGCATTGTTCACAATGGCTCGGATGACACAATTTGTTCATTGAGCGACCAGCCCAACAAGTGTGATAATCCGCGGATTTTCCGCAGCCAAGTTGAGACAATGAGACAAACTGAAATACCTTTGGGGAGGTCTCGGAATTGTGGTCCTGAATGGCGCATTGGAGATCACATCCTGGAACAAATACAAGCCAAGCTGGCCGTGGAATTCAGTTTTGGCCCCTTAGAGAAGGGTTCAATGTATCGGTTAATATATGATACGAA
>NZ_JAEHJZ010000475.1 GCF_016469035.1 Gelidibacter salicanalis | reverse complement strand
AGAATCAGTTGTTTGTGGATACCTGTCTTACTGAAGGTAATGATGCCAGCATAGTTTTCGGGTTTGCGCGCTCTTATTTCATGGTGTACGCCCCACAACCCGGCGCGCTGGTTGAATGGTTGCGTGAGATATTACCGGCGAAAACCACTGCTGAACTTTACAGCGCCATCGGCTGCCAGAAGCATGCAAAAACTGAGTGTTACCGTGAGCACTTACGCTTTATGGCGCAGACCGACGAGT
>NZ_JAEHJZ010000474.1 GCF_016469035.1 Gelidibacter salicanalis | reverse complement strand
GGAAGCGGGTCCTTCCATCCCTGTCGAGATCCTCGGCCTGGACGGTACCCCGGACGCTGGCGACGAGATGAGCGTGCTGTCGGACGAGAAGAAAGCCCGTGAAGTGGCTCTGTTCCGTCAAGGCAAGTTCCGCGAAGTCAAACTGGCTCGCGCTCACGCCGGCAAGCTGGAAAACATCTTCGAGAACATGGGCCAGGCAGAGAAGAAGACGCTCAACATCGTCCTCAAATCTGACGTTCGTGGTTCCCTCGAAGCGTTGAACGG
>NZ_JAEHJZ010000473.1 GCF_016469035.1 Gelidibacter salicanalis | reverse complement strand
CCAGATGGCCTGCGGCTCGGGGCGCGCCAGCACGTACTTCCCGAAGCGCTCCAGCTTCTGGAAATGGCCGCTGTCGAGCAGCTCGTAGTCGGGCCAGGGGGAGGTAGTCAGGAAATCGTACACGCGCTAAAAACGATAAAGACCCGGCGGCCGGGCCGGCAAAGGTCGGGGACGGTCGTGTAAAATTTAGATTAATTCGATTTGCTTAAACCA
>NZ_JAEHJZ010000472.1 GCF_016469035.1 Gelidibacter salicanalis | reverse complement strand
CCTTATACACCTCATGAATCATCACCAAAAAGAACATAAGGATGTGTAGATGTGAAGGGAGTTATTTTAGCAGGAGGAAAGGGATCACGACTGGCACCTTTAACAAAGATTTTCAATAAGCATTTATTGCCGGTTGGCCCATATCCGATGATTTATTGGTCATTGTTCAAATTGAAAGGAGCGGGAATATTGGATGTAATGGTCATATCACAAGCAGAACAAATCCCGCTGTTTCAAAAGCTACTTGAAGGCGATCAGGAACTAGG
>NZ_JAEHJZ010000471.1 GCF_016469035.1 Gelidibacter salicanalis | reverse complement strand
ACTCTGCTGCATACTGTATACAATACTCAAGGCACCACTCCGCACTGCAGTACATATGTCCCGAAATCTCCGTCGTGACCCGCACTATGTACCCTAGCAACTGCACTCTAAATGTCATCGGCTCCCATGCCCAGGCTATCCTGAAACTCATGGTGGTTTTTCTATTTCATTCTCCAGGTTCCTGGCAATGGTAGTCCGGCTTCGTATATCGAGCAAGCTCACAAGGAGAAGGCGCTCCAATCGATGCAACAGATGTCATCAGCCCAAATTGTGTCAGCCTCAGCCAT
>NZ_JAEHJZ010000470.1 GCF_016469035.1 Gelidibacter salicanalis | reverse complement strand
GAAGTCTTGGATCAGAATGGTCGAGAAATATTAGAAATTAAGCGCAATGAAATTGCAGATAAGTTTCAATGCGTACCTTCACAAATTAACTATGTTATCAATACACGCTTTACGAGCGAGAGAGGCTATATCGTTGAAAGTAAGCGTGGCGGCGGTGGCTATATCCGCATCATTAAAGTCAAAATGAATGATGAAGTCGACTTATTGAACAATAT
>NZ_JAEHJZ010000048.1 GCF_016469035.1 Gelidibacter salicanalis | reverse complement strand
AGCCGAATTCTTAGTTATTGCTGGCTTTTTTCTTTTCATTTCGTTTGCGTTGGCTGTGGAAGCTCTTTTAAAAGCTTTGGACGAGCATTGGCTGGTGCGACTTTTAAATGTGCTTACAAATAGCGTGGGCTTTACATTTTACTGATTAACTCTTTTGCTTTATCCAACGTATATGCTCCCGCAATTTCTTTTTTGTCAAATACCATAAAATAAGAAAAGTCATTTCCTGCTTGTCTTTCCCATTCGTTTCCTAGTCGGCATTTAGCTTCACTGTCTGAACCGTCCAAATGGTCGCCTTTGGATTCTATTAAAATGGTCTTTCCTGATTTTGTCTGTAAAATAAAGTCAGGGTAGTGGTTGGCTTTAAATCCATTGATGTAAAATCCTTTCCCTCGTTCTAAGTTCCTATGCCAAAATGCAACGTTCGAAGAAGTTCCAATTTCCATTGCAACCCTTTCTTCGAAACCATTCATAGAACCTTCTCTTTCGTAAAGGGAATTCCCAATGGATGAACCTGGTTTTCCTGGTACAATTTCATTCCCTAATTTCCAATTTGCTTTGGTGTTTATCTTTTTAGATTTCAGTAAATCCATAAAACGACCTTCTGCGTAAGCATCTGACAACTGGCGAATCTTTACTTTTATCTTGTCTGTGTAACTCCATTTTCTTACCAAAATATCCCGTAGCTGTTCTGTATTCATACTGTTCAGAATACGTCCAATATAAACTTTGATTTCTTGGTCGGCAATTGGATACATATTGCCAATAATCTGCATCATTTGATGTGTTATGTCTGTTATTTGATTTTCTTTTGGCTTAGCTAAAATGTATTCGGCAATTGGGTCTTTCACCATACTGTCTTCAATCTTAGTGAATGAAGGTCTATACTCGTTTTTCTTAGCTTCTTCTAAGTCAATTTTATACAAGTCAGATGAAATTTGGTCAAAGTCAATTTTGATGTCTTCGTCTGAAAGTTTAAAATCTTTTAGAAGTGATTCACGGTTGAGCAATTCTTCGTCTGTTCCAAAAATATCACTTGCTGTTACTTTGATAAAGAACTGCGGGAACTCAATTTTATCAATAAAATCTTTATTGGATTCTTTGACTTTGTAGCGTTTTACTTTTGCACCCATTTCTTGAAATATATTTTCGTCAACAGGTTGTTTTTCCTGTTCTTTTATTTGCTCTTCTAATTGGCGGTTTTGTTCTTCCGCAATGGTTTCTATTTCTTCGATTACTGAAGTTGTTTCGGTTTCTTCTTCATCTGCATTTGGGTCAAACGTAACTCTGTTTTTATCTATATTTTCTTCTTCTTGGTCTTCTTGTTGTTCTGGGAATAAGAATGATTCAACAGGGTCAACCGAAACAGTTTTCTTTTCTTCTTCGGTCATTTTATCGACTTTTCGATAATCTTTTTCGCTGAAACCTGATTCCTGCAATCCTTTTACAATACTCTGTAAAGTTTCGTTGAACTTTGCCGAAGCTGTTAAAACATAGGAAAGGTTTAATTGAAATGCTTTGTGTCTTTGTACGTATGGTTGACGCAATACACGACCTAAAATTTGCTCCACATCTACCGAACTTGATTTGTCAGCCAATGATGCCAAGATATAGGCAAACGGACAATCCCAACCTTCTTTTAAAGCATTGATAGTAATGATGTATCGAACTTCACATTCCTTGCTCAACAAGTCAATGCCTTTTAATTCGTCAATGTTGGCGGTTTTGATTTTAATATGGCTTTCTGGAATGCCTAATCCCAACAATTGTTCTTTTAGTTTTTCAAAAGTGGTGTTGTCGTCTTTGGTTTTTGGTTGTGCTTGAAATAACACAATTGGTCTGATGTATTTACCGCCTTCAGTTTCTTGTTTTTTGGCAAGATTCTCCAATTTACGTTGTAAGTGCAAAGCGTTATTTATGACTTCTGTTTTGTCGTGGTTGTTGTATACGATTACAGGCAGTTTAACCATATGTTCCTTTTTCAACTCTATCGCAGGAACAAGGCTTACAATATTGCTATTGTCTTTTGGTGTTGCGGTTAAGTCTAAAATGAAAGACGGATTTAAGTTTTTGAGCATATCTACACTCAAATCACTTTCTGCATTGTGGCTTTCGTCCACCACTAAAACAGGATTAAGAGAACGTAAAACATTAATTAAAGCAGTATCATCAACACCACTCAAAATATGTTCATTGTTTTTGTATTGCGATACAAAAGATTCTAACTGTCCATTTTCTTGAAAGACTTTACGGTCTTCTTTGTTGTTGGCTCTTAAACTGGCAAAACTCATTACAAAAATGCTCAATTGGTCTTTTACAACTGTTGGGTTGAAATTAGAACCTTGTAACAAATCAGCTTTTTGATAAATCTCTACTCGGTTATTAAAAAGCGAATTAAGTTTTTGGCGATACGGATGTTCTGGGTCAGAAAGTGTATTTACAGTTTGTTGCAATAAATTACTCCAAGGCACTAACCAAATAACTGCTTTAGGCTTTGCCGAATCGTAAGCTGAAAAAATGCTATGCAAAGCATTTACTGCAATAAAAGTTTTACCGCCTGCCGTTGGTACTTTTACGCAAACGTGAGCTGCATTTGGTATGTTGTTTTTGTAGCCTTCCATCCCTGTACCGTCTAACGGATTGTATGGGCCAATTTTGTCTTCCCAATATTGATTGAAGGCTTTGGCTAAACTTTTATGCTCTTGAACATAACCCAAGTATTCTTCAAGATTCTCTATTACTTTTCGCTGATAACTTTTTAATTCCATAGTCTAAAATCTTGTAATGTCTCTTGGTATTTTTTTGAAAATGATGTTGTTCTTTGCCATAAAATCCTTTGGAAGTAAACAATTGTCAGCGTAGATGACATATTGTTCTCCTTTGGTTTTTATTAGTTCTAAAGCATCAAAATCAAGCGTTGTTAAACAGTCTTTTTCGTAAATGAAATAGTAAGCCGATTCGTCTTTTTTTCCTAAATAGTAGCTTTCGGTATTTGGTTCTTTAAAGGAAGTTCTGGTTTCTGAAAACCAAATGTATTCTCTGATTTTACCTAAACCGACTTGCTCATTTAGGTTTTGGTTTTCGTCAAAGAGTGGTAGCCCAAGTTCGTAATAATCAAAGCTTCCTTGCAGTCCCTCAATTGTTGAATCATTTATTTGGTATCCTTTTGAAACTTTTTTGATTCGTTCGGCTGTAATCTTATTGGCATATTCTTCCATTTCAATTAGGATGAATTTGCGATTGCCACCATCTATTTTGTTAAGTGCTAAAACGGAATTTCCAGTTGTACCAGAACCAGCAAACGAGTCTAGAAAAATTCCATTTTTGAATAAAGTGGAAGCTAATAATTTTGAAATAAGTTTAGTTGGTTTTGGAAAGTCGAATACCTTTTTCCCAAATATGTTGCGTAATTCTTCATCACCATCTTCATTGGAACCCCAACCAGTGTTATTTAAATTGGAAATGTCAACATTGTCGAAATGATGAACGTCTTCTAAAGATGATATTTGATTTTTTAATTCTACAATTATTTTTGAGTCAGGTTCATCCTTTTCCAGTTCTTTTATCATTTCATCTTTCAAGTCATTGATAGTCCCATACTCAACTCTTTGAAGTAAGTCTTTAAGTTTTTTGTAACGTGTATCGTAAACTTCGCGTCTTAAATAAAGGTCACGAGTAAAATAGAGTTCATCTTTTTTGGCATAAAGACTGATGTTATCTTGACTGTAACGCCATTCAGCTTCTACTTCCACATCATTCTTTAATCGTCCGTCTTCTAGAATTAAATCTCCTTTTAACTCTAGAAACATATTTCCAGCGGAAATTTTACTACCATTTGAAAGCTTATAATTTTTCTCCCTATATGTAGATTTTGTACCTGCGGGTATTATTCTAGAAGCTCTTTTGTTGCCTGGGTTTATGCATGGATAAGTTTCCTTTTTCGATTTGACCTCTCCGATTAAACCATTAAATACCTGTCTGTTTTTACAGTAGACATATATATATTCTTTGATACTAATCCTTTTTTTATCTAAATGAGTTCCTTTCTTTTTTTTCTCCCATACAAGAGTTGTGACGAATGATTTTTGCCCGAAGATTTCATCACAGATAAGTTTTAATCTAGAGTTTTCGTTATCATCTATTGATATAAATATGACACCATCTTTATCCAATAACTTTGAAAGAAGTTTTAATCTTGGATACATCATACATAACCATTTGTCATGCCTTGTTAAATCAAGCTCATCATCTCCAACAATTTCACCAATCCATTTTTTAATTTTTGGGTGATTGACATTATCATTATAAGTCCATTTTTCTTCGCCAGTATTGTAAGGTGGGTCTATATAGACACATTTTACTTTTCCTTCATATTCAGGAAGAAGGCTTTTTAATGCTTCAAGGTTGTCACCGTGTATAATCTTGTTTCCGCTGTTTGCCGGTTCTTTTTGGTCTCCCTTTTCTGCTGTAAAACCGTATTTGTGTTCCAATACTCTGTATGGCACATCTTGGTGGTGGCTCACCACTTTATCTTTTCCTATCCAATTGAGTGTTGGCATACTATTTCTTTTTTTCTTTTTTCGGTTCTATAATAATTTCCTTCTCGTAATTTTTGAGAATCGAATTTGTTTTATACAATACTTTGCCACAAGGAACTTTTGTTTTGGAATCACTTAAATGACTGTCTTGGTCATCAAAGAAAATATGCGTGCCAATAGCTTCTAAAACTGGTGCCTTAGGCCATCCACCCATAAAATATGCTTCATCTACATATACATTCCAATTTCGAAATGTCTTAATAACTCTCATATGACTGGGCGAGTTTCTTGCCGTAACTATTGCAATTCTTAAAGGGGAAAGTTCTTTTTCAATTGGTAGAAAATCTTGGATATATGATAATTTTCTCAATAAAGCTGCAAAAGGGCCATCTTTCAGTGGAACATTCTCATTTTCCTTTTCGTGTTTTCGAAACTCTTCAAGACCTTTTTCTTTGTATATAATTTCAGATTCTTCTGAGAACACAACCGCATCTGCATCAAAAGCAAATTTAACTCGGTCAGTTTCTGGTTTGTAATTTTCAGGTGGGTCAAATACTAATGCTGTAGCACAGTCTGATGTGTCGATTATTTTTTGAACATCTTTTTCGTCTTTTGAAAGAAACAAGTCAACGTTAAATGCCTTTATAAATGGAGCTAAAGGTTCTCCTGCTGAAAATGCCCATCTTGAAATAGGAAGATTATAGTGTTCAATCGCTTTTAAAACACGAACTCCTGTTTCAGGGCTGTTTTTTGACATAATTACCACTTCTACGATTGGGGATTCCTTGTCAACGTGTGTATTCAGTTTTAGCAATGCTTCAACCAATGGAAACGCAGTGCCTTTATCAAGTAGCTTATCTTCATTGGCTAATTGGTATTCCCGAAAACCACGAATGTTTTTTTCTCTGAAAATCTGCTCTTCTTCTTCGAGATTGAAAAGTGCTCTAGAGGAAACTCCAACTACTAATATTTTTGAAAAGTCTACTGGCATTTATTGTTCTTTATTAGATATTATCAATTCTTTTACGTCCACATCTAAAATCACCGCTATTTCCATTAAGGTTTCCAATCGTGGTTGTTGTCGGTTTTGTGCATAAGCATTTACCATATTGTAACTCTTACCAAGTTTTTCAGCCAACCAAGTTTGCTTAATCCCTTTCTGTTCCAACACTTCTTTAATTCTGTTCATTTCAGACGTTGTTTATTCAGTCGCTAAAATAGTTAGTTTATTTTAAATATCTCATAAAACTGTGTATAAAATGTAATTATTCTGTTTGGGTGGCGGTGGGGAAGGGCAAGCTCTTTTGGTTTTTCAACATTGGCTTTTAGCGTTGGCAAAAACCAAATGTGCTTGACCGTGCGGTGGCTTTTTTTTTAGCTTGCAGGTAACGTGATTGTGTCGAGTAGACAAGGGGAGTTTCACCCCGAGCCTCTCACACCCGCCTGCCGGACGGGCAGGGAACCGTACGTGATAGTCTCCCATCATACGGCTCTTCTAAGTGGTGTACAAAAATAGCTCATCCTTTTTCAAGTTGGCAGGCTGTACATCAAATTAGCTCATCCCTTTGCTCCATTTCCATTACAGAAACTTCTTCACTACTACGGATGAGTCCGCCCCTGTTCCAAACATCGCTATTCTGCCTCTAGTTTGCGCTATTGTGCATTTCACTTTGCATTTTGGCTCAGGTTCCCGAGTTCCGTAAACAAGCCCGAATAATGGTCATGCCTCCTAAATGACGCCTGCCGCCCAGCCAATAAACAGGTAACCGCTGGACTTATAATGTTTGTCATACTTCAAACACTTTTGACAGAAGGTTGCACTTTCTCGACACTTCATCAGAGGTTCATTTGCATTCATCTCCATTATCTATACCTGACCACGCTCGTGGCGCAGCCTTTTCCATAACGCTCAATACCTTGGCTCTTTACCAAAGCACCTTATGGGGGTTTGATGCTCTCCCCTGTAGGACAACACCGGTGGGTCGGTTCCACCATCTTGTAAACAGTTGCGCAACGACTTTTTAGCCGGTCGTTACTCTCGGCACACATAAGATTAGTTGCGTTGTTTAAGCACGTAATTTAGCAAATACAAACCAAACAGAAAATCCGCGAGGATTTTCGTAAGTAGGCTTGCACTAGCAATTAATTTTATACTTTGTGTGTAGTTTTTATTCAATTCTCACAAATTTACTTCCAACACCATCAGCATTATTGTCAGAAATATAGAGTTTTTTGTTTTCCTCAATATTTATAATTCCATTTTTAACAAATCCTAAATACTGTTGGTCAATTGTTTGAAGTTTAATAAATCTTTCCATTTCTCCAGAAGAAATAGATTTTTTCATAATCAATTCATAAATTCCATTCGATATTTCAGTTCCATTTTCGGTTACTGAATATTCATAGTTTTCATTTAAATTCAAGTGAATTATTTTTCCAGTTGTTTTTGGTGTTTCGTGAATATGAAATCCGATTCCTCCATCAGTATTTGTCCAGTTCCAATTTCCAATTAAATCCGAATTGTCAATTCTCGTTTCATCATCTGAACTGCAAGAAATTATTCCCAAAATCAAAATAAATAAGTAAATCAAATTTTTCATAATTTTCTTTTTTTATTAGATGTTTAAATTCCCATTTGGTTGCGTCAAATTACACACAACATGTGTGTATACAACATAGAGTGACATATACACCCCCTATCTACCCCATGCCATTTCTGTTTGTCATTCTCAAATGTATACATTTGAAATCTAAAATGGCACTCCCAACTAATTGGGGGGGCCAAATAAGCCCCAACTTTAAAACTAAACGGTAAAAACCAGGGATCCTAAATTCAAACCACAAGCAAAGCACTTAACAAGTTATTAGAACAAGAGGGTTCAATACCATTTGGCCACCCAAAAACAGCGTAACCTCCAACCATCCCTCCCTTAACTCATCGTTTTACCCATAGACGGCAAATTAACCGGATGCGTCAACACAATATTCAGCTCTGGCCAACTTAGCGAAGCGATCTCATGACCGAAGGGAGTAATCGGCGAGCCGAATCCTTAGTTATTGAATAAAAGAGCCACTTTTGCACCGCCGGTGTCCTCTCTGTAAAAAGGGAAGACTGCATACAATACTATTGTTCAATGACCGTGGTCCTCCCGAGAATTGGCGCGTTTTACTAAAAGATAGAAAATTGAATAAGAGCAGCTAAAAATTATTCTGCAAAAGCGGACTGGCTTTGCTATGCCATGACCTAAAAATTAAACGAAAAAAACCAGAGATTGTCAACCATAACCTGTAGAAAACTGCAAAGAATGTAGACAATAATTTAGATCTATACATTTTGTCAACACAAACACCAGCGCAACCTCCTAGTATCCTCCACTCAACTTAACGTTTTACCCATAAGACGGCAAATCAACCGGATTCGTCAACACAGTATTCAGCTCTGGCCTACCCCGCTAAGGCGGGACAGGTGCGGCGAGCCGAATCCTTAGTTATTGTGTGCAGTTTTTTATTATCGATATGTTGATTCGGAAATCGATATTTTAGTCTTTGATAAATTGTTGTATTCCAAAAATTGTTCTAATTCTGGAATGTCAATATTTGATTTTGGTCCCAAAACAATTTCATTAATCAGTTTTGAATTGAAAATTTTACTCAAATCATATTCGTGGTAGGTAACAATTTTATGATTGTTAACTCTAAACTTTAAATCAGACATTCTTTTTTCTGTTTCTGATTCTACACTATATTTTGTTGGCGTATGTATAATTCTCCATTCTTTTTCTTCTATAAAACTTGGGTTTTTAAAAGTCATCGCTAAAGTAGCAAAGGACGTTCCTAAAAAAGCACTTGAAACTTCCCACAACTCTTCTTTTTTCTCATCGTAAATTTTTTTAAAATCCTCTGAAAATTTTAGAATTTCTTTCTTTTGATTTCGAATACTGTATTCGATGGGCAGAATTCCGATTGTATGGTCTGCATTAGAATTTGGCCAAGGTGAATCTTGTTTGATATTAAGTGCTTTTGTAGAAAAACCAATACAAACTCCTTTTCCGTCCGCTGAATATGCTCGCCATTGGCTTAATGAATCCTTTTTTTCGGATAAGCAAAAAATAAATGGTTTATGTTTATTCCATTCGTATGTATTTAAAGCTTCGGTCAAATATTTTTCGTATTCTTTATCTTTAAATGTTTCTCTAACTAAATCAAAGTGCTGTTCAATCCAAGTAGATTCTTCTGAATCGTTCATTTGATTACTATTAGACAACCACAAAGATTTAGAGTTGAAAATATTTAGCAAATTTTCAACTGAACAATAATGATAAAGTTTTGACGGTAGTTTTTTCATTTTTCAAATTGCACACAACATGCGTATATATAACATATGATCCTAGGAGTGACGTATATATCACCTATGTACACCATGCTATTTTGGTTGATCTTTCTCAAATGTACCTGATTCATACAAAGAATCCAAGGCCCATTTCTTATAGTGCATATCTCAAATGTATAAATTTGAAATCTAAAATAGCACTCCCGACTAATTGGGGGCCAAATAA
>NZ_JAEHJZ010000469.1 GCF_016469035.1 Gelidibacter salicanalis | reverse complement strand
CCTATTTAGTATGTTCCAAGTTATCATCTATTCGAACACAGGAATAGTACACATGTGTTCACTTGCTAGGTAACAATACTGAATTGCCGACTATGATTTTCGAATCCCACATGAGAAACTTCATCAGCCATTGGCATGGAATTCGCGAGGTAATCAAGGCGAGGCGACATCGGATCTGCATTTGGGACTCGCCCGGATTGGGCTGGTCCCAGTACTTGTACGCAGATCAGGCCGACCCTGTGATCCCTTA
>NZ_JAEHJZ010000468.1 GCF_016469035.1 Gelidibacter salicanalis | reverse complement strand
GACTACCTTGGGGTTCCAGTCAGGGATACATTGGTGCCGTCGTGACTACTAGCCATAGTATACTAGAAGGATCAGACATGAGAGACTACGATGGTACTAGCCCACAGGCGTGAGGTTGTAAGTCAAAACTGTCGCTAGATGACGGCGATTTCCCGTATATCTGCACAGGCGACAATTATGGCCAGGCCACTTGTCCTGATTTGACTGAGTTAAAGTAGTTCAGATCACAATGGCCAGTGATCCAGGGGATCAACCGTCCAAATTAGGCCCAGAATATGCTTGGAAAAATATTCATCTTGTCTGGCGGTATCCGACACTATTCTTCCATTGAACGCCCCATTTGTGGCGAGTAAAATCTTTAATGGCTGATTTGGTAAAGCTAAACGGTGTGGGAACAAATGGCTCGGGGCCTTGAGTTCGCACCAGCTTACTACTACACAGTTTGCAAACAGCAATTAACTGAGACAAATTAATTTTGTTATTTATTCTGGTGGGATGTTTGATAGAATGCTAATAGTATCCCCCT
>NZ_JAEHJZ010000467.1 GCF_016469035.1 Gelidibacter salicanalis | reverse complement strand
CAGGCGGTCACCCATCCAAGTACACTAACCAGGCCCAACACTGCTTGACTGCGGGGATCGGACGAGAACCGGTAGGTTCAGTGTGGTATGGCCGTTGACTGGGTTTCAAGCTCGCACTGAATGCGCCCATTGGCCTCCTTGGAGCCCGATTGAGTTGCAGAGGGCCATAATGTGTGCCCTCCAATGTCCAATTTCCGTGTGAGCTGCTCTCTCGCCCTAAGGTCGATGATTAAAAGCCCCGAAAAGAAAAGCCAACGGCACCTGGGGTTCC
>NZ_JAEHJZ010000466.1 GCF_016469035.1 Gelidibacter salicanalis | reverse complement strand
CATTGGTGTTGTACGCATGAGTTTCCCTCCTAAATAAATCAATGATTTTTCCTTGAATCAAATGCTACGTTCTATTTCAAAACACAAGATAAGTCTTCCGGGGCTTATTTGTGGGGTTGAAATACATACCATATGATATCTTATAACTTTCTGCTTCCTGTGTCAAGAACATGTTACACCTGGTTTAGTTGTCATAGAAAACTTCCCATAAATACAGTCCGTGACTAGGCGCAGTCTTGCCTGCCGCTTCGCGATTTCGGGCGGCAAGCATGGCTTTTATCTCCTCAGGGTGAAATTTACCAGATCCGATTTCAAGTAACGTTCCAGCGATAATTCGC
>NZ_JAEHJZ010000465.1 GCF_016469035.1 Gelidibacter salicanalis | reverse complement strand
AAACCTGTTGTTGAAGTTAACGACGCTGATGTTGATACCATGCTGGAAACTCTGCGTAAGCAACAAGCTGACTGGAAAGAAACTGACGCTGCAGCCACTGCTGAAGACCGCGTAACCGTTGATTTCTCCGGTTCTATCGACGGTGAAGATTTCGAAGGCGGCAAAGCCTCTGATTTCGTACTGGCTATGGGCCAGGGCCGCATGATCCCAGGATTCGAAGAAGGTCTGGTCGGTCACAAA
>NZ_JAEHJZ010000464.1 GCF_016469035.1 Gelidibacter salicanalis | reverse complement strand
CAAGCCTTCATTAGAGTGGATAACCGAGTTAGTGGCCAGGAACTACTGCCACGGTGCAATAAGTTGGGGCATTTCTGGGCCAAACAGCCCTGCCCCAAAACCTGAGAGCTCCCAAGGGCCCAAGGACGGGACATCCCAACAAAGCTTCAAACACTAGGCCCACTCATACATGGCTACAAGGATGCTAGAGCCACAACTAGGGTTGGCTATTGAAGTGCATGGACTTTAAAAA
>NZ_JAEHJZ010000463.1 GCF_016469035.1 Gelidibacter salicanalis | reverse complement strand
TACTCATCCTGTTGTGTATCTTAAAAGAGACTTTTTAAGAAATAGAATGGACAAATGCTAGACGTGGCCCACCGCTTGATCCCAGGGCCATATACGATCACCACCGACGCAATTCCCGGGAGTAGTTGGAAATGCTGAAAAGCACAAAAACTGAACCCGCCTTGGCTTCGCCTCGATCACTAATACACTCCCAAGAAGTCTGAAGCGCCTGGCCTAGATTGCACCTGGAATAATCGGGAGGCAAACGTGTTTGGTAACTCGCTCTAAAACTAGACTTGGAGCACGAATTAGCTAATCGCGTGAAAAT
>NZ_JAEHJZ010000462.1 GCF_016469035.1 Gelidibacter salicanalis | reverse complement strand
TGCATTTGAAGATGTCTTGGGGTTTCTGCTGAGCTTCACAGCTTGCCAAGAATTGGCAATATTGCTGATTAATTTCCTTTGCTTACACAGCAAGTATTCCCAGATGACTAAAATGAGTTGCGCGAGGAGTCGTCGGGAAGTTGCGTCCCAGCAAAAGCCAAGTCAGTCAGGCTTAAAACACTGTAGATGGGAGTGATGCTGTGGCCAGTTGAGCCAGTCAGCTCTTGG
>NZ_JAEHJZ010000461.1 GCF_016469035.1 Gelidibacter salicanalis | reverse complement strand
TGCTTGTTTCCAATCGCGGGCAAGCTGGGCTAACTTTTCGTTTTTCTTTTCCCATTCGCGTTGTTTGCTTATTATCATTCGCTTCGTTTTTTCTCGTTCTTCAAAGGCTGCGCGCATGTCGCGGTCGGTTGGAAAGGCACGAAACCAGCGGGTTATTTGCGCAATCGTCTGCTCGAGCTGTTTTAGCATGTCGGTTCCCTCATG
>NZ_JAEHJZ010000460.1 GCF_016469035.1 Gelidibacter salicanalis | reverse complement strand
AATGTGGTATGGCCGTTGCCGAGGATGGAGGGTTGAGGTTTGCATACTGCTTCGAACTCTGGTACCTACTACTGTATGCACGTTGTACATTACATTGTACATAAGTACTACAGCAAGCACTGGTACAGCGATGTGGAGGGAGTGGCAGTAGTACTGTAGGTACAGTACTGTACGTATGTACCACGGTGTCGTGCACGTATTGTGTCATCCTTTAGTCGTGTACGTAGAAGTGAGTATGTATCT
>NZ_JAEHJZ010000047.1 GCF_016469035.1 Gelidibacter salicanalis | reverse complement strand
TCGTGCCTCATTCGGAATGACAAACTTATGCCGTTGTTGGTGTTTTCCACCAACAACATCCTCTTTATGCCGTTGTTGGTGTTTTTCACCAACAACTTCCCCTAAATGTAAATGTAAGGTTGTCCTTCTAACAGATTTTCGCAAAAATTCTCACATCAGCGTTTTAGGGATGGACAAGTCACCTCAACCCATCAACAAATTGGGTAATTGATGCCGTTCTTGGTTTTATGCAGTTGTTGGTGTTTTCCACCAACAACATCCTCTAAACGTAAGGGCCATTCCCATAAATAAGATTTTTATAAAAAATGAGCCTCACATCAACCGTTTAAGAGACGCACAAATCATCTTTATTCATCAAAAAATCCTAACATCAGCCGACTTAGATCCGCACAAGGCACCTCAATTCATTAAAAAATCACGTATCTTTAGCATTCCTAGTGGAAGCTAAAACCCCATTAATTATATGAAGTATGTAGTGTCCTTACTGTTTGTTGTCTTAGTGTTTGGCTGCAAGGAGGTGAATTCTAAAGACGAAAATAATCTGCGAAAATTTGTTCAGCAATGGAACGAGTCCCATACGCTATTAAAATCGCCTTATTTAGCGCCTAATTATATGAATGTGGTCTCTTATTACGGGAAACAACGCTCCAGAGCTCAAGTCCTGCAAGACAAAAAAATGCTGTTTGAGCAATTTCCAGACTATACACAAAGTGTATTAAACAACCAGATTGAAGTTACAGAAGAGGCGGGGAAATATCTGGTGACCTTCAAAAACCGCGTGAGTTATAATGGCATAGAAGCTGATTACGATTCGTATCTGTCCGTAACCATTAAAAACGGCGCGTTCAGAATTCTACGTGAAGGGGTTGCTGAAACTACCACTGATCTTGATGCGCCTATTTTCCCGAAGGCTCGTGAAAACAGCCTTAACATTGCCAGTAACAGACAGTTGTTTGGCGATTTTAATGGCGACGGACTTTCAGATTATGCGACGGTCATTTCTCCAAAACTAAAAGTTGCGTTACAGAGCGACGATCAAGGTAGCGCTACCGTAGAATGCGTAAACGGATGCAATAGCGTCATCGTTTTTAGTAGTGGAGACTTGGAAGATATCACGATTAAGGGTGCGTACCAATCGCAGTTGGAAAACCTAAAGGATCTTAATAGAGACGGTGCTGATGAGATTGGTTTTTGGGATATCAAACCCACTTCTAAAACCCTCTATGTTTATAATGCCACCAACGGTACTTTACTTACCGAACCCATTTTTATTAACACCGCCGTTCATAAAAGCCTTAAGCTTATTGACGTTTTTAAAAAATCAGGTGTCAATAAAATCACCGTCACCCGCAGTGTTGAAGTGGACGGGAAGTGGATTTTAAAGAGCGAAATTATTGTGCTGGATTAAACTTATGAATCGCTCTTGAATCACTAGGGCCTGAAACGGTGTCCACACCATCTATTTTGATTCCCATAGTAATTTTCGAGCAGTACCAAAATTGCCCAATTGATATAGAGCGAGCGCGGGCGCCTTAAATTTGGTCGGTTGATGATGTTGCGCTAAACTGTCCAACACTGTCGTTTCACCCACGCCCAAACTGATATGTGGATTGAAATTTATAAAGCTATAATCGCTCACAAACTTCGGCACATAAGCAATCGTAAAGTCATCTATTGGGGTTCCATCTTCATTTTGCACATACGATACTTGTGAGCCATTGCTCACACTATAAGGTTTTAAAAGTCCAATCACTTTTTCGTGAAGAGCCATGAGCGCTTCACTTTTTTCCATGCCCATAGAAGCGAAACTTTTATTTTTATCCTTAGCATATTGAAGTTGGTCAACTACAAAGGTTTCATCTGCTATGGTTTTATAGAGACCGACTAATAATGTCTCTATTTCAGGCAAATCGCTTTCTTTTACATAAGACTGCAATAAGGTAATATGTGGAATATGCTGGTCATCTAAAGTAAAATTATTTGGGTTGTTTTTTAGCACGGATTGGTTTAAATGGACGGCTTGATCGTAAACGTCTTCTGGAAGGGTGAGGAGCACATCTATAGCAATGATTTTATCTTGGTTTTCACCACAAGAATGGGTGAGGGCTAATATTAAAAGGAATGCTATCAGAAAATTACGCTTCATAGTTGCGATTCTTAAAGTGTGAGTTTGCAAGGTTGGATAGTTTCGTTTTATCACTTATAAAAAGGATGCCCATGAATGGTTTTATTGTTCTCAAAATTACTCAAAATTAGCCAGATTTCCATTGTGAGATGAATTTTGCATTGAACATTTGTCCGTGTTTTCCACACGCCATTGTCGGTGTTTTCCACACGCCGTTGTTGGTGTTTTCCACCAACAACGATTCTTTCTAAGAAATAGCTTTCTGAATTTTATACATTCCCGCTGTTGTTGGTGTTTTCCATACGCCGTTGTTGGTGTTTTCCACCAACAACAATTCTTACTAAGCTAATAATCTTCTGATTTTTTTTACATTAAGCCTCCAAAACCACAGCCTCCTTTTTAGCCGTTTTATTAATTTTAAATTGCAGCAGAACTACCATCGCTACAAACGCTACGCCAAAAATGAGTGCTAACATGGTGATCTCTGAAGATACGGATGCAAAATTGCCGCCATAAAAGGCAATTTTACGAAACGCACTCAAAAATTGGGTCACCGGAATAAACTGTGCCACGCTGGTAATTACCTCAGGAATTGCTGCCGTGGGCCAGGTAAATCCGCTTAAGATAAAAGCCGGTGTAGAGATGACCATCAATAACTCTGTCGCTTTTAATTGACTTGGAATAGCGATGGAAAAGAGCATTCCAATAGCCATAGATGCCAAGGTTAACAAGATGGTCAAGACCAACATGGGAAAGTTAAAAATAGCCGCCGTGATCCTAAAATATGGAAAAAACGCACCCACAATGGCCCAAATAAATGGCAGCATAATTAAAAATGGGGTTGCCTTTAAGAAAATCAGGTATAACGACGACTTGTGATCTTTTACCAATTTCGCAAAATAACCGTCTTCAAAATCTCTCGAAAACGCTAGGGCCATGGCCAAAAATATAATCTGTTGCATGATGGCGGCCAAAATGCCTGGCAACATAAAGGTCACATAGTTTCCTGTAGAATTATAGAGTTTATTAAAATTGATCTTAAAACTTTCGTAGGATGCTTTGGCTTGGTCTGGATGCATGCCTTGTTTTTTAAGACCTTCTATTTCAATGCCTGCATTCATGGTCATTAACACGGTGTTAATATGGTTACTCGCTGTGTTGGCATTGACAATGTTGGCCATATTCAAATCCACACGAATTTCAGGGTGCTTCTTTTGGAGTACATTCTTTTCAAAATCCGTTGGAAAGGTAATGACAGCTGCATATTGTTCTGTAGGCATCTCCGCTACGATAGTTCCAGAAGTAGGACGTACATCCATTACCAACAGCCCTTCATTAGCGATAAACGCATCAATAATTTGGTCGGTGACCGGACTTTGATCTTGATCTACAATAACAATTGGTAAATCTTTGACTTTCGCTTGTTGGTACACATAGCCAAACAAAATACCGTACCCAATTGGAGCTCCAAAAAAGATAGCCATCAATACGCCATTTGAAAAAATACGTTTGAATTCTACCTTGAGTAAGCTTTTAAAATGTTTCATGAGCTACTATTTGATAAGGATGGTTGCGTTGGTATAAAACTTTTGATTCGATACATCTGAGGTCGGCACCACTTTGAGTTCGTAAATAGATTCTGATAATTCATACAAAGGCGCTGTGCTGGTAATGTCAGCATACTGTGCCAATTGTTTAATGGCGACAATTTTAGCGGTCGTTTCAACTTTCGTGTACGGATTAACTAACGTCAATTCCTGACCCAATTTAAAATCGTAAATTTTCGATTCTGGAATGGTAAACCTAAAATAAAGACTGTTGGACTTATAGCCATTGAACATGGTATAGCCTGGCGTTAACAATTCGCCTTCCTCTAAGCTGATGGTCTCCAAAGTCATATCTGCAGGGGCAATCATATATTGCTCATCAGAAGCAGACATCACTTCTTCCTTAGCACCAACGGCACGGTCCAATTGGCCTTGGGCTTGGGCAATCTGTTCTGAGCGTGCGCCTTTTTTAACCTCATCACGCTTGGCTTCCAAAGCTTTTACTTGAGCCTTGGCCATGTTGAGTTTCATTCTAACTTCATCAAACTGCTGTTGGCTGACTAAGGAATCCTGATACATATTTTGCAATCGGTTGTAAGATTCTTGGGCAAACTCCAATTGGGCTTTTCCAGAATTTAATTGGCCTTCAATTTGATTCAACTGTTCTGTAGTAGCGCCATTAAAAGCAAGATTCAATTGACCTTGGGCGGCTGTAATGGCACCTTCGGCTTGAGTCAGTTTCGCATTGACTTCCGGAACGTTCATCAAGGCAAGGGTATCGCCTTTTTTGACGGTTTGGCCTTCTTCAACATAAATTTTTTCAATCCGCCCTCCAATTTTACTGCTGACCGCTATAGTCTCGAATTTCACCTTGCCTCGGTTGGCGGTGATTTCGTCATTTTTGCAAGCATTTAAAGAGAGTAGGGCAAAGCCACCTAAAATGATGTGTGTATATGTTTTCATATCTAGAGTTGTTGAGGGGTTAGTACGTGAGTATGCCTTTAGCGTGTAGCAAATCGGCCACGGCACGGCGTTCATTAAAATAGGATTCCTGTAATTTAAAATTGGCTTTTTCAACATCATTCAACGCGTCGAGCACATCGTTAATGGACGCTAAATTATTTTTATACTGTTTGTTGACCATTTCATAAGTGTCACTGGCCAATTCGATTTCTTTTTCCACAATGGTGGTGTTTTGTAGTGCCGCTTGGTAGGTCAGTTCGGCTTTTGTGATGCTGAGTACAATCATCTCCTCGGCATCCTCTATTTGATCACGGTATTTCTGACTTTCCAAATGTGCTTTTTTGCTTTTTAATCGCGACTGGTTCCCATCAAAAAGATTCCATCTGATGCCTGCACCAATAAACCATTGCGGATCTAGGAGCGATAGATCATCTTCAATAAACTCATAATGTCCTTTTACCGCAACTTTTGGAATAAAATTGCTTTTTTCCATTTTTACTTGATAAAGTGTTGCTTTTTCAGCTTCTTCCAAGGCCTTAATTTCGTGACGTTTTTCAGAAGTAGATGCTTCTGGTACGGAAAAGGATTGCAATTCCGGATTCAACAATCTCAGATTCGCTTTAACTTCGCCAGTCAACTGATGAAGAAGTTCAACGAGGAGAATATTATTATGCTCAAACTCTAGCTGTTTACCTGCCAATTGCTGCTGCGCCAATTCAATTTTTTTCCTGCTGATAGGTGTAGCCAAGCCGTTTTCAATGGCTTTTTTGACATAGAACACTTGTTCGTTCAAATAGTTTTCTGACGTCGAAAGCACTTTTTTTGAAGCCAGTACAAGCGCCAATTTATCATAGGCTTCAATGATTTGTAAAGCTACTTTATCTTTTTCGGCCAACCCTACATAGTTGAGGGAGGTTTCTTTATGCTGACTTGCTTTTAGGGCGTTTGTGGCTTCAAATCCGCTAAACAATACCCAATCCAAATCTACTGACGATTTTAAGATGTTTTTATTTTGCAGATTAGGGACGTCCGTCAAAGGGATATTCTCTGGAAAAGGCGTATTAAACGGAATTCCCACCGCGTCTTTAATAAGCAATTTTTGCGTACCGATTAATAAATTTTGGGTGTTTTCATCAAAGGTAATATCGTCATTGAGCCTTGTAAAACTTCCATTAAGGGTGATTTTTGGCAAGAATACAGATTTGGCCAATTGCTGATCTACCTGGGCCTGTGCAGCATCAATTCGGTTGGAATTAAGCTGATGACTTTTGGTGATGCCTTTCTGAATCAATTCTTGCAGCACAGGGTCCAGTTGTTGTGCGGTAAGTACCGACGGCATTGCAATGGCCATGAGCATCACACATAGTTTTAAGACAAAGTTGTTCATATGCATTAGTAATTGGTTTTAAATACTAGGCAAAGTTAAGCATCAATGGTTTGGCTTCCTTTGACCTATATCAAAAAAATGGGGGATTTGAGGTGTGAGGTTTGAGGTGTTAGGAGGTGTGAGGTTTGAGGTTTAGCTTGTGTGACTTGACGGTTCTAGGTTTCTATTTTCTGATCCGGCTGAGGGTTTCTTGGGTCATTCCTAAATAGGAGGCAATATGGCCCAAGGGAACTTGGTGGGCAATATCAGGGAATTCGGCCAACATATAATCGTAACGCTCTTTGGCGGTTTGAAATTGGATGGCGTTGAGTTTGTTGACTATTTTTGTCAGCATTTCTGTGGTGACGAGCCGTCCCAATTTTTCCATTTGGTGATATTTGGCGAAGAGTTGATCAATATCCTCTTTAGAAATGCTGTAAACAAGCGAATCTTGTAACACTTCCAAATAGTAGAGGCTCGGACTTTGTTGAAAAAAGCTATCGGCACTGGTCATAAATTTCCCAACCCCAAAAAACCATTGGGTAATTTCCTTCCCATTTTCATTAAGATAATAGCTTCTGCCCATACCGTGCTCTATAAAATACAAGAATTTACAAACGTCGCCTTGGCGAACCAGAATCTGATTTTTTGCAACCGATTCTTTTTTAAAATGGCTAAGGATATCATTCAGTTCGTCGGGAGTAAAAGGTACTAAGGTGATCAAAAAATCGCTTATGCTCATATATTATAGTGCTAGTATGTATTTGTTCAGGGGTTTTGACAAGATAGGCAAAATTGTAAAGTAGCTGCAGTTCCAAATCCAAAAGATCAAGTCTAAAATATATAATTTCTCTTATCAGAATGCTTGGTATTTTAAATTTAAGATATCATTTATGGATAGCTAATGGTACTTGAGTTCCTTAAAAAGCCAGAAAGCTACATCGGGAGTAACCCCTTTAAGATGAATGTTTTAAAATAAAAACGTACCTTAGGTATTCATAATCAATACGATGCCATTATATTTGGATTTACACGAACTCCCAGAAGGCATCTCCGCACAACACGTGGCAGAGATGCACCAAGCGGATTTGGACCTTGAGCACCACTACAATTGTCGCGGGTTAACTTATTGGTGTGATGAAAAAAGAAAAACAGCATTTTGTTTGATTGACGCACCAAATAAACAAGCGCTTATTGACTTACATGAAAATGCCCACGGTGCCGTTCCCACACGCATTATAGAAGTAAATGATACCATCGTTGAGTCTTTTTTAGGGCGGATTGAAGATCCTGAAAAATCGAAAAAATTAAATTTAAATATCATTAATGAGCCGGCTTTTAGGACCATTATGATCTTGAAATTAAAACGTCGAACACTAAAAGTTACTGATAAAACCATTCTAAAAGCAGCCGTCAGAGAATATGGTACTGCTATAAAAGCGGTAACTTCCAACACTCATGGCCGAGTTGTAAAGCATACCCAAAATTTCTTTTTATTATCTTTTGAATCCGTTACGGATGCTATCAACTGTGGTGTTGAAATTTACAAATTGTACAATGCTGTCCTAACTCCCGATTTGGAATTTAAAATCGGTATTAGTGCTGGAATTCCCGTAACCGAAAAGGAAGGTTTCTTTGAAGATACCATAAAAATTTCTGATTATTTGAGTGATATCGCTAAAGGCAATTTTTCAATTACCACCGCAATCAGCGATCTCTATCAAAGTGAAAATCAAAATAAAGCCCTTCCCATGGGTGATTTTATTCAGGTTCTTAAAAGCTCAGAAGAACAGTTTATGACTGAGTTGATGGCCTATACTGAATCTATTTGGTCCTATTCTACAACCACTGTGAATGACTTTGAAGAGCATCTTGGGTACAGTAAATCCAAACTTTATAGGACCATATTACAAGTGGTTGGCAAGTCTCCCAACATGTTTTTAAGAGCGTATCGTTTGCATAAAGCATTAGAATTATTGGAAAAACAAAGCGGCAACATTTCCGAAATAGCTTATCAAACGGGTTTTAGCAGTCCGGCTTATTTTTCTAAGTGTTTCCATAAAAAATACGGAATTCTTCCCTCAAATTTTTACAGTTAATTTAGATACACTTCTACGTATTGCAAGAATCGGGTTACCTGTTCAGGTGCTCTGTGGGTCAGTTTATTTTTATACGCATAGATTGGCGCTATGATATCAGGGTTATTATCACAATAAACAAAATCCATCAGATCTTCTAAAAACAAAAGCCTAATTTTGCAGTCTTTTTGATAGCATTTCCCTTTAGCATTCCAGCCTAAAAATAGAAAGAGAAAGCAGCTTCTTTTGGTGCTATATTCTTTATAAATTGGTTTGGAAATTAAGGGGCCAAATGATTTTCGATCAATGCTAATCAAAACCCATTAGGCTATTTAACTGTCCTTTATTTTTAAAAGTTATGGAAACTCAAGATTCAAACGGATTAAACAAAGCATCACGAACGCTATTGCTTATAGGCGTTTTATTCGTAGCCATCAATTTAAGACCAGCATTATCAAGCATTGGTCCGTTGGTTGACATGATTCGTAATGATGTTGGGCTTTCTGACACCTTGTTGGGATTGCTCACCACCTTGCCCTTGATAGCATTCGGGATCGTTTCCACAATCACACCGTTGTTTACCAAGCGTTTTGGCATTGGAAACACCCTTTTGGGTGCCCTAATTTTACTGACTTTAGGAATTATAGTTCGTTCCGTTGGGGGTGTTTTTGAATTGTATTTAGGCACTATTTTATTGGGAATAGCCATTGCTTTTGGAAATGTGTTGATTCCTGCATTGATAAAGAGGAATTTCCCGCATAAAGCAGGATTTGTGACGAGTTTATACTCAGGAATTATGTCTCTTGGGGCCGCTGTTGCCGCAGGATTAAGTTTTCCATTAGCTGTAGAATTTAATTTAGGTTGGCGTGGGTCGTTAAGTGTTTGGGCGGTGTTGGCAGCAATAGCCTTAATTATTTGGATTCCTAACCTCAAACGTCTTGACCGTTCTGTGCCAAGTAGAAGTTTTAAAGATGCCATGAAAAAATTGAGTGGCTCTTTGTTGGTTTGGAAAATGGCGCTTTATATGGGACTTCAATCTTGGGCGTTTTATGTTATTTTAGCCTGGTTACCCGCCATCCTGATTGACCGAGGGTTTGAAGCTTCCTATGCAGGATGGATGCTATCTTTATCACAAGCCACCGGAATTATCGGGGCCATTGTCATTCCTATTTGGGCGGGCTCACGAAAAGATCAACGTCTAATTATTGTTTCTTTAATCATTGTTGAAGTGTTGGCGTTGCTAGGCTTAATGATCCCAGGAATTGGAATGGTGGAACTTTGGGTGGGACTCATTGGAATGGTCCTGGGCGGCACATTTGGGTTGGCGTTATTGCTGATTGTTCTACGTTCTAAAGACGCCGAAACAGCTGCCGAACTCTCTGGGATTGTACAATCTATAGGCTATTTAATTGCGGCAACCGGACCCTTTATTGTTGGTGTAATTTATGACCTTACGCAGGTATGGAATTACGCTCTGGGGCTGTTGATAGCCATTGCAATTATCAAATTGGTGATGGGAATTGATGTGGGAAAGGACAAAAAGGTATAAACGCTCATAGGTATGTCAATAGTACCTATATGTAGTCTTTTGTAGTGGGTTGCCGTCTTGGTGCATCATAAGAAACTTTCCATAAATACTTGGAGCACTTTTTTTTTAATCGTCGCATTAACCCTATAACTGCATCTCCTACGTTTCAGTGATACTTATGTCTTCATGGTCTAAAAGTCTTTTTATTTGGTCTAAATGTAGAATTCCAGAGAATTATTCTATTCTACATTTGTTAAGAACCTTATAAATAAAAAGTTATGAAGACCAAAATAATCTTAGTTAGCATTATGATGTTCGGGATGGTGATCATAGGATGCGATGATGATGATCTCGATGTAAAAGCCCCTAAAATAGATTTGATAAATACGGAGTTTCCAGAGGCCAAACAAGAGGTGATGGAAACCTTTGGTGCTATTGCCCAGAGTATTAAGGATGGTGATATGGATAAATTAATAGCCTTTCACGGCTATAGTGCTAAGTTTACAGAATTTAAAAATGGAGCTCCGCGAAATGGCGCCGCGGCAAATGAAGCTTATGAACGTGAAGTTTTTGGCGCCGTAACTGAAGTGGTAAAGTTTGAAGCCAATGATTTACAAATTGCTGTTTACGGGGAGGTAGCCAATCTCACGTTCCATTCTGATTTCCATCTAAAATTTGGCGAAGATTTAGTGGTTGTTAATGACCAAATTACACTCTTATTTGTGAACACTGCTACGGGGTGGAAAATGGTTCATGAACACCATTCGCCATTATCAAATTAGTGGACAGGATAATTTTAAAACCTTATAAAGATGAAAAATTCAGTAAAGGAGATGGCTCCTCAAATAATAAAAGCCTTCGCGGCACAACTAAATGGCCGAATCATTTTGCCATCAGATGAAGATTATAATACTACACGAGAAGTGTATAACGCCATGATAGATAAACGTCCTGGGCTCTTTGCAATGTGTCAAAACGCCGATGATGTTAAAGCCGCCGTAAATTTTGGAAGAGATCATAACCTATTGGTGGCCATCAGAGGTGGTGGCCATAATGGCGCTGGTTTGGGAATTTGTGATGACGGACTGGTAATTGATTTGTCAGGAATAAAGCATGTTGACGTCGATACTTCAAACAATACAGTAAAAGTTGGGGGTGGCAACATTTGGAATGAAGTGGATCAGGTAACCCATCAATACGGTTTGGCTATTCCTTCGGGAATGATTTCTACCACCGGAGTTGGTGGTCTTACACTTGGCGGCGGTATTGGATATTTAACCAGGAGATACGGACTCACCATTGATAATTTATTGGAGGCAGACATGGTTTTGGCTGATGGCACATTTGTTACCGTTAATGCCAATGAGAATACCGATTTGTTTTGGGCCATCCGTGGTGGGGGTGGCAATTTTGGTGTGGTTACATCCTTTACCTTTCAAGCCCATCCAGTAAAAATGATTATTGGAGGTCCAACTTTATGGCCAATTGAAAAGGTTGAAGCCATCATGGCCTGGTACGACAAGTTTATTCAAAAAGCACCAGAGGATTTGAACGGCTTTATTGCCACGATGATCATTCCAGAATCGCCGTTCCCAGAGCATCTGCACAATAAGATGTTCTGCGGCATTGTATGGTGCTATGTGGGAGATCCTGATAAATTTGAACAACTCTTCAAACCTGTCTTAGATCTCAACCCCATATTTGCTCACGTAGGTGAAATGCCCTATCCGGCGATACAAACCTTGTTTGACGGTTTATTGCCAAAGGGTCTGCAATGGTATTGGAGAGCTGATTTTTTTAATGAATTAACTCCAGAAGTCACAGCCCAACATTTAAAGTTTGGATCAAAAATTCCAACCCCATTATCCCAGATGCATTTGTACCCTATTACAGGAGCCGCGAGTAGAGTAGGAGCCGAAGAAACACCTTGGGCTTATAGAGATGCCAAGTATGCTGGCGTTTATGTAGGTGTAGACCCTGAGCCTGATAATGCGAGTAAAATTACCGATTGGTGCAAAGACTATTATAATGCCTTACATCCGTATTCCGCCGGGGGTGCCTATTCCAATTTTATGATGGAGGAAGGCCCGGATCGTGTAAAGGCCAGTTACAAACACAATTATGAGCGGTTGGTTAACATTAAAAGGGCTTATGATCCGGATAATTTATTTAGGGTCAATCAAAATATTAAAGTATGATGAAGCTGTAGTTTTTTGCAGTTTGATAGTAGTGTGCTGGGTGCCAAAAGCAAAATCCCATCAACTGATTCATCGGAGTCAGTTATAAAATTGTTGATTATCAATGTTTTAGTCTTTATAAATATTTATCTTTAGACTAACTAATCATTCCTCGTAACCAAAATTGAAACACTATTATTTATCGGTTTTGTTGTTTTTCAGTAGTATTACTGCCGAATTATGTTCTCAAAATGAGGCACTATCAAGTACTGATGCGTACAATCAATATAAAGCCATAAGTGACTCTATGGCGATTTCATTTCCTGAAGATGATATTAAAACCTTTAGGCGTACTTCCTTTAATGAAACCCAGCTACAAAATTATCTCTCCATGCATTTTAAGCGTATGGATCTATTGTCTCAAATTAAAGGGCATCACGTCTTTATTTTGAATAGTTACTTACATTCTGGCAATTGGTTTAAGGAAATTGGTTTTCCTAAGGAATCCATTAAGTCCTATAAAAATTTCTTTCGATACTATAAACGTTATGAACAAGAACTATCACAAGCTGATCAAAAAGGCTTCAATGTCATGCGGTTCTTTGCACATGGTATTCTTGCTGAAAATTATGCGAATCTTGGGATGTTAGACAGCGCTATAGAACAGCATCACATGAATATGGCCTTCACGAAAAACCTTGATAATATCTATTACCCGTCAGCCCTTAATAATTACGGACTGCTATTATATTGGCATAAAAAAGAATTGGATTCAGCGCTTCTTTATTTTAAGAAAGCCTATCAGCTCACGCAGTCAAAATTTCCAACGCATACTTTAATTGGAAGTATTCGCGATAATATTGCAGACATTTATGTAGAGTACGGGAGTTATGAAGAAGCCCGACCGTTATATGACCTTAATTTCGAGTTTTACAAAGAGGCTATTAATGAAAGAACGTTACAAAAAGATATTCCAAGACTCGTTAGTGCGGGTTCGCAATTGGTGACGAGCAATGTATATTTAAACAAGCTAGTTGAAGCACAACAAGCGTTTGAAGCCTTAGAAACAATTGTTACCAGTCAGGAAAATTTAAATTTGATAAATTCTGAATCACGCATGGAATATCTGCTAGCAAAGGAGTGCCTTTTGAAAAAACAAAATAACCTTGATGCAGCTTATGCCATTGCAAAACACATCAATCAGTATGCAGATAGTATGCATAAAGTTGCTGCGATTACAGATAAACGTTGGCAAGAGGAGTTTAATGATGTGACTATAGATAGGATTGCGCTCAATTTTAAGATTGATCAGCTGGAAAAGGAAAACAAAATTAAAAGTCAAAGAGGAAAATTAAGATTTGTTGGATTGGTCTCCTCTGTTTTTATTTTACTCTTATTGATTTTGTTCTTAAGCAGACACCACCATTTGGTCAATGCCAAAAACAAACAATTATTGGCAGAACAAAAGTTGGAAAATGCAGCGCTAAAGGTTAAACAGCTGCATTCTGAGATTAAATCGAAAGAACGGGATTTATCAGATTTTGCAATTAACTTAACACAAAATCAAGGTTGGACCAAACACCTTGCTGATCAGTTGGAAGCGATTAAATTAGCCCGTCCTGAAGACCGCGAAGGGTTATTAGAGTCGCTAGATCAAGATATTTCCAATAAAGTAAGTTTTGACAGTGATACACAGGAATTTTTTGAGCGCTTAGACAAATTAAGTGATGCGTTTTACAGTAAACTTACCACGAGTTATCCTAACTTGAGTAAGAATGAAATTAGATTATGTTCTTTAATCCGGTTAAAGATTGAAAGCAGAAGTATCGCTACCCTTCAAAATATTACAATGGCCTCTCTCAATACAAGCCGTTATCGTCTGAGAAAAAAACTTGATCTTTCTGAGAACGTCAATTTAGATACCTTCATCCAAAATTTATAAAACACAAAAACCAGCAGTATAAAGGTTTATACCGTGAGTAGTCTATTAAATGTCTATTGGTTGTGTATCAGCTGTCTATACCTGTTTTATGGGTTTTAATCCAATCTTTTTTAATTTAGTGCTGTCCTAAAATCACAGTTACAACTTCAAATTTCTGAAGTGTTAATAGCATGACACATACGTATAATTTTAAAAAATCTTACACTCATGAAAACTCGTATTCTTGGTTTAGTATTTTTAGGAATGACCAACCTGATGCCCGCACAAAATGATTTTGCAATGGTGACACCAGATTATAACCACAGCGTTACAACTGACAAACCCGTTAATAAAAACAGTCAATATTTATCGTATATGGCAGTACAACCAGAAGCAGTACGGGTTACGAAATTACAATCCTTAGCGGCCAACTATGACATTACTGCACTGTCTATTTATAGTGCTAAAAAAACTTTAACTTATACGGTGGTTTTTAAATCAGCTGAAAATTATATTAAGGCAATTTATGATCATGAAGGTACCATCATTAAATGTGAAGAGTTTTACAATAATGTGAGAATGCCTTACAGTATTAGCAGCGAATTGGCTAAAGATTACCCAGGTTGGGAATTTCATAAAATCCATTACACCATAGATTATGCTTTAAATGAAACGCCAAACTTTGTTTATGACGTAGAATTAAAAAAAGGGAATGTTTCTAAAAAAGTGCAACTCAACTTTTAGACACTGTGAGCGATACTACTGCACAGCGTTTCTTGATGATCAGATGTTTATTGCTGCTATGTGTACCTCTCTCAAATTATAGGAATTAAAAAAAGGCTGTCCTTATTAAAGACAACCTTTTTTCATGTTTAAAAAGTGATGATTCTATTTCAAACTTTCTAACAATTTATCCGCTACCAATTCAGACGATGCTGGATTTTGACCAGTAATCAAATTCCCATCTTGAATGGCATACGGCGCCCAATCTTCTTTTTTAGAATAGATGCCCCCATTTTTGGTCAACATATCTTCCACCAAGAACGGAACGATATCAGTTAATTGCACCGCCGCTTCTTCCGTATTTGTAAAGCCGGTTACTTTTTTACCTTTAACCAAAGCGTTTCCGTCAACACCTTTAACCTCTTTTAAAGCTGCGGGTGCATGGCACACAAAAGCAATAGGTTTCTTTTGACTGTTGAATTTTTCGATTAAAGCAATTGAGGTTTTATCGGTTGCTAAATCCCATAAAGGACCGTGCCCCCCTGGATAAAACACGGCATCAAAATCGTCCGGATTGATATCTGCCAATACTTTGGTGTTTGCAATTCGTTTTTGCGCTTCAGCATCTTTATCAAAACGTTTCGTTGCCTCAGTAGCAGCATCTGGTGCGTCACTGGTGGGATCAATTGGTGCAGCACCGCCTTTTGGTGTGGCAATGGTAATGGTAGCGCCTTTGTCTAATAAGGTGTAATAGGGGTTGGCAAATTCTTCAACCCAAAAACCTGTTTTCTTTCCTGTATCTCCTAATTTATCGTGAGATGTCAATACAAATAATATGTTCATGTGTTTTTCTTTTTTAATGTCTGTTTGTGCTTCTGAAACCATTTCAGAAGATTTGTTTTTAACGTTGTTACAACTTGACGCTGTAATGACGGTCAACATAACTGTTAACGATTGTAATAGCTTCATAATTAGTAGGCCATTTTTACAATCTTCTCCACCTTATCTGGAGTTAGGTCCTGGTGTTCACCCAATCCTAACCATTCACGCTCTGTAAAACGTTTGGCAATGGTTTCAGCGGTGCCTTCGTAATCTTTGGTATAATCCGAAAGTTTGGTATCAATGCCCAATTGATGGAAAAATGCGACCGTTTTCTCAATGGCGGCATAGGCTTTATCGTCTGTGCTACCTTCAGTAATATTCCAAACACGCTCGCCATATTGGGCTAATTTTTCTTTTTTAGCTTCAAAATTATATTTGTAATGGCTTGGTGCAATCACCGCTAAGGTACGCGCATGGTCAATGCCAAACAACGCGGTTAACTCATGGCCGATAGCATGTACTGCCCAATCTGTTGGGACACCTTTTTGGATGAGTCCGTTTAAGGCCATTGTACAGCTCCACATAAAATCTGAAGCCGCTTTGTAATCGGTAGGGTCTTTTATCACCTTTGGAGCTACCTCAATGATGGTCTGTAAAATGCTTTCCGCAAAACGATCCTGTAAAAGGGCACCGTTAGGATAAGTCATATACTGTTCCAACACGTGGGTAAACGCATCGGTCAATCCGTTGGCCAACTGACGTTCAGGAATTGAGCTGATCACTTGTGGGTCCAATATGGAGAACACCGGAAATAATCCTGGTCCGCCCATGGTACGCTTTTCCTTGGTTTCCTTTCTGGTGATCACCGCACCTGAATTCATTTCAGAACCTGTTGCAGGAAGCGTCAATACCGTGCCAAAAGGCATGCCTTTTTCTGTTTTAATGTTTTTGCTTAAAATGTCCCAAGGGGTGTCGCCTTCAAATAGGGCAGCAGCCGATAAAAATTTTGTACCATCAATCACTGATCCACCACCAACAGCGAGTAGATAGGTGATTTTTTCGTCTTTGATAATTTTTAGAGCGTCCATCAAAACGGCGTATTCCGGATTTGCAGGAATACCGCCAAATTCAACTACTTCTATATTTTTTAAAGCAGCTGTTACTTGATCATAAATGCTGTTTTTCTTAATACTGCCGCCACCATAAAGTACTAATACCTTGGCGTCTTTAGGGATTTCGTTTTCTAGCTTTGCTATGGTATCCTTTCCAAAAATGATTTTGGTCGGGTTTTTAAATTCAAAATTGTTCATTATTTAATGTTTTTTTAATTATATTATTGTTGTCCGATTAAAATGTCATCCACCTTCTAAGAATATAGACTAATAAGGGTTTTTCAATGTTTTGTTCGTTAATGTCCTCATTTTTTATTTTCGTTGAAAATGTTAACAAACACTATAATTCCTGATAATTATAAATCTAAATTCCTATGTTTTCAGTGCTTAACGGTTGAAATCTTGGTTCTTGCTTCTAACAGCGAAGCGGTCTTGATTCTAACAGTGAAGCGGTCTTGATTCTTTTCCCGGACACTATTGTAATTATATCTTAACAATCATTTTCCCTTTATTCTTACCTTCAAATAAGTCGATAAAAGCCGTTGGAATCTTGTCAAAACCTTCTACAACAGTCTCAGTGTAGGTAAGTTTGTCTTCGGCTAACCATTCCGATAATTGGGTCATGGCTTCCGGGAATTTTTCAGCATAGTTTGAAACGATAAATCCTTGCATGAGCGCACTGTTCTTTACTAAAAATGGCTGTACACTTAAGCTCTTAGGTAGTTCAGTAGCATTATACAACGAAATGGCACCACAGATGACCATTCTGGCGAATTTGTTGATGCTAAACAACACGGCGTCCGAAATTGGTCCACCCACATTGTCAAAATAGATATCCACACCGTTTGGCGCCACTTCGGCAATAGCCGCCTTCATATCTTTAGTGGTATTGTAATTGATGCCGGCATCAAAACCGAATTTAGTTTTTAGCATCTCAATTTTTTCATCGGTACCCGCAATGCCGATCACTCGTAATCCGAGGATTTTCCCAATCTGTCCTACCACTGACCCCACGGCTCCCGCAGCTCCAGAAACCACCAGGGTTTCTCCCGCCACAGGTTTCCCTATTTGGGTCAATCCTAAATAAGCGGTCAACCCGGTCATACCTAAAATTCCTAAATAGGCACTTAGGGGCGCTTTCGCTTTGTCAACTTTTAAAAGTCCGTCGCCATTGGAGACTTGGGTTGTTTTCCAATCCAACATGCCCGATACAAAATCGCCTTCTTTAAATTGGTCATTTTTAGAGGCGATCACTTTTGCAATCACGCCAGAATGAATCGGTTTGTTGAGTTCAAAAGGTGGCACATAAGATTTTGCATCGCTCATGCGGCCTCTTAAATAAGGGTCTACAGAAACATATACCGTTTCTAAACGCATCTCGCCATTTGTAAGGGTGGGGGTTCTTTCTTCAGTCACAAATTCGAAATCCGATAGTTTAGGGGTTCCTTTGGGTCTGTTTTTTAATACAATAGTCTTTGTCATGATTCTTTTTTTTAGTTTATAACAGTTACTAAATCGGACATAGGTTTTCTCACCTTAACTAAGTTTACCAACCAATCTTCTTCTTCTTTTCTATAGCCTAAGGGTAATAGCACGGCACTGCGTAAGCCTTTTTCACGAAGTCCTAAAATGGCATCCACGGCATCTGCATCAAAACCTTCTATAGGCGTCGCATCTACACTTTCAAAAGCAGCTGCTGAAATGGCTTGCGAAAAGGCAATGTAGGCTTGCTTTGCAGCATGATGATAATTTTCTTCGGCATCTTTTTGGGGATAGGAACCGAGCAACATCTGACGGTAATTTTCCCAGCCATCGTTTTTAAATCCGCGAATCTCGTTGGTCAAATCGAACATATAGTTGATGCGATCTTCAGTATAAGTGTCCCAGGCCGCGAAAACGAGCAGGTGGGAACAGTCGGTAATTACCGGTTGGTTCCAAGCTACGGGTCTGATTTGTTCCTTTAATGCTTGATTCTTAATCACCATAATCTCAAATGGTTGTAAGCCGCTTGAGGTTGGCGCTAAACGTGCCGCTTCCAAAATACGTTCAATTTTATCTTCTGAAACAGTCTTGCCGTTCATTGCTTTTGCGGCATAACGCCAGTTTAATTTATCTAATAATTCCATATATGTATGTGTAGTTAATTTTAGTGTTTATTATCTAGTTAAAGGTAAAAACCCTGCTCCCGATAGCTATCGGGATTCATTGCAGTTACTTTAGTTTCTATAAATTTTTAAGGATATTTTGTCATTTCGACAGAGCGAGGAACNNTTCATTCTTTTCTTTAAAACTTTGGATTTCAAATCCATAGTGGTTTATTTGCTTTTGATGCTGTTCCAAGCAGATTGGTAGGCGTCTTCTATTTGTGTGCGATCCAATTGAAATGCGCCGCGTTTCTGGGCCATCATTAAAAACGACAATGGATTGATAGCGTAGGCGTACAACAAGTAGTTGGACATATCTTTAATAAGTCCTTCTTGTTTACCACGTTCCCACAGGTCGAGTAGGGGTTGTAAATGTTTAATCCCTTCCTGCAAACTAGGTTCGTCTATAATGGGGGTGTTATCGCATTGTGCCAGAAACATCGCGTTTTCTGATTCGTTCAGTTTAAAATCGGCAATGCGCTTCCAAATCACTTCAAAGCCCTGTTCTACGCTCATAGTGTCAGTATAAGTGTCAAAGGCGTAATGAGTATATTGGGTTTTGACGTCGATATAGGTTTTGTTGACCAGGTCCTGCTTATTTTCAAAATACAAATAAATAGTCGCAGGAGAAACGTTGGCCATTTTCGCAATCTTACTCATAGGTGTTGCGTGAAAGCCATTGTTGTTGACCAGCTCAATAGTGGCCTTTATAAGGGCGTTGCGTTTGTCGATACTTTTTTGAAGTTGTGCCATGTTAATTTTAAATCTGGTACAAATATACAATAAAAATGAACGTTCATTCTTTTTTTTAACAAAGGTTTGGGTAAGAGTGCGCATCCGGTTCAGTCACTTACTGAAACGGGTTGCCGACGAAGCTACTGTTTTAGCTACTTTAGCCGATGTTATAGGTGAATTTATTGAACACTTTACGAAGCCTTCACCTCGCGCTTAAACACAATAAACAGGGACGCAGAGATAAAAAGCAATATCAAATACCAGGAATTGGTTACCAAATCAATGTAACTCATGTTCCCGTCGGCGAAACTTAAGATCATCAATACTTGGGCGCCATAGGGCAAAAGGCCTTGACTGATACAGGCAAACACATCTAGAGTGGAAGCGGTTTGTTTATTGTCTAGCGCATAATCATCATTGATGGATTTTGCGATGGCGCCCGAAATGATGATGGCCACGGTATTATTGGCAATGGCCACATTATTTGTATCAGTTAGTTAACAAATTTGTATCAGTTAGTTAACAAATTTGAACAAAATTTTTATTAATTTTATAAAAATATCTTAAGTTTGTTGAATGGTTGATAATCAAAAAATATCAAGCAAAATATTGATGGAGCGCATAAAGTGTTCTGATAAAGTATCTTTTGGTATTTTATATAATAGGTTATGGGAACCTATGTATGTCAAAGCTTATTCTATTACTGGTGATAAAAATTTAGCTAAAGATATTGTTCAGGATATTTGGATTAGTGTTTGGGAGCGAAAAGCCACGATTGCTAATGAAAATATAGAAGGCTATTTATTCAGAGCCGTAAGGTATAAAGTATATAATGAATTCAGGAACTCCAAATATAGGAATATGCTTATTGAAGAATTTGTACGGAACTACAATCTCCCAATAGAAGCTAATAGCATTGATCAAGATTTTCAATTAAAACATACTGAAAAAAAAATCCGTAGTTCAGTAATGTCCCTTCCAACAAGATGTAAAGAGGTATTTGAATTAAGTCGGTTTGATGGCATGAAAAACCATGAAATAGCCAAAAAACTCAATATTTCACAGAGAACGGTGGAAACACATATTTCGAATGCATTAAAAGTGCTAAGAAAGCACACAGCGCTTATCCTCACGATATCAATAAGAATCCTTCACGAGTTTTTATGAATTTTTTTTACGTGTGTTTATCACTTCATGTTATATAATAGTATAAACTCTTATTTTGACACGGAAAGAATTACACTTTATCATAAAAAAATACCTTAGCGGTAAAGCTACCCCGGAGGAATTAAACCTTTTAGAAAAATTTGAACAATTTTCTGAAAATAAAATCAGCAACAGGGTTTTTGACAGTGAGAGAGAAAAGAACAAAGTAAGAAATGCTATTTCTGAAAATATTCAAAAGAGTATCCAAAATAAACCAGCAGGCCAAATGTTATATGCAATTGCGGCTTCAATTGTGATATTGGTTTCCATAAGCGTTAGTTATTTCTTAACAACTTCCGATCGCCATGAAGCACCATTAATAACTTTTATTACTAAAGAAACTCAATGGGGGCAAAAAGCAACCATTACACTTTCAGACGGATCTGTTGTTAAATTGAACTCAGGAAGCAAAATTACATTTCCAGAAAAATTTACTGATAGTATAAGGACTGTGACATTGGAAGGCGAAGCTTTTTTTGAGGTTGCGAAAAATAGAGATAAACCATTTGTAATAACCTCCAGCCATGTTACCACAACCGTTTTAGGTACCTCGTTTAATGTGGAAGCATATTCTGATGAGCAGAACATTAAGATAACATTGGCAACGGGAAAAGTAAATATTGATGCCGAGGGCAAAAATTCAATTTTGTTACCTTCCGATCAATTCATCTTTAATAAGATCAATAAAAAAGTAGCAGTTCAAAAAGTAGATGTCCAAAGATATTTGGAATGGAAAGATGAGATCCTGCGCTTCGAAAATGAAACACTTGGTGCAGCAGCAAAAAAATTAGAGAAATGGTATAATATAACCATTGTGTTTGAAAACACAAACCTCATGGAATGTACTTTTACAGGGATATTCAAAAACGAAAGATTACAAACCATTCTGGAGCATATAGCCTATGTGAAACAAAATATTGACTATGAATTTATCTCAGAAAGAAACATAATTTTAAAAGGAAGATGCACTAATTAAAATATTTAGAAATATATGATATAAAGAAACACCCATAGAAAAGCAGTCTGTTAAGTAAACTTTTGCCGAGTAACCACAGACTGCTGGAAGTTTAACAGCAACTAATTAAGTAACCACTAAACATTTATTTATGAAATTTTTTAAAATTCCTATTATTAAAATGATCTCAAGAATGTCCATATATGCGTTTGTTCTTTTACTGGCAAACTCTATACTGGCAACCACCATTTCTGGTCAATCCTTAGAGAAAACAAAGGTATCATTTTCTTTAGAAAACGCAACTGTAATCCAAGTATTTAAAATTATTGAAAATCAAACAGACTTTAGCTTTGTTTATGATAATTCGGTAAGCGACAAAATAGATAAAATAAACTTTAATTATAAACTTATTTCTCTTCTGACGGTATTGGAGATTCTTTCAAAAGAAAATCATTTAGGTTTTAAACAGATCAATAACAGTATATCGGTTAAAACCCTCCCACAAATAAAGAAAAATGCTGTGGAAACTGGAGTTGTAACACGCGATATTACTGGAACAATCACAGATTCGAATGGTGTTCCTCTACCTGGGGTAACGGTTGTCTTAAAGGGTACTAACATAGGAACTTCTTCAGATTTTGATGGTAATTTTTATTTGAGTGTTGTATCCAACCAACCTAATATGACACTTGTGTTTTCTTTTGTTGGATATGTGACTAAGGAGGTGGAATTGGGTACATCAAACTCTATAAAAGTGATATTAGATGTCGACGTAGCGAGTCTAGATGAGGTGATTGTTGTAGGTTATGGAACTCAAAAAAAGGAAAATTTAACTGGAGCAATAAGTCAAATTAATGCGGATGATATAGCCTTACGTCCTGTATCGGATGTGTCTACCTCATTACAAGGTTTGTTACCAGGATTAAACATTCAAGTAAATAATGGAGACCCTTCTGCGACACCTGATATTAACATTCGTGGTTTTAACTCTATTAATGGAGGAGGTCCCCTGGTATTAATTGACGGAATAGTTGGTGATATCACCCGTGTTAACCCCCAAGATATTCAAAACGTAACAGTACTAAAGGATGCTGCATCGGCTGCAATTTATGGCGCAAGGGGAGCTTTTGGCGTAATATTGATTACAACAAAAACAGGAAAATCAGGAGATATGAGGGTTGATTACTCATATAATCTGGGTTTAACATCTCCGACTACAAGGACAGATTTTATTACAAATCCTTATGTTTATGGAAAAACGGTAGATGCCGCTTTAAACGGGTATAATGGTTCTAATTATACCGGATATACCAGTGATATGGATTGGGAAACAATTAGGATGGTTGCTGATGGTGAAATAGAGCCTTTTTATCAGCCGCAAGCAAATGGGGCCAATAAATTCTTTTACAAAACTGATTGGTATAACCATTTATTTAAAAAAGTACAATACTCTAAAATCCATAACTTATCCATTTCAGGTGGAAGTGATAAGTTAAAAGGGTATCTCTCAGGTAGATTTTATGATCGTGATAATATTAATAATATCCAGGATACTAAACTACAAAGATATAATTTGAAATCAACCCTTACTTTTAAACCAACCAAATGGTTGGAGCTTTCAAATAATATTTTGTTCAATCGTGAAAAAAATCAAGATTTCGGAGGCTATAGAAGTGGTTATGGAGGTATCTGGAGTACTACTACATGGTATGATTTAATGCCTTTCTATCCAAAGGAAATTAACGGCATTCCTACTGAGATAGGAAGGGGTGGTGGTGGTGGACAAGGTGGTACATCAGCCATGGCCGATGGTAATAACTGGCGCAAATTTAATGAAGAAGAGTTTACCAATACATTTAGAGCAAAATTAACTCCCTTAAAAAATTTAGAAGTAAATTTTGATTATAGTAATAAAATCACAACCAATGCTAATACATATCGCTATAATGAGTTTGAGTATTTAACGACAGACAGGCTTGAACTGCAAACGGGTGGAATAAATAGATTAGGAGAGTTCAGATGGCGTAATTATTACAATGCATTGAACTTATTTGGATCTTATAAAGTTAGTATTAAAGATGTCCACAATTTTAAATTATTACTAGGCTATAATCAAGAAGATTATGAAAGAGACAATGTTTTTGCACAACAAGGAGGGCTTCTATTAAGAGATAAATCAAATTTAGCTTTTGGCACGGAAATACTAAATGCAGATGGTTCTGCTATAGCTTGGGCTGTTCAAGGTTATTTTGGAAGATTTAATTACGATTATAAGAGCAAATATTTATTAGAGGTAAATGCTCGATATGATGGGTCATCAAGATTTCCTGAAAATAGTAGATGGGGCTTTTTTCCATCCGTTTCTGCGGGATGGCAGGTAAACAAAGAAAACTTTTGGGAACCTGTTGGAAATGTGGTAAACGCGCTAAAATTAAGAGTTTCATTTGGAGAGCTTGGCAATCAAAGTGTTGGAGTTAATACATTCCAACAATTAATGGGAATGGGACAATCTAGCTGGTTAGACAATGAACAGCGTTTAGTATATGTTAGTGCTCCTGGCCCTTTGCCTAGAGTTGTAAGTTGGGAAACAACGAGAAGTTTAGACTTTGGTGTTGATCTAGGGTTATTTAAAAATAAGGTTAATTTAACTTTTGATTGGTTTGAAAAGAACACAGACGGTATGTATTTGCCAGGAACACCGCTGCCCGCAGTTTTTGGATCATCTGAGCCTAGAGAAAATTTAGCATCGTTAAGAAATCGAGGTATCGAATTAAGCATGACCTATAGAAATACTTTTAATGTTGGTGGGTCTCCATTGTCATTTAGTGCTACAGCAAATGTCACTAACTTTAAGGGTATAATAACTAAATATGAAAACCCTCAAGGTTTAATGAGTACCTATTGGGAAGGGCAAGAGTTAGGAACAATTTATGGATATCGTACAGATGGCCAGTTTAAAAGCGATCAAGATGCATTGGATTACCAAAATTCTTTCCTAAGTCCTACTACAAATTTAGGAAACGTCTATAATTACATCCTAAATATAGTCCAGAATAATGAGTGGAGCAGGTTAAGAGAAGGAGATCTTAAATACCTTGATACGGATGGTGATGGGAGTATAGATCGAGGTAATTATACTTTGGATGATCCAGGTGATTTACGCCCAATAGGTAATGCGATGCCTAAATTCCCTTTTGGATTTAATGTAAGTGCCACTTGGAAAGGTTTCGATTTTTCTTTGGCAGGATCTGGAGTTGCGAAACAAAATTGGTATCCCACTGGAGATATATATTGGGGTACATACCAAAGGCCTTATTTATCATTTTTAAGGAAGGATTTGGTTAATCAAGCATGGACGCCAGGGAAGGGTGGGGAATACCCTCAAATAGAAAGAGGATATGCCTCTCTGGGTAGTGGCAGATCACTCTACGAAATGAACGATCATTATTTAAAAAATATCGGGTACTTAAGAGTTAAAAATCTCACTTTAGGTTTTACAATCCCTCGTGAATTAACTTCAAAATACAGTATTCAAAAACTTCGTTTGTATTTCAGTGGTGAAAATTTAATTACATGGAGGTTTGGAGACTTAACCAAATATGTGGATCCAGAGCAAGCTGGATCTGCAATAAACTATTCTGATCCAGGGAATGCCGTTGGTAGAGCAGATTTACGGTCTTATCCTATGGGAAAAACGGTTTCTTTTGGGGTTAATTTAAGCTTGTAATTATTCTAATAAATTTTAATACTATAGAGATGAAAACATCATATTTAGGTTTTGGCGTTATATTATTGCTGTTATTTAGTTGCAATGAAGATTATTTAGAAAGATCACCAAAAGATCAGGTGGATGCTGAATATTTCTTTAATACAGCAAAAGATTTGGAGGTGGCTACAAATGATTTTTATACGATGCTACCAGGGAGTACTAATTATACAGATGATTCTGCCTCAGATAATATTGTACCTTTAATAGCTTCAACACGCGTGCGAGGTGCCCGAATTGTGCCTACCAATAGAGGTAGCGGGGGCTGGTCTTGGGGAAGATTACGGGATATTAACTTCTTTCTGGAAAATTATCAAAAGGTTGATGATGAAGAGGCAAAGAAAACCTACGGCGGAATTGCACGTTTTTTCAGGGCTTATTTTTATTTTGAAAAAGTCAAAAATTTTGGAGATGTACCTTGGTATAACAAAGTTTTAGAAGCTGGAGATCAAGATTTATATAAACCTAGAGACTCAAGGCAGCTGGTTATGGATTCGGTTATGGCAGATATAAATTATGCCGTAAATAATATTCCAAAAGATAAAGAGTTAAATCGCATAACAAAATACACAGCACTTCTTCTTAAAGCAAGAATCGCCCTGAATGAAGGAACTTTCAGAAAATATCATGGAATTGCTGGATACGAATCTTTCTTAAATCAAGCAGTGTTAGCTTCGGAAGAATTAATAAACTCTCAAGCTTATACCTTATTCACGCAAGGTGGGCCAAATTCAGCTTATAGAAATCTGTTTTCAAAAGACAATCAAGATAAAACAGAAACCATATTGGCAAGAGATTATAGCCGTGAATTGGAAATCCATAACTTAGGATATTTAATGACATCACCAACACAGGGTGCTTGGGGTATACCAAAAGATATGATAAATAGTTATTTGAACAAAGATGGAACGCGTTTTACAGATTTGCCAAATTACGATACTAAAGAGTTTTATGAAGAGATGCAAAATAGAGATCCAAGGCTAACACAAACCACTGCGGGTCCAAATTTCACGATTAATGGAGAGAGTTCTCCAGCCCCAGTTATTTTGGCAGGAACTACAACTGGTTACAGAGTAATTAAAGCGCTGCCGTCTAGAGACCAATGGAGTGCTTCCTTTTTTGACATCATACTTTTTAGGTATGCAGAAGCCCTATTGATTTATGCAGAGGCCAAAGCAGAACTTGGAACTATAACGCAAGAAGATTTAAATACTAGTATTAACTTACTTAGGGATAGAGTTAGTATGCCCCGAATTAATCTCGCGGTTGCGAACGCAAATCCAGATCCATATATAGAGAACATGTATCCTAATATAGATCAAAGTTCCAATAAAGGAATTATTCTTGAAATACGACGTGAAAGAAGAATAGAATTGTTTAATGAAGGATTTAGATGGGATGATTTAATGAGATGGAAAGCGGGAAACAAAATAGAGCAACCTATGGTGGGGATTTATTTTTCAAGGCTCGGGTCTCACGATTTTAATAATGATTCAATCCCAGATGTATTTTTATATAGTGGGTCGGCATCTGGAGCACCCGGTTCTGTATCTACATTAATTAACGTAGATCAAAGAACCTTAACTAATGGAAATTCAGGGAACCTAAACCCTTTTAGTAACGGAGGTTCTTTCGATGAGAGCAAAGATTATTATTATCCACTTCCTTTAGAAGACCTTGCCTTAAATAATAACCTAGTTCAAAACCCTAATTGGTAAATTATGATATATAAATTTTTATTAATGGCTTTGATTACAGCTTTCTCTCAAGGTTGTAGTTCGGATAAACAGACAGCAGATCTGCCTCAAGTAGAATTACCCCCCCTAAAAGTAGGGTATAGTATCTCTATAGAAGGAGAAAAATTTAGCTTAGAAAGTTTAAAATATGCTAAATCTGTAGGGGTGGATTATGTAGAGGTTTCAGGAATTGGATTATTTTTAGATAGTAATAGAAACTTTAAAATGACCGATACTGAAATTACCCAAAAATTAAAATGGGCTAAAAAAAATGCCGATGAAGCAGGCATAGAGATATGGTCGATACATATGCCATTTGGAAAAAATATTGATTTGTCATTGATTGACGAAAACGATAGGACGGATGTTGTTTATAAACAGGGGAAATTAATAGAGCTTCTTTCAATTCTTCAACCAAAAATCATCTTATTTCATCCAAGTTATTACTTAGGTTTAAATGAACGTGAACTTCGAATTACGCAATTAATAAAATCCGCTAATACGCTAAACGATAAGGTAAAAGCTATTAACGCTGTTATGGTAATTGAAAACATGCTTGGACCCGAGTTATTAAAAGATTTAAATCAAGAAAGGCCTTTATTAAGAAATGTGGAAGAAGTTGTTGATGTAATGAATAGACTCCCAAAATCTATAGGTTCTGCTCTTGATATGAATCATATAAAAAAACCTGAAAAATTAATTTTGGCAATGGGTAGTCGTTTAAAATCTGTTCATATAGCCGACGGTTCAGGAGAAGCAGAGAACCATTACTTTCCTTGTTCAGGAAAGGGAGCTAATAATTGGTCTCTAATTTTGGATGCTTTGGATGAAGTTAATTTTCAAGGTCCCTTTTTGTTTGAAAGTGCTTATGATGATGAGAAGGATTTATTAAAATGCTACACTTTATTACATAAAAATTATATAAAAACTAAAAACAAGTAACAGCTTAAGAGTTTCTTTATGAATTAACCTTTTGACTATTAGTTTTATGCAAAAATATCTTGTTTTCCTTTTAATATTTATCTGTTTACCACTATATAGTGTTGCAAAGCAATTGGACAGTATTAAATATTATGATGTTGATAAATTTCAAATAATTGGAAAATCAACTTTATCTGATTCATTAAAGTTTTATAGAATTAAAGAGACTTTAGTTAAGGATTTTCCTGAAAAAGTTAAAGAACTAGCTAAAAACACATCTGGTTTTAATGTTGTTTTCCAAACCAATTCAACTTCTTTAAGTTTAAAATGGCAGTTAAGAGAATACAAAACGTTTGCAAATATGACACCAATTGCGATTAATGGATTTGATTTATATGGTTGGAATGAAAATAAATGGCAATTCGTAGCAGCTGCAAAACCATCGAGTATTAACAATGAAGTTGCTATAGTAAAAAATTTAGATGGGAGAATGCACCATTTTAGATTGTATTTTCCTTTATATACAGGGGTTAAAAAGGTGAAAATAGGTATTGACGCTGATAAGAAAATTGAACGAATTAATAAGTCTTTTTTACCTCATAAAAAAATCGTCATCTATGGATCAAGCATAACCCAAGGAGCGTCTGCCTCCCGACCTGGCATGACTTTTTCTGCTATAATCGGTCGGAACTTAAATGCAGATGTATATAATTTTGGTTTCAGTGGAGCAGGCAAAATGGAAATAGAAGTAGCTTTGGTTCTCAGTAAATTAAAGCCAGATTTATTTATTTTAGATTGTGTGCCTAATGCCTCAATGGAACAAATAAACACACGAACGATGCCGTTCATTGAAGCCTTAAGAAAAGATAACCCGAATATTCCTGTTTTAATGGTTGAGAGCCTATTTAGGGAAGATGGACATTGGGATATAGAAAAAGGGAAAAAGGTGTTGGGACAAAACCAAGCCTTTAAAAACATCTATCTGAAATTAAAAGAGCTTAATGATGTAAACCTATTTTATTTAAACCATCATAACTTGATAGGAAAGGATAATGAAGCTACCATAGATGGCACACACTTTAATGATATTGGGCATATGAGAATGGCCGATAATTTAATTGAATCAGTACATAATATTTTAAAATAGATAAACAATGAAAATAACTACACATTATGGTCAACTAATAAAATTAATTTTATTAGCCTTAGTTTTAACGACTTCAATAAGCTGCGATAAAGAAGTTGATGTTATAGAATTATCATTATTTGTTAGTAATGATACATTCGAAGTTTCAAATGGTAATAGTCAACAAAAAACAGATGTTTTAACCAATAAACCTTGGAGTGCAACATCAAACGTTGATTGGATTACTTTTGAAAAATCAAGCGGAGACAAAGGTCGTTTCGATTTAATCTTTTCTGTAATAGAAAACGAGGATGACAAGAGAAATGGTACCATTACTGTTATGATTGGAGATGATACCGTTAAAGAGATAATGGTTGTTCAAGAAGCTGGAAATAGAGATGATATTTATGTAGTTTTAAATGGAACGGGGGAAGGTTACTCTTGGGACGAGGCTACGAATTTAGATAACGCTTTACAGATTGCTGTTAGTGGTAATACAATACACATTGCGGAAGGTATTTATATTTCTGATGTGACCGTATCAGGAGGCGATCCGTCCAGCGATGGCGATAAAACCTTTGAGGTCTCTAAAAATATTACCTTAAAAGGGGGCTATGCTGCCAACGCAACAAAGGGAGCTATTGCAGATGCCTCTTTATATTCAACAATACTTTCTGGAAACGGCACCTCTTACCATGTTGTAACAGTTACTGCAGGTAAAACAGAAGGACAGAAAGTTGCCTTTAATGGACTAACGATTACGAAAGGAAATGCTTTTAGTAAAACTAGTAATATAGATATCAAAGGCGTAGATTTCAGACGTGATTATGGTGGGGGCATGACAATAGGTAATTCTGTGGTTGATATTATTGATACGAATATAATTGAAAATCAATCAGAAAGATTTGTTGCTGGTCTTTATATTTTTGACCAATCTGTCGTTACGATAAAAAATTCAAAGATTAATAATAACATATCGACAAGTAATGCTGCTGGTATTTGGGTAAACACATCTAAATTGTATATTTATGATTCTCAAGTAATCGCTAACGAGAGCCCTGGAACAGCTCCGGGAGTTCATGGTTATCCAAATGCCGAAATATATATGTATAATTCTGTAATTGCTAATAATAAGGGAAGATCTTTTGGTGCCGCATTTTATATCAGAGATGGTTCTAAAGGCGTATTGGTTAACTCTCTTATTTCAGGTAATAGCAGTACTTCCACAAACGGAGGTGGTGGTGTAATGATGTATGATAATAACGATGTTACAATTATAAGCTCAACAATCACTGATAATACAATTGCTGGGCCAGGCGGGGGGATATATAGAAGATCTAATGTAAATACGGTAACTATTCTAAACTCTATAATTTCCGGGAATACACAAAAAGATGACGGTCCAGATGTCGATGTATATGAATCAGATGCTATTGATACAGTTATTAAAGCCTCTGTAACTGGAAGCACCACTTACAATGAAAATGGTGTTATAGAAACAGATGCTGTCTTTAATTATAATAGTATGCTTCAAAGTCCTTCTTCATTTGTTGTTATTCCTATTGGTACAGATAATCCGGCCATTGATCTAGGAATGGCATCACAAAAATTAATAGAAATTGGATTAAGTCAAGACCCTATAATTCCGCAAGCAATCATCGCTTATGACCTTCTAAAAAAGAGCAGAGATGGCTTAAAAATCATGGGTGCTTTTGTTTCGAAGTGAATAAAACAACTAAATTAATATAAAATACTTTATCCATTGATGAGATTTATAATTAATAAAGTAGGATTATTAGTAATTTTACTTTCTTTATCAGGCTTCTGTCAATCTATTAAAAAAGACACTCCAAAAACAGTACTACTTATACTTGGTTCTGCTGATTTAAATACTACTATATCACGTGTGGAAATAGGGTTTAATTTATATACCTCAGAAATAAATTTTGATTATGTTGTGGTATCGGGTGGTTGTGGTGCACATAGTTCTAGTATTTGTGAAGCAACTGTAATGGCCGATTTATTAATTGAAAAAGGAGTTTCTGAAAATATCATTTTTAAAGAAGAAAAGTCTAAAAGTACAGCTCAGAATTATTGTTATAGTCGAGAGCTAGTAAATCCAGATGGAGCAAGAATAATTAATGAGGGTGATACTCTTTTTGTAGTTTCTAATCACTGGCATGCTATGTCCGTTTCCGGATGTTTTAACGATAAAGACTTAATTAATTCTAAATATGTTATAGAGGGAAGTATTATTCCCAAAAAAGATGATAAAACTGATTACGTTGCTATTTATGAAAATTGCATGAATAATTCAAATTACTGTAAATCTGTTCTTTGGCCCAAAGTTGATGCTGCATATAGTATGAAGAGTTTTCATGAGAAATATGATCAAGAAGCACGCAATTTATTTATTAGAGATCTTATAATTAAAAGTCAGGATTCTAATAACGTGTATAGCGTAATATCAATAGAGCTTCCTCAATTACCAAGATTATGGAAATCAAACATTAATGCGTCATTTTACAATAAATTTGAAAATTTAATTTACTTATTTAAAGACGATCAATTTATAGCTATAAAACCTGGCTCATCGAGAATAAAAAAGGGTTATCCTAAATCGTTATCTAACTTATTTTCCAATCTATCCAATTATTGGCAAAAAGGACATGTAGATGCTGCTTTTTTTCATCCAAAAACAAAGCAGATTTATTTTTTTAAAGGAGATCAATATGTTCAATTACAGTATAAAAAAAACAAGATTCAAATAGCCGAAAGCCCTAAAGGAATTTCTGAATTAATTTTGAATTGGTCTTTTAAATGGGGGAAAGGTAATATTGATGCCGCTCTTTTTATTGAAAGCACTAATGAACTTTTACTGTATAGAGGTCAAGAAATGTTAAAATTAAACTTTGACGGCGAAAACTTAAATGTATTTAAAAATATGCCAGAAAAAATAAGTTTGGACTGGCCAAAAGAATTATGGGGATGTAGAAATTAAATATCTAGAAGTGAAATTTATATGTGAGCTCGATATTATAGCTAAAAATGTCTAATTCTTCGAGAATTCTAAAATTTGAAATGTAAATTCATCAACTAAAAAAAACTCTGAGAAGGAAACCTAAAACATGAACCACATCCAAGTAAAATAGTAAAATCCTATGCAATTAAACAGATAATAGAATATTTAAATTTATAATTATGAGTGACTATCTGACATACAAAGGATATTTTGGAACTGTAAATTTTAATTCAGATGATGAAATATTTTATGGAAAGATTTTTGGAATTAGTGATTTAATAAATTTTGAAGGATCGTCTGTAAAAGAATTAAAAGAATCTTTTAAGGAATCTTTAGATGATTATTTGGAGACATGTAAAGCGTTAAATAAAGAACCAAATAAGACATTTAAGGGAAGTTTTAATGTGAGGTTAAGCAAGGAATTGCATAAGAGAGTAGCAATGATTGCCAATCAAAAAGGAATTTCTTTAAATGATTTTGTAAAGAAGGCCATTGGCTATGCTGCGTCTCACGATATAGATATTGATGAAAATATCATGAAAACACAAAAAATGTAATTAAAGTTCTACGTATAATTAGTGTATAAAATTTTATTTTACTCACGTATTTCTTAATTCCATAAAACTTTAAATGTGTCCGTGAATCGCCTAAAAAGCGATTTCTTAAAATTTAAGGTCTTGTGGCAATCCATGAGAATCTCGTAAACTTTTATAGCTATCAAATAATCCTTTAAGTTTCAATGCCACAATTAGCTTGACATAATTACTATCGATATAAGTCTAAAGACATTATATCTGCAATTATGTCAAATATCGCCCAAAAGCGCTATTACGCTAATTGTTATAATTTGTTCTATAATTTATATTATGTAAAATAGAATTTTATAGGATAAAGAAACCCACTATTCCTTAGCCTCTTCCAATGGACTCACCCGTCCTGAATATTCTATAGAACTTCTGGTTGTAGACTGCACTCTGATGGTGCTTCTTAAATTTGGATATAAGATAATCATCATATCGTAATGTTCACTGTTGCGATATTTATCGTCAATCTTAAAACTAATCTCTACAGCATGTTTTTGATCATCATGCGTTACCTTGTAATCTTTAGGCACTTCATTAAATTCTATACTATTCTTGTTGTTGTTATAACCACCGCCAAAATTCTGTTCTCCAAAAAATGGTAAATACCCGCTAATACTATCGCCTTTAATGGTTAATTTGTTGGCATTTGTAGTAATATCGATATGATTGGCGCTGTTTCCCGGCCCTAAAATATTTGAATTAGCCACTCTACTAAATGCTGCCGAAGCAAACGGCGACGCACTATTGGAGATGATCTCTAAAGAGCGTGACGCCACCAAATCCTTTAAATTCTCATAGGCTTGATCTTCCTGGGCTGTAAATTCCTTTGAAGAACCACAGCTTAGGATCATTAAACATAACGCACTATAGACGAGTAAGTTTTTCATAATTACTAATTTACGGATTTTGGTTTAGAGTTGTATGGGTTGATTGGAGAAATTATTTTTAAAAGTTTATCACGAGAATAGAGATAATAGAAAAGAGAATAGAGAAGAGAAAAAAATGGGACACGAATTTCACGAATTGGCACTAATTTTTTCTTTGTGGAACTCTGTGAAACCTCTGTGGATCTCTGTGTAACAACTCTTGTAGATAATAGAAAAGAGAGAAGAGAGAAGAGAAAATGGGACACGAATTTCACGAATTAGCACAAATTTTTTCTTTGTGGAACTCTGTGAAACCTCCGTGGAACTCTGTGCAACAACTTTTGTAGATAATAGAAAAGAGAATAGAGAGAAGAGAGAAGAGAAAAAGAGACACAAATTTCACAAATTATCACAAATTATCACAAATTTATTCTCTTTATATCTCTGTGAACCTCCGTGGATCTCTGTGTAATAACTTCAAAATTTCGTAACAATTCCGCACTATTCGTGTCCATTCGTGAAATTCGTGTCAGAAAAAGAGACACGAATTTCACGAATTGGCACTAATTTATTCTCCGTGGAACTCCGTGAAACCTCTGTGGATCTCTGTGTAACAACTCTTGTAGAAAATAGAAGAGAAATAAGACAACATTCGTGTCATTCGTGTAATTCGTGTCAAAAAAAAGGAAAGATCATCCTAAAAATTCTTATTCTATCTTGGATCTAAGATCAACTCAATGCGTTTAATGGCATCTTGATAATGGTATTTTGTCTCAGTTTGCGCTACTAAATTTTTACGACTATTCAATTGGTTTTTGAGCGTGTTCAATTCGCCTCTCACCAAAGCCCTAACGTCAGATTGGTTCACGTTGTAATACGCACCCCAACGGCTCGGTTTCAATTCTTCCGTCATTAAGAACGCCATACGGTCAATGTAGGCACGTTGTAGATTCCGACGGTACACATCTACCGGTTGGTTGCCGCTGAGTTCTTTCCAAATGCCTTTGCGCAAATCTTGTAACAGTTCCAATGCCGAATAATTTTCGGTACTAATTGCGGCGCCGTCAATCAATCTGCCCATCACCTCAAAATCTAGAATGCTATTCAAGTGTCGCGCCTGTGCGCTTCTAAAGGTTTCTGTATATCCCGTATGATCGATATTTTGGAGAATCTTAAAATTGATCATCCAGGTTGGTGTGGCAAACGCATTTTCGTGCAACCATGACATGGCTGCCTTCTGATCAGTCTTTGGAGCAGCGGTATAAATTACCCCACCCTGATTTGGTCGTTTCGTATTTTCATAAACCCCACCAATATGGGTTGTAACATGACCAATATAACGGTTCCAAACCCCTAACAACTCCCCTTGTAATTCTTTCAAATCGTCATAATCATTGGTTTGATCGCTGGTCCACTGTGGCAATTGCTCTGCCACATATTTTAAGTTTTTGAGTCCGTAGGTGCTGGCTTTGATAGAATTATTGCCAATATCTTCCGTTTGTGATGACGGGTCAAAACGACTGCTTTGTTTCCCGTATTTAAATCTTGGATCGTCTGCCTTGTCTAAAATCCACTGATTCAATGTCGGCACCTCCCCTTCTGTAGTTGCTCCTGGAACAAAACGGTAGCCCCAATTGGTCACATAATGATCATAAGGTCCCATCTGACGGATAAAGCGCACATTCTGATCTCCCGGTTGTGCAATGTAATTATAACGGGCATAATCCATTAAACTTGCGGCAATGCCATGCTCTTGGGTAAATGCGCCATTTCGATAACTCTCCACATCATAGGCATGACTGGCAGCCATATTATGAGGAAACCCTAAGGCGTGACCCACTTCATGGGCAATGACCATACGCATCATTTTGCCTATTTCTTCATCGCTGGTATCTAAAGTACGTGCGGACGGATTGGCGGCTCCAGTCTCCAACATGTAACGATTTCTATAGGACCGCAAATGATTGTGGTACCAAATAATATCACTTTCAATAATTTCTCCGGTACGCGGATCAGACACACTTGGTCCTACAGCATTCCTTGTAGTACTAGCTACATAACGCACTACGGAATATCGGATATCTTCAGCGCTAAATTCCGGATCTTCCTCATAAGTTGGCGGATCTTTCGCAATAATGGCATTTTTAAAGCCTGCGGTTTCAAATGGTTTTTGCCATTCTTCAATACCCTGTTTAATGTATTTACGGAGTTTTTCAGGTGTGGCAGGATCTAGATAGTATATAATTGGTTTGATAGGCTCTACCAACTCTCCCCTATTATATGCGGCACGATCTTTAGGTTCCAATCGCCAGCGACGGATAAATGTTTTTTCATCAGATTTTAAAGCTTCACTGCTATAATCATATTGGCTCACTGTAAAAAATCCTACCCGCGGATCGGCAAGACGGGGTTGCATTGGGGTAGTTGGGAGCAATACCATGGATTGGTTCATCTGTAGGCTGATGGTCTCCGTTTCAGGAAGCATTGGCGGTTTTGAAGCATTATAGCTAAAGTCCTGAACGATTTCAATATTCAACGGAAAACTTTTTGCCGAGGTGATAAAACTTCTGGAATCGTCTAAGTTACGCACCTTATAGGTTTCACGTAAGCTGGCTGACAGACCACTAATGGCTTTCACATCGGTGCTGTAAAATTTGGTCACATCAATAACCACTGCAGAAGAATCTTTGCTAAACGCTGCAATATCAAAAGCGTATAAGGTGGGTTCATAGTTATTGGCCTTTACTGAAATGTTAATCGGCAGACTATCGTTTGCCACCGCATTATAGGATTTTACTTTGATCAAGATTTTGTCCTGAAACCGCTCCCAACTGATCAATTGCTCATTGGCCTTCGAACCGGCATTGACGTAACCACCTCCCAGATTTGAGGGCAATTTTGCCATGCGGCTGACCAACAACATATCCTTATTGAGCAAGCTGTCCTGAATCTCAAAGTAATAGCTGTCTTTTATTTTGTGGATTTTAAATAGGCCTTCATCAGTAATTGCATCTTTGGTAATGACCTTATCATAAGGTTTTATAGCCTCCTCTTTCTTTTTTTCGGGTGCGGGTGCAGCTACCTGATTTTTTGATTTTTTCTTGTTTTTAGTAGATTGGGCATGTGTGTTTAGCGGATGTAGTAGGCCTCCAAAGAGAAGAGCCAAAAGACATAATTTCTTCATTGCTGTTATATGTGTTAAGGTTTTATAAATATAGAGATAAGTTTTAAACTGAGCTTATGCTCAGCGAAAACATCTTTATAAAACCAAAAAAGACCCCATCCGGTTACGAATTAGGGTCCTTTTCATGTATTGTAATGGCGCTTACATCATCGATTCGAGTTCTGCCCGATTCACAGATTTTCCATAAATTTTCTGTTCGGGATCCATGATTTTGGTTTTGCTCAAATCGCCAACATACACCGCATCAAAACCAATGTCTTCAATGAGTTGTTGGGTCACGCGCTTGCTATCTTCATCTTGGGCCGCAAAAGGAACAGCCATCCTGTCCTGATCACGCCATGCTTTCGTTTTTAGGTGCTCCGCCTTAATGGTGTTAAAAGCTTTGGCCGTTCTTGCCGTACCAAATTTCATGGCGGTATATTCTGAAGCATTTCTATTGCTATCCCTTACTTCCTGGGCTATGGCTCCATCGCGTTCAGGATATGGGTTTGTGGCATCAATGATGACACGGTTGCCGTATTCGCCGGCATATAATTCTGCCAATTCGTCAATGGCTTTAAAAGGTACTGCTAAAAGGTAGACATCAGCATTGGCCTCAAACGCTTTCTCAACGCTTACCGCCGTGGCATTACCGCCACTATCTCTTACCAAATCATTTAATTCTTCCGGATGACGGGAACTAAAAAGGACTTCATGCCCTGCTTTTGCCCAATGTTTTCCTAGATTTCCACCAATATTTCCACTTCCTATAACTCCTATTTTCATCTGTCTAATCTTTAATTGTTAGTATCATTGTATTGCCAATTGGCAATAGCCGTCTTGAAGTTCAAGAGCGATACTTCTAAGGTAAAGCGATCTTGCGGAGCGCCTTTGCCGAATTGCATAGAATGTTGACCCGATCCAATTCTGACTTGGATAAAGGAAAATGTAAAGTATTAAAATTTAAGAGGAATTAGTAGCTTATTCTTCTGGCGGGTGTCCGTGTATGTCTTCAAAAACAGTATCAAAATTTTCTCTGATGTAGGCACGTAATTTCATACGGTAATCATCATTCAGCCATTTTACAAAATTGAAGGTACTCTTACTGATGCATTGGGTGTACCGTTCCAACCGGTGATTGATGTCGTCTTCCAACAATTTCATGAGCGCCAAAGCATCATAAACATCTTCACTATTTTCAACACATATTTTAGTGTGGTGGGCAATAGATTGCTCTAACAGAACTTTTGACGAATCGCCATTATTAACGGAATCAATATAGGCTTGTTTGATATCAAAATACACCTCCTCAGAATTGGCGAATTCTTTCCGGATGGCGTCGGGCATTTCATATCTAAAATTGGACTCAAGGTCATCATCATTGATAATACTGTCCAAATAATAGTTGGGAGATCCGAAAATTCTCTGCCAATCAATATCAGCACCCCAAGGTCCAAAACGGTGCATATTATTACCTAAATCGATAATCTTAAACACCTCTTTATCTTCATAAATCCGAGATCCACGTCCTACCATTTGATAGTATAAGGCTAAAGATTTCGTCGCCCTGTTCAGAATAATTGTATCTACAGAAGGCTCATCAAAACCGGTAGTTAAAATACTTACTGAAGATAAAATGGCATTCGGAGTCTCCTTAAACCACTTTAAAATGGCTTTACGTTCTTTTTTGGTGGCGGTATTGTCTAAATGTGCAATGGTATAGCCCGCTCTTTTAAAGGTATCATAGACGTGCAGGGAGGTGTTGATCCCATTGTTGAAAATCAATGTTTTCTTATTTAAGGAATGTTGCTCATAAGCATACACCACTTTTCTTAACATGTCTGTATTGGTATAGAGATCTTCAGAAGACTTTACGGTGTAATCGCCGTTAGATCCAACTTCCAAAGAAGTCAATCCCACATTATATTGGTAGGTTTCTGCTGGCGATAGGAACTGATTTTCAATCAAGGCTTCAATGGTTTCACCCGTAATCAATTCATTATAATTATCCTTCATTGGCAAATCCTTATTAGAACTCAACGGAGTGGCCGTCACACCAAGAATAAAAGATTTTTCGAAGTATTTAAAGAGCTTGGTGAAGGAGTTGTAATGTGCCTCATCAATAATGACCAACCCAACATCTGAAATGTCCAACATCTCTTCTTGGAGCCTGTTGTTCAAAGTTTCCACCATCGCTACAAAACAGCTATAGTTTGCCTGATCATCCAGATTGGCCTTACTGTCCACAACTTTGTTGCTGACATTAAATTCCGTCAACATTCTTGAGGTCTGTTTCAGCAACTCAATACGGTGGGTTAAAATCACTACTTTTTTATCGTGATTTTTCAGGTACTGTCTTACAAATTCAGAAAAAATGACCGTTTTTCCACCCCCAGTTGGCAATTGGTAAAGTAAATGATAATCTTCAGGAGCTTCATCAAAAGCTTTAAAAACCTTGTCTATGGCTTTTTTCTGGTAATTATATAAATCTTTTCCGGTTTGACGTTCTAAATTTTCTGAAAGGGTTTTTACAGACATTCGTGATGTTGCTTAGGCGTTTGGATTAATGAGAAGATACAAAGGTAAGTGTATTAGAGGGGTATTGCAATTTTTAGTCAAAAAGATATTTGTATTTTGCGACAGATAATCATGGATATAGACAATTTACAACGGAATTTTGAAGGGTATTTGAGCACATCAACATTATGGAATGATGTGGTATTCGGTTTAGAACCCTATACGCTTAAAACACTATCTTTTCAACACTTTACAGATACCTCTGTTGCGCATCTCAGACTAGGAAAAATGATAGAGCGCTTTGTGTCCCATCAATTGGCAGCAGATCCATCGTGTACTATTTTAGCAGAAAATATTCAAATACAGGATGGCAAATTGACGATAGGCGAAATGGACGCGCTTCTTTTGACCGAAGCTGGTCCGGTTCATTTGGAAATTATCTATAAATTTTATCTGTATGATCCCCATGAAGCTGCCACGGAACTCACCCCTTGGATCGGCCCGAATAGAAAGGACACCTTGCTGCAAAAATTAACCAAGCTCAAAGAAAAGCAGTTGCCCCTGCTCTATCATCCAAAAACCCAACCGGTGCTGAAACATTTAGGCATTACCGTGGCCAACATAAAGCAGCAGGTGTTATTTAAGGCGCAGTTGTTTTTGCCTTTAAACTTTACCGGACAAGCATTTGATCAATTGAACGCGGCATGTGTGGAAGGATTTTATGTAAAGCGAGATGACCTCCACCAATTTAAAGCTGCACAATTTTACATCCCTGAAAAACGGGATTGGATCATGGCAGCTGATGACACTGTAGAATGGATGAATTATGACGGGTTTAACGGTAAAGTTACGCGTTGGCTCGATGAAGAACGGTCACCTTTATGCTGGTTAAAAGTTGGAACCACCCTTAAAAAATTCTTTGTGGTCTGGTGGTGATTTCTGTAACCGTTTCATCTCCAAATACATTGTGGTTTCATCATATTACTTGGCAGATGTCCTCAAAAAGTTTTACTTTGCACACACAATTTTAGACCTGGAATTATATGACGTATGCCTATTTAGAATTGCAGTTGGTCAGCTTTGTTTACGTGTTTTTCAGCCCTAAAATTCAGCACCATTAATTAAACATGAAACCCCTATTTTGAAAGTCTGTATTGCCGAAAAACCAAGTGTAGCACGAGAAATTGCCGCTATTTTAGGAGCCAATAGTAAACATGATGGTTACTATGAGGGTAATGGGTATGCAGTAACTTATACGTTTGGACATTTATGTACCTTGATGGAACCCAATGATTACAAACCGCATTGGAAAAGTTGGGATTTGAATAATTTACCCATGCTGCCCGAAAAGTTTAAAACCAAAGTGGTTTCTAATTCGGGCATTCAGAAGCAATTTAAAATTGTCAAAAAATTGTTTGACAGTGCTGATGTGGTGATTAATTGTGGGGATGCGGGCCAAGAAGGAGAACTGATTCAGCGTTGGGTGTTGGACCAGGCCAATTATAAAGGCAAGGTGCAGCGTTTGTGGATTTCGTCGTTGACTTCAGAAGCCATTAAAGAAGGCTTTGAGAATTTGAAACCCTCTGAACAGTATGACAATCTCTTTTATGCAGGCTTTTCGAGAGCTATCGGCGACTGGTTATTGGGGATGAACGCTACGCGTTTATACACCTTAAAACACGGTGGGTACAAGCAAGTATTGTCTGTTGGCCGTGTGCAAACACCTACGTTGGCCATGGTAGTCAATCGGTTTAAGGAGATTGAAAATTTTGTGCCACAACCCTATTGGGAGTTGCAAACTTTATATCGCAATACATTATTCAGTTATGAAGAAGGTCGGTTTACCAAAATGGAAGATGGTGAAATACTGGCGAACAAAGTAAAAGAACATGAATTTGAGATTGTGTCTATTACCAAGAAAAAAGGTAAGGATTACGCACCAAAACTGTTTGATCTTACCGGATTACAGGTGTATTGCAATACTAAATTTGGCTTTTCGGCCGATGAAACCTTAAAGATTGTTCAAAAATTATATGAACAAAAAGTCGTTACCTATCCAAGGGTTGATACTACGTTTTTACCCAACGATATTTATCCTAAAGTTCCTGGAATATTAAAAAACCTTTCTAAATATGCCCCGTTGACAGTACCACTTTTGGGGGCAAAGATTAAAAAGTCACCCAAAGTATTTAACGACAAAAAAGTTACAGATCACCATGCCATCATTCCCACGGGTGTTGAAAGTCATTTGCAATACAATCAACAGCAAGTGTACGACATTATTACCAGACGGTTTATCGCTGTATTTTATGATGATTCTACCGTGTCTAACACCACTGTCATTGGCAAAGCGGCAGACGTTAATTTTAAAGCTACCGGAAAAGAGATTTTAAGCAAAGGCTGGCGTGTTGTTTTTGAAAGTGCTTCTGGTTCAAACAGTGGCAGCTCTAAAGAAAATCTTTTACCGAGTTTTGTGAAAGGTGAAAAAGGCTCACACGAGCCTTCATTCTTAGAAAAACAGACCAAACCGCCCAATCAATTTACAGAGGCTTCCCTCCTACGGGCTATGGAAACCGCTGGAAAACAGGTAGATGATGATGAAATGCGCGAACTGATGAAGGAGAACGGGATTGGCCGTCCATCAACACGTGCCAATATTATAGAAACGCTCTTTAAGCGCAAGTATATTGAGCGGAACAAAAAACAAGTATTGCCCACCCAAATTGGCATTCAATTGATTGACACCATTCAAAATGAATTGTTGAAATCGGCCGAATTGACCGGTATGTGGGAAAAACAGTTAAAGGACATTGAAAAAGGCACCTATAGTGCGGCCCAGTTTATTGCCAATATGAAAAAAATGGTCGATGCCTTGGTGTATGAAGTGCGCAGCGAAACCAATCGTGCGAATATTTCCCATACCAAAGTCGCCCAAAAAGCAATTGCCAAAAAGGAAGTAAAAAAGAAGGCAGGCATCACTTCAGAGCGCTGCCCGAAATGTAAACAAGGCTATTTAATTACAGGAAAATCGGCTTACGGGTGTAGCGATTTTAAAAATGGCTGTCGTTTTGTGTTGCCTTTTAAGTTTAAGGACAAAAAGATTTCAGAAAAACAATACATCAGATTACTTCAAAAGGGCTCCACCGTCAACTTAAAAGGATTTAAAACCGAGACCGGAGAATTGGAAGGGCTTGTCCGATTTGATGAACACTTTCAATTAGTATTAGAACCCAAAAAATCGGTTAAAAAAGAGCTTCCAGATACGCTTACCTGTCCTAAATGCAAAAAAGGAACGGTGATAAAAGGAAAGACCGCTTATGGCTGTAGCGCTTATAAATCGGGTTGCGATTTCAGGTTTACTTTTGACGATGTCAGAAAGAAATCAGAAGGCAAAACAATGAGTAAAGAATTGGTATATAGTATTTTAAATGGATCTGTCTAAACCAAAAGAACACGTACATTATATACTCCATAAACCTTTTGGATACCTGAGTCAGTTTATGAGTAATGCCAAACATGAACGTAATAAAAAGTTCTTGGGTACTCTACATGATTTTCAACCAGGCGTAATGCCTATAGGTCGTTTGGATAAAAATTCAGAGGGTCTGCTTCTACTCACCACGGATGGATTTTTGAGCAATGAAATTTGCAGTACTCACATAGAAAAGGAGTATTATGTGCAGGTAGATGGCGCCATTACGGCGGCAGCTATTGCAGAACTTCAAGGGAGTGTCAACATCGGATTTAAAGGCATCAAATATGATACAAAACCCTGTAAAGTGTTCCAATTGGAGACTCCGCCCGATTTTTCAGAACGGTCTAAAAAAATAAGGGATGCACGTCATGGCCCAACCTCATGGCTATCGATTACAATAAACGAAGGAAAATTTAGACAAGTGCGCAAAATGACTTCTGCAGTTGGTTTTCCTACCCTGAGATTGGTGCGTATACGTATAGGTACCATTCATTTAAACAGAATGGCACCAGGTGAGGTTATTAAATTGGATGAATTGAAAGTAGATTAAACGCGCTTTACTCTAACAGCGTTCATCCCTTTCATTCCGCGTTCCAATTCAAAAGTTACTTTATCATTCTCAGCGATATCATCTAAGAGTCCGCTAACGTGACAGAAATACTTTTCGTTATTTTCGAGGTCAATGATAAATCCGAAGCCCTTAGAACTGTCGTAGAAAGACACTTTTCCTTGTCTTATTGGATCTTCTTCTTCGCCTTCTTCTTTTTTAGGGACACCTAAGACAATATCCTCAGCTTCCACTTTAATCTTGTCTGCAGGATTTGGGGGCGTATCTGTTAAATTGCCGTGAGCATCTACGTAAGCAAATTGGATACCATCAGTTCCACCTTCCGCTTTACGGGCTTCTTTTTTCTTTCTTTTATCTTCACGTTTTTTAGCACGTGCTTTTTCTTTTTCAATTTTGTTAAAGGTCTGTTGCGACTTAGCCATTCTTTTTTTTAAATATGTTTTAAGGGTTATGCTTATAATACCAATCAATACTGTAGGAAAGGCAATTTTTGGAAATTGAATGTCTAAAGAGTGATCTAGTGATTACAAAGTATGTAAATAAATTAGAGTTATAAGTCTCTAAATATCTATATACCTTACAAATATAAGATTTTGATTTCAAATACCATCTGTAATGGGGTTATTCTTTGTGTTTGTAGGGTGCAATTGTATCTCTTAAGGTCTTAGCACAATTTGGACGAACCGATTTTAGTCTCAAAAATCAGATTAGTCAGTGAACAGAAGTCACATGCCAATTCGCAAATATGCATTTATCTTTTCATACAATCTCCGTTTACTATTCACGCGGTGCCTTTTGAATTACATATGTTAAAAACCCTGATCCACAGCGACAGCTAAAGGAGTGTAACTAACTGATAAACAGTCGTTATTATAAATCAAATTTGCCCAATCATTCTAAGTGAAATCGGTTTCAAAAACAAGGTGTCANNTAAGTTCTCGAACCAGATCATGCTTTAAGGGGGTTTGCAAACTTTTCACCTGTTTTACCGGACACTGATGAAATTTTTTATAATACTTGCAAAATTCTTTAAATTAAGAGGTTAGACTTAAATGTGCATTTGAGCATTTATAAACAACACATCTTGTTAGGTGAAGTGTAATTATTTATCTAAATTTAATTATTGAACTTATAAAATAATTCCACTAAAATGACTTTTATCACTGAAAATATAATACCAGGCAATTACGGTAAGAAATTTACATCTGATGCTGATGACCCCTCTGAAAAATCTCGTTTAGAAGCCGCTATTATGGAAATTGATGGGGTTACTAAAGTTATTTTTGAAGATGATTCTCCTTTCGATTTTACCGTACATACGGATCAGGTGGTACACGTTACGGAGTTACAGAATAAAGCAAAAGCCTTAGGGTTTCACATCATTGCTAAAGCGCCATTCTTTCCGTTATTTTAAATTAGTGAAACTCAATTTTTAAAAGTTGCGAAGCAATGAATTAAAAATTGTTAGTTGAACTAATCCCGCTTTTTAGCGGGATCCTTNNTACCTCGTACCCTTGGGTCGACGTTGTTCATTACTAGTCTTCTTTAATGAGAATAATACTGGCGGTGACCCCCGTGAGAAGATTCCATTTTTTGGAAGAAACTTCCACCCCATTGTCATCGTAGACCTGAAATTCTGCTGTGTTAGGACCAGACTCCCCCTGATTAAGTGCCACAAATTCAATTTTATTGATGCCTTCTACCAAAGGCACATCAAAACTCTTGTAACTGCCTGTCAGCAAAAGATTGGGTATAAAAACAATGCCGTTAACAAACACACGAACGCGGTCTCCATCAGGATACTCGTGGTCTCTACATCTAATATTGGCCTTTTTTCCGGTCATTCTGAAATTGCCCAAAAACTGATCTTCCATGGTTTCCATTCTAAAACCTTGTTCAACAGCCATACTATTCCATTTTTTATCAAAAATTTCGCCCGGATCTCTCAAGTTGCTATCGTCAAACATTGAAAATTCCTTTTCTTGTTTTTTGATGGTGAGTGGGGTTTCTACGGGAGCCGCTTCCTCCTTCTTAACCGGTTCAATTTTGACTGGCGTAGGTGCCGGTGCTTTTTTCTCGTCCTTTTTTTCTACGGCGGGAATAGGAATGCTCTTGATAGGGAATTCTTGAGCCTTCACTTGAACAATTGCAACGAGAAATAAAATGCCTAAAAGCTTGTATTTATAGGATGCCATACGTTTAAAAACTGTTTCAGATACTCTAATCAATAACTGTACCTATTAGCGAAACTAACGATTAATTCTGACTCTAATTTTAAAGGAAACGTTAAAACTTGCCATTAAAGCTTAACCTTAGCTTTCTGATATATTCCTCCATCAGCCAATCTTTGTAATTTTTGGTACTGTTCATCATACAATAGGAATATTGTTTAATCCGGTAAGAAATATCATCATGCAAATACTTGATCAAATCGCGGGCATCAAAGATGGTATCTACATTGGCAATGATCATCTGGGAATGTTGTTCTATGGAACGTTCAATGGCGGTAATGGATTTTTGACCATCTGCAATAGCTTTTTCATAAGCGTCCTTCACGTCAAACTCTATGCTTTCAGTATTGCTAAAACGTTCTCTAATTGAGTCAGGCATGACGTATACAAAATCGCGTTCAATATCTTCATCATTCCGGAGGTTTTCGAGATAAAGGTCAGGATATTTAAAAATATGTTGCCAATCTACAGCTTGATCCCATGGGCCAAAACGAACAGCATTATTACCTAAGTCCAACACGGTAAACAACTTTTTATCGGCAAGAATACGAGACCCACGACCAATCATTTGAAAAAACAAGGTCAATGAGCGGGTTGCCCTATTTAAGATGACGGACTCTACGGTGGGCTCATCAAATCCGGTGGTTAAAATACTAACGGAGGTCAGGATACCATCCGGGGTGTTTTTGAACCATTTTAATATGTCTTTTCGCTCTTGTTTGCTACAGGTATTGTCTAAGTGCCTAACGTTATAACCCGCACGCTGAAAAGAATAGCACACTTCTTTTGAGGTCTGGATGCCATTGTTGAAAATCAGCGTTTTTTTTCCTTTAGACATTTCTTCGTAAGCAAAAATAAGTTTGCTCAACATGTGCGAATTGGTATAGAGCGCTTCTGACGATTTCACGGTATAATCGCCATTGATTCCAATTTTTAAAGTATTCAATTCTACATCAAAATTGTACAGCTCTGCATTTGCCAAAAACCCATTTTTTATTAAGGTAGAAATGTCATCACCAACAATCAGTTTTTGGTAGTTATCCTTCATTGGCAATTTGATATTGGAACTCAGAGGCGTGGCCGTGACCCCCAGGATAAAACAGTTTTCAAAAAATTTAAAAAGTTTTCGAAAGGAGTTGTAGTGTGCTTCATCAATAATGACCAACCCAATGTCTTCCAAACGCAATTTTTTGTCGTTAAGGCGGTTGTTTAGGGTTTCTACCATGGCCACAAAACACTGGTACTGATCTTGATCTGGAAGCTCTTTGACCTTGCTGTTGATGATCTTATTATGAACATCAAAATTGGTCAACATTTTAGAAGTTTGCTTGCAAAGCTCAATCCGATGCGTCAAAATGACAACTTTCTTATTGTGATGTGCGATATAGCGTCTTACAATTTCAGAGAAAATAACCGTCTTCCCTCCTCCTGTTGGAAGTTGGTACAATAAATTAAAATTGTCTGCAGACGTTTCCAACACCTCGAAAATCTTATTGAGATCAGCAAGCTGATAATCGTAAAGATTTTTCCTGGTTTTGGTTTCGTTAAAATGCTCTGACGTTTGTAACATAAAAAAGGGCCTTCGGAGAAAATTTCCACAAAATTAAGACATTATAAGAGTTATAGAGAATGATTGTTGAAAAGATTTTTGAAATAGAGCTGTGCTAGTGGCGTGTCTTTCTGATAGATAATCAAGGGCAACATTGGCATGGCAAGGCATTGAAGCCATAAAAAAAAGAGAAACCTTTCAGTTTCTCTTTTCTGATTTTTACGGTCAATGTTAAGAAACACTGATGCGTTTGGCAGGTTTTTCTTTGGCCTCTTCTTTTTTCGGCAAATGCACTGATAAAATACCTTCTTTATACGTGGCACTGATTTTATCAGACTCAACCGTGTCTGGCAAGGTAAAGGTTCTTTTAAATGACGCATAGCCAAACTCGCGTCGTGTATAGTTTTCTTCTTTCACTTCCTTCTCTTCTTTGCTTTCTGAAGAAATGGAAAGGACTTTATTGTCGACATCAATATTAAAATCGGATTTCTTCATTCCAGGAACCGCGATTTCCAAAAAGTACTCCTCAGCATTTTCTTTAATATTTACCGCCGGAAGTGTCATGCCTGCATTGAAATTGGATAAGAAACCGGTTCCCATTCCATTTTCCAATAAATTGTCTACCCAAGATGAAAAACTTGGCGAGGTGTTTCTCTGTGTAGAAACGTCATTGCTGTCTTTTGGCATTGTTGCTAAACTACTCATGGTTCATCAAATTTTAAGTTAAACTTCATTTTCGACAAGTGTAGTTCAAAATCGATACCAAAGTGATGTTAACAAGGATTACAAAGATTGTAGGAGAAAAAACAGACATTTTGACATTGTAACCATCTAAAGACGAACAAAGTGACAGTTTTTTTGCGATTTATTTCTTTTGAATGACGCTTCGCTTTTGGTGAAAGATGAGTTTATAGCAATTAATCCGGAACTACTGACTATCAACATTTGATATCCTATAATCGATACAAACCTTTCGTCTGCCCCATTGTTTTGCTGCCTCAAGATCATTCCCCATATAAATATCAATATGATTGCGCCATTTCCGATGCATTTTATCCTTTACCAGATAAACACCCTCAAATCCTTCAATAATTACCGGCGTATTGTGCTTTAGACCTTTGCGCAACAAATCGCGCGAAACGGCAATATATTTTTTACCCGGTTTTAAACTGTCGCCAAAAGCTGTAATTTGTGGATTACTACTGGTTTGAGCGGGTGTCGAATTATAAGCGCTAGCCACCACGGTAACCGAATTCCAAATCTCTTCTGGCTGGTCCTTTTTTGCTTTTGCACAACCCATCACTATAAAGAATATCATTAAAACACGTATTTGCATGAAATAAATATACAACTTAAAGAAACATTAATTCCTTTTTGTAACTTGTCACATCACAAAAATATTATAGACATCCATGAAAAAAACTATTCTTTCTTTAAGTTTAATCACGCTTTTTATGAGCTGTAAAGACAACAATAAAAAAAATGCAGCACCTGACGCAAAACAAGATTCTATCGCGCTTATAGAACGTGCAAAGGGCATCCATGACCGTGTGATTACTTTAGACACGCACTGCGACTTTAACGTTGCCAATTTTACGGACGACACCAACTATACCCAAGATTTGGACTCGCAAGTCACGTTGCCAAAAATGACTCAAGGCGGCTTGGACGTTGCGTGGTTTATCGTATATACCGGACAGGAAGAATTGACGGATGCAGGTTTTAAAAAGGCTCACGAAACGGCCATGGGGAAATTTAATGCCATCCATAAATTGGTAGATGATATTGCGCCAGAAGAGATCGAGTTGGCCGTAACTTCAGATGATGTGAGACGTATTGTCAAATCCGGTAAAAAAGTGGCAATGATCGGGATTGAAAATGGCTATCCTGTAGGAAAAGACATTTCAAATGTGAAGAAATTTTATGATTTGGGCGGACGTTACATGTCGTTGTCGCACAATGGTCATAGTCAGTTGAGTGATAGTAATACTGGTGAAGCGGATTCCATCTGGTTGCATAATGGGCTGAGCGATTTAGGTAAGAAAGTTATTAAAGAAATGAACCGTTTAGGGATGATGATAGATGTGTCCCACCCAAGCAAGGAAGCGATGAAAGCCATGATTGAGCTGTCGGAGGCTCCAATTATAGCTTCACATTCCTCAGCAAGAGCCTTGTGTGACCATAGCAGAAATTTAGACGATGAACAATTAGAGTGGTTAAAAGAAAATGGTGGCGTGGTACAAACTGTTGCCTTTGCGGCCTATTTAAATACTGAAAAGGCTGAAGCTTATTCTGCATTTCAAAAAGAAGTGGGTTTAAAAGTGATGGATTCTATGAATGTCGCCTATTTGGAACGCAGTGATCTTAAAGAGTTGTCAGCAGAAGAACGTGAGGCATACTATTCAGTTTTAGAGAAAGTAAGACCAATAGTAGACGCTAAAATGAAGGGCATGAATAAGGCACCACAAGGCGTTAGTGTTGCAGATTTCGTAGATCATATTGATTATATGGTGAATAAAATTGGAATTGAGCACGTGGGAATTAGTAGCGATTTTGATGGCGGTGGCGGTATTGACGGGTGGAATGATGCGTCAGAAACATTTAATGTGACTTTGGAACTTGTAAAACGCGGCTATACTGAAGAACAAATTGGATTGCTCTGGAGTGGCAACTTATTACGTGTATTAGATGAGGTACAGGCCTTTGCTAAAAGTACTCAGCAAAGCTAAATCTCAATAATTGATATTAAAAAAGTCCGCATATAGCGGACTTTTTGCGTTTATAAGCAATGTTGTGTTAGGATTTGCTACTGGCCAAAATTAGCTGTGCTTTTTCAGCATCGGCTTCAGCTACATAGATTTCTATGTCTCCATAGATGCCAGGATAGGATGAATCTGACTTGTTCAATTCTTGATAGTCAATGTTTTCATTCTCCAAAATGTTTTTAATTTCCATGATCCTTACCTGTGAACTTCCAGAATATATTTTTACGTCGCTCATATGTCTTGTTTTTAAATGTGAGATTAATCTTTCTAAGTTAAGGAAAAAAATGGAGAGTAAAGCTAATTTGGTTTATAGGATGGGCCGTTGGTGGAAAACACCAACGGCGGCATAAGGATTTCCTCCCGTTTATGAAGTTCATCTAATTTACATCCAGCTGTTGGTGGAAAACACCAACAGCGGCACGGAAAAAACATCAACAGCGGCACGGAAAAAACATCAACGGCGGTATAATTGAGTTACAGAATGAGTTGTTGGTGGAAAACACCAACAACGGCATGAACAGTGGCATAATTTAAAGTAGTGTTGTCAACACACTATCATTTATATGAGGTTTGAGATCAATAGGCCAAAACGGCTCTCAATGCGTTTTCAAATTTACCTTTTGCCAAATATTGATCTTCCAGTTGGTTGATAAACGGAATTGGGGTTTCCATACTGGCCACACGCTTGACTGGGGCATCTAAATATTCAAAACAGTTTTCCATGATCATGGCGCTTAAATCACTTGCAATGCCACCAAACATAGAGTCTTCTTGAAGGATGATCGCACGTCCGGTTTTCTTAACGGAGCTGAATATGGTTTCGGTATCCAAAGGTTGCAGTGTTCTTAAATCGATAAGGTCTGCTTCAATATCTTCATTTTTAGCTAAAGTATCCAAAGCCCAATGTACGGCCGCACCATAAGTAATAATAGTAACAGCACTGCCTTCCTTTAAAAGCGCTGCTTTGCCAAATGGAATGGTAAAATAGTCGGCTGGTACTTCCTGACGAATACTTCTGTACAACGCTTTATGTTCAAAGAACAACACCGGATTCGGGTCGTTGATGGCCGTGGCCAATAAGCCTTTGGCATCATAAGGAAATGCAGGATACACCACTTTCAGTCCTGGCGTTTTGGTAAACCAAGCCTCATTGGTCTGCGAGTGGAAAGGTCCGGCAGCTACACCCGCGCCACACGGCATTCTAATCACCACATCAGCATTTTCATTCCAACGGTAATGGGATTTTGCCAAATAGTTGACAATCGGATTAAATCCTGAACTCACAAAATCAGCAAATTGCATTTCTACAACGGCTTTCGTTCCGGCAATAGAAAGTCCCATCGCTGTCTCTACAATGGCCGATTCACAAATAGGGGTATTACGGACGCGGTCCTTGCCAAATTCGGCTACAAAACCTTCTGTAATTTTAAAAGCACCACCGTATTCTGCGATGTCCTGCCCCATAATAACGAGATCTTTATGGCGTTGCATGCTTTGTCTTAAGCCTTGTGAAATGGCATCAATAAAACGAATATCCTCTCCTTTTGATTGTGAGTCAATATGCTGATATTCAAAAGGGGCGTACACGTCATTTAACTCAACGCTTTCATCTGCTATTATGGACTCCTCTGCTCCTGCCGTTTTTAAGGCGTCATCAATTTCAACTTTGATGGTGCTTTGTAATTGGTCGTCTAGAGCAGTAGTTAAAAGACCTAAATTAAGGAGGTAATTTCTGAAGTTATTGATAGGATCTTTACCTTCCCATTCCTTCATCAATGCTTCCGGAACATATTTGGTGCCACTGGCTTCTTCATGACCGCGCATTCTAAAGGTCTTAAATTCGATTAAAATAGGACGCGGACGGTTCCTGACGCTTTCAGCCAATTTTAAGACTTTACTATAAACTTCAAGAATATTGTTCCCATCTAAAATAAAAGAATCAATACCATAGCCTTTTCCTTTGTCGGCCAAATCTTTACATAAATATTGCTCACTTGTAGGTGTTGATAAGCCGTAGCCATTGTTTTCAATACAAAATATGACTGGTAACTGCCAAACAGCAGCCACGTTTAAAGCTTCGTGGAAATCGCCTTCACTAGTGCCCCCTTCTCCTGTAAATACAGCGGTGACTTGATTTGTTTTTTTAAGTTTGCTCGCCAGTGCAATACCGTCTGCTACCCCCAACTGCGGGCCTAAATGTGAAATCATTCCCACAATATGATACTCTTGGGTGCCAAAATGAAACGAGCGATCCCGCCCTTTAGTAAACCCATTTGCTTTGCCTTGCCACTGACTGAAAAGTCGGTGTAGCGGTATGTCACGTGTGGTGAAGACGCCCAAATTGCGGTGCATTGGTAAGATATATTCTTTGGATTGTAACGCCATAGTGACCCCAACTGAAATAGCTTCTTGGCCAATACCTGAAAACCATTTTGAAACTTTGCCCTGACGCAGTAGAATCAACATCTTTTCTTCTATCAATCTCGGCTTGAGCATACGCTTGTATAGCTCGAGCAATGTTTCGTTATCGAGATTCTTTTTATCGTAATGAATCGCGCTTTTGGTAGATGACAACATAAGGTTAGCGTTTTAAATCTCAAATGTAAATAAAAATCAAGAGAATGACTCTAAACCCTTGTTTTTTTAGCGTAATAAAGCGACTACCTTTTACAGTATTTTCGTTACTTTTGTGATAAGCAGTTAAATCTAAAAATATATAGCAATGAATGTGATACCAAGTGTAAACCTTCAGGATTTTGTCTCCGGAGATCCCGTAAGGAAACAGAAGTTTATTGACGAGATTGGAAAGGCCTATGAAGAAATAGGTTTTGTAGCGCTTAAAGGTCATTTTTTAGACGATGCATTGGTGGATGATCTCTATGGAGAGATTAAGAATTTCTTTTCATTGCCAACAGAGGTCAAACAAAACTATGAGATCCCCGGTATTGGCGGTCAGCGTGGATATGTGTCTTTTGGAAAGGAAAGTGCGAAAGGTCAAAAGCAGGGCGATTTAAAAGAGTTCTGGCATTTTGGACAGTATGTTGATGATGACCCTGTGCGTGCTAAAGAATATCCTGAAAATGTTTATGTTACGGAATTGCCTAGATTTAATGAAGTTGGTAAGGAAGCCTACGCCATGCTTGAAAAAACTGCTAAATATGTGCTTAGAGCGTTAGCGTTGCATTTAAATTTAGAAGAGACGTACTTTGATAATTACATCCATAATGGAAATTCCATTTTAAGACCTATCCATTATCCGCCAATTCATGAAGAGCCTAAAGATGCCGTTCGTGCTGCAGCCCATGGCGATATTAATTTGATTACGCTGTTAATGGGCGCACAAGGTCGTGGCTTGCAAGTTCAAAATCATAAAGGTGAATGGCTTGATGCTATTGCAGAACCTGATGAATTGATGATTAATGTTGGCGATATGCTCTCAAGACATACCAATAACAAACTGAAATCAACTATTCACCGTGTGGTCAATCCGCCTCGGGAATTGTGGGGAACGTCTCGTTATTCGATTCCATTTTTTATGCATCCTATTAGTGAAATGAAATTGGACGTTTTAGAAAGCTGTGTGGATGAAGATAACCCAAACCAGTTTGACGATATTACGGCGGGCGAATTTTTAACGGAACGTTTGATAGAACTCGGATTAATCAAAAAATAAGAACCAGCAGGCCATCGCTATGATTCGAATTTAAGATTCATAGAGATTCCAAACTGAAGACTAAAACCTATGGACTTAGAAGACCAACTCAAAAAGTTGTTCCCAGAACATACCGCTGAAGAAACTCCAGAAGAAGCAACCTCCAATATTTGGTTGCAAGATGATCCCATCCTTTGCAAATATGAAAAGCGAAAAGGGAAACCAATCACTATTTTAGAAGGGTATACTGGTGCTACGGAAGATTTTAAACTATTGGCTAAAGAACTTAAAACCAAACTGAGTGTTGGTGGAAGTTTTAAGGATGACAAAATTATTATTCAAGGAGATTATAGAGATAAAATTATGGTATTATTAAAAGAAAAAGGGTTTGCTGTAAAACGTGTTGGAGGATGATGGCATCTCAAACACTCCATATTACCAATGGCAATAATCTGACCGATTATTTAAAAGAGCAGCGCTTTGAAGGTCATTTTTTGACTTGGCAAGAGATGCTTTGCGAAGGCCCCACTACTGAGCAAATTGCCACTCAAGAATTCTATAACCTCAGAAAGGACTTTTTGCAAGACTGTTACGATATTGAGATCAATGAAGAGGAGCTCATTCGGGAAATGGATATTTTAAACCATACGGAGCAGTTCCAAGACATTGTCTTATGGTTTGAATATGATCTATTTTGTCATATCAATCTCATTGCAATACTCACACTTTTAAAGCAAAAAAACATTCAGCTCCCATTCTATTTGGTATGCAGTGGTCGCGTAAAGGGAGAAAAGGAACTAAAGGCATTGAGCGAGTTAAAACCGGATCAATTACAGCAGCATTTTAAGGACAGGATTAACTTATCAGCAGAAGATACAGAGTTGATGAATTCTTTATGGCGGGTGTATTGTGGTAAGGACCACAACCTTTTCAAACCATTTATTGTTCAAAAATCGTCTTTTCCTTATTTGAGCAGCTGTTTAAGGGCGCATTTAGAGCGTTTCCCTGATTCAGAGACGGGTCTCTCTACTTTAGAGACGCATACGCTACAGATGATTTCAGATCATAAAATAAAATCTAAACGCCATTTATTGGGTTATATTCTCAATTTTCAAGGCTATTATGGTTTTGGAGATTTGCAAATTAACCGTATGATTGATCTACTTGAACCGTTCTATGATCAACAGGAAGAGCGACTCGTGCTGAATGATAAAGGCATACAGGCCATTGATGGAACGCGCGATTTTTCGTCAGAATTAAGGAGCCCAATGATTTTTGGAGGCGTTAAAAAATTAGATTTTCAGTTTAGTAAGACTGAAAATAAACTTATAAAAACAACGTAATGGCTATAGCAGCATCAGAACTTATTTTAAATCCAGATGGCAGTGTCTATCATCTTAATTTGCGGCCAGAACATTTGGCCAATACCATCATAACGGTTGGTGATCCGGATCGTGTAGATAGTGTTACCGAGCATTTTGATACGGTAGAGTTTCAAACTCGAAAAAGAGAATTTCATACGCAGACCGGCACTTATAAAGGCAAGCGCATCACAGTCATTTCTACCGGAATTGGGACCGATAATATTGATATTGTCTTTAATGAATTGGATGCTTTGGTCAATATCGATTTAGAAAAACGTACAGTAAAAGATACGCTTACTAGTTTAGAAATCATAAGAATTGGCACTTCCGGTTCAATTCAAAAGGAAATTCCGATTGATACATTTGTGATCAGTAATCAGGCCGCAGGTTTTGACAGTTTATTGCATTTTTATCACAACGACAACATTCAGGATCACGCTATTTCAGAAGCGCTCGTTAAACATACCAACTGGAGTCCTTTAAAGTCAAAACCCTATATTGTTAAATGTAGTGAGGCGCTATTTAATAAATTCAGTTCTGAGAAAACAGTTAAGGGGTTTACCGCCACTAACGTTGGGTTTTACGGACCTCAAGGGAGGGTGTTAAGACTTCCTTTGCAGGATGATGCACTTAATGATAAATTGGCAAGCTTTAGTTACAACAACATGCCTATTACAAACATGGAAATGGAAACAGCGGGCATATATGCACTATCCGCGCTTTTGGGTCATAAAGCCTTATCTATGAATGCCATTATTGCGAATAGAGCAACAGGAGAATTTAGCCAAGATCCTTCAGCACTTGTCAATGATTTAATTACCTACACCTTAGATAAATTGGTGTAGTAGATAAAACAGGGCTGACACATACATAAAATCAACAGACTTTCTTATATACCATTATAATGGAAGCTAAAAACAGATCATTTTTAATGAAGACAGTAAAAATTGGTGGCGTACCGGAACATTTTAACTTAGCGTGGTATTTAACGCTTAAGGATGGTGAATACAAAGATGAAGACATCAATTTGCGTTGGCAAGATTACCATAGCGGTACAGGTGCCATGACTGAAGCGCTGAGGAATGGCGATATTGATATGGCTGTGATATTGACGGAAGGTATTGTTAAGGATATTGCCGAAGGAAACCCAAGTAAAATTGTACAGGTTTTTGTAGAGACACCACTTATATGGGGGATTCACGTTGCCGATGGTTCTGAATTTAAAACGGTCGAAGATTTAAAAGGGAAGCGTTGCGCAATCAGTAGATATGGCTCAGGCTCCCATTTAATGGCGTATATCAATGCTGAAAATAAGGGTTGGAATTTAGAAACGGACCTTAAGTTTGAAGTCGTACATAATTTAGACGGTGCGGTCAAAGCTTTAAGTAATGGCGATGCCGACTATTTTATGTGGGAAAAGTTTATGACCAAACCTATTGTAGACGCTGGTGTATTTAGACGTGTAGCCAATTGTCCAACACCTTGGCCATGTTTTGTAATTGCCGTAAGGAATGAATTTTTGGAGGCTAATGAGAATGTCGTCAAGATTATTCTGGAGATCATCAACAATACGACGATCGATTTTAAGGAAATCCCGAGTATTGACCGTATGATTGCCAACAGATATGCACTAGAATTAGAGGATGTACAAGAGTGGTTAACCTTAACAGAATGGTCCCAACGTCATTTGGACGAAGCTACGGTGACTAAAGTGCAACAGAAATTAATGAAGTTGGATATTCTTTCTGAACAACGTCCTTATCACCAAATAGTTAAGAATGTATGATTTTTTAGGTTTGAATGGGAATGTTTTTTAAGTTATTGTGTTTTAGTGAGGCAATCAGAACTAAATTTCATAAATTGTGTCACCAAATTCGTACAATCATAGATATTAATTGAATCTACACTCATGATCTTTATTGTAATTGTAACTGCATTAGTTGCTTTAAATTTTTTACTTCTAATTTTTAGCTGTAATAAAATCAGTAAGAAGATAGCTGTTGAACCATTACAACCGGTTCAGCGATTACCTGCTTTAATTACCACGCAATTGGACGCGCATCAACTCGCTCCAACTGGGAGTTAGTTTTACTGAAACTTTTATTTCCAAACCAATACCCTCTGTTGGCGCTCAATGGCGACGGATGACCTGAACTAATGATGCTGTGTTTGGATGGGTCAATAAGTTTAGATTTTTGTTTGGCAAAACCGCCCCACAATAAGAATACAACATCCTGTTTTTGGTCGCTCACCGTTTTAATCACAGCATCCGTAAAAATTTCCCATCCTTTTTTTTGATGACTTCCTGCTGCTCCTGCTCTTACGGTTAATGTTGCATTCAGCAATAATACTCCTTGTTTTGCCCAAGGTTCCAAATTTCCGGAAAGAGGATAAGGCTTATCTAAATCAGACTCCAATTCTTTAAAAATATTTCTGAGCGATGGCGGATGCGCAATACCATCATTGACAGAAAAACACAAGCCATTGGCTTGTCCTGGCCCATGATAGGGATCTTGGCCTATAATAACAACTTTTACGGCATCAAACGTACACCAATTAAAAGCATTAAAAATAGCGTCTCCTTTTGGGTAGCAGGTATGAGTGTTATATTCTGCTTTTACAAACTCAGTCAGATTTTTGAAATAAGGCTTTTCAAACTCTGACTGTAATTGATTTTTCCAACTGGGATGTATGTTGATGTCCATTTTTACCTATTCATTTGGAATAAAAATAAGGTGATTTTGGGTTGTGGTAAAATTTATATACCAAAACTTTAAATTTCCTTAAATTTGAACATAATTAAAAGATCTATCAAAAGCGAATGCACATTCACGAGAAAACACTTAAAGACATTGAATTTTACACCGTCCTCGAGCAAATGGCGGCACATTGCATCACTCATTTAGGAAGAGAAAAAGCGCTACTGACGACACCGTTTACAAAAAAAGAAGCCTTGTGGACGGCGTTATCACTTACAAACGATTATTTAGCGTCATTTGATAACGATAACCGCATTCCAACGCATGGATTTGAGCCCATAACCAACGAGATTAAACTTCTTAATATTGAAAACTCGTATTTGGAAACCATCAGTTTCAAAAAAATTAAAGCCATTTCTTTGGTGAGCAATGAAATTATCAACTTTTTAAAGAAGTTTAAAGAGTACTATCCCAACCTGTTTGAATATGCTTCACATATTACGGTTACTACAGATATCATCACACAGATTGATTCGGTTATTGATCGTTTTGGGGATGTTAAGGACAACGCGTCAGATGAACTTTTTAGACTCCGGCAAGATATTAATGTTGTCAGAGGGAAAATAAATCAAAGTTTTGGATCTGCATTAAGCTCCTACAGTGGCATGGACTACTTAGATGACATTAGGGAATCAGTAGTGGAAAACAAACGGGTTTTGGCTGTAAAAGCAATGTACAGGCGCAAAGTAAAAGGCACCATTTTAGGTGGAAGCAAAACAGGAAGTATTGTTTATATTGAACCCGAAGCCACCTTCAGATACACACGGGAACTCAATAATTTAGAGTTTGATGAACAGGAAGAAGTGACGAGAATATTAAAACAGCTCACTAATTACATCAGGCCTTTTCAGAGTTTGCTAAAGGCGTACCAGCTGTTTTTGACAGAATTGGATGTGATCTATGCAAAAGCAAAATATGCGGCATCCATTCATGGCATTTTACCAGAAATTACTGATAATAAAGATTATGTTTTAAGGGACGCCATTCATCCGTTGCTGTATATATCGAATCAAAAGAAGAATGTCAAAACGTTTTCGCAATCTATAGCGCTCCATCCTGAGAACAGAATTATTGTAATTTCAGGACCTAATGCGGGCGGTAAAAGTATCACTTTAAAAACGGTTGGCTTGTTGCAGGTCATGCTGCAAAGCGGCTTGTTAATTCCTGTTCATGAACGCAGTAAAGTGTGTTTGTTTGATCGGATTTTGACTGATATTGGCGATAATCAATCGATAGAAAATCATCTGAGCACCTACAGTTACCGCTTAAAACAGATGAATTATTTCTTGAAAAAGTGCAACAAAAACACGCTCTTTTTGATTGATGAATTTGGAACCGGGAGTGATCCAGAATTGGGAGGTGCTTTAGCGGAAACCTTCTTGGAAGAATTTTACCATAGAGAAGCGTTTGGGATAATTACCACCCACTACTCCAACCTTAAAGTATTGGCCAATGAGTTGCCCTTTATGCAAAACGCCAATATGATGTTTGATGAAAAAACCTTGGAGCCCATTTTTAAATTGGCTTTGGGCCAAGCGGGAAGCTCGTTTACTTTTGAAGTGGCACAAAAAAACGGCATTCCGTTCAGTTTGGTCAATCGGGCGAAAAAGAAAATAGAACGCGGAAAAGTGCGTTTTGACGCTACCATAGCCAAACTTCAGAAAGAACGCAGCAAACTCGAAAAAACAGAACAGTCCTTAAAATTAAACGAAAGAAAAACACAATCTGAGGCCGAAAAGCTAGAAGAGACTAACCTCAAAATTCAGAAGAAACTGGAAAGCTATCAAGAATTGTATGATAGTAATCAACGTTTGATTTATTTGGGTCAGAAGATAAATGATCTGTCGGAAAAATATTTTGACAACAATAAAAAGCGAGAGCTGATGGACGAGTTGTTCAAATTAGTGCAGATTGAAAATTCGAAACGAAAGAAAACCTCTCCCAAAGTAAAAAAGGTCCAGAAATCTAAAGAACAAAAAGTCATTAAAGAGGCTGAAAAAACGGTTGAAGTTATCCGTCAAAAAAAGAAAGCCGCCAAAATAAAAGTAGATGCAGCACCAAAACCGAAACCACTTTTTAAAGTTGGAGACCGCGTCCGGTTGCAAGATGGTAGAGCTGTAGGGAGCATTGACAAAATTGAAAAAAACAAGGCCTTTATCAATTACGGAATATTTACGACCAGCGTGAGTATGGACCAATTGGAGTTGGTGGAAAAGATGAAGTAGTTGGTATTTCTGGACGGCTGAAGAGGGGATTAAGGAATGACGATTGACGATTGACGATTGACGATTGTAGATTGTAGAAGTTAGGAAATAGTGAGAACTACTAACTGAATACTGCTAACTGAAGACTGCTAACTGAAAACTGAGAACCGACAACCGACAACCGACAACCGAATATAAAATTAAACTATTATTAGAGAAAGAAAATCCATGGCCATAAATTTAGAAAAGAACAAACAACTCATCCTTTTTGATGGCGTCTGCAATCTTTGTAATTCTTCAGTGCAATACGTCATTAAACACGATCAGCAGGATATTTTTAGATATACAGCATTGCAAAGTGAGGTGGGCCAGGAAATTTTAGAACACTATAAGATAGACACCTCAAAAACTGATTCCATCCTACTCTATTCTGAAGAAAATGGTATTTTCTACAAATCGACCGCAGCTTTAAAAATTGCTTCTCAATTGGGGTTTCCAAGAAATATAATGGTCATTTTCATTATTATCCCGCCATTTATCAGAAATTGGGTTTATGATTTTATTGCTAAGAACAGATACAAATGGTATGGCAAGAAGGACGAATGTATGATTCCCACGCCGGAGCTTAAATCGAAGTTTTTGTAAATCACACTTTAAAATCATTCATGTTCTATAAAGAATCAAGACCGCTGCGCTTATAGTCCCGATAGCCATCGGGAAAAGAGCAAAGAGTTGATTATAACTGAGTGATAAACAATCGTTATTATAAATTAATTTGTCCAACCACTCTAATTGAAATTAGGTTCAAAAAGCAAGGGGTCATTTTTAAGATCTCGTGCCAGGTTTGCTTTATTTTTACTTGTTTTAATATAGATGAAGCCGTCTCATAACTAATTGAAACGGCTTTTCTTATGTTTTTCTCTTGGATAGCTGTCCGAGAATGGTTCTCAAATACTCAACTCTCAGATAGGTTGTATAAGTATTGAGACATACTCTTATGCTAGAACCTTTTAGTTATAAGGTTGCCAATCTACTATTGTAAAGGTAGTCATTATACATGCTCTTATAATAGACTTTACGTTCAATGGACTCGATCACGGGAGTTGCAAAATCTGCATCGTACATTTGTCCCATGACGTTTAATCCACCCGGACTGAAAACATTAATCTCCATCAATTTTGAACCAACAATATCAATGCCTACCAAAAACATACCGTCTTGAACGAGTTTAGGTCTCACAATATCTGCCAATTCCATAATTTGGTCCGTCATTTTTACTTTTTGAGGTTTCCCTCCTGCGTGAATATTGCTTCTGATGTCTCCTGAAGCATTGACTCTTTGCATCAACGCATATGCTCCATTGACCTGCAATGGCTCACCATTCATTAAAAATAAACGGGTATCACCTCCCGTAGCTTCCGTAAGATATTCTTGTGCAATTACAAAGCCATCTCTACAAATGGCATCAATGGTTTGGGATAAATTATGTTCATTTTTCTTATCCATCATAAAGACGTTTGTGCCTCCAGATCCTTGTAAAGGTTTTAGAATCATCTTTTGTTTCTGCTCCTTGAAAAACTCCTTGATCTCATTGTGATCTCTGGTAATAATAGTCTTTGGACGAAGTATTTCCGGAAAATGCTGAAAGTACATTTTATTGACAGCTCCAGCCAAACTACTTGGGTGGTTCAGTACAATAACACCGTTTCTCATGGCAATTTCTCCAAAAATAAAGGCCGCATTATAGGCCCAATCGCGTTCATTAATTTCATCAGCAGGATTGTTCCTTAAGAAAAGCACGTCTAATTCTTCCGATGATAAGGTTGTAAACTCTTCCTTTTGAACAGCTTTAAAATACGTTTCTTCGCTTTTAAAAGTCCGTTCTTTTATCGTTTTACAACGCACGGAGAGATGTCCTTTAGAGGCATAAGACAATTCGCCTACCCCAATAAAATAGACCTCATGGCCTCTTTTATAAGCTGCATAGCCTAAAGCAGGTGTTGTGTAATTCCACTTTTCTGTGGCATGGTCATTTATTATAAATGCTATCTTCATTTGTTATTTAATTTAATTTACAAGTTCAACAATGTTTATGCCTTCACGTAGTTTTTGTAATCGGACCTTAACATCGTCACGATCTAAAAATCTTGGTAAAATTGGCTGTTTTAGTACCTTACGGTAAAGTAATTCTTCAATTAATTTAATATGCGTCACATTAAACTTACCTGTATAAAGCGGTTCAAGTTTGCCGCCATTTTTCAAATACGCCATCAAGTCTATAAGTCCTGCCAAATAAACCGCGTCTTTGGTAAGTCCGCCACCTCTATATACACGCATGCTAATGTAGTATGCCACATGGGCCGGGAAGGCGTAGGTTGTTCTTAGCAGATTAAAAGTTTGGATAAAAGTGGCATTATCTACCATAGATTGTACCGCAATAACCCTTCCGGCCAACAATCGGAGCCTATTTATGGTTAAGCCACCCACCAAATATTCGGCAATTACGGCCAAACCTTCCTGCAATTGGTCATAACCTTCAAACCCTTCGTACATTTGCTTTATCGGCTGACTTTTACCGTTGCAATAGGTTAAAATATGGGTTCCAATTTCATGTTGAATGAGGGCGTCACATCTATTGACATCCAAATTCATTTCATCATTAATCAGCAATTTTGATTTTGAGACCATGATACCGGCAACATCGTCTCTAATTTCAATGCCGAGATCTAGGTCTGGAAATTGCAGAGCGTAATGATCTAGTTCCCTTTGGGCGTGTTTTGCAAATTCAACACCGTTATAACGTTCTGAACTGGTGATGGTTTCTGCTTTGGGATACACTTGCAAGATGTTTTTTGCGACCTCTAAAATATCATCTCTAATCACGCCATAAAGACTTTCTCCTATAAATCGAAAATTATCTGTACCACGTTCTTCCAACATCATCAATTGCTTCTCTATTTCAAGACGCTTCCCCCTTAAAATAAAGGCGATGGTTGGATCTTCTATGAGATCTAATGGGATGTTAAAGAGTTTACGTTTTTCAAGCTCTGGATCAATGGCAAGCAGTCGGTATTTAAATGAAGGAACGGTTTCAAAATTGTTTTGCTCAAATTTGTCCCATTCTTCATTACTATTTACAGGTGTTACTCTTAGCAGAAACGACATACCTTCGCTAATCTCTGCCAATTTGGTGTCTGAGGACAAGGTTACCGCGTCAATATGGGTTTTACCGAGCATCAAATAATTTTCAAATGCATCTGTAGTCTGCACTCTTATAAATTCATAAACCGCCCGTTTGATTGTTTCAGAAAAAATGGTATAAAACTTTCTGAAAAATAAAGAAAACAATTGATCGGTTGCGGTGTTTTTATATACTACAGGTATCGAAACGCCTATAACAAGCGTACCCTGTTTTTTAGACTTGTCGATGTCCACTAGAGGTAACAAGTGCTTTGGATGTCTAAATTCAGTTTGAATGATCTGAGACCCAACATTTCCCAAGGTTTTTTTTATTTCGCTAAACCCCTCGCTCAAGGCATTCAACGTTTCTAATGATTTATTTTTAGGACCGTAAATTTGAAACTGATTTTTTAAAGTATCAGCATTTGGCCACAATTCTAAAATCAAGAAGGTGTCAAATTTTTCAGAAGTCATTAATCTGATGGCTTCGAGAAGATGTGAAATGTCAATAGTTTCGTCTACAATAACGTAAGACGCCTGTGTTTTTAAAAGTCTTGCAAAATACACATCGCGTTCTTTATATCTATAAACACAAATAAATGGTAGAAGTTTGTCAATATGCAAGACACCCTTATTGGGCAGCTCCACATTTACAGGAACATTTTCTGTAATGTTTTTGCAAATAGTTTCAACTAATTCAGCATCTATATGGTAATCTTCAATCATTTAATTGGAGTAAATATTATAAAAATTTGAGGCGTGTTCGGGCAATCGCGTTCTAAGTCCTTTTCTGATGGCGGAAACTACTTCTGGATAGATGACCTGACTTTCTTCATCACAATAAATCTTGGCCACTTCCGTGGCTAAAACCAAAGTGTGAGGAAAATTGGTGGTGATGAATTTTAAAAAATAACCATTGCCCTGAAAGGTATCATTGACTTTGGCTGTTGTTGGGATGCCTTTAGGTAATTTAATTTCAGAAAGGTCTTTTCGCCAATCTTCGATTGAATTTTTATAACGTTCATTATCGATATTGGAGGTCCCTAAATTCCATGTGGGCACTTCCCTATCCCAACGTTTCCAATTATAACTATGCATATCGTAAACAATACAGCATCCAAATTTTTGCTCTAACGCTGTAATGAGCGCATGAACAATTTTATAGAAATTCTGGTGTTTTTCAAGACTTCTCGATTTCTCATCTTCGCTTAATGGTTCCTTCCAAAGCTTTTTGCCCCAAGCATCGTCATAAATGGCATTGTCTGGGTCGCGATTCAAATCATATTCAAATCTGGAGTCTAAGCCTGAAATGACTATGGGATGATGTTTTACCATATTTTCAGTCTCTGGATCCTCTTCATACCAACGGTCGTATGCCGTATGTAGGCATTTTGCCCATAATTCTTTTCTAAATTGATGGCCATTATGCACTGCTGCACAGACATACGGAACGTAATCGTCAATTTTTATGGTGAAGGCGTAATCAGAAGACACTGCATGGAACAATTCTTCAGCTTCTATTTTTAAGATGATGTCTTCAATTGATAATTTTTGCATAAGATCTCTAACATTATTTAAAAGTGAAAGTTAAGGTTTTAAAAGCCTTCCGGTGGACTCATATCCTCACAATTGTATCGATTTCTGCTTTGTAGGCCAGTATTAACAATTTATTAGTATTTCATTACCCCACAACCCGTTTAATCATCAAAAACTTCTTATGATTATAATAATATACGTGTGTGTATTTGAATACATTTGCAATCTTATTTTAAATGGATTGCGATGAACTCTAAATATTATGTTGCAGTTATTACCGCCTTTAGTATTTGGGGCTTTTTTAGTGTGGTGCTTAAATCGCTGGACGCGTTTACAGCATTCGATATTTTGAGTTATCGTACGTTGGGTTCTGTAATGATCATGCTTTTTGTGACCTTAGTACTGCGGCCTAAAGCTTTGAAAACCAATCTAAATTTGTTTAAGACGCTAGGGAAACTTGACAAACGACGGATTATTGTTGTCAACATCTTAAGCGGTTTGTTTTTGGCGCTCAATTGGTATATCTATATATATGTCATGAACAACGTCAGTGTTAGCGCTACTTCATTGGCGTATTTGCTCTGTCCTATTTTAACCATGGTGTTGGCGTATTTGATACTGAAGGAAAAGCTTTTTAAACTGCAATGGGTTGCTGTGGTATTGAGTTTAGTAGGATGTTTGGTCCTTTCTTTAGGAAATTTAACCGACTTGTTTTACAGTATGATTATTGCCCTTTCCTACGCCTTGTATTTGGTGTTGCAGCGCAAGAACCAGGAATTGGACCGGTTTTTAGTTTTAACCTGTCAGGTGTTTTTTGCAGTGGTCTTTCTATTGCCTTTTATAATCAGCTATGACTCTCCAAACGAGAAAACACCGTTCTTTTATGGCATGTTAGCGTTAATTGCTGTGGTTTTTACCATCATTCCTATGTTTCTTAATATCTATGCGCTAAGAGGTTTAAACTCTTCTGTTGTTGGGGTGTTTATTTATTTAAATCCGCTTATTAATTTCGTGCTGGCCATCTTTTATTTTGGTGAAGAGATCAGCCTTTTGGAAGCGATATGTTATATCTTGATAGTCATTTCTATAGTTGTTTTCAACTTTTCAGCAATCAAAAACAGGATTAACAGAAGGCGTGCCGCGCACATTTGATTTTAAGAATCGAGATCAAAAGTTTCCGTTGGGCTTTTCTTGTCTTTATAATCCAACATATTTTCGCCGTCGGCAATGATAGAGCACACAGTAGCATCTCCCGTTACGTTAACCACGGTTCTAAACATATCTAAAATACGATCCACAGGGAAAATAATAGCAATCCAGGCTGGGTTAAGGCCTACAGAGTCCAATACAATTATCAACATTACCAGACCTGCACTTGGTACCGCCGCTGAACCAATTGAGGCCAAAGTAGTAGTCATTACAACGGTGATTTGCTGACCTATGGTTAAATCAATCATGTGCAACTGCGCTAGAAAAATCACCGCCACCGCTTGGTACAGACTCGTGCCATCCATATTGACAGTAGCACCAATAGGGAGCACAAAGCTGCTTATTTTTTTGTTGACACCTAGGTTCTGTTCTACGCACTCCATGGTTACGGGAAGGGTTGCAGCACTACTTGATGTAGAGAATGCCAAGGTTTGTGCGGGACTCATTGCTTTAAAGAAACCAGAGTAAGGAATTCTCTTTACGAAGCCTTTCAATATTAAAGGATAGGTAATAAATATCATTATGAGCAGTCCGGATAACACGGTTAAAGAATACCAGCTCAAGCCTTTAAATATCTCAATTACTTTTCCAATGTCATCACCTGCCATTTTACTGACCACCCCGGCTAATAAGGCAAATACAAAAAACGGGGCGGCTTGCATCACTAAGTCTACCATTTTGAGAAACACTTCATTAATACCGTCCACCAAATTTAGTACGGGGGCCGATTTTTCGTCGGGAATAAACAACAGTGAAACACCGAAGAAAATAGCAAAAAAGATGACCTGTAACATCAATCCGTTATTGGATAGCGAATAAAAGAAGTTGTCTGGCACAATGTCAACCAATGGCTGTAAAGGTGTCGTTTCTTTTTGCTTACCAGCGGTTTCAATCTTATCTGATACTGAAACTGCTCTCAAGTCTTTCTTGGTCAAATCAGAAATTTCTTGGGCGCGCTTAAAATATTCAGGATCTTTTAAATAGTTAATTCCGTCTTTAATCTGATAGCCTTGAGAATCGGCCCAAATTTCGTAATTGATCCGGTTGTCTATGCGGCTCTGTTTGTCAATCAGTTTACCTGGTTTTATGGTATTTACCAACAGTAACCCTAACGAAATTGCAAGAATTGTGGTTACCAAATACATCCCTAAGGTCTTCCCGCCCATGCGTCCTAAACTTTTAGGATCGCCAATATTAGCAACCCCACTTATAATGGAAAATAACACCAATGGAACGGCAATCAATTTTAATAAATTGATAAAAATAGTGCCAAACGGATCAATCCAATTAATGGTAAAAGCGCTCCAGCCCATTGTACTGGATACTAATGCCCATATAATACCCAGGACCATTCCGATGATGATTTTCCAGTGTAGTGCTAATTTTTTCATGTAAATAAATATAATTTTATTCCCGCGAAGGCGGGAATCTTTTCATTTCTAAACAGATAATTTCGAAACGGAGTCTGTCTCGATATTAGTTATGAGACTCCTGCTTGCGCAAAAGTTGGTAATCTGCTAAAACCAAGGCTGCCATGGCCTCTACAATAGGGATGGCTCTTGGCACCACACATGGGTCATGCCTACCTTTACCCTGCATTTCTACAATATTACCTTTATTATCGAGTGTGTTTTGTTTTTGAATAAGGGTGGCTACAGGTTTAAATGCAACCCTAAAATAAATATCCATACCATTGCTGATGCCGCCTTGGATGCCTCCAGATAAATTGGTTTTTGTAGTGCCGTCTGCATTGAATTGATCGTTATGATCACTGCCCTTCATTTTAGCACCGCAGAATCCGCTGCCGTATTCAAAACCTTTAACGGCGTTAATAGAAAGCATTGCCTTGCCGAGTTCCGCATGTAATTTATCAAAAACAGGTTCTCCAAGTCCAACCGGTAAGTTTTGAATCACACAGGTCACTGTCCCACCAATGGTGTCGCCTTGCTTCCTGATTTCTCTGATGCGCTCAATCATTTGATTTGCAATTGTTTCATCAGGGCAACGTACAGTGTTACTTTCAATCTTTGAAAATTCTAATTCTTGGTAAGGTTTCTCTAAAAATAGATCGCCAACAGAAGACGTGTACGCATAAATCTTCACGTCTTTGAGCATTTGTTTGGCTATGGCACCGGCAACAACGCGACATGCAGTTTCTCGGGCTGAGCTCCTGCCACCACCTCTATAATCACGTACGCCATATTTCTGGTCATAAGTGTAATCAGCATGACTGGGGCGGTATACGTCCTTTATATGGGAATAGTCATTAGACTTCTGATTGGTGTTTTTAATCATAAAACCTATGGGCGTTCCTGTAGTTTGTCCTTCAAAAATCCCCGATAGAAATTCGACTTTGTCTGACTCTTTTCTTTGGGTTACAATATCTGATTGTCCCGGTTTACGACGGTCCATTTCTAATTGGATGGCTTCAAAATCTAACTTTATGCCGGATGGGCAACCATCAATTACGCCGCCAATAGCGACACCATGAGACTCGCCAAAAGTGGTGAGTTTGAACAATTTTCCGAAGGAATTCCCTGCCATATAATTTGTTTTATGCTAATGTAATTGTATTCTGAGAGAAACAAAAATAGGATTTTAAAACCTTTTTAGGTTTTTTAATTTATAAAATCCCAACACTACTTGTTAAGGTGTTCAAAATCAATTTATTGTATTTTAATTAATTGCGACTGGTCGGATATTATTAGTAACTATACCAATCAGTGACTCCTATTTTTCTATTTCTACAAATGTGTTATACTAGTGCGCGTCTCAGAATAGTGATGGGATGTAAGGCCTCCCTCTGTGTACCATCTTTAATTTGATGTCTGCAACTGGTTCCATTTGCTGAAATCACCGTGCCTTCTGAAGCTAATCTCACCGCAGGGAACAATGTTTGCTCCCCTACTTGCATGCTGACCTCATAATGTTCCTTTTCATAACCAAAACTCCCTGCCATACCGCAGCAGCCACTTGGAATTATGGTGACTTTATAATTTTCTGGCAGATTCAAAACAGCAAAACTCGAGAGTTGGTTTCGCAGTGCCTTTTGATGGCAATGCCCATGGAATTTGATCGTTTTAGCTTCTGTTGTAAATTGCGAAGCCGTAATGTTGTTCAACAGTATTTCCTGTTGAATGAATTCTTCGATCAACAAGGTGTGCTTAGCAATGCTTTTGGCTGCTTGTTTATTGTCGGCGAGTTTTGGGTATTCATCAGTAAAAGTTAAGATTGCGGAGGGTTCGATACCGATTAATGGCGTCTCTGCAGAAATCAAATCCTTAAACAAAGCAACATTGGTATTGGCTACTTTTTTAGCTTGTTCCAATAATCCTTTAGATAAAAATGCACGCCCAGATTCAGCGTGTGAAACGAACTTAATTTGATAATTCAAACCCCTTAGTAAGTTGATTGCATCTCTTCCAATGGCCGCGTCCAAATGGTTGGTAAACTCATCATTAAAAAAATAAATTGTCTTAATAAATTTTTTATCAACTATTTGATTTTTACAATTTTTAATATAGTTATCTAAACTTTTAATTGAAATTAATGGTAAGGTTCGTTCTTTGGCTATTTTGAAGATGCTCTTTATAATTGAGGAGGTTAACGGGTTAGTGAAAAAGAAATTTGTGAGCTGAGGAACCTTGCTGGCCAAATTGTTCAAATCATTGTTATAAGCAAACAGTTTTGTTCTTAATGAAACGCCATTTGCCTTTTGGTATTGGTATTGAAATTCCGCCTTTAAACTGGCCACATCCACACTGCTGGGGCATTCACTAGCACAAGCTTTACAACTCAGGCAAAGATCAAATACTTCTTTTAATTCGTGATGGTCAAATTTGTTGGCTTTGTTTGAATTGGTCAAAAACTCGCGTAAGGCATTTGCTCTAGCACGGGTGGTGTCTTTTTCGTTTCTGGTGGCTCTGTAGCTCGGGCACATCGTTCCGCCAAATTCAGGAAGTTTTCTACAGTCGCCAGAGCCGTTGCATTTTTCAGCTTCCCTTAAAATACCTAAAGAGGCAGAAAAATCCAATAAGGTTTCTATTTCCGGCTCGGTTCTATCCGGTTGGTACCGCAAGTCTTCATCCATGGGATAGGCGTCAACAATTTTCCCTGGATTGAAAATATTGTACGGATCGAAGAGGCTTTTTATACGTTTTAACAACTGATAATTCTCGTCCCCAATCATCAACGGGATAAATTCAGCTCTAACAATTCCATCGCCATGCTCGCCACTCATCGAGCCCTGATATTTTTTGACCAGATGCGCCACGTCCGTCGTAATTTGTCTAAAGAGCGTTACATCTTCACTCTTTTTAAGGTTTAAAATGGGTCTTAAATGTAATTCTCCCGCACCAGCGTGTGCATAATAAATGGCTTCTTGATTATGACCTTTCATCAGTTGTGTAAACTCGCTAATATAATTGGCTAAATCCGGTAACGCTACCGCAGTATCCTCTATACATGCCGCCGATTTTTTATCGCCTATCATATTGCCTAAAAGTCCCAATCCTGCTTTTCGCAGCTCTACCGCTTTTTCAATCTCGTTTCCTATCAGAACAGGAGCAGCGTAACTCAATCCCGATTCCTGAATTGCTTTTACAAGGGCATCCGTTTGTTGTTGTACAGCTTCGAAGGTAGTTGCGCGTACTTCACACATTAATATGGCTTGAGGATCATCAATGATAAAAGCTCTATTTTCTGCTTGTGTTTTATTTTGTTTGGTACAGTCTAAAATGGTTTTATCCATCATTTCACAGGTAAAAAGATGGTGCTGCATGGTCATTTCGACACTTTGCAAACAGGCTTCAATAGTGTGAAAATGCGCGGCCACCATCATACTTTCACTTGGTGGGAGTGCATCTAACTTTAAAGTGATTTCTGTGGTAAACGCTAAGGTGCCTTCACTTCCCGATAAGAGTTTACACATATTGAACTGCTCTGAGCTTGGGTTAAACACGGCGCTCTTTAATAGCTCATCAATAGCGTACCCTGTATTTCTTCTGTGGATTTCAGGTTTTGGAAAATTATCTTCAATGCGTTGTTGTACCTGTTCTGGTTGTAGTTCTTCAAAGATGTTTTGATAGATACGACCTTCTAAGGTATCCATTTTGGTTTTTTCGAAAAATTCATCCTTAGTCGTGTTCTTAAAGACCGCCTCGCTTCCATCGCTTAAAATAGTCTTCATTTGGACCACTTTATCTCTGGTAACACCATATTGAATGGAAGTGGTGCCAGAAGAATTGTTCCCCACCATGCCGCCAATCATACACCGATTGGACGTTGAGGTGTTTGGTCCGAAAAACAACCCGAATGGTTTTAGGTAATTATTAAGTTCATCCCGTACAACACCTGGTTGCACTGTAACCGTTTGTGCCTTTTCATTGATGTCGAGGATTTTTGTAAAATGTTTAGAAACATCTACCACAATACCTTCGCCTACACATTGTCCCGCTAAAGAGGTTCCTGCCGTGCGTGGAATTAAAGAGGTTTTATGGATTTTTGCAAACTTAATCAGCAATTTTATGTCCTTTATAGTCTTTGGATATGCAACGGCAATGGGTAATTTTCTATAAACAGACGCGTCTGTAGCATAGAGCGCTTTCATTAAATTGTCTGTAAAAAATTGGCCTTCCAGTTCATTTTTAAGGTCTTGGAATGGCGTGTTAAGGTCTTTAAGCATTGGGATGTGTGAGATTCTTGTTTGTTGTTAAAAGAATACCCTAAAATTAGGGGTATTTAACGAATTTTAACAGAAAGTTGGCGGATTATTTTGTTAATTATAACAATTCAAAATGTATTTTTGTTTAAACTTAAAAACTTTAATTATGAAAAAAATATTTTTAATTGCGGTTGCTTTTATTGGCGGCTCTATGATGATGAACGCTCAGGATATTGCTGAAAATGCTATTGGGTTACGTTTAGGAGACAGTGACGGCTTTGGGGCTGAAGTCTCTTACCAACGTGCATTAGGCGCAGACAATCGTTTAGAATTGGATTTAGGAATTAGAAGTGGAGATAAATATGATGGCTTTAAACTAGCAGGTATTTACCAATGGGTATGGAACATTGATGGGGGTTTTAATTGGTATGCGGGTCCTGGAGCAGGTATTGCGAATTACAGCTATGATGATGATTATCGTCTGCCTAATAGAGATGACAGTGAAACTTTTGTTTTTATTGCAGGTCAAGTAGGAATTGAATATAATTTTGACATTCCATTAATGCTATCATTAGACTTTAGACCAGAGTTAGGTTTTGGAGATGATTATTTTGGGAATGATGATTTAGATTTTGATATTGCCTTAGGGATCAGATACCAATTCTAATATCTAATAATCCACCGCTTCCGTAGTGAAGCTTATACTAAAGAAGAAGCCGTCTCAACACTAGTTGAAACGGCTTTTTTTATAGTATCTTCTCGGGACTCTCCTAGAGTGCTCTTCAAATATGCAAAGCTCAGAATGGTTTAAGAATTAATAAGACACTTTCTCTTTTATGACTTTTTTAAATACATATTCCGATACTCGGTAGGTGTCATATTGTAGGCTTCCCTAAAAATTTTGGAAAAGTAGCTACGACTCGTTAACCCGATTTTATAGACCACTTCTGAAATGTTGAAATTTGTATCCCTCAACAACGATGAGGCAAGGTCTAAACGTACTTCATTGATATAATTATTTACCGTGGTTTTGTATAGAACTTTAAAACCTTCTTGTAATTTTGCATCGGTCAGGCCAACTTCTCTACCAATGTCGCTAATGGTATAGGTTTTTTCAATGTTCTGTTTAATAACCTGGACTGCTTCTTTTACCTTAGACACTTCATATTGTCTTAAGACGTGACGGTTTTCTTCATTGTTTAAGTCGTCTTGGTACTGCACAATTTGTTTCCCCAGCAATTGATATCCACAACTAATCATAAAAATATATCTAAGGAAAAAGCTGTCCTGAAAAGCTTTTATATCTTCAAATACTTCGGCAAGCGCCAAACTGTAATACCCTTCATGATAAAAGCTATTTGTGGCCCAAACATCTCCAAATATAGCTTCAAGATCTGTTTTAATGAGTTCGGAGGCGCATTCATCATGAAGCGTAAAACGTTCTCTGTCCATTTCTAGACTGTACAGATTGATCTCCTGATCTTTCTGAAATCGAATGACATGGCCATTGTAATCTTTGCTCGCGACAATTGCCTGCTGGTATTCTTGTAAGTCATGAAGTTGCTCTTCATTAGAAAACCGATGGTCAAAATGACCCTTTGTACAGTAGAGAAATTTTAAGGGATGCGTAAAATCCTTAACAAACTGGATTTCTATATCCATGTTAAATTGACAATTGTATTCAATGATGCCCAATCCAGACTCGAGCATCATAGCTTTTATATAGCCTTTACCAACCTTTTCAGTGAGTTCTAAATGATACTCCTTACAATTGAGCTGGTAGGGTATTTGAAATGCTTCAGCCAAATCGAGAATGACTAAATCTACTGGCAAAGAATTAACTTTAATCGTAACCATGTACTTTGAAATTTTGCCTTCCAGTAAATCGAGTTTAAGGAAGAGGGTAAAGATAGCGTTATTTTGCTAACAGACTTTCTTTTAGGGTTCGAACGTAAATAGCTTCGTATTGTGGTACGACCTTACTGATACCAAATTTTGCGGCTTCTTTTGCAGCATTCACTTTAAAGGTATCGAGTCGTTGATCATCACTTAAAATATAAATGGCATTGTTTGACATATCTTCTACATCATTCACATTACTTAAAAAACCTGAGACACCCTCAATGTTAACTTCTGGAATGCCACCGGTATTACTTGAAATTACAGGGACCCCCGAGGCCATGGCTTCTAAAGCTGCCAAACCAAAACTTTCTGTTTGCGAAGGCAATAGAAACAAATCACTAAAGCAAAGAATCTTATCAATCTCATTACTGTTACCAAAAAAAACGACTTTATCTTCAATTCCCAATTTTACGCAAAGACGTTCTGCTTCCAACTTTTCAGGCCCCTCACCTACCATCAGCAACTTTGCAGGCATTTGTTTTTGAATGTTATAAAATATTTTAATGACATCAGGAATCTGCTTTACTTTGCGGAAGTTACTAATATGAGTTATAATTCTTTCATTGGCATCAGCTATTATATGGCGCTGACAATCTGAAAAATGTGTTTTATGTCGGCTAAAATCTATAAAATTAGGCACCACGTCAATCTCGTTTTTAATATCAAAGAGACGCATAGTCTCATCTTTTAAACTTTGAGACACAGAGGTTACCGCATCTGATTTGTTGATGCTAAAGGTGACAGCCGGTTTGTAAAACGGATGGCTGCCTACCAATGTAATATCTGTACCGTGAAGTGTAGTCACAATAGGCACGTAGATGCCTTCTTCTTGCAGCATCATTTTTGCCATATAGGCGGCATAGGCATGTGGAATTGCATAATGCACATGTAAGATTTCAATACCGTGCAACTTCACCATGTCTACTAACTTACTGGACAGTGCCAATTCATAGGGTTGGTATAAAAACAGCGGATATTCAGGAACATTAACTTCATGATAGTGCACATGGCTGCCCAATAGATCCAGTCTGACAGGTTGACTATACGTGATAAAATGGATTTCATGACCGCGTTTTGACAAGGCGAGACCCAACTCGGTTGCCACTACACCACTACCACCAAAGGTTGGGTAACATACAATTCCTATTTTCATGTTTTGATTTTTAAGTGATGAGCACCAAAATGCACCTATGGTTTTGGCGGCAAAGTTAGAGATTTTAAAGTTAAATTTTTGTAAGCTCTAAAGATTGTCGCTTCAAACTTTAAGTGCTTACAACTGACACGCTTTTTAATCAATGATTGCTTCATAGATCAGCCGTTGGATTTCGGTTCTAATCCCTTTCTTAATCAAGGTGTTGTTAGCAGCGGAAGGATAAGTTCTATTGGACAAAAATACATAAACAATTTCCTGATCAGGATCAGCCCAAGCGTAAGTACCTGTAAATCCGGAATGTCCAAAACTAGATAATGAAACACATCCGCAGGTTGGTCCGGCCGTCCCCAATTGAGGTTTATCAAATCCAATCCCTCTTCTTACTCCAGTTTCGCAATAATAACAGGTGTTAAATTTGTCAATGGTTTCAGTATTTAAATATCGTTTTCCTCCATAAAACCCTTTTTGAAGGTACATCTGCATCATTTTTGCAATGTCATTGCTATTGCTAAAAATACCTGCATGGCCACCAACACCATTTTGCATAGCTGCTCCCATGTCATGCACATAGCCTTGAATGGTTTGATATCTGTAATAATTATCTTCTTCAGAAGGTACTAATTGCGTATTGCTAAATTTGGATGATGGATTATAAGTGGTGTGGTTAGCGCCCAAAGACTGGTAAAAATGCTCTTGGACCAACTCATCCAATCCTTTTTGATAATGGCGCTCAATATATTTTTTCAGAATAAAATACGGGAAATCACTATATCTGTAACGTAATGTTGGTAGCAAATCTGTGTCTCTAATTATTTTTTGAAGGGTGTCAGGATAATCATGTCTCAAATACATCTCCTCGGCCACCTTTACGTTAAACATCGGGCTCGACGTTCTTCTATAGTATTTGGGATCGGGTTTCTTAGCAGCATCTAAAGTAGCTGTGTAGAAGGGGATCCATGGCTTTAGTCGTGCATAATGAGAGAGCATCTGTTTTAAGGTGATGTTCTTTTTATTGGATTCTCTATACTCTGGTAAAATTTGAGACAGTTTAGTTTCCGTAGAGACCATACCCTGTTCTTCCAATTCCATCAGTAATGGCAAGGTTGCTAAAATTTTTGTCAGCGAAGCAACGTCGTACATATCATCTAAATCGACCATCTCATTACCGTCATAGGTATGTTTTCCAAAGGCTTTATTGTAAATAACTTTTCCTCTTCTGGCTACCAATAACTGCAATCCAGGTGCCGCTTTAAGGGCAATAGTAATTTTAGCCATAGAGTCCAGTTTTTTCAATTTTTCTGAACTCATCCCAACTGATTCGGGAAGTCCATAGCTTAAGGATTCTAAACTGTTATAGATAAATCCCTTCCCAACTTTAAAGTTTTCTCCGGTAGATACTGGCAAGGTTCCTTTTGCCGGAATGGCTCCAAAAATAAGTTGTGCCGATTTACGCATGGAAATCTCACTATTTTGATAACTCACCACGATTCCTTCTATGTTTTTTATAGAATGTAAATCGATAAGTGCATACGGACGCGCAAAAACATCCAACACCACGGTGTTGGTGCGTGCAATTTCATAAAGCCAAGTCAGCTCCTTTTCTGAAAACTGATACGGTTTCCATGGATTGACGTTCGATTTGTGAAAGCCTACAATAACCGTATTGTAATTTTGAAGCTTGGTCAAGAGTTCATCTAACTTATCAGCTTTGATGTTGTGCACTTTAGTGTATTTTCTTAATTCCTCTAGATATGCCGAATTATCAACCGCATCACCCATTTCTACATAAGCAATTTTTTTTGTTTCCAAATGTCTTAAAGGCAGGATTTGCTTTTGATTACGCACCACGGTAATGGCGTTTTCCATGAGCTGTTCGTAGAGCAGATCGTCTTTTAATCTGTTAAGGTCCTTTACAAGATTTTTAGTGCCTATGGGCACATATTTATTAAGGCCTACCTTGTATTTGGCCATTAAAATCTTTTTAACTGAATGTGCCAAACGTTCTTCCGTATATACTTTAGACTCATATGCTGCGACCATTTTATCAATGGCTACAGGAATGTTTTCAGAAATTAATAGCACATCATTTCCTGCCATAAACGCAGCCAGATCAATATCTCCAGGTTTACTAAAGTTAGACACCCCTTTCATTTCTAAAGCATCTGTAAAAATTAAGCCTTCAAATTGTAAGCGCTCCTTTAAAAGATCAGTAATAATACGTTTAGATAAAGAAGATGGTGTACCAAGTTTGGGTTCTAGACTGGGCACGTTTAAATGAGCCACCATAACACTGGACAAGCCTTCATTGATCAGTTTTTTATAAGGATAGAGCTCTATGGAGTCAATGCGTTTTTCATTAAAATTTATGGTAGGGAGCGTTTTGTGACTATCAGTATCTGTATCACCATGCCCTGGAAAATGTTTCGCATTGGCCAATACACCAGCGCCTTGGATTCCTTTCATAAACGCCAAGGACTTTGCAGTTACATTATCTCTATCCTCTCCAAAAGAGCGGTTGCCAATAATCGGGTTTTTAGGATTGGTATTGATATCTACGTCAGGCGCAAAATTAAAATGGACTCCAATACGTTTGCAATGCTCACCAAGCTGTTTGCCCATTTGCTCTATAAGATTATTATCAGTAATGGCACCAAGGGTCATATTATACGGAAATGCATAAGTAGAATCTAAGCGCATGCTCAACCCCCATTCTGCATCCATACCAATCAACAGCGGTACTTTGGAAATGGCTTGGTACCGGTTGTTTAGCTTGGCTTGTTTTACGGGGCCACCTGTGGAATAGATAAGACCACCAATGTGATACTCGTTAATGAGCTTGGCAACTTCAGCCTCATTGGATTTATTACCGTTAGACAATGCCCTGGCCATAAACAACTGACCAATGCGCTGACGAAGATCCATGTTGTCATAAATATGATCTACCCATTTTTGTTGTGCTACTGCATCCTTTGTTGCCAATGGATTTTTAGAGTTCTGGGCAGAACTTTTAAAAATAAAAAAACATAAAACGAGGGAAACAAGTAATCGCATAGAATATTAGGTCTTTTAAGCTGGGTGTTAGGGGTAATGAAGTAGCAAAATACCACTTTTCAAGGAAGTGGATGAAATTTTAAGATAGTTTTATAACGAACGGAACAATCAAATAGTATTACTTTTAAGAACGCAATCCGATACCTAAAAATGGCATTCAATGCGTTTAAAAAGAATAGAAATTACGATGAATGCCAAGTAGCGCGTAAATTTTTATTTAAGAAAACGACTGTGCCAACTTTCACTGGCAGGAACTTCCCAATTTTCATTAAACTCCGCAATATTATGAACCAAATTGTTAAAGACAATTGTGTTTTTTGACACCGCTTTTTCCTTAGCCATTTTTTTGAAATCCAATAGGGTTTTATAGGCTACAAAATCGCCTTGTTTGTAAGACACATTCATTTTGTCCATAAGATCTACATTGTAATCTTTCTCCAATTGTTGGATAAAATGAACAGACGCATCAATACTACAACCTGTTGCTTTATTTAGGTTCTGATTTAAGGCAATAATGATAAACCGTTTATATTTAATAATATAACCAGATTCTAAGTCACTTCCGTGAGCTGTCCAGTTGGTTATAAATGTGTCCAATTTAGATTCCAGTTCTTCAATTTCATCATCGGTAAACGATCGGTTGGCTTGATAGATCCAAACTTTGGATTCTTCTGGTAAGGTATTAAAATCAACTAGCATTTTTATTGTTTTTATTCAATTAAATCAATATATCTATCATGGTATCCTAATAAGTATAATACCCCATCTAGACCTATACTCGATATGGCACTTTGTGCATTGTTTCTCACTTTTGGTTTGGCATGAAAAGCAATCCCCAATCCTGCTAAACTAAGCATAGGTAAATCATTTGCACCGTCGCCAACAGCTATGGTCTGATTGATATCAATACCTTCTTTATTTGCTATATCTTGCAGGTATTCTGCTTTTTTATCACCATCAACAATGGCACCAATATAATTCCCTGTGAGCTTACCATTTTTAATTTCTAATTCATTTGCATACACATAATCAATACCTAATTCCTTTTGTAAATAGTTTCCAAAATAGGTGAATCCACCCGATAATATAGCCGTTTTAAAACCATATTTTTTAAGGGTATCAATGAGTCTTCTGGCACCTTTGGTAATTGGTAAATTGATAGCCACATCATGTAATACATCTTCACTTAAACCTTCCAAAAGTTTCATTCTGCGAATAAAACTTTCGTTAAAATCAATTTCACCTTGCATAGCAGCTTCCGTGATTGCTTTTACTTCATCTCCAACACCTGCCAATTCAGCTAATTTATCAATCACTTCAGCCTGAATTAAGGTAGAATCCATATCAAAACATACTAACCTTCTGTTTCGTCTATAAATATTATCTTCTTGAAACGCGATGTCTACATCTAAATCATGCGAAATTTGCATGAATTTTTTTGTAAATTCACGTTTATCATCAATTTTACCTCTAATGGATAATTGTATGGAGGCTCTTGGATAATCCTCTTTTTTAGTTAGGGATAAACGACCGGTAAGTCTTTTTATAGAATCAATGTTTAAGTTTTTATCTGAAATAACTTCAGTGACTTTAGAAATCTGCTCTGCAGTTAATTTTTCTCCTAAGATGGTAATGATGTACCGATCTTTGCCTTGATTGCCAACCCACTTTTCATAATTTTCAGATGAAATTGGTGTAAATTTGGCCTTAACTCCTAGCTCATAAGCTTTAAATAATAGATCTTTTAATACTGCTGCTGATTTAGGGCCTGACTCAATTTCAAACAAAAAGCCCAATGATAACGTGTCGTGTATATTGGCTTGTCCGATATCTAAAACTTTAGCGCCATAGTGTGCTAAAACATTAGTTAAACCTGATGTTAAACCAGGTTTATCCTGTCCTGAAATGTTTAATAGAAATATCTCGTGGGTCATTATAGATCTTGTGCATTTGCAATTAACTCTGCAATATCCATAACCGCAATTTCAGATTCTTTATCCTTGGCTTTTACGCCATCAGTCATCATGGTATTACAAAATGGGCAACCTGCGGCAATAATTTCTGGTTTGACGTCTATAGCTTGTTCGGTACGTGCAACATTCACTTCTTTAGTACCTGGTTCTGCGTCTTTAAACATTTGAGCTCCGCCGGCACCACAACATAATCCGCGGGATTTGCAGCTTTTCATTTCTACCAACTCAGCATCCAACTTCCTGATCAACTCTCTTGGCGCTTCATAGATATCATTGCCACGACCCAAATAACAAGGGTCATGAAAGGTGATGCGTTTACCTTTAAATTGACCGCCTTCAATGGTCAGGCGCCCTTCATCTAAAAGTGATTTTAGGAACTGCGTATGATGCATAACTTCATAATTACCACCAAGTCCTGGATATTCATTTTTTAGGGTATTGAAACAATGCGGACAGGCCGTAACGATTTTCTTAATTTCATAAGCATTAAGCACTTCAATATTGGTCACTGCCTGCATTTGAAAAAGAAATTCATTCCCGGCACGTTTTGCGGGGTCTCCCGTACAACTTTCTTCTGTTCCCAGGACTGCAAAATTAACGTTGGATTTATGTAGCAATTTGACAAAAGCTTTGGTGACTTTCTTTGCTCTATCATCAAAACTCCCCATGCAACCTACCCAAAAGAGTACTTCTGGTTGCTTCCCTTCGGCCATATATTCTGCCATTGTTGGCACTTTCAATGTGTTGCTCATTTTAATAAGTTTGTTAGTTTTTGAGTTTAGGTTTTAAACTTATATGCTGCTAACCTCCATAATTGGATTGCCTTTGTTGAATCTTCGATTTCCTATTTACACAGGAATTTAGGCTTCATTTTTCCAGTTCAATCGGTCCATTTGATTATAAGGCCATGGTGCTCCATTATTTTCAACATTGGTCATCATAGTATTCAATTCCATTGGTGCTGCAGATTGCTCCATGACCAAATAGCGTCGCATTTCCATAATAATGGATAACGGATCAATACTTACCGGACAGGCTTCTACACAAGCATTACATGTGGTACACGCCCAAAGCTCCTCTCGTGTGATATAATTGTCCAATAGCTGTTTGCCATCTTCTTTAAAGGTTCCGTTGTTGGCATCAATGTTTTTCCCCACTTCTTCAAGACGGTCTCTCGTGTCCATCATGATTTTACGAGGCGACAGTTTTTTTCCAGTTTGGTTTGCAGGACACTCACTTGTACAGCGGCCACATTCCGTACAGGTATAGGCGTTAAGTAATTGTACCCAATTCAAATCCTGAACATCACTAGCTCCAAATTTTGCAGGCGCCTCTGTACTTTCTGGTTGTGCAGCAAAAGGATCAATATTCGGATCCATCATCATTTTGACCTCATTGGTCACAGATTCTAAATTATCCAATTCTCCTTTCGGCTTTACCTTTCCGTAATAGGTGTTTGGGAATGCTAAAAGAATATGTAAATGTTTAGAGAAATATAGGTAATTCAAGAATCCTAAAATACCCAAAATATGTAACCACCAAGCGGTACGCTCTACAATATGAATCGCGTTTTCTGAAAGTCCGCTAAACAACGGAGCTATAAACTGACTGATGACGTTGCCATTGTTCATGGCTTGGAATTGCAAATCTGTGGCATTCATAACTAAAAACAATAGCATGAGCACCATCTCAATATAGAGGATATAGTTGGCATCATTTTTTGGCCAACTTGTCATTTCTTTAGCCCAAAACCTTTTAATTTTTACAATATTACGTCGTATCCAAAAAACGATTACAGAAACAAAGACTAAAAGTGCCAATACCTCAAAAGCGCCAATAAGTACGCCATAAAGTGGACCTATGGAAGAAAAGATACGATGTGTACCCGCCAAACCGTCAATGATAATTTCTAAAACTTCAATATTAATGATGATAAAACCTACATAGACAATGATGTGTAGAAAGCCCGCGATTGGTCGTTTTACCATTTTGCTCTGACCTAAAGCGATCATTGCCATATTTTTCCATCGCTGCGAGATATTATCACTCACATCTACATCGTGACCTAATTTAATATTACGGATTAGCTTTTTTACATTTTTTGCAAAATAACCAATGCCTATAATCAGTGCTACGGCAAAAAGGATATTTGGAATGTAATTCATCAGGAGTTGGTTAGTTGTTTTCTAATTCTATACGAATCTCTTCTGGTTGTGTCTTCTCATCTTCAATAATGTTGCCTTCTGCGTCAAAACGCTTTGGTTTCTTGCCGAAAACAGAAAAATGCACATAACGTTTCGGGTTCAACTTAAAGTCTTGTAATAATTGTTCTAATTGTAGGGACGCAGACTCAAGATTCACATAAAGTTGGTCATCGTTAAGCATTTTGCCAAGAGATCCTTTCCCATCTTTTACACTTGCCAATAAGTCGTTAACTTCTTGAAGGGTTTGATCGAGACTTGCGAAGGTTTTGGAGATTTCAACTTGTTTAAATTCTGTAGTAATTTCTGCAAGATTCCCAGAAACTGTATCAAAATTATCAATAGCTGAAGTCAAGGATGCATCGTTTTTAACAACCAAAGCACTCATGGCCGTAGATACGCTTCGAAATGAAACGATGGTTCTGTTCAATTCAGCAATGGCTGCTTTTAGACCATCTTCATTCTCATTAATAATCAGCTTATTAAAGTTGGACATAAGAGAATCGGCGGTTTGTAAGGTCACCCCTAAATTGCTGCTGATTCCCGAAAAGTTTTTGGTTAAACTGGTGATAAGTCCTTCTTCTATTTCTGATTCTATAAAATCGCCATCCTCTGCAAGTTCTGGTCCGGGCATTGGCACAATTGCCAAGGCATTCCCGCCCATAAGGCCTGTTTCATACATCCGGATCTTACTGTTTTTTGAAAACTTAACATCCTCAGTAATGACAATAGCTACAATGGTTTTACCCGTTTTATCGTCATATGTGATTGCTTCAATTTTACCTATTTTATTACCTTTAATAGTCACTAAAGAAGAGGAACTCAAGGCGTTATAATCAAACTGTGTATAATAACGATTGTGCTTCTTTAAGATGTTGATGCCGTTTAAGTAATTGATCGTAAAAATCATTAGGAGAATCCCTAGTATTACGAGTATAGCAGTTTTAACTTCTCTTGTTATTTTCAAAGTCTTTGAGATTTAGTTGCACAAAATTAGGTATAAATATATTAAGAATCTTTTTAATTTGAGGGAGATTTTAGAACCTGAGAGAGCTCTATACGTTTGCCATTTTGGTAGGCAACAATAAATGAGGAAGGATATCCTTGGGCTTTTGCAACTTCCGCGAGTTTTTTAACTTCATTAAAATCAGAAGAGTAACCATAGTAATATTTAAATAATTTGCCCTCCTTTTCTCTTGAAATATTTTGTAAGCCTTTAAAATTAAAAGACTTTGGCTCTATTTTATTGGAGCTTGCTGCTAATTGGACTTTAAAAACCGTGTTTGCATAAACCTCTGCTGACGTCTCATCAGGTTTGATTTCTTCGGTTACAGCCTCTTTAATACTTTCAACGTCCGTGATATCCTTATAGACGTTTTGCCCAACATTTCTGTCAAGGATCATTTTGTAATCCATAACCCCTTTGTAGATAGATAGGGACATTTCATTTTGCCCTTTAGAAGAATTTAAGTAAGCGCCTTCAGGCTTGTAAGTTAAAAACCCCGTTTCTACTAAAATACTCGGCATATAAGTGTTGTGCAACACCCAAAACCCAGCTTGTTTTACGCCTCGATCCGTGCGTTTCAAATTATTCGTAAAGTTATCCTGAACCAATCGTGCCAATTGGGTACTCTGGTCCAAATAATCTTCCTGCATCAAGGTCAAACCAATAAAGGATTCTGGAGCATTGGGGTCAAACCCGTCATAATGTGATTTATAGTCTTCCTCCAAAAAGATAACCTCATTCTCCTTTTTGGCTACTTCAAAGTTGCGCTGGTTGGCGTGCAAACCCAAAACAAAGGTCTCAGTACCATGAGCACTTGAGTTGTGTGCGTTGCAATGTACAGACACAAATAAATCAGCATCGGCGTCATTTGCTATTTTAGCACGCCCCCTTAAAGGCACAAATACATCCGTGGTACGGGTGTAAATAACTTTAATGTTAGGGTGTTTTTCTAATGCCTTACCAACAGTAAGGACAATATTAAGTGCAATATCTTTTTCTTTATAACCATTTCCAGTATTACCAGGGTCCGTGCCCCCATGGCCTGCATCTAAAACTACCACAAATTTGCCTTTATTTTTCTGAAAGGCATGGGCAGACGATATAAAACTGGAGAATAAAAATAGCTGTAATACGAAAATGTAATGTAGGTGCGTTCTCATAAAGGTTTAAACGAATAAAAAACTCGGTTTATTTTAATTTCAAATTTTAAATGAATAATAATTAATCACAAAAAAATATATGTAATTTTGACTTTTCAAAAACCGAGCCATACTTTTACAAAAATACACTTAAAAGCATTGCATACAAATAGCTTTCATATTCTTTTTTTTCTGAGTTTTACAGTGTTTGTTAATACTTTGGGGTTCGCTCAAGAAATTCCTAAAAAGCAAACACCGATATTACCAAAAACAGAAAATGATTCTATGCGGGTAACTATTGATGTGGATAGTTTATTGAAGCCTACCGCCAATCTTAAGGAAACCGATAGCATACTACAAGACACCCTTCCTAAAAAGAAAGAATTTTTGACTGATGTAGTTAATTATAAGGCATTAGGCTATGTCTCCCTCAATCAAAAGTTTAAGCAAACTACCTTATATGATCAAGCTGAAGTAAACTATCAGGATATGGAGATTAAGTCCGGTATTATTGTGATTGATCATAATAAAAACTTGGTATATGCTGGACGTTTAAAAGATTCAGCTGGAGTGTATTCTCAGGCGCCTACTTTTAAACAAGGTGCCAATTTAGTGGAACCGGATTCCATAATTTTTAATACAGAAACCAAAAAAGCCCTTATTTTTAATTCGAGAACAGAGCAAAGTGGGGGTTACATCATTGCCGATATCACCAAAAAGGAGAATGATTCAGTATATTTTATAAATCGTGGAAAATTTACCACGTCTGAGAATAAAGAAGATCCGGAGTTTTATTTTTTAATGCGGAAGGCCAAAATTGTGCCCAATAAAAAAGTGGTTACAGGGTTGACCAATATGTACATCTATAATGTGCCAACCCCCATAGGCTTGCCGTTTGCCTATTTTCCGTTGACAAAAAAGCAGACTTCCGGGATCCTCTTCCCTACTTTTGGTCAGGATAGCAGGCGTGGTTACAACCTGCAAAATGGAGGTTACTATTTTGCAATTAGTGACTATGTGGATTTAGCGGTGTATGCTGATTATTACACCAACGGTAGTTATGGGCTACGTACAGAGAGTAGTTACGCCGTACGTTATAAATTTAGAGGAAATTTTGGATTTAGGTATGAGAACTTAATCAATAGCGAACGCGGTTTTCCTGATTATTCAAAATCATCGATATACAACCTTAGATGGTCTCACTCTCAAGATTCAAAAGCGAATCCGAGTTCGCGTTTCTCGGCTTCCGTCAACTTAGGGAGCAGTAAGTATTACCAAGAGTCGGTTAATCAGATTAACGCGTCCAATTTCTTGAACAACACCTTATCCTCTTCTGTGTCCTATGCCAAGTCATTTACTGGGGAGCCACAAGTTAATATGAGCGTTACCGCTACCCATTCACAAAACACAAGGACCCAGCAAATAGACATGACCTTGCCTACCTTTCAGGGAAGTGTGAGTAGGATTTTTCCATTTGCACCAAAAGTGGGCACTAAAAAAGGGATTATTGATAATATCAATTTTCAATATAACGTCAATGCTCAAAATAGGATCAGCACCACAGATTCTCTTTTTTTTAAAAAGGAAATGTTTGATGATGCCAGAGTTGGCGTGCAACAAAGCATCCCCATTTCCACAAATTTTAAGGTCTTTAAATATTTTAGTGTGAGTGCTAGTACCAATTTTGAAGAGAATTGGACCCTGAATACAGTGCGTAAATATTATGATGAAGGAGAAAACACAATTTTAACCCAAGATCTCACTGGTTTTGACAGTTTTAGAACCTATAATTTTAGTACTAGTGTGGGTACTACTATTTATGGAATGTTCAATCTTGAAAAGAAAGGAAAAGACACTAAGATTAAGGCTATTAGACATATCATGAGGCCTTCTATCAGTTACAATATTAACCCTGCATTTGATGAATATTATGATTCTTTTGATTATATCACTGCTAACGGCGATTTAACGCGGGCAGAATACAGCAGGTTTGAAGAGTCGCTATACGGGTCTCCAAATAAAAACTTTTCCAGTTCTTTAGGACTGAGTTTAGGGAACAATTTTGAAGCTAAAGTAAGAGACAGAGACTCGACCAAAACAGAACCTAAAAAAATCATTTTATTGAATAACCTTAATTTTTCAACCTCTTATAATTTTGCGGGCGACTCTTTACAATGGAGTCCGGTGAGGGTTTCAGGAGGTACCCAATTGTTCGATAATCAAATGAGTGTCAATTTTGGGATGACTTTAGATCCGTACGCGCTCGATAATAATAACCGACGTGTAGACAAATATAATATTGCCAATGGTGGAAGCTTATTCCGATTGACTTCAGCAAGTATGAACTTAAGCTACAGTTTGAGCAGCGATAGTTTTTCAGGAAAAAAAGAGCCTGACCAACGCGCCATTGATGAATCAGTAAGAAGTGGTGGTCGTGCCGATGACTTATTTGGAAAACCCCAAAACTTTGCTGATGACCGATTGGGCGATGAAGATCGTGACAAGGAAAAAGAAGTCGATTCTGAGTTTTATAATTTCACAATCCCGTGGAGTTTGCGTATTGCCTATGCTGTCAATTACTCCAATAGTGCACGACAAAGTGAAATATCTTCAAATTCTTTGATGTTCTCCGGAGATATTGATCTCTCGCCACGATGGACGGTTGGCGTGTCTTCAGGATACGATTTTAAAAACCAAGGATTTACGTATACACAATTGCGGTTTGAGCGTGATTTGATGAGCTGGCGCATGAATTTTAGTTGGATTCCATTTAGCGAGCGTAGTTCTTGGAACTTCTTTATTGGTATCAAATCGAGTTTATTAAAAGACATCAAATACGACAAACAACGTGAACCGGATCAACGGTTATAGTTTAATTTTATAACACTCTAATTAGTAAGTAAAAGCTATCAATTATGAAAAAAATTATCAACACTCCTAATGCACCTGCACCTATAGGGCCTTATAACCAAGCAATTTTAACAGGAAACACACTGTATACCTCAGGTCAAATTGCATTTGATCCTAAGACGAACGAATTGGTCTTGGATACTATTGTTGCCGAAACAAAGCAAGTGATGGAGAATCTTAAAGCTGTTTTAACGGCGGCCGACATGACGTTTGAAAACGTTATTAAGGCGTCAATTTTTATTAGTGATATGAATAACTTCGGACAGATTAACGAGGTGTATGGCACCTATTTTGACGCAGAAACAGCGCCGGCCAGAGAAACTGTTGAAGTAGCCAACCTTCCAAAGTTTGTGAATGTTGAGATCAGTATGATTGCAGTAAAATAAAGACATTCCGTTTACGTTGGTTAATGGGATTGTTGTCCAAACCACAAAAAAAAAGCAGTGCTCTTTAATAAGAACACTGCTTTTTTAGTAAAATTAGAGAAAAACTGAAGTTTTAGCTCAATTTTTTTGTATGGTAGGCGACCAAACCTTCAATAGGCCGGCGTATAAAGTTTCCTGCTGTAAACCCCATTTCTTCTGCCACCTCTTTGATTTGATGTTTCGCAAAAAACGCAATAGAGCCGGCAAAATGTACTGGCACCTTTTCTACTTCATCCTTATATTGAAAAATCATATTTTTTGCAAACAGACGGATGCCATCCTTAATCATATCCTGGATATAGGTAGAATCAATATTCAAGAACATGAATTCAGCAAAATTTGCTAGATATGCATTAGGGCTAGGCTGTTTATAAAGGTTGTATTTGATATAATCAGCATCCATATTATGTTTGTCAGCAAAAGAAACTCTAATGGTTTCTGGCATGTGCTTAAAATAATAATCACGTACCATTTGCTTCCCAAAATAATTACCTGACGCATCATCCATTAAGGTATATCCCAATGATTGAACGCGTTGCTCTAAATCTGTACCATTATAATAACTACAGTTGGAACCTGTACCCAAAATACAGACAATTGCAGCCTCATCATCATCATTAAGCGTTGCTCTTACAGCAGCCATGGTGTCTTCTGTAACTTCAACTTCTGCATTGACGAATATATCTTCCAAAACACGTTTTAAAAGTAATTTCGGATTTTCAGTACCACAACCTGCACCATAGAAGAATATATGGGTAACATCTTCTTTGTTCTTCATCAATTCTTCACTCTTACGGATAATCTTATAAAGTTTCTTTTCCTTAAGAATTTCAGGATTTAAACCGCTAGTGCGTATTTTTTCTTGAAGTTGTTTGCCATTATTGTCTACTGAAATCCAATCGCATTTTGTAGAACCGCTGTCAACTATTAATCTCATGTGTATATGGAATAAAAAAATCCGTATAAGTTAAGCGATACTTAAAAAGCAAAAACTTATACGGATTTTATGGAGTTACTTATATTGAGTGGATGTGTTGTGCTAATTCAACTAATTTTGTAGAATATGCAAATTCATTGTCATACCATCCCACAATTTTAAAGAATCTCGAGTTCAATTCAATTGAAGCATCAGCATCAAAGACACATGTATTTGTTTCTCCGACAAAATCTTGAGACACTACCAATTCTTCAGTATATCCAACCACACCTTTCATGTCGCCTTCAGAAGCATCTTTAAATGCTTTTTTGATTTCTTCTAAGGATGTTTCTTTAACTGTTCTTACCGTTAAATCTACTACAGATACATCGGCCGTTGGAACACGGAATGCCATCCCAGTCAATTTTCCGTCTAATTTAGGGATTACTTTACCAACAGCTTTGGCTGCACCGGTAGATGCAGGAATAATGTTCATTAACGCACTTCTACCACCTCTGTAATCTTTTTGAGATGGACCATCAACCGTCAATTGCGTTGCTGTTGTGGCGTGTACTGTGGTCATTAAAGCTTCTTCAATACCAAAATTATCATCCATTATTTTAGCCATTGGCGCTAAGCAGTTGGTTGTACATGATGCGTTAGAGACAATCATGTCAGATGTTTTAACGTCTTTATGGTTAACACCCATAACAAACATTGGAGCATCTTTACTAGGTGCAGAAATGACTACTTTTTTAGCACCTGCTTCAATATGGTAATGTGCAGATTCCATTGTAGTGAAAATTCCTGTACAATCTGCAACAACGTCTGCTCCTACTTCATCCCATTTAAGGTTACGTGGATCTCTTTCTGCAGTCACACGAATGGTTTTTCCATCCACTACCAAATGTCCGTCTTTGACTTCAATTTCACCGTCAAATCTACCGTGTACAGAATCGTATTTTAATAAATATGCTAAATGTTCTACTTCTAACAAATCGTTAATTGCTACGATATCTACATTCGGTTTGTTTAATGTTGCTCTAAAAACGATTCTTCCAATTCTACCAAAACCGTTAATTCCTAATTTTAAATTTGACATCTTCTTTCTATTTTTATTACTATTATTATTTATGTTTGAGTAGTGCATATTGTGTCTTCTGATGCGCTTTACTCTTATTTTTAAGGATTATTACGTGGACATGATCTCAGACACGCGCAACAATTCCCTGTCTATTTGCGTTTTACCTTTAACAGCCTGTTCTAAAGGTGTCAAGGTCATTTTGTTGTTGATAAGGCCCACCATATAATTAGACTTGCCTTCCAATAAACTTTCTACAGCTTTTACACCCATTCTACTCGCCAATACCCTGTCAAAACAAGATGGAGGTCCGCCGCGTTGCATGTGGCCCAACACAGAAACTCTAACGTCATATTCGTCTAAATTGGTTTCTACATAGTCTTTCAGTTCAAACACGTTTTTGCCAATCTTATCGCCTTCGGCCACCACTACAATACTGGAAGATTTTCCCGAGCGTTTACTGCGTTGTAAGGACTCTAAAAGACGTTCAAGACCTAGGTTTTCTTCAGGAATCAAAATCTCTTCGGCACCAGCGCCCACACCAGCGTTTAATGCAATATGGCCAACGTCGCGCCCCATAACCTCTACAAAAAATAAGCGGTTATGTGAACTTGCTGTATCTCTAATTTTGTCAATACACTCTACCACGGTATTTAAAGCAGTGTCAAAACCAAGGGTATGTGTGGTTCCAAAAATATCATTATCTATAGTGCCTGGGATTCCAATAATTGGAAAGTCAAATTCTTTATTAAAGACCAATCCGCCATTAAAGGTCCCATCTCCACCAATAACTACCAAAGCCTCTATGTTGACATCCATAAGTTTTTGATGTGCAATTTTACGCCCTTCAGGTGTTCTAAATTCTTTTGAACGTGCCGATTTTAAAACCGTTCCACCCTTATTGATAATATCTTTTACACTACGGGCATCCATAGGTTTGAAATCTCCTTCCATCATACCTTCATAGCCACGATAGATCCCTACACATTCTACATTATGATAAGCGCAGGTTCTGACAACGGAACGAATGGCTGCATTCATTCCTGGAGAATCACCTCCAGAAGTCATAACCCCTATTTTTTTTATGCTTTTTGACATTTATATTTTTGTTAGAAAAGTAAAACTACTAAACATATATTATAAATATGGTAGGATTTATCATATTTTAAGCAGTAAATTAAAATTCAAACGTTTTCGTTAATAACTATATAACAATTGTTTAAAAAAAACGGGCATCAATTCTCCTCTTCGTCTTTTTGAGCTTTCATTTTAATGAATTCAGAAAGCGGTTCATCTTCTCTGGCGACTATTTTTTTCTCATCCACAACGGCCTCTTTCTTTCTGTTCTTACCTTCGAATATGATTCTTAACAACTCTCTAAAAGTATCAAATTCTACGTTATAAGATAATCCCACTCCTTGGGTGTAACCAATTTCTTCGCCAAAATTCCGAATGTTATTTTCTCTGTTGAAAAATTTTGCAGACAAGGTTCCGTCTTCGTTCAATAAGAGTTCTATTTCAGCATCTCCCGCAATTACTGTTTCATTGACCCCGCCAATTGGCACTCCTACTTTACCGTTAAAAAGTACCCGATCGCTAATTTTGGTACTTAAGGTCAGCCCTAAGCGGTCATCTGTTTTATAATCTGGTGTTTGTTCTCCTGCCTGAAAATTCACACCGAATTTGAGCTTGTCATCGTCACTGGACAGTAAGCCGTTAAAGAGGCTGTTCACACGGTCTGCAATGGTGCCATACGCTTGCTGACCTAAACTGATCTCACTGGCAAATGATCCTGTTGCCAATAAAAATAGTGCTTGATTCTCTCTGCTTTCTTTAGTTTCGAGGCGGTATTCCAATTCTGATTTTACAGTAGAACTTGCGTTTGGAAAGGTTACCGCAAAATCTGGTGTTGGCTGCTCCAACTGTCCCGTTAAACTGATTTCTACATTTACAGGAATACTTCGATTGATGGGGTTATCCAATAAAATTGACGGATTGGCCTCGGTTTTATAAATTGCTTTAAGATTGATTTGAGCTTTTAAGGCGTCACCTTCCCAAATTATGCTGCCGCCTGGCTCAACAACCAAGTCTTTTTGAATCAGACCCCCATAGGAGAAGTTGTAAATCCCTTTAAATACCGAAAAATCACCCCACATTTTAAATTTCCCGTTGGTATTGATTTCAAACAAGAGGTTGCCTTCTCCATTGCCCTGAATGGTACTTCCTGAGTTTCTATCAATTACAATCTCAATGTCTGCATTTTGATTCACGTCTAAGTCAAACTTCAACTCTAGACCTTTTACTTGTGTTTCTGTAATAACCTCACCTCTTAAGCGTGCGGCCTTCTCTTCTGGACTTAAAAATTTTATATAAGAGTTGTCTCCAAAACTTTCAACATCATTTAACGGAATTTTAAATACCGTGCCTTCTGAAGTACTTCCGTCAACGGTAATTACCAACTGATCCGTTGGCCCGAAAATGCTGGCCGTACCATTCATAAATGCGGTGCCGTAGTATAGGGCATCTTCAGCATCATCAGTATTTAGGACCAATAATCGGTTGGTGTCAATGTTCAATCCGAGCTTCCAATCAGAAAAATTTTGGTGAGACATGTAACCGTTTAAGGTGGCTTTAGAAAAGAATTCTGAATCTGTAAGCACCACGTCATTTAATATAAAACGCTGTTCTTTTAAAGTGACTTCCGTATCAAAGTCAAAGGCGTAATCCACATTTAAATATGGAATAGCCATGCCTGCATTGTCCAATACTAACTTACCTTCAATTTGTGGTTTTTTCAAATCTCCGGTTACTTTTACGTTCCCTGACGCCAGTCCTCTAATATTATTAATGACATCAGCGCCAAAAACGTTTAGCGGCTCTAAATCGAATTCGTCAAAGTCAATGTCCAGATCAATATTAGAATTGTTGGCACTAACGTCAATGTTTCCTGTAGCGTCCAATGATTTTAGGTTGTCATTGCGTAAAAACAAATCGACTTCATAATTGGTGAGCGACTGATTGCCCACAATATCAGCCTTTAAATCGCCCAATAAGTACTCATTAAATTTAAAGTTGTCAATGGTCACATTTGAATTTGGGACATATACCCCGTTTTGTTGAAGCACATCTAAATTACCATTGAGAATACCACCAAATGACAGGCTATCTAGCGTTGGTGTAATCTTATCTAAATATACATCCTTAAAGCTCATTTTAAGATCTTTATACGTCGAATCCCTAAACGCTCCTGCTATTTGAATTTCTTCATCTTCATGACTAAATAGCACGTCAGAGATATTAAACTCTTGAAACCCTCTATCAAAAGCGACTTTGTTTAGTTGATCTTTGTCTTCGTTAATAAACCACTTATTGTCTTTGATAACAATATCAGATTTTTTAAAACCAACAACAGATTTGTTCTCCTCATCAATGGTATAGAACAAACTTAAATTGAATTGGTCTTTATTTCTCTTGCCGCCACTAAATTCAGATTTGATAAACAGGGTATCCCTAACTGTCACATTAATCAAACTGAATTTGGAGATATTATAAAAGTTGGTGTTGATGGAGTCTACTTCTATAAAGGTGTTGAAAAGTGGATTGCTATTGTCTATGGTCACCTGAATATCATTAGCAAAATAATCGAGCAATTTGATTTGGGGCGAATTGAATGATAAATCGAATCCCCTTTCATCGCTTTCAATACGTCCTTTCAGGAAGGTGTTTTTTCCGAGCTCTAAATCATGATAAAAAACTTCCACAATTTTGTTGTAAATGGTAAAATTGAAATCTAAATACTGCTCCGTCAAAATTTTATGCGGTACATAGTTTGTGTAGATGCTACCAATTGAATTTTCAACCAGTTTACCAATATCTTTAAATTTAAAAATACCGCTGACAGTCCCTTGAACAATATCAGGAGAATTGATTTCTATGATGCGTTCTTCACCATCAAAACGGGAGGTGATCTCAAAATCTTCAAAATAGTAATAATCCTGTTCATTTATATAGGTCGTGTTTTGAAAGGTCAACTTGCCATAAGCATCGTCAATTGTGGAACCGTCCATATCCATAAAGATGTTGCCCATAAATACTGACATGCTATCCTTTTTTGCAAAGTTCAGGGCTTTTAAATTGGCATATTCCACATTTGCCGTAAAATCCATAGAGCGGACATTCTTAGACATGTCTGCTAAACCGCTAAATCTGAATTTAAAGTTTTCATCGTGGGAGACCAAATTCCCGTTGAATACCTTGTTTCCCAATTGTCCTGAAACATCAATGTTTTGATAGTTATAGTTGTTGTAATTGATACTGAACACCTGACCTTTTACGTTGGTTCTTAAATTCTCGAGTGTAAAACCCTTCCCATCAACATCGAGGTCAAAACTAGTTTCTGCAATGTTTGGATCATTTAAAAGCTCTCCTACATCAAAATTTTCGACAATAATATTCCCTTTATAACTGGCATTGTCAATATCATTAAAACGCAATAAATCCAAATTCGCATCAATATGCCCAAGTGCCGTATTTATTTTTAAATCGGCATAAATGTCTGTAGCCGTAATTTCAGTTTTTCCGTAAATCGTAAAACTTCCCAATTTTGAAAACACACTAGGGACGGAAGCTCCCAAAACATTGGGCATTAAGGATTTTAAATCGTAATAATTTGATGAGAGATTACTAAAATCGCCGGCCATGGCAAATGTGTTATTCTCACTATTGAACAAGTTCTTAAAATTGATATCACCATAAATCTTGGTCTGACTGCTGGTATTGAGTCGGAGGTTATTCATGTCTAAATCATTCAACGTTCCCGTTAAATTAACACTAAAAGTGGCATGATCTTTAATACTAAATTCATTGTAAAAGGTATTCAACTCATTAAGCATGACGTCAGAATCCTTAAAACTTGCAATAACTTCAACTTTATTGGTAAAATCAATAAAATCTTCTCTGTTATACTTAAAGGTCAATTCACCGTTTAAATACGAGTTGGGCGTTTTTATGGACAGATTTGCAAAGGTCATATACTCCAAAGTGTATTCAAAATCAGTCACCATATTTTGAATGGTCAATCCTCTACTATCCCTAAAAGTTAGAGTATTGATTCGGGCACTCACGTTGCTCCCATTGATTAGGAAATTGGTAGCGTTAAGGTTGAGATTGTTAAACTCTAAAAGTTTAGGAGTTTCCTTATTGTCATTGATCATTCTGAAGACACTGCTATAAATCGACACATCACTGGACGACAGTAAAAAGTCGCTTTTCTTAGTCGGATTATCCTCAACAAACCGTTTTACAAATACATCTAAATTTGTTTCCGCTTCCCCCAAATACGTTCGGACATTGAAGGTGAGCCCCTGGATGTCAACATCTCCAAAAGCCAATTTACCATTGATAAGATTTTTATAGCTTCTAATTGAAGTATTCAACTCATCAATGCCAATAAGGGTGTCTTTTTTATAATCTTCAATATAAACACCCTTAAGTTCCACATCGCCGTTTAATTGTAGCGCTACTTTATTGATATAAATGTGCGTTCCGTAAGTGTTATTGATGCGTTGTGTGACCTTTTTACCGAGATAGGTTTGAACTGGTGGAATAGAGAGAATCAGCACCATAATGATGAATAGCAATACGATTATTGCTACAATTTTAGATGCTATTTTTAAAAGTTTTTTGATACGTTTTAAAAGTTATAACTTTGGAGTCAAAATTAACAATTATTGTGCCTAATTCTTACTAATGCCTACACAAAATATTTATATTCTTGCTATTGAGTCTTCCTGTGATGACACGGCGGCTTCTGTAATGCTTAACGGCAAAATCCTGAGCAATGTTGTGGCGGGTCAAAGTATTCATGAAGCGTACGGTGGTGTGGTGCCAGAACTGGCATCTCGAGCCCATCAGCAAAACATTGTACCAGTTGTAGATCAGGCCTTAAGCAGGGCTAATGTTGATAAAAGCCAACTGAGTGCCATTGCCTTTACACGTGGTCCGGGACTCATGGGATCTCTATTGGTGGGTACCTCGTTTGCAAAATCGTTGGCTTATGGACTCCACATCCCCTTGATTGATGTCAATCATATGCAAGCGCATATTTTGGCGCATTTTATTGATGAAGAAGGATTTGAAAAACCACCTTTTCCCTTTTTGGCGATGACCATCTCTGGCGGACATACCCAAATTGTGCAAGTGAATTCTTATTTTGATATGGACGTTATTGGCGAAACCATTGATGATGCGGTTGGTGAAGCCTTTGACAAAAGCGGAAAAATATTAGGATTGGGCTATCCTGCCGGACCAGAAATTGACCGACGCGCAAAATTGGGTAACCCTAAAGCTTTTAAATTTACGAAACCCAGAGTTGACGGACTCAATTTTAGTTTTTCAGGATTAAAAACAGCCATTCTGTATTTTATTCAAAAAGAAGTCAAGGCGAATCCCAATTTTATTGAGGAGCGTTTAAATGATATTTGTGCCTCCATTCAATATACCATTATTGGTATTCTGATTGATAAACTGAAACTGGCAACCAAACAAACAGGCATCACCCATATTGCAATTGGTGGCGGAGTGTCTGCCAATACTGGCATTAGGGAAGCGTTGAAAAACGGAGAAGCTAAATTTGGTTGGACTACCTATGTGCCTAAATTTGAATTTACCACAGACAACGCAGCCATGATTGCTATTGTGGGGTATTTAAAGTATTTGGAAGGTGATTTTGCAGCTCAAAATGTGATGGCGTCATCACGTCTCAAAATTTAAAATATTAGCAGAATAGAATATGCAGCTTTTTTACAACCCGATACTTACTGAAGAAACAACCCAGATCTCCTTTTCTAAAGAGGAAAGCAGACATATTGTAAAAGTACTTCGTCAAAGTGGTGGCGACAAACTTCAAATCACCAATGGAAAAGGTTGGCTGTTTATTGCTGAAATTACCATTGCAGATATAAAAAACTGTCAGGCAACTATTCTTTCCAAATCGTTTTCGCCGCCGCGGGACTATAAGATTCATTTGGCTGTAGCCCCTACTAAGATGAACGACCGTTATGAATGGTTTTTGGAAAAAGCTACAGAAATTGGAATTGATACCGTCACGCCCATTATTTGCGATCACAGTGAGCGCAAGGTGATCAAGAATGACCGATTCGAAAAAATTCTACAATCGGCCATGAAGCAATCGCTGCATTATTATTTGCCAACACTTGAGGAGGCTATCCCGTTTAATGAATTTGTGTCCACAGTATTTAACGGGAAAAAATTTATTGCACATTGTGAAGAAACCGATCGAAAATCTCTAAAGGCAAGTTTAGAATTACAGAAAGATGTTCTTATTTTAATTGGTCCGGAAGGCGATTTCAGTACTAAAGAGATTTCACTGGCTAAAGCCTTAGGTTTTGAACCGGTCATGTTAGGAAGTACACGTTTGCGCACAGAAACAGCAGCCGTGGTAGCCTGTCATAGCATTGTTTTTTCAAATGAACCATTAATGTAAGTAAGAAGGTGTAATCGTTTTATTAATAGTAGATTATTAATTTTATTTTAAATTTATATTTCTTGATAATATGCTCTGTTATCACTCCTTGTTGTTGTATACAAACTGATTTTATATGTCTGCGTTTATTCCTTTTAATTAAACACTTATAACCTTTTGATTGTTTTTATTTCTATTTTTGGACTATGACATTTAGCGTGACCTTATCGAAACAAATTTTGGTTTGTTTGATCTTTAGTGTCTGTGTTGCAAATCCACTATTTGCGCAAGACATTGCCGTTTTAAAATATAAAGGAGGTGGAGATTGGTATGCAAATCCAACTGCATTACCAAACTTGATTGCATATTGTAATGCAAATATTAATACAAAAATCAATCCTAATCCACAAACAGTGGAGCCTGACAGTCCAGATATTTATCAATTTCCATGGATTCATATGACAGGTCATGGTAATGTGTTTTTTAGTGAAAATGACACTGAAAATCTTAGAAACTATCTCCTTTCTGGCGGATTTTTACATATTGACGACAACTATGGTATGGAACCTTACATTGTTAAAGAGCTTAAAAAAGTATTCCCAAATAAAGAATTGATGGAGTTGCCAAAAACACATCCCATTTTTAGTTCCGTATTTAATTTCCCTGAAGGGCTTCCAAAAATTCATGAACATGATGGTAAACGACCGCAAGCTTTTGGGATTTTTGAAAATGAAAGGTTGGTATTATTATTTACCTATGAAAGTGATTTGGGTAATGGCTGGGAAGACGAAGAAGTCCATAATGACCCTATTGAGGTAAGAGAAAAAGCTTTGAAAATGGGTGCCAACATTTTGAAATATGTTTTTGAAAACTAATGCAACTGTCTTTTAGATAATGCCATAACTGATTTTAATCAACAATCTATCCTTTTTCAAATATTCATCAATCACCAATCAACAATCACCAATCATCAATCCCTATGCAACTCACCCATTATACCTCCAAATTCACCCAGAAAGTGTTTCCTATTACATTAGTTTGTGAAAACGTGACGAACGTAGCCAATATTGGAAGTTTGTTTAGAACTGCTGATGCGTTTGGGTTAGAAAAAATCCTTTTCTGTGGAAGCCCAATTCCCTTAGGAAGGAAAATGACAAAAACGTCCCGCGCTACTGAAAAGTATGTACCCTATGAAATGCACCAGAATGCGTCTACACTTTTAAAAGCTCTCAAAACATCAGGGTACCAAATTGTGGCACTAGAAATAACCGAGACCAGTAGGTCACTTAACAGTTTTAAATTTGGAGTCAATCAGCCTATTGCCTTACTTATTGGGGATGAAAATTTTGGAATTTCTGACGCCTGCTTAAAGCTGGCAGATGCTATTATTCATATTGAAATGTTCGGACAAAATAGTAGTATGAATGTTACACAAGCAACCAGCATAGCCCTGTATGAGATTACAAAGCAACTGAAGGGTGAATAGAGATTATGCACATAGCATACAAAATATTTTGAAAACCGTTAAATTTTATATCAACCGCAACCTATATTTGGGTTATATTTAAAACATGAAATCGAACATCATCTCTAAAGGACTTTTAAAAACCCTAGCCATCGTATTTGGCATTATAGTACTCATTTATTTTCTTTATCAGATTCAATCGCTCATTCTCTATTTATTTATAGCTGGCGTTATTTCACTTATTTTTAGACCGGTCGTTTATTTTCTTAAGAATAGACTACGACTTGGGAAAACCCTCTCGTCCATTATAACGCTATTATTAATAGGAGGTCTATTCGCTTTGATTTTGTGGATTTTTGTTCCAATTATATTAGAACAAAGTAAAAGCATTTCAGAAATTGATTTTGAGATGGTCAAAACAGATTTGAATGAATTGAACATTCAGGCGAGCGAATATCTTGGTGTTGACAAAATAAACATCATTGAGGCCATTAAGCGCACTGACTATGTAAGAGATTTTGATTCTGAAATCGTGGAGAGTTTTGTTGATATATTTGTAAACAACATCACCTCTTTTATTGTTGGCCTATTTTCCGTCTTGTTTATCTCATTCTTTCTATTGAAAGATGAACGCATGATTTCCAATGCCGTGGCCGTATTTGCTGAAGAGGGAAAAGAACGTCGCTTTATAAGAGTTTTAGATAAGGTGAAGGAATTATTGTCTCGATATTTTATTGGTCTTATGGTTCAAACGACAATCATAGCCATTTTCTATCTATTATTATTAATATATATAGACGTTAAAAACGCACTTGCCATCGCAATTATTTGTGCGTTCCTTAACATTGTACCGTATTTAGGGCCTCTTCTTGGCGGGGTGGTTATGATTTTAGTAGTGGTTTCTAATAATTTAGGCGCCGATTTTTCATCAGATTTATTACCGCTACTTGTAAAAGTCATGATAGGAGTTGGTATTGCACAGCTTATTGATAATCTCATTTCCCAACCAATAATTTTTAGTCACAGTGTGCGTTCTCATCCTTTAGAAGTATTTATTGTCATTATTTGTGGTGGGTTATTATTTAGTATTCCAGGAATGATATTGGCTGTTCCAGTGTATACCACGCTTAAAGTTATTTCAAAGGAGTTTCTGTCAGAATATAAAATTGTAAAACATTTAACCAAGGACCTCTAGTTTCTTTTTAATAATTTCGCGATAAACCGATAGTAATGAATGCAGCTATTCTAGAGCCTCATGTGCAAGAGTTTATCAACACGCATCTTAAAATTGCTGCCACTGCGTTGATTTTAAAAGGTGTTCCTTTTCAGGATGTGTCTGTACAAGAGGTAGTAGAACAGATAGAAGCAAAAAATAAATGCGAAAAAAAACTACCCCACTGGTTTCTACAACCCGGAATTTACTATCCCAATAAATTAAATATTGAACAGACGTCTTCTGAAACAACTGCGGAATATAAAGCCTCATTAATTGAAGGAAACACGCTGATTGATCTCACAGGTGGGTTTGGTATTGATGCGTATTTCTTTTCGAAACAGTTTAAACACGTGACGCACTGCGAATGGAATGCCATCTTAAGTGCAGTTGTCCGCTATAATTTTAAAACCCTCAACATCACAAATATTGAATGTATAGCAAGTGACGGATTAACACACCTTGAAAACTCTAGTATTACATATGATTGGATTTACGTTGATCCATCAAGACGTCATGACAGTAAAGGGAAAGTGTTCTTTTTAAAAGATTGTTTACCAAATATCCCGGAACATTTAAATGCACTTTGGTCGCATTCAAAAAATATCATGATCAAAACGGCGCCATTATTAGATCTTACGATGGGATTAAATGAGTTAGAGTTTGTGAAGACTATTCATATTATTGCCGTTAAAAATGAGGTAAAAGAATTACTGTGGATTTTAGAATACAGTTTTGATGGCGACATTGAAATTAAAACCACAAATTTAAAAGCACAGCATTCAGAACAGTTTAATTTTTTGATGAATGAGGAGTCTAATGTGGTAGCTCAGTATAGTGCTCCACTGGCCTATCTTTATGAACCTAATTCGGCCATTCTTAAATCGGGAGGTTTCAATTCTTTAACCACGGCATTTGCTGTTAAAAAATTGCAGCAACACTCTCATTTATATACTAGTGAGACTTTGGAGGAATTTCCGGGAAGGATTTTTGAAATACTTAAAGTTGTGCCCTATAATAAAAAACAAGTTAAAGCCCTGTCAATTGAAAAGGCAAATATTACCACAAGAAACTTTCCAGAAACGGTTCAAAATCTTCGTAAAACCTTTAAAATTAAAGATGGTGGTAGTCAATATCTTTTTTTCACTACCAATCTGGACAATGAAAAAATTGTAATAAGCTGTACCAAGGTGCTTTAAAATGAATCGAGCTGAATTACCCTAGTCATGTGTTTCCACATTATTGGCAATTCAGCTGATTATATAAAGAGTTGTCGAAATGTTTTTTAAGATACTTAGCCTTAAAATAAATTAAAGACTGGTCCGAGTAGAACATATATAATAATAAACACTACCACGGTACCAATACATCCGCATTTGCCACCACCAACTTTTTTTGCTCCCCAACCTGCAAGAAGCGCTCTGAGTATATTTTTCATCTTTGTAAATTTTAAGGATTAAATGTAGTTTAAATTTTAACTCGTTATGTGCGCATTACATAGAATTTATAGCTCAAATAGTGATTTTGCCGTAAAACCATAACAAACGGCTGCTTCCACAGTACGTTTGGTATTCAATCCCGTAAATTCGCTGAACGCAGGAAGAATTAGACGTTGTTCAGAGACTTCAAAACAAGGAAGTTTTATAAACACCTTTCCTCGGCCTTTGATGGTGACACCCGGATGTGTGTGTCCGGACACACAAAACGTAGCAGCATCACAATGTTGTTCATCATGTACAAACTTTAGTCCTTCAATATCTTTATGGGTTTTATAAACGACAATACCCATGGCGTCGTAAAAACTATCTTTTAATCGGTCGTGATTGCCTTTAATGAGTTCAAAAGTTATGGCATTATTATGTTGTATGAAGGTTTGAAATTGATCAAGATCAGTATTATTTTCCGCATGAAATAGATCACCCACCACCAAAATAGTGTTGACTTTAAACTGATCAATCAACTGTTGCAAACGGTTCAAGTCCGTATCCAGCACTGCGGACGGAATGGCAATCCCTGCCTTTCTAAAATGTGCTGTTTTACCAATATGTAGGTCTGACACTATTAAAGTGGTTTCCGCTTTCCAATACAGTGCGCGCTGATTGGTAAGTGTTAAAATTTTATTTTGAACAGTAATCTCTTTGGTAATTAGTGTCATAGTTGGGTTTGCCTCATCACCTCGTCCCGAATACGCCTGATACGTGCATCCAGATCTTCACTGGTGAGCGATTGGCGTAAACTATCCACTTTTATAGGGAAACTTAAAGGTGTGAATGATTTTGCAAATTTAAGAATAAGTTTGCTTTTAGAAATGCGTTCAAAAGCTTCTTTTAAACGGACTTCCTCCAACTGTTGATTAAATACTTCGGTATAGGCTTGCCGTAATAATAAATTTTGAGGTTCATGATCTTCCAACACTCTAAAAATAAGTCCAGAAGATGATTGTAAACTTTTATTGTTTTTACGATTTCCTGGCTGACTTTGTACAACCAAGCCAGAAATAACCGCGATGTCCCGAAATTTTCGAGATGCCATTTCAGACGCATTGATACTACCAATCACATCTTCCATTAAATTTTCTTTTGATAGAATTGATTTGATAGTGTGTTCATCAATAGGAATGGATTGATCGCTCAACAATTCAAATCCATAATCGTTCATGGCAATAGTGAAGGTCAGCGGTTTAATTAAACTCAAACGATATGCGATTAAAGCAGCCATAACTTCATGAACCAAACGCCCTTCAAATGGATACATAAACACATGATGTCCATCTTTAGTCTCAATTAATTCGATTAAAAATTCATCTTTTTTAGGAATATGGGAATGCTTTTCCTGTTGGGAAATGAGCGGGTATAAAAATTTAAGCTCTTTCTCAGTGGTTCTGGGATGTAAGGATTCTGACAGCTTTTCGCGTAAATAATGGCTCAAATAAGATGACAATGGCAACCGACCGCCAAGCCAACTGGGTGTAACTGCCGATTTCCGCTTGCTACGTTTTACTAAAACCGTCATATCTTTAATCGTGACAATTTCTAAAACCCTTCCGGCTAAAATAAAATGATCATTGGGTTTTAATTTTGAGATAAAATACTCTTCCACCATCCCAATATAACCGCCAGAAAAATACTTTACTTTTAACATGGCATCGCTGACGATGGCACCAATATTCATACGGTGCAACATGGCTATCCGTCGGCTTTTTACTTTGTACAAGCCATCATCATCAATGATGACTTTATGATATTCTTCATAAGATTTTAAAGTATTGCCACCTTCGGTGATAAAATGCAGCGCCCAATGCCAGTCCTCTTCAGTCATATAATGAAACGCGTGCACTTTCCGAATTGCGGTAAATAATTCGTTCTCATTAAAACCTTCGCCCACCGCTAATGATACCATATATTGTATGAGCACATCAAAGGTCAGTACCATTGGTTCTCTGGCTTCTATACGCTTATCTTTTACCGCTTGTTTTAAAGCAGCAGCTTCAATGAGTTCTAAAGAATGTGTTGGCACAAAATAAATCTTAGACGTTTCGTAAGGCGAGTGCCCACTACGTCCGGCCCGTTGCATAAATCTGGCAATCCCTTTTGGGGACCCAATTTGAATAACGCAATCCACAGGTTTAAAATCCACGCCCAAATCTAAAGATGACGTACACACAACGGCTCTTAAAAGACCGTCAGAAATGGCGTCTTCAATCCAATTACGAAGTTCAGCGTCTATGGAGCCATGGTGAATGGCAATTTGACCCGCCAGATCCGGTTCAATTTTTAAAATTTGTTGGTACCAAATCTCCGATTGGTTCCGGGTATTGGTAAAAATAAGCGTGGTATTATTGGCGTAAATAATGGGAATTATTTTGGTAGCCATTTTAACCCCCATATGTCCTGCCCACGGCAAGACTTCAATCTCATCTGGCAACACGGAAACAATTTCAATTTTCTTTTTCTCCTTGGCTACAATGCGTTTGGTTTTGATATGTTTATACGGTATCAACACGGCTTGAGCTTCGTCTAAATTACCTATGGTAGCCGTAATCCCATACATCTGCAATTTTGGTGATAAGGTCAGTAATCTAGAAACCGCTAACTCTGTAAGTACGCCACGTTTAGAACCTAATAACTCGTGCCACTCATCTACCGCAACACAATTTAGGGTTTTGAAAAATCGGGAGTTATTTTTTTGGGAAAATAAAATGTGAAGTGTTTCTGGAGTGGTTAACAAGACATCTGGCATAAGCCGTTCTTGTCGACGGCGGTCCTTTTGTGGTGTATCGCCATTTCTCACTTCTACTTCCCAATCTAAACCAATTTCTTCCACAGCAATCGCCATCGCTTTTGCTAAATCTTTCGCTAAAGATCGCAACGGACTTATCCAAAGCAATTTCATGCCCTTTTTGTATGCTTCTGGTTGATTAAGATAGTCAATAACAACAGCTAAAAAAACGGAAAACGTTTTCCCGAAACCAGTTGGCGCAACCACCATGGCGCTATACCCATTGTAATAGTGGTTCCAAGTTTGCAATTGAAAATCGAATGGCTTCTGCCCTTTTTCATGCATCCAATCCGCAATAATTTGGTAGCCTTTTGAGTCCTGAACGTTTTTCAATTTGGATTTGTGATTAGAAGTTTGACTTGTTCAATGGTATCAATGTCATCAACAGATTTGTCGCGACGCCATCTCAATATCCGAGGAAATCTTAAAGCGACACCAGATTTATGACGATTGCTTAACGCAATCCCTTCAAAGGCAATTTCGAAAACTAGTTCGGGTTTTACGGTACGCACTGGGCCAAATTTCTCAATGGCATTTTTATTAACGAATCGTGAAATTTCAGTAATTTCTTTATCGGTCAATCCAGAATAGGCTTTCGCTACTGTGACCAAACCGTCGTCCTTTTTTACTGCAAAGGTATAATCAGTGTATTTGCTACTGCGCCTGCCACTCCCCTTTTGGGCGTAAATCATGACGGCGTCTATGGTTAGCGGATCAACTTTCCATTTCCACCAATCCCCTTTTTTACGTCCGGTATGGTAAGGCGAGTTTTTCTGCTTCAACATCAAGCCTTCGCTATTGAATTCTCTAGCCTTATTGCGAATGCCGTCAAGGTCATTCCAATCTTGAAACTCTATAATTTCTGAAATTACAAGGGTGTCATGTGCTTTGCCTCTATCCAAAAGCTGCTCCAACAATTGACGACGGTAGCTTAAAGGTTTAGTCCGAATATCTTTGCCATTCCATTCCAAAAGGTCATAGACATAAAACCCGACGGGAATGTCTTCCAGCATTTTTTTGCTGACATTTTTTCGGTTAAGGCGTTTTTGTAAATCATTAAAAAGCAGCACTGCATTATCCTTAAGCGCCAATATTTCACCATCAATGACAAAATCTTCCTTAAAGCTTTCCATAATGGCAACGAGTTCAGGGAACTGACTGGTTACTAATTCTTCACCTCTAGACCAAATGAAAATCTCGCCGTTACGTTTTACAATTTGGCCTCTAATACCATCCCATTTATATTCTACTTGCCATTCTTCCGGCTGTCCCAATTTTGGTAATTCTTTCTCTAAGGCATATGCCAAACAAAACGGATACGGCTTAGAATTATCATAATTAATATGTTCACCATTCAGCAAATCTTCAAAACTGATATTATTTATATCCCAATTACCAATAATACTATGCATAAGTCGATTGGCATCAATTCCTGAATATTTGGCAAGTGCGTTTACAAGCGTTTTCTTGGAAACTCCAATCCTGAAACTACCCCCAATAAGTTTGTTGAAAATTAAGCGTTCCTGCATATGTAAACCTGACCATGCCTGAAGTACATATTGTTTCTTATCAGCATCTGATTTAGGTTTTAAAGCAATCAGTTCGGTCATCCAATCACTCAATGATTTATCGATATGATAGACTGGGTCTGGCAACATTAATGCAATTGTTTCACCCAAATCGCCCACATTACTATAACTTTCTAAAAATAACCATTCAGGAAGTCCTGTAATCTCCAAGCACCATTGGCGCATAAGCGTAGTTTTAACAGGTCGTGGTGGTCTTTTACCAGTAAATAACGTAATTAGCCAAAGTTTATCCTTTTCAGGAGCAATCTTCAGATAATCCACTAAAGCATCTATTTTTGAGTTCGTTTTATTGGTGATTTCAATAGCACTAATAAGATCAGAAAAATGTTTCATGGGCTGATTATTTTTTCTGACACAACGTCTTTCTCCTCTTCCTCTGTTCCATATTCTGTTTTCACTTCCGCAGAGGGGATGCCTATTTCATTTAAATATTTAGAGAACGTCGCTTGACTTCCGTGAGTCACATATACTTTTTCAGCTTCGGTGGCTTTGACTGCCGATAGAAGTCCGTTCCAATCGGCATGGTCACTTACGGCAAATCCTGCATCTACAGCTTGCCATCTTCTATTCCCGCGAATTTGCATCCATCCGGAACAAATAGCCGTTGCCGCATTTGGAATTTTCTTAATAAGTTTTGAACCCAACAATCCCGGAGGAAGGATTACGATTTTGTTCTGAACGTCTTCTTTCTTAAAGTCATAACTTAATAACTCTGTTTCTGGCAGTGAAATCCCTGAGCCTTGAATAGCGATATTTAAATTGTGGATGGCGGAATGCACGTACATTTTATCCACCCCTTCCATAAGTTTCATGATGCGTTGCGCTTTACCTAAAGAATAGCCCAAAAACACACTCGTTCTATTATGAGCTTGATTTTTTTGCACCCAATCGTGCATTTGTTGCTGCAATTGTGCTTCACTTAACCAATTGTAAATGGGAAGTCCAAAGGTGCTTTCGGTGATAAATTCATGACATTTTATCGGCTCAAACGGAACAGTCAAATAGTCATTCTTAACTTTATAATCGCCCGTAAAAACAACTACAAAACCTTTATATTCCAATCTGATCTGTGCGGATCCTATGACATGGCCGGCAGGAAAAAAACTCACCTGCACCCCATTGATTAGTTTAGGTTCATTATAATTTAAAGATTCAACCTGAATATCAGCTCCCAACCGATGCTTTAATATAGCTTTGGAATCTGTTTGACACAAATAGTGCTTCATGCCCCTCCGTGCATGATCGGCATGACCATGAGAGATTATGGCATAGTCTACCGGCAACCACGGATCTAAATAAAATTTTCCTGGGATGCAATAAATGCCTTTTTGGGTGAATTTAATGAGTTTCAAATAAGATGTACTAATCCTTTATACCAATAAAAATAATACAACAACCCGAATGATGTAAGAGTTGATGTGTTTTTATATGTTTTGATTATGGTTTCAATTTTCCAATATCCATTGTGTCAGGTTGATTTCCGGTGATAGCGCCAACGCCCATTTTAATCAAAGTAATCAACTTGTTGTTTTTAGGATCCCAATAAAAGGCCTCTGTAGGTTTTACAGAAATTGCCGTAATGTTTGGATCATCCTTACCTTCAAACCAGGCATCATCTCCACTACCGTACAACTCATCAATCATTGATCGATCTGTGGTAATTGTTGCCATCCCATAAACATTTAAAAACTGCATATCACTTTTATTCGCATAAATGAGATGGAGGTTCGCGTCATTCATAATATTTTGATTGTGTGTGCTGTTTTTATTGCTTAAAAACCAAATATTACCCTGATCATCCACTTTTTTCGTGCTCATGGGGACCATATGCAGTGGGGCTTGTTTTAAATTGGTCGCCATCATGGTAAAGTCTATGTCCTCAACCATGTCTTTAATTTTCTTTTTGGCGTCTTCGTTATATAAATTGTCGTTGCTCATAATGATCTATATTTTAAATTAATAAATTATTCTGTTTAATTTAATGATAAAATTACTAAACAAAAAGACAGAACAATAGTGCAATCCAATAAAATAATAGCGCTATTGGAAATGAGTTTTTTCATCTAAATAACCGTTCTCACACTTTATTTTAGTAAATGAGATAAACAGTTTGCATTTATACACGTAATTTTAGTGTTCAATAAAATTTAGAATTTATGGATACTAACAGATTATCAAAAGAGATACAAAACATCTTAAATGCTCAAGTTACCAAAGAAGCTGAAGCAGCGCAGGTTTTCCTGAGTTACGGTTGTTGGGCAGATGCCCAAGGGTACGGAGGAATTGCCAATTTCTTTTTTAGACACGTGGCAGAAGAGCGCGACCATATGATGAAAGTGATGCAGTATATCTTGGAGCGTGGCGGCACGGTTAAGATTACGGCTATTAAAGCACCACCAGCAAATCCTTCCAGTTTAAAAGATTGTTTTGAAAAGACTTTTCAACATGAGGTTGATAATACAACTGCCATTTATGAAATTGTAAATTTAGCGCATGAGCAACGTGATTGGGCAACCTACAATTTTGCACAATGGTTTGTTAAAGAACAAATAGAAGAGGAAAAATTAGTAATGGAGTTATTGGATAAACTTAAAATTGCTGGTGGAGATCAAGCAACCAATGAATCTCTGTTTAGCCTTGACAAGTTTATTGGTGAATTACCGGATGATGTGCCGTTGGCTCGTGATGCTTCAATGGATAAACCGGAGTAAAGCTAGATAAGCAAACAAAGTCAACTCGATACAGTTACAAACTTTAGTGGTGTCAATGCCTACTTTCAGAATCCCAAGGGTTTTTGAAGTGGGCATTTTTTGTCTACAGCTGCTATTGATGATAATGGCCTTAACCTATTTATAATTAAGTCTTGCTCCCATAGGACAAAACATTGCTATAAATTCAAAAAAAAGAGTTAAGGAAGTACCTCAAAAATAAAGACTAAATATGGAAAAGCAGAGCCAGAAAAGTTAAATATTCATTATAAACCTAATTTCATGGAATTATTCTTAAAATTAATGTCTAATTTTTATTAAATTGACGATACTAATTTAAAATAAAATCATAATTATGAAAAAAATGACTACAAAACATGTTCTAGTGGCTTTGACATTAGGACTCACCTTAGCGTCCTGTAGTAAAGATGAAGCGGTTTCTAATGCAGATCCTGCTTCAGTTGATATGAATGACCAAATGACAGTGAATTCTAGAACAGCTTTACCGGAAAACATTGCTGGTAATATACAATGGGATATTTCTGGAATTAAAGCACATGAATTCTCCTACAAAATTATTAAAGCAGTTGAACCGAGCGAGTGTGGCAATACTCCATTTAGAGAAGTTTCCTCATATTACAATAATGCCCTTATTAATGGATTTATATCTAGTTGGGATGGTAATCCTGATGCCATTGGAGTGATATTGGAAGATTATTTTGTTATCAATCAAATTGCTGCCTTAAATGAAAACAAAAATGCTGATACCTTTGGTGCTAATGGAGAGTATACCCATTACGTACAGAATAGAGTTAGAAGTCTGGAAAAATTTTGGGACATGCCTGATCTGATCAGTGTTAGAGGACAACATACTTCCACCTTAGAGGATTTAGCGTTTATACGTTATGTGTACGAAAATTACTCTAATGCTTCGCCTGAGGTGATTGATTATTTTATAAGTATTGCAGAACACTTTAATACAACCAGTGACCAAATCCCAGAAAATCCTTTCTACGCTGCAGATGGATTTGCAACTTTTAGTGGTTTCATAGTTATAGGTGATGGCATTGTATCTATGTTGTCAGAAACTGGTTTAGATCCAAAAGTAGTTTGGTCCGGTATACTGGCACATGAATGGGGACACCAAATACAATTTCAAAATTATGGCAAATGGAACTACCCAGTACCAGCATTTATTGGAACTCCAGAATCTACGCGTATGACAGAGTTAGAAGCGGATTTTCTTACAGGTTATTATTTAACTCATAAACGTGGTGGTACCTATAATTGGAAGAGAGTTGAAGATGTGCTGTTGTCATTTTATAATATTGGCGATTGTGGTTTTACGAGTCCAGGTCACCATGGTACTCCAAACCAACGTTTAGAAGCAGCAAGACAGGGCTATCTATTGGCAGCCAGCCAACAGAAAAAAGGTCATATTTCTGATCCACAAGTTGTACATGACGCTTTTATTTCAGTGTTGCCAAGTATTGTTGGTGAGTCGCTATAAAACATAAAACACTTTTGCTATTAGAGAATAGTATCCTATATAATCCTAAATATTAGGAGCAATTATAGTATTTAACTAAGCAAGGTAAGCAAGGATTACGCAGACAAAGAAGGCTCCAATGTTTACATTGGAGCCTTTATAATTAAATATGGAGAAAGGATCTCCTAGATTAATATTAGATATTAATGAAACACGGGAGATGCTGGAAAGTAATACCCCTCATAGCCTATGGTGTTTTCTAGAGCGCCAGAAGCCGTATTGTAAAAATGAAGTTTGTTATAACTGAAGTTTTCTCCCCACCCATCGCGAACTGTCCGCACAACCAATTGGCCTGAATCAGGATTAAATGCAAGTCCAGCACCGTAAAGCACCTCTGCCTCCGGAAGTTTGATAAATGGATTTTGCAATGAAGCGATGTCATTTGTATAGCTATAAATTTCATTTCCACCTCCGAAAGATCCGTTTTTAGCAATAAAAACAGTGTTGGCACTGGCGGTTATAGAACCAGGATGCCAAGCTCCCCAGCTACTGTTTGCTTTAAATCCGAGTTCAATCGCTTCAGTTTCTAAAGTACTAGGATTAATTTTAACCAATGTCGTACCACCTGCTACCCAAATATTGTTGTCTTCAGTTTTTGCAAAACCTAAAGTCATTTCAGGAATACGTTTCTCAACTTCATAGGTGGCAGCATTTAAAATAATAACACCTTCCCGCTGAGATAATACAAAAATATATTCTCCTACTTTTACCATATCTCCTATCTGTCCTGAAATTCCAGGTATAGCACCTTCAACTACGAGGGTTTCAAGATTGACCTTGTGAATGCCATTACTGGAACTCAACAAACCTTGCGTCTCTGAAACGCCTACAAATGCGCGCCAATTGTTTCCGGAATTGGATGGAATCCGTTGTTCTTCTACTAATGAATAGGCATCTGAAACCACAACTGGCCCTCCTGCCTTGCTCACTAAATATAATTTTTCATTATAGACTGTTCCAAATTGTAAGGTTGAATTTAACGGATATAAATCTTTAGTGGGGTTTGTCTTTACAAACACACTGTCTTCCATCTTTTGGGTATCATAGCGATAAAACCCAACCGTACCGGTGCCGTGACCGAACCAGCCTTCGTTAATCAAATAAAAACCGTTCTCAAAAGCCCCCCAAGTGTGGATGTCGTAAGTCAGAGATGCTTCTCCTCCTTCATTTTTTGCCTGTACGCTCACTTGATGCGTTCCGCGGGTTTGAGGTATGAAAACATAGGTAGAATCGTTGCCAACTATTTCTCCATCTACAATCCATTCAAAAATTGAATTTTCAGCATTACTGAATTTTGGGCTCAGTAAAAAGCTCTCCCCCATGGTGATGGTATCTTGCAGTTGTTGGGAACCCTCTACCGATGGTGGATTGATAAGAATAGCATCATCATTACTACAGCCTACTATGGTCACTGCAAAGGCGAGAAGGAATAGTTGTTTAAAAAAAGTAAAATTAAGTCTCATGTTGTTTTTTTTTAGTTATGTAATTATTAGTCAATCATATTTAAATCAGCAATACCAGTTACTTCAGTAGACAATTCGCCCAACCAGCCCATATTGGCCTGCACTCCTGTCTGAATTTTGATAAAGTCAACCCCACTTAAGTTAACGGTGTTACCCTCTTCATCTATGGCATCAGCTAAATCTATTTGATCGCCACCGCTAGTATTGTCTGCATAACCGTATTCAAATGATTTACTGGTGATGTAAGAAGGATTACTCATATCAATATTGCTATCGGACAACAAAGTGCCAGCAATTGTATAAGAGTCTTCTGTAATCCATTCTGGATAATAAGCTTGTTTATGAAATGCATTTTTTGCGATAACACCAGTGTTCCCTTTGCTATCTTCCCATGGCACGTCGTCTTCAGCCGTTGCAGGTCTAAAGTAGGTGATGTTGTAAGCGCGGTCTATACCTTCTAAAGCATGCCCGCTTCCTTTAATTTCGTACCAGATATCATCTGGCAATCCGTTCGCATTATCATCTTGCATGACATAAATAACACCTGGCTCAGAGAATGTAGGCATGGCGTTGCCATAGACAATTAGGTCATTTTTATCTTCATGATTAAGCACCGTATGATCAAAAGCATACGTTACAGAACCTCCCCAGCCTCCTAAACTAACTAAGCCACGGCCTCCAATAATGCCTTCAGCACTTTCTAGATTTCCTGGCTTTTTATTGATAAACTGACCTGGGGCTGGTGTATAGTCTAAAAGATCAGTTACGAAAGCCTTACTAGCGGCTGTTATTGGTCTTAATTTCGGAGTAACCTTTATCGTATATTCATAGTTAAACGTCCCTGCTGCATTAGCGGCAGCATAAGAAAGGCTATAAGTTCCTGAGTTTTTCGGTTCAAAAGTATAGGTGTCCGTATTGGATACAATACTATCGCCCAAAGACCAGGTTTCCGTATACACTGAATTATTTTGATTGCTTGCGGAGAAGGTTGAAGTGTCCCCAACGTAATATTGAAGCACTTGCTCTTGGATGGCCATAGCCACTTCAGGTGCTAAAATTCCATTATCGTCATCGTTAGAACAGGACGTCATTAAAAAAGCTATTCCAAAAAAAGCCACCAGTAGTTTGTTGTAATTTGTTTTCATTATTTATAGTTTAGATTATTTGAATTTAAAAGCCATATGTGCGGGAATATCGCCTGTTTCAACCGACCATTTCAATACTCCTTCAGGAGTAAAGCAATAAAGTGTTCCTGGCGTCACGTAATCTTTGGCGTCGGTAATCAACACATCTCCTGTTTCAGGATGAACCGCTATACCATAAGGCATTTCAATAAGCGCTTTGTGTGCGTCAGAAATAAACGTGGTTTCCAAAAAGGTTTCTGTTTGAGTATCCAGCATTCGGTAAGAAATATCATAATCGCCTGAAATATAACTGAACTCTGTACTGTACATATATGCAATATCATTATGTATCGTAAGATCGGTCACCCCGACATCGAAACTTTGTTTGACTTTTTCAGTTTTGGTGTCGATCACAAATAGCTTTGACGGAATCTCATAATAATCGCCCCTAGAAGTCACATATAAATCCCCGTCGCTATCTATTTTTAAGCGGTGAAGGTTTACCGCCACCTCTATACGTTTGCTTTCAGTAAAGCTAGGAATGTCAATCACGGAAATGGTAGATTCATAATCTGGCGGACTGTAACCTCCAGAGTTGGCCACGTAAATTTTGTCATTGTAAGCCACTAGTTCTTCAGGCTGTCTCCCTACTTCTACCCGCCGCGTTATGTTCAAACTCGTGGTGTCAATTTCCGCCACAATGCCTTTAGGCGCGTTGGGATCTCCAATGGTGCCTAAATAACTACTCACATACACTTTTCCATTATAAAAGGTGACGTACCTACCATTTGCTAAGTCTATTTGTTTGATGCGGACGCCGGTATTGGCATTAAGCACTTCTATTTTGTTGGAGGCATTCACCACGACATATAATTTTGAGCCATAGATGCCCATTGCATTTCCGACATCTCCTAGTCCTCCTACCAAGTTTGGATTGGCTTGGCTAAATACATTTCTCTTGTAGGTTCCTGTCTCATAATCCATATAATCAAGCGATGCTTTATTCATGGACATGTTGCCTTCGTTCAATAAATAGAAGCCATCAACAGCACCGGAGGGTTGATCAATGCCACCTTCTCCAGGATTTTGAATACCATCATCTGCCACCGGATCATCGGTTTGGCAAGCATACGCAGTGAAGAAAATCATCACTAATAAACACAGTTTTTTCATCATTTTTTTAGATTAAAATTCATAATTAAGACTTAACCGAAAGGACCTTCCGGGCATTGGGAAATTTTTTATCACGGCATATTGCTGGTCTAGTAGATTGTTTACTTCCAGTCCAATTTTTAATGGGTTTTTCAATAGCATTGGGATGGCGTAATGAATTGACAGATCATGCGTGTACCACGGTTGTAGATAGTTGGAGGCAATGTTGGCTTTTTGGCTATAGCGTTCTCCTGTATAAATAAAACTATAGTTGAAACCGAATTCTTTATAATCGACCATCACGCTTAAACCGCCACTATGCTTGGGTGTATAAGGGATTTGCTGTCCATAGCTACTGCCTCCGGGGGTGACATCTACAGATTCCTGGAACGTATAGTTGAGGACAGCGGTGTAATTAATGTTAGACTCGAGCTTTCCGGAGTTGGTAAGTTTCGTTTCTATCCCCTTTGTTTCTACTTCCCCCAGATTGAACATGGTCCATCTAAACAGATTCGTACCCGGAACTGCCACTATTTTATCGGTAATCCAAATTTTATAGAGGTCGCTGCTGATGTTGAAAACCGTAGTTCCAAGGTTTTTCTGCCAGGAAAATCCTAAATTAATCTGTTCAGAATATTCGGGATCCAAAAACGTATTGCCCACAAAAGTGTAATACAGATCGTTGAAGGTGGGCATCCTAAAAATGGTCTTATAAAATGCGCGCACCCTGAAGCCAGGGGAAACAAACGGTTGAAAATTAATAAGGAGAGACGGCGAATACTCCTGGAAATCATCGGCTGCCTCGTAATATTTTACAGATTCAAAGACGCTGGTACTTAATAGGCTCGCCTGAAGATTAAATTTTTCAAAATTCAAATTCGTCGCTAAGGCATTTAGTAGAGAACTTCTTTTTGGATAGGCAAAGCGGTACAAATTGGCCTGCATCACATTGTGCTGAAAATCCGTCGCAACACTCAAGGTCCAGAACGGCTTGATGTTGTAGGTATTAACCAAAGAGAGGTAATATTCCTGCTGTTCGTAGGTATTGTCAAGAAATCCGGTTGTCGTTACAATTTCAGGATCTAAATACCTGGAATAATTGTCAGCGTATTTACCCCGAATGGTAAGCGCATAATTGCGTCCAAATTGATGTTTATAATCGGCCTGCAAAAAATTTGTTCTGTCCCACAAGCGTTGCGGACGCTTAAACCGATTGGCCACTATCGCCCCTGGCAGTCCTCTTTCAGAATCATAATGGTAATACTTCAGATTCCAAGTGTCTTTTTGATGTTGGCCATGTAGCGAAGCTTCCAGACGATAGGAGGTGATGTCAGCATTGTTTCTGTGGGCAATGGTGTCATAAACGCCATTGGAATATTGAAATTTATACTTGCCATGTGCGTTCACCAGCTCTGTGCTCAAACGGGTAGAAACCGATTCGCTAAGTTTATAGTTGAGGCTCAATGAAGGATTGACCAGTCCGAAAGATCCTGTGCGGAACCCGGCTGCTAACTGATACTTTTGACCTTTGGTGAATTTAGGTGTTTTGGTTTTGAGATAAATAGTATTGGCTGAAGCATATGATTTTGCAGATTGATCCATATCTGTGCGTTGGCCTTGATAGAGGCTAACTTGTTCCATATTTTCTAGAGAGAATTTGCCCAGATCCACTTGGCCGTTTTGGGTATTTCCTAACTGAATGCCATCATAAAAAACGCCGGTATGTTGCGAGCCCATACTTCGGACATTAACCGTTTTTATGCCGCCAATACCGCCATAATCCTTGAGTTGAATGCCACTAAAATATCTTAGGGCATCGGCAACTGATAAACTGTTGAGTTTTTTGAGTTTTTCTCCTGAGACCGATTGTACCGGAGCTGGCGAATGGTGTGCTTCGTGCCGATTTTTGTCGTGACTTAAGAGTACTTCCTTTAATTCAATAGGCACCAAAGTATCCCGCTCTTGGGCAAAAAGAACAGGAGGGCAGCACGCCAGGCCGAAAAATAGAATACAAATGAAATTTAAACAGTTCCTCATGATCATTTTATGCACACGAGGAAGAACAAGGAAGACAAACAGCTATGTATAAGCCGTGTTTGTTTCACTAATCCAAGCTCCAATCCCCGAGAGCCTTAAAGAATTATAAGAAATGGCAGGTGTTCTGACTTGCTTCATCCACCCGGCCTTCCCATCTCAAAAGAAAGTGACCATAATTGGGCTTCAACAAAAAGCTTACAGCTGCGGGACAGTTCTGGATTCTCACCAGATTCCCTTTTAATGCCTACGTAAATAGGCAACCTTTTCTAAAAATATTAATTTGCAAAATTAGAGATTCTTTTTACAATTGCCAGTGTTAAAAGAATTTAAATTTCCGAAACTCCGTATACAACTCATGTTAAGAGTCATAAGAGTTGAGTGTCAATAACTACTCATCAAATGAAATATAGAGATGATATTTTATGATAATTTGTTGTGAAGATTAATTTGTATATAATAATCTCTTTAAAAACAAAAAATTCTTGAAAACCAAGCGGTTAAGGTGTCAGGAACGTGGAATTCTTCCAAAATCATGACGGAAGTATCAATAAACAGTTTGTCATGTCGAATTCAATGAGACATCACATACCCGCAGTCTTACCGAGGCTTATTGTTATGCGATTCCTCCTTAGGTCGGAATGACAAATTGCAACAGGAATGAAAATAGAACTTACAAAATCGACGGAAGGATCAATGAAACAGTTTGTCATGTCGAATTCAATGAGACATCACATACCCGAAGTCTGACCAAGGCCTATTGTTATGCGATTCCCCCTTAGGTCGGAATGACAAATTGCCACAGGTATGACAGGGCATAGTTGATCTTGATCCCGGAAGGATCAATGAAACAGTTTGTCATGTCGAATTCAATGAGACATCACATACCCGAAGTCTTAACGAGGCTTATTGTTATGCGATTCCTCCTTAGGTCGGAATGACAAATTGCAACAGGTATGACAGAGGCATAGTTGGTCTTGATCCCGGAAGGATCAATGAAACAGTTTGTCATGTCGAATTCAATGAGACATCACATACCCGAAGTCTTACCGAGGCTTATCGTTATGCGATTCCTCCTTAGGTAGGAATGACAGATTGCAACAGGAATGAAAATAGAACTTACAAAATCGACGGAAGGATCAATAAAACAGTTTGTCATGTCGAATTCAATGAGACATCACATACCCGCAGTCGTACCGAGGCTTATCGTTATGCGATTCCTCCTTAGGTCGGAATGACAGATTGCAACAGGAATGAAAATAGAACTTACAAAATCGACGGAAGGATCAATGAAACAGTTTGTCATGTCGAATTCAATGAGACATCACATACCCGAAGTCTTAACGAGGCTTATCGTTATGCGATTCCTCCTTAGGTCGGAATGACAAATTGCAACAGGAATGACAGAGGCATAGTTGGTCTTGATCCCGGGAGGATCAATGAAACAGTTTGTCATGTCGAATTCAATGAGACATCGCATACCCGCAGTCGTACCGAGGCTTATTGTTATGCGATTCCTCCTTAGGTAGGAATGACAGATTGCAACAGGAATGAAAATAGAACTTACAAAATCGACGGAAGGATCAATGAAACAGTTTGTCATGTCGAATTCAATGAGACATCGCATACCCGAAGTCTTAACGAGGCTTATCGTTATGCGATTCCTTCCTTAGGTCGGAATGACAAATTGCAACAGGAATAACAGGGCATAGTTGATCTTGATCCCGGGAGGATCAATAAAACAGTTTGTCATGTCGAATTCAATGAGACATCACATACCCGCAGTCTTAACGAGGCTTATTGTTATGCGATTCCTCCTTAGGTAGGAATGACAAATTGCAACAGGAATGAAAATAGAACTTACAAAATCGACGGAAGGATCAATGAAACAGTTTGTCATGTCGAATTCAATGAGACATCACATACCCGCAGTCTTACCGAGGCTTATCGTTATGCGATTTCCCCTTAGGTCGGGATGACAAATTGCAACAGGAATGAAAATAGAACTTACAAAATCGACGGAAGGATCAATGAAACAGTTTGTCATGTCGAATTCAATGAGACATCACATACCCGAAGTCTTACCGAGGCTTATTGTTATGCGATTCCTCCTTAGGTAGGAATGACAGATTGCAACAGGAATGAAAATAGAACTTACAAAATCGACGGAAGGATCAATGAAACAGTTTGTCATGTCGAATTCAATGAGACATCACATACCCGAAGTCTTACCGAGGCTTATCGTTATGCAATTCCTCCTTAGGTAGGAATGACAAATTGCAACAGGAATCTTAAACAAAAAAATCCACCAGCCTGTTGGCTGATGGAAGTTTTGAGTTAAGTGAGCCCGATAGGATTCGAACCTATGACCGCCTCCTTAGAAGGGAGGTGCTCTATCCAACTGAGCTACGAGCCCATTCAAGAACTAATGTTCTGAAATGGTACGACAATAAAAATATATTTCATTTGTCTTACGGTCGGCAAATATACAATTTCTATTAAAACATTATAAATAAAAAGTAAAAAAAATAAGGATTAAATGATATGTTTTTTGGTCCTGAAAAAATACTGGCAGAAATGACTTAATTACTAATTAGTTAAGTGCCCCAGTCTCGCTCAGTGTCTTTGAATTATATTTTATAATATCTCATGAAATCACTTTAACGTTACCCCTGTTTTGAATTTGTAGCACTGCTGTCCAAGTCAAATTCATGCAATTTTGTTGACAATTTCTCCCGGTGGTACCAATCGTTATGTACCAGTTCAAGTGCGTTTACTTTAAATGTTCCAAAATTGTAATCGCTATACTTTTCTACCATTTTCAGGAACTTCTTTGTTTCTTGTAAAGGTTGGCTAAACCGAAATACGGTAGCGTGGGCTGTGTGTATAACATATCTTTCATCCATACTTTGTTGCAGATCTGAGTTTTTAAAGGCCGCTCTAAGGTTGTCTCGTAAATTGTTCAAACTTGCATCATTGAGAAATCCTTGAACCATGATGCAGGATGGTGATGCCGTAATGCCTCTACAACTTATACTTATCTCTGGCGTCTTCTGAAGACTTTGTTTTATTAGATTACTATAGGCGGGCACATTAATCATTGCCATATCAAATCCGTCGTAACAAGAAATTATGGAGATCACCGTAATATGGAGGTCTGAATCGGGATAGTAATACTGATCTGGTGCAACGCTTTTAAGTTTGTTGAGGAATTTCTGTATCTCATTTTTGACCGCGTATGAGGGTCTTATAACCAGCGACAATCCAAACCTATTGTCTTGATCAGAATGGATCATATGATCAATCTCATACCTCTCTGAAGCAATCTTATCAATGGATGTTTTATAAAGTTTAGAATAATGTGCTTCAAGATTCATTGGCCATTTCCTTTTAAAAGGTTATGTGTTGATTAAAGATATCAATTTATAATGATGATAGCTTAGTTATGAATTAATGCTAAATAAAAAAAGTAGTACCATTACTGATACTACCCTTTTATATACAGTACGGTGGAAAAAATTAATTCACCAACTCATACGCTTGTTTTGCAATCTCTAGTTCTTCATTGGTCGGGATGACCAATAATTTCACTTTAGATTTGGCAGTGTTGATTTCTCTTAGGTCTCTTGATCCTGATTTGTTCTTAGCGTCGTCTAAATCAATCCCAAATACTTCCAAATCTTCACACGACAGTTTTCGAATAGTAGGTGAGTTTTCTCCAATTCCAGCGGTAAAAACAATGGCGTCTACTCCGTTCATCGCTGCTATATAAGCACCAATATATTTTTTAATGCGGTAGGTGCTTATTGCTAAAGCGAGTTGGCATTCGGCATTACCATTTTCAGCTTCTTCCACAATGTCTCTCAGGTCCATATGCCCCGTAAGTCCCAACATACCACTTTTATTGGTGAGTAGTGTTTTGACTTCATTCAGTGTATATTTTAAATTATTTACCAAATGGAAGATAATGGCATGATCAATATCGCCACTTCGCGAGCCCATTACCAAACCATTGGACGGTGTAAACCCTAAGCTTGTGTCTATGCTTTTGCCGTCTTTAACGGCAGTCATACTACATCCATTACCCAAATGGATGGTGATGATTTTAGAAGTTTCTAAACCCAGATATGCAATGGCCTTATTAGACACATATTGGTGACTCGTGCCGTGAAAACCATACACCTGGATGCCGTGGTTTTCATAAAGCTCATTGGGAATGGCATATTTTTTAACCTTTTCCGGAATGGTTTGGTGAAAAGCCGTATCGAAAATAGCGACTTGCTTGGCCATTGGAAAAATTTCTTCAGAAACAAAGATGCCTTCAAGATTACCAGGATTATGCAAAGGAGCCAAAGCAGCGTATTCTTGAATTTTCTCTTTAACTTCGGAAGTGATTAATGTGGTATTTGAAAATGAATTTCCGCCGTGTACAACCCGATGGCCAACTATATTGATTTCGTTAGTGTTCGCAATAACTCCTTTTTCAGCATCAAGTAATAATTCTACAATTTTATTCAGTCCTTCCCTATGTGTCTTGATATTGTGAGTCTGATTAAGGCTATCGCCTTTGGTTTTATAGTTTATAATAGCATCATCATAGCCAATCCGCTCTACTAGTCCGCTACATATTAAAGTTTCGGAAGGCATCTCAATTAGTTGAAATTTGATAGAAGAACTTCCTGAATTGATTATTAATATTTTCATTATATTATATTTTTAAATGCCTTGTGCCTGAATTGCAGTAACAATTACCGTATTATAAATATCGTCAACAGTACAACCCCGGCTTAAATCGTTAACTGGTTTATTCAAACCTTGAATTATAGGGCCGATGGCTAAGGCTTTTGTTTCACGTTGCACTGCTTTATAAGTGTTGTTTCCGGTGTTAAGATCGGGAAAAATAAACACATTGGCTTGACCTGCGACTTCAGAATCTGGGAGTTTTAATTTACCCACCTTAGCGTCTACCGCGGCATCATATTGAATTGGGCCTTCAACTTTTAGGTCAGGCCTTTTATCCTTTACAATTTTAGTGGCTTCACGCACACGTTCTACATCTGCTCCTACCCCTGAAGTACCAGAAGAATAAGAAAGCATTGCAATTTTTGGATCGATTCCAAAGATCGTACTGGTGGCTGCAGAAGAAATGGCAATGTCAGCCAACTGAATTGCGGTTGGGTTAGGATTAATGGCACAATCGCCATACACTGAAACACGATCGTCCAAACACATGAAAAATACAGAAGATACAATAGGTGCTTCAGGTTTTGTTTTAATAAATTGAAGCGCGGGAAGAATGGTGTGTTGCGTGGTGTGCGCAGCGCCAGAAACCATCCCGTCTGCATCCCCTTTGTATACCATCATAGTGCCAAAATAGGAGACGTCTTCCATTAAATCTTTAGCCATTGGTAGATTGACATTCTTATGTTTACGCAGTTCAAATAAGGTTTCTGCATACGATTCAAAATATTCAGATTCAATCGGGTTAATAATGTTCACCTTGTGTAAATCCAATCCAATATCGAGTGTGGTGATTTTTTCGTCTATCTGTTTTCTATCGCCCAGCAGGGTTATAGTCACGACATCAAGGTCAACAAGTCTTTTTGTGGCTCTTAAAATACGCTCGTCCTCCCCTTCCGGTAAAACAATATGTTTTTTGTTTGTTTTTGCTCTTTGAAATAAATTGTACTGAAACATTCTAGGCGTGAGCCCGTTTGTTTTAAATGTAATGAGGCGCTCTATCAGTGGCTCTACGGTAACGTACTTTTCAAACTCCTTGATGGAAGTTCTTATTTTCTCAGTGTTTTCAGCGTAAATCTGCGATTTGATATTGCCAAGACGATTGGTGACTGAGAACGTTCCTCCTTCTACCAAAATAATCGGCACCACCTCTGAAAGTCCTTCAATGAGTTTGAGTATAGGTTCTTCCGGCATTAATCCGCCAGTCAATACAATACCAGATATAGATGGATAATTGTGCGAGATGTTTGCTTGCAGCGCACCCAAAATAATATCAGCCCTATCGCCCGGTGTAATCACTAAAGCGTTTTCTTTTAGATGAATAAGGTAATTGCGTAGTTGCATTGCCCCCACACTAAAATTACCCGCTTGATTATTAATGAATTCTTCACCAAAAAGGACCTTTGCATCTAAGGTATCCACAATTTCTTTAATAGACGGGTTTGCCAGACTGTCATTTAACGGAATTGCGTTAACAATAACCTCTTTAGGCAAATATTTTTCCAACTCTGTAGTAACCAGCGTTAAGTTTTTAGGTTCTATTTTATTGGCAATAACAGCCAATACTTCAACACCTTTATCTCTAAAAGAATCAAAAGCCATTTGTAAGTTACCTACCAATTCGTCTAAAGTCTTGCCTACGCCACCACCAATAATCATGGCTGGGACACCCAAGTTTTTAGCAATTAAAACGTTCATGTCAAACTCCATAATAGAGCCTTCGCCAATAAAACTGGACCCTTCTACCAAGACAAAATCAAATCGGTCTTCAAGAGCTTTGTATTTTTCAATAATCTTTCCGATAACCTCATCGTCTTTGTTCTCATTTATTTTCTTGATCACCTGACTTCTTGTAAAGGCATAAGCGTCTTCAAACTTGATGTCCAAATTAAAATATGTTGAGACAGTATTGATATGGTTATCAATTTCTCCTGGGGTAAAGTTGTCTATGATAGGCCTGAAATAGCCTACTTTGGCAGCTTTTCCGAGTAAGGACTGCATCAAGCCGAGTGAGATAATGGATTTACCTATATTAGGTTCTGTAGTGGCAATGTAGATGCCTTTGTTGGTTGCTTTTTTTGTCATTTGATTACACAACTATATATTTTAACAAAAATAATAATTTCATTCAGTAAAACAAGGACAATGCTATATGACATTGGTCATAGTTCGTAAGCATTTTTTTTGCAATTCCTAAAAGGGATTCATTATAATTATTTTTTGGATTATTGTCCGATAAAGAATTAAGATCGCTGCGCTTATAGTCCCGATAACTATCGGGAAAAGAACAAAGACTTGATTGTAACTGACTGATAAACAGTGGTTATTCTAAATTAAATTTGCCCAATCACTCTAAGTGAAATTGGTTTCAAAAATAAGGTTTCATTTTTAAGTTCTCGAACCAGAT
>NZ_JAEHJZ010000459.1 GCF_016469035.1 Gelidibacter salicanalis | reverse complement strand
TAAATTACCGAATAACGATGATAAGAACTTCATCCTGAGTTACTTGGCTAATTCGCAGGGGCAGGGTAAAAACTCGACCGGCAAGCTGCTCAAAACCTTCATGGACAGCACCCAGCAGCGCGCCCGCATCAGCGTGAAAATCGCCGATATCGGTTCGCACAAGCTGGATACGCTGGTGAATAAGCGGATTGAGCCGGCCATTAAGCGCATCTTCGCCGGCACCGATATGGTGGTGCGCCGCACGGGCACTACGGTGATTTTTACGAAGGGCAACGAGTACGTCATTGGCACCTTGGGCG
>NZ_JAEHJZ010000458.1 GCF_016469035.1 Gelidibacter salicanalis | reverse complement strand
CTTCTACTTCTCGCAGCTGAGCTGAGGAGAAGTAGTCTGTCTGCACCTACGAACGACGGATCGAGCCAAGCCCGGAGTGGAAGAGTAGGAGAAGTTGCCGATGCCGAACGGCAACAACGTGTTCACCAACGGCCCCACTTGGGCTGGCTGACCCGCCAACAACGAACGAACTACTCGCGTAGTCGTCGTAGTTGGAGGCAAGCAGTACAGCAGCAA
>NZ_JAEHJZ010000457.1 GCF_016469035.1 Gelidibacter salicanalis | reverse complement strand
CGAAAAAATCATTTTTACAGGTTGGCCTGATTGAAGAATTCCTCTCACTGTATCAATAAAAATCTCTTGCTCTAATCGAGACCCAAGAATAAAAAGCTCCTCAAACTGATCGAAAATTAAATAAATAGGCCTAAACGATTTTTGATAGACTGCTCGGATGACTATACTTATCGGAGTCAATTGTGGTCCTTCGGTATCGAAATCCCATTCGCCTACCCACTTTTCCTCCTCGTAATCCGTACCAACCATACCGCCAGCTTTCTCCAGGGTAGTGGCTAAGGAATTGTTGATATCACTTCCTCTTCGGATCAT
>NZ_JAEHJZ010000456.1 GCF_016469035.1 Gelidibacter salicanalis | reverse complement strand
GATCCATGCTCATATTTCAGATGTTTCGGAGCCGGCGACCAACCAGGCGACTGTAATCAAATGCTCCAAGGAATTACCTCTAATTTGGCCTAATAAGATGTAGATCGAGCGATTTGAAGAGGACTATTTTGTACATTTCTCCCTTTAAGGCCGAATAGAACCAGAACACATGCACTGTGTGCACTTGGGAATTTTCTCCGCTCGGTGTTCAAACTTTCCTTCAGGCCAAT
>NZ_JAEHJZ010000455.1 GCF_016469035.1 Gelidibacter salicanalis | reverse complement strand
CCCTTTCATAATTATCAATTTGAGTCTGTTTGACAGAGAATTGATTTTTCAAACTTCTAGAATTGTTCAATGCCATGGTAATTGCATTCTGATAATATCCTCTATTCGTAGCTAGGGAGTCTATTTGGGATCGTTCATAGTCTGTCAATGGTGCAGTTCGTAGTTGTTTTACACCAATAGCACTATTGATTGAGTCCAATACAGAGGATAAATTTTTGGATCTATCCATGCTTTTACGTTTTCTGAAAATTGAGTCGCTAGATGAAATTTCACTAGAAGCTGCCACAGAATTGTTA
>NZ_JAEHJZ010000454.1 GCF_016469035.1 Gelidibacter salicanalis | reverse complement strand
CCAATCAAAATGAAGACCCAAAAGGACACACATTGAAGGCCATACCTTGGAGGATAGTGCACATTCTCACTTTCGGAACACGTCATGGCACAACAGAGGCCTTGGAAGTTGTGCCTTCGCTCGACAAAAGCACAGAATTCTAGGCTTTTCCTCCTGTTAGTGTATTATGTCCTAGCGACTGCATCAGCATACACCTAACGCAAGTATACTAATCGCTAGGGGGTGGCTATTTGTTCATATGAAG
>NZ_JAEHJZ010000453.1 GCF_016469035.1 Gelidibacter salicanalis | reverse complement strand
TGCTAAACTAACAGCCTACTAGGCCGGCCCGGGTTTCAAAAGTGTACCTAACGATTTCAACACACTGCTGCTATTGTACTAAGATATCGTATTAGGATATCACCATTGACTTTGATCTGGGACTGGGTGCACTTTTGAGCGATATAATTATCCCCAAGTGAAATCAGACTTGGAGGAGAAGCACAACAATCATCGTCATAGTAGGTACGTGTCTGATATGTATGTTCCGATCTCCAATGCATTCGAGTTCATTGGGAGGACGCGCTAAATTTTGCATTTTGTCACACACATGGCGTTCGTTGAGAGGGGTGAGAGATCGGAAAGGGAATGATTTCTCTACCTTTTCCGCTTTTTGAGGCCAA
>NZ_JAEHJZ010000452.1 GCF_016469035.1 Gelidibacter salicanalis | reverse complement strand
AAAGAAGTTAGTGGCTCGATTAGCCGAACAGGCTAATTTAAGGTGCGAGTCCGAAAAGGTTAAGTCTCCGAGGCGGGTTCATAGGCAGGGTGACCAAATCCAAGTGCATGGGGCTGTTTGACCAGAACCGATTGACTCCCTTCAAGTGCCAGCAATGGCTATTTGGTCTGCCTTGGTAAATTAGGGAGCCATTCGCAGGAATGACATTCAATTAGCATCTTGTAACTCGGCATGAGTCGGCAAAC
>NZ_JAEHJZ010000046.1 GCF_016469035.1 Gelidibacter salicanalis | reverse complement strand
TTACGACCAAGCACTAATTAGGCATCTCAATATGCAATTCCTTAAAACGCCATTGGCTAATGCCTCCTTTAAGATCATAAATCATTTCAAACCCCGCGTCTTTCAATTTTTTAGCACATTTTTCGCTACGCCCACCCGAATGGCAATATAAAATGACTGGCTTGGTTTTATCTAATTTTTCAATATCCTCTTCAAAAGTTGGAGAAGTAAAATCGATGTTTTGAGAATTCTTGATAAACCCGTTTACGCGTTCCTGAGCTGTTCTTACGTCAACCAGTTGCACATCTTCCAACTCCATCAACGCCTGCATTTCTTCAGGGGTTACCAACTTTATTTCGCCTTCAATATCATTCTTACAGCTTATCAAAAATGAAGCTGCAAAAATAGAAAATAGAAATAAAAGACGTTTCATAAGTTTTGGTTTACTCTCTATTAAAGAAAAAAATCGGGTTTTATTGTGTAGATGCTCCGGTCCACTTCATAAAACCACCTTCTAAATTATAAGCCTTTGCAATACCTAGCTGATTCATTATAGAACAGGCCTGGCCACTTCTTGCTCCTGAACGGCAATACACATAATAGCTTTTATCTGGATCTAACTTCTTTAGCTCATCAATAAAATCCTGACCTTGATGGATGTCTAAATTAATGGCACCCGGGATATAGCCTTCGCTAACCTCTTCTTGGGTCCTTACATCTAAAATCACCGCATCAGCGTCCTTTTCCATTTGGGACACCCAATCGTCTTGTGTTAAATCTGCCATACTAATTATTTTTTTATGATGCAAAATTAACGTTTCTTTAGCATACACACAAAAAAATCCGAAGTGTTACACTTCGGATTCATTTTTTAAAAGCTGCGCGACGGTTATCTGTGCTTTTTTAAACAAATTGAGCAAGACCAACTAACAAGTCTGCTTTTATAAAAGGCATCCACTTAAAATTTTATAGAACACCCAATGGCTCTGGTCTCTGTTACTTTAATTGGTTGACCTGAAAGCAGCGACTCAACTGCATTTTCAGCGTATTTGGTTTGGACCGCACTCGCATCTTGATAATTATCGTCAATGGCGCCAATATATTTGACTTGATTACCCGCACTCGTTTTTTGTAGTATATATACTTGCGGGGTTTTAGTAGCCCCATATTGCGGATAAATTTTTTGACCTTCATCAATTAAATAAGGAAATGTAAATCCTTTACTTTGGGCTCTGCGTTGCATGGCTTCCATATTATCTCCAGGTTGCATCGTGGTGTTATTGGGCATAATGGCAATAACCGGATAACCTTTAGGGGCATACTTTTTATCTAGAGCAATAATCCGATCTTCATAAGACACCGAATATGGACAGGTATTAGACGTAAAAATGACGATAAATCCGTTAGCGTCATTATAATCAGACAAGGACACCATGTTACCATTAACGTTTTTAAGCCTAAAATCTGAGGCAATATCCCCTACTTTATATCCATTGCTTATTGTGCCAAAACCTGAAAGTACGACTATGGCTACTATTGCAAGCAATCCTTTTATTTTTTTCATAAGATGTTTCTTAAATTCGTTCATTAACACTCAATAAACGTTCCATTCTGGTGAATGCAAGACTGGAACTTTAATTTAAAAACTTTTGAAGCTCCGTCTCCAATTCCTTATAAGTAAATGGTTGTTCATAAAACGCACGCTTATGCTTGTTATAAATAAGTGTCGCAGGAATGGCTCCTGACCAATCGGGATGTATTTCAGGAATCCACGTATTAGAATCGGCATCATTTAAAACCACCACTCTCGATTTAATATTATTGTCTCTAATAAATGGTTTTAGATGGGAATCGTATTTCTTAGGGAAATCCAGACTCACTAACGTTACAACCACCTTTTTGTCTTTATAATTTTTATTAATCGCTTCAAAATAAGGCATCTCTTTAATACATGGCGCGCACCACGTAGCCCAGAAGTTAATAACATATACACTATCAGAAGCAGTTTTTAAGAGTGGTTTTAAACCTTCAAAGTCGTAAACTTCCAAGTCTGGCAACATAGTAATCTCTATTTCTTCATTAGTTTCTACGTCCTGATTCCCATTAGTCTCATTCTTGCATGAGGCTAATAAAATTAACAATAATAATCCTGATATTCTCATGCTATAAAAATATACATCCCTTTATTGCCACATTAAAATTTAACAAAAAATTAATTACCTAATAGTTGTCAATTGTATAAAAACAATTACATTTGTATATACAATTGTCGTACATGAAAGAGTTAGAAGATATCATAAAAACTAAGACTGACATTGCATTGGCTAAAAAGACTGTTTTAAACATCTCTTTAACCAATGTAAATTTTAAGGATAGTATTTCCCACGTACTAAAATCGTTTGACATTTCTATTGAACAATTTAACGTGCTCAGAATTTTAAGAGGTCAGCACGGAAAACCCACCAACCTCCAAGACATCCAAGACCGGATGGTCAGTAAAATGAGCAACACCACCCGATTGGTGGATAAGCTTATTCTAAAAGGATTTGTAGAACGTTTTATCTGCGAAGACAACCGTAGGAAAGTTGAGATTTTCATTACAAAAAAAGGCTTAGAGGCATTACAAAGTATTGATCCGAAGGTGCTTTTAGTTGAAACCGAACTGACAGCAGCATTAAGCATTGAAGAATTGACCACCTTAAACACCTTATTGACAAAACTTAGAAAGTAATCGTGTTTGGCTCAATACATGCATGGAACATGCTACAAGAGCTTACAACTATAAAAACAGAATTATTAATAACTATTATAAACTTTAACAACAAAAATCAAACATTATGAAGAGTACAATAATTTTAGCAATGGCTTTCGCCGCATTTTCATTCACAACAGTAAAAAACGTAGATGTTACCAATAGTGCAATTACATGGGTTGGCCATAAAGTAACAGGTCAGCATGATGGCTCCATCACCCTTAAAGAAGGGACATTGAAATTTGATGATAAAGAACAATTAACTGGTGGCTCATTTATCATGGATATGACAACTTTAACGGTTGAAGATTTGGAAGGTGAATCAAAAGGCAAACTTGAAGGCCACCTAAAATCTGATGATTTTTTCGGTGTTGACAATCATAAAACATCAAAATTTGTAATTACTAAAGTTGAAGGAAAAAATGGTAAATACAAAGTTACTGGAGATTTAACTATCAAAGGTATCAGCTTCCCAAATACATTTGACATGACGGTAAATGACAACAATACAGCTACTGCCATATTGAAAGTTGACAGAACAAAATATGATATCAAATTTAGATCGACAAGTTTCTTTGACGGATTGGCAGACAAGGCAATCTATGATAATTTCGATTTAAACGTAAATCTTAAATTCTAAGTTCACCTAACAATTACAAATGGGATCCTGCTTCGGCAGGATTTTTTTTTAATTTCTTCATAAATTATTTGTTAACTAAATTTTCATTTCTATATTTGACAAAACAAAAACATGTACACAATTTTAAATCATACTTGGTGGTGGAACTTTTCGAAACAACTTTCGTGAGGTAACGCTATTGTATATTTAAATTTAATATAAAAAAGGCTTGTCATTCACGACAAGCCTTTTTCATTTTTATAACCATTACAACCTATGAAGACCTTCAGTCTATACACACATCACAAAAAAATTCTTGCAGATACCATTACCCCGGTCAGCATTTATCTAAAAATTAGAGATAAATATCCTAATAGCATGCTGTTGGAAAGTAGTGACTATCACGCCAATGATAATAGTTTTTCCTATATCTGCTGTAACCCTATTGCGTCCATAAAGGTACAGAATGAAGTAATTACAGAACGTTTTCCTGATAAGACACAATTGACCCAGCCTATTACCGCAGATACTGACGTGGCCAACGTGATCCATAAGTTTACCAAACGATTTAAAACCCATTCTGAAGAAAGTTTTAAATTCATTAACAATGGGGTTTTTGGGTATATTGCCTATGATGCCGTGCGTTATTTTGAAGATGTAGACATTTCTAAAAAGGAAGGTCACCAAGATATTCCTGATATTTATTATGCGGTGTATCAGAATATCATCGCCATTAATCATTTCAAAAATGAGGCCTATGTATTTGCCCATTGTTATGATACGGATAATAATATTGATGAAATTTTACAGCTGATCAAATCCAAAAACTTTGCGGCGTTTAATTTTTCTACGGATGGTGATACCTCTTCCAACTTAACTGATGAAGAGTATAAAGACAATGTTGTTTTAGCAAAAAAACATTGTGCCAGAGGTGATGTCTTTCAATTGGTACTCTCTAAAAAATTCACCCAACAGTTTAAGGGTGATGAATTTAATGTCTATCGCGCTTTGAGAAGTATCAATCCGTCCCCTTATTTGTTTTATTTTGATTATGGCGATTTTAAGATATTTGGGAGTTCGCCAGAAGCGCAATTGGTCATCAATAAAGACAAAGCAGAAATCCACCCTATTGCGGGCACCTTTAAACGCACGGGGAATGATGAAAAAGATGCTGAACTCGCCAAACAGTTAGCGGTTGATGATAAAGAAAACGCGGAACATGTGATGTTGGTCGACTTGGCTCGGAACGATTTGAGTCGTCACGGGAGTCAAGTAACCGTAGAAAACTATCGCGAAGTCCAATTCTTTTCTCATGTCATTCATTTAGTAAGTAAAGTCACTGGAAAAAAACACAAGGACACCACCACTATGCAAATGGTGGCCGACACTTTTCCTGCCGGCACTTTAAGTGGTGCACCAAAACACAAAGCCATGCAATTGATTGAAAAATACGAAAAAACAAGTCGCGACTTTTACGGTGGCGCCATCGGGTTTATGGATTTTGAGGGCAACTTTAACCATGCCATCATGATCCGAACGTTTTTAAGTAAAAATCATCAATTGCATTGGCAGGCGGGGGCTGGGATAGTTTCTAAGTCTAAGCCTGAGGACGAATTACAAGAAGTGTACAATAAGTTGGGTGCATTGACCAAGGCTATTGAAATGGCTAAGGAAATATAAGCGCACAGAATTCCTTCCCTTATTTCAAGGGAAGGTGGATTCATACCGAGAAAACGGGATGAAGACGGAAGGGTTTTTAAGAGCTTTACGTTTATTTTAGCATCCACACCGAATTTAAATTTAATTAAAAAACACCCTCACTTTAATGGGGAACACATATGAAAGTACTAGTTATAGACAATTACGACAGTTTTACTTACAATTTGGTTCATTATCTGGAGGATTTAGGCTGTGAAGTTACGGTCAAACGAAACGATCAACTGACATTAGACGATGTGGATGCTTTTGAAAAAATCGTACTCTCTCCAGGGCCAGGAATTCCTGATGAAGCTGGATTGTTAAAGGACATTATAAAAACCTATGCCCCTACCAAAAGTATTTTGGGAGTCTGCTTGGGGCAGCAAGCCATTGGTGAGGTTTACGGTGGTACATTAATCAACCTCCAAACCGTATACCATGGGGTATCTACCAACGTCACCACATGTGTGACCGACGAAACGTTGTTTGACGGTTTAGAAAACACTTTTGAGGTTGGCCGTTACCACTCGTGGGTGGTAGATCCTAATTTGCCAGAGGTTTTGGAAGCCACGTCTTATGACGAAAATGGTCAAGTGATGTCCTTACGTCATAAAGTATACGATTTAAAAGGCGTACAATTTCATCCTGAATCGGTATTGACACCACACGGCAAAAAGATTTTGGAAAATTGGATTAACCAGTAGGCAGTAAACAGTTGGCAGTTAGCAGTTGGCAGAAAGTCCGCTGATTACTGAGGACTGCATACTGAATACTGCCAACTGAATACTGCTAACTAAAAAAAGGCGAAAAGGTTTTTTTAAAACAAAGTTTAACAAATAAAATCTCCACTGTCGTGGGGAATGGATATGAAACATATACTCAACAGACTGATCAATCAAGAAAGCATCACCAGCGACGAAGCCAAACAAGTGTTGGTAAACATCTCTAAAGGTGATTATAACCAGAGTCAAATTGCATCGTTCCTGACGGTGTATATGATGCGGAGCGTGACCATTGAAGAACTGCAAGGGTTTAGAGACGCCCTTTTAGAACTCTGTTTACACGTTGATCTAGACGATTATAATGGTATTGACCTTTGTGGTACCGGCGGCGATGGGAAGGACACGTTTAACATTTCAACCTTGGCCTCGTTTGTGACTGCTGGGACAGGTATCAATGTGACCAAGCATGGAAATTACGGGGTGTCTTCTGCTTGTGGCTCTTCTAATGTTATGGAATTTTTAGGTATTAAATTCACCAAAGACATTGATTTTTTAAAACGCTCCATGGATGAAGCAAATATTTGTGTATTGCATGCACCGCTCTTCCACCCTGCAATGAAAAACGTGGCGCCCATCCGTAAGGATTTGGCTGTTAAAACCTTTTTCAATATGTTGGGACCTATGGTCAACCCAGCGTTCCCTAAACATCAAATGGTAGGCGTTTTTAATTTGGAATTATTGCGTATGTATGGCTATCTTTATCAACATACAGATATCAATTATACCATTCTGCATGCTTTAGATGGGTATGATGAAATCTCATTGACCGGACCAGCTAAGGTGATCCGAAACGCTTCAGAAACGATCATCACCCCTCAATTTTTTGGTGTTGACACTCTAAATCAGGATGAAATTTATGGTGGGGATTCGGTAGCATCGGCTGCTAAAATCTTTGTAGACATCTTAAACGGAAAGGGAACCGAAGCACAAAACAATGTGGTATGCGCTAATGCGGCTATGGCTATTGCAACGGTGAACAAAAACTCTGTAGAAGATAGTTTCGCCTTGGCAAAAGAATCGTTAATGAGTGGAAAAGCAAAGGAGAAGTTTGAAAAATTAGTGAGAATTAGTGAGAATTAGCAAGAATTAGTCTGCAGTGGGCAGTTAGCATTGGGCAGTAGGCAGTAGGCAGTAGGCAGTTGAATATCGAACACTAAATATTGATTATTGAATACTGAGGACTGAGGACTGAGGACTGAATACTGAATACTGTAGACTGAGGACTGAACACTGAACACTGAACACTGAACACTGAACACTGAACACTGAACACTGAACACTGAATACTGAATACTGAATACTGAATACTGAATACTGAAAAAATGAACATTTTAGACCATATCATTGCCGATAAACGCAAAGAAGTTAACCTCAAGAAATCGATAATTCCCGTCTCACAATTGGAACAATCGGTGTTATTTGAGCGTTCTACCCTTTCACTTGCTGAGCGATTGAAAACAAGTACTTATGGAATTGTTGCAGAACATAAGCGTCGTTCGCCATCAAAATCTGTGATCAACCACGATTTGAACGTTTTTGAGGTGGCCAAAGGCTATGAGAATGCTGGCGTATGCGGCATGTCTGTCTTAACCGATGGTAAATATTTTGGAGGTTCGTTAGACGATTTACTGATAGCTAGAGCAAGTTGTCAATTGCCCTTGCTTCGTAAAGAATTCATTATTGATCCGTATCAAATCATTGAAGCCAAAGCCTATGGTGCTGATGTTATTTTGCTTATCGCATCTGTATTGACTAAAGAAGCTATCAAACAACTGTCAGAATTGGCAAAAAGCTTAAATTTAGAGGTGCTTTTAGAAATTCATAATGAAGAAGAATTACAGAAATCGGTCATGCCGAGTTTGGATATGATGGGGGTCAACAATCGCAATCTTAAAACGTTTGAGGTCAGCTTAGATACCAGCAAACGGTTGAGCACACTAATTCCTAACGATTTTGTAAAAATCTCGGAGAGTGGTATCAGCACCATTGAAGCAATTAAAACCTTGCAACCGTATGGCTATCAAGGATTTTTAATTGGTGAAAATTTTATGAAAACGGATCATGCGGGCAACAGTGCCACACAATTTATAAATGATCTTCACAAATAAAATGAAACTAAAAATCTGCGGCATGAAATATCAAGAGAATGTGGCTGAAGTTGGCACACTTCACCCAGATTATCTGGGCTTTATATTTTATGAAAAATCAAGCCGATTTTTTAATGGCACATTACCAGAGCTACCAAAAGAGATTAAAAAAGTGGGGGTTTTTGTAAATGCATCGGTTAAGGAAATTAAGCAAAAAATAGCACACTATAATTTGGATTTAGTTCAACTGCATGGTGAAGAATCACCGGAATTCTGCCAAACATTGATGACAGATCTTTCAAAAAAAATCGAAATTATAAAAGTGTTTTCCGTCAACGAACAATTCAATTTTAACGTATTAAAACCCTACGAAGCGGTGTGTGATTATTTTTTATTCGACACCAAAGGACGGTTGCCTGGTGGTAATGGGTACACCTTTAATTGGGATGTGTTGATTCAGTACCCTTCAACCAAACCATACTTTTTAAGTGGTGGTATTGGTTTGGAAGAAATGGAAAACATCAAACAATTCATGCAAGGTGAGGCTTCCAAATATTGTTATGCCATTGATGTGAATAGCCAATTTGAAATTGCGGCTGGATTGAAGGACTATAAAAAATTAAAAGAATTTAAAAACCATATCACTTCGAGTGATTTTACAGCGCATTAGCGATGAAAAACAGTATCGAGAAGCAGACGTGTTGTCGCTTAAAGTAATGAACAACCTCGACCCAAGGGTACGGGTACGAGGTATCAAGTAGAAGTTCCNNTTTTTATTTCGACGCAGAGCGTCGGGGAATAAAACCCAAGGATCCCGCTAAAAAGCGGGATTAGTTCAACTAACAATTTTTAATTCATTGCTTCGCAACTTTTAAAAATTGAGTTTCACTAATTTAAAAAGAAATTAATCGGTTCAATACACTAAATTGAACTATAAATCATGAGGTTCCCACCTACGTGGGAATATAAATTATGACATACAACATCAACAACAAAGGTTATTACGGCGAATTTGGAGGGGCTTACATTCCTGAAATGCTGTATCCCAATGTGGAAGAATTACGCCAAAACTACCTCAAGGTCATGGCAGAGCCAGAATTTCAAGAAGAATTCAATGCGCTGCTTAAAGATTATGTAGGAAGGCCTTCTCCACTCTACTTCGCCAAGCGATTGAGTGAGAAGTACCACACCAAAATTTATTTAAAACGCGAAGACCTCAACCACACGGGAGCGCATAAAATTAACAATACCATTGGTCAAATTTTAATGGCCAAACGTTTGGGAAAACACCGCATCATAGCTGAAACTGGCGCTGGACAACACGGCGTGGCTACGGCAACGGTTTGCGCACTAATGGGATTGGAATGCATCGTGTATATGGGTGAAGTTGACATTGCCAGGCAGGCACCGAATGTTGCCCGTATGAAAATGCTGGGTGCTACCGTGGTTCCTGCTCTTTCTGGCAGCCGTACGCTTAAGGACGCCACCAATGAGGCCATTCGCGATTGGATTAACAATCCTGTAAACACTCATTATATCATCGGCAGTGTGGTTGGTCCGCACCCGTATCCAGACATGGTGGCGCGTTTTCAGGCTATTGTTTCTGAAGAAATTAAATGGCAACTTAAGGAAAAAGAAGGGACTGCCAAACCTGATTATGTGGTGGCCTGCGTAGGTGGTGGCAGTAATGCAGCAGGTGCATTTTATCACTTTTTAGAAGATACGGAGGTCAAACTTATTGCTGTTGAAGCTGCCGGAAAAGGGGTGCATTCTGGCGAAAGCGCCGCAACCTCCATTTTGGGAAAAGAAGGCATTATACATGGGAGTAAAACCCTTTTGATGCAAACCCCAGACGGGCAGATCACGGAACCTTATAGCATTTCAGCAGGCTTGGATTATCCTGGCGTGGGACCAATGCATGCGCATTTGTATAAAAGTGGGCGTGCAGAATTTATCGCCATTACTGATAACGATGCCATGACGGCTGGTCTGGAATTGTGCAAAAAGGAAGGCATTATCCCCGCCATTGAAAGCTCACATGCCCTAGCCGTTTTTGAGCATAAAACCTTTAAACCAGAAGACATTGTGGTGGTCAGTTTGTCGGGGCGTGGGGATAAGGATTTGGAGACATATATAGACCATTTCGGATTATAAACACTATAAAAAGCTCCTTCCCTTATTTCAAGGGAAGGTGGATTCATCCCAACCAAATGGGATGAAGTCGGAAGGGTTTTAAAGCCTGAAAATGATACAGAAACATAACGTTTAATTAAAAAAGATTCCCACTTTCGTGGGAAGTGAACATGAACAGAATCAACACAAAATTACAAGAACACAAAAAGTTGCTTTCCATATACTTTACTGCTGGATACCCTAATCTGAACGACACGGTCAGTATTATCCAAAGCTTAGAAAAAAATGGTGTGGATATGATTGAAATTGGGATGCCTTTTAGCGATCCTTTGGCGGACGGCCCTACAATTCAAGCCAGTTCAACCCAAGCCTTAAAAAATGGCATGACCTCTGAAGTACTGTTTGATCAACTTAAAGACATCCGAAAAACCGTAAGTATTCCGTTAATTATCATGGGCTATTTCAACCCTATGTTGCAATACGGCGTGGAAGCCTTCTGCAAAAAATGCGCAGAGGTGGGCATTGACGGACTCATTATTCCTGATCTGCCAGTAGATGTATATCATGACCAATATAAGTCCATCTTTGAAAAGCACGGCATCATCAACGTGTTTTTAATCACCCCTCAAACTTCTGACGAGCGTATTCGTTTTATCGACTCCATGTCTGAAGGCTTTATTTATATGGTCAGCAGCGCCAGTGTAACGGGCAGCAGTTCTGGTTTTGGAGACGTACACACAGATTATTTTAAACGTATTGCCCAAATGGAGTTAGAGAGTCCGCAAATCATAGGATTTGGCATATCAGACCATAACTCTTTTACTCAAGCCACGCAATATGCCAAAGGCGCCATTATTGGAAGCGCTTTTGTCAAACATTTAAGTACGGAGGGCAGCACAAAAGTTGAGTCTTTTATAAATTCCTTATTGAGACCTTAACCTCTTGAGACCATAACCTCAGGTTTGCTTTGGTGAAATAAAGAATTTTTTGAAACCAACTATCCTGGAGGCAGAGCCATAGAGGTATTTCGCTGGTTTCATTTTGACCTGAAAAAGGTCAAAAATCAAAATTCTGTAATTAGATTCCCGTTTTCACGGGAATGACTCCCGATAATTATCGGGATCAACGGAAACCCCGAGGCAGAGCCTCGAGGAATTCTTTACGATTAAATTTTAAGACAATCTTAATATAATTTCTTCCATATTTTCTTAACTTATCAAAGAATTAAAAAACTAAAAATTATGGGAATTATAGAAGATAATAAAAAATTTAAAACAACTAAAGAACAGACCAATCCAACGAATCCGACAGGAATCAAGAATAATAATGTCAATAAATATGATATTAATGATAAGACGATAAAAGACCAACAATCCAAGAAATAATTGTCTTATTAAAAACACGCAAAAGAGACCTATTCTAATTAGTATTGAATAGGTTTCTTTTTAGTTGTAATGAATAAAAAATAATCCAGAAACAAAGATGAACATACTCTCAAAAACAATCATCTTAACCTTAGTTGCGGTGAATCTATCCTGTAAAGAATCTCCAAAAAATGAGACGACTCCCCTGCCGACCAAAATTGAAGATACAACTGTTTCAAAAATTGGAGAACAGTGCTATCTGTACGCTAAAAACAACGACACCATTGCCGTTTTGTGGAACGAAAACAAAACCTTGGTAACAGGGAAAATCATCTTTAATTTTTACGAAAAAGATGGCAGTCACGGAGCTTTTGAGGGCATCATGAAAGGAGATACCTTATATGCCGATTATAATTTTGAGTCAGAAGGCACCAAATCAAAACGCGAAATAATCTTTCTTAAAAAAGGGAATACACTCTTGCAAGGCTATGGTGATGTAGAAGTAGATGCCCATGAGACAACAGTGTTTAAAAAAGACGCCAAAATTACATTTGACGACCAATTTCCTTTAACCGCTGTAGCCTGCGACACCCTAAACTTTTAATATGCCTCTAAATATTGTTTTAATTGAACCAGAAATTCCAAATAACACCGGTAATATAGGAAGATTGGCATTGGCCTCTGGGGCGCATTTGCACTTAGTACAACCCTTTGGGTTTGAAATAACCGATACCCGTTTAAAGCGTGCCGGCTTGGACTATTGGCCTCATGTGACGATCACTACTTATGACAGTGCCTCCGACTTTTTTGAGCAGCACCGGGATAAAAAAATGGCATTTTTATCCAGTCACGGCAAAAAAGACTATTGGGATATTCCGTTTGAAGATAATTTATTTTTAATTTTCGGAAAAGAATCGGTAGGACTGTCCAAAGATATTCTTGACACCAATCAAGAGCATTTGTACAAAATACCATTGTTTAGTAACCATATACGCAGTTTAAACTTGGCCAACGCTGTGGCCATTGTAACTTATGAAGGCCTTAAGACCTTGAAATAATTATTTTACAAAACAAGTGGTTCTAAGAACTATCTTTGCGCAAAAAAAGAACCATTACCCTCATTGAATGACACTATGAATGACATTGAAAATATAGAATTAAAGTATTTAAACATTGATGATTATCAAGAATTAAAGCAGGCCATGATTGAGTCTTACACAACCATGCCCGATGCATTTTGGAGAGAAAATCAGATTAAACAATTAATTGAAAAATTCCCTGAAGGTCAGGTCGTTATTAAAATCAACGATCAGATTGCGGGATGTGCCTTGAGCATCATTGTAGATTATGACCAATTTGAGAACAATCATACCTATAAGGACATTACCGGAAACTACACCTTTAGCACCCACACCAATGAAGGTGATGTAATTTATGGCGTTGACGTATTTATCAAACCTGAATTTAGAGGGCTGAGGCTAGGGCGCCGTTTATATGACTATCGCAAAGAATTGTGCGAACGATTAAACCTAAGAGGCCTTGCCTTTGGTGGACGTATTCCAAATTATCACAAGTTTTCAGATACCTTGTCTCCAAAAGAATATATTGATAAAGTAAAGCGTAAGGAAATCCATGATCCAGTGCTCAATTTTCAAATTTCCAACGATTTCCATCCCACCAGAATCTTAAAGAATTATCTTGAAGGTGATGCATCATCCCAAGATTATGCAGTATTGTTGGAATGGAGCAATATTTATTACGAGAAAAAGTCCAAAAAGGCCACTACCATTAAAAAAATTGTCCGCTTAGGTCTTGTACAGTGGCAAATGCGCTTGTATAAGGACATGGATGAAATGATGCAGCAGGCAGAGTTTTTTATCGACTCTGTTTCTGGGTATCGCAGTGATTTTGCGTTGTTCCCAGAATTTTTCAATGCACCTTTAATGGCGGGCAACAACCATTTATCTACCCCAGAAGCCATTAGGGAATTGGCAAAACATACTCCAGAAATGGTGCAACGTTTTTCAAAATTAGCCATTTCCTATAATATCAATATTATTACCGGAAGTATGCCAGAAGTGGTTGACGGCCAGCTCCACAATGTGGGCTATCTATGCCGACGTGATGGTAGTACGGAACGTTTCGAAAAATTGCATATCACTCCAGATGAAGCCAAAGTATGGGGTATGGTTGGCGGTAACAAGCTTAAGGCATTTGATACCGACTGTGGTAAAATTGGCATTCTCATTTGTTATGATGTCGAGTTCCCTGAACTAAGCCGTATCTTGGCTGATGAAGGTATGGACATCCTATTTGTACCGTTCTTGACCGATACTCAAAACGGATTTTCTCGTGTGCGCCATTGTGCCCAGGCACGAGCTATTGAAAACGAATGTTATGTAGCTATTGCTGGAAGTGTGGGTAATTTACCAAACGTTCAGAACATGGACATCCAGTACGCACAATCCATGGTATTTACGCCCTGTGATTTTGCGTTTCCAACCAACGGCGTAAAAGCTGAAGCCACCCAAAACGCTGAAATGATCCTCATTGCCGATGTGGATATTGACCTTTTAAGAGAACTGAACCAATTTGGAAGCGTCAGAAACTTAAAAGACAGAAGAACAGATTTATTTGAACTAAAAAAGAAATAATTATGACCTATCATATGATTATTAACAGTGTTAAAACTGTTGAAGAATTTAAAGACGCGTGGACTAATGCCGATTATATTAAACTTTTGGAACTTTTTGGATTTCCCGATGCCAAAGATTCTAAACCTGAGGAGCTAAAAGACTTGCTCTTTATGGCCATTTCAGATTTTGAAGGCCCTGAAGCTGCAGCAGTGTTGTTAGATTACAAACTCGCTGAGCATTTAAACGAAGGTCAAATTGACCAAATGTCTCATGACATGTTGTTGGATAAAATTTCAGAAGAATACAGCGATATCAGTTTGCACCATGAGCTTTTCAACATCAATCAATTGCTGCACAAAGCCTATAATGGAACCTTCCCTAGCGCCAAGGCAACAATTATTGAATTTGAAATCACCCCTAATAAAGAGGTAACCAAAGAAGTGGTATTGAAAGTGTTGGATAAAACCTTAGCCAATAATAGCGTGATTAAACGCTTGTTTTCAGATCAATTAGCCGGAAAAGAAGCTTTTGACGAAGCAGAAGATATTGTGTGGCAATTAGAAGCTACTGGCGACAATTCGTATATCATGAAAACATCAGAATATTGGATCAGCCGTGATGAATTTAAGGATGCTGAGTTTGATGCGACTATTGAGCTGTTTGAGGAGGAGGAAGATTAATTTTACAACAGCACAGCGCCTGCCGGAGGGTCGGCGCTGTACTGGGGTAAAATAGAATAAAGACCGCTGCGCTGCTAGAACCAAGAATCAAGACGTGGTTGGTGGAATATTCATGTTTCAATTACAGTTTTAAAATTTGTGAAATTGGTGGAATTCGTGTCTTTTAAGAATAAAGATCGCTGCGCTTTTAGAACCAAGAATTAAGACTTGATTTGTGGAATATTCATGTTTGAACTACAGTTTTAAAATTGGTGTAATTTGTGCAATTCGTGTCTAAAAAACAATCAAGATCGCTACGCTGTTAGAGCCAAGAATCAAGACGTAATTTGTGGACTATTCATGTTGAATGCATAATTTAAAAATTCGTGATATTAGTGGAATTCGTGTCTTTTAAGAATAAAGATCGCTGCGCTTTTAGAACAGAGAACCAAGACTTGATTCGTGGAATATTCCTGTTGAATTTATAGTTTAAAAATTCGTGATATTAGTGGAATTCGTGTCTGAAAAAGAACTAAGACCGCTACGCTGTTAGAGCCAAAAATCAAGACGTGATTTGTGGAGTATTAAGTTTCAGGTATAGTTTAATAATTCGTGTAAGTCGTGTCAAAAAAAAGAATCAATCTAATGAAACCAAATCAAAAAAATCAAACGCAATACATGAAACATTTTTTTTATAGTATATTTATAATGACCATCTGCTTCTCTTCTGCGGAAGCGCAAACCAGTTTAAAAGAAAGTTCAAAAACACCATTAACTATTGGTGAAGTTGTGACCATCGATTCTAAAATTTTGTCAGAATCACGAAGGCTGAACATTTATTTACCAGAGGATTATAAAGTTTCAGACACCTTAAAATACCCCGTTATTTATGTGTTGGACGGCAGTATGCACGAAGATTTTGTACATATTGTGGGTTTAGTTCAATTTTTTAATTTGCAGATGAACATGCCAAAAACCATCGTGGTGGGCATTGCCAATATCGATCGGAAAAAGGATTTCACATTTCCTACAATTGACAAAAAATTGAAAAAGGACTTTCCAACCACAGGGGGTTCGAGAAAATTTATCGACTTTTTAGAAAACGAAGTACAGCCTTATATTAACGCGAATTACCCCACAAATGCTCAAAAAATGCTTATCGGACAATCGTTAGGTGGTCTGTTAGCCACTGAAATTCTGTTCAAAAAACCAACGCTTTTTACCGATTATATTATTGTGAGTCCGAGTTTATGGTGGGATAACGAAACATTGCTTAAAGATGCCAAGATGTTTTTAAGCGCCCATAAAAAGATGCCGGTAAATGTGTATGTGTCTGTAGGTACGGAAGGTGAGATTATGGAGCGTGAGGCTAGAACTTTTGCTGAGTTATTAAAAAATTCAGGAAAACCAAACCTCAAGACTGAGTTTCTGTTCTTACCAAAAGAAAACCATGCGACTATCTTGCATCAAAGTGTAAACGACACGTTTAAATTGATGTTTCCGTATATCGAAAAATAAATCCTTCCACTCCCCTTGTCAGTTCGAGTGTTTTTAAGTCTGTCGCTAGCGCGTCAGACTTAAAAATGTATCGAGAACCGAGTGTTTCAAGTTGAATGTATCAGTAGCAGAATTAAAACGTGACGAGAACCGAGTATTTCAAGTTAAACGCAGCAGCGACAGACTTAAAAACGTATCGAGAACCGAGTGGTTCCGATCCTTCATCGGAATCGTACCGCGAACCGCAGTGATTCTGAATTTGAGATTATCCTGCTCGCAAATAAATAATATGGTTTGTCAGTTCGAGTGTCCCGAAAGCTTTGGAAATGATTTGATAAACGAAGATTATGTTAAAGCTTTCGAGGCATATCGAGAACCTTACGTCATTAAATTAGTGAAACTCAATTTTTAAAAGTTGCGAAGCAATGAATTAAAAATTGTTAGTTGAACTAATCCCGCTTTTTAGCGGGATNNCGTCGAAATAAAAAAGGAACTTCTACGCGACACCTCCTACCCTTGGGTCGAGGTTGTTCATTTTCAAGTTTCAGCACGCTTCTCGATACTATTTTCAATCACTATGGTGCTTGAAAATCACTCGAAGTGACAATGTGTATCGGTTGTCGTTCGATTTTCAAGTCTGTCGCGATAGCAACAGACTTAAAAACGTATCGAGAACCGAGTGTTTCAAGTTGAATGTATCACTAGCAGACTCCAAAACGTGTAGAGAATCAAGTATTATCATCTAAAAAAAAACTTTAACCGCGTTTCTTTTCCAACATTTTCAAATACATATATTCCACTTTGGTACGAGCCCATGGCGTACGCCTTAAAAACTTCAAGCTCGATTTAACGGATGGGGTATCATTAAAGCACTTAATATTGATTATTGTGCCCATATATTCCCAGCCATAATGCGCTTCAAGATCTGTAATGATTTGTTCGAGCTTAATGCCATGTAAGGGATTGTTGGGTTGTTCCATGATAAGAATGTTTAATATTCAGCCCTGACTTTCTATATTCAACTCCGCTAAAGCTTCGAACGGCAGGCTTGACTTTCATTTCCAGTTCAAGTTCAAGTTCAAGTTCAAGTTCAAGTTCAAGTTCAAGTTCAAGTTCATTTGTCTCATTAAGCGCAGTCGAAGTGCTTCTCTCCTACAAACGGAACACTGATAACGCCGATTATACTGATAGCACTGATTTGATATAGTTGCTAAAATAATAAAATCTAACTGGAATTGGAATTCAGAAATGAAGTCAAAAAAAATTTCAAATCAACATCAATAATATATCACTAACCCATTAGCGCTCATTCTCCACCAACGCTTTAATCTTCACGGCTTTTTCAAAATGATCCAAATTATGCGTTCTAATCCACCATGTGGCAGCTTCCATCAACAATATAGGCGTATCATTTTTATTTGCGAAAAAAGCATAAAAAGACAAACCGACATTCGGTCCTTTGGATGCAATTTTTGCGTCACAGACAGAGATCATTTTATTTTTTAAACTTTGACTAAGCAAAATGGGGTTGAGGTTTGAGGTGTGAGGTTTGAGGTTTATAGTTTCAAGTTCATTTTCAATTTCAACTTCAACTTCAGTTTCCATTTTAATTCCGCCTTCTATTTCTGTTTCTATTAGAATTGCTTCCTGAAGATTGAGTATTTCCACCTGACGGTTTTCTAGCTTGTGGTCTGTTATTTCTCCCTTGTCCTTGTTTGATAGGCTCTGTAGAGGCGTTGGGATCTGGTTCAAAACCTTCCACAATTTCCATAGGAATACGTTCGCCAATCAGTTTTTCGATATCCCGCAGAAACGAAGTTTCATCAGCACTTACCAATGAAATTGCCAATCCGCTGGCTCCTGCCCTTCCCGTTCTACCTATTCTATGAACATAGTCTTCAGCAATATTAGGAAGTTCAAAATTGATCACGTGTGGTAATAACGGGATATCCAATCCGCGGGCAGCAATATCAGTAGCTACCAAAACACGGACTGTTCCTTTTTTAAAACCGTCCAACGCTTTCGTTCTGGCCCCTTGACTTTTATTTCCGTGAATGGCCATGGCCGTAATATTACTACTGATCAATTTTTTAGTCAGTTTATTGGCGCCATGTTTGGTACGTGTAAATACCAATATTTGTTCCCAATTTCCGTCAGAGATTAATTTGACCAATAAATCAGGTTTTAAACCCTTGGCTACACGATAGACTTGTTGGTCAATAGCATCAACAGTGGTGTTTTCTGGAGTTGCTTCTACCAAAACCGGATGGTTTAAGATCTCATTCGCCAAGGCTTTGATGTCCTTAGAAAATGTAGCCGAAAACAACAAGTTTTGACGTTTGGCAGGCATGACAGCCATAATTTTTTTGATATCGCGCAAAAAGCCCATATCCAACATACGGTCAGCTTCATCCAATACGAGAATCTCGATATTGGCAAGCGAAATTAAACGTTGGTTATGCAAATCTAACAAACGGCCAGGAGTAGCGACAAGCACATCCACCCCATTGCGAAGTGTTGCCACTTGCGGGTTTTGGTTGACACCACCAAAAATAACGGTGCTTCTAATATCTAAATACGTACTGTATTGTTTAACGTTTTGATACACCTGAGCCGCTAATTCGCGTGTTGGCGTCAATACCAATGCTCTAACTGGGCGCTGGCGCAAAGGTTGCCCTTGTGATAGCAATTGCAATAAGGGCAGTGTAAAACCTGCAGTTTTTCCGGTACCCGTTTGTGCCGATGCTAAAACATCTTTACCTTCTAATATTAACGGAATTGCTTTTTGTTGAATTGGTGATGGCGAAGTATAGCCTTGTTTGCTGACTGCTTTAAGTAAAGCATCAGATAATCCTAATGAGTTAAATGACATAAAATGTGTTTACGAAGCAAACACTATTAATTTAGGTCACTCCTTTAATTTTGGGCAAAGGTAGGGCTAATTTGCTAATCATCGGTTTTAAGGGAGTAAGTTTCTCCCAAAGCGTTGATTTTCGGAAAGTAGATATATAGTATTATAGGGGCTATTTGGAACTAATAGTTTATTTTGGAGGATAGAAGTGATAGCTTAATCACAGATTGGAATGGATCCATCGTTTTATTTTATCTAAATGACAACATTCAATCTAGCTATTAAATAAGTGATAAATAAAGATAGAGCATTAGCCGTTGTTGGTGTTTAGCCGTTGTTGGTGTTTTCCACCAACAACCTCACGAGCCATAACAAACTGTCGTCTGATTATTTCGCTTGTCATCATTTTTTTGGCCGTTGTTGGTGTTTCCCACCAACAACCTCACGATTAAAAAAAAACATTTTTGGTCAAGAGATAAAAGAGGACTCTTCCGTTTTGATGGAACTTCCTTTTACAGTCTTACTCCAATGGGCCATACACCTTAAAAGAACCATCATCAACATCACAAAATCAAAACCCCCTTTTTTCCATAACCCGTCAACAATTGATGGCTGGCCTCTAAATCCGTAACAATCACATCAATACCTACCAACGGGCATACGGAATAATTCTGTCTGACATTTAATTTATTGGAAGTTATCAGAGACACCACTTTATCTGAGGCGTCTATCATGGCCTTCTTAATTAAAGCAATTTCATAGCCTTCATCCGTAATGCCTTTATCGAGGGTAATACCACTGACCCCCACAAAGCAAATATCTGCATGAATTTTGGATAAAATTTGAAAGACTTCAATCCCTATGGTCACCATCGACTTTTTTTGAATCTTTCCGCCAATAAACACCGTTTCAATATGCGGATGGTCCGTTAACTGCAACGCAATTTCAAGGCTATAGGTATAAATGGTGGCTTTTAAATGTTTGGGCAAGTTGCTCACAAACACCAAGTTGGTTGTACCACCGCTTACAATGGCTACCATTCCATCTTCTAACAATGGTGCCGCCTTGGCAGCAATACACTGTTTTTTGTCTCTATTGAAAACGGCATTTTCGTTATAGTGAAATAGCTTTTGAATGGAAGACACGGCGCCTCCGTGTACTTTGGTAAGCAGGCCTTTTTCGTCCAATTCATTGAGATCTCTCCGAATGGTATCTGCAGAAACATTCAATTCTAACGCCAAATTATCTGAATCAACTTTACGATGCAGCATGACCTTATCAATAATTAAGCGCTGTCTGTCATTCTTTTTCATACGTAAAAAAGAGTTAGTTAGGATTTTGGAAAAGTAATCAAAAAAACTAACTGTCAGTATTTTTGAATAGAAAAAAAATAATCTTGCTCTAGCACTACTGATTCGATAAATATAGTGCATTTTTATTGCATTATTGAGGTGCAAATAATGCGTTTTTTATGCATTATTTAAAATATTAATTTATATTTGATTTAAATAACATATCAAAACTAACTTATTATGAAAGGCAAACTATTAATGCACTTCTTGTTTGTTTTGTGCTTTACGCAACTAACTTTTGCACAAAGTTCAAAAATTACAGGAACTGTAACATCAAGTGATGACAACTTACCTCTACTGGGAGCTACTGTTCTGGTTAAAGGAACTTCAGTTGGCACAGTTACAGATTTTGATGGGAATTATGTAATTGAAGCCCCATTAAACTCCACCCTCGTTTTTTCTTACGTCGGTTTTCAAACCAAAGAAGTCAAGGTTACTTCTACAGCACCTCTTAATGTGGCACTATTGGCGGGCGATGAGTTGGACGAAGTCATTATTACGGCTTTAGGCATTAAAAAGGAAAAGCGAGCTTTAGGCTATGCGGTACAAGCTGTCGAATCTGACGCACTTATGGAAGGCAACCAGAATAACATGGTCAGTGGATTACAAGGTAAAGTCTCTGGTGTTACTGTGGTCAACTCTGGTGGCGCCCCTGGTTCTTCTGCTATTATTTTAATTCGTGGTGGATCGTCTATTACAGGAAACAATCAACCCTTATTTGTTGTGGATGGAATTCCGATTGACAACTCTACCAGTTCTAGTTTAGAAGTTGCCAGTACTAATAGAGCTTCAGACATTAACCCAGCGGATATTGAAAGTGTTTCCGTGCTGAAAGGTCCTGCAGCTGCTGCATTATATGGTATTCAGGCAGCTGGCGGAGCGGTAATTATAACTACTAAAAGAGGAAAAGCTGGGGTGAGTACAGTTAGTTATTCAGGCTCCATATCTTCTGATAAAATAATAGGCACTCCTAATGTTCAAAAAACATTTGGAAAAGGTGCTCAAAACAGAGTGGCAGGAGGTATTATTGATTACGATTTGGAATCGCCATTCTCTTTCGGAAAAGCCATTGGAGCAGATACGCCTACTTTTAATAATATTGAAGATTTTTATGAAAGTGGCACCACCCAAAATCATAACCTAAGTTATTCTTCAGGTACTGAAAAAAGTAATATTTATATGTCTATTGGAGACCTTTCCCAAGACGGTGTCATCCAAGGCACCAGTTATGATAAAACATCCTTTAAAATAAATGCCAATTCTAATGTAAGTGATAACTTTACGGTTGGTATTTCTGCAAACTACATTACAACAGATATTTTAAGCAGTAAACAGGGGAATGCGTCAGGAAGTAGTTTTGGAAGTTTGTTAGCGTTTCCAGCGGATGTAAATGCAAAAGATTATTTAAATGCTGACGGATCTCAAAAGGCGTTTTACTTAGGCCAACAGGCTGACAATCCGTATTGGAGTACCAATAACAGTCCTAACTCTGATGAAACCAAACGATTAATCGGCATTATAAGTTTAAACTATAAGTTCTTAAATGATTTCAACCTGTCCTACAAAATAGGAACGGATAACTACACAGAATTTAACAAAAAGGTTACAGGCAACGGATCGTTAATAGATACGAGAGAGGACGGTTATATAAGTCAATTTGAAAAAGACCATACCCGATTAACCTCTAATATCTTTTTGAATTATCAAAAAGACATTACTGAAGATTTTTCATTTGATGGAATGATTGGCAATTCTGTTGAAGAATTAGATGTGAGAACTACCCGAACCTCAGGTAAATCTTTTCAAGCCCCTGGAATTTACAGTATTGGTAATATCTTAAAAGAAAATCAAGAAATTTCTGAATTCATTACCAGAAAGCGCATTGTTGGCCTTTTTGGAGAACTTAAATTTGGCTGGAAAAATGCGGTATTCTTAAACTTAACGGGTCGAAATGACTGGTCTTCTACAGTTCCAAAAGATAAGAGATCATTCTTTTATCCTTCAGTAGGGATGTCGGCCGTAGTAAGCGATTTGTTTAAAGCATATGGTAAGGACATTACTTCTGAAAATGGTTTAACCTATTTTAAACTTAGAGCGACTTGGGCTCAAGTAGGTAAAGATGCGCCAATTGGGGCTTTAGAAAGTTCTTTAGGAACAAACATCAATGGCTTGGCCAGTTCATCCTATACTTGGAATGGCGTTAATGTTGGCAATCCCAATCTAGAACCTGAATTTACAAACAGTTTTGAGATAGGAACTGATATGCGTTTTTTCCAAAATAGAGTTGGATTAGATGTGACCTATTACACTAGTACCTCTGACAATCAAATTTTAAGAGATATTAGAGTACCACCAACCACAGGGACTTTTTACGCAACTTTAAATGGGGGTTACATTAAAAATAGTGGTGTTGAAGCCATGTTAAGATTACAGATGCTACCTAGTACTTCAACGCTATCATGGAATTTGGATTTTAACTTTGGCACCAATAAGAGTGATGTTAAAGAATTGCCAGGCTTCTTAAGTGAAGTATATTTATCAGATTCTTGGACGTTTAGAAACTCAGCAGCTGGAGCAGCCGTTCTTGATGGGTCTTTATTTGGACTACGTGGCAAAAGACCAGTAATAAATGAAAATGGGCAGGCTCTCATTAATTCTATTGGTTTACCCGTGCTCACAGATCAAACGTATACCGACGTTAATAGAGCCCCTGATTGGACTTTAGGCATTTCTAATTCTGTAGGCTATAAAAATTTAAATTTGTCCTTCCTATTAGATATTGTTCAAGGTGGAGAAGTTTACAACGCTACAGAATCTGCCTTGGCCTATTACGGACTTAGTACCAACACTGTTGATGGCAGAAATGAATCCGTAGTATTTCCAGGTGTAGACGCCGCAGGAAATGAAAACACCATTGCCGTAGAAAGAGACCAGAATTATTACCAATTTTATTATTCTCAAAATTCTGAAAACTTCATTGAAGATGGTTCATTCACCAGATTGAGATACGTCACGTTATCCTATAAATTTCCAACAGAAGTTTTAGATAAATTATCACTATCCGGTTTGGAACTTTATGCCACAGGACGTAATCTATTTACAATTACCAACTACAGTGGCGCAGACCCTGAGGTAAATACATTTGGTGCAGGCATCGCTGGTGCAGGCTCCACGAATATTGACAACCTTGGAACTCCAAATGTGAAAGGGTTTGACTTAGGTTTAAGATTTAGATTTTAAAAAAAATATAATTATGAAAATTTTAAAATATACAGTAATAGCATTAGCCGTAATTGCAACATCATGTAGTGAAGACTATTTTGATGTCAACGGTTCAGAAACAGCTCCTACCACGAGTTCTCTCGCGCCACAATATAGAATACAGGGAGCCATTGAAAACACTACTGGTACCGCCCAATATAGAGGCGCTAGAGAAGTCATTGGTGTTACACAATATGCAGCACATCACACAACGGCCTATGATTCTAACTCTTGGACCAATACATTTACCACCGGGCGTTATTTTTTATGGCAGAACGCTTATGTGTATGCGCTACCTAACACAGCCGATTTAATTGTTTTAGGAGAAAAGTACGATGCTCCTAATTATACCGCAGTGGGTAAAATATTAAGAGCCTATATCTTTGGGATGACTACTGATCAGTATGGCGATATTGTAACAGAGGACACTTATGATGGGGAATCCAACATGAACATTACTCCAAAATTTGTGACCCAAAAACAAGCGTATCAAACTATTTTCAAATTACTGGATGAGGCGATTGTAGAACTGCAACAAACAAGCCCTATAGGACTTAATGTTGAGGGTGGCGATGTGCTTTATAATGGTGATCAAGACAAATGGATTCGTTTTGCCCATTCACTAAAAGCACGTTACTTAAATCATTTAAGCAAAAAAACCTCAGGAGATATGGCTTATGATGCGGATGCCATTATTGCAGCTGCACAAGCCGGTATCAACTCTAATGCTTTAAATGCACAACAAAATTTTGTGGGTGGCGAAGCAGAAAACCAAAGACAGCCTTTTGCGGAAGGTGGTTACGGGTCTTCTAGATTCAGATATTTTTCAACGTTTTTTGTCAATCTCTTAAAAAACCCTTTAAACTCTGCCGTTGCAGTAGAGGACCCAAGATTATCAATTATCGTTCCTGAAGCGGTTAATGGTGGGTATGTAGGTTTAGATGTAGGCCGCGGCTTGGCCGGTGATTCTGGAGATAATTATTCTAGAGGTAATGGAGGTTTTTATACCAGCCCCACAGCACCTACTTACATGATGACCTACAGCGAAGTTAAGTTTATTGAAGCTGAAGCACGATTGCGAAAAAATGATATGCCAGGCGCCTATGCTGCTTTTAAAGAAGCTGTTCGCGCTGATTTAGAAAAACTAAACGTTCCAACTAACCAAATTACAACGTATTTGTCATTGTTAGACACAGAGGTTGGCGCTGCCAATATTGACTTGTCAACAATTATGACCCAAAAGTATATCGCCAATGTGCTAAATCCAGAAACTTGGGTGGATATGCGAAGAATGGATTACAGTGCTGATATTTATCCTGGACTACAACGTCCAGTAAATGTGAATCTTGACATCTTTCCTGGTGATGCCGAATGGATTCAAGCCATGATGTATGAGTATAATGAAGAAGATCGTAATTATGTGAATATGCCTACCAATGATCCGCTTATTCGTTTAAAAACACCATTATGGTGGAATACGCCTGAATAATTGCATTGTCATTTTTATAGTCTAAATGCCAACGTTTAATGCGTTGGCTTTTTTATTGGTGAGATGCTGAGCTCATCTACATGATCTCTATAAAAAACTCTGAAATACTCAAGAATCAAAAAATCTTATTACCTTTCTAGCATCCATCAAATTATAACCAAAGATGTTTTTAAGACTCCCTTTTTTAAGTATTTATCTGTTTCTGGCGGTCACATGTTCCTGTATGGCGCAGAAAGAGCAGTCGTTAAAAGTCCTACAGTTTAATATCTGGCAAGAAGGCACCATTGTTCCTGGCGGATTTGACGCCATTATTGATGAAGTCATTCGTACGGACACCGATTTAATAGCATTGAGTGAAGTCAGAAATTATAATGATAAAAGCCTAGCCGAACGTTTGGTAAAAGCTCTAGCAAAAAAAGGGCATACCTATTATTCAGAATGGAGTGAAGATTCTGGCATTCTTTCCCGCTATCCGATACTTTCACAACAAGCCCTATATCCTCTACATAATGACCAAGGATCTATTACAAAAGCCATAATAAAAGTCAAAAACACTGAAATCGCATTTTACAGCGCCCATCTTGATTACTTAAATTGTAGCCTTTATTTACCTCGGGGTTATGACAGTTCTACTTGGAGAAAACTCAATAATCACGTTACCGATTCCTTAACCATTGCAATCGACAATTTAGCGTCCAAACGTGATGAAGCCATTACTGCCTTTATAAAAGATGCGATGGCAGAAAAATCTCTTGGCAGACTGGTCATTTTGGGTGGCGACCTTAACGAAGCTTCCTTTTTGGACTGGACAGAAAGCACTAAAAACTTATACGATCATAACGGTGTGGTAATGCCTTGGCATAACACATTACAACTGGACAAAGCGGGTTTTATTGATGCCTATCGTAAAGCATATCCAAACCCCGTAACCCATCCCGGGTTTACATTTCCTGCAGATACGCCTCTCGTGCCACTTGGAAAATTAGCTTGGGCACCTGACGCAGATGATAGAGACCGAATTGATTATATTTTTTACCTACCCTCTGATCAATTAGAGCTTAAGGAAGTTAAGATTACAGGACCAAAAGGTTCGATTGTTCGTAACCAAAGGGTATTGGAAACTTCAGAAGATCCTATAGAAACATCCGATGGGGTTTGGCCTACGGATCATAAGAATGTTTTAGCTGTTTTTGAACTGAAGGAATAATTTTGAAATTTCATCATGTTTATCCTAAACAGACTCTATAAAACCCTTTGCCGCTGTTCATGTTTTAATTCCGTCGGTGGTGGTGGTGGTGTTGATACGCCGTTGTTGGTGTTTTCCACCAACAACTCACCTCCATAAATCCCACGATTAATTGAAACTAAATATGCATTAATGATGTTGTTTATAGAGTGTATCAGGCAAAAAAACAGTGTTGTTCAAAAACACACCATTGACCAATATGTGTGTAAAAAACCCTCCATTTGCTACATACATTTTGCTGTTTCTGCCGTTGTTGGTGTTTTCCACCAACAACTCATCTCCATAAATCCTACGATTAATTGAAACTAAATATGCATTAATGATGTTGTTTATAGAGTGTATCAGGCAAAAAAACAGTGTTGTTCAAAAACACACCATTGACCAATATGTGTGTAAAAAACCCTCCATTTGCTACATACATTTTGCTGTTTCTGCCGTTGTTGGTGTTTTCCACCAACAACTCATCTCCATAAATCCTACGATTAATTGAAACAAAATATGCCCTAACGATGTTGTTTATAGAGTGTATCAGGCAAAAAAACAGTGTTGTTCAAAAACACACCATTGACCAATACGTGTGTAAAAAATCCTCCATTTGCTACATACATTTTGCTGTTTAGCAATTTTACCTTGCGTGTGTTTCATAACAGTCGCATCCGTATCCAAAATCAACTTTTATTCACTAAATTAGAAGCTGATTACAAATTATTCCGCAATCCTAGTTAATACCATGAGAAACATTAAATCTTCTTTCGTCATCGCTCTTATTCTAGCGACCTCTCTTTTTTACCATACAAGTTTCGCACAGACCTACGGTCAAAACGGCATGGTAGTTTCTGACAATACGGTAGCCTCGCAAGTGGGCACCAATATTCTTAAAAAAGGCGGCAATGCCATTGATGCCTCCATTGCGACGGCTTTTGCATTGGCGGTCACCCATCCGCAGGCCGGAAATATAGGCGGCGGCGGATTCTTAGTCTATATGGACGCCAATGGAATGTCGACGACCATCGATTTTAGAGAAAAAGCGCCTTTACTGGCTACAGCAGACATGTTTTTAGACAGCGACGGCAGTTTAATTAAAGACAGCAATCACCAAGGCTTAAAATCGGTTGGCGTACCAGGAACTGTGGCTGGTTTATTCATGGCACATCAAAAATATGGCAAACTGCCTTGGAAAGATTTAGTACAACCTTCAGTAGACTTAGCTGCAAATGGCGTGGAATTTTCATATACATTGGCAGAACACGCAAAAAACTTCAATAAAGGCTCACAGCCTCAATTTTTGAAAGATTATTATAAAAATTCAAAAGGTGAACTTACCAAGCACGGTGAATTATGGGTACAGAAAAATTTAGCCGAAACCTTAAAATTGATTAGAGATAAAGGTAAGGACGGGTTCTACAAAGGTGCTGTGGCACAAGAAATTGCGACGTTTATGAAGGCCAATGGTGGAATTATCACTCTTGAAGATCTTCAAAAATATGAAGCCGTAGAGCGAAAAGCCATCACCGGAACCTATAAAGAGTATGGTATTGTTTCTATGCCGCCGCCAAGCTCTGGAGGTGTGGCCATTATTGAAATGTTGAACATCATGGAACAGGCCAATCTCGATTCTATTGCCTTCAATTCTACAGCCTATGTACACCTGGTTGCTGAAGCGATGCGTCGTGCGTTTGCAGATAGAGCGGAATATTTAGGGGATCCGGATTTTAATTTAGAAATGCCACTTGATCGATTGACTTCAAAAGAATTTGCCAAAATGCGATATAATAATATTGACCTCCACAGAGCTTCTGTGAGCGATACTTTAAAGTTTGGACAACTTTATGATGGTAAAAACACCACGCATTTATCGGTAATTGATAAAACAGGAAATGCAGTATCCTTAACCTACACACTTGAACAATCCTATGGTTCTGGACTGGGATCACCAAAATTGGGCTTTATATTTAACAATGAAATGGGCGATTTCAATCCGCAGCCGGGTTATACCGACAGCGGTTGGTTAATAGGTACCAATCCTAACATCATTCAGCCAGAAAAACGCATGTTGAGCAGTATGAGTCCAACCATTGTTACCAAAGATGGGAAACCTTACCTGATTATTGGTAGCCCGGGCGGACGCACCATTATCAATACGGTGTTCCAGACCATATTAAATGTAGTAGCCTATGATATGCCTATCAAAAAAGCAATCGAAGCTATGAAAATCCATCACCAATGGTTTCCAGATGAATTGATCTTTGAAAATGATTTGATATCTCCAGACACTAAAAAAGCATTGGAAGAGATGGGCCATGTGGTTAAGGGCAGAGAAAATTTGGGCCGTTTAATGGGCATTTTAATCCCTACTGATGGCGCTGTTTATATAGGTGCATCTGATTCATCAAGTCCTGATGGTGGTGCTGTGGGGTATTAATTAATAGATTTTTCAACATAACTGAAGTGGGTGTTTGCCATTGTGCTATCATCCACTTTTGCGATAATGAACAACCTCGACCCAAGGGTACGAGGTATCAAGTAGAAGTTCCTTTTTTATTTCGACGCAGAGCGTCGGGGAATAAAACCCAAGGATCCCGCTAAAAAGCGGGATTAGTNNAATTCATTGCTTCGCAACTTTTAAAAATTGAGTTTCACTAATTTAAAAAGATTTCGAAACCATTTAATGTACCGTCTTAACCTCAGATTTACAACATTAATGTTACAACCCCTACCTCCCTGTTTTGATCTTTCTCCCAGCGCTTTAAACTAAAAAAATAAAGACCAATAACGAACTATCCCAACGAAAACCGTAACTTTTGCAGACATAAAACTACTCATAAAGCAATCAACCAAAACCAACATCTAATGAAAAACTTCATCTGTCTTCTCTTTTGCCTTGCTATTTTCAACGCAACCTATGCCCAAACGGATAAACGGCTCAAGGATCTTGACAAAGAGCTCAACGCTGTTTTAGAGGCTACAAAAGCTTCTGGATTTTCAGTTGCTGTAGTTGATGGCAACAAAGTTATATACGCCAAAGGGTTTGGCTATAGCGATTATGAGAATAAGGTACCTGCAGATGCCAATACATTGTACGCCATTGGTTCTTCTACAAAAGCATTTACTTCAGCCATTTTAGGACAATTGAGAGGAGAAGACAAATTATCTTTTGATGACAGTCCGTTAAAATACATTCCTGAACTAAAGTTTTACAATGATAATTTAAACAATCACGTTATTATTAAGGATTTGATGCGCCATAGTACAGGTTTACCAAGACATGACTTGAGTTGGTATTTATTTCCATCAGCTGATAAGGACAGCTTGATTCAGCGTATTGCCTACCAAGAACCCTTTACAGGCCTCAGACAGGAATGGCATTACAATAATTTTATGTTCCTGACCCAAGGCGTCCTTGCTGAAAAGATTACAGGTCAATCGTGGGAAGACAACATTAAGAGTCGGTTTTTTGAACCACTGGGGATGTCGCGCTCACAAACCTTATTGAGTGAGTTGCTAAAAACTGACAATACCGCCTTTGGGTACGAGCTTAAAAAAGACAAAATTAGTAAAATGGATTACTATGATATTTCAGGCATGAGTCCGGCAGGTAGTATTTACAGCAGCGCCAATGATATGGCCAAATGGCTAACAATGTGGATCAACAAAGGAAAATATAACGACAAAGAAATTCTACCAGAAACATATATTACCGAGGCCATGAGCTCCCAGATGGTAATGTCAGGGGCTTTGCCTGATGAAGACCACCCGGATATGCATATGTCAAATTACGGTTATGGATGGATGATGACATCTTATAGAGGCCATTATCGTGTGGAACATGGTGGGAATATTAATGGTTTTTCAGCAAGTGTTGCGTTTTACCCAAGTGACAACTTAGGCATTGTAGTTTTGGCAAATCAAAATGCATCATCCGTCCCGAGCATCGTCAGAAACACCATTGCCGATAAAATTTTTGGTGACAAAAAGACCGATTGGATCAAACGTGTCGTTGAAGCGAAAGCAAAAGCAAAAAAAATGGAAGAAGAGCTGAATTTGGAAGAGAGTCCTTCAACCCAAGTTAAAAACACAAAACCTTCTCACGTAAAACAAGACTACACTGGCACTTATGAAAATGAAGGTTATGGTCAATTGAATGTCACACTTGAAAACGACTCTTTATTTGCCAACTTTAAACGGGTAAAAATGTTTTTGAAACATTACCATTATGATGTGTTTAAACCTTGGGAAGTGGCCACAACGGGCATTGACACTACAGAGGCGAACCCCATGCTTTTTAATTTTGCAACTGGCGACGGTGGTGAAATTATAAAAATGACCATGAAAGCTGAAGCGGCTTTAGAACCAATTGCCTTTAAGCGCACACCAAATACAATAGATGTGAGCGCTACTGATTTGGAAAAGTATGTTGGCAACTATAGTTTGATGGGTGCCACGATAAAAATCTATATTAAAAATGAATCGGTGTTGTATCTCTTTGTTGCAGGGCAACCTGAATACGAATTAATGCCCACTGAAGCACACAAATTCTCATTTAAAGCTGTGGAGGGTTTTAAAATTGAATTTTTAGAGACTGATGATCGCATTACAGACATGAACTTAATCCAACCGAACGGCACATTTAAAGCCAAGAAAGAATAAATCTGACAGCAGGCATTCATCTGCTCACAATTGAAGTTGTTAAAACCTACTAAAGTGATGTCAAGGCCCGTTACTGAAAATATTGTTTCAACTTTACCAAAGGGCTGGTTTCCTTATTTTTATAACCGTGCATCAAGCTGCTTATCAACAAAATAAGTGCTGCAAATCCTGCCACATATGTAATAATTATGGTTTCTTCATAATTGGCGTATGCTATAGCTACAAGAGCCCATGCGCCTACCAATGCAAACTCTCGCATATTACGCGTCCAGGTAATCACCAGATTGATTATTAAAGCAACGATGATCATCAAAATGGTCCAAGCCACAGCTGACATTCCAAATCCTCCCCATCCAATTTTAACCAAATATGCTGCTACGTTTACGATACTTGCTACCGCAACCCAACCGCTATAAAACACAAACGGCCACCATAAAAAAGCGATGACTGCAATTGGAGCATCCCAAAGTTCCATGGCATTGTTCATCACAATTTTTATAAGAGAGAACAACAATAGAAATATAAAAACGCAAGACCACCCAGTAAATCCGTAAATCCATAAGAATACCCATGCCGCATTTGCTAGGCAAGACACCACAAACCACCATCCAATTTTCACTACAAAATCATCATTTCTAACTTTAACAAACAAACTTCTGCCTTGGTATACTATAAAAGCGAGCAACAACAAATAAATAAACCCCCAAATAGCAAAGGCATACCCTGCAGGAGTAAATAACGAATTGAAATCATTAGACACCTCCCCTATGGTGGTGTCATTTATCAATCCTGTGTTTGAAAGATAATTGATGATAATTGTGGACACAAGTGCAATCCCATTACTTATTTGAAGAATTTTTTTCATAGGACTGTTCCCTGTATGAGAAATTAGAGGTTAGTTAAAAGTGGTTGATTGCTAGTGTTAAATTTACAAAATGCGCTGAAGTAAATTAACACTTTTAAAGGCGCTGTTGACTCAAATAAACTCACTGTACTGCAGCACTCTAAAATCGAAGGTGTTGAAATTAGGGTTTTTAGCCTTAAGATGTTGATACAAAGGCATTCTGCTAATGGAAATATTGGCAGCACCTGAACCTGAGGTTAGGGACACAGTTTTGATGGTTCTACTCGTTAATTTTTCTGCGGATGTTGTATTAGAAAGTTCAAACTCATGAATGCGAGGCACCTCGTTAGAAACCACTTTTAATTTTAATCCGTAAGTTTTTAAATGTTTTCTAAAAAAATATTCCGGACCGTTTTTACTATTGCCACCGGTAAAGAGTAAGGTATCAATCTTGGGATAGTTTTGCAGATATCCGACAACATCCCGTAATTCAATGTTGGTCATGCCCAGATCTGACGCATCAATTTTTTTACGTTCCGCAGTTTCTACAATATCACAAATGCCAATTTTATTAGCGATTAAAAATTCTTTGCGTTGTATTACAGCTTCTTCTGAATTATCAAATCTTAAATTGAGCTGGTGAATTTTATCAATAAATAACCACAGCGAGTTAAAATAACTGCCATAACAAAAATCGACATCCTTTTCCAACAACGCTCCTACTGAAAATCGAGGTGGTGGCAAGGTACCCACAATAAGTTTTGTAGTATCTTCTTTAATAAACGGCGGATATGGATGCTGATGAACGAACATTTTAGACCTTGGCTCTTAGTTTTTCAACCTCAAGGATGGTAGTTTTATAAATCCGTAAATTCATCTTGGTCATGTTTTGCATTTCCTCGTGAAGTTCATCCAATAGTGCTTTTGCATCGTTGGACTTGTCAATACTCAGTAAAAATTTAGCAAAGGCCAAACGCTCATTGTAATTGGAGTAAGGTCTGTCCATTGTTTCCAACTGCGCCTCCGCCTCTATGGTCCTGCCTTTTTCTGCCAATGCCATTCCATAGTAAAATGGCACATCAGATTTATTAAATTCCTTATGATCCTTTAAAATTTCACCCAAGGCAATAACCTGATCAAAATTTTTAGTGTTATAATAGGCTTTTGCCATTTGGGTTTTAACATAAAAACCATTCTGCGTTTTATCTTCTAGCGCTATCTTATAATGTTCAATGGCTTTGGTTTCTGCATGTGAGGCCAAATAGGCATCGGCAAGATTGACTCTATTCTCATAGGTGTCCGTGAATTCGAGTTTCCGTTCAAGATCTCTTAATTTCTTAGAGGGATCAATAATGGTGGTTAGGTTATCCTGAATTTTCTCAGAATCGCGCTTTGTAAACACTTGGGTCACCAAATATACAATGCAGCCTACAAGCGGCAAAAAGATGATTGCAAAAATCCAATAAAAGGAATTTTTGTGTTTGAAAAGATGGTAAATACAAAAGGCTTGAAAAGCAATAATAAAATAATAGTACATCTGTTAAATTATGATTAAAGTCTAAATATATTGGTTAGAAGTTATAAAAAGTAAGTATCTTAAAGTTTACTTTATTTAACAACATTAAATTTAAAAAACATGGGAAAAGGTGATAAAAAATCGAGACGAGGAAAGATTCAACGTGGTAGCTACGGTGTGAGACGCCCTCGCATTAAAAAAAGACCAACCACACTTGAAAAGATTAGCATAGATAAAAAATCTAAACCATAATTGGATTCAATTAGAATTCCTTTCTCAAGAGTCTTTGCACTAAACATTATCTTAATTGTCGATAAAATTTAGGAATGCGCCCATATTGTTTTATCTGGTAAATACCAATTTGTTGTCTTCGGAAAGCTTTTCATGAAATCTGTAATTTTCTAAATCAAAGCCTTTTAAATCCTCAATACTGTCTACATTATTGTCAATGATATAACGCGTCATGAGTCCACGCGCTACTTTCGCGTAAATGCCAATCGTTTTATAGTCGCCATTTTTCAATTCCTTAAAATCAACATCTACTACAGGCACTTTTAGGGCTTTTGTATCTACCGCCTTAAAATATTCAACACTGGCCAAATTAAGAAATACTTCATCCACCTCTAATTCACTGTTCAACGCTTCAGTGATGTCTTTCTTCCAAAACTCATATAGGTTTTTATGCTTTCCGACGCCCATTTGAGTACCCATTTCCAAACGGTAAGGTTGTATTAAATCCAACGGTTTTAAAATGCCATACAATCCTGAAAGAATTCTAACTGTATCCTGAACCTTATCTATTTTGTTTTTAGGAATGGTGGAAGCGTCCAATCCTCTATACACATCGCCATTAAAGGCATATATAGCAGGTCTGGCATTGTTTTTTGTGAAGGGTACTTCCCATTCCTGATTGCGTTCATAATTAAGCTGGCTCAAATCTTTAGAAATGCCCATAAGTTCTGATAATGCTTTAACAGATTTCCTTTTGAGCAACTTATTTAAACGTTCTGATTGTTTTAAAAATTCAGGTTGTGTATGTTTTTCTGTGGGTAATTTTGTTTCAAAATCCAATGATTTTGCTGGAGATAGTACAAGTTTCATAGTAACGCCCACAACAGCGGGTTTCGTATTAAGAGGTTATCATTTATTTGACTGACAAAGTTACAACTACTTAAGAGAACGTTCAAGAGAGAACCCTTAATATTAAGCTAAAAGTCCTGCCCTGAATTCCTTATCTTACTATTAAAGTTAGCTTCCTTTTTTTGAAAAATGACAGACATTGCCATTTACTCTAGCTCCATATCCTTATGTTTTGCGTAATGCTGCCACTTCTCAATACAGTTTTGAATGTCCTGAGGCACTTCAGAATCAAAACTCATAAACTTGCCCGTAGTAGGGTGTTCAAAACCAAGTGTTTTAGCGTGCAAGGCTTGTCGGGGAAGAATTTTAAAACAATTATCTACAAATTGTTTGTACTTCGTAAAGGTGGTTCCCTTTAAAATGCGTTCGCCACCGTAGCGGGCATCATTAAAAAGTGTATGCCCAATATGTTTCATATGCACGCGAATTTGATGCGTACGGCCAGTCTCCAATTTACAGGACACCAAGGTTACATAGCCTAGGCGTTCCAGCACTTTATAATGGGTAATGGCAGGCTTGCCTTTATCGGCCTCATCATCAAGATACACCGTGTTTTGCAAGCGGTTTTTAGGGTGTCTGCCAATATTACCTTCAATAGTACCTTCGTCAACTTCTACATTACCCCAAACAATCGCAATATATTCGCGTTGGCTGGTTTTATTGAAAAATTGTTTAGAAAGGTGCACCATGGCAGCCTCCGTTTTTGCAATGACTAAAAGTCCGCTAGTATCCTTATCAATACGATGCACCAAGCCCGGTCTGTTACTCGAGTTGTTTGGTAGATTTTCAAAATGATAGGTCAAGGCATTAATTAAAGTGCCTGAATAATTCCCGTGACCAGGATGGACCACCATGCCCGCTTCTTTATTGACCACAAGCAAATCATCATCCTCATACACAATATTGAGTGGAATGTCTTCGGGCGTCAGCAAAAATTCATAAGGCGGATGCTCAAAAAGCACACGGATCTTATCAAAAGGCTTGACCTTATAATTTGATTTTACGGGAAGGTCATTGACATAAATACTACCGTTTTTGGCAGCCGCCTGAATTTTATTACGCGTTGCGTTTTCAATAAAATTCATTAAATATTTGTCAATACGCAGTGGTGTTTGACCTTTAACGGCTGTAAAAGCGTAATGCTCATACAGCTCATCATCATTCTGCTCGTCTAAATTGGGGTTGGTATCTTCTATCATTATTCGTCTAGACCTCTATTACCATTTCCTAAAACCAAATCAATTTTGGAGGTCATCGGGAGTAAATCGCCCGCTTTGACCGATTTGCCTTCAAATGAAATGGATTGTACCTCATCTTTACCAATATCATCAATATAAGATATTTTACCCACTTCAAAACCAATGGCTTCTAAAGTAGGTTTGGCTTGGCGGAAGGTACGCCCAACCACCACAGGTAATTCTACTTTACGGTAACCTGACGGATTGAGTATTAAATATATTTTTCTGCTTTCTTTAACCTGACTTCCCGCTGTTGGATACTGTTCAATAACAGAGAATTTTGGGTAACTCGGGTTGTAATTGGCTGAATCTTGAATTTCCATGGTCAAATCATGGTCGTTAATTTCCATTTTGGCAGTTTCTATGGTCTTTCCTGCTAAATCAGGAACCGTGACAAAGCTCCCGTGATTGGTGCGATAGTCCAGCCATTTCAACATTAAAAAACTCAATACCACAACTGCTACGACCGCCAGTACTATTTGTATCCAAAAAACTTTACTCGTTAAAAATTTTATAAGACTCATGAACGTTAGTTATAAGTGGCAAATATATAAAAACACAACCGTTTTTTCTTTTGCTTTTAATGTGATATTTTTGTTTGTGAAGATACAGCTTCAATTCATGACTATCAAACGGTATAGTTTGACTATTATTTTATTGTGAATTACAAGCTACTGTCCTCATTAAAATGAATATAAACGTTATTAATGCGATTCCTGCATCTGTAGGAAATTGAGATGAAAAAAAACATTGCCATCATCATGGGCGGGTATTCGAGTGAGTTCGAAATCTCCCTCAATAGCGGACAAGTGGTTTACGAAACGCTTGATCCTTCTAAATACAATGCACATCGCATTCACATTTTCAAAGATAAATGGGTGTATGTAAACCTTGATAATGACGAACATCCTATTGATAAAAACGATTTTTCTGTGACCATTGATGGCGAAAAGATCAAATTTGACTGCGTTTTCAATGCTATTCACGGTACGCCTGGAGAGGATGGATTTATGCAAGCCTATTTAGATTTGGTAAACATCCCCCAAACCAGCTGCAATATGTACCAAGCGGCGCTGACATTTAATAAACGCGATTGTTTGAGCACTTTAAAACCGTATGGTATTCAGACGGCGGAATCTTTTTATGTCAATCTAGGCGATGCTATTGATGCAGATGCCATCATTGCCAAAGTAGGGTTGCCTTGTTTTGTAAAAGCCAACAAAGCGGGAAGCAGTTTCGGAATCAGTAAAGTTTATAAAAAAGAAGAGTTCAAAAAAGCTCTAGAAATCGCGTTTAAAGAGGATGACGAAGTGATTATTGAGTCGTTTTTAGATGGTATTGAAGTATCTGTAGGTGTCATTACGTATAAAGGCGAAGTGACCGTGCTCCCTATTACCGAAATTGTAAGTAATAATGACTTTTTTGATTATCAGGCCAAATATTTAGGCCAATCTCAAGAAATCACGCCAGCGCGATTGACAACCGAACAAGAAGAAAAAGTTCGTGACATTGCCAAACGGGTCTACGAGGTTTTAAAAATGAAGGGCTTTAGCCGCAGTGAATTTATTTTTAAGGATGGTGAACCACATTTGTTGGAGGTCAATACCGTGCCTGGTATGACCAAAGCAAGTATTTTACCACAGCAAGCTGCCGTAGCTGGGATTAGTTTGGCAGAGTTGTTTGGAAATGCAATTGAAGAGTGCTTTAGAGTGTAACCCTTTCGATTGCTGTCAAAAATAATTTCTGGAAAAGAATTGTATATTTGAATTACTAACTAACATAAGATTCCCTCTTACGATGGAATGACAAAAGCTTATCAATGAAACGCGCACTTTTTCCTGGGTCTTTTGACCCCCTTACCCTAGGCCATGCTGATATTATTAGTCGCGGGCTAAAATTGTTTGATGAAGTGGTGGTTGCCATTGGCCTTAATGCTGATAAAAACTATATGTTCTCTTTAGAAGAGCGCCAGAAATTTATTAAAGAAGCCTTTAAAGATCACCCTAAAGTTAAAGTTGTGACCTATAAAGGCTTGACCATCGATTTTTGCAAAGAAATTGATGCGCAATTTATTTTAAGAGGTTTGCGCAACCCAGCCGATTTTGAATTTGAAAAGGCTATTGCGCATACCAACAGAAAACTGTCCCGCATTGAAACGGTCTTTTTACTAACTGCGGCCAGCACCTCTTATATTTCGTCTTCAATCGTTAGGGATGTCATAAGAAATGATGGCGATTATACCGTCTTGGTACCCGCTAGTGTAAGGGTTCATCAAGAATAAAAAACAACTATCCGCAGCTTCACTTTATCCCATAAAAAAGCATCAGACATAAACAAAACGTTTCAATTTTGCAGATTACTGATGCTTTTTCAAAGTTGATCAATAGCATATCTAATATAATTATAAATATGTATTTGTCAGTATTTTATCGTTAAAAAACTATAATCAAGGGCTAAGCGTCTTTTCTAACAAATGCAATTCATTTTTATTCGGACTTTACAAAATACTATAAATTAGAGCGTTGAGAGACTTCCTTCAATTAACCAAAACTGTTTTGTCAAGTTTAAAAACGAATATGTTGAATTCTAGATTTGACATTTTCTTTTCTGAGCTCAAGCTGTTTAAGAAAATTAAGATGTCCCTCTGAATCTGGGTTAAATGGTCGATGCAAAAGTCCTTTTTGAATAGTGTCAACTTCAGACATAATCTCTAAAGCTTCGTCAGAGATCCAAACCTTCTGAAATTTCTCCCAAATATAATTGATGGCTGTAGCATTTGGATGCAGCATGTCTTCTGCATAAAAGCGGTAGTCTCTGAGTTCGTCCATCATAATTTCATAGGACGGGAAATAACAATTGTTATGTGCTTCCGAAACGACTTCATGAACTGATGAGATTAAATGGGCCTTACTTCGTGTGTTTTCAACATAACCATCTTTAAGATGCCGAATAGGAGATACTGTGAAGATGACAATAGCAGCCGGATTTAAAGTTCTAATTGCTTCAAGGATCACCTGAAGCGTCTCAACGATCTCCTTTACTGATAACAATTCTTTTTGGAAATTAACTTGCGGTACTTTGTGACAATTTGCTACCGTTATGTCAGTAGACTTTTGCTTATAAACCCAAGCAGTTCCTAAAGTAATAACTACATGGCTCGCTTCATTTAACAGCAGCTTTGTAGTTTCGAGTTGTGTGTTTAACTGATTGAGCACTTCTGATTTAGAACTGTTGCTCAATTGAGAGTGGGCATCATAACAATGCCATTGTTCATTGTGAAAAAAAACCTCGTCTTCCACATACTTTTTATCCTGAAAAGCTCTCAAAACAAGGGTTTCGATCGCTTGAGGGTGAAACAATACGCCAAATGGATTTTGAGTGGCTTGAAATTTAAAGTACTTTAGCTTTTGTCCCATATTTTCCACAAAACACGATCCCAATAACAACAGTTTAGACTGATAGTTGATAAGCTTATCAGTCCTTTTGTGGAGTGGGATTTGGGTTTGTAGTTTCATTTTTTTTCTTGCAAAGGTGCGGAGATGTTAAGTTCTCCGCATAAAAATTAGTTACTGTTTTCCTGTCATTTTTAGGGGACGAGATGTGATGTGATGTGATGTGATGTGATGTGATTCCTCGTGCCTCGGAATGACAACCAGACGTCGTGCCTCGGAATGACAATTATTGGCGCTTCGTTTTTAAGGTTGTTTGCTATTCTTATGATTCCGTTCCTTCTTTTAATGAACTTAGTATTATGGGATTCCTCGTACCTCGGAATGACAATTATGTGTCGTGCCTCGGAATGACAATTATTGGTGCTTCGTTTTTAAGGGTTGTTTGCTATTCTTATGATTCCGTTCCTTCTTTTAAAGAACTTAGTATTATGGGATTCCTCGTGCCTCGGAATGACAATTATGTGTCGTGCCTCGGAATGACAACCAGACGTCGTGCCTCGGAATGACAAAAAACACGCTGTCATTTGTGAGGGCCAAAACCAATTATTTCAAATACTCTTGAGCTGCGGCTAATGCCTGATCAATGCCTTGAGGATTCTTACCACCGGCAGTCGCAAAGAAGGGCTGTCCGCCGCCGCCGCCTTGGATATATTTACCCAATTCGCGCACAATGGTACCTGCATCTAAGCCTTTACTCGCTACCAGTTCTTTAGAAATATAACAGGATAAAAGTGCTTTGCCATCATTTTCAGCGGCAAACAATAAGAATAAGTTCTCATACTGTTGACCCAATTCAAAGGATAGATCTTTAATTCCGGAGGCATCCAAATCTACTTTTTTAGCTAAAAATTGGACACCGTTAATCTCAGACAATTCATGTTTAAGATCAGCTTTCATGTTTTTCGCCTTGTCTTTCAATAAGCCTTCCAGTTGCTTCTTTAAATCAGCATTCTCTGATTGCAAACTTTGAATGGCTTTTACCGGTTCTTGAGCATTGTTCAACAATCCTTTTATTTCAAAGAAGGCACGATCATGGTCTTGGTAATACGTTTTAACGGCATCATTGGTAATGGCTTCAATACGCCGAATACCTGAAGCCACTGCGCCTTCTGATATAATTTTAAAATACCAGATATCTGCTGTGTTTTTCACATGCGTCCCGCCACACAATTCAAACGACTGCCCATAACGGACCGTTCTTACGGTATCGCCATATTTTTCACCAAAAAGGGCAATGGCACCTTCATCGATGGCCTTTTGCATAGGAATATTGCGCTGTTCATGGAGTTGCAGCTTGCCATCAATCCGTGCGTTGACAAAATCTTCAACATCACGCAATTCTTCTGCGGTCATTTTTGAAAAATGTGAAAAGTCAAAACGCAAATATTTAGAGTGTACGGCACTCCCTTTTTGCTCTACATGCGCTCCTAATATTTCACGCAACGCTTGGTGCAATAAATGTGTTGCGGTATGATTTGCTTCCGTCCGTCTCCGTTGCTTGTCATCTACTGACGCCTTAAATGCAGCGTTCAGATCTTTGGGTAAATTCTTGGTAAAGTGAATCGTGACGTTGTTCTCCTTTTTGGTATCCAAAATATATACCACATCGCCATGGCTGTCTTCCAAATAGCCCTTATCGCCTACCTGTCCGCCACCCTCAGCATAAAAAGGGGTCAAATTAAACACCAATTGGTACATCTCCCCATCCTTTTTAGAAACCACTTTTCTGTAGCGGGTAATTTTTACATTGGCTTCAAGTACATCATAGCCTATAAATTCTTGGTGATCATCCTCCTTTAAAACGATCCAATCTTCGGTAGACATTTCACCAGCGGCACGCGAACGGTCTTTCTGTTTTTTCATTTCAGACTTAAAACCGGTCTCATCCAATTCCAATCCTTTTTCGCGCAGTATTAATGCGGTTAAATCGATCGGGAATCCGAAAGTATCATAAAGTTCAAAGGCTTTTTCTCCAGAGATGACTTTAGAAGTGGATTCTTCAACAACCCTGTTTAATAAGACTAAACCTTGATCTAAAGTTCTTAAAAACGATTGCTCTTCTTCCTTAATCACATTTTCAATCAATTGTTTCTGTGATTTCAATTCTGGGAAAGCATCGCCCATTTTCTTGCTCAATATATCTACCAATCTATAGATAAATGGTTCCTTTTGATCTAAAAAGGTAAAACTATAACGAATGGCTCTTCGTAGAATTCGACGAATCACATAACCGGCGCCTGTATTACTGGGCAGCTGCCCATCTGCAATAGAGAAGGCCACGGCACGTACGTGATCAGAAATCACACGAATAGCGACGTCTATCTCTTCGTCTTTTCCGTACGTTTTATTGGCAATGGTTTCAATTTCACGAATAATTGGCGTAAAGACATCGGTATCATAATTAGACTGAACGCCCTGTAATACCATACACAACCGCTCAAACCCCATACCTGTATCGATATGTTTTTGTGGCAAGTTTTCTAAGGATCCATTTGCTTTTCTGTTGTATTGCATGAATACGAGGTTCCATATTTCCACTACTTGCGGGTGGTCCATATTCACCAAGATCTTACCATCTACTTTTGCTTTTTCTTCTGCTGATCTGATATCAACGTGAATTTCACTACATGGCCCACACGGCCCTTGATCGCCCATTTCCCAAAAGTTATCCTTTTTATTACCCATCAAAATACGATCTTCAGAAATAAAGGATTTCCATAAATCGTAAGCCTCCTGGTCCATTGGTAAATTATCATCCTTATCGCCTTCAAACACCGTAACATAGAGGATATCTTTATCAATACCATATTCTTCGGTCAGCAATTCCCAAGCCCAAGCTATGGCTTCTTTTTTAAAGTAATCTCCAAAACTCCAATTGCCCAACATCTCGAACAAGGTATGGTGATAGGTATCATACCCTACTTCCTCCAAATCATTATGTTTTCCTGAAACTCGTAAGCATTTTTGGCTATCGGCAATTCTGGTGTTTTTTGGTTGTGCATTGCCCAAAAAATACTCCTTAAAAGGTGCCATTCCAGAATTGACAAACATTAAGGTGGGATCATCCTTTAACACCATAGGAGCTGAAGGCACAATATCATGCTGTTTATTCTTAAAAAAAGTTAAATATTTTGATCGTATGTCTTGAGATTTCATGATGGTATTGATGTCTTATTAGTATTCAAAATGGCCTGAATGCACATTTTATCACAAATTTATTTTAAAGTTTGCATATCGCAGGTCTACATTAATCGATTTTGGTTTAGTTTTACTAAATTTACAATTGAAATATTTTGTAGGCTTGTCCGTTTGGTTAATGTTTAATGACGTTTTTAGTGTCATTTTAACTGTGCAAAAATAGTATAAATTAGGAAATGAGTAAGGTAAAATATTATTACGATTCTGACACCCTCTCTTATAAGAAAATAGAGCGCAAAAAAAGGAATACCTTTAAGTATGGCGCTATTTTTATTTTGGGTTCAGCGCTTTTTGCATTTCTTTTTGTGTTTTTAGCTAGCCAATTTGTAAAATCGCCTAAAGAGCGTGCTTTAGCTAGAGAACTTCAGCATATGGAATTACAGTATCGGCTTTTGAATAAGAAGATGGACGAAGCGCAATCAGTTCTGTCCAATGTTGAAGAACGTGACAACGCCATATACCGACTTTATTTTGAAGCGAATCCTATTCCGGAAGAACAGCGTAAAGCAGGTTTTGGTGGGATTAATCGCTATAAAAGTTTAGAGGGATTTGACAATTCAAAAATCATCATCGAAACCAATAAACGTATGGACATCTTGCAAAAGCAGATTGTTGTACAGTCTAAATCTTTAGATGAAATAGCCGTGTTAGCGTCTGATAAGGAAAAATTTTTAGCTTCAATACCTGCAATCCAACCTGTAAATAATGAAGATTTAACCAGAATGGCCTCGGGCTATGGGTATCGAACAGATCCTTTTACGAAGGTTAGAAAATTCCATTACGGTATGGATTTTACAGCGCCTCGAGGCAGTCCTATTTACGCAGCAGGAGACGGGGTAGTTACCAGAGCAGATAATACGGCAACAGGTTATGGCAACCATATCCGTATAGATCATGGTTACGGTTACGAATCATTATACGCCCATCTTTACAAGTACAATGTACGCGCCAATCAAAAAGTGAAACGTGGCGATTTGATAGGTTTTGTGGGAAGCACTGGACGGTCTGAAGCACCGCATTTGCATTATGAAGTATGGAAGGACAATGACCGTATCAACCCTATTAATTTCTATTATGGCAATTTATCAGCTGAAGAATATAGCAATTTATTGGAACACGCTGCCTTAGAAAATCAATCCCTGGATTAATATGCACATCGACCTCCCCGAAAAAAGATATTATGGCATTGGCGAAGTGGCTAAGGCATTTAAAGTCAACACCTCTTTAATCCGGTTTTGGGAGAAGGAATTTGACATCCTCAAACCTAAAAAGAACGCTAAGGGCAACCGTAAATTTACACCAGAAGACATTCAGAACCTCAAGTTCATTTTTCATCTGGTCAAAGAACGCGGTTTTACGTTAGAAGGTGCAAAAACCCACTTAAAGGAAGAAAAACAACAAGCACTTAATACTTTTGAAATTATCAGTAAATTAGAACATATAAAATCTCAACTTTTAAAAATTAAAAATCAACTTTAAAACCAACTCACTATGAAAAAATGGCTTATTCCTGTAATAATTATCGGCTTAATTGCTATAGCACTTTACACTTGGGGAAAAAACTTTAACAATACAGCAGTAGAACTTAGAGAAACAGCTACAAGAAGCTGGGGTAACGTAGAGAGCAGCTACCAACGCCGTAATGATCTTATTGGCAATCTTGTGAAAACAGTACAAGGTGCCGCTGATTTTGAGCGTGGAACATTGACAGACGTAATTGAAGCGAGAGCAAAAGCAACGTCTACTACTATTGATGCCAGCAATCTTAATGAAGCAAATATGGCGCAATTTCAAGAAGCGCAAAATGGTTTGAGTGGTGCACTTTCCAGATTATTAGTTTCTGTGGAGCGTTATCCTGAATTAAAAGCCAACCAAAACTTCTTGGAATTACAATCGCAGTTGGAAGGTACCGAGAACAGAATCAATGTGGCAAGAGATCGTTTTAACGAATCCGTAGAGCCGTATAACAAACACATCAAAACGTTTCCAAACACTGTATTGGCAGGACTCTTTAATTTTGAAGACATGAGCTACTACAAAGCAGATGCAGGTGCTGAAAAAGCACCAGATGTGGATTTCGATTTCAAATAAATCTAGTCATATTCTTGTGTTACAAGTATAAACCTGAGAAAATCACTCAATAAAAAGAACCAAAAAGCATGTCTAAAACAGAAGATTTTCTTACACCTGAAGAGGAGCAACAAGTTGTTGCCGCCATCCGGACCGCCGAAAAGAATACCTCAGGAGAAATTCGTGTGCACCTTGAAAAAACCTCTAAAATAGACACCTATGAACGCGCATTAGAGGTCTTTCATATGCTAAAAATGGACAATACAAAACTTCAAAATGGTGTTTTGATTTATGTGGCCGTGGAAGACAAAACGTTCGTTATTTTTGGTGATGAAGGTATTAATAATGTAGTGGAAGATGATTTTTGGGAAAGCACCAAAAATATCATGCAAGGCCATTTTAAGAGAGGGCATTTTAAGCAAGGTCTGGTGGATGGTATTTTAAAGGCCGGAAAACAATTAGAAGAGCATTTTCCATGGCAAAGCGACGATAGAAATGAAATTCCGGACGATATTTCTATAGGTTAAAAACCTCAATATTTTGAGGTCTATAAGATATCATAGCTTATTTTAAGTTCTTTAAGATGGAACATAACAGCAATTAAAAAGAAGGATCCAAGTATGCAAACAGCAATCGGCAGTCAACATTTATTCCGTATTAAGAACAGCGTTTTTCAACGCTTTCTTTTTAGCGCACTGATGATTATATGTGGTATACATTCTGGGTTTTCTCAGTTTACAATTCCTGAGAAACCTTCTGGCATTACAGAACAAACCAGTGTGTATCAATTTACACCCTTATTGTCTGAAAGTCAAAAAAATAGTTTAGAACAAAAACTAATCAAATACTCTGATACGACCTCAACACAAATTGTGGTGGCTATAATTAGTTCTACCAATGGCGAAAACATCAATTATCTTGGTGCGCAATGGGGACAAAAATGGGGTATTGGACAGGCAAAAGAAGATAATGGCATATTAATATTGTTAGCCAAAGACGATCGAAAGATTGCCATTAACACAGGCTACGGTGTAGAGCATTTATTAACGGACGCCATGTCTAAGCGCATTATTGAACAAGACATCATTCCATACTTTAAACAAAACGACTATAACGGCGGACTCAACCGAGGTGCTGATGCTATTTTTGAAGTCATGACTGGCGAATACCAAGGTACCCGACAAGTCAATAACACTACAGAAGGGCTTCCTATCGGGTTTATGTTTATGCTTTTTGTGGTGTTTATAATCATCATGATTTCCATCTCTAAAAATAAGCGAGGTGGCGGCGGCAACGGACCAGGTAATAATCGTAGAAACGATTTTAGTATTTGGGATGCCATTATTTTAAGCAGCCTAGGTCGCGGTGGCCTTGGTGGCGGTTCTTCCGGCGGTGGCTTTGGCGGAGGCGGTGGCTTTGGAGGCGGAGGCGGATTCGGCGGTGGCTTCGGTGGTGGTGGCTTTGGAGGCGGAGGCGCTTCTGGAGGATGGTAGGTTTTCAGTTTTCAGTTGTCAGTATTCAGTATTCAGTTAGTACGATTTACGTTTAAAACGGATCAAGTCAAAAAGTTGTGGGATTTCTACGCCCTGTCATCCCCTTGCAATTTGTCATTCCGACGTTAGGAGGAATCACATAACAGTAATCCTAGGTAAGACTGCTGTTATGTGATGTCTCATTACATTCGACATGACAAATTGCGCCCCTGTCATTCCTGTTGCCCTTTTTCATTCAGTCTCTACTTTGTCATTCCGACGTCAGGAGGAATCCCATGTTTCAGACTAAAAAAAGCATCGATTCTTATTGGGAACGAAGAAAACTTTCAGGTACATATAGCTTGCTCTACTCTGTGAAACTCTGTGCTCCTCTGTGCAACTCTGTGTAATGACCTCTTTAGTGGGCAGTATTCAGTATTCGGTATTCAGTATTCATTATTCAGTTAGTACGATTTAAGTTTAAAACTTTAAGGTACAAAGAGCTTGCTCTACTCTGTGGAACTCTGTGCTTCTCTGTGCAACTCTGTGTAATAACCTCTTTAGTCTGCAGTAGGCAGTCTTCAGTAATCAGTTATTCTGCTAGATCCAAACAAACGTTACGGTTTATTTACATCATAAAATGCATATCTCCACCCCTACTTTCACCTTTAGGCCCTAAACTATTGAATTTCCAACTAAAACTCCACATAAAATACTGTTCTAAGACGGTACTTTGTGAATCTTGGATATAGTTTTCAGTTGTTGTACGTTGTGCATTGGTATTCTGATTTAAGAGATCGTACACCTTTAACGTCACCGTTCCATTATCCTTGAGTATGGAATACGCTAAGGTCGCATTCCAAAACCAGGCACTTTTTTGAAAGCCTTGGGCAACATTGGGGTTGTACATAAAACTAATATCATTTCGCCATTCCAATTTATCTGGAAAGAAGGTTGCCGTACGAATTCCTAAGTTGTGACTGATGAAATTACGATCTTCAAAATCATCCAAATCATAATGAGTTTTCGTAAAGGACAATCGGTAGTTTGGCATGATTTCAAAAAGCTTATTCCATGTGTAAGTGATCCCTAAATTTGGATTTAACCGATTACTTGTTGTGGCATATTCTATACCGTTATTGAAGTTTACCTGTTTGTTTACATTACCTGAAAGGCCTAGTCGTATTTTGACGGTTTGCAGTGAATCTACTTTAAAATCCTTACTATAACTAGACCCTATGTACATCCAATAGTTGCCGTCAACATTGGTATAGTTTGTATTTCTTACAAAATTCTCATCCACGGTAGTTTTAGATACCACCTTGTCTTCTATAAGGTTAGCATTTGCATAGATGTAAAATCCTGTTCTCTTTTGAAAATCATAATTATTATAACCAAAATTTAAACTGTGACGTTGAGAAGGCTTCAAATCTGGATTTCCTGTAATTGTATTTAAAGGATCAGAGACATCTTTAAAGGGTTGCAACTGGGAAATTGAAGGCGCATCATTGTCAAAATCATAATTGAAATTTAGAGATGACTTTGGACTAAAACGGTAATTCATATTTGCATCTAGATCCAAAAAATTAAAGGTTTGCTTTAAGCTCAATTCAGGTCGTAATCTATCTGAATTTTCAATTGTTCTATTAGTATAACCTGAGCCCACTCTAAAAGACATTTTCTCATCGTTGTAAACAAGCCTAATATTCGGACTGTGGCGTAGATTTTTATTGGTAAAATCAGTACTCAACTCTGTGTTGAAATCATCATATGCCTGCGCCTCCAGGTCAAAATCATATGTACTTCTGACATTTTTACGATTGGATGATCCAAAGCCATATTTAAAGTCGAGAAACCATTTCTTCGCTTCCAACGGCAATCGGTAGGTAATACCAGTATTAAAATTGTTTGATCTTGTATCACCGTCTGTAAACTGTTTTCTGCTAATATCTTCTGAAGCATCACCATAGATATTGGTTTCTGAATTTAGGAAATCATCTGATCCCGTATCATTAACATCCATATTAGCATTCAATCTTAAGAATGAACCCTTACTGCCAAACCGTTTGGTGATATCGACATCATTACCAAAATTTCTCCCAATAGATTCCACAAAAGATGCAGTTTCTGACTGATTGGTCAACACCTCATTTTCATCCCTGGATGCCTCTTGCCTGTCAAACGTTGTGCTCGAATTTGACAATCGAAAGGAAGGTCTCACATTGACCATGAATGTAGAATCAACTTTAATATTAAATGTCATGTTTGCACTATGACTATCCGTGGTATTATCAGAATTGGACTCTGAATTTGTAAAATATCTAGAAGTTGGTAAAATATTCTCGCGTTGTGTTCTTGTGGCATCTTTAGAGCGGCTACCAGAGTGAAAATAATCCCCGGAAAAATCGTTGCCCTTTCCTAATTCGTCAGCGTAGTTAGCACCTGCAGTATTTGATGTAGTAATACCTTGACCACCTCCAAAGGAACGCCCGTCAATGGTAAAGGAGCCGCCGCCACTCATCGACATGTTTCTGGCGCCACCAAACATTTTACGGATTTCGCCAAAACTAAATCCTGAAGAATTGATGTTGTTTCCACCGGCAAGAATACTAATGCGTTGTTCATTATCAAATATATTCACCATTCCGGCATACTCATAACGTTCATCTGTGCCAGCTCCTGCCGAGACCCGGCCAAACACACCCTTATTATTCTCTTCCTTAATAGTTAGATTTATGGTCTTGCTCTCACTATCTCCCTTTTCACCACTAAAGGCTTCTGCTTTAGATTTCGTATCGGTGATCTGCACTTTTTCAATCAATTCTTTGGTCAGATTCCTGGTAGTAATGGTGGGATCATTTCCGAAAAACGGTTTGCCGTTCACAAATATTTGACTCACAGCTTTCCCATTTACCTTAATGCTACCGTCTTCTTCAACCTCTACTCCTGGAAGCTCCTTTAGCAAATCTTCAACATTTGCATCTTTTTTAGTTTTAAAAGATGCCACATTAAATTCTAAAGTATCCTTTTTTACAGTGATGGGTGCCCGCGACCTGATGATCACCTCTTCTAATAAATTAGCGGTTTTCAGTCGGACGGTTTTGAGAGTGATAGGGTCTTTTCCTATTTTTATAATTTGCAAATGCGACTCGAAACCGATGTAGGAAATGGTAAGATTTAGAGAGTCTTCATATGTAGTATTGTCCAAGACAAATTCGCCATTTTTATCTGAAATGGTATAGGTTATCAGCGTAGAATCCTTGAGCGTTTCCAAATAAATGGTTGCGGATTCTAATGGCGATTGATCTTCTTCACTAATTAATTTTCCAGAAATTTTAAATGGGGTACTTTGAGAATAGGCCAAGCATGTGCATAAGCACGCAAGGATGCAGAGTAATTTATTCATGATTTTGATTGATGACAATTAAATAGCTGTCAAATAAACAAATATATACGAGAAAACCTACATATTTCTTTGATAAAAACTCTCATCCAATCAATTGGACCCCTTACTTTTTACGCATATAAATGCTAATAGGCACCCCATGAAAGTCAAATTCTTCACGTAATTTGTTTTCTAAAAAGCGTTTGTATGGCTCTCTGACATATTGGGGCAAATTACAGAAAAATGCAAATTGAGGTTGCGGCGTTGGCAACTGCATGATATATTTAATCTTAACAAATTTGCCTTTTAGAGCTGGTGGAGGATAATTCTCAATAATAGGCAACATGATCTCGTTAAGCTTGCTCGTTTTTATTTTCTTGGTACGGTTATTATATACTTCCACGGCGGTTTCAATGGCCTTAAAAATACGTTGTTTATTGAGCACTGAAATGAAGACAATAGGAACATCTGTAAATGGTTCCATTTCCTTACGGATTTGCTTTTCATAATCTCTAGCGGAATTGGTCTCTTTATCAACCAAATCCCACTTGTTGACCAAAACCACAATACCTTTTCTATTGCGTTCAGCCAACCAAAAAATATTTTGTACTTGTCCGTCAAACCCACGTGTGGCATCATGAATTAATAAACATACATCACAATGTTCAATGGCTCTAACACTACGCATTACCGAATAGAATTCTAAATCTTCCTTTACTTTTGATTTACGACGGATTCCCGCAGTATCGACCAAATTAAATTCAAATCCGAATTGGTTATATTTCGTATCTATAGCATCTCTTGTTGTCCCTGCAATATCAGTCACAATATACCGGTCTTTACCAATAAGAGCATTTATAAACGACGATTTTCCAGCATTAGGTCTCCCCACCACAGCAAATCTCGGTAAATCACTTTCTTCTTCTTCAACATGTTCTGGCAATGCATTGACTACAGCATCTAACAAATCTCCAGTACCACTACCATTAATACTTGCAATGGTAAAATATTCGCCTAAACCTAATGCATAAAATTCCACGGCATCTTGCGCACGCTTGTTATTATCTACTTTGTTTACGGCCAAAAACACAGGTTTATTGACTTTTCTGAGGAGTTCAGCAACATCTTCATCCATTCCGGTAACACCGGTTTCTACATCCACCAAAAACACAATCACATCAGCTTCATCAATAGCAAGTTCAACTTGTTTATCAATTTCGGCCTCAAAGACATCATCACTCCCAATGACATAGCCTCCCGTATCAATAACAGAAAATTCTCGACCGTTCCATTCTGATTTCCCGTAGTGTCTATCTCTGGTCACACCGCTTACGGCATCAACAATGGCTTCTCTACGCTGAATTAAACGATTAAATAAGGTTGATTTCCCTACATTTGGGCGACCAACGATGGCTACTATATTACTCATGTCTATTAAATTGTTTGCAAAGGTAGTGTTTCCTTTCTAAAAAAAAAGAGTATTTTTCAGCGCATTAAATGATAACCATGCCAATTACGAACGAAATTGTTTTAAGACCACGGTTTAAAAAAGAATTAAATCACGATCATGCTACCGTTTTAAAAGTCTTTGAAGAGACTAAGACTACAAATAAAACCTTTAAGATTGTTAGGGTTGACGATCATATCTTTATCCGCTTGCCTACTCATAAACAGCATTTTTGGTCGCCTCAATTACATTTAGAAATTAATGAGGTGGATCAAAACACCTCCATGCTTCATGGTTTATTTGGGCCTAATCCTACCGTTTGGACCATGTTTATGTTCCTGCATTTTTTAGTAGCAGGACTGTTCATTGCTTTTGGTATCTGGACGTATACCAATTGGACGTTGAGTAATCCGTATGGCATACAGTTGGGGATGATGCTTTTAATGGTTGTTATCTGGGTGGTGCTCTATGTTGCAGGTCGTTTTGGAAGAGCAAAAGGGAAAGCAGAAATGCATGAACTTTATGATTTTATGAATACGACGTTAAGCAACAATGGGTTGGTCTAATGGGGTTTGAGGTGTGGGGTTTGAGGACTGTATAGGTTATTACACAGAGATCCACAGAGGCTCACGGAGTTACACAGAGAGTTTTATGTAAATGACTCGTCCGAAAATTACAATTGTACATATAGCGATACTAGCTACTGAATACTGCCAACTGAATACTGCCTACTAAAAACTGCCAACTAAACCCTATTTCTGGTTATACCCAAAGCGCTTCAATTGCCTCTGGTCGCTTCTCCAGTTTTTATTCACTTTTACATAGAGTTCCAGATGGACTTGTTTACCAAAAAACAGCTCCAGATCTTTTCTAGCTTCGACACCTACTCTTTTAAGGGCAGCGCCCTTATGTCCAATGATAATCCCTTTTTGTGTTTCACGCTCTACCATAATTACAGCGCGCATTCTGATGATGGTTTCTTCTTCAAAAAACTCTTCGGTATCGATTTCAACGGCATACGGAATCTCTTTTTTGTAGTGTATTAAGATTTTTTCCCGGATGGTTTCGTTTACAAAAAACCGTTCTGGTCTGTCTGTGAGTTGATCTTTCGGATAGAATGCAGGCGATTCTGGTAACAATTCAATTATTCTGTTGAAGATTTCCCTAACGTTAAAACCTTCTAAAGCAGAGACTGGGTAAATCTCAGCATTGGGTACTTTTTCAGTCCATAACTGCACTTGGGCTTCTAATTCTTGCTGATCAGATTTATCAATCTTGTTCAGTAACAATAACACCGGAATTTTTGAATTGGTAATTTTCCTAAAGAACGCTTCATCTTTCAGTTCCTGTTCTCCAATTTCTACCATGTAAAGCAGCACATCAGCGTCATCAAAAGCAGACTTTACAAAATCCATCATCGATTCCTGAAGTTCATAAGCGGGTTTGATAATTCCGGGAGTGTCAGATAGAATCATCTGAAAATCTTCACCATTGACAATACCAAGAATACGGTGCCTTGTAGTTTGTGCTTTTGAGGTGATAATCGATAATTTCTCGCCCACAAAGGCATTCATCAATGTCGATTTACCAACATTAGGATTTCCTATGATATTTACAAAACCAGCTTTATGCATATTCTAATAATTTCTACAAAGATAAGTTTTAAAATTTTAAACCGATTGATTATTCGGAAGCCCATCTTCATTGCGAATATCCGTCAGTATTTCAGATAACGTATGGGAATCATGCCCATACCGTAGAGAGAACACGCGCGTAAAAGCGGCGCCATAAAAGAAAATGAGACACGAATACGACACCCATAATAGGATTAAAACTATGGTTCCCGCTGCGCCGTAGGTCGATCCGGGGTTGGCAGTTCCAAAATAAAGTCCCAATAAATATTTGCCGAGCGTAAAAAGAATGGCTGTTATAAACGCGCCTATCCAAACAGTTTTCCATCTAATCTGGGTATCAGGCATATACTTAAACATTAGTGCGAACAGTGTGGTGACCACACTAACAGATAGGATAAGATCCAATAGGTATGCCACATATAATACGATATTAGGAAACATCTCCTTTATGTAGGTGTTCAAAGCCCCCAAAATTGCAGTAACCATAAAACTGATCAGCAGCAAAAACCCAATAACCAATATGAACGCAAAGCTTCTGGCGCGATCAGTCAGTAATCTTTTAAAACTGAATTTACCTGAGTCTTCTATCTTCCAAATTTTGTTAAGGGATATCTGAAGTTGGTAAAACACACCTGTTGCACCAAAAATAATACTGGCAATACCAATCAGTGTTGAGATAATGTTCTTTTCAGTATTGAGGGTCTCCGTGATCATCACCTTTATGGTATCCGCCGCATCTTGTCCCAAAACTGTAGATATCTCATCGGTCAAGTGGCCTTGCACAATTTCTGGCCCCCAAATACTGCCCACCACATTGATTAAAATAACGATAAGCCCAGGCAAGGATAAAACTGCATAATAGGCAACTACCGCACTTAACCGCCACGGATCATCATCATTCCATGCCTTAAAAGCATTTGCAAATAAAGACGGCAAGTGCTTTAGTTTGAATTTTTTTTCGATATGTGCTTCAGCCATGAGGTAAATAATTTAAGCTCAAAATTAAAAAATTACTTTGGATACCTCAATTTTATATTCCTAATTAGTTCCTCTAAACCATTTAGTTTTAGCTCATACACAGTTTCAAGCATTAGTCCCAATTGTCCTTTTGGAAACCCTTTGTTATGATACCAAACCACATAATATTCTGGCAGATCAATCAGGAACTTTCCTTCATATTTGCCAAACGGCATTTTTGTATGGGCTAATTTGATGAGAAAATTTTTATCTGGTTGCAGCACAGGTTACAATGTTGTTTTGTAGTTGTTATAAAGATTTATTGCATTGTCTATTTAGACAGACATAGCTATTAAGCGATTCTCTTAAAACACTAACATAATTATGATCTTGGAATAAGCTTCAAAATCTTAAAAAAGAGTGAGACTAGTTAAGCCCAGTTAAAGGTAATGGCTTTTTCAATATCAGGGTGAAGACTGTTCAGTACAGGACAGGTATTACCAATATTCTCAAGAATTGTTTTCGTTTTTTGATCAGCCTCAAAAGGCAAGGTCATCACAACTTCAATTTTTGAAATCCTACGCGGATTACTAGCCATTGTTTTTGTAACCTCAGCAGTCGTACCAGTCATGTCTACGTGCATATCACGTGCCTTTATGCCCATTACGGTCATCATGCAGCTTGCCACTCCTGTAGCAACAGTGTCTGTTGGTGAGAATGCCAAGCCTTTACCATTATTGTCTGTTGGTGCATCTGTAATAAAAGCATTTCCAGATTGCTCGTGTGTGCATTCCGTTCTTAAATCGCCAAGGTAAACTACTTTTGAGGTCATAATTTTGCTTCTTCTATAGTGAGATCACTTGTATATTTTACAATATAAACCGCTTCGTTAAAGTACCCACCGGATAGTTTTTTAGAATATCTAAACTTATTTTCAGTATACTGTGTTTCAATACCATTGGTGGAGGCTTTGTATAAGTTTTCATCAGAGGCCAATCGTAAAAGAACATCTAAAGTTAGGTCAAACCCTCTTACCGCAAACTTATTAGGTTCAATGCCATACTTTTTTTTGTAAGCTTTTACAAAAGTATCCGGCTGGTCAATATTGAAGCTTTTATTAATGGATGGGTAATGGAATTTTAAATTCGCCAAATGAAAATTAGACACATTTGGACCTTCAAAAGCATCGGTTTTATTGGTACTTACTATAATGATTTCTTGATTTTTATTGGTCAATCCATTCAACATACTAGTTACGGTAGAAACTAAAGCTTCATTGGCAGTTTCCAAAAACACGTAATTTTTACCGTTTACAAAAACGCCACTCAAATCGGCAGCCATAATGTAATACCCATCATTTCCACTCTTGTTTTTTCTAGAAAACACTTGTCTCGCACTTCCAAACTCGGATTTTAAACGGTTACTAATGGCCCTATGCGATTGGTCAGCAATAATCACCACATTTCGTTTTAACACATCTGATCCCACAAATTTGATGATGGCATTTTCAAGCATTTCAGCGTCAGCAACGGTTTGAAATACATTCTCAAGCAACTGATCTGGTTTGGTAATGGGAGAAATTACAGGCACTCCATCTTTTTGTACTGCCCTTGCCACACGGTCTAAATTAGTAGGCATTAGGGGCCCAATAATGGCATCATAGTTAGAAAAATCAGTACTGTTTAAAATTTTTGAAATTTCAGCAAGCTGATCTTGGGTGTCAAATACTTTCAATTTTGTAGAAATACCTAACTGCTTTGCCGAATCGATTGCCATTAAAACTCCAGAATGGAAATCTAAGGAAACAGATAAACGTCGGTCTGTTTTGATCAGATCTTTCGCTTCTTGTATAGAATCAGTATCCACCCTATTTAAACGGAATGGTAACATGACAGCAATTTGTTTCGTTTTTAAATTTCTTAATTTATTGGTCAAATTGGTTTCCTCAATAGGACCTGTTACTTCACCAACATTCGTTTTCTGTGGCACTTTTAAGACCATACCATCCTTTAAACCATCAGTCTTCAATTCAGGATTTAGCTTTTCCAATTGTTCTTGCGTCAAACCTAACTTCACCTTTAAACGATAGTAGCCTTCGCTCTTTTGAACGGTATAATAATCAAAATTCTCATCGATACTCTTTTCATCAGAAGCACTAGGAATGTTGACTATATCTCCTGGCTGTAATACCTCATTCATTTCTGGATTTAAGACCTCTAGTTCTGCTACAGAAATACCAAATTTATAGGCCACACGCCATTTGCCTTCTTTCGGCTGAACTGTATAGGTTTTAATGGCATTTCCAGGGGTTACTTGAGAAGAAATAGTTTTATAACGCGGAATCCGAATTTGATCACCTTTTCTTAAATTTTCAGCATAAAGGCTTTTGTTGTGCTTTTTAATATCTTCAATATCAACATTATATTCCTTAGAGATACTATATAAGGTCTCTTTGCGTTTCACTTTATGATCTTCATAGCCAATGAGCTCTTTAGTTACTTCTTGCGATGCCAATGGAATTGTAGCATTGGGAATAATCAATACCGCATTAGGATTCAATTTGCGTTTGGCATCCGGATTTAACGCATAAATATCCGACACAGAAACTTGATATTTCTTTGCGATGGACTCTACAGTTTCACCTGCCTGAACGGTATGTGCCTTGAACTTTTGTGCATGTGCAAATAAATTGCAAGACAAAGTAATGATACAAATTAATATAAGTTTTTTCATGTTCCTTTTAGATGTAATTGCTCGTTGCGAGATGACCGATAATTGAAAATTGCTTACTGTCTATTCCCATTCAATAGTTGCTGGCGGTTTAGAACTAATGTCATACACTACTCTATTAACGCCTTTTACTTTATTTATTATTTCATTTGAGGTCTTTTGCAAAAATTCATACGGCAAATTCACCCAATCTGCGGTCATTCCGTCAGTACTTTCAACAGCTCTTAAGGCCACGCATTTTTCGTAAGTACGTTCATCACCCATCACTCCTACGCTATTAACTGGCAAAAGGATTGCTCCCGCTTGCCAAACTTTATCGTAGAGATTCCATGACTTCAGGTTGTCAATAAATACGGCATCAACTTCTTGTAAGATGCGTACTTTCTCCGCGGTGATATCCCCCAAAATACGAATAGCCAATCCAGGACCAGGAAAAGGATGACGTCCTAAAATTGCTGCGTCCATCTCCATTGATGCCCCAACACGTCTCACTTCGTCCTTAAATAATGCTTTTAAAGGTTCTACCACTTGTAATTTCATAAAATCTGGTAACCCACCAACATTATGATGACTTTTTATGGTCGCACTTGGCCCTCCGGTTGCAGAAACACTCTCTATCACATCTGGATAAATAGTACCCTGCGCCAACCATTTTACATCTTTAATTTGATGCGCCTCATCGTCAAAAACCTCAATAAACACACGACCTATAGCCTTTCGTTTCATTTCCGGATCACTCAATCCTGCAAGGGCATCCAAAAAACGTGCCGAAGCATCAACGCCTTTTACATTGAGTCCCATACCTTCATATTGGGCAAGGACACTTTCATATTCATTTTTACGAAGCAAACCATTATTCACAAAAATGCAGTATAAATTTGTGCCGATGGATTTATGTAATAAAATAGCCGCTACCGATGAATCTACACCTCCTGAAAGACCTAATACAACTTTATCATTACCTATTTTTTCTTGAAGCGCTTCTACCGTTTCTTCCACAAATGACTGTGGCGTCCAATCTTGCTCCACGCGGGCAATATGCACTAAAAAGTTTTCCAGCAATTGTTTCCCATCTGTAGTATGATACACTTCAGGATGGAATTGAATGCCATAGGTTTGCTCGCCTTCAATTGTAAAAGCGGCATTTTCCACATCAGTCGTACTGGCAATCAGCGTTCCGTTGGTTGGTAAATTTTTAATGGTATCACTATGGCTCATCCATACTTGACTTCTGACCTCAATTTGATTGAATAAAGGTTCATTCTCTTTTATAAAAGTCAAATTGGCTCTACCATATTCACGTGTATTGGACGGCTCCACCAATCCTCCAGAAAAATGCGATAAGTATTGTGCGCCATAACATACAGCGAGCAATGGAACCTGTCCCCTTATTTTTGACAAATCCGGATGAGGCGCATTTTCTGCTCTCACAGAAGATGGGCTACCAGATAAAATGACGGCTTTAAAACTGTCAATGTCAGTTGGGATTTTGTTGAATGGATGGATCTCACAGTAAATGTTGAGTTCTCTAACGCGTCTCGCAATAAGCTGTGTGTATTGCGAACCGAAATCTAAAATAAGGACTTTGTTGTGTTGCATGCGCAAAAATAAGGATTGATTTTTAGATTTACCATTTAGCGCCAATGAAAATTAATAAAAAACACTAGGTTTTAGTGAGCGCTTGATTCTGAAATTTTAAAGGCATTTAGCTCTGAAACTCTTATAAAATAGCAACTCTTAAGTATTATATCACTAGAATTAGACCATGGTCTCCAAAATCATTTCAATATCTTTCTCTGTTGTATCAGGATTAATGAAGCAGAAGCGGGAAACGGTTTCAAAAGTGTCGCCATTTTTCCATTTGGTTGGTGTTACCAAAGCAAACCCTTTACGATGGTTTTCATAGGTCCAGTGTGTATAGTCCTCAGGATCCCAGCCTTTTCTTCTGTACAACACACAAGATAAACTTGGTTCTCGCACCAGTTCGAGATCTGGATGCGCCTCAATCATTTTACCTGCAATTTGAGCCAGTTCTATACCGCGTTCTACAGCTTCTTTATAACGATCAGTACCGTGTGTGGCCAAAGAAAACCACAATGGTAAACCACGCACACGTCGGGTTAATTGAATTTGGTAATCTGTAGGATTAAAACCATGTGCGCCTTCATCTTTAAAAATATCTAAATACGATCCTTGTTGGGAATGGGCATTTTTTGCCAATTCAGGTTCTTTATAAATTACCGCCCCACAATCATAAGGTGAAAACATCCATTTGTGTGGATCTATAGTAATGCTATCTGCTTTTTCAATACCATTAAATAAATGACGCACAGAGTCTGCCACCAATGCACCGCCACCGTAAGCGGCATCCACATGGAACCATAGATTTTCTTGTTCGCAAACCTGAGCGACACTTTCTAAATCATCAATAATTCCTGCGTTAGTAGTACCTCCAGTGGCTACTACAGCAAAAAGACGTTTACGCTGATGGTCGTCCAAGCTTTTAATAGTAGTCATTAAATCGTCCCCTGTAAGACGCTCTTCTGAATCGACCAAAAGGATATCGACATCAGCCACTTTTGCCATGGCTTTGATGGACGAATGCGCACCAATTGACGTAATGATCAAGCCTTTTTCGCGCTGAAATTCTGGGTTTTCGCGCCAATGTTCCCTTGCTGTTACAATGGCAGATAAATTTGCCGCCGTTCCGCCACTGGTGAACACCCCAAAAGCACCTTCTGGCAGTCCGGTGAGGGACACCATCCACTTCATAGCTTCATTTTCGCAAAAAATACCGCCTGCACCTTCCATCCAATACGCGCCGTGAATGCTGGACGCCGAAGTGACCAAATCAAACATAATAGCGGCCTTAGTTGGCGAAGCTGGTACAAATGCCAAATTCCGCGGATGATCTACCGGTACATTAGCCTTTGCTAAATGTTCCTTCCACAAATTAAACGCATATTCGCCACCCACGCCTTTCGCCGTAATGGTTTCTCCTACCAATGCTTTGAGTTCTTCTTCTTTTTTAGGTTTCCCAATAGGATGCTCAGTTGCTGAAATACGCCCAATAGCATATTTCATAACATCTAAAGTCATCTCAATGAGGTCCATGTCAATTTTATGCATACTCGTCATAAGTTCACTATATATTATGTGGAATTTATACTTCTAATATTAGAAATTCAGAATGTAGAGGATCTAAGTTTTGAACCAATGTTAGAATGATCTCTTCGCCATATTCTAAGTAAAATTCTGAAATGTTCATCTGGCGTTCTTGTAGACTTTGGCCCGGAAATAATTCATCTTGCAACAGTCTAACCCGCTCCAACACATCTTCCAATTTTCTTTTTTGGGCTTTTAACAAGCGTTTTTCAAGATGTTCAAGGCCTTTAATTTGTTTGACTTCCTGAGCAGCAACAGCACCTTTAAAAGATTTATCCGTCTGCTCTGCCAAATCATAGAGGTCTTCAAATTGTTTTTGAAGTTGTTCCTTTTGTGGACTAAAATCAATGTTGATCTCTGAGATAGCTTTTGTAACCTTAGTCATTAAATCATCCTGTTTCAAAAACAAATCAGTTACAGAAATATTCATCTTTTCAAGTTTCTCTTTCTGTTTTTCAGTAATGAGCAATACGGAATTACGCAACAGCAGCATTGGAAACGCAACATTTTGAGCTTCAAAATTGGACTTTAACTGTAACCAATACGCCAATTCACCACCACCTCCAATATAACAGAGGTTAGGCAAAATAATTTCTTGATAGAGCGGACGTAAAATGACATTCGGACTGAAACGCTCTGGATGTTCATTCACCTCAGCTAATAATTCATCTTTCGTCCAACGTATATCTGTATCCAACACGCCAAAAACACCATCTGTTTCGAGAATGCGCTCCCTTATAGCGTTATGGATATAGAACAAATTAATCTCTCTCGGATTAACCTGTATTTTGTAATTAGAAGGCAATGCATTGATGTCTTCATTGGTTTTTGATACCTTTTTAAATGAAGACTGATGTATTAATTCGTCTTCGATATAAGGTTTGTAAAGTTTTTTTAAGATGGGATCATTACCATCCAAAATGACCAAACCACTAATTGAAAATAATTTATTGACCAAAAATCGTGTGGCTGTAGTTAGATTATCATGTTCTAAATACGTTTGGTGAAATAGCTTTTTTAAAGACTTTGCATTGAGGCTAGTATCCAATTGTGCCGCAAATACCTCATACACCTGATCTAAACCTTGCAGATCAAATTCGCCCACTGCACCAGAAGCATCTCTATTCCACTGAACTTTTTTGCCTTTAAAATTAAAAAAATTGATTTCCTCAAAATCATGATCCTCCGTTGCCATCCAATAAATAGGTACAAAATTGTAATGCGGATATTTCTCTTTAAGGGTTTTACATAAATTTATTGTGGAGATAATTTTATAGAAAAAATACAACGGACCTGTAAATAAATTCAGCTGGTGTCCTGTGGTCACCGTAAAGGTTGTACCGTGTTTTAGGAGATCAATATTGGTTAGCGTCATAGAAGAAATACTCAAGCCTTCATATTGCATCATCAATGCCTTTACCACATCTGATCGATTGCTTTTATTGTATGATTGTTGCTTTTCTTCAATTTGCGCTTCAAAATTCTCAAGCGATGGAAACCGATTATAAAATGGCTTTAAGTCCTCTTTTTCATCCAGATAATCGGTGATCAATGACGAAAAATAATTGGTGTCTCTAAATGGGATACAATCGGTTGGCATATTAGAATTTAAAATTGAGATGTAAAGATAGCGCTCTTAACTTTTTTTGAGTACTAAATTTTAGTTAATTCACTTTGACTAGCTATCTTTACTCTACTAATTACACCACACCACTTTATCATGCAAAAAATATCCGTTGTTATTTTTGTTCTTATGAGCAGTATCTTTGTCTCAAAAGCACAAAACCTCCAATCGCCGTCAGATTTTCTAGGCTATACTTTAGGTACAGAATTTACCAGACACCATCAAGTTGTTGATTACTTTAAAATGGTAGCTTCACAACTGCCCAATCAAGTAAAACTTGAAAACTATGGCGAAACTTATGAAAGACGGCCCTTGTACACGGCTATTATTTCTTCTGAAGACAACATAAAAAACCTCGAAAACATCCGACTAGACCATCTGAAAAATGCAGGAATTGGCGACGGAAATCTAGGCTCAAATGGTATTGCCATTGTCTGGTTAAGTTACAATGTACACGGCAACGAAGCATCTAGCACGGAAGCTTCCATGAAAACCATTCACAGCTTGTTGACGGAAAAACAAGAATGGTTAAGAAATACGGTGGTTATTATTGATCCTTGTCTCAATCCTGATGGGCGTGACCGGTATGTGAATTGGTATAACCAAACCAAAAGCACGCCGTATGATACCGACCAACAAGCTAATGAACAAAATGAGCCTTGGCCAAGAGGAAGAGCCAACCATTATTTATTTGACTTAAATAGAGATTGGGTTTGGGCGAGCCAAAAGGAAACCCAAGCGCGTTTAAAAGTGTACAACAAATGGTTACCACAAATTCATGTGGATTTTCATGAACAAGGCATCAATGAGCCCTATTATTTTGCACCGGCAGCGGAACCTTTTCATGAGATCATTACGGATTGGCAACGCGATTTCCAAACGCAAATTGGGGAAAATCACGCGAAATATTTTGACGCCAATGGCTGGTTATATTTTACACGCGAACGCTTTGATCTGCTATACCCAAGCTACGGCGATACCTACCCTACCTATCTTGGCGCCATCGGGATGACTTATGAGCAAGGCGGACAATCAGGATTAGGCATTCTAAATGATGAAGGCAATGTATTAACCCTTGTAGATCGGGTGGAACACCACCACACCACAGGTTTGTCTACAGTAGAAATTGCCTCAAAAAATGCTGAAAAATTAAACACGGAATTTAAAAAGTATTTTGCCAATACAAATTTTAAATACAAGAGTTATGTGTTGCGTGGCAGTTCTGATAAAATTGAAGGTTTAAAAACCTTATTAGACAAGCATGATATTACCTATGGTGCCGCAGCCTCCGGAAAAATTTCTGGGTATAAGTATCAAGACAACAAAAGTGGAAACTTGAGCGGAACTTCTGAAGATTTAGTAGTGAGTACCAATCAGCCAAAAGGCCAAATGGTGCAAGTGTTGTTTGAGCCGAATACGACCTTGGCCGATTCAATTACGTACGATATTACTGCATGGAGTTTACCGCATGCTTACGGCTTGGATGCCATTGCTAGTACCACTTTGGCTGCTACAACCACCACATCAACAACGGTCGAAACAAATCAGAAAAACACAAGTGCTACCGGCTATATGGCCAAATGGGATCATATGAAGGATGCTGCATTTTTGGCTGAATTATTAAAACAGAATATTAAAGTCCGTTTTACAGAAAAAGCACTGACCACTAAAAATCCAGAGCAGTCTTTTGATAGTGGGGCATTGATTATTGTTAGAGGTGACAATAAAAAAATAGACAACTTTGATGCTCTTGTAATTGCGGCTGCCAATAAATTCAAGAGAAAAATCGTGGCTATTGCTAGCGGATTTTCTCAAACGGGTCCAGATTTCGGATCACCAGATGTCAAATTGGTCCATAAGCAGAAGGTAGCCTTACTTTCCGGAAATTACACCTCGTCATTGGCTTATGGCGAAGTGTGGCACTTTTTTGAACAGCAATTGCAGTATCCCGTAACCTCTATAAATACTGACAATTTTGCCCAAACAGACCTTGATGCCTATTCTGTTTTGGTAATTCCTAATGGGTATTACAATCGCTTCTTTAACGAATCGAATTTGGAAAAACTACAGCATTGGATCAAGAAAGGCGGTAAAGTTATTGCCATAGATGGGGCGCTCAATATATTTGCTGATCATAAAGATTTTGGTCTGAAACGCAACACTACCAAAGATTCGACCGCAACCAAAACAAACCTCACGCCCTATGCTGAACGCGAACGTGAAGCCACCAATGGGATGATTACTGGTGCCATTTTTAAATCGAAAGTCGACCCTACGCACCCCTTGGCGTTTGGGTATGATAAAAATTACTTTACTTTAAAATCGGGCTCTAGCGCCTATAGTCTTTTAGAAGACGGTTATAATGTGGCGTATTTAGGCGAGGATCCTAAAAATGTATCTGGTTTTGCTGGAAAACATACTTTAAAAAATCTAGAAAACTCCTTGATTTTTGGTGAAGAACGCTTAGGTAATGGTAGCATCATTTATATGGCTGATAATATACTGTTCCGTAATTTCTGGGAAAATGGTAAGTTATTCTTCGTAAATGCCATTTTCTTTGTGAATAACAATGCTTTCAAATTATAAATCCTTCAATATTAACAGCTAAAACACCTCATAACCTGCATATTTTTAGTAATTTAATCATTACAAAATAGCGTGTTATGAATCGTACAATCAAATTAAGCATTTCTAAATTCCAGAATCTTTGGATATTGGTGATTTTCCTTGTGTTGTCTGGAATTCCACTGACCGCGAAGACGTTACAACAACTCCCTGAAGCCATACAGGATTTTAGCGAGTTTAGAGGCACCATCATTGATAGTCAATCGAAAGAGCCACTCGCTTTTGCGACAATAAACGTTTTAGAAACCAATATCAGTACCATTACCAATTCAGATGGCGAGTTTCTGTTAAAAGTCCCTAGTTCTTATATATCCAATAGCATTCATATTTCATTCTTGGGGTATCAGACTAAAACCATCCCCCTATCGAGTCTGAATGGTGAAGACATCCATATTTTATTGGAAGAAGCCGCCATGCAGCTGTCCGAAATAAAAATTAACGCTCCCAAAGACGCCAAGTCATTAGTAAAGGCAGCCCTAGACAAAAAAGGCGAGTACAACCTGAGTGAAGAAACGGTAATGACGGCGTTTTACCGGGAAACCATCAAAAAGAGACGTCGCGATGCCTCTTTATCTGAAGCTATCGTCGAAATTTATCGACAACCTTCTAGTTCGTCTAAAGCAGATAAAATTAAGCTTATCAAAGCTCGTAAAAGCACAGACTATAGCCGATTGGATACGCTCGCAGTAAAGTTGCAAGGCGGTCCATTCAGCGCTATTTATGCTGATGTCATCAAATATCCGCAGTTTATTTTTAACGATATTACCTTTGCCGAATATGAGTTTTCATTCGATAAACCGACTGAAATTAATAACCGATCAGTCTATGTGGTTAAATTTAAACAACGCCCCAACATCACTGAACCGATGCATTATGGAAAACTTTATATTGATGCCGAAACCTTCTCGCTCATTAGCGCCATCTACAATTTAAATGTTGAAAACAGAGAAAGGGCTGCCGAACTTTTTGTGAAAAAGAAACCTAACAGAGTTACGGTTTACCCTACTGAGGCCGCTTATCGGGTAGATTACAGACTCAAGGATAACAAATGGCATTATGGCTATAGTAACATCCTCTTGACTTTTAAAGTAAATTGGAAGGGCCGCTTGTTTAATAGCGTATATACTTTAAGTAGTGAAATGGCGGTAACGGACTGGGCAAAGACATTGAACGACGACCCAACCCGAAGAGAGACCTTACGCCCGACAGTCATATTAAGCGAAGAAGCTTCTGGATTTTCTGATCCGGCATTTTGGGGTGAATACAATATAATAGAACCCGAAAAATCCATAGAATCGGCTATTGATAAAATCAACAGGCATTTGGAAAAACAAAAGGAAACAAACTAATGACTCACATCAAAAATCGCTGAATGAGACTCAAAAAACCTTCTATAAAATATCAAAAATAGGCTTCCTTTCATGAATAATCCCAACGGTTAAATTATACAAGATATAAGGTTTATATTTATACACATTAATCCATAGAAGCCCCTAAAACGAGCTTTTGTTTAGATGGATTTCATGGTATAAGACTCTATTTTTATGCGCACCACAAAACCTAATGTCCAAAATCTAATTTCCAATAGTAACTGGCGAGAGCTCAAATTATTATTGGAAAATAGAGACACTCTAGATGTTGCTCTTCTGATAAAAGAGGCTTCAAAAACTGATAAAATTATTTTGATCCGGTTATTATCGAGAAGGCGGGCGAAAAAGGTTTTTAAAATGCTGTCGCGAGCTGATCAGCAAGACGTCATTGAAGGCTTATCTCAAAATTCCCAAAAGCTATCGCGATTGCTCAATGACATTGAACCTGATGATAGAACGGCTTTTTTTGAAGATTTAGCCCCAGACATTGTAAGTCAACTGTTACAAAAATTATCTCCCGAAGAGCGCAAAATAACAGTGCAGTTATTGGGCTATCCAAAGGACAGTATTGGGCGACTAATGACTCCTGAGTTTGTAGCCATTAAGGAAGACTTTACCGTTGCGAAGGCGTTTGAACATATTAGAAAATTTGGACAGGATTCTGAAACATTAAACATTATATATGTCATTGACCAACATTGGAAATTAATTGACGATCTCTCCATTAAAGATTTAATTTTGGCCGGTCCTGAAGAACGTGTAGCCGACCTTATAGACCATCGGTTTGTGTTTTTAAATGCTTTGGACGATCAGGAAAAAGCCATTCAGGTGTTTAAAGATTATGATCGGGAAGCCTTACCGGTGCTGAATGAAGAAGGTGTGCTTTTAGGAATTGTCACCTTTGATGATATCCTGGATGTTATAGAAGAAGAGTCTACAGAAGATTTTCATAAATTCGGTTCCATTCAAAATGCGAGCAAGAACCCACTAAAGGAACGCATTCTTATTTTGTATAAAAATCGAATTGTCTGGTTGGTGCTTCTCGTTTTTATGAATGTCTTTTCTGGCGCTGCTTTAGCGAACTTTGAAGATGTGATTCAGCAAGTGGTGGCCCTGGTGTTCTTTTTACCGTTACTGATAGACAGTGGCGGAAATGCCGGATCACAATCTGCTACCTTAATGATTCGCTATTTAGCTTTGGGAGAAATTCAAATATCAGACTGGTATAAACTGATTGGCAGGGAGCTGATCATCTCATTTTTGCTGGGTCTTACCATGGCAGCAAGTGTTGCCGCGGTAGCGAGTTTTAGAGCGCCGGAAGTCATCGTGGTAGTCTGTATTGCCATGGTGCTCAATGTTATGCTGGGGAGTTTAATAGGCATGTTATTGCCGTTCATATTTACCAAATTAAAAATTGATCCTGCTACCGCTAGTGCGCCCTTGGTCACATCACTTTCTGATATTTGTGGGGTGCTTATTTATTTTTCTATTGCATCAAAATATTTCGGATTCTGATAATTACATAAAAAAACCAGATGAAAGTCTTTATTAAGATCCAGATTTGGTTTTATTGATATCATAAGACTATTTTCTATGGTAAACCAGATTAAAGTCTACAAACCCAGCTAGAGCAAAACCTGATATGTAATCTTAAAATGATACCTTGCTTTTTGAAGCTAATTTCACTTAGAGTGAGCGGGCAAATCTAATTTAGAATAACGATTGTTTATCAGTCAGTTAATTTTCTCTATGAACTACTCTCTATTCTCTATTCTCTATTCTCTATTCTTTATCTGACAACAATGGTTCTTTACGAAGCCACAACCTCCGCGTACAAATCAAAATCTTCCGCTTCAGTAACTTTTACCGTAGTAAACTCACCTGTTTTTAAATAGCATTTAGAGGCATCAATCAGCACTTCATTATCAACGTCTGGCGAATCAAATTCTGTACGGCCAACAAAATAGTTGCCCTCCTTACGGTCAATGACTACTTTAAATTCATTTCCAATTTTGGCCTGATTCAATTCCCATGAAATTTGCGACTGGATTTCCATAATCTCATTGGCTCGTTGCATTTTAACCTCTTCCGGAACATCATCTTCTAAATTAAAAGCGTGAGTATTTTCCTCGTGAGAATACGTAAAACAACCCAAACGCTCAAAACGCATCTCGGTAACCCATTGTTTCAATTCTTGAAAATTCTCCTCTGTCTCTCCAGGATACCCCACAATTAATGTGGTTCTGATGGTCATTTCCGGAACTGTTTTTCTGAATTCATTTAAAAGCTTAGTGGTTTTTTCTTTAGTCGTCCCTCGTCGCATACTTTTAAGGATCGTATCGGAAATATGTTGTAAAGGAATATCCAGATAATTGCATATTTTCGACTCTCTGTTCATAACATCCAGCACATCCATAGGGAAGCCCGTAGGAAAAGCATAATGCAGTCGGATCCATTCAATACCATCAACTTTTACAAGCGCTTCCAGCAATTCTGCCAGGTTACGCTTTTTGTAAATATCGAGTCCGTAATAAGTTAAATCCTGAGCAATCAAGATCAACTCTTTTACGCCATTAGCGGCTAATTTTTCAGCTTCAATGACAAGATTTTCAATGGGTGTACTTTTATGCTTACCACGCATTAACGGAATGGCACAGAAACTACATGGCCTGTCGCAACCTTCAGCAATTTTTAAATAGGCATAGTTTTTAGGCGTCGTGGTTAAACGTTCTCCAATCAGTTCATGTCTATAATCTGCACCCAAGGCTTTTAATAATCCGGGGAGTTCCGTAGTTCCAAAATATTGGTCCACATTTGGGATTTCCTTTTGCAAATCTGGCTTATAACGTTCACTCAAACATCCGGTAACAAATACTTTGTCTACTTCACCATCTTCCTTTTTCTGCATAAATTCGAGAATGGTATTGATGCTTTCTTCTTTGGCATTATTGATAAAGCCACAGGTATTGATCACTACAATGTTACCTTCTTCTTCATGTACCACATCTTTACCACTCGCTTTAAGTTGCCCCATAAGGACTTCACTGTCGTATACATTCTTGCTACAACCTAGTGTGACCACATTGATGCGATTCTTTTTAAGCGATTTCGTTCTCATATCCACAAAAATTAAGTGTGCAAAGATACGTAATGATTTACGATTTATAGGATAGGATTTATTTTTCTCTGGGATGTGAAAAAATGAATCATTCCAAGTATAATGTGCATGAAAATCTTAGTTATAATTCTTTGGAGCCATGCGTCTGTGGGAGGCCTGTTCATAGGCATACGCCCATGACAAGAGGTCATTTTCTGACAACGGTTTAGCTATAAAGGTCAAGCCTTTTGGCTCGCCATTGTCCTTATACCCCATTGGCACAGTAATAGCTGGATATTCCACCACGGCCGCAGCACCCGCATGATAGTTATTTACAGAGAGAAATCCGTGCAAACTAAGAGTTTCCATTGGGGTGTCAAAAAACAATCGACCGTTGGTTTTGAGTATGGTCTTAATCTCATCAAATTCAGCTTCTGATGCACGATCGGTAACGACACCTTCAAACAGTTTTTGCCCGTATGGCATAGTAGTAATGGAATCTTTTTTATTAAAAGCGATAACATCCTGAATGGACTTTAAATGTAGAGATGGATCTCCGGAAGCTTCAACATAACTAGGGAAATCATTCTGCATGTCTAAATTTAAAAGTCTTATAAACCCTGGGAGCTTAACTTTTTCTTCATCAATCTCAATAATGATGGCTCCTTTCGATTTTAAATCTGTAAGCGCTCTCACATATAAAGAGTCTTCTAATAGTTCTTTGAATGCACCAAAACGTTTTCCTCTTAATGTGTGGTCATCAAAATTTTCATAAAGCGAACCATTGTCCCAATTTGTAGACATGGATTTAGAATCATTACCATCATACCCCAACATGGCATCCAAGACTATCGCACTGTCTGTAACATTTTTTGTTATTGGCCCAGGGGTATCAAGGGTTGAAGAAATTGGGATAATACCACTCCTACTCAACACACCTATGGTCGGTTTTAAACCGACAACCGAATTCTGACTTGATGGCGAAAGAATAGACCCTGAAGTTTCACTGCCGATAGCAGCAACACAGAAGTTAGCGGCTACTGCTACCCCACTCCCAGAACTCGATCCACCGGTATCCATTACTTTACGACCGTAAGGGTTTAAGGTTTGACCGCCAATGGCGCTATACCCGCTAGGACAATCGCCGCAAAAGAAATACGCCCATTCACTTAAGTTGGCTTTTCCTAAAATTAAAGCACCGTTTTCCTTTAAGCGCTCAACAATAAACGCATCAGCAGTGGTATTATTTTGAAAGGCTACAGCACCTGCAGTGGTAGGCATAGTAGCTGTATTGATATTATCTTTTAAAAGAATGGGCATTCCAAAGATTAGGTGTTTGCGCATCCTATTTTTTAATGCCTCGTCTTTTTGTTGAGCTTCAGAAATAACGTTTGGATTTAAAGAAATGACAGAATTTAACGACAAGGCATTCTCCCGATCAAATTTCCGGATGCGATAGAGGTAAAATTTTGTCAGATTTTCATAAGTCAGATTGCCATTTTGAATATGGGCTTGTAAGGTTGGAATATCCTGCTCTAAGATGAGCGGCTTCAAAGCCTGATATTCTTTTTCAGTAAACGCTTCCAGATCTTTATGAAATGGCTGCCATAGCTCATCAGTGTTAATATATTTGGAATCTAAAACTTTAAATTCAGTGTACTCCTTAGTGGAAATAGCACTGATATCCGTATCAGTAGTGGGCTTGGTTGTATTGTGAGAATTCTTACAGGAAAAGACAAATAAAAAGGCAGTACAAACTAAAAGATATTTCATAGTGGGTATTTTTATTAAAAATCATTATTGTCCGATAAAGAATTAAGATCGCTGCGCTTATAGTCCCGATAACTATCGGGAAAAGAACAAAGACTTGATTGTAACTAACTGATAAACAATCGTTATTCTAAATTAAATTTGCCCAATCACTCTCAGTGAAATTGGTTTCAAAAACAAAGTGTCATTTTTAAGTTCTCGAACCAGATTATGCTTTAAGGGGTTTGTAAACTTTTCACCTGTCATAATACCGGACTGATGCTTAAAAATAATAAAAACCCATCAATTATGGTGAGGTCGTTGAATTAAACCTAAGACTTTATGAAGAATGATTCGATGCAGTTAAAACCGCAAATACGTATGACTACTATAATGTTGGTATATAGAAATAGTAAATTATGGCATTCTCAGTATAAATTGAAATTTGACAACAGTTAAAGCACCAATTATTTGAAGAAAGAATCGACAAATTCGAATTTGTTAAAGACTTGTAAATCGTCTATTCCTTCGCCTACCCCAATATACTTTACTGGAATTTTAAACTGATCAGAAATTCCGATCACCACCCCACCTTTGGCGGTTCCGTCGAGTTTTGTCACTGCCAAAGAAGTGACTTCAGTAGCTGCGGTAAACTGTTTGGCTTGTTCAAAAGCATTCTGTCCTGTAGAACCATCCAATACCAACAACACATCGTGAGGCGCATCAACGATAACTTTTTGCATCACACGTTTGATTTTTGTCAACTCGTTCATCAAGTTTACTTTATTATGCAAACGCCCAGCGGTGTCAATAATAATTACATCAGCATTTTGGTTGACCCCACTTTTTAGAGTATCAAAAGCCACAGAAGCTGGATCACTCCCAAAATCTTGGCGTACCATGGGCACATCTACACGGTCTGCCCAAATTTGAAGTTGATCAATAGCTGCAGCCCTAAAGGTGTCAGCAGCACCCAGAACGACGCTTAACCCCTGTTTTTTAAATTGGGATGCCAGTTTACCAATGGTGGTCGTTTTTCCAACACCATTCACCCCAACCACCATGATCACATATGGTTTTTTATCTTTTGGAACTGTAAATTCGGTAGCTTCACCACTATCCACTTCAGATAATAATCCGGCAATTTCCTCTCTCAAAATTTGATTGAGTTCAGAAGTACCAAGATATTTGTCTTGAGCCACCCGCTCCTCAATTCTTGTAATGATCTTTAAGGTTGTATTTACACCGACATCACTTGCTACCAGAATTTCTTCCAGGTTATCTAGAACGTCTTCATCGACTTTGGATTTTCCGGCAACGGCCTTATTGAGCTTGGTGAAAAAAGAAGCTTTGGATTTTTCCAATCCTTTATCTAAGGTTTCCTTTTTTTCAGAAGAGAATATTTTTTTAAAAAAGCTCATTGTCTTTAAGTTAGTTGTAGTTGGTTATAACGTCTTATGTTAGTTGTGACGCCTAAATTGCGGTAACCTGTAAGCTAACGCACAAAAAACTGATAACAAATTTCTTGCCCTAAAGTACAATCTGCTAATTTGTCATATTTAACTCAAATATAGACATAAAAAAACTGCTTTCAAATGAAAGCAGTTTTTAAAAAATATAGTGTATATATTTATTTTTTCTTTAAGAATTCGTCAACAAACTCAGGTGCCATGACTTGTTCAACGAACTGGTAAGCTCCTGTTTTTGGGGATTTAACCATTTTAATAGCTTTGGTTAATCTTTTAGATCCTGTTTGTAACGATGCTACTGATTTTTTTGCCATTGGAAAACTTATTTTTACAATTCCCATGAAAATGGGAATCTACATTTATTTTATCTCTTTATGAACTGTCATACGCTTAAGGATAGGATTAAATTTCTTAATCTCCATTCTATCTGGCGTATTCTTTTTATTTTTTGTAGTGATGTAACGAGAAGTTCCTGGTTGTCCAGACTCTTTATGCTCAGTACACTCTAATATGACTTGTATTCTATTACCTCTTTTTGCCATTGTAAAATATTTTATTTATCATTTCCGCAACTACGGAAACCTCATCCTTGTTGGCTATTATTTTAAAAATCCTTTAGATTTTGCTTCCTTAATCGCAGCAGAAATTCCAATTTTATTGATGGTCTTCAATGCAGATGTAGCAACTTTTAAAGTCACCCATTTATCCTCTTCAGGAATATAGAAACGTTTTTTAATCAGATTTGCATCAAATTTACGTTTCGTTTTATTCATCGCATGAGATACGTTGTTTCCAACCATCGCTTTTTTTCCAGTAAGTTCACAAACTCTTGACATTCTTTCTAACTTTAATGATGTTATTTAAAACAGTTTGCAAATTTAGTAAAACTTTACAATACCCACAAACTAATATTGTTACTTTTTTAAAATTTCTTTTTGAAGCATTTCAAAGGCCTTATTTACTGCCCTATCAATCACCTTAAGCCGATGGTTTCCAAACGTAAATTGTTCTGAAAACACCTTATCCCGTGTGGCAATAGCTAAAAACACCTTCCCCACTTCAGTATCGGCATCGCCTTTTTCAGGTCCTGCATTTCCTGTAGTAGCAATGGCAAAGTCTGAATCAAAAAGTTTTATGGCCGCTGTAGCCATGGCTTCTGCCACTTGTGCGCTGACTACTGAGAATTCTTCAATCAACTGAGCGTCAACCCCCAGTACATCTATCTTGGCTTGTGTAGCGTAGCTGACTACACTGCCTTTAAAATAACGTGACGCACCTGCATTGGCCGTAAATAATTCGGCTATTTTTCCGCCTGTACAACTTTCTGCAGTGGCCACCGTTTTACCCATTGCGGTTAATTGTTTCCCAATAACCGCTTCAATAGACTCATCGCGTTCAAAGCCCACAAAGACATCTTCAATTAGTGGCAATACCAACGCTATTTGATGTTTTATTTCATTTTGAATCATTTGTTTGTCCATGGACTTGCCTGAAAGTCGCAAGCGCACGCGTCCTAAGCTAGGCAAATACGCGAGTTTTATATAGTGAGGCAATTGGTCTTCCCATGCCTCTATACGTTCTGCTAAAGCGCTTTCACCCAAACCATAGGTCAATAAGGTGTCATGTTGTATATAGGGGAATTTAAATTGCTTTCTTAACTTCGGAATTACCACATCGTCAATCAATCCTCTCATCTCATATGGGACACCAGGTAGCGAGATAAACACTTTACCATCTTTTTCGATCCACATGCCTGGGGCACTCCCGTGTAAATTCATTAACACTTGTGCTTTAGAAGGCACTAACGCTTGGTCCAAATTGACTTGGGTGGGAATATTATTGACAAAATCAGCCCAAAGACGCTTGATATTTTGTGTAACGGCCTCGTTTCTTAACAGGGTATCGTCAAAATATTCGGCAAGGGTGTTTTTGGTGATATCATCTTTAGTGGGGCCTAATCCACCCGTAAGAATAATGATACTTGCATTCTCCTCTGCTTCCCTAAGAGATTTTAAGATATGTTCTTTATCATCCTGAACAGAGGTAATCTGATATACAGACACCCCAATTTTATTAAGTTGTTTGGCGATAAATGCAGAATTGGTATCAACAACTTGTCCAATTAAAATTTCGTCTCCAATGGTTATGATTTCTGCTAACATCAGAGATTGAAATCACTTTTAATTTCTTCAACAGTTTTTTCTATTGCCTCCAAAACCGATTGTAATTGCACGGAAACATCATCTTCTTTTTTTTCCAATTTACCCCAATCCTGCACGACGATTAAATCTTCCAAAACACCAAGCTCAAACAAATCAATAGTTGGCTTCATTTTGTGCGCCGCTTGATAGGTCGTATAATAATCTACCTCAGCAACCGCTTTTTTTAGACGCGCGGCATCTTCCGGAACTTCTTCCAAAAATGCAGCGGCAAGTGCCTTAACAAAATCCTCATCCCCATCTGCGAGCTCTCGAACACGATAGAGTTTATAATTATTTTCCATTTTTACTTGACTGTTATTTTAAACATTTCAACGTTTTCAATACACCCCCTCAATTCATCATTAGCTTCTACCTTAGCAACTCCTGCAGGGGTTCCCGTAAAGATAATGTCTCCGATCTTTAAAGTGAAATATTTTGAGACATATTCTATAAGCTCATCAATTTTCCAAAGCATATGACTTGTATTGCCCTGTTGTACAACAGTTCCATTTTTTTCTAAGGTAAAACTAAGTGCATCTACAGATTCAAATTCTGATTTTGGCAACCATTCACCTATGACTGCTGCACCATCAAAAGCTTTAGCCTTTTCCCAGGGTAAGCCTTTATCTTTTAAATGCTGCTGTAAATCGCGCGCTGTAAAATCAATGCCAAGACCGATGTCATCATAATATTTATGGGCAAATTTTTTATCAATGTATTTTCCGACCTTATTGATTTTGACCAAAATCTCCACTTCGTGATGCACATCATTGGAAAAATCAGGAATAAAAAACGGTTGTTTTTTTAAGAGGATGGCCGTGTCTGGTTTTAAGAACACCACGGGATCTGTCGGTTTTTCATTGGCCAACTCCTTGATGTGTTCCGTATAATTACGACCTATGCAGATGATTTTCACGTGGTAAATTTATTTTATATTAGTATTGAACACTGACTTTCTGATTCGCGAAAAGCAGTTAAAATTCGGCTTACAAATTATTCCATTTAGGCTACTTTTTTCCCTAACCGTCCATTATAACCCTACAACTGCCAACTGAACTACGCCAATTTATTATTGAACGCTCGTAACTTAATGGCCGTCAAGACTTTTTTAGTATACAGCGGAAAATCAGCATTAAGCAACCAGCCAAAATAGCCGGGTTCTTCATTTAAGACATCTTCTACCCTCTTGGTTTTATGCTTACCGAAAGAAAAACATTCTTCATTATATTTGTTGTACACGATAAATCCGGCAAAATCTGCAAACTTTTTGCGAGAGCTGAATTCGGCCAAAAACTTGGTGTCGTTTTCCAGTTCATCGTATCTGGCCAACTGTGCTTTTAGGACTTCATAAGTGGCATCTGTATCTGCAGCGGCACTATGGGCATCCTCTAAATTTTTATCACAGTAAAATTTATAAGCGGCAGAAAGTGTGCGTTGTTCCATTTTATGAAAAATTGTTTGCACATCAACAGCCACGCGTCCTTTCATATCAAAGTCAACCTCTGCACGTAACATTTCTTCCGCTAATAACGGAATATCGAAACGGTTGGAATTGAAGCCTGCCAAATCAGAATCTTTAACCATGGTATGAATTTCCTTGGCCAATTCCTTAAAGGTAGGCTTGTCTGCTATATCTGCATCAGAAATACCATGAATAGCCGTAACCTCAGCGGGAATTGGCATTTCCGGATTGACCAACCATGTTTTCCGTTCTTCTTTGCTGTCAGGAAAGACCTTTAAAATAGCAATCTCAACAATGCGGTCATTTGTAATATTGATGCCTGTAGTTTCAAGGTCGAAAAAGCAGATGGGTTTGGTAAGATTAAGTGTCATAATAAAATTGTATTAAATGTTTTTATTGGTCTGATATTCATCAGCGTAAAAATAAAAAAACCCAACTAGTTTAAGATTGGGTTTATGATTTGTTTAGGCTTTGTATTTATAAAGACTTTACAGTTCCCAAGTTTCAGGACTATAAGGTAAGGTAGATATATTAAATCTCTCTGTTCACATCCCAAGCTTCCAAATAATCTTTAACAGCTTTTACAAATTGTCCACCAAGAGCCCCATTAACAACACGGTGGTCATAGGAATGGGAAAGGAACATCCTATAACGAATGCCAATAAAGTCGCCTTGAGGCGTCTCTACAACCGCCGGTACTTTTCTGATAGCACCCAATGCTAAAATACCAACTTGTGGCTGATTGATAATTGGAGTACCCATAATACTCCCAAACGTTCCCACATTAGTAACGGTATAGGTGCCTCCTTGAATATCGTCTGGTTTCAATTGATTTAAACGGGCTCTGTTGGCCAAGTCATTAACCCGCTTGGTCATGCCGATAAGATTCAATTGGTCAGCATCTTTAATAACTGGAACAATCAAGTTTCCGTCAGGTAGTGCCGCAGCCATTCCTAAATTAATATGTTTCTTTTTAATGATTTTATCGTCTTGAAGCGAAATATTCATCATGGGGAATTCACGCAATGCTTTTGCAATGGCCTCCATAAAAATTGGAGTGAACGTCAAACTCTCACCTTCGCGTTTTGCAAAATCGTTTTTAACTTTATTACGCCAGTTCCAAATATTGGTAACATCAGCCTCAATAAAACTTTGGACATGTGCTGATTTTTGTACAGATTCTACCATATGATGTGCAATGAGCTTGCCCATTCTGCTCATCTCAATAATTTCGTCGCCATTCTCTAAGACTTCAGAAGCTGCCTTGGCTTTCTCAGGTGCTGGTTTTGCTACAGCCGGTTGTTTTTCAGCTTGCACAGTTGATTGTTGAATTTCATTGACAACGTTTGTAGAAACCTGAGATGCTGCTGCCGGTGCAGATTTTCTCGTTTCAATATAGTCCAGAATATCACTTTTGGTGACACGCCCTTCTTTTCCTGTTCCAGAAACTTTATCCAATTCAGATTGCGAAATGCCTTCTTGTTTGGCTATGTTTTTAACCAATGGCGAATAAAAACGATCTTCAGTAGAAGTTACCGGTGCTGCTACCGCCGTTTTTGCTGCTTCAACAGTTTGTATAACTTGCGCTACCTCAGCTGTTTCAGTTACCGGTGCTTGCCCTGGTGTCTCTTGTGATGAAGAAGGCACTGTGGCTGCATCCACTTCAGTTTCAATAATCGCTATAGTTTGACCCACTTTTACTACATCATCCACATTAAAAAGGATCTCGGTCAAGATGCCATCCACTTCACTGGGCACTTCACTATCCACTTTATCGGTTGCGATTTCCAACACTGCTTCATCAGCTTCAATAGTGTCTCCAACATTTTTCAACCATGAGGTAATGGTTGCTTCTGCTACGCTTTCTCCCATCTTTGGAAGTTTCAATTCAAACTTTGCCATATTGTTATTCTAATGCTAAAATTTTTATTTGCTCTTGCAAAATTAATTAAAAATGCCATACTTCATTACATAATCCTCTATAATTTCCGACTTCACGGTGCATATATTCATTCGTATTATGGGAATAAAAGCACTTCGCCACGCTGCTCTGAGCTATCGCTACCAATAATAAATTGGGCGTTGGATGGTAAAATTCTAAAGGTGAAAGATTTTTTCTTGTCTAAAGTAGCCATATCCGCAATAATGTCCTTATACTTTATAACATTCCCGTCAAAAATAAATTGGGTATGTGTAGAAACACTTTTGCTATTCGCAACTACCTGAAACTGAAATGGAAGTTTCTTATTAAAATTGAGCTGGTCAGACACTACCACGTAATTACTGGTGTGGGGCTCTATTTGTTTTGGTGATTTAAAAAGGAAACGCGACCATTTGACCCCCATCCATACCATCGTATTAAAAGCAGGATTGGATTTAAAATGTTTAGTGTAAAAAATCTGCATCGCCCCATAAAAACGGGATATATAAACCTTGTTTTTAAGCGTGCTCTCTCCTTTATAATGAAGGATAGTCATTTCTCCATAATAAACATTTTGATAGCCGGCTTTTAAAACCTTATAGGAAAGATCAATATCCTCACCATACATAAAATAATCTTCATCAAACCCGTTAACCTGATGGAAAACTGATTTTTTTAACAACATAAAAGCTCCTACCAGCACCTCAACCTTTCCAATATCTGACGGCGCCAAATGAGTGGCATAATAGGACTTTGGAAAGCCGAGGATTTTTTTAAATGACACTTTTGGTGTTGGAATATTTCGTTTGCTCTCTGGAAGAAACTGACCGCGCCCATCAATGAGTTGACAGCCCAAAATGCCCAATTTAGAAACACTATCAGCATATGCCAAACATTTGATAAACGTATCTTCAGCCACTACAGTATCAGGATTCAACATGCACACATATTCGCCTTTTGCGTGGGCAACGCCCCTATTATTAGCTTTAGAAAACCCGAGATTTTGCTCGTTTTGGATTAATGTGATCTCTGGGAAAAGCTGCTTTACCATTTGGCAACTATCATCTGAAGAATGGTTATCGACCACCAGTATTTCAGCGTCCAAGGTGGTAATCGCGGCTTGCACACTTTTTAGGCATAACTCCAAAAAGTAACGTACATTATAATTTACTATGACGACAGATAGTTTCAAAGAAAATCAGGATTTTAAGGACGCTTCAAACGGGATTCTGTTTAAAATACTTCTTCCAAGGGTGACCTCATCTGTATATTCCAACTCGTTGCCCACTGAAATTCCTCTGGCAATGGTAGACGTGACAATCTCACAGTCTTGAATTTGCTTAAAAATATAAAAGTTGGTAGTATCGCCTTCCATTGTGGAGCTCAATGCAAAAATCAATTCCTTTACACGGCCTTCTTTTACTTTACTGACCAAGGTTGTAATATTCAGATCATTGGGACCGATCCCGTCCATAGGTGAAATCTTGCCGCCCAACACATGATACAGGCCTTTAAAGGAACTTGTATTTTCAATGGCCATCACATCTCTAATGTCTTCTACCACACAAATGATGTCTTCAGTTCTACGCGGATTGGCGCAAATCTCACAAAGTTGTGTATCACTTATATTGTGGCAACTTGAGCAAAACTTAATATCATTCCTCATGTGTTGCAAGGCGGAAGCCAAATGCACGGTTTGTTCTTGAGGTTGTCTTAGTAGATGCAAGACCAAACGCAACGCCGTACGTTTCCCAATTCCTGGGAGCTGTGACATTTCATATACTGCTTTTTCGAGTAGTTTTGAAGAAAATTCCATGGGTACAAAATTACAATTTTAGTCCACATTTTGAACGCTTTACTTCAGACTTATTTTACATTGATGCGCATCAGTGTCCGGTATAGCAGGTGAAAAGTTTGTAAATCCCCTTAAAACATGATCTGGTTCGAGAACTTAAAAATGACACCTTGTTTTTGAAACCAATTTCACTCAGAGTGATTGGGCAAATTTAATTTAGAATGACGACCGTTTATCAGTCAGTTACTATCAAGTCTTGGTTCTTTTCCCGATAGTTCGGGACTATAAGCGCAGCGATCTTAATTCTTTACCGGACAATAATGATTGATTCTTATAATTTTGGAATTTGATTTTTTTAATAAGTTATTTGCGCCATATTTACAATACATGAATTCTACAGCCAATATCCTGCTTATACTCTCTTATTTTGGAGTACTTGTTTTAATCTCTTTACTCACAGGACAAAAATCTGATAATAACACCTTCTTTAAAGCAAATAAACAGGCACCGTGGTATGTGGTGGCCTTCGGGATGATTGGCGCCTCACTGTCTGGCGTGACCTTTATTTCAGTTCCGGGTTGGATAGAGTCCTCACAATTTAGCTATATGCAAATGGTGTTGGGTTATATTGTAGGGTATCTCGTGATTGGTACGGTGCTTCTTCCTGTTTATTACAAACTCAATCTCACCTCTATTTACACCTATTTAGAGCAGCGCTTTGGAAACGCCTCCTATAAAACAGGTGCGTCCTTCTTTCTTATCTCTCGAATGGTAGGCTCGAGTTTCCGGCTGTATTTAGTGGCCAATGTACTACAGGTGCTTCTTTTTGACGATTTGGGCATCAGCTTTTGGCAAACGGTAACCATCACCGTTTTTTTAATATGGCTCTATACCTTTAAATCTGGCATTAAGACCATTATTTGGACTGATGCGCTGCAAACCTTATTTATGCTCATTGCCGTTGGCGTAACAATTTACTATGTGAGCGATGATTTGGGGATTAGTGGCGGCAATCTTTTAGGTTATATCCTAGAAAGCGACCTCTCTAAAACCTTCTTTTTTGACGATTTTAAATCGGGCGATTATTTCTGGAACCAGTTTATATCCGGCGCGTTTATTGCCATCGTCATGACCGGATTGGATCAGGACATGATGCAAAAAAACTTAACCTGCAAAACTCTAAAAGATGCACAGAAAAACATGTTCTGGTTTACCATCATTTTAACCATTGTCAACTTTGTAATTTTAAGCTTGGGATTATTGTTAACCGTCTATGCCCAAAAGAATGGCATTGATGCGCACAAAGATGAGCTCTTCCCTATTTTGGCAAAAAACCATTTAGGTATTGGCGTATTTGTATTCTTTTTACTGGGATTGATCGCTGCCGCATACAGTAGTGCCGATAGTACCTTGACAGCGTTGACTACATCCTTTAGCATTGACATTTTAGACATTGAAAAAAAGTATGATCCGGCTAAGCAAATTGCAATTAGAAAGCGCATTCACATTATGATTTCGTTGGTATTAATCTTGGTCATCATCGCTTTTAAATATGCCATTAAAGACGAAAGTGTCATTGCTAAACTCTTGCTTTTTGCGGGCTATACCTATGGCCCCTTGCTGGGGCTTTATGCTTTTGGATTATTCACCACCTGGCAAATAAAAGACAAATGGGTTCCTGTTATTGCCATTCTGTCTCCAATCCTATCGTACATTATCAGTGTTAACAGCTTAAAGTGGTTGGGCCTTGAGTTTGGATATTTTATTCTCATCCTCAATGGCCTCTTAACATTTTCAGGACTAATATTGATTCGTACCAAGCATCACTAAAGTACAGGCCATTTCAAAATCAATTTGAGCCGCTCTCAATAACTTAAAAAACTCAGGATTCTCTGTACCGGGATTGAATATTACACGCTCAGGGTTTAAACCAATCAGATACTCATAAAATGGCGCCTGTCTTGTGGCATTCATATATAAAGTGACCGTATCAATATCTGTATAGGGGATCAATTCTGTATCAATTGTAATACCCGCAACTTCCCCTTCCCGCAATCCGAAAGCGACAATTTCATGTTTGTGAGCCACCAATTTGTGCATGGCCAAATTTGAATACCGACTCGGGTTTAAAGAAGCTCCAAAAACCAAGGTTTTTTTATTTGTTTGCATAGTTTCAAGATTGTTTTTTGTAAAAAAAGTTTATAAGAGCGTAACAATATGCAAAAGTACACGTCTCTTTTATAACAATCAAATCAAAATTCATCAATCAAATCAAAAAATCACACACAAATGAAATTATTAATTTTATGCTGCTTAATAATGTGTTCCACATTAACGGCACAAACATCCGCCACCACCACCTTACTAAAAGAAGGCTCAGTTTCTGGAACTGTCTTAGACGCAAAACTCAATGCACCCTTAGCCTATGTTAGCATTGTTATTAAAAACGGCAGCAACGTTAACGTTACTGGCGCCATTACTCAAGAAGATGGAAGTTTTAAAATTTCGAAACTGTCTGAAGGTACATTTTCTGTGCTCATTCAGTATATGGGTTACAAAACTGTTACGCAATCTTTTCAAATAGGGAAAGACAGTTATGATGTCAACTTGGGCAACATCCTTTTAGAAGAAGACGTGGCGGCACTAGATGAAGTTACCGTTATTGCAGAAGTATCTACCATTCAACAAAAAGTAGACAGAAAGGTCATTACCGTTGGCAAAGACCTGACCACATCTGGAGCTACGGCATCAGATATCATGAACAATATCCCCTCTGTAAGTATTGATCAGCAAACCGGTAATTTGAGCTTGCGTGGCAATGAAAATGTTCGGGTGATGGTAGACGGCAAGTTATCCAATGTTCCGGTAGATCAATTGTTAAAACAAATTCCGTCAACCTCTATCAAACAAATTGAGTTGATAACCAATCCTTCAGCAAAATACAACCCTGAAGGTATGAGTGGTATTATCAATATCATTCTTCATAAAAATACCAATATTGGGTTTAACGGAAACCTTAATATCGGCTTGACCAAAGAAATCAACGCGAGATTTAACAGCTCCATCGATTTAAACTATAGAAACGGAAAATTCAACCTTTACGGAAATTACGGAAACAATATTGGCAAAAGCACCAATTATGGAACGATCACAAGACCTGATGATAATTCGGAACAGGTATTTAATTTTTTCAATAATAACAAGTCGCATCTTTACAAGTTTGGCGTTGACTTTTATGCTGATGATAACAATACCATTTCTGTATTTACAAATCAGAACACGTATGATGGCAAGGGAAATGGTTCCACTAGCATTTTCTCTTCCAATACTGAAGAACAAAAGCAACTTTTCGGCAATGTTTCAGATAACATTTCATCCCAATACAACTTAGTTTACAAACACAATTTTGCCAAAGAAGGCGAAAAAATAGAGTTAGAAGCAGATTATAATGCCTATGAAGAACATGAAACTTCAGACTTTACTTATTTTAATATTGCATTCCCTCCAAATTATGAAGATTTTGTAAACACACAACGCGATCAGACCACGATTAATTTAGATTATGTGAATCCGCTAAGTGATAAAGCAAAGTTGGAAGTGGGCCTTGAGGCACGATTATTCAATACCGATGTCAATTATACGTCCACGGGACAATCGTTTGATGAATCAGGAATGATCATTAATACGCCAAGTACAGATTTTAATTACCAAAGAGACATTTATTCCGCATATATCACTTACGGTAAAACTTTTGACAAATGGAGCTATCAATTTGGAGCGCGAGCAGAAGCTGTCACAGATGATGCCAAAGCCATAAGCACCTTAGAAAACTCTAGCAAAACAACACCATTTAAAAATGATTATTTCCAGGTGTATCCTTCTGCTTTTTTAACCTATACCCCAAGTGAAAAAAATTCTTATCAGGCCAGTGTAAGCAGACGTGTAGACCGACCGGGCTTAAAACAAGTCAACCCTATTAGAGAATGGAGTACCCCATTAATTTCATCCTTTGGAAATACTGAACTACAGCCTCAATTTACCAATTCAGTTGAAGTCAACTACACCAGAAAACTTGAAAATGGCTCTATCACTGGAGGTGTATTTTACAGAATTATTGAAGATGAAATCAACCGTGCGGTTTTTATTGACCGATTGGATCTGAATAAAGTCATCCTTACCTATGACAATTTTGATAATACCACTGCATATGGTGTGGAGCTATCAAGCTCCTATAAGCCGACCAAATGGTGGAACTTTAATACCAGTTTTGATCTTTTTGCACAGACCCAAAAAGGGATTTCTGAAGTTTTAAACACCCCTATCGGACAAAATCCAACGGTAGATGATATTGCACTCACGGAAATTAAAGTAGACAATATTGCTTATAATTTCAGAATGAACAATACTTTTAAAGCCACTAAAAACTTGAGTCTCTCGGTATTTGGGATGTATAGATCAAAACGTGAAGGCTTACAGTTTATGGGCAAATCTATGTATTTTATCAATACGGGGTTGCGCTATAATTTTCTGGATGATGCAGCCACTTTTAGCTTTAATTACAATGACATATTCAACACTATGAAGGCCAGGTTTGAAAGCACTAGACCGTATATACAGGTTGGACAGTTTAATTGGGAAAGCAACACTTGGAACATAGGCTTGTCTTACCGTTTTGGGGGTGGAAAATATCGTGCCTTGCAAAGAAAGAATAGAGATAGTAATGAAAAATCGGGAAGCGGTGGCTTTATGTAACAATTAAATTTAACCTGAGAGACAACTCAAATCAACTATCGGGTTTAGAGAGCCATGTCATACAACTTTGTTAATATTGAAAGGGTAAACTTTCAAATTGTCGTCTCTATGTTAAATTGATAGTTAAAATTACATTTTAACGAAATAAAAATCAACTTTTTACGTCATATAAGTAGTGATAAGTTTTTAAGTTATTGGTTAATGAATGCCTTAGTTGATGTTAATGTAATTTAATCAAAAGTGTTAGTTAATGTTGATTAATAGCAGGAAAACCCGAGATGTTAGGTCTCGGGTTTTTTATGACACATAAATTTGTTAGGCAACAAGCTTTGCAGATGTTCTGTTTGACTTAGAAATATCTTTATTTTAGAAACCTGTTGCTACCATTTTATAATTACACTCCCCCAAGTAAAGCCGCTACCAAAAGCCGCTAAGACCACCACATCACCTTCTTTTATTTTTCCTTCTTCCCAAGCCTCAGTAAGTGCTATAGGAATAGATGCAGCCGTAGTATTACCGTATTTTTGAATGTTGTTGAACACTTGATCATCATTCAACCCGAATTTTTTCTGAATAAATTGTGCAATTCTTAAATTGGCTTGATGTGGAATCAGCATATCAATAGATTCCTTTTGTAAATTGTTTTGCATCAAACCCTCCATAATCACTTCGCTAAAGCGCACCACAGCGTTTTTAAACACAAACTGTCCGTTCATATGAGGGAAATAGCTTTCGTCATTCGGGTCATTATCTCTAAGAATGTCATTCACCCAACGTTTTCCCATTCCTGGAGCCACGAGCACCAATTCTTCAGCATGTTCACCTTGAGAATGCAAGTGCGTGGATAAAATACCTTTAGTATTATCTTCTTCTCTTGACAAAATTGCGGCTCCTGCCCCATCTCCAAAAATTACGGTCACGCCACGTCCACGTGTTGTTTTGTCCAATCCATGAGAATGCAACTCACTACCAATAACCAAAATGTTTTTATACATGCCGGTTTTTATATATTGATCGGCCACTGAAAGCGCGTAAATAAAGCCTGAACATTGATTCCGAACATCTAATGCACCCACCGTTTTAATACCGAGCGCATGTTGCACCTGAACCCCTGGACCTGGAAAATACATATCCGGACTTAAGGTTGCAAACACTATAAAATCAATATCGTCCTTATCTATACCTGCGCGTTCTATAGCCACCTTAGCGGCCTTTACCCCCATCGCAGATGTTGTATCTCCTGAATTTTCAATTGCCCAGCGGCGTTCTTTTATTCCCGTACGTTCTTGGATCCATTCGTCATTAGTATCCATCATTTTGGATAGATCGTCATTGGTCACCACATTGTCAGGAACGTAATGCCCTAATCCAATTATTTTGGAGTTATACATAAGTCAATTTATTTAGAATTAAAAAGTCTTGCAATTTAAACATTATTCATAGTTTTCATAAAATTACCTGTTTTAAATGCAGAATGCAGCTAAAAGCGACGCTTTTTAACATTTACTGTATGACTATCTCGTATGGTTTTGAGTATTTTTAGAGCTTTAACTTAAACTATCTACAATGAAAGCATTATTAGTGAGTTTCCTATTGACCTGGTCCGTGATAAGTGTGGGACAAGTCAATTTGTCCTACCAAAAACCCGATCAAAGTATCCTAAATCTTGCAGAAGCTCCTTTGGCACCGCGTATCAGTATGGATAACAATGGTGAAAACATTCTTTTTCTTTACAGAAGCAATTATAAAAGCATTGATGAACTTTCTGAAACTGAAATGCGTTTGGGCGGATTAAGAATTAATCCGATAACAAATATTGGGAGCAGAACTACCTTTTATACCGATATCAAAATGAGAAAAGGTAGAGAGGGTGATCCACAGGACATCAAGGGATTGCCAGAAAACGGACGTTTCGCCTATGTTTCTTGGTCGCCAAACCAAAATTATGCCGCTTTTACAAATACGACCCTTAAAGGTGTTGAGTTGTGGATTGTGGACATCAATAGTTCAGATGCAAAAAAATTGACCACTGACAATCTTAATGCCAATATGGGCAGGCCCTATACCTGGTTTAAAGACAGCAACTCACTTTTGGTCCAAACATTGCCAACCTCAAAAAAAGAATTGATTGATCCTAAAGCTTCTGTTCCGGAAGGTCCAACAATCTCCGTAAGTGAAGCTGGAGTAAAAGCTCAAAACAGAACCTATCAAGATTTACTTAAAAATCCAAATGACGAATACAATTTTGAGCAGTTAGCGTTATCTGACATTAAAAAAGTAAACTTAGATGGTTCGTCTTATAATTGGAAATCTACAGACATTTACCAAAGCTTGAATTTTTCACCAGATGGCAATTATATATTGGTCACCACAATTAACAAACCTTTTTCCTATTTGGTACCGTATAGCCGCTTCCCTTCCACCACCACCATTTATGACGCTGCCGGCACCTTGGTTAAAAAAGTATTGGAAGTTCCGCTTATTGAAGATTTACCCCAAGGCTTTATGGCGGAACGTACAGGCATGCGCGACTTAACATGGCGTAATGACCATCCTGCAACCTTAGTATGGACAGAGGCCTTAGACGGTGGAGATCCTGCAAATGAAGTAGCTTACAGAGATGAAGTCTTCCAACAAAAGGCGCCATTCACGGCTAAAAAGCAATCCCTTTTAAAAACTAAAGATCGTTTTTCCGGCATCCGTTGGGGGAATGAAACCACTGCCATTGCTTATGACAGATGGTGGAATAGTAGAAACACAAGAACCTATTTATTTGACCCTTCTAATGCCAGTAAAGCACCAAAAGTGCTTTCAGATAGAAATTACCAAGATGTGTATAGTGATCCAGGAAATTTCGTAACCACTTTAAATGCTTACGACGAATCCGTATTAGATCTTAATGATGGCAAAGCTTACTTAATTGGTGATGGCTTTAGTGATAAAGGTCAATTTCCTTTTATAGATGAAATGAATCTGAAATCGCAAAAGACAGAGCGTTTGTATCAATCAGCTTACACAGATAAAGTTGAGAACATCGTCTTTGCATTAGATGCGAAAGCTGGCGAGTTTGTGGTTCAAATTGAATCTAAAAACGAATACCCGAATTATTATATTAGAAACATCAAAAAGCGCATCGCCATACAACCTTTAACCCAATTTGAAAATCCATTCAAAAGTATTCAAGATGTGCATAAAGAAGTGATTACTTATAAACGTGATGACGGCTTACCACTTACAGGAACACTGTATTTACCAACTGATTATAAGGAAGGTGAAAAGTATCCAATGATCATGTGGGCCTACCCTCGTGAATTTAAAGACAAAAATAGCGCTGGCCAAAACACGTCCAATTCAAATGAATTCACCTATCCATCATACGGTTCTCCTTTATATTGGGTAACCAGAGGCTATGTAGTTTTGGATGATGCCGCATTCCCTATTGTTGGTGAAGGAGATGACCAGCCTAATGACACATTTGTTGCCCAATTAGTAGGAAACGCTAAAGCGGCTATCGACGCAGTGGATGCTATGGGCTATATTGATCGCGACCGTGTTGCAGTTGGAGGCCATTCTTACGGCGCCTTTATGACAGCCAATTTATTGTCGCATTCCAATTTATTTGCCGCTGGTATTGCCAGAAGTGGCGCTTATAACAGAACCTTAACACCGTTCGGCTTCCAGAGTGAAGAACGTAACTATTGGGAAGCACCAGAAGTGTACAACACCATGTCGCCATTTATGAATGCTGACAAAATGAAAACACCGTTATTATTAATCCATGGAGAAGCGGATAACAATTCAGGGACTTACCCAATGCAAAGTGAGCGTTATTTTAATGCCTTAAAAGGATTGGGAGCTCCTGTTAGATTAGTCATGTTGCCTAAAGAAAGTCATGGGTACAGTGCCAAAGAGTCTGTAATGCATATGCTTTGGGAACAGGACCAATGGCTGGAAACTTATGTGAAGAATAAAAAGAAGGAAGCTCCTATTGAAACAACGGAGACGATTAAAAATTAACTACAGTAATAGTTATCATCTAAAGCCATTCTCATTCAGAATGGCTTTTTTCTATGTCATCTTGTCACAAATGTTGAATTGGCATTTTTGTTGACTACTACTTACGGAAATAAACTTATAGTGCAAACAGTTTCCCTCCCGATAACTATCGGGATTCGTGGGAACATTTAATAAATTAAATATGACAAAAGGAAATATTAATGTTTCGGTAGAGAATATCTTTCCCTTAATTAAGAAGTTCTTATACAGCGATCACGAAATATTTTTACGTGAGTTGATTAGTAACGCCACAGATGCAACTTTAAAACTAAAGCACCTTACTAGTATTGGGGAAGCAGCAGTAGAGTATGGCAATCCACAAATTGAAGTAAAAATCGATAAGGAAGGCAAAAAACTACACATCATTGACCAAGGTATTGGGATGACTGCTGAAGAAATTGAAAAATACATCAACCAAATTGCTTTTTCAGGTGCTGAAGAGTTTTTGGATAAATATAAAGATGCCGGAAAAGATTCAGGCATCATCGGACATTTTGGGTTAGGTTTCTACTCTGCTTTTATGGTGGCAGAAAAAGTGGAACTCATTTCCAAATCTTATAAAGAAGGTACAGAAGCTGCACGTTGGACATGCGATGGTTCTCCAGAATTCACTTTAGAGCCTGCTGAAAAATCAGAACGTGGTACAGAAATCATCCTTCACATTGCTGAAGATTCTACTGAGTTTTTAGAAGAATCTAAAATCCGTGAGCTATTGACCAAGTACAATAAGTTCATGCCTGTTCCAATCAAATTTGGAACTAAGGAAGTGAATGATCCAGATCACAAACCTGAAACTGTAAAAGACAAGGACGGTAAGGAAACTACTGAGCCTCAAAAGAAAATTACGGTTGACCACATTATCAACAACCCAAACCCGGCTTGGACAAAACAACCAACCGAGTTAGAAGATAAGGATTACAATGCTTTTTACAGAGAGCTGTATCCAATGCAGTTTGAGGAGCCGTTATTTCATATCCATTTGAATGTGGACTACCCGTTCAACTTAACTGGTATCTTATATTTCCCAAAAATGACGGGCGATTTAAACATGCAGAAGGATAAAATTCAGCTGTACCAAAACCAAGTCTTCGTAACGGATAATGTTGAAGGTATTGTTCCTGAATTCTTAACGATGTTACGTGGGGTGATTGATTCTCCAGACATCCCATTAAACGTGTCGCGTAGTTACTTGCAAGCTGATGGCAATGTGAAGAAAATTTCGTCTTACATCACTCGTAAAGTGGCTGACAAATTAAAATCGTTGTTCAATGAAAACCGTGCCGATTTCGAGAAAAAATGGAACGACATTAAGATAGTTATTGAATACGGCATGCTTTCAGAAGATAAATTCTATGACAAAGCAGATGCATTCGCACTATACCCAACGGTAGACGGTAAGTACTATACCTATCAAGAGTTATTTGATAAGATAAAGGACACCCAAACCGATAAAGACGGTAAATTGGTCATCTTATATGCATCCAATGAAGATGCACAACACAGCTATACGGAAGCTGCAAAGGCGAAAGGTTATGAAGTGTTACTATTAGATTCTCCAATTGTGAGTCACTTAATGCAAAAAATGGAATCTTCTAAAGAGAACATTACCTTTGCACGTGTAGATGCTGATCATATTGACAATCTGATCAAGAAAGATGATACTAAGATTTCAAAATTAACGGATGAGCAACAAAAAGAGTTGGATGCTATTTTAAAAGAAGCTATTCCATCTGAGAAGTTCATGGTACAATTAGAAGCTATGGATAGTGATGCGTCGCCTTTCATCATCACCCAACCAGAGTTTATGCGTCGTATGAAAGAGATGCAGGCAACTGGCGGTGGCGGTATGTTCGGAATGGGCAATATGCCAGAAATGTACAACTTGGTGGTCAATACCAATTCTGAATTGGTAGGTGAGATTTTAAGTACCAAAACCAAGAAAAAACAAGAGCGTTTAATCTCTCAAAGTTTAGATTTAGCACGTTTATCTCAAGGCTTGCTAAAAGGAAAAGAGTTGAGCGAATTCATCAAACGTTCTTATGAAATGATTAAATAAGAATTAAGAACACTTGCTTCGACTGCGCTCAGCACAAGTCGCTTTTAGAATTAAGTATTAAGACAAAACCACTTCGTGCAAACGGGGTGGTTTTTTTATGCAAGGTCGTCAATTAGTAACAGTTAATTTTCATCCCAAATAGCGCGGATGGCTCACAAAAAATTCTGCACACTAAAGCACGCCACGGCATAAATCTCCTTTATATTTTGAGTCAACATTTTTGTTTTTGAATAATTTAAAAATTATCTTCGAGCAAATCCTAGAAAATCTGTGAACAAAAAGCTCATTTCCAAAACAGAATTACCATTTCAAAAGCCCTTGTTTTTGGAAAAAACATCTGACCGCTTCGCTCAAAGATTCCATATTCTAAGCCATCCACAACAACATAACATAAACACATCATGAAAATTAAAAAGGTACTTATTGCCAATCGAGGAGAAATTGCCATTCGTGTTATGCGCGCCTGTACAGAGCTGAATATAGCTACTGTTGCGCTTTACACGTATGAAGATCGGTATTCCCAACACCGTAATAAAGCAGATGAATCCTATCAAATTGGTGAAGACAATCAGCCATTAAAGCCGTATTTGGATATGGACGAAATTATCGCTTTGGCGAAGTCCAAAAATGTGGATGCCATCCATCCTGGTTATGGTTTTTTGGCTGAAAACTCAGAATTTGTCCGAAAATGTGCTGCAAACGGCATTATCTTCATCGGTCCAAATCCAGAGGTTATGGATGCTTTGGGCGATAAGATTACGGCCAAGAAAATTGCCGTAAAATGTAATGTACCCATTATTGAAAGTAGCAAAAAGCAGTTAACGTCTTTAAAAATTGCCTTATCAGAAGCTAAAACCATTGGCTACCCATTAATGTTGAAAGCGGCATCTGGCGGCGGCGGACGTGGGATGCGCATCATCAGAAAAGATGAAGATTTGGAACAGAATTTTGATTCTGCCAGAAACGAAGCGCTTAATTCTTTTGGTGATGACACCATGTTCCTTGAGAAATATGTGGAAGATCCAAAACATATTGAAGTACAAATAGTAGCCGATAATCACGGTAACATTCGCCATTTGTTTGAACGCGACTGCTCTGTACAACGTCGCCATCAAAAAGTGGTGGAGATTGCCCCTTCACATAACGTTTCAGAAAAGGTTAAACAAGACCTTTATAAATACGCGATTGATATTACCACGGAAGTCAATTATAATAATATTGGAACTGTCGAATTTTTGGTGGATAAGGAAGACAATGTCTTTTTTATTGAAGTAAATCCTCGGATTCAGGTGGAACATACCGTAACGGAAATGGTAACGGGGATCGATCTGGTAAAAACACAGATTTTTGTGGCTGGGGGCTATAAATTATCCGATCAACAAATTAAGATTTATGAACAGGAATCATTAAAAACAAATGGTTTTGCATTGCAATGCCGATTGACCACAGAAGATCCTAGTAATAATTTCACCCCAGACTACGGTACGATAACCACTTACCGAAGTGCCTCAGGTATGGGTATTCGTTTGGATGCCGGAAGCATCTACCAAGGTTACAGTGTGAGTCCGTTTTTTGATTCCATGCTGGTTAAAGTTTCTGCCCAAGGGCGGACTTTGGATGGTGCCATACGTAAAATGGTGAGGGCCTTAAAGGAATTTAGAGTTAGAGGTGTCAATACCAACATTCACTTTTTACAGAATGTGATTCTTCATGATACCTTCAAGGAAGGAAAAGTGACGGTTAATTTCATTCAAAACACCCCTTCTCTATTCAAGATAAAATTACCACAAGACAGAACGACCAAAGTGACGCAGTTTTTGGCAGAAGTGATTGTGAATGGCAATTCTGATGTCAAAAATAAAGAGGACAACAAGGTTTTTAGGAACCCGAAAGTGCCAAAGTTTAATTTAACAGCAGCACATCCAAAAGGAACCAAAGACATGTTGACGGAAATGGGTCCTGAAAAATTCTGCCAATGGTTAAAAGATGACACTAAAATCCATTATACGGATACCACCATGCGCGATGCCCATCAATCGCTGCTCGCCACCCGTATGCGAACCTTTGATATGATGAGGGTGGCGGAGAGTTATGCAAAAAATCATCCCAACACCTTTAGTATGGAAGTGTGGGGAGGTGCTACCTTTGATGTCTGCTTACGCTTTTTGCACGAAAGCCCATGGACCCGTTTGCGCGAATTGCGAAAGGCTGTCCCAAATATTTTATTCCAAATGCTTCTGCGAGGCAGTAATGGCGTAGGTTATAAAGCCTATCCTGACAATTTGATTGAAAAATTTGTTGAAAAATCGTGGGAAAACGGCGTGGATATCTTTAGAATTTTTGACTCGCTTAACTGGGTAAAAGCTATGGAGCCAAGCATCAATTATGTGCGAGATAGAACGGGAGGTATTGCGCAAGCCGCCATCAGTTACACCGGAAATATCTTAGATGTTAAGGAGACCAAATACAATTTAAAGTACTATACCCAATTAGCCAAAGACCTTGAAAATGCTGGGGCGCATATGATCGCCATTAAAGATATGGCTGGATTATTAAAACCATATGCGGCAACGGAATTGGTAGGTGCTTTAAAAGACACGGTCAATCTCCCTATTCATTTACACACCCATGATACCTCATCCTTACAAACGGCAACCTATTTAAAAGCCATCGAGGCTGGTGTGGATGTTGTGGACGTAGCATTGGGTGGATTGTCTGGCCTGACCTCTCAACCAAATTTCAATGCTGTGGTAGAAATGATGAAAGGGCAGCCAAGAGCACACGATTTTGATATCAATACGTTGAACCAATTTTCGAATTATTGGGAAGATACCCGAGAATTATATTATCCTTTTGAATCTGGCCTTAAAGCAGGAACTGCTGAAGTTTTTCAACACGAAATTCCTGGTGGACAATATTCCAATTTACGTCCGCAAGCCATTGCTCTTGGTTTGGGCGATCGATTTGATGAGGTTAAAAAGATGTATACCAAAGTAAACACTATGTTTGGGAACTTGATTAAAGTAACCCCAAGTTCTAAAGTAGTGGGAGATATGGCTATATTTATGGTGACCAACAATCTGACCCCAGAAGACGTGATGCAACGCGGTGAGGAAATTTCGTTTCCAGAATCGGTGATCAATTTCTTTAAAGGTGATTTAGGCCAACCCGTCGGCGGATTTCCTAAAAAATTACAAAAGATCATTTTAAGAAACCACAAAGCCTATACTGACAGGCCCAACGCACATTTAGAACCGATTGATTTTGACGTAGAATTTGAAGCCTTCAAGAAGAAATTCCAAAAAGGATTTACACGTGCTATCGAGATTGAAGATTTCTTGTCCTATACACTATATCCTAAGGTGTTTGAACAAGCCCACGAAAATTATAAACTTTACGGAAACTTGAGTTTGGTACCTACCAAAAACTTTTTCTATGGCATGAAGCCGCGTGAAGAAACCCTGATTGAACTAGAACCAGGAAAAACAATTATCGTCAGACTATTGTCTGTAGGCATCCCTAATGAAGATGGCGTCAGAATTGTATTCTTTAGCGTAAATGGCGAAAACAGATTTGTGGAAGTGTTAGACAAATCGCTCAATATAAAAAAGGAGACCCACGAGAAAATCGACCCCTCCAATACCAGTCATATTGGTGCACCTTTACAAGGTTCGTTGTATAAGGTATTAGTGAAACGCGGACAGAAAGTACAAGAAAATGACCCTTTATTTATCATTGAGGCTATGAAAATGGAAACTACCGTAACCGCATTTAAAGCCGGAAAAGTAAAGTCTGTTCTACTTAAGGAAGGAACCATGGTGATGCAAGATGATTTGGTGCTGACGGTGGAATAGAGACGCAATATTTTGCGTCTCCACCAAAGCAATATTTTGCATCTCCACCAAAGCAAAATACCGTAACAAATGTCTGAAAAATTTAGAAATCAATATAGAATAGAATCTACCCGATTGAAGAGTTGGGATTATGGAAGTAATGGCGCTTATTTTATAACCATTTGTACAAAAAATAGAATCCATTATTTTGGGGATGTGGTAGGGTCACAAAATATTGTAGAGACGCAAAATATTGCGTCTCTACAAATGCAATTATCAGAAATTGGGAAAATCGCAGATCAAAATTGGTTGTCAATCCCTGAACATTTTCCATTTGTAAAATTGGTAATCATGTGATTATGCCAAATCATGTACACGGAATTATCATTATTGATAAACCGATGGGTGTGGGGATGGAAACGGGGACGGGTGCGGGTGCGGTAGAGACGCAAAATATTGCGTCTCTACAACAACAACAACAACAACAACAACAACAACAACAACAACAACCAAATAAATTTGGCCCACAATCCAAAAATTTGGCATCCATAATCCGCGGATATAAATCATCTGTGAAAACCTATGCCACCACGAATTTGATCGATTTTATTTGGCAACCTTTATTCCATGACCATATCATTAGGGACACCAATTCATATCAACGGATTTCTAATTAGTGTCTGGTCGGTA
>NZ_JAEHJZ010000451.1 GCF_016469035.1 Gelidibacter salicanalis | reverse complement strand
TTCTGATTATGGGCGAAAAAACGACCCAAATTTGAAACACTCAAATGACACCATTATCGGCAGAGGTGCCTAAGATTTTGCAGTAGAGCAGTTACACCTTTGAAAGTTGTAGCCTCGTGAAATAACCCGGCGCAATGATAACACACTGGACTGCAGTTACAATCATTTGGTTATAATCAGTTTACCGAAATTTTGGATCTCCCAATTTTCCTCCTTTCAATTTTTGTTGACCTTGAATTCACCCATCCAAGACTCTTCAATCAATAATTGTGTATATACGTAGGTACTGTCGTTCACATCAAAAGGCAATA
>NZ_JAEHJZ010000450.1 GCF_016469035.1 Gelidibacter salicanalis | reverse complement strand
GTAGGTCGAAATAGTACGAAAATAGGGACTTTTTTTGGACACTCAACATGAAACCCTAAAAATCGGCCATCGAATGGCAGAATTTTTTTTTCTTTAGGTTAAGTTTGGTTAGCATTTATGCAAAAGTTGTTAAAAATTGACATCCGTAAAAAAAGAAATAGAGGACACAACTCGTCCTCTAGAGGACTTTACAGGACATTTCAATTTCTGGATGTCCTCTAGAGGACATAGAGGACACCGTACGCGCCCTGGACTTTAACCCAGTTAATCGACCCAAATAACATCCGTCTACAGTAGTCAGCGTCCCGGAGACAGCTGCACAGTGTGACCAATTATGT
>NZ_JAEHJZ010000449.1 GCF_016469035.1 Gelidibacter salicanalis | reverse complement strand
CGCAACCTCAAAACTATGGATAGCGGCTTCAAAATTAATAAATATCGATCAGCGATTATTTAAGGAACATTCGACAACCATCGAATAGGGACTGCCAATGGTGGAAGAATTAATCCTAACATAATAAGACGATTGTGATTGTAAAATAGTATGGAGCCATTATATGCTGTAATACTGATGTCCTTGAATGTAACATAGTAAATCGGCGAGGTTGCCAATGATGCAGTTGGCATGATGT
>NZ_JAEHJZ010000448.1 GCF_016469035.1 Gelidibacter salicanalis | reverse complement strand
TCAAAGTGGTCAATCTGATCAAAAGTAAAACTAGACTGCTGAAGGAATTGATTTTTCGATGGCAAAAAAATGAATTGAATATTGAAACATTTGGCCCCAAAACATGATCAAAATGGAAGAAAAAATTATTTTTAATTAAAAAATTTACTGCAAAGCCATACAATGGTCGTGAAAACACGCAAGTTCGTTTTGCCCCAATTTTGATATTCATTGAACCAAATCCCTTTCACAAGAATGGCAACCAT
>NZ_JAEHJZ010000447.1 GCF_016469035.1 Gelidibacter salicanalis | reverse complement strand
CCGCAGGTGTACAACACCTCGGCCTACCTCAATAGTAAGCTGCCGCTGAGCGAGAATATCTACGCCTACGTGTTTGGCGGCATCAATGTGCGCCGGGGCAATGCCTACGCCTACACGCGCTTCCCCACCAGCACCGACGACAATGGTAATACCATCCCGAACCCGCGCAGCAACGCCACACTCTACCCCGATGGCTTCGACCCCATC
>NZ_JAEHJZ010000446.1 GCF_016469035.1 Gelidibacter salicanalis | reverse complement strand
TCAGAAGAAGCAAAAGCTGAAAAAGAGCCAACAGCAGATGAAGTCGTAAAAGCTTCTGTTGAAATTCCTGAGATTATCACCAATTTAAAGTCTGAAGGAAATGCCGTCAAACTTGTATTGAATATTGAAACAGACTCTGAAAAAGCAAAAGAAGAGCTCGAGAAAAGAAGTTTTCAAGTGAAAGACGCCGTAATTGACATTTTATCAGACACGAATGCAGATGAACTTGATGGCAAAAAAGGCAGAGAACATTTTAAAACACTAGTTAAAAACAAAGTGAATAACTATTTGCAAGATGGCAAGGTGAAAGAAGTATATATAACCTCCTTTAATCTGCAATAGAGGCGATTAATTGACA
>NZ_JAEHJZ010000445.1 GCF_016469035.1 Gelidibacter salicanalis | reverse complement strand
ATACGAAGTTTTCAATCATTAGCCAGGAATATAATTTAATCCATGGCCACAATCCAATAGAGCATACAAAATCACGGATCAAATCCTTTGAAAGCATTGTAAATAAATTAGCAAGAAAAGGATGCGACATCACAACACAATGTGCCAAGGAGTATATTCATGATATCGCAGGTGTCCGTATCATCTGCTCCTTTATTCAAGATATCTATAATATTATGGATGTATTGAGGCAAAGAGAGGATCTAAAAATCCTTGAAGTGAA
>NZ_JAEHJZ010000444.1 GCF_016469035.1 Gelidibacter salicanalis | reverse complement strand
ACGCTGAGCAATTGCCATTTGACCGGTCGACAACGACTTCGTAGTCTTCGCCAGGAATGTGGGGGCAGACATCGACTCGTCGCGCACATATCGAGCAGGCCCATTCGGTGACCAATTCGGGCGACAATCCCCAGCGCAGATGGCCGACTCTAACCGGACAATCGCTCTTGACCTGATCGCCTTCCATCCATAGTTTGCAG
>NZ_JAEHJZ010000443.1 GCF_016469035.1 Gelidibacter salicanalis | reverse complement strand
TTGAACATGAACTTTCGTCCGCTTACAACCCCCAATCAAATGGTCACGCAGAGGCGGCTGTGAAGTCAATGAAGAGTTTACTGGCCAAATATCCGTCTGATTGGCGCGGGTTTCAGTTAGCTCTTCTCCAGTGGCGGAACATCCCACGGACTTATGCATTAAGTCCGGCCCAGTGGATTTTTGGTCGATCTCAGAAAACTTTCTGTCCCGTTCATCCGAACACTTTTGAAAGGCTGGACAATCAAACACTCTCTGATCGGGAAGAGTTCAGGAAGTC
>NZ_JAEHJZ010000442.1 GCF_016469035.1 Gelidibacter salicanalis | reverse complement strand
TCCCTCTCTACATTCTCTGGTTTAGCATTGAGGACCTCATGAGGAATCCCTGCTTCATGCAATTGTTCTGATAAGGTTTCACTTTGTTCAACACTAGTTGTACCAACAAGCACAGGGCGACCAACTTTGTTCATTCTTGATATCTCCACGACAGCAGCACGCCATTTTCCATTTGTTGCTCTAAAAACAACATCCGATTCATCCTTTCGTATCATTGGCTTGTTTGTTGGAACAACGGTAACTTTTAGTTTGTATATGCTTTCGAACTCTTGGCTTTCCG
>NZ_JAEHJZ010000045.1 GCF_016469035.1 Gelidibacter salicanalis | reverse complement strand
TATAAAGCATCCAAGGTCCATTTCTTATAGTTCATATCTCAAATGTATAAATTTGAAATCTAAAATAGCACTCCCAACTAATTGGGGGCCAAATAAGCCCAAACTTTAAAATGAAACGACAAAAACCAGGCGTCCTAAATTCAAAACACAAGCAAAGCGCTTAACAAGTTATAGAACAAGAGGGTTCTATACTACTTGGCCGCCCAAAACAGCACAACCTCCAAATATCCTCCCCTTAACCCAACGTTTTACCCATAGACGGCAAATCAACCGGATTCGTCAACACAAAATTCAGCTCTGGCCTACCCCGCTAAGGCGGGACAGGTGCGGCGAGCCGAATTCTTAGTAATTGGCATTAGTTTTTTCCGCTAAATTTTCATCGATAATACCAGCAATCTTATTTATAACCTTATTCCTAATTGGGGCATTTTTCAATCCATTTGTTAAGACAATAATTGTCATATTTTGATTTACGAATTTTCTATAGCCAGTTACCATACCTCCTGTAAATCCAAATGAAATTTCGTTGTTTGACGAATATTGTTGCCAACCGTATAAGAACTTGTCTTTTTTATTCTCAAAATAGAACGGTTCCTTATATGCAAAGTGTGTCCACATTTTATTTTTAGTAGTTGGTTGAATAAATTCATTATTATCGAACTTTTTGGTCCATTCAATAAATTGATTCAAGGTTAAGTTTATTCCACCCGCAGAGTTAGCTCTTTTTCCAAAATCGAAATTTAATTTCTCCCAATTTTGGGAACTACTATTAAATTCATATTTGAAACTTCTATTAGGAACTGGTTCAATGAAATTGGAAGAAAGCAAAATACTGTTGTTCGAAAACTGTTTTTCTGTTACAAAACTCTCGTAACTTTTTTTAGTAACCTTTTCAATGATTTTTGTTAGAAACCAAAAGTTCGTTTGATTATACTCCCAACGCTCTCCTATTTTAAAACGCAATTCATTTTGGATTAAATTTTTCATTGTAATTGTGTCCGAAATTTCTCCATTCATTACCTCGTAATCTGGAAGTCCTGATGAATGGGTCAACAAGTTCTTTACTTCAATATTTTCCCATTCTATAGGTAAGTTATCTATGTATAAAGTTATTTTATCATCGAGGTGAATTTTGTCTTCTTCAATTAATTGAAAAATCGCTGTAGATGTTATAAGTTTAGAAACAGAATAGAGCGGGAAGATGGTTTCTTTATTAACTGGTTTATCGTTTAGATTTTCTTTCCCTAAATAATTTTCATAAATCACTTTTCCGTCTTTCATGACGGCAACTGCTAATCCGAGAGTGTTTTTAACTTCTGTTTTTAAATAGTCGTTTATTTCATTTTGTTTTTCAATTGTTAGCTGTTGTATATTCTCTTTTTTTTCATTTTTACATCCAATATTAAAAAGAATGAAAAGGAAAAATATTAATGATTTTATTTTATTCATTGATGAAGTTTCTTTAGATGATTAGGTTTTTTTTTAATTAGTTCAACATGTGTACATATAACACAGAGTGCCACACATATTCCCTATGCACCCCATGCTATTTTCTTTTTGCCGTTCTCAAATGTACCCGATTCCTGAAAAGCATCCAAAGGCCCATTTCTTATAGTGCATATCTCAAATGTATAAATTTNNATCTAAAATAGCACTCCCAACAAATTGGGCGCTACATTAGCCGCAACTTTAAAACTAAACGACAAAAACCAGGCATCGTAAATTCAAACCACAAGCAAAGCACTTAACAAGTTATAGAACAAGAAGGTTCTATACAACTTGGTCATCCAAAAACAGTGCGACCTCCAATCATCCTACCCTTAACTTAACATTTTACCCACAGATGGCAAACCAACCGGATGCGTCAACACAATAGTCACCTCTGGCCTATCGGCGTGCCGAATACTGCTTAGTTATTACCCGAAGTTTTTTGGTATATGCTTATCAATTTTATTTGTGCCATATGATAATGTAGATGCTCACCAATTCCGTGGAATTGTATATACCAAGGTGAGAATTCTGGAAATGGGTTATTGTTAAGTTGGTTGTCCTCGAATTCTTCGATGTGATTTATAAGATTTTTAAAAGTATCATTCTTTAGCTTCAGGCTATCGGCCCAATCGACACTTTTCAAACGAGATTGTGATGGCCAATTTTCTTCTGTGCTTAATTCGATATTGTTCCCCTTGATTCTTTCAATAATTAGAATATCCGTCGTAATTAAATGTCTTACAATTTGATGAATTGTGTTATTAAAACCATCTATTTTTAAATTTACATCATTTGGATTTATTTCAGCAAGAATAGTTTCATAATTATCTCCTGTCCAACAATTACCATAATGAACGCTTTTTAATAAATTCACAATTCTATGGATTTCAGCTCTCATAGACATAAGTTTCATAATGGGTTACAAATTCTTCAAAACCCAATAGATATTTTTTGTCTTCTGGATAATATCTCGCTTTTTCAAAATCCTTCCCAGCAAACATCTTAATGCTATCATAAGAATCCCATTCTGTGACCGTCAACATATGACAAATATCGTCTTCAAACCGAAGTAGAATTTTAGCTGAAAGATTTCCTTTCACTTCCTGGTAATTCTTTAAACCTGTTTCTTCAACATAAGTTTTATAGACTTCTGAGTGCTCTTTTTTGACTTTTCCGTGCCAAATTCTTGTAATTGTTTTTTGCATAATATTGGCTTTTAAATTGCAGGTAATATATAACACAGAGAGCCATATATACCCCCTATCCACCCCATGCCATTTCTGTTTGCCGTTCTCAAATATATAAATTTGAAATCAAAAATAGCACTCCCAACTAATTGGGTGCCAAATAAGCCCTAACTTTAAAATTAAACAGCAAAAACAAGGGATCCCAACTTCAAACCACAAGCAAAGCACTTAACAAGTTATAGAACAAGAGGGTTCTATACTACTTGGCCACCCAAAAACAGCACAACTTCCAAACACCCTTACCTTAACCCAACGTTTTACCCATAGACGGCAAACCAACCGGATTCGTCAACACAAAATTCAGCTCTGGCCTATCGGCGAGCCGAATTCTTAGTTATTAGCTGTAGTGCTTACTCCTTGTAGATTCTCGCACCAATTCTTTCTTCTATAATTAACTTGTCATTCTCAATATTTGTCCAATAATTTAATTCAGAATGATAACTAAAGATTTCAAGCTTTGGTTCAGACAATGCGTTTGTTACAATACACAATTTATATTTGTTTTTATATTCATTCGATTTTTGATATTCGTTAGGACTTAGTTCGATAGAAACTATTTTTCCAGAAAGTCCTTTAACTTCTAAAAGCAAAGTTTCTTTGTCGTTCGATGCTTCTAAATCCCAACCAACATTATCCTTTTCTTTCGAAATTACAATATAATCTAATTCCTCAAAGTGTTTAATTGTTTTTTCTACTGCGGAAATTTCTACTTGTTGCCTTTTAAAAACATCTATTTGTCTTTGTAAAGGTCTTTTGCTTTTGTCATTTCGTTCAATATAATAATCTCTGAATTTTGTGAATGCATTAAAATGACTTGAGTAATCCTTATGCCAATTTTCTGGCTTATCTATTAATTCTCGAATTTTTCCTAAATCAGTATTTATGTCATAAATTCCATCTCCAATTAAATTCAGATTTTTATTTAGAGCATTTAGTCCAGTTACATATTGAGTTCCTGTAGTTAAAGGTTTTCCTGTTTTTTTTGAAATATAAATCGTTTCTAACCAAACTTTAAATTTTTCCGATGTTGTCATTTAGTTCGTGAAGTTTTTTTTGCATTACAGCTAACGGTTTGTATAAGATTAGTACGGGATTAATAAGCAGTAGCCACCCGATACTAACTAAAGATAATTAAAAGGCAAAACTGTATAAATAGGCACTAAACCCGTATTAATTTTATACTGTGTTGAACGAATCCTCCCTACCGGTCGGAAGCCCTCCTGCACCTTTCAGATCGGATGTTGTTTTTGTAAATGTAATAGATTTATTAATTTGTAGCTAAATTTTAAATCTAATATCATGTTTAAAAAAAAGTAAAACCATTGCTGAACGTGCTTTTGAGGAGGTAGCGGGTTTCAGTACACTCCAGAACAGATTGGAGCAAAGCTTTTCCATTAACGGCAAGGCCAAAAGCACCCTGAACAATTACCTCCGATGTCTGGCACATCTTGCCCTGCACTATAAAGAAAGCCCGGAAAAGCTTTCGGTGGAAAAGATTGAGGACTATCTTTATTATTGCCAAAAACTTCACAAAACGCCTTCTGAAAGTTTCTTCAAGCATACCATTTTCGGACTCAGGGCCGCCTACAAAGTTATGGGGATGGAGGCCAAGCGCGTGGCCCTGCCGCAGATCAAGCGCGATTTAAAACTGCCAACGGTCTTGAGCCAGGAGGAAGTGAAGCGTTTTTTAAAAGCGCCCAAATACCTCAAGCACCGTTTGATTATTGGAATGCTTTACGGCTGTGGACTTCGCAGCTACGAACTTTTCAATCTCAAATTGGCAGACATCGATTTTGATCGCAGAACGGTCTTTATCCCCAAGAAAAAAGGGAAGATCGACCGCTATGTCCCTTTAAGTAAATATCTGGTCAGAGGGCTAAAGAAATATATCAGAACGGAAAATCCCCAAGGCTATCTTTTCAACAGTCAGGTCACCAAAGATGGAGCAGCTCGGGGGTTGACCACCAATGGGATCCGATGGGTCATCAAGGAAAACCGCAGTAAAATAGGCAGTTCCAAAAAGATAACCGCCCACACCTTGCGGCACACCTTTGCCACGCATCTGTTGGAATATGGCGTTGACATTGTCAGTCTAAAAGAACTTTTGGGCCATGCGCATATCGAGATGACCCTGACCTATCTGCATGTGGCCAATCTGCCCAGTGGTTCGAAGTTCTCTCCACTGGACAAGCTCTACGACTGATGCGCCCCAAACATACGGTAGCCGACGTTTTGGAAATGGAGCAGCTACAGCTCAGAAATTTGAGCCTGACCTCTTGGCATTACCGTGCCCTGCAGGCCATAAGAAGGTGCCGAACCAAAGCTATGGGCGGACATATTGATAAATGCGATTGTTGCCACGCGTTGCACATCAGTTACAATCCCGATAGCTATCGGGACAGGAATAGGCATTGCCCGACCTGTCAGGGACACAAACGCGAAGAGTGGATCAGGGCAAGGGAAGGCGAACTTTTGAATGTTCCCTATTTTCATGTGGTGTTTACTCTTCCAAGCGAGTTTAACAGTTACGCATTGAGCCACGGCAAAATAGTGTACGGCAGTCTGTTCAGAGCTGCTTGGCAGACCTTACAGCAGTTTGGTGACAATCCCAAGCACCTTGGTGGGAGAATGGGGATGATTGCAGTGCTCCATACTTGGGGTCAAAATATGAGTTTACACCCGCACTTGCACTGCATTGTCCCGGGCGGTGGTTTGAGCAGATCAGGACAATGGAAAATAGCAAAGAATAACGGCAACTACCTGTTCAACGTAAAATCCATGAGCCAAGTGTTCAGGGCAAAATATATCGCAGAGCTTAGAAAAAGTGACATAAAGATCCCTCAGAAAATTTACAATGAAGTGTTCGGTAAAAAATGGGTGGTCTATGCCAAACAACCTTTTAGAAGCCCAAAATATGTAATTGAATACCTGGGCAGGTATACCCATAAAATAGCGATCAGCAACCATCGGATCACAGATGTAGATCGTAAAAGCAGAAGCGTGAGCTTTAATGCCAAAGATTACCGACGTGCAGGAAGAAAAGTCGACTTGACCCTGTCAAGCCAGGAGTTTATCAGGCGCTTTGCCCTGCATATCCTGCCCAAGGGATTTACCCGAATACGGCATTATGGTATTTTGAGCAGCAGCTGGAAAAAAGAGAAGTTGCCAAAACTACAAACCGAATTGGCTACGGTAAAGAGGGATCCTCTAAAAACAAAAGAACCGCTTTTGCACCGCCGATGCCCTGTCTGTAAAAAAGGGAGACTGCATACTATTTTGTTGTTCAATGATCGTGGGCCTCCCGAGAATTGGCAAGTTTTACTGAAAGATAGAAAATTGAATAGGAGTAATTAAAAATTATCTGCACATGCGGACTGGCCCTGCTATGCATTAACTTTAAAATTGAACGATAAAAACCAGAGATTGTAAATTGAAACCACTAAAAAACCACGGAGAATGTCAGAAAATAATTGAACTCTATGCATTCTGACCAAATCAATCACTGAGCAACTTCCAAATATCCTTCCCTCAACCCAACGTTTTACCCATAGACGGCAAATCAACCGGATTCGTCAACACAAAATTCAGCTCTGCCCTATCGGCGAGCCGAATTCTTAGTTATT
>NZ_JAEHJZ010000441.1 GCF_016469035.1 Gelidibacter salicanalis | reverse complement strand
AGATGTTTACCATAAGGAGAGTCTCTTTTGAAAATGCAATTTATTCAATAGAAGACAAGCGAGACCTAACATTCGGCCGTCTCAAAATGATTTGCTTGGATATCACTTCAATTTCGTGAACATAAAAGCCATTTAAAACGCTCTATTTATTAGAAAATAGGAGCAATACCATTCATAGTTTATGAAGATGTTTACATTAAGGAGAGTCTCTTATGAAAATGCAATATATTCAATAAAGGACAAGCGAGACCTAAAAATAAAACCGTCTCAAAATGATTTGCTTGGATATCACTTCAATTTCGTGGACATAAAAGCCATTTAGTGCGCTAAATTTATTCGAATCTAGTAGCAATACCATTCATAGTTACTGAAGATGTTTACCTTAAGGAGAGTCT
>NZ_JAEHJZ010000440.1 GCF_016469035.1 Gelidibacter salicanalis | reverse complement strand
CCAAATGTGATAACAATAACATGGGCCCAAACACAACCTCTATGACGATAAAATTCCGAGCTAACTGAGGGAACGGATGCCATTAAGAAGCCAAGTGCTAGCGATTTCCCGGCACTCGCACCAATTGGTTCGTACCTAATCGGCTAGAAGTAGGCCTAAATCATTATGGAATTCGACCGATATTGGTTATGACAGATTGAATGGTGAAGTGGTCAGCGAAGAGGTCTGCGGGAGTGAAGGTCGGCAGTTCGATTCCC
>NZ_JAEHJZ010000439.1 GCF_016469035.1 Gelidibacter salicanalis | reverse complement strand
CAACTTCCTTGCGTAGATGTTTTATCAGTCATCCCCACTGCGATAAGATCGTATACAAGGTACTGTGGAATTGTACATGGAAGATGCTGATGGTGCAGGGGTTTTGAATTATTGTCCATAACATGCACATTAAAATACTTGAATCAAATCCAATCATGGAGATTGAATGTTGTACAGTAGTGGTGAGTAAAGTACGAGTGTGCCATGCTGAAAGGCCGCAGATCGATTAAATAAATTTTCGGCACTCCAGACTTTCTTCTAGTACTGAGAGGGAGGGAATGGCGACTCCCTGTAACCTTTGTCGTTGAGGGTCAGGAACACAGGTGTGGCCTCGATCATCAGGAAGGGTCCCTTCTGGTTCCCCACAAATTAAAGTAGTGATTGGAGCTGGATTGGACGGGGCCGCACGGCGACTAGCTCAATCAGCTAATAACATCAGTGGGCCCTGTGTTCACCATGGGGGTTCCATGGTGTAGAACACGAAACCTCCAGAAGGTGCGTTTACACACACACACACACAATGTGCTCTTACCTACG
>NZ_JAEHJZ010000438.1 GCF_016469035.1 Gelidibacter salicanalis | reverse complement strand
AACATATTCTCAGGCTTGTACCACAACTTTAAGTAGCTACACGTATTTCAAGCAACTATGTCATCTGATTGTCAATTTTTAATCTTCGTGTCGGACGTGATCTTTGGCAGGATAATGGATGCAACTGCAATGGTGGGTAAGGGCGATATTAAATCATGATCCCAGTCGAAAAACTACCATCGAGGGTGCCCGAGCTCGCCAATT
>NZ_JAEHJZ010000437.1 GCF_016469035.1 Gelidibacter salicanalis | reverse complement strand
CTATCGTGCGCCTGCGTGGCATGAAGCCAGACCGGCTGCCGCAGCCCCTGAAACGGCTGGCTAGTGGCGTACACCTCATCCATCCGGCGCACAAATCCGGACTCAACTAACTCCGGAAAAAGCTCGGCCAGCGGGCGGTCTAGCCGGGCCCGGTTATCGACCACTGCCTGAAGGGGCCCGTTAAAAAAGCTGAAGCGGTGCTCAGGCCCAGTCAGCACAGCCACGCCCGCT
>NZ_JAEHJZ010000436.1 GCF_016469035.1 Gelidibacter salicanalis | reverse complement strand
CAGCCAAAGGCATTGGAATGATCAGAAGCCCATTGGGGAGTGTTTTCAGACCAATTCATGAGTGTAGCTCTGGTGGGGATTTGCCAAAGATCCGTGGGCTCGCAGTATCCGGCTGGCATTTGGTGAGCAGCAGACAGGAATGCAGCACGAATGAGATATTAGAGTCCAGAGTGCCTTCAGGAGCCCATTGTGGAGGTTGTGCCATATTGCCGGAAGGTGATGAAAAGATTGAATCTAGACTCAAGCACGAGAATGAGAAGCAAATCCTTAGAATATAAGGTCTAGATTCTCGATCTAGATCCAGTCT
>NZ_JAEHJZ010000435.1 GCF_016469035.1 Gelidibacter salicanalis | reverse complement strand
CAGTATATAACAGTTCTGTTGTTGGCTGTTGTTCTTACTTGATTTGTACGATTTATATGATGATACGTGTGATTTTTTTTTATTATTTAGAGCCTTTTGTTGAGTTTCATTTTGTTAAGTGAATATTTGCTGTGTTTTGCTTTGTTTACAATAATTGTGTTTAGTAAAGTTTTTTAACATTTATTATGCGTTAGTTTTGTAAAGATGTATTGCTTGTTTAGGCTTTGAAACATTTAGTGTGGTCCCATTATTGAGTTGTTCTGTTTTGTTTAGTTTGCTGCAATGTTATTTACAGCATCTTTGTTTTTATTAATGTGCATATTTTATTTATAAATGGCCCTGACACTATTGACTAGTATTCGTATGCTAAGTGTTGACTCTGAGGCAAATAAACCTATTTTTATATGTAGGA
>NZ_JAEHJZ010000434.1 GCF_016469035.1 Gelidibacter salicanalis | reverse complement strand
AACCATAACGTCATTAGAGGGTACCTACTTAAGGACCATGCCCCACTTTACCCCCGCCATTCTGACCAATATTGGTGTACATAACGCTCATAAGCACATAATGCTCCGTAAGCCAGAAGGACGATGTGCAGTGTGCAGGTCGGAGTTTTAATGCATCTGTGAAATGTCAGTTTTGGCTGAGAGTTTACCAACTGTTGTTTCGGAA
>NZ_JAEHJZ010000433.1 GCF_016469035.1 Gelidibacter salicanalis | reverse complement strand
TTTTTCAACTGTTTTAACAATATTTGCGGGAAGGATGCCTCCGCCACTTTTACATCTGCGTGTGTTGAACCACACTGCAAACTTCAAAGCATCCTGATACTCAGAGCGTACCGTGTCTGAGCTGAGGATTTTCAGCACTCGTTTATGGGCTGCGGGAGATTTCACTGTGCTATTAGGCACGCTGGTTTTTCTTACTCTCATGGGCTCCTCCTCATCAGTTGCTGATTATTACTTTAACATATCTGTTCATAAAACACCCAGAAAGTGCAGATCAAATCGTCTTGATCATTAGCTTGGCACGAGGCTT
>NZ_JAEHJZ010000432.1 GCF_016469035.1 Gelidibacter salicanalis | reverse complement strand
CTTCAGGTTTTGCACCAAAAGTATTGTCTTGAGAGGATTTTGATTGTTTGGCTGTAGCAAGCCTCAAGGGAACAAAAGTGGATGGAATCCAGGGTGGGAAGGAAATTGACTCAAGGGACGTGCAGTACTCCGTTCTGGATGAAGAGCATTCCACCTATAACAGTTTGGAAGTCTTGGACAGAATCATCTGGCATGCTTTACAAATGCTTAAACGGCTCACTGAAG
>NZ_JAEHJZ010000044.1 GCF_016469035.1 Gelidibacter salicanalis | reverse complement strand
CTGGCCAACTTACTCATGACCGAAGGGAGTAATCGGCGAGCCGAATTCTTGGTTATTGTGGTTAGTACTTATTTTATTTACTTAATTTCAATATTCTAAATGCACCTTGAATTACCAAAATAAAAACGATTGTTCCGATAATCAAATCAGGTTTATTGGAACTCAACCAATTTACCAAAATCCCTGCGATTATTACTCCTAAATTAATAATCACGTCATTCGAGGTGAAAATCATACTTGCTTTCATATGAGCTTCTTCTTTACTTTTTGACTTTTGTAAAATATAAAGGCAAATTCCGTTCGCAATAAGTGCAAAAATCGAAACGATAATCATTGTTGAAAAATTCGGAAGTTTCTCGTCTCCGAAAAATCTCCTTAAAACTTCCACAAATCCAATAATCGCAAGTGTTATTTGAAAATATCCAGCAAGTTTTGCAATCCGCTTTTTCTTAATCAACGTTCCGCCAACCGCAAACAAGCTAATTCCATAAACGAAACTGTCCGCAAGCATATCCAAGCTATCGGCAACAAGTCCCATAGATTTTGATATGATTCCAGTTGTCATTTCAATGATGAAAAAAGCAAAATTTATGACAAGAACAGACCAAAGTAGCTTTTTTTGGTTTTTGTTTTCTTCAAATTCCGTTTGGTTGGTTTGTTCAGTAGAGATTTTCTTTCCGCCCAAATTCAGTTCGATAACTGACTTCTCGATTTTGTCCATTTCTCCGTTATGAAAAACGGTCAATTTTCGGTTCGGAATATCAAAGTCCAAATTTGCGATACTTGAAATTCCGTCCAATTTCATTCGGATTAGATTTTCCTCTGATGGACAATCCATTTTGCTTATTTCAAAAAGTGTTTTTTCCATTTTAATCTTCGTCTTCGTTTCCAAAAGGTTTAATGATTACACCAACGCTAAAAATAAAACCGTCTGTTGGCGCATATATTTCTGGAAAAACTGGGTTTTCGTGAGGTGGCAAAACCAATGGCGAAAATCTGCTTTGTCTTCTGTCTGTGAAGTTTTCAAAATTTACAAATGTTGTTCCCCATTTAAAATTACGCATTGCCACAAAACCCATTGTAACGAAATCTGTTGTTTCTGTTCCGTTCGACAAAAACTGCTTTCCAGTATAAAACGTTTCATAGCCTATTCGCCATTTTTCTGATTCGTACATTAATACACTTCCTGTGTTGTGTTTCGCAGTTAAAGGTTTTTGTGGGTTTCCAGCTAAATAGTTTAGTTTGGTGTCAATAAGTGCATAATTTAAGAACCATCTAAAATCTTTGTAAGTAAATTTTATGTTGGTTTCTGCTCCTTTACTTATTATTTCATCAGTTGCATTTTCAAATGCAAATAAACCGTTATTTGTACTATTCAATAACAATCCGTTATAAATAGCTGTAACATAAAAAAGTTGATTAATGGAAAAACCAATGGTTTCAAATAAACGTGTTTGATAATTAAAATCAATATTTACACCATAAGAACGTTCTGCTTTTAAGGAAGACTTATCAATGCCAAGCACATTTTCAAAATGGATAAATTCAGCCTCTTCGGTAAAAATATCTGGAATTTTGTATCCTAAACCACCACCAATTCTGCTCGAAAATCCACTATCATTTTTATAAAGTAATGAGATTTTTGGAAGTGGAAAAAAGCCAAAATCAGTATTGTAATCTGCTCGCAATCCTGTTTCTAAAATCCAATTATCGGATAGGTCATAAATGTTGTTGGCAAACATTCCATAAGTAATGTCTTTTTGGTCACGTTGTAATGTTGCATCATCATTTTCATCAAAGTTTGAAGTGTATAAATTTGCTCCAAAAATCCAATCTGCTTTTGAAGTTTCTCTTTGATAATTAATTTCGGTAAATGTATTGGTTTGTTTACCACCAAAACTAAAATCAGGAACCGTTAAATTTCTATCGAAAAATGATACACTATTTTTAATGTTGAAAGAACTTATAGAATCCATTTGAGTTTTGTAAACTGCTTGACTACTTAATCTTTTCGACACGTTTTCCTCTGTGTATTGATGAATTCCATTTTCGCCACTTTCAATTTTTGTAATATCTCCTCCAATTCTGTCATCATACGTTCCGTTTAGACCAAACCAAAACGTAGTTTTATCAGATGGATAATAAAAGAATTTTGGGTTAAATGAAATAGATTTGGTTTTTGGTAAATTACTAAAACCATCATCTTCTGGGTCATAAGCTTTTTGATAATGTCCTGAACCGTAAAGTGAAATACCAAATTTTTCATTTTGTTTGCTGTAAAATACGTTTGCAGTACTTCCCAAAGCTTGTGTTTGTGTTAACATAATGTCCAAAGCTGGTTCCTCGTCTGGTGTTTTTGACACCATATTTATTAAACCTGCAATTGCTCCACCACCATAAAGTGTTGAAGCACTTCCTTTGATTATTTCAAATTGTTGCAAGTCTAAAGGTGGAATTTGTAAAATACTTAAACCGCTTGAAAAACCGCCAAAAAGCGGAAAACCGTCTCTCAAAAGTTGTGTATACCGACCATCAAGCCCTTGAATTCTAATATTTGTATTTCCACTACTTAATGAGGTTTGTTGCATTTGTATTCCTGTACTTTCTCGAAGTACCATTGAAATATTGGTTGGGTTCATAACCGCTTTTTCGCCTAGTTCCTCTGCTCCAATAAATTCTATTCTCGTTGGAATTTTCTTGATGGTTCTCGTACTTCGTGAAGATTGTATGACTACTTCGTCCAGTTCATTTCCACCAGATTCAAGTTTGAAAGTGAACGTTTTTTTAGTGCCAACTTCAATAGCTGTTTCTATGGTTTTAAAACCTACGTATGAAATTTTGATGATATGATTTCCATTCGGAATTTCTGTAAAGGTTGCAATTCCGTCAAAATCGGTAACTGCTCCTTTTTCAATTTCCTCAAAATAAACGGTTGCTCCAAGTAATGGTTCGTTGGTTTCTGAATCAGTAATCGAAATAGAAATATCGCTGTTCTGTGCGAAAGAAATAAAAGATAATGCGAAAAAAAGTGAAGTTAAAAATGTTTTTGCCATCTGCTTATTCTGTTTTTAAGAATAGTGCAAATGTAAATTCCTTTTAGTGCAACTCGATTGCAACGATTATTTGTTGCAATTGTCGCATAACCCTTTTACGACCATATTTGCCTGTTGCAGTTTGAAGTTTTCAGGTAATTTTATATTTGGAACAGGAAGGTCAAAAAGACAAAATGTTTTGTTGCAATTTGTACAATAAAAGTGATAATGCAAGTCTTTTGGGTCGCAGTTGCAACCTTTGGCACAAACCGCATATTTTGTCATTCCAGAACCATCTTCGATGCTGTGTATCACTTTGTTTTCCTCAAAAGTTTTTAAAGTTCGGAAAATCGAACTTCTGTCCGTATAGGCTAATGCGTTTTCAATGTCCTTTAGAGATTGGGCTTTTTCTTGACTTAAAAGATGACGTAAAACCACAGTGCGGACTGCGGTATTTTTTACTTTTTTTATTTTTAAGATTTCTTCTTCGCTTTGCATTTTCCTAATGTATCGTTTTTTTCGAGCGTGCGCGAAAAACAGCTCTTTTATTTTTTTAAGTGTTGGCTTTTTTAGGCGGTTGGAAAAAATAAATGTGCTGTTTGTGCGATGGCTTTTTTAGTTCAAATGTTCAATTTTAGCACGATTTCCGCATTATGCACAATAATTGGATATAGGTAATTGTCTATATCCGCGTTATGTCGCTAAGATAGTAAATCTTTATTTCCACAAATGATCTGTTGGCTATATGATTATAAAGTTATATTCAAATCGATTAGTTCACATCTTCCAAGTCCTGAAGAATAAGGCGACCCGCAATGAACTGAGTGTTTTCTATCTTTAAAACTTTCAAGCACACCTGAAACGCTGAGCCAGTGCGGTCCATTAGCTGTTTTTTAATAGGTAATAACTGCTTCTTCCCTTTTTAAACATAGTAATTAGTTCTATTTTCACCATTGTATTCAAAATTTCATAAGCTTTTGTACTCCCAACATCAATCAAGTTTGTAGCTTCTCTACGAGTTATCTTTTCATTTTCTATTAGAAATAATAGTATCTTTTTTTGTTCAAGGGATAATCGTTCGTAATCGTTCGTAATAATTTGTAACCGTTTCTCACCGTTTTCATGAGTATGATTTTTTTCGGATTTAAGTTGTGATTTGACCAAATCAATCACAGCACAATCTCCAACTATCCCTCCCTAAAGTGAACGTTTTACCCACAAACGGCAAACCAACCGGATGCGTCAACACAAAATTCAGCTCTGGCCAACTTACTCATGACCGAAGGGAGTAATCGGCGAGCCGAATTCTTAGTTATTGTGGTGCATTATTCTTTTTTAGACGGAAGTTGGATTCACTTGAATTTGTCCACCGATTGCTTTCAACACTTTCATTATTGTCTCAAATTGAGGTTTAGCCCCATCAGATAGTGCTTTGTACAAACTTGGTCTACTCATTCCAGTTTCTTCCGCAATCTTTGTCATTCCGATAGCTTTAGCGATATGTCCAATCGCATTTATTACATCAGCATTGCTTCCTTCTTCCAAAACAGTATTGAGATATTCGGCAATCATTTCTTTGTTCTCTAAATAATCCGCAATTTCGAATTTTGAAGTTTCCATTTTTCTATTTGTTTAATTTTTTCCAGATTTCTTTCGCTTTTGAAATGTCTCTCTGTTGTGTCGATTTGTCCCAACCAATTAGTAATACAATAATCTTTCCGTCTTTTTCTTTGAAATAAACACGATAACCTTTCGCGAAATTGATTCGCAGTTCTCTAATACCCTCGCCGACTGGCTTGCTGTCACCAAAATGTTCGTCAGTTTCTAATTTTTGAATTCGAAATAAGATTTTTGCCTTCGCCTTAAAGTCTTTTAACTTTTTCAGCCATTTGTCAAAGTCAGTTGTTTTCTCAATAAAGAACATATGCATTGTATCTACTTGGATACAAATCTAAGTAAAATTTCTGAATAATATTAGTTTGAATGGAATTTTCAGTAGAGTGACATATATACCCCATGCCATTTCTGTTTGTCCTTCTCAAATATACCTGATTCCTGAAAAGCATCCCTTTCTTATAGCTCACATCTCAAATGTATAAATTTGTAATCTAAAATAGCACTCCCAACTAATTGGGGGCCAAATAAGCCCCAACTTTAAAATTAAACAATAAAAACCAGGTATCCTAAATTCAAACCACAGGCAAAGCACTTAACAAGTTATAGAACAAGAGGGTTCTATACTACTTGGCCGCCCAAAAACAGCACAACCTCCAAATATCCTTCCCTTAACCCAACATTTTACCCATAGACGGCAAACNNGCTCTGGCCAACTTACTCATGAGCGAAGGGAGTAATCGGCGGGCCGAATGCTTCTTTTTTGTTGCCATTAGTACTTTTTTTTATTTTAAACGTCTAGTGATAATTTTAAACTTCCGCCCAAACCTTCTCGGATTATTCTCATCAAAGTTGAAAGTCGAATATCACTCGCATTATTCTCAATTCGAGAAATATAGTTTTTAGTAGTTCCAACTTTTTCGGCAAGCTGTTGTTGCGTTAAATGCTGTTTCTTTCTTGCTTCTTGAATTAGAACACCAATTTTAAATGTCTCAAATTCTTCTTGGAATTCCTGACGAGATTCAGTTCCGACTTTTCCGTACTGTTCGTCCAAATGGTCATCAAACGATGTGATTCTTTTATCTGTTATCATAATATTCCTTTTTTAATCGTTCTGCTTTTTTAATTTCTTTTTTTGGGGTTTTTTGAGTTTTCTTTTGAAATCCGCTCAACAGAATTATTAAATTCCCTTTATCGAAAAAACAGAAAATTCGGAATATTCCGTTTCCTGCTGAAATCCGCACTTCCCAAAGTCCATCTGTATTCGTGAGATTTTTTAAGAATTTTTCTGGAACAATTCGAGTACTTCTCAAAACTAAAAGCGTCCAATCTATTTTCTTACGTACAAGGAGCGACTGTTTTAAATAGAAATCCTTAAAGTGGTTTTCGTAAAATCCTATCTCCCTTTTAAATTCGCTCAATTTGTTAGTCGTTAAGTTATGGGTAAAGTTACCTAAAAAGGTAACATGATCCAAATTTATGAACAATTTTTAATGCGAAGACTGATTTTTCAGGAATTAATGGCAACACATGTATAGACGTAATAAGTTGCGCCTATACGTATTATATGTTCCTATCAAACATATTACTTTTAAGGATAGGATACAATTTAACCAAAGCTCTTTTTATTTTATGAGCCAGCAAAATTAGAAAGATACTTTCCTATAAGTAACCACCACGTATGTACACACTTGACCACATCAATCACAGTACAACCTCCAAGTATCCTTCCCTCAACCCAACGTTTTACCCATAGACGGCAAACCAACAGGATTCGTCAACACAAAATTCAGCTCTGGCCTATCGGCGAGCCGAATCCTTAGTTATTAGCAAAAGTTTTTTATTCCTTATTCAAAAATTCAGTTACTATATTATTCTTTTCAGATTCCATTTCGCAAGTCCAACTGTCTATAAACCATCTTCGATTTTCATAATGAAGTTGGACGCTATTTAGTCCTCGAATATTTGATTCAGTTTTTGGGTCAGTTCGTATTTCAAATGCACTCCAAACTTGTGCAATATTTCCATATTTACTAACTTTTCTTTTAAGTTCTTTTTCATAAAAGTCGACTTTTGGTGATAATCCGATTGGTATATATTCCGCTTCAAGAGTATGTGATTCCGCTTTTCCATTTTCGTCCAGTCTTGTTATAACTGCATTTTCTGAATGAATATATTTATCTCTTTCAAATTCCCAAGGCTCACTACTAGAACCTGAAACAACATCGTAATATGCATTTATTATTGCATCTATTGATTTCACATCTTTCGCATATTTTTCTTCGTTCGTTTGTCCGAAAATTGAATTGAAACCAAAAATTATGCTTATTGATGTTAGAATTATTTTGTTCATATCGGTTGGTTTCAAATTTTTGCTAACGGTCTTGTATAACGCAAGTGGCGTGGAGTAAGGACGCGAACTTGTCGGTTTTGTTATTTGTTAATTGGTCTCTAAAATAACACTTTTCACCAGAATACCCGCTATTTGCTGTTATACGATGTTGAACAAATCCTCCCTACCGGTCGGAAGCCCTCCTGAAAAGCGCAGATCGGTCGACGTTAGTGTAAATGTAATAGATTTATTAATTTGTAGCTAAATATTAAATCTAATATCATGTTTAAAAAAAAGTAAAACCATTGCTGAACGCAATTTAGAGGAAGTAGCGGGTTTCAGCACACTCCAGAACAGACTGGAGCAGAGCTTTTCCATTAACGGCAAGGCCAAAAGCACCCTGAACAATTACCTCCGATGTCTGGCACATCTTGCTTTGCACTTTAAAGAAAGCCCAGAAACGCTTTCGGTGGAAAACATTCAGTCTTACCTTTATTATTGTCAAAAACTCCACAAAACCCCATCTGAAAGTTTCTTTAAACACACCATTTTTGGGCTCAGGGCCGCCTACATAGTAATGGGCATGGAGGCCAAGCGGGTAGCTTTGCCCCAGATCAAACGGGATTTGAAATTGCCGATTGTTCTGAGTCAAGAAGAGGTCAAGCGTCTTTTAAAAGCGCCCAAGTATCTTAAGCACCGTTTGATTATTGGAATGCTTTACGGCTGTGGCCTTCGCAGCTACGAACTGTGCAACCTGAAATTGGCAGACATTGACTTTGATCGCAGAACGGTCTTTGTTCCCAAGAAAAAAGGGAAGATCGACCGCTATGTCCCTTTAAGTAAATATCTGGTCAGAGGGCTAAAGAAATATATCAGAACGGAAAATCCTCAAGGCTATCTTTTCAACAGTCAGGTCACCAAAGATGGAGTAGCTCGGGGGTTGACCACCAATGGGATCCGATGGGTCATCAAGGAAAACCGCAGTAAAATAGGCAGTTCCAAAAAGATAACCGCCCACACCCTGCGGCACACCTTTGCCACGCATCTGTTGGAATATGGTGTTGACATTGTCAGCCTAAAAGAACTTTTGGGCCATGCGCATATCGAGATGACCCTGACCTATCTGCATGTGGCCAATCTGCCCAGTGGTTCGAAATTTTCGCCGTTGGATAAGCTCTACGATTAATGCGCCCCAAACATACGGTGGCTGATATTTTAGAAATGGAGCAGCTACAGCTCAAAAACTTGGGCCTGACCTCATGGCACTACCGAGCCCTGCAGGCCATAAGAAGGTGCCGCACCAAAGCTATGGGCGGACATATTGATAAATGCGATTGTTGCCACGGACTTCACATCAGTTACAATCCCGATAGCTATCGGGACAGGAACAGACATTGCCCGACCTGTCAGGGACACAAACGCGAGGAATGGATCAGGGCACGGGAGGACGAACTCTTGAACGTTCCCTATTTCCATGTGGTGTTTACCCTTCCGAGCGAGTTTAACAGCTACGCTTTGAGCCACGGCAAAATAGTGTACGGCAGCCTGTTCAGGGCTGCCTGGCAGACCTTGCAGCAATTTGGTGACAATCCCAAGCACCTTGGTGGGAGAATGGGCATGATTGCGGTGCTGCATACCTGGGGCCAGAACATGAGTCTGCACCCGCACTTGCACTGCATCGTTCCGGGAGGTGGTCTGAGCAGATCGGGACAATGGAAAAAGGCAAAGAACAAAGGCAACTACCTGTTCAACGTAAAATCCATGAGCCAAGTGTTTAGGGCAAAATATATCGCAGAGCTTAGAAAAAGTGAGTTAAGAATCCCTCAAAAAGTTTACAATGAAGTGTTCGGTAAAAAATGGGTGGTCTATGCCAAACAACCTTTTAGAAGTCCAAAATATGTGATTGAGTATTTGGGCAGATATACCCACAAAATAGCCATTGGCAACCATCGGATCACTAATGTTGATCGCGAAAACAGAAGTGTGACCTTTGCCGCCAAAGATTACCGTCGTGCAGGCAAGAAAGTCCCTTTGACCCTGTCGAGCCAAGAGTCTGTAAGGCGCTTTGCCCTGCCCAAGGGATTTACCCGAATACGGCATTATGGTATTTTGAGCAGCAGTTGGAAAAAAGAGAAGTTGCCAAAACTACAGGCAGAACTGGCTACGGTAAAGGTGGAACCTGTCAGAACAAAAGAGCCACTTTTGCACCGCCGATGTCCTGTCTGTAAAAAAGGGAGACTGCATACGATACTCTTGTTCAATGATCGTGGACCTCCCGAGAATTGGCGCGTTTACTGAAAGATAGAAAATTGAATATGGGTACCTGAAAATTATTCTGCATAAGCGGACTGTCTCTGCTATGCCTTGACGTAAAAATTAAACGATAAAAACCAGCAATTGTCAACTAAAACCAGTAGAAAACTGCAAAGAATGTAGACAATAATTTAGATCTATACATTTTGTCAACACAAATACTAGCGCAACTTCATAGTATCCTCCACTCAACTTAACGTTTTACCCATAAGACGGCAAACCAACCGGATTCGTCAACACAGGATTCAGCGCTGGCCTATCGGCGAGCCGAATCCTTAGTTGTTGTGGTGCGTTATTTCCTTCTTTGTTGTCGTTCTGTTTAATTTTGTTAAATTAGGTAAAAATTTTATTATGTTATCAATAGAACATTTGGAATTCTGTAAAGAGGTCAAAAGACTTTCCTTGGAGAACAATGGTAATAAGTTGGTTGGCATTAGTTGTGAGGAATTTCATCCAAATTCTATTTTGACTTCTGCACCGATTTTTAATTATATAACTTTATTAGATATTTTCAAAAAGCTCTGTGGGAAGAAATATGATGATACTGAGGAACACGAGTTAGAACAGTATAAAGACTGTAAGAAAATATTTTTGCACTATGCTATACAGAAAACTTAAAGTGTGTTACTTCATTCTCTTTAGCCTCTAATATTTTTTCGTACAGTTCGTGTTCTTTGTTGAGTTTTTTGAGGTTTACGTTCAGCGCATCGATTGTTATTTCCACTTTTGTTTCATAGTATACTATTCCCAAATCTTCCATATATTCCTTTATCTGTTTTTTGGTCTTTAATGGTTTTTGGACGAAGTATGCATATTTCCATATTAGGTGTTTATCTGTTTCCATTTTGTCTTATTTTAGTAGTGTTGATTATTGTTATTTTGTTTTATGAGTAAATCGGACGCAGTTAAAAAGTTTGCAGAAATGTTCCTTAATTTTCTACAAGAAAAGTACGTTGATAGAATGCCATTGCGTAAAGCCGAAATAAGGGTTTTATATAATAATATTCCGTTTGATGACACCAAAACTTATATAAAACAAGTTGAACTGAAATTGTTCGAGATTAATGCTGATGTCTATATTAACAATGATTTTAATCATGAGGCTTTGACACTTCTTTATGGAAATTTTCAAAGGCTTTTAAACCTTCTTTCAGAATCCCTTTTGGATGATTGAGTTTTTTATCTTGGTGTGGTATTCCATAAATTATTTTTTTTATATATTTAATGTTCTTTGCTTATAAATCAATATGGTAGTCAATTATACAAGATTTAAGTTTACGGAAGGTTTCAGTTTCAAACCCATCGAGACCGCAACTATGGAACGGTTGGATGATTCTTTTGTGGTCAATATCTATCCTTATTATAATTATTCTGGTATCTATTATATTGAATCGGTAAGGAGAAAGATTTTCGGAACTGTTGTGTTCCGCACAATGAAGTCCGATGTGAACAATTCTGATTTAAGTCAGCTCAATACATTTAACGAATATTTTATTTCAATTGCTCCCGATGGAAGCAGAGCTTCAATTTACAAAAGTAATCTTGAAGGAATAATGTTAAAATTTTAAACATATGCCAACAAATAATAGCAAATTAGTAATTGCAATGAGTGAATCTTTTAGGGAAATCTTTGACCAAATTATTAAAGCTTATATACATCCTTTAAATCCACCTCCGCATTTTGATATGATAATTAACAGTGTTTTAGTTGGACATTTAATGTATTATTCCGAAGGTTTCTATAAAGGAAATTTGTTTGATGCTGAAACCAGTAAAATTGTAAAAGACTACATCTACGATTCTAACATTGATAAAATTAAAAAGGGCGTAAAGGACTCATGGTCTATGTTCTACGAAAACCCTCATGGTTGGAGGCATGAAGAAGATTTAAGAAATAGCATAATCAAAAATTATATTCGAATGGCGGAAAACGTAGGTATTTCAAAATATATTATACAATCAGTAATACAAGATTCTTATGATGAAATCGTATTTTTTACTTCTCCTCTACATGGTTCCCCTTCTAAAATGATACCTAAACAATTTTATATCAATTGCTTTATTCATCCTTTGCCGTCATTAGGTTATGACGACATTCTTTACAAGGCTTGCCCTGATATGGTAGAGGAACATTCAAATATAATTTTCAATAATTTACTCTTGGAAACGACCAATTTCATTAATGGTTTTTTAGATGAAATCGGTGTAAAATAAAAGTTATGAATTCAAAACAATCAAATGAACTTATAAAAGTTCTAAAACTACAGACTGAAATTTTGAAAAGTTTAAGAAGCAATATCAATATTGTTACTCCCTCGGAAAAAACGGCAATAATAAATAAATTTGATAATCTTGATAGTCAACTAATAGCTTTTCAAAAGAGCCTTGAACTTTAAGTCAAGTCGATGGTACAACCAATCATCATTGTTGTCGATTAATTGCATTTCCTCAAGCAGTTTCTTTGCTTTTGGTGTGTCCTGTTCTTTTAGAAATTCGCAGAACAAATGATGTTCGTAGTTTGGTTCTTGCCTTTCGAAATTGTATTCTAAGTCTTCTTTTGGAATCCAAGTTGGGAGTTTTTTGTTTGTTTTATGGTTGTCTTCCATCTGTGCGTTTTGTTTTAATGCACCACAACGTTTATGTGAATGGCTTATATACGTTGTTGAACTAATCCTCGTACCTCGGAAGCTTTTTAGCTAGTTATAAAAATACATTAACTTAAGGACTCAACAAAAACCTTAAGAAAATGTATTTAAAAAAAAGCGAAGACCATTCTAGAAACGGCCCTTGAACAGGTGCCCGAATTTAGAGCACTAACAGTTGCCCTAGAAAAAAGTTTTGCCATAAACGGTAAGGCAACCACCACCTTAAACAACTACCTGCGCTGCCTTGCCCATCTAGCGATCTATTTTAAAAGCAGCCCCGAAAACCTTACAGAAGAGCAGATCAACGACTATCTCTTTTATTGCCAAAACCTTCACAAGACGCCATCAGAAAGCTTTTTTAAGCACACCATTTATGGACTCCGGGCCACTTATAAGGTGTTGGGACTTGATAAAAAACGTATCGGGCTTCCACAGATAAAAAGGCAAAACAGTCTTCCTGTTGTTTTGAACAAACAAGAAGTCCGCGAGCTGTTAAATGCTCCAAAATACTTAAAGCACCGTTTGATTCTTGCCATGCTCTACGGTTGCGGCCTGCGCAGTTATGAGCTTTGTGACCTGTTGCGATCAGACCTGGATTTTGACCGCAGAACTGTGCTGATAAAAAAGAAAAAGGGAAAAACAGACCGCTATGTTCCTCTTAGCGCTCACCTTGTTCGAGGTCTGAAAAAGTATTTTGAGACCGAACATCCCATAAAATATGTTTTCAACAGTCAGGTTACAAACGACGGTGCTGCACGGGACCTTACCACAAGAGCCATCCAGTGGGTCATTAAAGAAAGCCGTTCAAAGGTAAACACCCAAAAGAAGTTTACGGCCCATACGCTTCGCCATTCCTATGCCACCCATCTGCTCGAGGACGGGTTAAATATTATAAGCTTGAAAGAGCTGCTGGGGCATGCCCGTATTGAGACCACCATTATGTACCTTCAGGTCTGCAACTCCGGGAGTTCGGTCAAGTTCAGTCCGTTGGACACCTTGTTCAAAAGCTGATGCAGCCCAAACATAGAGTCGCAGATGTGTTGAACCTGGAAGTGGACCATCTGCAAAAAATAGCGCATACGAGCTGGAATGAACGGGCGCTACATGCGATCAGAAAATGCCGCACCAAGGCTCTTGGCGGACGTTTGGACTGGTGCATGAACTGCAAGAAGTTGCACTTACAGTTCAATTCCTGCCGTAACCGGCACTGTCCCACCTGCCAGGGACATAAGCAGCAGCAGTGGATTGCGGCCAGGAGGAGAGAACTTCTTCCGGTGCCTTATTTTCATGTGGTCTTTACACTTCCCGATACACTGAACCCTGTGGCACTGCGACACCCCAAAGAGCTTTACAGGGTGTTGTTTGATAGCGTCTGGGAAACACTATGTGCCTTTGGGAACAATCCCAAACATCTGGGGGCCAAACTAGGGATGATCGCCGTACTGCACACCTGGGGCCAAGACCTGGGCCTGCATCCCCATCTGCACTGTATCGCTCCCAAGGGAGGCGTCTCAAAAGCAGGGTTCTGGAAAAAGGGAAAGGGAAAGGACGATTTTCTGTTTTCGGTAGCGGCGATGAGTGATAAATACCGAGGTTGTTTTGTGGCAAAATTACGAAAGGCACTTCCCCATTTGCCACAAAGTCTATATGATGATTTGTTCAAGCATGAATGGGTGGTCTATTCCAAACCTCCCTTTGGCAGACCAGAGCACGTCATTGAATATTTGGGAAGGTACACACATAAGATAGCCATCAGCAACCATCGCATCCTGACAATCGATAAAGAGAACGGGACGGTTACATTCAGTCTAAAGGTGTACAGGAAAGGCGGGAAGAAAACAACGATGGCACTGGACACAAAAGAGTTTATACGGCGTTTTCAGCTCCATATCCTGCCCAAGGGATTTACCCGAATACGGCATTATGGTATTTTGAGCAGCAGTTGGAAAAAAGAGAAGTTGCCA
>NZ_JAEHJZ010000431.1 GCF_016469035.1 Gelidibacter salicanalis | reverse complement strand
TGATGATTGATTGGTTCACCTCAGTTATGTTGTATGGAAACAACTTTGCTTACAGTGTGTCATCGTGTATTCCTACAAATTAAAATAGGTTTATACCCAGAAGACAACACTTGGCCAATGAATGCTAGGCAATAGTGTGTGTGTGTGTGTGTGTGTGTGTGTGTAATCTAAGTTTATTCGAGAAACACTTTAGTAATATCTACTAGTATACAGTGTCAGAATTTTATATCAAAAATTTCGAGACCAGGCTGGTCGATGTCAGTAGGTAAATAAATTTGAGTCGAGAATACTATCACAACATTTATCACTTTTCTGTCCTTAGCTTTAGATGGGGGCGGTCTTGGCTAGGTTCTTTGCCACCTTCATGGCCGCTCCCTTGGTGGGGGCTTCTCTCAGGTCCTTGCTACCATTCCAGATGGTGGTAGCATGCCACACAAAGCCTTTGAGATGAGGGGAAGAGGGATGGCACCTCCAGTTGCTGCCCTGGTGCCCCTTTCACAATTGTTGGAGAAGAGGAGGTTGCCAATTGGGTTCCTGGTCCCGTTGGCTCCATCACAGCTGTGGTAGGCCTTCCAAGCCTCCATGGCAACCGCGCACACAGCAATGGAGTTG
>NZ_JAEHJZ010000430.1 GCF_016469035.1 Gelidibacter salicanalis | reverse complement strand
TCCCGCCGAAGATGGACCCATAATGGCCAAGAGCTCACCCTTATTGACATATCCAGACACTGAAACAAACAAATGGCACCTTCGAATAACTTCACATCCCCTGAGTTATCTTTATCACCTCCACAGAGTGTCTCGGCCAACTTCTTTGAACCCCTTCTTCCAATTGCAGTAACTGTCTTCAAAAATGAGTGGATCATTATTTTTTTCAAACGCAAAACAGGGAGAGTGATTAATGAGTTATATCACCAGTTTTCAACCTTACG
>NZ_JAEHJZ010000429.1 GCF_016469035.1 Gelidibacter salicanalis | reverse complement strand
GGGTAAGGTGCAGCTCCAATGGATGGTGGGAAGCAGTCGACACGAAAGCTGTTAGCTTCAACAATGGCAAGGTCACACCTCCAGCAGCACGGCGGTGCGCAAGCTCCTGCAAGAAGGAAGCCCACTGACCGCCAACACCGAGATCGAAGTCAATGACATGTATGCAGGAAGTTGCGGTGCCACCAATTTCATCAAGAAGTGCCTGAGTTGCCGTGAAGTTTGCAAACTGCAGCACGGGCGACAGGTCGGAGAACGACTTGTAGGCCGCGAGCTTGAGGGCAACGTCGAGCGGCGTGGTGACGCTGGAGACGCCATGGTGG
>NZ_JAEHJZ010000428.1 GCF_016469035.1 Gelidibacter salicanalis | reverse complement strand
GAGAGCTATGAAGGCTCATGAAGAACTGAAACAAAAATTGGGCAAAAATATATTGGTAATTTCAAAAGATGCTTGCAAAATTTCAAGAGGATGACCCCGACGTGATTTGAACACGCGGCCTTATGATTCGGAGTCGGACGCGCTACCGTTGCACCACGGAGTCACTTGTCCCCCTACAACTAAGCCAGTTCATGGTTATTTTCATTCTTTAAATGATTTTCCATCGCTTTTTTCGAAACCTACCCTTTGCACTAAATTCTTGCCACCATGAACTGCCTCTCCAAATGCCTGTAATACAAAA
>NZ_JAEHJZ010000427.1 GCF_016469035.1 Gelidibacter salicanalis | reverse complement strand
TGGTAGATCTCGAACGTCTTCGCCACACTCGGATTCAGCCCCGACTCTTGGGGATGGTAGAATATCCGGTGGAAGTTCGTGTAAATCTCCAAGTCGTCCAATTCGTTGCAAATGGCCATGGTCACGCCGAGGTGTCCTCTGATATTCAAAAGAAGCTGGAGAATGGCATGGCACTTGTCTCGGTACACCTGTGGATCGGTCTTGATCTCGTTCAGGTAGATAAACAAGGTCAGAGACTTGGTAACCAATGTCACCATAGTCTTCA
>NZ_JAEHJZ010000426.1 GCF_016469035.1 Gelidibacter salicanalis | reverse complement strand
GGTATTGCAGAGATGGCAACAACAGCAGTCACACTGCACGAGGATTCTACCTTTGTTGTGGCTGTACAAGTCGTCAGAATTATTCTCGTCATTGCAATGCTGCCACCGTTTTTCCGCTTCTTACATCACGTATGGGCAAAAAGGCAGCCTGATTATAAAGCCGCAAAATAAAAAGAGACGCTTTGCATGTGCAGAGCGCCTTTTTTTATTCGCTGGTATTTCTTTTAACACCGACAACTTGATCCTTT
>NZ_JAEHJZ010000425.1 GCF_016469035.1 Gelidibacter salicanalis | reverse complement strand
GCTCGCAGGAGGGACGGAAGTTTCGGGTCTCGATATCCGGGCGGTTGGGTAGTTTCCATCCCTATGAGGATTGTAATCGGATTAGTATTGCGTTTCCTTGGTATACAGTCAGGTGGATGGATCAAAACCACGTAAAAAAAGGACACATTCAAACACGCTTGGTGCAATTCTCAAAGCTCACATTCGTTGTCGGAACTGCTAATTGAACGGTGCACAGGTTCAAATTCATGAACGACAGTAAAAAGAAAAGGATACAGAACGAACTGAACGAGAACATGGATTGCACACAAGTCGCTCGAAAATTGGGAGATATTTTCTGACGACTCTTACCG
>NZ_JAEHJZ010000424.1 GCF_016469035.1 Gelidibacter salicanalis | reverse complement strand
TATAGAACGATCAAGCATGCCAAAAATTAAGTGCGTCTCAAAAAATGCCCGAAAGTTCATTTAGGGGCAAAGCATGCAAAAATGCCCCAAAACGGGTTTGGGCATGAAAAGTGCCCACCTGGCAACCGTGGTTGAATGCGTTCAAACCATAATTCCTCCCGCTGCAGTCACCGGAGCCATAGCCTCCCTCAGGAAATCGATCCATAATAGCG
>NZ_JAEHJZ010000423.1 GCF_016469035.1 Gelidibacter salicanalis | reverse complement strand
CGCCGTAACAAAAGCGGCCATGGTCGTGGATTTACCCGCACCGTTACCACCGGAAAGCGTGGTGACCAGTGAATCGAGGTCAAATGTCCGGGCGAAAAAGCCGTTCCAGTTAACCAGCGTCAGTGAGCGAAATTTACCGCGTTCAATCATTCCTGTTCATCCTCTGCGCTTTCATGCCCTTGCTGCCCTGCCAGCGGTTCGCCGTCTTCATTTTCGTCGTT
>NZ_JAEHJZ010000422.1 GCF_016469035.1 Gelidibacter salicanalis | reverse complement strand
AAGGACTAGAAGCAGTCTCTTGCAAGTGGACACCCACGGTCCGCACATGGCCATCCGGACCACTGACCCTGTTGTCTGAGGGGTGATATCGTCCATGCAGGCAAAGAAGCGGACTATTTGCCACACCAGACACTCGGGCGAGAATCGCTCGTCCAGCTTGCCAAAGGCCATCATGTTGGACCCGCTCCCGGAGGCCAGGTACAGTTTGGCGTAGATCGACTCCAATATGGGCATAGATCCTGGCATGGCCTCCAAGAAGCGGTCAATAGGCAGCTCGTTCACAATTTGACGAAATGTGCCCGG
>NZ_JAEHJZ010000043.1 GCF_016469035.1 Gelidibacter salicanalis | reverse complement strand
GCACATCTTGCCCTGCATTATAAACAGAGCCCAGAAACGCTTTCGGTGGAAAACATTCAGTCTTACCTTTATTACTGCCAAAAACTCCACAAAACCCCATCTGAAAGTTTCTTTAAACACACCATTTTTGGACTCAGGGCCGCCTACAAAGTCATGGGCATGGAGGCCAAGCGGGTAGCTTTGCCCCAGATCAAACGGGATTTGAAATTGCCGATTGTTCTGAGTCAAGAAGAAGTGAAGCGCCTTTTAAAAGCGCCCAAGTATCTTAAGCACCGTTTGATCATCGGGATGCTCTATGGCTGTGGACTTCGCAGCTACGAACTGTGCAACCTCAAACTGGCAGACATCGATTTTGATCGCAGAACGGTCTTTATCCCCAAGAAAAAAGGGAAGATCGACCGCTATGTCCCTTTAAGTAAATATCTGGTCAGAGGACTAAAGAAGTATATCAGAACGGAAAATCCTCAAGGCTATCTTTTCAACAGTCAGGTCACCAAAGATGGAGTAGCTCGGGGGTTGACCACCAATGGGATCCGATGGGTCATCAAGGAAAACCGCTGTAAAATAGGCAGTTCCAAAAAGATAACCGCCCATACCTTGAGGCACACCTTCGCGACACATTTGCTGGAATATGGTGTTGACATTGTCAGCCTAAAAGAACTTTTGGGCCATGCGCATATCGAGATGACCCTGACCTATCTGCATGTGGCCAATCTGCCCAGTGGATCGAAGTTTTCTCCTTTGGATAAGCTCTACGATTAATGCGCCCCAAACATACGGTGGCTGATATTTTAGAAATGGAGCAGCTACAGCTCAGAAATTTGAGCCTGACCTCTTGGCATTACCGAGCCCTGCAGGCCATAAGAAGGTGCCGAACCAAAGCTATGGGCGGACATATTGATAAATGCGATTGTTGCCACGCGTTGCACATCAGTTACAATCCCGATAGCTATCGGGACAGGAACAGGCATTGCCCGACCTGTCAAGGACACAAACGCGAAGAGTGGATCAGGGCAAGGGAAGGCGAACTCTTGAACGTTCCCTATTTTCATGTGGTCTTTACACTTCCCGATACACTAAACCCTGTGGCACTGCGACACCCCAAAGAGCTTTACAGGGTGTTGTTTGATAGCGTCTGGGAAACACTATGTGCCTTTGGCAACAATCCCAAACATCTGGGTGCAAGACTGGGCATGATCGCGGTGCTGCATACGTGGGGACAGAACCTGCAATTGCACCCACATCTGCACTGCATCGTTCCCAAGGGAGGCGTCTCAAAAGCGGGATTTTGGAAAAAGGGAACGGGAAAGGATGATTTTCTGTTCTCGGTAGAAGCGATGAGCGGTAAATACAGAGGGCGTTTTGTGTCAAAATTACGAAAGGCACTTCCCCATTTGCCACAAAGTCTATATGATGATTTGTTCAAGCATAATTGGGTGGTCTATTCCAAACCTCCCTTTGGCAGACCAGAGCATGTCATTGAATATTTGGGAAGGTACACACATAAGATAGCCATCAGCAACCATCGCATCCTGGCAATCGATAAAGAGAACGGGACGGTTACATTCAGTCTAAAGGTGTACAGGAAAGGCGGGAAGAAAACAACGATGGCACTGGACACAAAAGAGTTTATACGGCGTTTTCAGCTCCATATCCTGCCCAAGGGATTTACACGTATTCGACATTATGGATTTTTGGGCAGTAGTTGGAAAAAAGACAAATTACCACTTTTACAGCTTCAGTTGGCAGACATGGGCCTCACACAAATAGAGCCTCTTATCGCAGAAGAAAAGTCATTGCACCACTGTTGTCCAAGTTGTAAAAAGAAGACCCTGGTCACCTTATTGTCTTTTGGCAGTCGCGGTCCACCAAAGAATCATGAACAAATCATAGACCGTAAACCGCTGAAGTACAATGCTTAAAATGGCCCAAAAAGAGCCCTGGCTACTGGTGTCCAAAACGAAGAAAAAAGACAAAAAACAGATGATCTCTACAGCCAACAACGGAAATCACTGCGGAAAAAACTTTTCTGGGCAGCATTCTAAAATCAAGAGTGCCATAAAGTGCAGTAAAACATCGTTCTAATTCTCCATGGCCCACTGCAAACTTCTCGAATTCCCCCTTATTTACAAATCCCGGATCAGTCAACATAGCATATAGCGCTGGCCTATCGGCGCGCCATATGCTTAGTTATTACCTGCTGGCTTTTTCCGCAAACTTGCTAGCGTTGGCGAAGTCATACTCTTTTACAGTTTTGATGGTGCGCTGGCTGTTGCGACTGTAAATGTGTATGGCTTTTAGCGTTGGCTTTTTCATTCAGTAATTGTAATGTCATATTTTTTCTCAAAGAACTTATCTAATTCAACTTTACTATTCTCATTTATTACAAAGTCTAATTCCGATTTATTTAAATCGCATACACCGAAATTTTTAATATAATTACCATTGAATGAATAATATTCAGAAGTGTAGGGCTTACTTGTTGTTTTAACATAATACCAAAAAAGTTTTGATTCCATTATTTTTCTAGCCAGAACCATTTCTTCATTAGTATGCCCAATTACAGCTTGCCCATTATAAAAAAGTAAGTTTTCATCAGATTCCATCAAAAAACTTGGTATTCTATCTGACATTTTTGGGAAGAATAATTTATTTTCAATCTTCTCTAATGATTGAGTTCTCCCAAATGCAAACCATTTTTCATAGTTTCCTTTCCCTTTGTCTCGACCTGCTAAAATTTTCTTTTTCTTTTTCAGATACTGATAGGCTCTTGGATACATTTTTATAACAAAATCCTCATCAAGTAAATTTGGCTTGGTTTCGTTGTCATAAGGAAATATTACTTTTTCCTTTAAATTATCTAGACCTACAGTTCTACTTAGTTTATTAGCATTGATGATATCTCTACAAATACCTTTCTCTATTTGAAACAAACTTCCATTTTGCAAATAATAATAGTCATCGTCTTCCCTTATAGGATTAAATATGAATATGTCATTTTTAAGAGTAGCTATTCCGTGTCTGGTTTTAAATAAATTCCCAAATGGAATGCCTGTTGCCTCTATTTTAGATATTGTTTCAAAGTCATTTAAATTCCAACCACTTTTTGAATTAAGTCCTGAATAAGGAATTTTGCTAAATTCTTTTTCTTTTTTCGGAAGTAATTTGCTTTCTCTCTTGCAATATTTTATATAATTTTTAGTCTTGTTTTCAATGATACAAATGCAAGTATATGTGTTCTTGGACTTGAATACTTGCTCTGTGCCAAAGTCAATTATTTTAAAGCCTAAACTTTTAGTTTTAAAGTATTCTCTAAGATTTCTACCATTTAGACTTTTATAAAAACTATTCATAGTAATTAATCCAAGTACTCCGTTTTGATTTAAGTTCTCTATGCCTAATTGAAAAAAGGGAATATATAAATCAGCATTGCCCGAATTACTAACTTTAAACTTTTGAATTTTATTAATTGTTTCTTTAGTCATATTTTTTGCACAGACATATGGAGGATTTCCTAATATCATATCAAATCCAGAAAAATCTTTTGATTGATTTTTCCAATCAAATGTTAATGCATCATCAGTAAACAGATTAAATGAAAATTCTGCATCTTCTTTTTCAGATATTGCTAATACTGATAGAAGTATTTTTGTTCTGGTAGTTGAATAGTTTTGAATGTCTAGCCCAAAGATGTTTTTTGCAAATATTGATTTATAGGGCAACTTCGTAACTTTTTTTAATTTCTTGGATGCAGTAAGTAAAAATCCTCCACAACCACAAGAAATATCGGCAATTTTTATATGATTATAATTGCTCTTCAAAGCATAAAAAGCACGATTTGTAATGTATTCTCTGATATATTTTGGCGTGTAAATAGCACCATTTATTATTCTGTCTGATGGGGAAATGACAAACTCGAACAATTCAATTAGCGCTTCCAAATCGAACTTTGGAATTTCGGACTTAATAACTAAAATAAAATCCTTTAGTTTTTCAGATTCATCAATGTTATCACTTGTAATTATTAATGATTTTATGAATGAATTTTTAACCACCTTTATATGGTTCGTTTTTAAAAATGCGGAAACAATAAGCCTGTCCACTTCTAATGGAGTAGTGGAGTAGGATTTTAAATATTTAAAAACTTGTTGTTTCACTTGATTATTGATTTACTTTTAAATACTGTAAATAATTGATAAATTCTTCTGCAAGCTCACTATGCACTATCCTCAAATCATTTTTTATTTTAGCATTTTTTGGATTTGCGATTTCTTTTTGAAGCTTAATAAGCTTATCGTTTATTTCGTCTAATTTCCAAATCAGGCTATATCTTGAAAGACCTAGATTGAGTTTGGAATGCATATATTTTGCTTGTGCCGAACTATTTTTAGGTAAAATTGTTCCATTTCTTGCTCTATCAAAATGGTCGTTAAAATCAATATTACAAGGGTCTAAATAATCTCCTTCATCATCAGATTTTAAAATGTTGACATAAGAACAACAATAGACAAGATTAGAATATTCGGTAGCTAATTCTGGGTTTTTAGAAAATGGCTTAAAATGGTCTATATGAAAATTATTTTTACCACCAAACCAAAAATCAGGACAATCAGTATAACCACATCGATTATTAAAATCTTCTGCTAAATACTTTTTATAACTTCTATAACTCTTATATACCTTTTTAAACGTTCTCGCTGGACTTGTTTGTCTGAATTTATTCATCCTCATCTATCTTTTTTAATAGCTCATCCACTTTATTTAAGATGCTATCGAGTCTATTAGAATTTGATAATGTTTTAAATTCCCTTGGTATTGAATTTTCAGCATCAATTGATTTTTCTATAAAATCGTCAAGAATAATTATTCTATTTTCAACTTCAATATCTGCTTCGCCAGCTTCTCTAATTTTAACTAAATCTGTTTAGTACATGACAAAAACAT
>NZ_JAEHJZ010000421.1 GCF_016469035.1 Gelidibacter salicanalis | reverse complement strand
TGATAAATGGGAACGGTGCCTACTGGGACTGGGCAATTGCGTATGATCCATTCTCTCGTTGTATGAATGTCCTTTCCTGTAGACAGATCCATCATGGTGTCTGCACCCCATCTGATCGCCCATGTCATTTTTTCAACTTCCTCATCAATGGATGATGTCACAGCTGAATTGCCAATGTTCGCATTGATTTTGACATGAAAATGCCTTCCGAT
>NZ_JAEHJZ010000420.1 GCF_016469035.1 Gelidibacter salicanalis | reverse complement strand
CTGTCATAGAGGACGTGGAGGGGCACTTCCTCAGAGGCAATAAGGCTGGCGTGTCCGAGGGCAGACTGGTCACGGTGGCCGTCGGATAGACCTTGGTGCTCAAATTCAGTGGCAACTGCTCCCACTGAGGCCGCATCACCTTGTTCATTGTCCCCTGGCCCCCGTCTGACTCTGTATCACTGCCCTCCACGTCCACCTCGCTCTGGGCCGCCGTGCTCCGAGGCCGACCCATCCAGTGCTGGTCCAGAGG
>NZ_JAEHJZ010000419.1 GCF_016469035.1 Gelidibacter salicanalis | reverse complement strand
CCGGGGTTTAGATTCATTATGTTCTATATCATGGTTAATTATTCTATGGGTCTTCCGAAACATGGCACATTGCCACACATCCTATGTTGTGTTCTATATGTTATCAATGAGCACTGTGGATATACTATTTTGGAAACTGCTTTGTGATTTTCACTTCTATATATGTGTGATATCTATACTTCGTTTAGTTGTCTCCTACATACAAGGGACAAGGTGGAC
>NZ_JAEHJZ010000418.1 GCF_016469035.1 Gelidibacter salicanalis | reverse complement strand
GAACGAACGAAAATAGTGTCCCAGTGATGAGATTTGCTTCATTAAAGAGACACAATTGTCGGAATAAAACTTGCTGTAGTTGAGTGACGTTTTGCCTGATGGGATAAAATAGTTGTTGGAAACTCCATAATCAGTTTGGCATACACTTATGAGACCTGTTCTCAAATACGTATCAAAACCGCTATTTCATTTATTCAACAACTCCCTAATTCTCTGAATGTTAAAAAACAGCAGTG
>NZ_JAEHJZ010000417.1 GCF_016469035.1 Gelidibacter salicanalis | reverse complement strand
CAAAGACAACAACTACGAGCCTTATCCGCTCCACCAGGTGAGACAGATTGCCTACGAGCTGTGCTATGCTGTCAAGTTCATGCACGACAATCGGCTCACTCACACCGACCTGAAGCCGGAGAACATTCTGTTCTTCGACTCCAGCCATGACATGACCTTCGACCCGCAGCGCAAGCAAGACATTCGGCACCTCAAGAACGCCGAGATTCGTCTCATCGACTTCGGTAGTGCCACCTTCGATCACGAGCACCACTCCACCATCGTTTCCAC
>NZ_JAEHJZ010000416.1 GCF_016469035.1 Gelidibacter salicanalis | reverse complement strand
GGCATGACTTCTGAATGGGATTGATTTTTCCGATCATGAAGCATTGTGAGTGTCACATCACTTATGACCCAATGATACTCTTCTACGTTTAAATTGATTTTCTTTATTAATTCATTTGTTTCGAATAGATCTTTTTCTTTTGCTAATACGATTCTCATGATTTGCTCCACCTCATCGATTTAAAACATCAAACAAAACTAAAAATATTCTACAGTATCAAAATCAGAACATAATCTCCAGTCAGTGTTCGTGTTTATATTTACAATGCATGTTGGATCTTGATATATCAAACTCTTAGCAAC
>NZ_JAEHJZ010000415.1 GCF_016469035.1 Gelidibacter salicanalis | reverse complement strand
AAGGGTGCTTGATCTACGATGAGTAATGGGAGTCCAAGGGTGAGAATTGGTAGATGAGGGACAGCTGTGTCCCCACGCCAGTTTATGGACAAGTAGTCAGGCTCTGAGATTACTTATCACATGATCGATCCCTGGCTTTTTGACGGAGACAAATGGTGTGTTTCACCGCTAGTTAGTGCCTGAAAATGAGGCTTTTGGGAGAGGAC
>NZ_JAEHJZ010000414.1 GCF_016469035.1 Gelidibacter salicanalis | reverse complement strand
AAGGGGGTTGAGGGTGCTGGGGATAGGCAGGCTCAGGGTAGCCACCATAGTGTGGGGGAGGTTGGTGACCGTAGTGCTGGGAGGGCAAGGCCACCACGGCCCATGGGAGGAGTGCCAAAACAGCCACAAAAGCCTGAAAGGATGGAATGTCAATTAATATTGGTCATAACTTCCGGAGGTGGGTGGGGAGCATGTTGGGGATTGGAATGTGTACCTTCATATTGCTATCGGGATGGGATGTGATTGCTAAGG
>NZ_JAEHJZ010000413.1 GCF_016469035.1 Gelidibacter salicanalis | reverse complement strand
GCACGTTTTAACACCGATAAAATTAGCCAGCAGGCACGTGATGCGGCGGCTACAGCCAATGATTATGTGAAAGATAATCCGTGGTATGGCGTCGGTGCCGGTGCGGCAATCGGTATTGTTATCGGTGTCCTTCTGGGACGTCGCTAACAAAAAAGGCAATTAGTGATGTTTCACTCCTGTGTCGGGAATATGCCTTAAAAAGCTGAAACATCCGCGTGGCTCCCTCATTGCCGCGTAATTGCTAAAAAGACGACGGAGCCTTCGGGCTCCGTTTTCTATTTCTGGTTCTGGCTTCCTGAAATCACCCGCTCCAACCGCTGCACCAGCCCTTGGGCCTGCTCCTGAGAACTGATATTAGGAAACCCCATCAGCAAACCGTTCGGGCGTAACGCTCCGCCACGCTCACGCCGCTCAACCTGCCAGTCGGAAAGCGCCTGCACCGCCAGCCCCTGTTCGCTGGCA
>NZ_JAEHJZ010000412.1 GCF_016469035.1 Gelidibacter salicanalis | reverse complement strand
TTTGTGAGCCAAATGAGGCATGGTCATCGTACGTCATTCCAGCTTAGTTAACGCCGCCAAGTTGCAATCTTTGATATAAAAGGGATTTTAGAACCACGGCCCTTATAAAAGCCCCAACAGATAGAATGGTTATTTCGCAACATTTATTCTGCGTGGGCGATTCAATCAGCCGCGAGGGAACGAATGTATCTTAAATTGTGACTTAAAC
>NZ_JAEHJZ010000042.1 GCF_016469035.1 Gelidibacter salicanalis | reverse complement strand
GATCCTTCATCGGAATCGAACCGCGAACCGCAGTGATTCTGAATTATGAGATTATCCTGCTCGCAAATAAATAATATGTTTGTCAGTTCGAGTGTCCCGAAAGCTTTGGAAATGATTTGATAAACGAAGATTATGTTAAAGCTTTCGAGGCATATCGAGAACCTTACGTCATTAAATTAGTGAAACTCAATTTTTAAAAGTTGCGAAGCAATGAATTAAAAATTGTTAGTTGAACTAATCCCGCTTTTTAGCGGGATCCCTGGGTTTTATTCCCCGACGCTCTGCGTCGAAATAAAAAGGGAACTTCTACTTGATACCTCGTACCCTTGGGTCGAGGTTGTTCATTTTAAACTATTAGAATTTTATAAGCTAAATGTCGCACCAATATTTACTACAAACTGGTTGTGGATGTCATGTGCGGGGTTTGTGATATTGCTATCATATTTTGCTAAAGGAAACACCGTTTCTGCAAAAATCCCAAAACCCTCAGAGAAAAAATAACGTGCGCCAACATGGCCACCAAAATTCTTTAAGCTCAGGTTTAAACCTGGATAAAGATCGAAGTTTTCATCAATATTCAAAACACTTCCTAAGTGCGCATTAAAACGTCCTTTAATATCAAAACGGTCACCAAAATCAGCATCCAATTCTTCCTTAATGCCTAAAGCGTAGGCTCCTGAAACACCAACAGAGATGTTTTCGCCCAATCCGTAATCAAAGCTTACGTTAATACCTGTTGCTGCGTCTTGTAAGTTGGCACCAATTTGCAATTTGTTATCAGTATTGCCTTTAAACGCTTGCGCATTAGCAAAAGAAACACTTAAAATGCTTAGGAGTACAATCAGTTTTTTCATTGTAAAAGTTTTGTATTTAATTTTGGGCAAAGATAGCTATGTTTTTTAAAAAGTGTTTAAAATTAGCCTAAACTCTTTCGAGTTCTACTAATGGCTCTTTCATTTTTCCAATCAATCCAATTCTGACCTTTTATTTTGCGCATGAGCGTATCAAAATGGCGCATGATAACAATATTATATACGGCTTTACCAAAATTTTTCGGATTTCTGGCAATAGATCGTAAACTCATAGAAAATCCTGGCGTAATATACTTCATATAATGCCAATAGCCCTCTGGCATATAGAGCACTTCGCCATGGTTCAATTCTGTTTTATAACCTTTTGCCATTTTGAGTGCTGGCCATTTTTTTAAATCTGGATTGGAAAAGTCGATATCCTCCCTAGTAATCAAGGAATGTGGAATTTTGTAGAGGTACGGATTCTGTTTCTGATCAAATAGAATACACAGTTTTCTGCCTTCAAAATGGAAATGGAAAATATTGGCCAAATCAATATCATAATGCATGAACGTATGGGAATTTTGTCCCCCAAAAAACAACATGGGCAAGCCTTTCATGAGTTTTAATCCAAAGTCAGGATAAAAATAATCTTTTTGTAATTGCGGAATCTCTTTGAGGGCATTCCATAAGAATATTCGAAATTTAGTGGGCTCACGTTTTAAAAGGTCTATATACTCTGCCATTTTCATTTTGGCGTGAGGCTCATTAAATCCGTCTTCATGATGCACAGGACGGTCATCATAAAGCGGTACGATTTTGTCTCCGGCAACAGATTTAATATAGTCTAAACTCCACTTGTCAAAAGCTGGCCAATCTTCAATAAAGCGCTCAATAACAACAGGTTTTTGAGGCTTAAAATAGTATTTCATGAAATCTTCCTTGGTAATCGTCTTTACACGAGGAATGTCTTGTAGGTCTAATTCCAAAGTTCTAAGTTTTAGCCTGCAAAGTTAAGAAATCGTTGTCAAACGTTTAAAAAGGAATGTTAAATATTTGGGCGTTACCGCGCTAAGGCGCGGTCGGGCTGTACGCTGTACCTTTTTACTTTAAAAAAAGCAAAAAGGGTGCCGCTGCCATCCCTAACGCAAATCCGGACTATTTTAATACTTTGGACTGTTGTTTTGCTATTTCGTTTCGTTCAATTTTATGTTCTGGACGTGTCCATTTTGGTTTTTCTCCTAAAGCTTGAAATTGAGATTCAGCAGCTTCAACAGTTGGAGGCTGTACCTTTTTAGTAAAGGGCTTTTGCGGATTAAGGCCTAAAGCTTCAAACATTTTCATGTCTTCATTGACATCAGGGTTGGGAGTGGTCAGTAATTTATCGCCGGCAAAGATTGAATTGGCACCTGCAAAGAAGCACATGGCCTGACCTTCTCTACTCATTTGAGTACGGCCTGCACTTAATCTGACTTGGGTTTCCGGCATCACAATTCTGGCAGTCGCAACCATACGGATCATATCCCAAATTTCAACAGGTTTTTCATCTGCCAATGGCGTACCTTCTACGGCTACCAAAGCGTTGATGGGCACAGATTCGGGCTGCGGGTTTAAAGTAGATAGCGCTACGAGCATGCCCGCGCGATCTTCAATCTTTTCTCCCATCCCGATAATGCCGCCACTGCACACGGTAACATTCGTTTTACGAACATTATCTATGGTTTGCAAACGGTCTTCATAACCACGGGTGGAAATCACTTCTTTATAATATTCTTCTGAAGAATCCAAATTATGATTATAAGCATACAAACCAGCTTCTGCCAGTCGGTGCGCCTGATTTTCGGTAATCATCCCCAAAGTACAGCATACTTCCATTTCCAGTTTATTGATGGTACGGACCATTTCCAAAACTTGGTCAAATTCTTCGCCATCCTTTACATTTCGCCATGCTGCGCCCATACAGACACGAGAGCTTCCGGTAGATTTTGCGCGTAATGCTTGTGCTTTTACTTGCTGCACGCTCATCAAATCATTACCTTCAACATTGGTGTGGTAACGCGCTGCTTGTGGACAATACCCACAGTCTTCAGGGCAACCACCTGTCTTTATGGAAAGCAAGGTCGACACCTGAACCGAATTTGGGTCGTGATGCTGCCTGTGTACGGTTGCTGCTTCATACAGCAACTCCATAAAAGGTTTGTTGTAAATGTTGAGAATTTCTTCTTTGGTCCAGTTGTGTCTTACGTTGGTCATGTTAGTCAATTTCAATGAGGAGGTAAAAATAACTTATTTAATTTTAAAGAATTCTTCAAAAAGCCCATAAATTTTTTATCGTTTCCTATAATATGGATTTTGGTTACTGTCTTGAACAGTCTAAAATTGGTTTGAACCATTAATTTATAGATGCCGATTAGGAAGTGGAGAAACGGATTGGCATCATGTCTTCATCCATTTAAATTTTGAAAAAACTGGATAAAGTTTAGACTTATTTTGGTTGATCCCATACCAGTTTTCTTCCGAGAGCCGCCAAAAACGGTATCCCAATTGTGTCATATTCATAAACGCCGTCATTATAGATTTGGTTTTTATTAACATGAATGGTCGCCGTAAGCAGAAATTCCTGATTGGTATCTTTATTAATGATATAGGCGGAATCCGTTAGATAGCCATAAGCAGAACCTATTTTATTGTGGATTTCAAATTGCTCTGGCAGGGGGTTTTAGAATCTCCCACTACCAAGTATTTAACATAAGTATCCGGAAAATCCTCTGGGTTGTAGCCAGCTTCCTTGGGAAGCACTGCCATGGTTGTCAATCAGAAATTGACGATCTTCAGCTGTCAGATCAAATTGTTGTGCTTTGGGAAAAAATTCAGGATACATCAACCGTTTTAAAATCCCGTGTAAAGAACGGATAGGCAGGTAATTTTTTTTAGAAAAATGCATGGGTTGATGGACTAAGCTGTCGCCAATGGTGTAGCCTATTCCTTTGCTGATGCTGTTCAACTGTAATGGCGCCATGGGTTGATTGGCTTTGGTTTCTGTTTTATAAATGACTGAATCGTTTTTATAAAACAACACGGGTGTAGTGGTTAAATTATCGGAATTTGGAATGGACAAACGGTGATAAATTTTAGCGTTAATGCCTTTGTCCTTTAGTTGTTGATTGATCTCATCTTGCCCTAAATATTCAAATAATCTATTAAAGGCGGCGTTACTGCTTACGGCAAAAATAGCTATGATATCCTTGGCAAAGGTTGAGGTGACCCAATCATTTTCCACCTTAAAAGGCGTATGAATGTTGAGTAGTTTGTTTCGATTCAACTTTTCTAATGCCAATAACACGATAGGTAGTTTTACAGTACTGGCAGGATAGAAATAGTGATCATCATCTACTTGAAATTTATCTTCCTTAAATTTTACCTTGCCGTCTTTATCTCGGACAACTTCAGAAAAGAGTATCTGAACTTCATGTATAGGCAAATGGGTCATGACCGTATTGAGCTTAGCATCATCAGAAGTTATTGCTTTTTTGATTGGGCTGACGGATGCACAACCCATCATAAGTAAGATTCCAAGGAGAGTAACATATTTCATACCTTAAAAGTAGAGAAAAGGTTTAAGAACTGAAATTGTTTAAAATTCTAAAAAGAACTTTTTAGCCAATAAGAAAAGTGTTTAGAGGTAGAAGTGCTCTACAATGCACATTTTATTTAGATATTAAAATTGAGACGGCATTTCCACCAAATCCGACCGCATTCACCATAATATTTTGGATGCGTTTAGGCGATTGCTTCTCTATAAAAGGCACGTTAATAAACTGTTGATGTTGCAGCATGAGTGTGGCCATCTCTAAACTTAAAAGACCGGAAGCACCAAGGCTATGGCCAATTTTCCATTTATTAGTGGTTAAAGCAGGAATGTTATTAGTAAAAATAGCTTTAATAGCATTCACTTCTGAGGAATCGCCTTTTATGGTCCCTGGCGTATGGGTGACGATGATATCTACGTCATCAGGATTGAGAGTGCCAAGTGCCATGGTCATGGAGCGTTGAAAACATACGGCGTCTGAAGAAACGGATACATTGTGTTCCAATACTTCAGTGGCGTAACCGATGCCAATAATGGTAGCTAAGGCATTCTGAGAAGTACCACCTTCCAAACACGCCATGGCTGAGGCTTCCCCAAGCACCATCGAATTCTTTTTTTTGTGAAGATCTAAGGAACGACACGGAAATGTGGTTTGGCTTCCTTCCGGAGTTACGGGTGCATAAATCTTTAAAGCCTTCATTTGTGCTACCGTGAAGGCGGTCAGGGGCGCTTCACTACCACCAACCAGAAATTTTTCGCACATTCCAGAATTGATCCAAGCCACCCCATTTAACAAAGCATGTAATGCCGTGGAACAGGTAATGGAATGGCTTATTTCAGGCCCTCGCGTCTGTAAATCATGCGCCACCCAAGAGGAAATGTTGCCTAAGGTGGTGGTGGGAGAGCTTAAGGTTTGTGCGCGACCTTGGTTAAGAAATTCTTCGTGGTACTTTTCAAATAAAGCGGTCGCACCACGGGAGGAGCCAATGTTAATACCAAAATTATCTTTAGACGACCAACCTGCTTGGGCTACTGCATTTCGAGCAGTATAAATGGCATACACTACTGATGGATCCAAATTTTTAAAATGAGCATTGGAGTTTTTTAATGTGCTAATGGCTGCTTTTACAGATGAAGGTAATTGACCAACCACTGCTTTATGCGCTCCAAATGATTTTTCTGAAAGGTAATGGTGATTGTTTTGATAACTCCTCCAAACCTCCGCTGAGGTTTCGCCTAGTGGAGAAATGGAATTGATGGCCGTAATAGAAACAGGGTGTTGCAAAACTTTAAATTTCAGTAAAAATAAAACTATCTCAGAGGCTTCACTACAAAACCCATGTAATTCTGACGATTATGGCAGATTGAGACTTTAGAATTTTATCTCGTCGGTCCGTTATCAGTAGACTTAAGAAACTATTTAAGATCTCAATATTCCGCTAAAATATTAGAGCATTTCTAAGGCATTTTCAATGGTTTGATACACTTTTTCCAATTCACTTTCCGTAATGACATATGGGGCTAGAATATAAACGGTACTTCCGAGTGGCCTTAAAAATACCCCGTTGTCCATAAAAAATGAAAAGAGTCGGTCGCGTAGATTGCCATACCGTTCCATTTCAATATTCAAGTCTAGCGCAAAAATAACACCTGTTTGTCGTGTAGCTTTTACCTTTGGATGCTCTTTAATGCGCTCATTAAAACGCTGATGTGAGACGCTAATGCTCTGAATGTTTTGTTGAATTTTATCGGATTGCAATAGCTCTATTCCCGCTAAAGCCGCAGAACACGCCAACGGATTAGCAGAATAGGTATGGCCGTGAAACAGTCCCTTACTTATATCGTCACTATAAAACGCATCGTAAATGTCCTGAGAACAAGAGGTGATCGCCATGGGCAGTAATCCTGCAGTCAACGCTTTGCTCATGCAGATAATATCAGGTTTAGTCTCCATATAATCCGAAGCAAAATACTTTCCTGTTTTTCCAAATCCGGTCATCACTTCATCAGCAACGGTAATGATACCATGGACTTTGCAAAATTTCAAAATCTGGTCCAAACCTTCTGCGTTGTGCATTTTCATTGCGGCTGCACCCTGTACTAAAGGCTCGTAAACAAATCCGGCAACATCATGCTCTAAAACTAATTTTTCCAGAAGGTCTAAAATGGACTGATGATTCTCCCCATTTGGCGTAGGAATCCGCTTGACATCTAAAAAGTAGTCTTCAAAAGGACCGTTGTACACTGACAAGCTAGAGACACTCATAGCACCAAAGGTGTCGCCATGAAATCCATCTTCAAAAGCCAATAAGATGTTGCGTTTTTCGCCTCGGTTAAAATGGTATTGCAGTGCCATTTTAATACCAATTTCCACACTTGTAGAGCCGTTATCACTAAAAAACAGCTTATTCTGATTTTGGGGAAGTATTGCCATCAAGGCTTCAGAAAGTTTAATTGCCGGTTCATGCGTAAACCCGCTAAAGACCACCTGATCCAATTGTTGCATCTGTGCTGAAACACGATTGGTAATAAAGGTATTGCAATGTCCATACATACAGGTGTACCAAGAGGCAATGGCATCAATATAGGTGTTGCCATCTTCATCAGTTAAGGTGCAGTCTTTTGCTTTGACAATGGCAATGGTGTCCGGATGCAATTTATGTTGCGTTAAAGGGTGCCAAAGGTGTTTTTTATCGCGTTCTTTTAAGTTCATTTACTTAAGTTATTTGGTCACATTGAGCGCAGTCGAACTGTTGTTGATTGTTTGACTTCTCAAGATATATTGCATAGAATTATAAATTCTCTTTAAATTTTTCAGCATATTCCAAAACCACATTCTTATCAAAGTACGGTTCTTCATCAATCCTTCCAATCACTGGAACTTGGGTCATTTTTTGAATAATTGATTCCGTTGAGGGGTGTCTCTCACCGCTAAAAATAAGCGCCACATCAAATCCTTTTGATTTTAAAAGGTTCACCGTTAAGAGCGTATGGTTGATACTTCCTAAATAATGTCTTGAAACCACAATAACTTTATAATCAGTTTTGATCAGATCCATAATGGTTTCAGAATCATTGATGGGCACCAAGAGGCCACCAGCACCTTCAATAACCAGATTCTTTTTGGTTTTTGGCGCTTTTATGGATTTAGCTGACAGGGCAATACTGTCAATTTCTGCGGCAGCATGCGGACTCATGGGCGTATTCAGTAAAAAACTGCTCTTATGAAACTTTGATTTTTTATGGGATACTAAGCGCTGCACTTTATGGGTGTCTGTATTATCCAGATCTCCTGCTTGGATTGGTTTCCAATAATCTGCACTGAGGGCTTCTACCAAAATAGCTGAAGCGATGGTTTTTCCAACATCTGTTGAAATTCCGGTAACGAAATATGTGTTCATTTTAAATCAAATTCGGTTCCACACACCTCGCACTTATAGTTATGTTTGGTATAAAATGGAAGTGATGAAAATAAGAACCCAAAAATAAACCAGAAAAAGGATTTTAGGTCTTTAATTGTAGAGAATAATTCGATATGGGTGCTCTGGCAAGTAGGACATTTAAGAGCATTTCCGTCATCGTCCATCGCATAGGGCTGAATGGAATCCAGAATCTGCTTGGCTTCAACAACTTGAGTAGAGCGTACCTTCAATTTTACACCACCAATAGCGTTGCTAACCAAGGGGTCGGTATCAATAGTAAGATTGTCAGCAAGAAAAACTTCAATGCCGTCAGATTCCAGTCTGCCTTTAATAATTTGTGCTTCCGAAGAATATTGAAATACCGCAACGGTGCTAAAAATTTCATTTTTCATTGTAGAAAGGTAGCTAAGAGTGTCAAGACTTTTAACATTTCGTCTTCTGTATTATAGGCATGAATACAAAACCGCAGGCGTTCTTCACCTTTTGGTACGGTGGGAGAAACGATCGGCTTCACATCAAAACCATGAGTCTTGAAATATTGGGCAGCGGTTTTAACCCTATCATTTCCTGGGAGAATGCAACATTGAATGGCAGAATCACTGTTTATAAAGCATTTTTGTAATTGGTGTTCAGCGGTCTGCTCTTTAAAATACTTGATATTTTCGTGTAAGATATCTATGGCATGGGTTTGTTGCAACGCTTTATAAGCTGCTTTTATCGTCATTAAGGAGTGGGGCGGAAGAGCCGTGGTGTAAATAAAGGGTCTTGAAAAATTAACAAGATAATCAGTGAGTTGCTGACTCCCTAAAATTGCGGCACCATGACAGCCTAGCGCTTTCCCGAACGTAATGAGGCGTGCAAAAACGGCGGTATCAATTCCTAAACTATGAATCAAACCAATCCCTTTTTGACCAAAAATACCAACAGCATGGGCTTCGTCAACTACTAATTTGAAGTGGTTTGCTGTACAAAATTCGGCTATGGCTTTTAAATCCGGCGTATCACCGTCCATAGAAAATACAGATTCCGTCACAATATAAACTTCATAATTTTCAGCATTTTTTTCAGTGTGGGACTGACTTTTGCGCTTTAAATCGTCCAGGTCATTGTGCTTAAATTTATACGCTTGGGCATGACCCATGGTAATTCCGTCACGGATTGACGCATGGATCAATTCATCATAAAAAACAACATCGCCACGTTGGGGTACACAGGAGAAAAACCCCAGGTTGGCATCATAACCTGAATTAAAAATCAGAGCACTTTCTGAATAATGTATTTTACAGATCAAGTCTTCCAGATCTTTGTAAAGTTCATGATTGCCGGTCAATAAACGCGACCCACGGGAACCGTTTTGAAAAATGAATGCTTCCTGTAGATAATGATGGGTATGATCAAAAATATCTTTCGACATGGAAAATCCCAAATAGTCGTTGGACGCAAAATCGACCAACTGATGGGGTTGGCTTAATTGGCGAAAGGTATTATCCACCTTTCGTGCCTCTATTTTGGCTTGGAGTTTTTTGGGAATCATCAGGTAAAGATACAAAGACCTCGTAGATTTCTACTCTTCCAACGAACCTTCGGCAAAGCAGGAAAACCTGTGAGGTCTAAGAAAGGAATTTAAAACATTGTATATTTGAGAATCAAAATTCCAAAATATGGTTCGTATTATTTTTTGTCTGACGTTTTTCTTGTCGTCATTCGTTTTTCAAGCGCAAATTTCTTCAAAGTATATCATTTCTTTTGAGAGCGCCATGCATCATGAAGCAACAATTCAAGCAACCTTTACAAATTTAAAATCTGATATTACAACGTTCCGGATGAGTCGGTCTTCGCCAGGACGCTATGCGCTGCATGAGTTTGCAAAAAACGTTTATAACGTGAAGGTTATTGATGGTCAGGGCAAGGCACTTGAAGCTACACGACCTGATCCATATTCTTGGGAAGTAAAAGGTCATGATGGCAGTATTACTGTGAGCTATACCTTATTTGCGAACCATGGTGATGGCACTTATGCGCAGGTTGATGAGACCCATGCACATTTAAATGCGCCCGCAACCTTTATGTACGTGTCTGAACTTGAAGCTCAAGAAATAGAGGTGACCTTTAAGGTTCGTGAAGATTTAGATTGGAAAATTGCTACTCAATTAAGGCATCAGCAAAACAATACTTACTACGCTAAAGACCTCCAATATTTTATGGATAGTCCTATAGAAATTGCCAATTTTAGAGAGCGTTCTTTTGACGTGAAAGGGCAAAAAATTATTTTGGTCCTGCATGATGATGCAGCTTCAGAAGCTCAATTAGATACCTATTTTGAAAAGGTAAAAAAAGTAGTTTTAGAACAGATGATGGTGTTTGGAGAACTGCCAAATTTTGATTATGCTGAATATAGGTTTCTGGCCTGCTACATGCCTAATGCTACCGGCGATGGGATGGAGCATCGAAACTCAACGTCTATTCCAAGTTCCAGAAGTTTGTCACAAGGTGGCTTGGAAGGTAATATTGGCACAGTAGCGCATGAGTTTTTCCATTGTTGGAATGTGGAGCGCATACGACCAAAATCTTTGGAACCATTTGATTTTTCAAAAGCCAATATGAGTGGCGAATTGTGGTTTGCCGAAGGATTTACTAGCTATTACGATGATTTGTCTTTAGTAAGATCAGGCATCATGAGTCAGGAAAACTATATTCAAGGACTCGTCAGAACGTTCAACTACGTGTGGACATCTCCTGGAAGACAGTTTTTCAATCCGATAGAAATGAGCTACCAGGCGCCTTTTGTGGATGCTGCGAAATCTGTTGATGAAACCAATAGAGGGAACACCTTTATTTCTTATTATTCTTATGGGAGCATGTTGGGCCTGACTTTAGATTTATCCTTAAGAGAACAGAATCTGACGCTTGATACGTATATGACTTTAGTTTGGAATACCTATGGAAAAACTGAGATGGGTTATACGGTGGAGAACTTACATCAAAGCCTGGTGAGCTTCGCTGGCAAACAATTTGCGGATGATTTTTTTGGAAATTACATTTATAAAAGTGGGATGCCAGATTATGAACGCTTACTAAAAAATGTAGGGGTGACTTTAGAAACGAAACATAATATTGACTTTGGTGCGATGGTCAGAAACCAAACCATAACAAACAATCCTAAGATTGGATCTTCAGCTTATAACGCCGGTTTTCAGAAAGGGGATAAGATACTTCAAATTGGCGACCTGGAGATTGAGGGCGGGGTCAGTGTCAATTCGGTTTTAAATAGCCTTAAAATAGGGCAGATGGTGCCCGTTAAGTTGGAGCGGTACGGGAATCAGAAAGAATTGGACTTAACCATTGGTACCGATGTATCTTATGACTTAAGGTTGATGGATGCGACATCAAAAGAATTCACTAAAAAGATAAAAGAGAAGCAATCAGGCTGGTTGGCTTCTAAAGTATGAACCAAAAAAAATCACGCTTTTTAGCGTGATTTTTTTTTCTCTAAGGATTGCTAAATTAGTTAGTCGACTAATACAATCACATTATTATCTTTCATTTCTACCGTTCCACTGTTAATTTGCATCACCCATTGGCCATCTTCCTTTGTAAAGTTTTTTTCCTGTCCATCAGCAATGGTAGCATCTCCTTTAAACTTTACTTTCCCTTTAACAAGGATAGCAACAATTGCGGCGTGATTATTCAACATTTGGAACTCTCCTTCTACACTTGGCACAGTCACACTTTCTACATTGCCACTTACTAAGGATGCTTCTGGGGATACGATTTCTAAATACATAGTAAAACTTGTTATACTTCTCCCTTAAAAAAAAGGGAATCTAATTGTTTTAACTGAGACCCTTCGACTGCGCTCAGGGTGACATTTGATTATTTTTAAGCTTCAGCAAGCATTTTCTCTCCAGACTCGATTGCTTCTTCAATGGTTCCTTTAAGGTTGAAAGCCGCTTCTGGTAAGTGATCTAATTCACCTTCCATAATCATGTTGAAACCTTTGATAGTTTCTTTAATGTCAACCAATACTCCTGGAATCCCTGTAAATTGCTCAGCAACATGGAATGGTTGAGATAAGAAACGTTGTACACGTCTTGCTCTATTTACAGCTAATTTATCTTCTTCAGATAATTCTTCCATACCTAATATGGCAATAATATCTTGTAGTTCTTTATAGCGTTGTAATAATTCTTTTACGCGAGTTGCGCAGTTGTAATGCTCACTACCTAAAATATCTGCCGATAAAATTCTTGATGTAGAATCTAATGGATCTACCGCAGGATAAATACCTAGCTCAGCAATTTTACGTGATAATACGGTTGTGGCATCTAAATGGGCAAATGTTGTTGCCGGTGCAGGATCCGTTAAATCATCGGCAGGTACGTAAACAGCTTGTACAGATGTAATAGAGCCTCTTTTTGTTGAGGTAATACGCTCCTGCATCGCACCCATTTCAGTTGCCAATGTTGGTTGGTAACCTACTGCAGAAGGCATACGGCCTAATAATGCAGATACTTCAGAACCCGCTTGTGTAAAACGGAATATATTGTCAACGAAGAATAAGACGTCTTTACCTTGGGCTTCACCAGCACCATCACGGAAATATTCTGCAATAGTTAAACCTGATAATGCGACACGAGCACGAGCTCCAGGAGGCTCATTCATTTGACCAAAAACGAAAGTCGCTTTTGATTCTTTCATCACAGATTTATCAACTTTAGATAAATCCCATCCGCCTTCTTCCATAGAGTGCATAAAGTCATCACCGTATCTGATAATTCCTGACTCTAGCATCTCTCTCAAAAGGTCATTTCCTTCACGAGTTCTTTCTCCAACTCCAGCAAATACTGAAAGTCCACCGTGACCTTTTGCAATATTGTTTATCAACTCCTGAATCAATACTGTTTTACCAACACCAGCACCACCAAATAAACCAATTTTACCACCTTTTGCGTAAGGCTCAATTAAATCGATTACTTTGATACCTGTAAATAAAACTTCTGTTGAAGTTGATAGATCTTCAAATTTAGGAGCTTGTCTGTGGATCGGTAAACCGGCATCGCCAGCTTTAGGCAAATCGCCCAGTCCATCAATGGCATCTCCGATAACATTAAATAATCGTCCGTAAACATCCACGCCAACTGGCATTTGAATAGGAGCGCCGGTTGCTACAACTTCAGTGCCTCTGCTGAGTCCATCAGAAGAATCCATAGCGATAGTACGAACGGTGTGTTCACCAATATGCGATTGAACTTCTAGTACCAATAAAGAACCGTCAGGTCTTATAATTTCTAAAGAATCATAGATTTTTGGAAGGCTTGAACCCGCTTTAAAGGCTACGTCGATAACTGGACCAACGATTTGTGCAACTTTACCTGTAACTTTTGACATTACTTATATGTTTAATGTTGAATTGAAATATTTTGCAAAAATATTGTCACCCAATCAAATTGGATACTTTGTTTTTCGCGCTGCAAAGATATAGTTTTTTACCTAATTATAAACCCCTTTTATTGGCTTTTTTAGCATAAAAAAACACCTTCTTCGCAAAGGTGTTTGGTATCTAAAGTTTAGTCTTAATTATCTTAAGTCTTTATTGTAATTTGTTGGATAATCTCCAGGGTTAGCCTTTACTCCGGCAGCAATAAAATTGGAGCCATACTGAGCATCAATAGCTTTCAAAAATTCATTTGCCATAAGCGCATAGCCTCTTGAGGTTAAATGTACGCCATCTAAACTAATTAATCCGCCAGATACTAGTTTGGTGGTAAAGATGAAATCGCCATCTGCAAATCCTGTCGATGAGGCTGTCTGTAAGATGCTCTTAAAATCAACCATAGCCAAATTGTATTGCGCCGCAACAGCTGCAATAGATTGGTTATAAGCATCTGTAGCAGTCTTAATGTTTTCTTGTTCACTCGGGATAAGAACCCATTTATCTTCTAAAGGTAAAGTAACGCCTTCAACAGAAAATTGACCAGCCAGAGCTTGCGATACCCCTTGCGCCATTAATGCTTGAACGACTGCCATATTAACTGTTCCTATGGTATTCATGCTTGGCAGCACTAATAAATCGTTTGCAGTAGCTTGTCTTGCCTGACCGTATGTGTTTGCTAAAAGTTTAGCAACTAACGGTGCAGCTTCAGCCGGTAAACCAAACTGTGCAATAAAGGCCGGGAATGTTGGACTTGCGTTTAATGCACCTTCAATTATAGGTGCAATGTTTGTTAAACTTTCATCGTGAATAACCACAGCACTTGCTGCTGTTGTAGAAAAAACAATTTGTCTACTCGGATCAACTTGGGCAAAAATTTGGTTTAAAGCTCCAAAAATGTTGTTCAATAATGGAATTTGAGGACCGAATGCTGGATTTGCTGGACTTAGCGGTTTGTGAGGTACTGTTGTAAAATGAGCTAGGTTGGTAATATAAGGCACATTGGCAACAGCGCCTTTAGCGCCATTACTTGTAAGCGCTTTAACTGTAGCTTCAAAAGATGCTGCAAACACATTAGGATCAGTAATATCATTACCGCCATAAGTAGCAGGGTTAAAGTTGCCTACTTGGTTCATGCCGATTCCACCAGAAGTGGCATAGGACAACACATCATTACCGCCAATTTCAGACAATGTAAAGAATGTGGCATTTTGAGCTACCGCATCACCAATAACTGATGCTGTCGCACTAGATGCCATACGTCCGAAATAAGGATTTAAAGAGCCATAGCCTTGAATCCCTAAATGGAAACTTTTAGCCCCAGGAATACCATAGTTATTAAAAGGTCCTGATAACACATCTGTAAGTTGCGTTGTTGGAGTTGCGTTCAATAATTTAGGTGCAGGGCTTGATCCAGATAAATCGAGATAGAGTCTTGGTGCCGCAACAACGGTTGAGCCTAAAATAAGCCCTCCAATATTATCTTTCATTAAAGGTTGTGAGAACGCACCACCACCTACTTTTGCAAATTGCTGCGCTAGAATATTAGGGAAAGAGTTTTCTTGCCCTTTAATAAAAAGAGCGTTATCCGTAAAACCAGCTGAAAATGACGCGCCTACAGCCACATATTTTGAGAAGTCTGCCGTGCCAGCGGTTAACTCGGGAAGTGGTTCTGGCGCGGGGTTATAATCGTAGTCATCTTCACTACACGCTGTAAAACCAACTAATATAGCAGACAGCAATAAATATTTTATAGTTTTCATTGTTTAATTTTTTATAAGTTGTTGATCGTCCAGGAGATGTAATACATTGATCCTATAGAACCTGTACCAATTGCAGTAAAGTATTCTTCACCAAGAACATTAGTTGCACCTGCTTTAAAAGTAGATTTCAAAGACGGTACTGTGTAATTGATTTGTGCGTCCAGGGCGTGATAAGCTGGGATTTGGCCGTCACCAAATGTGGCCTGCCAGAAGTAATTATCGCTCCATCTCCAAGCGGTGTTAAATCCAAAATTTTTGAATAAGTTGGCATTTCCGAAGTTGATTTTTGTTTTATGTTCTGGAGTGTTAAAACTCGTTTTGAAATCAGGAAATGCTGCTTGATCAAAATCCTGTTTAGTGTAGGTGTAACTACCACCTAAGTCAAAATCGCCGAATATTTTTGTGGATAATCCAATAGAGCCGCCATAAGAGTTAACATCAGCTTTACTATTGGTATATGTTTGATACGCTTTATAATCGCCGTTGGCAATAGCAGCTATAGACAATGCATTGTCGCCTACAGTTCCATAAAGTGGTGCTACCACAACTTCCCCAGAAATAAAATCTTGGTATTTATTGTAATATACACTCATATCAACAATCACTTTATTTAGTTTACCTCTATAGCCAACTTCTGCAGTTGTAATTTTTTCAGGAGTCACCAAGGCAGAGTTTCCAATCTCTAAATCGGCAGGATTTTCAGATTGTGCAAAGGCTCTAACGGAAGATGCTAAGTAAGAATTAGTATACGCAGCGCCACCCGTTTGGGTTATTTGTGCTGGTTGACCGAACCCAGCTTGTCCAGCGGCACTCACATTATAAGAACGGGAATATCGGTCTAGATTTGAAGGTGCTGAACCAACTAAAATTGCTCTCCCGGCATCAAGTCCAATAAATAAATCCTGTGTTGTAGGGTTTCTAAAACCTGTCTGTACAGAAGCTCTAATATTATGATTTTGGTTTACTGTAAACCCTGCAGAAATTCTTGGAGATAAGAATCCGTCAAAAAATTCTGATTTGTCATAACGTGCAGAAGCGGTCAATTTTAAGTTCATTGCTTCACCTAGGTCAAATACTTTTTGCATTTGTGTGTATACACCATACTCTGAATATGGGATGGATCCGTCATAATCGGTATAGATGGTACCAGAAGAATTTAAGTCATATTTTCTGTAAGAACCACCCAATTGGATATCGATGACGTCCCATAAGTGACTGAAATTATAATTCCCATCAACATGAGTGTATTTAGATTGATCCTTAAATTGAGAACCTTGAGAAAAGTCAGGATCTGAAATAATTCTATCGAAAGCATTCTTGAATTCAGGAGTGCCTGGTTGAAATCTGCCTGTTTCTGCTACTTGTCTTGCTGCAGCATGCGCTTGTGCATCTGTTGCTCCGCTGAACGTTGCCCCAGCATAGGTTTGAATATACTCACCAAACCACTGTGTGTCTGATTTCCAAGCACGGTTAATATTGATTCCAGTGAAAACCATATCATAAGAATCTCCAGCATTATCAGAAACTACATAACCCCTTAGGAAGAAATTGTTATTCTTAACCTCAATTTTATGTTGTTGCTGTGTGAAATCAGTAATGGCATATCTATTGGTGCCTTGGTAAATAGTAGAACCTGTACCAACTTTACCAACATATTGAATTTCAAAATCATTAGCCCACGGACGGAAATAGAGTCCCCAATCAGCTTTTATACTTTCTGCGTTATAATCAGTTAAATCGCGTTCTTCATATCCGGTTCTACTAACAACTACATCAGGAACAACTCCTAATCCGCCAGAAGCAGCTCTAATATTCGTGGATACTTCATCCCCGTATATATTGTAGCCGTCATAGTCTATACTCGCTCTAGTATTACCAGTGCCTGGTTTTCCATCATAATTATTGGCCGTCCAATCGGTTCCTTTCAACCAGCCAAAATTGACTTTTGCGGCAAAATGATCAGTAAATTTATAAGCCATTCTTAGTCCAGAATCTCTATAGGTATTATCTCCACTTGCATCCTGTGAGGTAATTCCTTGTTTGTGGTAGCCACTAATGCCCTGAAAATCGAAAGGATTCTTACTACGCATAAAGAGAATTCCGTTAAATGCATTAGCTCCGTACAAAGCGGAAGCGGCACCTGGTAATAACTCAACACTTAAGACATCTGTTTCATTCATACCCACTAAATTTCCGATTGGGAAGTTTAGTGCAGGTGAGGAGTTGTCCATACCATCTACCAATTGCATAAAACGCGTATTTGCAAACGTTGCGAAGCCTCTAGTGTTAATAGATTTAAAGGTTAAACTATTAGTGTTCACATCGACACCTTTAAGGTTCTCTAATCCGTCATAAAATCCCGCAGAGGCAGTGTTTTTAATTTCTTTAAGACCAAATCTTTCAACAGTTACGGGCGATTCAAAGACACGTTCCGGTGTTCTGGAAGCAGAAATAACCACTTCATCTAACGATGTTCCTTCGGTTAATTTGAAATCGATAGTCTGATTTGCTGAGGTAACTTCCTTGGTAACAGTATCAAAACCAACACTACTAACCCGAATAGAAAAAGGAGGCGTTTGAGAGGTGTTTAAAACGTAATTACCATCAAAATCCGATATTGTCCCAGTGCTTGTGCCTACAACAATGACGTTAGCGCCTGGCAGTGGTTGGCCATTTGCGTCGGTTACTTTTCCAGTGACTGTTGTTTGCGAATATGTAAGCGCCACGCAGAACAGCATCATAATCTTAAGAATTGTTTTCATTTTGGGAAATTAGTTAATTTGGATACCAATATAAATAATAAAATAATACTTTGAATTGATTTTTTCAAAAATTATGCATGCATAGTATTATTTCGCAACAAAACGTCTTAAAATATGAGGAATTCTTTAAAAAAAAGGCCAAAAACTAAAATTTAATAGTTTTTGGCCTTTTTACAAATGATATATTGTAAACCTAACAATCTTATTCCACTGTTACTGATTTAGCTAGGTTTCGCGGTTGGTCTACGTTTTTACCTAACATAACCGCAATGTGGTAGGAGAGAAGTTGTAAAGGGATAGTTGTTAATAACGGCGATAGATTTTCTAAAGTTTCCGGAATTTCTATCACGTGATCAGCAAGTTCTCTTACACTAACATCTCCTTGGGTAACAATACCGATAATTTTACCTTTTCTCGCCTTAATCTCTTGGATGTTACTGACTACTTTTTCGTAATGCCCCTTCTTAGTGGCAATAACTATAACCGGCATATTTTCATCAATTAATGCAATAGGCCCGTGTTTCATTTCTGCAGCAGGGTAACCTTCCGCATGGATATAGGAGATTTCCTTGAGTTTTAGAGCACCTTCTAAAGCCACAGGAAAATTGTAACCTCTACCAAGATAAAGCATGTTGCGCGAATCTTTGTATGTTTCAGCAATGGCCTGGATGTGCTTATCAGCTTTTAAAGCCTCGGTAACTTTTTCTGGAATTAATTCTAACTCTTGTAATTGTCTGCGATAGTCAGAGCTGGACATGGTGCCTTTAGCGCGGGCAAGACGTAGGGCTATTAAGGTTAAAATTGTAATTTGTGTGGTGAATGCTTTTGTGGAAGCTACACCAATTTCTGGTCCAGCGTGCGTATAAGCACCTGCATCTGTTTCTCTCGCTATCGAAGATCCAACAACGTTGCACACTCCAAATACAAAAGCGCCTTTCGATTTGGCTAATTTAATAGCAGCCAAAGTATCTGCAGTTTCACCCGATTGTGAGATGGCAATCACAACATCTTTTTCTGTAATAACTGGATTTCTATATCTAAATTCTGATGCGTATTCTACCTCAACAGGAATTCGGGCTAAGTCTTCAAAAATATATTCGGCAACCAATCCTGCATGCCATGAGGTACCACATGCCACAATGATAATACGATCAGCATTTAAAAATCGTTTCATATTGTCTTCAACACCAGACAATTTTATGATGGCTTCATTAACCAATAAACGGCCTCTGTAAGTATCTTTAATTGCTAAGGGTTGCTCGTAGATTTCTTTAAGCATGAAATGATCGTAACCACCTTTTTCTATCTGTTCAAGATTGAGTTGTAATTTTTGGATGTAAGGATTAACCAAAGAGTCATCTGCAATCTTTCTGATTTTAATGTCTTTATCAAGTCTGAGAATGGCCATTTCTTCATCTTCAAGATAGATGGCATTGTCAGTAAACTCTATAAAAGGAGATGCATCACTGGCCACAAAAAATTCACCATCACCAATACCAATGGCCAGCGGGCTACCCAGCTTAGCAACTACAACTTCTTTTGGTCTTGTTTTATCAAACACCGCAATAGCGTAAGCGCCAACAACTTGGTTTAATGCTATTTGAACCGCCTTTCCAAGTTTGACTTTTTCATTGATCATGACATCTTCAATCAAATTGATCAGTACTTCTGTATCCGTATCTGATTGAAAAGTGTAACCACGTTTAATTAATTCTTTTTTTAGAGCATCATAATTTTCTATAATACCATTATGGATGATGATCAAATTGCCGGAATTAGAATAATGCGGATGGGAGTTCACATCATTTGGTACTCCGTGGGTTGCCCAACGAGTATGTCCAATACCTAATTGGCCGCTAGTAGAGATCTTATTTTCTAAAAGTTCTTGTAAATCAGCAACCTTACCCTTGGTTTTGCACATATTTAGGTCTATACCATCGAATAGAGCAATACCGGCACTATCATAACCTCTGTATTCTAGACGTTTTAATCCTTTTAAAATAATTGGGTAAGCTTCTCTATGGCCTATATAGCCAACAATTCCGCACATAATATTAGTTATTAGGTTCAGTATAAAATATCTCCAAATATAACTTTTTATCTTCGTTTGTGGTGTTATTACCATATAGCACCGTGCCCTTTGGAGAAAGAATAGCGCTTACTGGTACTGTTTTAACGGGCTGATTGTCTGCTGATAAAATAGAGAGCGGGGTAGCTCCATCTTCAATATTAACGTTAGTTGACACGGCCAAACCGAGACTGACATTTGTAGAATCTCTTAGTAAAAGATTCTTGATGTGCTCTGTGATTCTGATTTTGTATTTAATGCCTTGAGCATTTTTATCGTCGCCATCACGCTTTAATTTTCCAAGGTGATTGGTTCTAGAGTCATTTGGCGACACCTTGTCGGCAGACTCAAAACCATAATCAAATAAAGTCGTGTTGTTTTTTATGTCGTAAATATAAATTCTGTCTGGCTCCTGGCCTTGTGTAAGCGTCGGATCTACAAAAAACACCAAGTTAGCTTCATTGATCATTCGTTTTGCTCTGACAAATTTCCCTTCTGTATCAGTTTCAACATACGCGTTTTTAAACTCTTCAAAAGGCGTTATGGTTCCTAAATCGTTGTCAATATCAGTACCGCCAAATAAATCGATCACCGCCATGGCGCCTTGTCCACCTTTAAGGTATAGTTTTTCATCACCAGTGGTTGGATTGCCCTGAGGGATTGCGAATGAGTAGTCGTTTTCAAAGAAATTCACCCGATTGCCCGCAAAATTCAATTTATAACTACCGTTGACACGTTCAGTTGCCGTTCCAGTGGGAGGTGAGCTATAATATAAGGTAATATTGGCGTTGGAGGATGCAAAGTTTAGAAGCATCATACTGCCATTATCATTTATGGCTTCAGCTTCAAAGTAAACGCCTCTGAAGTAATTTTGAAAGTTGTTCAAATTGCTTAATTCTGATCCACCTTCTTTTAGAATGATTTTATTATTCCAAAATTCTGTGTCCATTTTGCGGCGTAATGCCGGCGCTGTCCTTGTAACCTCTTCGCCTATTTTCTGCGCTATTTCTGAATTACTGGGTGTAAATTCCGTTATGCTTTCCAAAACCGTTCCTCTTAGAGAAGTTAAAGGAATTTGCGTTGAAGCTGACAATGAACGGTCAGAGAAATATTTTTGAGGACTATTAAATTGCGAGTTTGGATCAAAACTTCTCAAAAAGTAGGTGTTCTCATACACCTTCAAATTAATTGCGCTTGAACCATAAATGGAATCCAAAGCATAGGTTGTTACACCATCTGTAATGCCTGTAGCTTTACTAAAGTAAGGGATCGTAAGCACCACGGAGTCTACTCTGACCTCATCAGGAAATATGGGATCATATACGGTGGGGGCCAATTGTGTTACCACGTTTGCAGTGGTGCTGCCATAAACTAGATCTTTATAATAGCCTAATAAATTAGAGGGCAACCCATTGGTTTGAACGGGATTAAGTTTGTTGGTGTAGGCCGTAACTTCGTATTTGGTGTCAGACACACCAAAATTATTTTGACCAGAAATTTCTGAATCAAGAGATACATAATCTTTGTCGCATGCAATGAACAAGGTCATTAATGCTACAAGAAGAAACACGGGTGTATTGGCGATTTTTTTATTTTTCATTACTATCTTTAAATGGATTGAAGAGCGAATAGTATAGTCTTGCTAATGATTAGTTGAGTACTTTGGTGTTGTAGAACTCAGTGTAAGGTTCAGCAAAGTCTTCTTGGGAGAAATAGTCTAACACGGGTTTGTCTGATGCTTTTAAGTAGTCTTCCAGTTCTTGGGGCAGTTCAGCTGAACCTTTTATAAGAGCATCTGAATAATCAATTGCAATCTTCATAAGGTTATTATAATTTGGGGTTTCCAGAACCTTAATTGCAGCATCATCAATGTTATCAAATTTAACTTTGTTTATCATACCTTTGTCTAACGTCCCATCAAAGGTTTGATTGTATATAGAGGTCACAATTTTACTGTCAGTAAACAAAGGTTCGTTTTTATAGTACTCTTTCAAGTAGACAGGAAGTAAGGAAGCCAACCATCCATTAACATGGATAATGTCTGGTGCCCAATTGAGTTTTTTAACCGTTTCAATCACGCCTTTTGCGAAAAATATAGCACGCTCATCATTATCTGCAAACAGCTGGCCGTCTTCATCTGTTAAGGTTGCTTTTCTCTTAAAGTATTCTTCGTTATCAATAAAATAAACTTGGATTCTTTCTTTAGGAATTGAAGCCACTTTAATAATCAAAGGCATATCTAGATCGTTGATGACCAAGTTTATACCTGAAAGTCTTATCACTTCATGCAGTTGGTGTCTACGTTCATTTATGTTTCCATACTTTGGCATGAATATTCGTATTTGTCCACCTTGTTTATTTACCATTCTTGGAGCCTCAAATGACATCGAAGAAATTTCAGTCTCAGGTAAATAAGGAACAACCTCGGAAGACACGTACAATATCCTCTTATCTTTCATAAATCACGTAGTTTAAAAAAAGTTAAAATTTAAAACACGCAAAATTACAAAAATTTATGCAGATTGCGAGTAAAATCTTAAGTTTGCAGGCTGTTAATTTTTTGTTATACAATGATAATCTGCCATAAAAAAGAAGAGTTAAGACACGTGCTGGAAGGGTTGGTGCCCAAAAATCAAACCCTTGGTTTTGTGCCAACAATGGGTGCTCTGCACGAAGGTCATTTATCAATAATTGTTAAAGGATTGAAGGAAAACGCCAAAATGGTGGTGAGTATTTTTGTCAATCCAACCCAGTTTGACAATTCCTCTGATCTTAAAGAATACCCTCGAACTTTAGAGCATGATCTCGAATTATTGCGATCACTTTCAGAAGATATCGTGGTATATGCACCAACCGTCGAGGATATCTATGGAGAACTTATCAGCTCAGAAGCGTTTAGTTTTGATGGTTTGGAGCATCAAATGGAAGGGAAGTTTCGAAAAGGCCATTTTGATGGTGTAGGAACTATCGTGAAGCGTCTGTTTGAAATTGTAAGACCCGATTTCGCCTATTTTGGTGAGAAAGATTTTCAACAACTCAGAATCATTGAGAAGCTTGTAGAAAAACACCATCTTGGTGTAAAGGTTATTGGGTGCGATATATTTAGGGCTGAAGACGGGTTGGCCATGAGCTCAAGAAACCAACGCTTGTCAAAAACACACCGGGAAGCGGCGCCTTTTATTTACGAAACCCTAAAAGCTGCCAAAATACGATTTGGCACGGAAAGTGCAAATAAGGTTACGACATGGGTAGTAGAACAGTTTGAAAAGCAGGGGCTATTACAGTTGGAATACTTTACAATTGCTGACGAAGAAACCTTACTACCTGTAGAAACAAAACAAAACACAAAATCATATAGAGCGTTTATAGCAGTATTTGCAGGAGATATCCGGCTTATAGATAATATAGCGCTTAATTAATTACCTTTGCCCTATGCAAATACAAGTTGTAAAATCGAAAATACACCGTGTCAAATGTACCGGAGCTGAACTAAATTATATAGGCAGCATTACTATTGATGAAGATTTAATGGACGCCGCCAATATTATTCAAGGCGAAAAGGTCCAAATTGTCAACAATGATAACGGAGAACGTTTGGATACCTATGTGATTCCCGGTCCAAGAAATTCTGGTGAGATCACTTTAAATGGAGCCGCTGCTCGAAAGGTCGCTGTTGGAGACACTCTAATACTCATTACCTACGCATTTATGGAACTTGAAGAAGCTAAAACTTTTAAGCCTTCTTTGGTGTTTCCTGATGAAGCTACCAACTTACTCAAATAGCATTGCGCCCTAAGACCAAGAAAATAGTCAGAATTGCCCTTCCTCTTTTGTTGGCGGTCTTTTTTGGGTGGTACACCTTTTCAAAATTACCAATAGATAAAATCATACCGTATTTCAAATCGGCTAATTACAGTTGGATTGCTTTAGGAATGGGGCTTGGTTTACTCAGCAATTTATCCCGAGCGTACCGATGGAAGTATCTGTTGGAGCCCATGGGGTACAGTGTAAAGTTGCCCAACAGTATCATGGCAGTGTTCATCGCCTATTTGGCAAATTTTGGGATTCCAAGGTCTGGAGAAGTTTTAAGGGCTGCCGTGTTAACCAACTACGAAGAGGTGCCTTTTCAAAAAAGTTTCGGAACCATTATAGCCGAAAGAATGGCTGATTTTGTCATTCTGCTCAGCATCGTGGGCATCACATTTCTCATTCAGTTCGACTTTATTTTTAAAATTTTAGAAAATGCTTTTCAGCCCAAAAAATTAATCCTTATGGGGGTTATTGGGTTGGTGGTCGTTACCATTCTCTTTTTATACCTTAGAAAGAGTCAGTCTAAAGTTGCGCTAAAAGTACGAAATTTTGTGATGGGACTATTGGAAGGGATTTTAAGTATTTTTAAGATGGAGCATAAGTGGGCCTTTATCTTTCACACGCTTTTTATTTGGCTCATGTATCTCTTGATGTTTTATGTTACCACCTTGGGTGTAGAAGATTTAAATGGTGTGTCTATAGGCGCGCTTCTTATAGCGTTTATTGCAGGAAGTTTTACTATTGTGGCCACTAACGGCGGTATTTTTGTTTATCCCCTAGCTATTGGTGCTGCCTTTTCTGTGTTTGATATTCCCGAAAATCCGAGCATTGCTTTTGGTTGGATTATATGGGCTTCACAAACAATTATGATCATTGTTCTAGGGAGCTTATCATTTTTGTTTTTGCCAATTTATAACAGTAAAACTAAGAGTAAAAAGTAATCTTTAAGTTTTATTAAACATTAACCTGCATAGGTAATTGAATGGAATAATTCTTTAACTTGCGGTTACTTATAATCCCAAATTGTATGAGAAGATTAACCCTGCTACTGTTATTTTTAGTGAGTATACCTATAAGTGCTCAAGTAATATATGAACCTTTTTATTCCTCAAAATTAGGTGACACCAGAGAAATAAAAATTCAGCTACCGCGGAATTACAATCCTGAAGAGAAAAATAAATACCCCTTAATTATTGTATTGGATGGTGATTATCTGTTTGAACCTTTTGCGGGTAATTTAGATTATCAGACCTATTGGGGGGGAATACCTAAATGTGTGGTAGTAGGCATCAATCAAGTTGAAACTCGGGAAAAAGACCTTTTTTACGACAAAGATATTTATTTCCCTGCTCATGAAGGGGCTTCGTTCTTCGAGTTTATTGGTATGGAACTCATTCCTTTTATTGAAAACAAGTATAATGTTTCAAATTTCAGAATTCTCACTGGCCACGACTCAAGTGCCAATTTTCTAAATTATTACCTATTTAAAGATAATCCCCTTTTTAGAGCTTATATAGCCTTCAGTCCAGATCTAGCCCCAGAAATGGCAAATAGAGTTCAAGAACGTCTTACGTATATAAATACAGATACATTTTATTATTTGGCTACTGCCGACAATGATATTGCGCAGTTAAAAGATAAAATTCTGACGCATAATTCGCTATTGGCCTCCTTGGACAATCCTAAACTTCATTATAGATTTGATAATTTTACTGATGCAGACCATTACTCATTAGTAAGTCTCGGAATTCCAAGAGCACTAAATAACATCTTTGCGCTCTATAAACCTATCAGTAAACAAGAATATACTGATCAGGTGCTAACTTATGAAGGAGGTCCTTTTAAATATCTTGAAAAGAAATATAACGATATTAAGCTGTTTTACGGATTTGAGAAAAAAGTTGTTGAGAATGATATGAAAGCAATAGCCGCGGCTGCTATTAAAAAAGATGATTTGGACGCTTTAAAAGAATTGTCAAAATTGGCACGTAAAGAATACCCAGACTCAATGATTAGTGCCTATTTTACCGGGATGTATTATGAACAAGAAAATAACTTAAAAAAGGCCTTACAATATTACCAATCAGGTTTGCTTTTAAAAGCATCTGACTTTATTGATAAAGATGTTTTATTAGACAAAATTTATTCGCTCAAGGACGAAAATTAGTCAAAAAGCGGTTTCGTAAGGATTAACTCTAAGTATCGTCCCAAAGCTTAAATCTACTTAAGGATTAAAAAAGCCTTACTTTCTAATATTCATCGTAATGTATACTGTTACAATCAGTGCACAAACAGTATCTGAAGAGTGTGCATCCATAAAACTAAACGCCCTAAAATTTTAAAGTAGTCTTGCAAAAAATTATGATCTGAATTAAGATTTGAAATATCCTGTCATTTAAGTACCTGATGGCGATATCGTTTTGAGCCAATGGTTGAATACGTCTCCTATCAAACTGTTTTGGGTAAAATGCTAGAAGCTATTGATGTCGGCTTTGTTTGAGGAAAGGAACAGTTTTATGACAGCTATAAAGATCTGATAAGATTTCAAGGTTACCTATGGAGTTTGGAGCAGGATTTTTTAATTTATTACTTTAGAATTGATGCGTTATATGGATCGAAACTATAAAACCACCAAGTTTAAAGTGGTTGTAATTTACTGGTTATATCAATTAAGATTTGATTCTGTCAAAGGAAGAAGGGATTAGAATTGTTACTGCGGAGAATGAAAGTGAGATCGTCGATTTATAAAACATCAATTACTTTTAACTATAATAATTTATACCACAAATAGTTTTATTTTAGCCTAAACTTTCAAGCATGGCCAAAATAAAAACAACTTTTTTTTGTCAAAACTGTGGCAGCCAATATTCTAAATGGCAAGGGCAGTGTACGGCGTGTAAAGAGTGGAATACCATTGTGGAGGAAGTCATTCAAAAGGAAGAAAAATCTGATTGGAAAACCCCAACATCAGCCGTGAAACGCACTTCAAAACCCTTACGCATCAATGAAATTGACGTCACTAAGGAGGTGCGAATGAATACTCAAGATGAGGAGTTCAATCGGGTACTGGGTGGTGGTATTGTTCCTGGATCTTTAATTTTATTGGGAGGAGAGCCAGGTATTGGAAAGAGCACACTGTTGCTTCAAATTTCATTAAAATTGCCCTACAAAACACTCTATGTTTCTGGCGAAGAAAGCCAGCAACAAATTAGGATGCGTGCAGAACGCATCAATCCTAACAGCGCTAATTGCTATATTCTGACCGAAACAAAAACCCAAAACATTTTCAAGCAAATTGAAGCTTTGGAACCAGATATTGTGGTTATTGATTCTATCCAAACCTTACATAGTGACTATATTGAATCGTCATCAGGAAGTATTTCCCAAATTAAGGAATGTACGACGGAGCTCATAAAATTTGCTAAAGAAACAGCCACGCCAGTTATTTTAATCGGGCATATTACCAAGGATGGTAACATTGCGGGTCCAAAAATTTTGGAACACATGGTGGACACGGTGTTACAATTTGAAGGCGATAGGAATCACGTGTTCCGTATTTTACGTGCACATAAAAACCGTTTTGGCTCTACCAATGAATTGGGCATTTATGAAATGCAGGGTTCAGGTCTACGTGAAGTGTCCAATCCATCAGAAATTCTAATTTCTAAAAAAGACGAAGAGCTTTCAGGGAATGCGGTTGCGTCCACTTTAGAAGGGATGCGCCCACTGATGATTGAAGTGCAAGCATTGGTGAGTACAGCAGTTTATGGAACCCCACAACGGTCTGCCACTGGTTTTAATGCTAAACGGCTGAATATGCTCTTGGCGGTATTAGAAAAACGTGCCGGATTTAGGTTGGGGGCAAAAGATGTGTTTTTGAACATCACCGGCGGTATTTCTGTAGATGATCCTGCCATTGATTTGGCGGTTGTAGCCTCTGTGTTATCATCTAATGAAGATGTGGCCATTCCTAAAGATTACTGTTTTGCCGCTGAAGTTGGTCTCTCAGGAGAAATCAGACCTGTCCAAAGGGTCGAGCAACGCATTCTTGAAGCCGAGAAGTTAGGGTTTTCAAGTATTTTCGTTTCTAAATATAACAAAATAGCCCTTAAAAATACGGTCATCAAAATTCATCTCATCTCTAAAATCGAAGATTTGGTGAGTTTTCTTGTTTAAAAAATGGGGAGTGATAAAAGCGCTGTTTTAAGTAAAACAATCGTTTAATGAATTTCTTATTCGTATTTATTTGACGAGAATGATTTAATATTTAAATTATGATGAGTAGTTTACGGGGATATATCCCGATTTATATTCCGTTAATTGGAAATTTATTCATTTTACTAATATAAACGTAGCATATCGGTAATTTCACATACAATACGCTGATTGTATAAGATTTATACCATTACATAAATCGTCCCAAACTATTAAACCTACAACACTCAAAACTTTTCTTATTATTATCACTAGCCTTTTTGGTTAGTGGACTATCTGCTCAAACTAATGTGCCTGGTATAAAAATCGACGTTAGTTTTCAATGGAAGGACAATCAAACTTCCGCAAATCACCCAGCTACAATTAAAAACCTAACAATCAATAACACTGTATGATAACTATGGAAATCCTTCAAGTTGTGAGTTAAAAGTTGGACCCAATTGCCAAAGTTAAAATACTATTAAAAAAATGGAGGTTACACATAAACATCTAGTGCAAATGCAATAGGGAATGCTTCTGTATTAGCGGTATATCAAGATTTTAATTTGAATCATTATTTTGAAACTAACGGTAAAGGTCAAAATACTTGCAAAGATTAAGTACGTTAACGATTATATATTCCTTTAATCGATGGAGTAGATTATAGAACTAATATAAATACTGTTTATCGACTACTTTGTTGTTAAAGTGTTGCTTGTGTTAGTTTTACAGAGTTATTTACATAGACCCGTACTTAATAAATTAACATCCTTGCAATCTAATCCCTCAAGATTGCAACCTACCCCTCAAGTAGTATTAACATCCATTGTACTTCCAAGTAAAATAAAGTACATAAGTTTTTATGATTCTTAAGTTAAATATGTTCTACTATGAAACCTGCTTTTCAAATTTTAATTGGCCTATTAAGCCTATTTTATGTAAGTGTAAACCACGCCCAAACCTGTGGTGGTAATACCTTTATTGCCCCTGTCCAACCCACAACATGTACTTATACGTATACAGCTTTAGGATGGTTTAATGCGTCAGGGTCACAAACAAGCCCACCCCTTGCTTTAAAATCAGATGAATCTATATGTATCATGGCTAGCTATACTGGTAATTTCGATTTTGATGTTCAAGGGTCATTTTATGTAGCACCTGGTAAAAAATATACAGGTTGGGTTAAAAGCTTTACGAGCTCTTCAGTAATATTAGCGGCAGGAGAAATTAATTTCATAAGTGCACCAAGGAAAAAAGGTTTATTTTCAGGTTTAAAGGTAACTATAGGTACTAATGGTATCATGTCCATACCTGAGAATTTTGAACCTGGGGGTTCTGCAACAGTAAATAATGCAGGGCGGTTAAATGTTGGAGGTGATTTAATTTTTGGTGGAAATGGATCTATTAATAACTATCCAAGTGGTAAGGTCATTGTACAAGGAAACTCTTCAATGAATGGCCTTTTTAATAATTGTGGGTTGTTCGAATTATTTGGTTCTTTAACTTCAGGAGGAGGTAGTGGGTTGAAAAATTTATGTTCAATGTATATTCATACAAACATGAACTTAAATGCTGATTATACCAATGAAGGGTTACTTATTTTAGATGGCACGTTAAATTTTACCGGTTCAGTGTTAACTAATAATAATATTATGGTAGTTAAAAATATCATTTTGAACAATTATAGTCTAGTAGGTAATGATATTACATCATTGCTTATTGTGCGCCAAAATGCAGTGTTAAGTAGTAATGGAATTATCACTGGACATATGTATTATGACATGGATGATGGTGGTGGTTTTGATAGTGTTTGTAATAATTGTACACAGGATATTGATATAGTAATAAACATGTCATTACCAAGTACCTATGAAGAAATTCTTGCAAATTGTGGAGGTGATATTATTGTTAACCCATTTATAGAAAAGTCTAAATTAGATTTTGATGGGATAGATGATTATGTTACAACCCCCAATTTTATTAATGGTTTAAATAATGTAACCATCATGGCATGGGTATTGTCCGATGCTGGAAATTCAACTAATATGACCATTGCTGGTGAAGATGTGGGTTGCAGATTATGGCTTAAAAATGGTAATAAACCGACATTCACCTTAACCACAGCAGCTAACTCAAAAACTATTTCCGTAGCAAAACCTATTAAACACAATGAATGGCATCATATTACTGGAACATATGAAAGTTCCACAGGCGTTATGAGCCTATATATTGATGGAGTTTTAGCAAAAAGTTCAAATATTCGTGCAGGATCTGCTATTTCCAATTCTTCTTCCACAAATGGTAATTTTGAAATTGGCCGTAGATCAACAGGTACAGGGAGTGAATATTTTAAAGGTGATGTAGATGAAGTTCGTGTATTTAATACATCACTATCTGCTGATCAGATACAACCTATGGTGTATCAGGAAATTAAAAACGTTGATGGTTTTGTAAAAGGAAAAGTGATTGATAAAAGTATCGTTAACATAACATCAAAAGCTCCAATTGCCTGGTCAAATTTATTGGCATATTATCCATTTAGTAATTTAATTTCGAATTCTCGAACTACTGATTTTTCGTCCAAAAATAGAGTTACTAGGTTAAAAAACATTACTTCCTTTCAAGAGGAAACAGCCCCTATACCTTATGTAACTAAAGCGAATGGTGCTTGGACATCTGAAAACACTTGGTTGCATGGCGATGTGTGGGATATTGAAGATGTGCAAAATAATAAAGATTATAGCATTGTAAAGATTGAGCACAATATAACTACTGCCAATTCACATAAAAATTTAGGCTTACTAATTGATAGTGGCAAAACACTAACGGTTAATGGCGATAATTCAATAAGTAACAGTTGGTATTTAAAATTAGATGGTACGTTAAATTTGATGGACGATTCGCAACTGATACAAACGGAAAATTCTGATTTAGTGACTTCAGCTAATGGAAAGATATTAAGACGTCAGGAAGGAACTTCCAATGTGTTTTGGTATAACTATTGGGCTTCACCAGTAGGGGTCACAGGAGCGACCACATTAACCAACAACAACGCCTCCACCAATAATCCTAATAACACAACATTTAGCTTAAATCTACTTAAAGAAGGAAATTCTAATTCTGTGCAATTTACTTCTGCACATGATGCAGTTGGTAAAATAAGCACGCGATGGTTATATACATATAAAAACGGGTTGACTTATTGGGATTGGGCACGTTTGTCTCCCACTACCGCAATACCACCAGGTGTTGGTTATTCACAAAAAGGTACCGGAAATTCTGGGAATCATCAACAATATATTTTTGAAGGAAAACCTAATAATGGAACTATTCTAGTTCCTGTTACGGATGTTGGAGGCCTAGGATCTGTAGCTACAGTGTCCAAAACCGATTATTTATTAGGCAATCCATATCCTTCAGCACTAGATATCTCTAAATTTATAGATGACAACATAGGCATCATAAACGGATCAATACAATTATGGCAACAATGGAGTGGAAGTTCGCATTATTTAAATGAGTATGCTGGTGGCTATGCCACTGTCAATAAATTTGGTTCAGTAAGAGCTTTTCAATTTGTTGGAATAGAGGGTGCGACAAATGGAAATCAAGATGGGACAAAAATACCAACTAAATTTTTACCGGTAGGACAAGCATTTATGACAGAAATAATTGGAACTGGAAATGTGACGTTTAAAAATAGTCAACGTGTCTTTAAAAAAGAAGCAGATGCGGATGGTTATTTTAATAATGGTTCTACATTTTTCAGAAATGGTGAACAACTTGAAACAATTCCAGTTAAAAACATTAAAGAAGATAGCAATGTGATGAGTAAAATTCGCTTAGAATTAAATTCGGTTAATGGTCCTGCCACTAAAAAAGAATTGCTTCTCGGGTTTAGTAACATCACAACCGATGAATATGATTACGGTTATGATGCCAAAAACACAACAGAAAATGCTAATGATTTCAACTTGATTTTAGATAATCAAAATATGATGATGCAGGCTTACGCTCAAATCTCAAATGATAAAGTTGTACCATTAAATTTTAAATCAGCTGGTGATTATACATTTGAAATTAAAATGACTGAAATTGAGGCAATAGCTGCCGAGCAAGACATTTATTTAAAAGATAATTTTACAAATGTCTACCATAGTTTAAAATCTGATCAACCATATAATTTTACTACGACATCAGGTGAATTTAAAAATAGATTTGAGGTAGTGTTTCAAAATAATAATAAGTTGCTTGGTGTGAGTGAATTTGAGCGTTCATCCAATTTGACGTACTTTAATAGCACATCAGACAAATTATTCATTAAAGGATTAAAAAATGATGTTAGTAAATTGATGATCATTAATATGTATGGACAAACCGTTGTTCAGTATCAAAATTTATCATCAGAAACTCTAAACCATGGCTTGAATATTTCTAATGTTGCAAGCGGAGCATATATTGTGTATTTTGCTACAGCAACTACCACAAAATCTGAAAAAATTATCATTGACTAAATTCAATTAACGTATTAAAAGAAAAGCCCGAACATTTGTTTGGGTTTTTAAATTTGATTTAAATCAGGCACATTATGTATAAATATTTAAGCTTATTCGCCATTGCATTTATTATTGTTTCTTGCGGAGTTAATAAGGATACTACAAGTAAAAACTTGGAATCTCAAGCAATAAAAATTAATGCCAACAAAAATTTGATTGAAACCAGAACGGAAGGCGTTCTAACAGATAACGAGGGGTTTAAAGATATTGGATCTTTCAAATATTCTGTGTTTTATGATGCTACAACAAAGGATCTTTCTAAAATAATAAATATTGAAATTATAGATAAGTCAATCACAGAATCATACTATTTTGCTGATAATAAACTTTTTTTAATAGTTTCTGAAGCTGTACAAATTCCAGCTAAAAAAATATATGTACACAATAAAAAAATCATATCTAGTGAAAGTGTCGAGCCTGAAGAGCAACAACTACTTCTAGAAAAGGGTATAAGATTTCAAAAAGAATTTCAAAATAACTATAAATAATTGTTATTCGTTAAAACCAGAAACTAACAAATATAATCTCACGGCATTAGCTTATTCTATTCAAATTCCCTTGACTTCTTTTTAACCAATTTAGCCCCGCTAATTTATCAAAAATCGTTAATTTCGCACTTCGATAAGAATTAATGAGATAATGAGCAGTAGATTCACTGAATATAAAGGACTTGACTTGCCAAAAGTTGCTGAGGACATCGGTAATTATTGGAAAGAAAAAAGCATTTTCGATAAAAGTATCACCACAAGAGAAGGTAGTACGCCATTCGTTTTTTTTGAAGGGCCTCCTTCTGCAAATGGGTTGCCTGGAGTACACCACGTTTTGGCGCGTGCTATAAAAGATATTTTCCCTCGATATAAAACCATGAAAGGTTTCCAAGTTAAACGTAAAGCAGGCTGGGATACTCATGGTTTGCCTATAGAGCTTGGTGTTGAGAAAGAACTTGGCATTACCAAAGAAGATATTGGTAAAACCATTTCTGTGGAAGATTATAACGCTGCTTGCCGCAAAGCAGTTATGCGTTATACGGATGTGTGGAATGACCTTACTGAAAAGATGGGCTATTGGGTAGATATGGACAATCCATACATCACATATGAGCCTAAATATATGGAAAGTGTTTGGTGGTTGTTGAAGCAAATTTATGACAAACAACTCATTTATAAAGGGTATACCATCCAACCGTATTCTCCAAAAGCAGGTACTGGATTAAGTTCTCATGAGCTTAACCAACCCGGAACCTATCAAGATGTTACGGATACTACAGTTGTAGCACAGTTTAAGGCAAATGAGGCTTCACTTCCCGACTTTTTACAGAATGAAGGCGATATATATTTCTTAGCTTGGACCACTACGCCTTGGACCCTTCCCAGTAATACAGCGTTGACGGTAGGCTCTAAAATTGATTACGTGTTGGTGGAGACTTACAACCAATACACGTTTGAACCGCTCAATGTTGTTCTTGCGAAACCGTTGGTGAACAATCAATTTGATGGGAAATTTAAAAGAGTAGACACAAAAGCTGAATTATTAGAATACACTTCCGGTGATAACGTACCTTCCGGCAAGGCAGGAAAAATTCCGTATTTTGTTGTCAAAGAATTTAAAGGTAAAGATTTGGTAGGCATTACCTATGAGCAATTGTTGCCATACGCCTTGCCAAATGACCATCCGGAAAATGCCTTTAGGGTAATTTCTGGTGATTTCGTCACTACCGAGGATGGTACCGGAATTGTGCATACTGCCCCAACTTTTGGAGCGGATGATGCCTTGGTTGCTAAACAAGCTAGCCCTGAAGTGCCGCCACTTTTAGTAAAGGATGATAACGGTAATTTAGTGCCACTTGTAGACTTGCAAGGGCGGTTTAGAAAAGAGATTAAAGATGAGTTGTACGGCTTTGCTGGTGAATATGTAAAATCTGAATATCTAAACGACTCAGAATTAGTTTCAGAATACGAAAAGCAGAAGGAGAGTTTGAAATCTGTCATTTCAAATCTGAAGGAATATTTAAGTGTCGATGAACGTTTGGCACTTAAATTAAAGAACGAAAATAAGGCTTTTAAAGTTGAAAAATATAAACACAGTTACCCAAATTGCTGGCGTACTGACAAGCCAATTTTATATTATCCATTAGATTCTTGGTTCATTAAAGTCACGGATGTTAAAGATAAAATGGTGGCACTAAATGATACCATCAATTGGAAACCAAAATCTACAGGAACCGGACGTTTCGGCAACTGGTTGGCCAATGCTAACGATTGGAACTTGTCGCGTTCCCGTTATTGGGGAATTCCTTTGCCAATTTGGAGAACGGAAGATGGCAAGGAGGAAATCTTTATTGGATCTGTCACTGAATTGAAAGCTGAAATGCAGAAGTCTGTAGAACAAGGACACATGTCAGCTGATATTTTTGCCGATTTTGAAATCGGTAACAATTCAGAAGAAAACTACGCAAAAATAGATTTACATAAAAATATTGTTGATGGGATTGTGTTGGTGTCGCCATCAGGTAAACCAATGCAGCGTGAAGCCGATTTGATTGATGTGTGGTTCGATTCAGGATCTATGCCTTATGCACAATGGCACTATCCGTTTGAGAATAAAGAGTTGATAGATGATCATAAAGCCTATCCGGCCGATTTTATTGCGGAAGGCGTTGATCAAACACGGGGTTGGTTTTATACTTTGCACGCCATCGCAACGATGGTTTTCGACTCCGTAGCTTATAAAAACGTGGTGTCTAATGGATTGGTATTAGACAAAAACGGACAAAAAATGTCCAAACGTTTAGGCAATGCTGTAGACCCTTTTACAACATTGGATACCTACGGGGCGGACGCCACACGATGGTACATGATTGCTAATGCCAATCCGTGGGACAACCTGAAATTTGATCTTGAAGGGATTGAAGAAGTGAAACGTAAGTTTTTCGGCACACTTTATAACACCTATTCGTTCTTTACCTTGTATACAAATTTAGATAAATTCAACTATTCTGAAGCAGAGATGTCTTTGGAGAACCGTCCAGAAATCGACCGTTGGATTTTGTCTGAATTGCATACCTTGATTCAAAAGGTAGATGCCTATTACGCCGATTACGAGCCAACAAAAGCGGCCCGGGTGATATCAGACTTTACTCAAGATTATTTAAGTAACTGGTATGTGCGTTTAAGCAGAAGACGTTTTTGGAAAGGCGACTATCAGCAAGATAAAATTTCAGCTTACCAAACCTTGTACACCTGTCTGGTAACCATTGCAAAATTGGGCGCGCCAATTGCACCATTCTATATGGATCGATTGTATATGGATTTGAATGCAGTGACCAAAAAGGAATCGTTTGAAAGTGTCCATTTATCTGATTTCCCTGTATATGAAGAACGGTTTGTAGATAAGGAATTGGAGCGCAAAATGGAAGCTGCACAGACCATTTCATCTCTGGTGCTTTCGTTACGGGCAAAAGAGAAAATAAAGGTGCGTCAGCCGCTTCAAAAAATCATGATTCCGATTTCTAGCGAAGCTCAAAAAAATGAAATTTTGGCGGTTGCTGATTTGATCAAATCAGAGGTAAATGTTAAGCAAATTGAAGTGTTAGAAGACGCGTCCGATATCTTGGTGAAACAGATCAAACCTAACTTTAAAGTACTCGGCCCGCGTTTTGGAAAGGACATGAAAGCGGTAGCGCAAAGTATTAATAGCTTTATCGCTAAAGATATTGATACTTTTGAACAAAAGGGCTCTTTAGAGATAGAGATTAATGGAAAAAGTATTAATTTAGAGCTCTCAGATGTAGAAATTACCTCACAGGATATTGAAGGTTGGCTCGTAGCGAGCTCAGGACCATTAACGGTGGCTTTAGACGTAACTCTTACAGATGAATTAAAAAAAGAAGGTATTGCAAGAGAATTGGTAAACCGCATTCAAAATTTAAGAAAGGATTCGGGTTATGAGCTTACTGATAGGATTGTAGTGCAGTTTCAAAAGGATGAACAGATTATTAACGCAATAGACAGGAATTTAGAGTACATAAAAGCTGAAACCTTAACCGAAGAGTTGGAAATTGTGGAACATTTGAATAATGGTATAGAAGTTGCTTTTGATGATGTAAACACTAAGTTGTTTATTCAAAAATTTTAAAATTATGACTAACGATACGAACATTAGATATTCTGATAAAGATTTAGCAGAATTTAAAGTATTAATACAAGAGAAAATCAAAAAGGCAATTCATGATTTAGACCTGATCAAGAGTGCTTATATGAATGACCTGAACAATGGTACAGATGATACCTCACCAACGTTCAAAGCATTTGAAGAAGGTAGTGAAACCATGAGTAAGGAAGCAAACTCTCAATTGGCAATCCGTCAGGAGAAATTTATTCGCGATCTTAAGAACGCCTTGATACGCATAGAGAACAAAACCTTTGGTGTGTGTAGGGTAACCGGTAAATTGATCGGTAAAGAGCGTTTAAAACTCGTGCCTCACGCTACTTTGAGCATTGAAGCTAAAAACATGCAGCAATAATATCCTTTTGAAAAAAAGGATTTCGTGAAAAGAAGTTTAGATTGCTATTACATCTAAAAAACACTTCAAATTTTGAGGTGTTTTTTTGTTTGTCCTCTGTTGGAATAGAAGCTAGGTTTTCAATAATAACCCTATTTTTACATTTTATTTAGAATTAGATATCGCAATTAGAATTAAGAAGAATCTCAATTATAATCATCATTAAAAAAGATTCCCACTGTGGTGGGAAATGCTATGTCTCTCAAAAAAGCCACCTTACTAATTGTTGTCATCCTATTGATTGACCAAATCAGTAAATTTTATATTAAAACCCAATTTGCATTGCACCATAGAATAGAGGTGTTTGAATGGTTTCAGATCTTATTTGTAGAAAATGATGGAATGGCTTGGGGTACTAAACTAAGCGACTTTATTACAGGCATCTCAGACAGGACCGCTAAATTGAGCTTAACTATTTTCCGTATTGTTGCCGTTATTGGTATTGGGTATTGGTTGGTAACGTCTGTACGTAAAAAAGGTCCAAATATTCTAATTGTAGCTATTGCCCTGATTTTTGCTGGGGCATTGGGCAATATCATTGACTCTGTATTTTACGGTATTATATTTGACGATAGCTACAGTCAAGTAGCTACTTTTTTACCAGAAACGGGTTATGATACCTTGTTTCACGGCAAGGTTGTAGACATGCTGCATTTTCCACTCTGGGAAGGTGTTTTGCCTAATTGGATCCCCTTTGTTGGTGGCGATTATTTTACCTTTTTTGAACCGGTTTTTAATGTGGCTGATATGGCCATCAGTTCAGGCATTGGGATGTTGATTGTTTTTAATAGGAAAGCATTCCATCAGGAAGAAGAGGAAGATCACAAAGCGTCTGTTTATATAGAAAAAGAATACGTCTGATGGGGAGTTACGCAATAATCGAGCGCTACATCGCTTTCATGTACGCCGTTAATCGTTTCTTCAACCTCAAAAAGGGAAAGACCAATCTTAAGGGTTTCTGGTTTGCATGCTGATAAAAAAGAGTCATAGAACCCTTTACCGTAACCAACCCGATGGCCTTGTTGGTCAAATGCTAACAACGGTACAAAAACCACCTCTATCTTATCGACACTAATTTCAATACCATCTACAGGCTCTGGGATACCCCATTTATTTTTCTTGATCATAGTATTATCCATTAACAGATAATGTGTCAGTTTAACGCTCTCAAAATCGGTTTTAGAAATAATGATATTTTTATCTTTTCCAGATAAAATATTCAAGATATAGTCTGTGTTGATTTCTTTATGTTCTGCAATGCTTAGAAAAATATGGTAGAAGGATTTCTCCCAAATAGGTAGTTTTAGCAATTGGTTAGAAATATCTAAACTCCCGTTTTCAATAGCTTCTAATGATAGCTCCTGTCGTTTTTGCTTGTAGAGTCGTCTTAAGGCTACTTTATCCATAATGTAAACTTACTATTTTTTAGGCAATGAAAAACATGATACTCTTTTGTGAATTTGATAAATACCCGGTGTGATGAAACAAGTAAGCTTAAAATTAGCAAGAAGTTTTATAGTAAGTTTTAGCAATATTCGAAAAATGTGATCCTAAAAATTTGTAAATTGTTATAGATGAAGACCATCATAGGAAGATCGATCTTAAAGAACTGCTGCACGAATTGGACTCAGAATCTCCTGAATTTTTAACTATTGATGAACTTGATAAACTGTTAGAGATAGCTATAGAAACACATGTAGGTTAAAATCTTAAATCCGGGATCCCGTTTTTAAAGGCTACACAAGAGTCTCTAGAATAAAATCAAAATAACAAGTAATAGAGGTTTTTGGTTTTATAAAACTAAGATGTCCTTCTTTCTTTTTATGTGGTTACCAGCTTCGTAACATGAAAAAGCGCATCGCCCTGATAGACCAATGAGGCTTCATTCACATTAATTACATAACCTTCAATACTCGCTTTTACCTCGTGGTAAATTTTTCCATAGGGATCCGTAATTTGGCCCAAAACATCGTCTATTTCTACTTTGGTATTGACGGCCACTGCCGATTTGAACATACCAGATTGTTTCGCCCTAATCCATTTACTCTCTTCTATAAAAACAGTAGGCATTTTAGGTGGTGACGCTTTAATACGATGGTGTAGCATATCATAATGTGCCAAAATACGTTTCACGCCTTCCACACCAACTTTTGAGATGTTATTATCTACATAAAACGATTTTCCACCTTCATACAACAAAATAGGTTTCCCCAATTGAAAACAGGCATTTCTAAACGATTTTGCAATATGATTGGAATACAAAACAAATGGAGCTCCAAAAACACGTGCCAATGTATCCAACTCAGGATGGTTTCTGACAATACGTATTTGAGCAGCGTTAAATCTGCTTGCCCCACCGGTATGGAAATCCACAACCAAATCCACATCCGGAATGATCTCATGCATTAACCTATGCGCTACCCTACTGGCTAAAGAACCATTGGAGCTGCCAGGAAACTGTCGGTTAAGATCACGTCCGTCAGGAAATGCACGGTTACTGTTTAAAAATCCAAAAATATTCAGGATGGGCATGCAAATAATTGTGCCGCGTTTTGGACGATTGATACGTCGTGCAATCAATTGCCTTACAATATCCACTCCATTAATCTCATCGCCATGGATGCCTGCCGAAAATAAAATGGTAGGGCCAGGGATTTTGGAACGCTCAATAATAATTGGGATTTCAATTTTTGTAGAGGTATGGAGTTTGGCGATGTTGAAGTTGATTTCTCTTGATTCGCCTAATGCAATTTCTTCTCCTAAAATTGTAATCGTATGGTTACTGTCTTCCGGCATAATTGGGTTTAAACGTTACGTTCAATATATCTTATAATACTTTTTGCGATATCTTTTTTGGTAGCTGCTTCAATACCTTCTAGTCCTGGTGAAGAATTCACTTCTAAGATTAACGGCCCACGAGATGATTGCAACATATCCACCCCACAAACACCCAATCCGAGTGCTTTTGCAGCTTTTAGTGCAGCATTTTCCTCTTCATCCGTAAGTTGTATGATTTCTGCGCTGCCGCCTCTGTGAAGGTTCGATCTAAATTCACCTTCTTTACCTTGGCGTTTCATGGCGCCTACAATATTACCATCTACAATGAAGGCCCTGATATCTGCGCCTTTTGCTTCTTTAATAAACTCTTGAATGATAACACGGGCCTGTAACCCATGAAACGCTTCAATAACAGATTCTGCGGCATTATTGGTTTCTGCCAATACAACTCCCAAACCTTGGGTTCCTTCTAAAAGTTTAATTACCAATGGCGCACCGCCCACAGAAGCGATCACCTCAGACGCATCTTTAGTGTAGTTTGAAAACACTGTTTTTGGCATCCCTAAACCTGCTCGAGATAGCACCTGAAGACTCCTTAATTTGTCACGTGATCGTACTAAAGCCTGAGATTCAACCACTGAAAAGACTTTCATCATTTCAAATTGACGTACCACGGCAGTACCATAAAATGTTACGGAAGAACCAATACGAGGAATGATGGCATCCACATTTTCTAAAACTCGCCCTTTATATAAAATGGCAGGATTCTTTTTTTCAATTATAATGTCACATTTTAAAGGATCTATAACTTCGCAAGTGTGTTTGCGTTGTTTTGCGGCCTCTACTAGGCGTTGTGTAGAATATAAATGAGGGTTTCTGGATAGTACGATGATATTCATTGAGCTTGATGGCTTTAATTTTTAGTTTATAAGGATTAAAATAATTTTATAAAATGGGGTGTAAAAGTACCTATTTTTTTTTGCTGTTAAAAGATACATCTTTTTGAGTGACATCAACGATAAATTTTTTTGTCAGAAATTTTCGACCTATTAAAATGGGGTATTTCATATCTTCTCGTGTACTTAAGGTCAATGAAATACTGTATTTTTTGTCGAATAAGACTATGGGAGTTTTTACTTTGTATCGTTTTTGGACCACGCCATTACTACTTTTTACTTTAGCAAAGGTGTATTCCTTAAATTTAATTTCTTTTCCATTGTAATGCGGATGGCCTTCATCATAAAACAAACAGATTAATTCGTCAGTCTCAGCATCTACTAAAACCTTGTGGCAATGGATGGATGAAGTGTACGCGCCAGTGTCTATTTTAATGTCAATATCAAACAAATCAAGGGTTGGGAAGTCTGCCTTATCTATTCTGCCTATAATCTTTTTGGGCATCTTGGGAAATTATATTAGGCTTGCAAGGTAATAAAAAAACAAACGTTGACTTAAATCGTTCAAATTTTATTGAAATTACCATCTCATGAAGCCTGATTAATCAATGAAATATTTTTATATATATAGTATCTTTGAACTATGAGTAAGCCTACTTTAGAAATCCAATTGCAAACATTGCCGCATCAACCTGGAGTGTATCAGTATTTTGATGCCAATGATAAGATTTTGTATGTAGGTAAGGCAAAGGATTTGAAGAAGCGGGTCAGCTCTTATTTTACCAAAAACCATGATTATGGTAAGACAAGAGTGCTGGTAAAAAAAATTGTGACCATCAAACACATTGTGGTAGAAACGGAGACAGATGCGCTGCTCCTTGAAAATAATTTAATTAAAACCTACCAACCCCGTTATAACGTTCTACTTAAAGATGATAAATCGTATCCGTGGATTTGTATCAAAAAAGAACGTTTCCCAAGGGTGTTTTCCACACGACGCGTTTTTAAGGATGGGTCTGAATACTTCGGGCCTTATACCAGTATGAAAACGGTAAAAACACTGTTAGATTTAATCAAGGGATTGTATTTGTTGCGCACCTGCAATTATGATTTGGCGCAGGATAAGATAGATGCAGGAAAGTTTAAAGTGTGTCTAGAATACCATTTGGGCAATTGTAAAGGCCCGTGTGAAGGTTACCAGTCAGCAGAAGATTACCATCAGAACATTGCAGCCATTAGAGAGATTTTAAAAGGGAATTTTAAAGATTCCTTATCGCAATTTAAAAATCAAATGAGGGAGCATGCTGATGCTATGGAGTTTGAAGATGCCCAACGCATTAAAGAAAAAATTGATATTCTCGAAAATTATCAGGCCAAATCTACCGTGGTCAATCCAAAAATCAGCAATGTTGATGTGTTTTCAATTGTTTCTGATGAAGAGTATGGATATGTCAATTTTTTGCAACTGTCTTACGGTTCCATCATTCGATCCCATACTTTAGAAATTAAAAAGAAGTTGGATGAGACTGACGAGGTGCTTTTGCAACTTGCCATTACAGAAATAAGACAGCGTTTCCATTCTACCAGTAAGGAAGTGTATGTTCCTTTTAAAGTTGATTTGGGTGAAGATGTCAAAGTCAGCACTCCTAAATTGGGCGATAAAAAACGTCTTCTCGATCTGTCAGAACGCAACGCAAAATATTACCGGATGGAGCGTTTTAAACAAGTCAAAATCATTGATCCAGACCGTCATGCCAATAGGATCATGGCGCAAATGAAGATTGATTTACGCCTCAGTGAAGAACCACGGCATATTGAGTGTTTTGACAACTCCAATATCCAAGGCACCAATCCTGTTGCAGCTTGTGTGGTTTTTAAGGATGGTAAACCAAGCAAAAAAGACTACCGTCATTTCAATATTAAAACCGTTGTGGGTGCAGACGATTTTGCTTCTATGGAAGAAGTAGTGTACAGGCGCTACAAACGTTTGTTGGAAGAAGAGCAGCCATTGCCGCAACTCATTATTATTGATGGCGGAAAAGGCCAGTTATCTTCAGCCTTAAAAAGTTTGGACCTATTAAACTTAAGAGGAAAGATTGCCATTATAGGCATAGCAAAACGTTTGGAGGAATTATTCTATCCAGATGACCCGATTCCACTGTATTTAGACAAAAAAAGCGAAACCTTAAAAGTTATCCAGCAGCTGCGTAATGAGGCCCATCGATTTGGGATTGAACATCATCGCAACCGCCGCAGTAAAGGAGCGTTGACCACTGAGCTGGAATTGATTTCAGGTATTGGCGAACAATCTATTGTGGATTTAATGACGCATTTTAAAACGGTTAAACGGATCAGTAACGCTACCTTTGACGAGTTAACACCCGTAATAGGCGCCTCAAGAGCAAAAAAGATTCTTGAGTATTACAAAAAATAAAAGCGCATAAAAATTGCGTTTTGTAAGTCATGAAGGCTTGCAAGTTGAAAATACACACTTTGAAAACTAAATTTCACATCACGTTTCTTTTATTATGCATTGGTATATTGACGCAAGCACAGGACAACATTTTGCAAAAGTATCAAAAAGAGCCAAAAGTGGGGTTGGTGTTGAGTGGCGGTGGCGCTAAAGGGTTTGCCCATATTGGTGTTTTGAAGGTCATTGACAGCTTAAACATTAAGGTGGACTATATAGCGGGTACGAGTATGGGCGCCATTGTAGGTTCATTATATGCTTCAGGATATTCAGGTAAGCAATTGGATTCTATTTTTAGATCGCTCAATTTTGATGATGTTATTAGTGATAACTTACCAAGATCAGCTAAAACATTTTATGAGCGGGATAATTCTGAAAAGTACGCCGTAACCTTGCCGTTTACCAATTTTAAGTTAAAGTTGCCTTCGGCATTGTCTCGAGGTCAGAACATCTTTAACCTATTGTCAAAACTAACTTTGCACGTTACAGACATTACTGATTTTGAAAAGTTGCCCATTCCATTTTTTTGTGTGGCAACTGATATCGAAACTGGCAAAGCCATCATTTTAAATCACGGTAACCTAGCCCAAACCGTTACCGCTAGTGGCGCCTTTCCTTCTTTGTTTCAACCGGTCATTATTAATGATCAAGTGCTTATTGATGGCGGTGTGATCAATAATTATCCTATTGAAGAGTTGAAAGCTAAAGGGATGGATATTATTATTGGTGTGGATGTGCAAGATGGATTGGCCAGCCGGGAAGACTTGATTTCCGCACCTTCTATTTTGCTGCAAATTAACAACTATCGCACTATTAGTGATATGGTTGAGAAAGCCGAAAAAACAGATATCTACATAAAACCAGATATTACAGACTATACAGTAGTATCCTTTAGTGAAGGAAAAAGGATTATTGAAAATGGTGTCAAGGCGGCTAGATTGAAGGTGGATGATTTAAAAAAGCTTCCAAAATATAAAACCTCAAGAGAGGTTGAGTTAGATCTGATCTCTAAAGATAGCATTACTATTAATCAAGTAAAAATCCATGGGAACAACAGGTATACACGTGCCTATATTTTAGGAAAATTGAAGCTTTTGCAAGACACTAAAGTAAGTTATTCTGATTTTAATGAAGGGGTAAATAATTTGGTCGCCACCAATAATTTTACCACCTTTTATTTTGAATTTCAAAAAACCAAGACGCCAAACGTTTTTAATTTAACGGCTACGGTTGAAGAAACCAACATTACCAATTTCTTAAAATTCGGGGTGCATTATGATGATCTCTATAAAAGTGCGGTGTTATTAAATATTACGAGAAAACGTGCCTTATTAGATGATGATGTAGTGTCTCTGGATTTGATTTTGGGCGATCAAGTCCGCTATAATTTCGAATATTATATTGACAAAGGATTTTATTGGAGTATTGGGGTGCGTTCAAGGTTTAACCAGTTTAATAGAAATGTCAATGCCAAGTTGTTTTTAAATGATTATGAGCAATCCTTGGTAGGGCTAAATAAAATTGATATTGAACTTGAAGACCAAACCAACCAGATTTATTTTCAGACCTTGTTTAGAAAGGATTTTGCATTGAGTTTGGGTGGCGAGCATAAACGTTTAAAAATAAAATCAGAAACAGTGGTTTCTAATGGCCAGGATAAAAAGAAGTTTTTTGAAAACACAGATTATTTATCGGTTTTTGGAACCCTTAGGCTGGACCGATATGACAATAAATATTACCCGAAAAACGGTGTTTATTTTAGTGGTGACTTTCACCTTTTTCTCCATGCCTCACATTTTAATGCAGACTTTAATAAGTTCTCTATGACTAAAGCGGATATTGGCTATGCCTTCAGAATTACTGATAAACTGTCCGCCAATATCTTTACCCAGGGCGGCTTTAAAATTGGAGATGCCAATACGCAGTCGCTCGATTATGCATTAGGAGGTTATGGCAACAATTTTATCAATAATTTTATTTCTTTCTATGGGTATGATTATGTAGCGCTTACTGGAGATAGTTTTGTTAAAAGCACGTTGAGTCTGGATTATGAGATCTTCAAAAAGAATCACATCACGTTGGCTGCTAACTTTGCGAATATAGGTTATGGTATTTTTGAGTCAGGAGATTGGTTTAACTCTCCCTACTCAGGGTATGCCATTGGATATGGATTGGAAACCTTCTTAGGGCCAATTGAAGCAAAGTACACTTATACTCCAGAGCTTGGCAAAAGTATTTGGTTGTTTAATTTGGGGTTTTGGTTTTAGCGATCTCCTTGGCAAAATACGCGTTAGTTCATTAATATTTGTCAAAATTAAAGATACGGGGACTCAAAATCTTTTTTTCTATATTTGTAGTATGACCACACAGTTCTGGACCGGTTTATTGCTACATCTTCAATTCCTTATCAAAAGGAATCCAGAATAAGCGCGCACTATTTCTTGCCTACAGAGGCAGGAAACCTTTAGGTTCAGTACAATTAATCTTCTCAATTTCACTATCTTTATAATTAAACTTTTTATCACTGTTTAGTTTGCATGCCTGTTTGAAGCATTTGTGGAGGGAGGGAGCTGAATCCCGCTATCGGGAGAAATCGAAGTTGAAATAATTTTATATTTTGAACACTAAACTTTGAATATTGACAAGCGAAGGGAAGTACACACATTCTGAACTCACAACTCACAACTCATAACTCAAAAAAATGCCATTTTATCATAAACTCGGGAACATACCTCCCAAAAGACATACGCAATTCCGAAAACCGGATGGCAGCTTGTATTCAGAACAATTGTTTGGAACGGTTGGTTTTGATGGCATGTACACCAATTCGTATCATGAACAGCGCCCAACACAGGTTAAGGAAATTAGAAAGCAATATAACGTGGCGCCAAAAATTGCCAAAGCGAATCATATGCAATCGTATCGCTTCCGCGGATTTGAAGTAAAACCAGAAAACGATTATTTGGAAAGCCGTAAAACGGTACTCACCAATTCTGATTGCAGCATCATTTTAGCAGCACCAAAACAATCTACTGAAGATTATTTCTATAAAAATACCGATGCTGATGAATTGATATTCGTCCATAAAGGCAGCGGAAAGCTGCGTACACATCTCGGGAATCTCGATTTTAGATATGGCGATTATCTGCTCGTGCCAAGAGGTATCATCTATAAAATGGATTTTGATACAGAAGATAACCGCTTGTTTATCGTGGAGTCGCGCCGACCAATCTACACCCCAAAACGTTACAGAAATTGGTTTGGACAACTATTGGAGCATTCGCCGTATTGTGAACGCGATTTAAGGCGCCCCCAAGAATTGGAAACTCATAATGAAACTGGCGACTTTCTTATCAAGGTTAAGAAACAGAATGATATTTTTGAAATGGTCTATGCTTCACATCCTTTTGATGTGGTGGGTTATGATGGGTACAATTATCCGTATGCCTTTTCAATCCACGATTTTGAACCAATTACGGGACGCATCCACCAACCGCCTCCAGTCCATCAAACCTTTGAAACCGATGCGTTCGTGGTCTGTAGTTTTGTGCCGCGGTTGTATGATTACCATCCGTTGAGCATTCCAGCACCTTACAATCACAGTAATATTGATAGTGATGAGGTGTTGTATTATGTGGACGGCGATTTTATGAGCCGTAATGATGTGGATGCCGGGCATATTTCTTTGCATCCCGCAGGCATTCCCCACGGACCGCATCCGGGAGCCGTAGAACGCAGTATCGGGAAAACCAAAACAGATGAATTGGCGGTAATGGTCGATACGTTTAAACCCTTGAAAATAACGGAAGAGGCTTTAAAAATTGCTGATGAGGATTATTTTAAGTCGTGGGTTTGATGGTATTGAGTAGTTAGTATTAAGAATTAAGTACAAAGAATCGAGAAAATAGAACATAGAATAGAGAGAAGAGAGAAGAGAGAAGAGAGAAGAGAAATGTTGAAGTGTGAAGCACGGTGACGTTGACCGTTATGTTGTTGCTTTATATTAATATTTAACTACCTTCTTAAATTCTCCTCCTCGTAAAGGAGGAGTGGATTCTGCTTCAGTAGAGAAGCAGAAGACGAGGTGGTCTTAGTTTGATTATTTAATTATAAGTAGGATTGAATGTTGGATAGGGAGTAGAGAGAAGAGAATAACTGCTTGCATTTTAAATTTGAAATAAAACATAACAAAAGGAAAATTCGAAAAGCAAGACTAGGACATGAGAAATTAGAGAATCAAAAGTCTCTGTTCTCTACTCTCTTTTCTTTTTTCTAAAAAAAAAACATAAATTCAAAAGAAAGACTAGGATGCGAGGATTTCGAGAATACAAAGTCTCTACTCTCTATTCTCTTTTCTTTCATCTTAAAATAAGTATAGAAAAGAGATAGGAGAAAATGACTACTAAGCATCGACATAATTATAAAAATTTAAGGATTTGGTCCTTGGGGTTAGATATTGTAAATGATGTATTTGATGTGATTGGAGAGTTTTCATCTGACGAAAAATTTGGATTAAAATCTCAGCTTAGTAGATGTTCAATATCCATACCAAGTAATATAGCAGAAGGCTCTTCAAGAACTGATAAATCTTTTTCCCATTTCATTGATATCGCTCTTGGCTCTTCGTTCGAATTAGAAACGCAATTGATTATTGCATGCAATAGAAAATATTTAACCATAGAAAAATTAAATCAAATTCAAGAAAAAATTGCAGAATTTTAAAAAATGACAATGAGCTTTCAGAATAAGCTTTAGTAGGGTTGATCTTCATTGTAGACGAAATTATTCAATGGATAAGAGATATGAGAGAAGAGAGAAGAGAGAAGAGAGAAGAGAGAAGAGAGAAGAGAGAAGAGATATGAGAGATGAGAGTGATTCTTTTTTTAGCGAAATTCTAATATAAGTCGTGTTAATGATGATTAAAAAAGGACGAGAAGGATGAAGTGTAATTGAGAACATAAAAAGTCTCTGTTCTCTGTTCTCTGCTCTCTTTTCTTTTTTCTAAAAAAAAACATAAAAAAAACATAAATTCAAAAGAAAGACTAGGATGCGAGGATTTCGAGAATACAAAGTCTCTATTCTCTTTTCTTTCATCTTAAAATAAGTATAGATAAGAGATAGGAGAAAATGACTACTAAGCATAGACATAATTATAAAAATTTAAAGATTTGGTCCTTGGGGTTAGATATTGTAAATGATGTATTTGATGTGATTGGAGAGTTTCCGTCTGACGAAAAATTTGGATTAAAATCTCAGCTTAGTAGATGTTCAATATCCATACCAAGTAATATAGCAGAAGGCTCTTCAAGAACTGATAAATCTTTTTCCCATTTCATTGATATCGCTCTTGGCTCTTCGTTCGAATTAGAAACGCAATTGATTATTGCATGCAATAGAAAATATTTAACCATAGAAAAATTAAATCAAATTCAAGAAAAAATTGCAGAATTTCAAAAAATGACAATGAGCTTTCAGAATAAGCTTTAGTAGGGTTGATCTTCATTGTAGACGAAATTATTCAATGGATAAGAGATATGAGATATGAGAGAAGAGAGAAGAGAGAAGAGAGTGATTCTTTTTTTAGCGAAATTCTAATATAAGTCATGTTAATAGATGATTAAAAAAAGCAAGACTAGGACATGAGAAATTAGAGAATCAAAAGTCTCTGTTCTCTACTCTCTTTTCTTTTTTCTAAAAACAAAACGTAAATTCAAAAGAAAGACTAGGATGCGAGGATTTCGAGAATACAAAGTCTCTACTCTCTATTCTCTTCTCTCTTTTCTAAAAAAAACAGATGAGAGAAAATAGATTGATTCTGCATCATCTAAATCATAACATAAAATAAAATCACAAATAATGAGTAAAGACATAAAATCCGTTGAATACGGGCTAGAGAAAATTTTTGAAGGGGCAGCAGATTTTTTGCCACTTTTGGGAACCGATTACGTGGAGTTTTACGTTGGGAACGCCAAGCAAGCTGCACATTTTTATAAAACCGCTTTCGGATTTCAAAGTTACGCCTATAAAGGTCTGGAAACAGGATCTCGAGATGAGGTGAGTTATGTGTTGAAACAGGATAAAATCCGATTGGTATTGACCACACCCTTAAATAGCAAGTCGCCAATTAATGATCATATTGTCAAACATGGCGATGGGGTTAAGGTGATTGCGCTTTGGGTGGAGGATGCACGAAGTGCTTATGAAGAAACTACCACCCGGGGTGCAAAATCATATATGGAACCAACGGTGGAGACTGATGAGCATGGCGAAGTCGTCAGAGCAGGAATCTATACCTATGGCGAAACCGTGCACATGTTTGTGGAGCGAAAAAATTATAACGGCACGTTTATGCCTGGATTTAAAAAATGGACATCGGATTACAATCCGGAACCAGTTGGTTTGAAATTTATTGACCATATGGTCGGTAATGTGGGCTGGGGCGAAATGAATACCTGGGTTAAATGGTATGAGGACGTGATGGGTTTTGTGAATTTCCTGTCTTTTGACGATAAACAAATCCATACGGAATACTCAGCGTTGATGAGTAAGGTAATGAGCAATGGTAATGGCCGTATCAAATTCCCTATCAATGAACCTGCGGAAGGTAAAAAACGTTCGCAAATTGAAGAATACCTCGATTTTTATGAAAGTCCAGGCGTGCAACATATTGCCGTAGCCACCGATGATATTATTAACACTGTGTCTCAATTGAGATCTCGAGGCGTTGAGTTTTTATCGACACCACCCGAAGCTTATTATAATGCCGTCCCAGGACGTTTGGAAGCCTATAGTCATGAATTACGCGAAGACATTGAAAAGCTGAAAAGTTTGGGCATTATGATTGATGCGGATGAGGAAGGCTACCTATTGCAAATCTTTACTAAACCTGTAGAAGATCGGCCAACCTTATTTTTTGAAATCATTCAGCGGATGGGCGCCAAAGGTTTTGGTGCCGGTAATTTTAAAGCGCTTTTTGAATCTATAGAAAGAGAGCAAGCTTTGCGAGGCACACTCTAACTAAAACGCTAACAAATATTTAACTTTTGGGTTGCTTAAAAACTCCGCATTAATTTGACGGAGTTTTTTTGTTTTAATACTTTTGGAACGCTAATTGTAATTATTGAGGATACATACGAAAGTGTCGTATAAGAAGTTATATTTACAATTATTCAGAAATATGAAAAAACTCACACTGATCATAGCGTTATTTTTCGTCATCCTCAGCGCCTCAGCTCAAGAAAAATATGCTTTTCAAGAAGGCGAATGGTTCAAATTTAAAATGAGCTATAGCGGATTCTTGAAAGCGGGTAATGCCACTTTAGAAGTTAAGGAGTCTAAACTGAACGGAAAGGAAGTGTTTCACGTGGTAGGAAAAGGTTGGACTTCTGGAGCAATACGATGGTTTTTTAAGGTAAAGGACCGGTATGAATCCTATTTTGATAAACATACGGGCATGCCCTATAAATTTATCAGAGAAATTGATGAAGGTGGCCACACCAAGGATATTGAAATAGAGTTTGACCATAAAGCGTCTTTGGCGCACGTTAACAACAAAAAGGAGAAAAAGAAAGAAACATTTACCATAGAGAAAAACGTGCAAGACATGGTCTCAGCGTTTTATTATCTCAGAAATAATTATAATACCAATGCTATCAAGGAAGGCGATGTTGTAAGCCTAAATATGTTTTTTGATGAAGAAAATTATAATTTCCGACTCAAATTTCTAGGAAGGGAAGATCTCAATACGACATTTGGAACTATAAAAACGCTAAAATTCAGACCCTATGTTATGGCGGGTCGCGTATTTAAGGAGAAGGAAAGCTTAACCTTGTGGGTCAGTGCAGATGACAACAAGATTCCCTTACGTATTCAGGCCGATTTGGCTGTAGGTTCTTTACGGGCTGATTTAGAAGCTTTTAAAGGCTTAAAACATTCATTTAAAGTACAATTTTAACTAATGTCCAATCCAGAAGATTTCGATCCAATTTTAAAAGAACTGCAGCAAAAGTATGCTGCTATAAACCAAGATACGCATACCTATTTAGAAGGCTTACTCCATAGTAAGCCTATTACGTATTGGGATTATATACAAACTGATGCGCTCTTGAACCTGCAGGTTCAAAGAACAACCCTGCCTGATGAGATGGTATTTATTGGCTATCATCAAATTAATGAACTGTTGTTTAAGATGATACTTTGGGAGATATCACAAGTATCTGAGAACGACGCCATAACCATCACCTTTTTCGAATCAAAATTAATGCGTGTCAGCAGGTATTTTGATATGTTGACCACTTCGTTCAATATCATGAGAGAGGGTATGGATGTTGAACAATACATGAAATTTAGAAGCACCTTAACGCCTGCAAGTGGCTTTCAGAGTGCGCAGTACAGGTTGATAGAATTTGCATCTACAGAGTTGATCAATCTCATCGATTATCGCTATAGAAAAAACATTGATCGCAATACTTCTTACACCCATGCGTTTGAACACTTGTATTGGCAAGCGGCGGGCAAAGATTATGAAACTGGTACTAAATCCATATTGTTGATCAATTTTGAAAAGCGTTATAAAGACGAGTTTTTAAGATTTATGGAAGCCCACAATACCAAAAACTTGTGGACCAAATTTAAAGAGCTTCCTGAAGCCGATCAAAAAGATGACGATTTGGTAAAAGCCATGAGGCATTATGATTATACCGTAAATGTAACCTGGGTCATGGCGCACTATAATGCCGCCAAGCATTATATTGAAAGCGGTAGTGGAGACGGTGAAGCCACAGGAGGGAGTGATTGGAAAAAATATATGCATCCCAAATACCAAAGACGCATATTTTTTCCTGAACTTTGGAGCGAAAACGAACTGGAAAACTGGGGGATGGACCTATAAAAAAATGGAATAGTTAATGTATCAAAGAAACATAGTAGTAGCAATAGTATTGGGAATGGTGATGTGGTCGTGTAAAAACGAGAAGGAAAACATTAATAAAACACCTCTTCAAGCCTATATAGAACCTGTTGAACTTAGAGAGTTTGGATTTAATCTTAATGATTATGTGGTAAAGAAAGATACCATCAGATCAGGAGATAGCTTTGGCTCTATCATGCAACGTCATAATGTGGACTATTCTAAAATCTATGAAATTGCGGAAAGCGCCAAGAAATCCTATGATATCAGAAAGCTGAGGGCAGGAAATCCATACACCTTACTATTGGCAAAAGATAGCTTGCAAACCCCGCAATGCTTTATTTATCAAGAAAATAATGTAGATTATGTGGTCATCCATTTTGCGGATTCCATTGTTACCTATAAAGAGAAAAAACCAATTACTATTGTCACTAAAGAAGCCTCAGGCGTTATTAATAATAGTTTGTCCGTCACTATGGATTCTCAAGGATTACCGCAGTCGCTAATTGGTGAGATGGCAGATATTTATGCTTGGACCATCAACTTCTGGAAACTTCAAAAAGGCGATAAGTTTAAAATTATTTACAAACAACGGTTTATTGAGGACTCTATTTATGCAGGTTTGGAGGGAATTGAAGCCGCTTATTTTCAACATAAAGATGAAGATTTCTATGCCTTTAAATATGCTACTGATTCCACTTCTACCAAGTCTGATTTTTATGATGAAAAGGCAAAAAGTTTAAAACGTGCGTTTTTGAAAGCACCGGTTAACTTTGGGCGCATTTCCTCACGCTACAATTTAAACCGAAGAATAGCCTATTACGGCTATGCCTTAAGACCTCATAAAGGGACTGATTTTGCAGCGCCAATTGGTACTGAGATTTTAGCAACTGCCAACGGCACAGTGGTCGAATCTACCCAAAGAGGAGGGAATGGTAAATATGTAAAAATAAAGCATAGTGATACCTATAGTACACAATACCTCCATATGAAAGCCCAAAAAGTAAAAAAAGGACAATTTGTTAAACAAGGTGATGTTATAGGGTGGGTTGGAATGACCGGAAATACTGGTGGCCCGCACGTGTGTTATCGTTTTTGGAAGAACGGGAAACAAGTCGATCCGTTTAAGGAAAAATTACCAACATCTGAATCTATCCCGAACCATCTTGTGGTTCAGTATAAAGACTTTATTAAGCCTTTGAGAACGCAATTGGACAATATTCCTTATCAATATCTCAATGAAACGACTATAGAACAAGGCTATTCAATCACTAAAAACTAAACCATGGCATTACCTAAAATCAATCCTACGCATACTAAAGCTTGGACAAAACTTCAAGAACATTTTAAAAGTATTAAGGATGTGCACATGACGCAATGGTTTTCTGAAAATGAGAATCGTGCGTCTGACATGACCATTCATTGGGAAGATTTTTATTTAGACTATTCTAAAAATAGAATGGATGCCAAAACCATGGCGCTGTTGTTGGAGCTTGCTGAAGAAATACAGTTAAAATCGGCTATCGATAAACAATTTCAAGGCGATGTTATTAATGAAACAGAGGGTAGAGAAGTGTTGCATACGGCTTTAAGAAACCCGAAGTCGGCAAAAATCATGGTAGAAGGTCAGGACATTATGCCTGAAATTCACGAGGCAAAAGCAAAAATAAAAGCCTTTACGGCCAGTGTAGTTGAAGGCACAAAAAAAGGGTACACCAACAAAGCTTTTACAGATGTTGTCAACATTGGTATTGGCGGATCAGATTTGGGCCCAGCTATGGTAGTTGATGCGCTTCAATATTACAAGAATCAATTGACCACGCATTTTGTGAGCAATGTGGATGGTGACCATGTTAATGAAGTGCTGAAAAAACTAAACCCTGAAACCACACTGTTTGTCATTGTCTCAAAAACATTTACGACGCAGGAAACCTTATCTAATGCCAATACCATAAAAGAATGGTTTTTAAAATCGGCGTCAGAAAACGACATTGCCAAGCATTTTGTTGCGGTTTCTACCAATATTGAAAACGTGAAGGGGTTTGGTATTGATGAAAGCAATATTTTTCCCATGTGGAATTGGGTTGGCGGACGTTTTTCATTGTGGAGCGCCGTAGGCCTGTCAATCAGTTTGGCCGTAGGTTATGAGCATTTCGATAAACTGTTGGCAGGAGCGCATGACATGGACGAACATTTTAAATCTGAAGATTTTAAAACCAATATTCCAGTGGTTCTGGCCTTGATTGGCATTTGGTACACCAATTTTTTTGAATCAGAAAGTGAAGCTGTTATTGGCTATTCGCAATATTTAAACCAGTTTGCTACCTATTTGCAACAGGCCAATATGGAAAGCAACGGCAAAAGCGTGGATAGAAATGGAGACAGGGTTACCTACCAAACCGGAAACATTGTATGGGGAGAACCGGGCACCAATTCGCAACATGCCTTTTTTCAGCTGATCCATCAGGGTACCAAACTTATTCCTGCAGATTTTATTGGTTTTGCAAAATCACTTCACGGCAATACAGACCATCAGGACAAATTGATGTCCAATTATATAGCACAAACCGAGGCGCTTTTAAATGGCAAGTCTATAAAAGAAGTGAACACGGAGTTTGAATCTCAAGGTGTTACTAAAAAAGTAAGAGAGCAACTTGCGCCGTTCAAAGTTTTTGAAGGCAACAAGCCCACCAATACACTATTAATTGATCAGTTAACGCCTACAAGTTTGGGTAAATTGATTGCGCTTTATGAGCACAAAATCTTCGTGCAGGGCGTTATTTGGAATGTATACAGTTATGATCAGTTTGGGGTTGAGCTCGGAAAACAGCTTGCCACCACAATTTTAAAAGAATTCAATACCCATGATCAAATTACAGGTCATGACAGCTCTACGTTGAATTTAGTGTCATATTATAAAAATTTAAGATAATTTTTGTTAAAAACTTTTGTAAAGCTTCATTTGAAAGCGAAGTTTCCAACGGTGATAATCGTTAATTTCGTGGTGTTAAAAATTTCTTAACGTTTAAGTAAAATTAAATCATAATAATGCTTTAATTTTGCGCGAAATTTAAAATCTAATTTTAAACATTACAAATGAAAAAAATTACTCAATTCTTAATGATGTCTGTTGCGATGTTATGTGCTACAGCAGCTTTTTCACAAAGCACGGTAAAGGGGAAGATTATGGATGCGGACATGAACGCACCACTTCCAGGAGCCAACGTTGTTGAAAAAGGTACAACAAACGGAACCACTACAAACTTTGATGGAGAGTTTACGTTAACTACTCAAGCAAGCTCAGGTAGTTTGGTTATTTCTTATGTAGGTTTTGGTTCAAAAACCATTACGTTTACGGGGTCGCAAGATTTAGGCACGATCAACTTGTTAACAGACAATTCTCTTGATGAGATTGTTATTGTTGGATCAGGACTTATTGATTTGGCAGACGACAGAAGAACGCCTATTGCAGTATCTACGGTAAGAGCTTCTGAAATTCAGGCTAAAGTTGGTACCAGTGATGTTACTGCTACCTTGGTAAACACACCTTCTGTATATGTTGCAGGACAATCAAGCGGATTTGGAGATTCAAGAATCTCAGTTCGTGGTTTTGAGCAAGATAACACAGCATTCTTATTAAACGGTCAACCTATCAACGGCATGGAAGATGGTAAAATGTACTGGTCTAACTGGTCAGGAATGTCTGATATAGCGAATGCAATTCAAATTCAACGTGGGTTAGGATCTTCTAAATTGGCTATTTCATCTGTTGGTGGAACGGTTAACTTTGTAACCAAAGCAACTGATAGAAGACAAGGCGGATTTATTTCTACGGGTGTTGCAAATAATGATTATTTGAAATCAACTGTAGGTTATAGCAGCGGAATGACAGAATCTGGATGGGGCGTTACTGCTATGTTGACACACTGGCAAGGCGATGGTTACAACTTAGGAACTTCTGGTGAAGGTCAAAACTATTTTGTGTCTGTTGGGTACAAAGCCAATGACAACCATAACTTCAACTTTTTGATTACAGGCGCACCACAAACACATGATCAAAATTTTAGTAAAAGCATTTCAACGTATTTAGAGCGTGGAAGAAAATATAACGATAACTACGGGTCTTACAAGGGACAGTATTTAACTGAAAGAACAAACTATTACCACAAGCCAGTTGCTAACTTAAACTGGGACTGGAACATCAACGACAACTCTTCGTTATCTACTGTACTTTACGCTTCTTGGGGCCGTGGTGGTGGAACAGGTAACTACGGTAGTAGTAGAAATAGAGTAAGAGATGCAGAAACAGGGTTAATTGATTTTGATGCTATTGCTGCAAACAATAAAGAAAAAGGTGAAGGTGCTTTTGCAAATGGCGGATATTTACTGCGTGCTTCTGCAAACAACCATAACTGGTACGGTGCAGTTTCTAACTTTGAAACCAAACTTTCTGAAAATGTAACTTTAAATGCAGGTCTTGATTTAAGAACATACTACGGAACCCATTACAGACAAGTTGTTAACTTTTTAGGATTAAATAGCTGGAAAGATCAAGTAAAATTAAACGGTCAAAATCATAGAGCTAGCGGTGTAGAAGTAGATAGAATTATTGATCAAGATTATTCAATTAATCCATGGTATGCAACATTTAATGCTGCCGATGAAGATCAAAGAATTGATTATGACTACAGTGAGCGTATCAACTACGGTGGTGCTTTTACCCAAGTAGAGTATGCAAATGATGCTTTTTCAGTATTCTTCCAAGGTTCTGTTTCTAACCAAACTCATGAGCGTGAAGATCGTTATGATTACTTAACTGAGTTTAAAGACGCTGAAAAAGTAACTAATTTTGGATACAACCTTAAAACAGGTGGTAGTTTCTTAATCAATGATGATAATTCTGTATATGTAAATGCAGGTTATTATTCTCGTCAACCTTACCATGACAATATTTATCTAAACTATACCAACGAAGTTAATCCATTAACCGAGAATGAAAAAATCTTAGGATTAGAAGCGGGTTATGCGTTTAAGAGTCAATTTTTTACAGCTAATTTGAACTTATATAGAACTTCATGGAAAGATAGAGTTACAACAAATTCTAGTGTTTTATCTAAAGATAAAGAAATCGGTGGAAATGTTATTCCTGCAGGAACAGTAGTATTTGAAACAAATGAGGGTGTTGAACAATTACATTCAGGTGTTGAGTTAGATGTAGTTGCAAAAATTGGTGACAAATTAAAATTGAAAGGATTTACTTCAATCGGAGATTGGAAATATGTTGGTGATGTATTTACAACAAGTAGAGATGAAAGCCGTAATGTTTTAGATCGAGAAGCTAAGGATGTAGATGGTGGTAAAGTTGGAGATGCTGCACAATTTACTGTTGGTTTAGGATTGGATTATGAGATCTTCGAGCGTTTTTCTATTGATGCTGATTGGAGAAGCTATGATAAGTTATACGCTAACGTTAGCCCTGATAAAGACAACTTAGAGTTACCAGCCTTTGATATTATGGATATGGGTCTTTCTTATAAAATGCTTGTAGGTAAAGAACAATCAAACTCAGTTAATCTAAGGTTGAACGTAAATAACGTTTTTGGTGAAGTTTATTTATCTGAAATAAGAGGAAGAACTTTATACAGAGCAGAAGCTGGTGATGAAACTTATAAGGGAATCAATGTTAAAAATGAAGCGTATTTCGGTTACGGAAGAACTTGGAACTTCAGCGTACGTTACAACTTCTAAGCATAAATTTTAAATATAAATAACATTCTGAGAAGCGTGTTATAACTTAAGAAAACGTTCATCAATTTGATGGACGTTTTTTTTATGGGTTATTTTTGAGAATTAATAGCGTGTTAGTGGGATGTACATACGAAGATTTTATGACTTGCCGTCTGAAACGTAGTAAGCTTCACTTTAAGCGTCGCTGGAAGCATTTATTCAGAATAGGCGGGTGAATGTTTATGAAGAGAAGTTAAAGCGATTGTGGGCTTGTTATGGTGTGGTGGCAATGATTGATTTCAATACCATCTATCCAGCGTTTGGAATACATATCACTTTCGTTTTAAGACAGCAGGCTTCACCGGAATAGAGTCGTCATGTCATAATCCTAAATGCCTAACGAAGTGTGCTTATAAGTCCATTGAAAGTCTTGGTCGGTTTGGCAACTTTCAAATGATTGCCAAAACGTGCTTAAAAGGGGATATCCATGTTGGTGTTTGAATGCCATGGTTGGTGTTGATGCCATTGTTGGTGTTTTCCACCAACAATTCCCGCTGCCTTGGTTGATATTTTCCACCAACAATTTAAAGTGTCTTACTGGTGTTTTCCTCCGCCATTGTTGGTGTTTTCCACCAACAATTCGCTGCCATTGTTGGTGTTTTTCACCAACAATTTGCACTCAGCGTTAAAGTTCCAATAGTGTTCTGATGTGATATATATGACCAAGATTTCCGTCGCGATCGAAATGTTGCCTTTATGCCATTAAATGTAAGAAGGAGACTGATGCCATCGTTGGTGTTTTCCACCAATAATTCAATACTTATTAAACGCTAAACAAAGAATAAAAAAAACCACTATACTTTTAGAAAAGTGTAGTGGTTTAATTTTAAAAGATATGGTATCTGCCTGCGCGGCTACTTGACTATCCTAAAGACACACGTTTAAAGTCTGTAACTTTAACATCGCCGTAAGACGCAACATATTTCTCAACGTTCATTTTTTCATCTTTGATGAAGGTTTGGTCCAACAAACATTTTTCTTGGTCTAAGGTTGTGTTGTCAGCGATAAAACGCTCCATTTTACCAGGAAGGATTCTGTCCCAGATTTGCTCTGGCTTACCTTCAGCTTTCAATTCAGCTTTTGCATCCTCTTCGGCTTTTGCTAATACATCAGGAGTAATTTGAGACATAGAGATGTATTGAGGTACGTTTTTAAGAGTTTTTCCTAAACGCACAAATTCTTCATTGTCTTTTTCAATAACAGCAATTCTTGCTTCAGTTTCTGATGCCACAAATGTAGGATCAAAATCTTTGTAAGATAGCGTAGTTGCGCCCATTGAAGCAACTTGCATAGCGACATCTTTCGCTAAGGTTTCAGCGTTGTCAACTTTTGCAGAAAAACCTACAATAGCAGCAATTTTGTTAATATGAACGTAAGCGCCAACATAAGGAGCTTCCAATCTTTCAAAAGCATTCAACTCAATTTTCTCACCGATAACACCTGTTTGCTCAATTAATTTTTCAGCAACGGTCATCCCACCAAAATCAGAAGCTAATACTTCTTCTTTAGTAGTACAGTTGATCGCAATGTCAGCAATAGAATTAGCCAAGGCGATAAACGAATCGTTTTTACCAACAAAGTCCGTTTCACATCCTACAACAATGGCAATACCAACAGTGTTGTTATCATTTAATTTTGCAACAGCAGCACCTTCAGAAGATTCTCTGTCCGCTCTTTTTTCAGCAACTTTTTGGCCTTTTTTACGCAATACATCAATTGCTTTATCAAAATCACCTTCGGCTTCAACCAAAGCTTTTTTACAGTCCATCATTCCTGCGCCTGTACTTTGTCTTAGTTTGTTAACTTCTGCAGCTGTTATTTTTGTCATAATTTCTAAGTGTATTTATTAAAAAAAGTCGTTCAATTTAATTTCAATAAAGAAAAGAAACAAACGACTTTAAGATATTATATAATAGTTAATTATTCTTCTTCGTCAGCGGCTACCTTCTTTGTAGCTGCTTTCGTTTCTGTTTTCTCTACGTTCTCTGTCTTGTCAACTTTCTCAGTTTTCTCAGTTTTCTCAACTTTGTCAGTTTTCTCAACTTTATCTTCTTTGCCTTCTTTTTCAGTTTTGTCAGACTTACGTTCAGACAAACCATCAGCGATAGCAGATGTTACGATAGATAAAACTTTATCAATAGATTTTGAAGCATCGTCATTTGCAGGAATTACATATTCTACTTGACGCGGATCAGAATTCGTATCCACCATTGCAAAGATTGGAATGTTTAATTTCTGGGCTTCTCTAATAGCAATGTGTTCACGTTTAATGTCCACTACAAATAAAGCACCTGGCAAACGGGTCATGTCAGAAATTGAACCTAAGTTTTTCTCTAACTTAGCTCTTAAACGGTCAACTTGTAAACGTTCTTTTTTAGACAATGTTAAGAATGTACCATCTTTTTTCATTCTATCAATAGAAGCCATTTTCTTAACGGCTTTTCTGATAGTTACAAAGTTAGTCAACATTCCACCTGGCCATCTTTCAGTGATGTAAGGCATTGTTACAGCACCAGCTTTTTCAGCTACGATGTCTTTAGCTTGTTTTTTTGTAGCTACAAATAAAATTTTCTTTCCTGAAGCTGCAATTTTTTTAAGGGCTTCTGAAGTTTCCTCAATTTTAGCAGCTGTTTTGTAAAGATTGATGATATGGATGCCATTACGCTCCATATAAATGTAAGGAGCCATGTTTGGATCCCATTTTCTTGTCAAGTGACCAAAGTGTACACCTGCTTCAAGCAATTCTTTTACTTCTACTTTTTCCATTTTGTAATAGTTTACGTTCTGTTGAATTAGCAATGATAAAGTGGTTGCTTATGGCGCGCCTTTACCATTTAGATGCTAAACTAAACCCTCACGCCGTAACGTGATAGACAACATTAACTGGGTTAAATTTTGATGTTGGGTATGAGCCAACGGGTTTTTAAAGGTTTAAAACACAACAAGATTGAGAGGCCTCTGATGAGATTCCCAATCGATCCCGATAGCCATCGGGAGGGGATGTTAACGTTTAGAGAATTGAAATTTCTTACGAGCTTTCTTCTGACCGAATTTCTTACGTTCAACCATTCTTGGGTCTCTAGTCAACAATCCTTCTGGTTTCAAAATGCCTCTGTTTTCAGCATCAAGCTCACACATTGCGCGAGATAATGCCAAACGGATTGCTTCTGCCTGACCAGTAATACCACCTCCATATACATTTACTGTAATATCAAAGTTGCCTTCATTGTTAGTCATGACTAAAGGTTGGTTTACTTTGTACTGCAACGTTGCAGTAGGAAAATAGACCGCCATGTCTTTTTTATTAATGGTGATGTTCCCAGAACCTTGGGCAACATACGCACGAGCAACAGCCGTCTTTCTACGGCCAATTTTGTGAATTACTTCCATTTACTTGAATTCGTTTAAGTTAATTGTTTTTGGTTTTTGAGCAGCATGTGTGTGCTCAGCACCAACAACAACGTTTAGGTTACGGAATAAATCTGCACCTAATTTGTTTTTAGGGAGCATTCCCTTTACTGATTTTTCTACTACTCTAGCCGGATCCTTTCCGAATAGTTCTGTAGCAGTTAAACTTTTTTGACCACCTGGATACCCTGTGTGACGAATGTAAGTTTTATCGTTCCACTTGTTTCCTGATAAGTTGATTTTTTCAGAGTTGATAACAATAACGTTATCGCCGCAATCAACGTGTGGTGTGAAGTTAGGTTTGTGTTTGCCTCTTAAAAGTTTTGCAACTTTAGAAGCTAAACGACCTAGTGTTTGCCCTTCAGCGTCAACCAAAACCCACTGCTTATCAACAGTAGCTTTGTTAGCTGAAATCGTTTTGTAGCTTAATGTATTCACACTAATTAATTTTTATAAGTCACGCCATAAGCGCAACAGGTTAAACATTCCTCTCTTAAAAAGAGTTTGCAAATGTACGATAATCTATGTGATTACCAAATAGTATGCGCCGAATTTTGTTGATAAAATTACTGAGGCTCAGATTCTTTCGGTTTCTGATATGCTTTTTAACAGTTTTATACTGTTTGCGTAGGGCGAACGCCTAAAAATCAAAATTTTAGGGATTTATTGGTTTTTGCGGTTTCAATCCGTTATTGAGGTGGGATTTTTGAAATGGGATTCAGGTTATTAACATTTATTTGGGGTGGGGAGGTGATAAATCTATGCCTAAACAATACAATTATCCAACTGAAAGTTTAGCCGCATCTTTCCATAAATAATGAGGCATAGGTTCTTTAGGTTCCCAATTGATGCTCATGGGTTTTGCTCCTTTATAATCTTTTAGCTCACCTTCTAAAGTTTAATAATCATATTATTGAATAGGAAATTTATCATCAAATTTAGTTCGGTTTTATGTATATAAACAACTTTAAATCAGGTTTTTAACGTTTTAATTTATTATCTTTAGTAGTGGAATCTTAATACTATATTATATGACTTTTAGTGCAACAGAAGAAGAAAAACTTAGACATCCGAATTACAAAATAATGGACTTGAGTCCTGATAGTCTTAAAGTTGAATTGAATTCTTGGTATCGTGAGGATTTAATAGAGTGGTTAGTATGGAATGATAAAAATGGTGTTTATAGAGATGAAGAATCCTTAAGTGAAATAGGGAATATTTTAGGAAAGGATGAAGCTATTTCTATTATTATAAGACAGATTTTTGATTAGAAAGTGCTACTTATTGTATGTTGACAATCATTGGTTTAATATATAAATTTGATTAAAATTAATATATTATGAAGCCAATTAAGAAAGGTCAAATCGTAAGATTTCATACTCCGAATGAAGATGAAGATCCGAACCAAACTTATGTAGTTCTAGAGGTTTTTGAGGATAAAGATAGATCAAGAGCCAAGTTGTATACGTTGGACACTGGATTGTCTTTTCCGCCCGTTATGGTAATTTATATAAAAGATTTAGTAGTTGATGAGCTTTTGACGAATCAATTACATCGATTTATTAATGTCGAGCATCATTGATATTCCTTAGTTCTTTCTGAAATAATTTATTCTTGTTTTATTATTCACTGTTTTATATGGTGAATAGGATTGAACTTGTGGATAAATTTTATATTATTGGTCGAATTCACCAACAAGATTTACTAACTTGGGCGGTCAAATAGAGACCATGATAAAAGAGGGAATTAAAATAGAAAACATTGATGGACAGCTTTTTGAGATAAGAACATTTGATCCTGATGATTCTAGACCTGCATCTTTTACACATTATTTGCATAATCATAAGAATGGTGTTGCTAAATTTTACAAGGAAAATGCTCTTTCTTATGTAAAATCAGTTCTTGAAAGAGAATTTCCAAATGAAGATATTACCGACAAAGTTTCTGAGGAGGCTCTGCAATATTTACTCTTCGATTTTAATAATTTCATTCCATTTCCGGCACCTTTAAAACCAAAATTCAAGTTTATCGATTTATTCGCTGGTATTGGTGGATTTCGTTTAGCATTACAGAATCTTAAGGGAAAATGCGTATTTACCAGTGAATGGGATAAATATTCTCAACAAACTTATAATAATTATTTGTTCCACAAAAAATTCCCATTTCAATCCCAAATTAAAGCCTAATGACAAATAATAATTGGTCGAGAGAAGAGACCATCGTTGCTTTTAATGTATATTGTAAAATTCCATTCAAGAATAGTAGTAAAACGCATCCCACTGTTATTAAATACGCTCATATAATAGGCCGATCACCATCAGCTTTGAATATGAAAATCGGAAATTTTGGAAGACTAGACCCAGAATTAAAGAAAAGAGGAATTTCAGGCCTAGTTAACGGTAGTAAATTAGAAGAAATTGTTTGGAATGAGTTTCACGGTAATTGGGATGATTTAGCCTTTGAAAGTGAAAAAATAATTGCTGAATTTCAGGGGAATAGTATTGAGGGTATAATAAACATAGAAGATTTCCCCGAGGGTAAGGATAAATTGAGATTAGTAAAAACAAGAGTTAATCAGTCATTTTTCAGAAGTTCGGTTCTATCAGCTTATAATTTAACTTGCTGTATTACAGGTCTTAAAATACCTGAATTATTGATTGCTAGTCATATCATCCCGTGGAGGGACGATAAAGAAAGAACCAATCCTCAAAATGGAGTGTGTTTGAATAGCCTTCACGACAAAGCTTTTGACAAAGGTTTATTAAGTATTAGTCCAGATTATACAATAGCAATCTCGAGATACATTTTAGATTATGAAATGAAAGAGGATAAATTATATTTTTCTCACTTCAACAACAAAAAAATGAGCCTGCCTGATAAGTTTTTTCCAAAACGGGAGTTTCTCGAACATCACTATTCAAATTATATAAAAAATGGATATAATTAAGAATATATATAGAGGCTATTCATTTGATAAGGCTTCAAATATAGGCGACGGAATTGTATATAAATACGATTCAACTAATGAAATAAATAAACAAAAAGTTAGTATTAAGTCTTTTTTGGATAGAAGTTTCTCATTTCTCAATGCCAACAAATCGACGAGCATAGTATACAAAATTACTAGTATAAATAATGCTGCGTTACTTAAAAAGGATTATGAGGAAATAAATTCAATAATGTCTCGTCATAAATATATTGATCGGGTCACTAAACTTATTGAACTGGGTTATAATATCGAATTCTATGCATATGATGATAGCACCTTCAAATTAAATCTTCAAGTAATAGATAGTGAGTTGCCAAAAATAATAGCACATATTGTCAAAGATATTTACGTCAGTAGAATATCTAAATTGGTAACTATTCAGGCTTCAATATAGCAATAGTTTTAAAAGCGCCGAATATGTTTTGTCCGTTTTTAATACAGGTGTCAGTTACTGATCGTATGACCGCATAGACTTGTGCACCATTTTCAGTTTTGAACTGACCGGATACTTTTTGTTTCACTTTCACATTCCTAATTGCTCTTTCCGATGCGTTATTGTCAGCAGGCACATGGAAATGACAGAGAAAAGTAAGAATATATT
>NZ_JAEHJZ010000411.1 GCF_016469035.1 Gelidibacter salicanalis | reverse complement strand
TAGCCTATTCCGAACCTGATTGACTCAGGCCGGCTTTAATTATGAAAATTATATATAGGTACTAATCATACCAGGAATTGACACCAAAAGCATCTTAGATCTTACATTCGTTCAGGTACAGCGATTCCTAGTAGTTGCATTCCTTTATTCAGAGTTTTGGCGGTATGAGCCGAAAGCGCAACTCGGAAAGCGAGAATGCTCGCATCATTCTCCAGAAATATAGGAAGATCTGCATAGAATCTATTGTATTCCTTTGCCAAATCGAATA
>NZ_JAEHJZ010000410.1 GCF_016469035.1 Gelidibacter salicanalis | reverse complement strand
CCCGTCAGGCGATTGCCGATATCAACGCCAAGGGCGGCATCAAGGGCGATAAGCTGGTCGGCGTAGAATACGATGACGCCTGCGATCCAAAACAGGCCGTTGCGGTTGCCAACAAGGTGATTAACGACGGTATTCGCTATGTGATCGGCCACCTGTGCTCGTCCTCGACTCAACCGGCCTCCGATATCTATGAAGACGAAGGCGTGATCATG
>NZ_JAEHJZ010000409.1 GCF_016469035.1 Gelidibacter salicanalis | reverse complement strand
GACTGCGCGAGACGTTCTGCGGCGTCCAAGGTGGTGATGCTCTGGGCAGCGGCATCGCGGAAGATCGTGGTTACGGTGTCACCGATGGCTTCGACCCGCTTCGTAATGGCGTCGGCATCCGCATCCGGCTCCGAAGCCATGTCGAGATAGATCACACCGCCACCGTTCACTACGAAGTCCGGCGCCCACAAAATGCCGCGTTCGGACAGGGCCTCGGCGCCATCATGCTGGGCAAGCTGGT
>NZ_JAEHJZ010000408.1 GCF_016469035.1 Gelidibacter salicanalis | reverse complement strand
GTCAATCCTCATCGTGTTCTTCCGACCGTGATTGAATTTGTGGATATCGCTGGACTAGTAAAAGGTGCGAGCAAAGGTGAGGGCCTTGGAAATAAATTTCTTGCAAATATCCGCGAGGTAGATGCAGTGATCCATGTGATCAGGTGCTTTGACGATGACAACATCGTCCACGTAGCTGGTGGTGTAGACCCGATTTTCGACAAGG
>NZ_JAEHJZ010000407.1 GCF_016469035.1 Gelidibacter salicanalis | reverse complement strand
ACTTGAAGAATATATTAAGCATGTCACCTCATGACATGTTGATACCGACTGTTGAAAGTCACTCCTGATTGGATCAAGGACGACAGACAACACGAGGAGCCACGACCACTCACAAGTCACGACGATCACACATTTTGAAATCTTGAAGCAAAATCTAAAAGAGCTCGGTGAAAGTTTCCGCGGTTGGGAATGGACACCACCGAAGAAAAAGTGATGCCGTTT
>NZ_JAEHJZ010000406.1 GCF_016469035.1 Gelidibacter salicanalis | reverse complement strand
AAATTATTCTGACACTCTTAACAACCAGGTGGGTCATAATTATGAATTAACAGGAAGCTTAATACCCTAGTTTTGAACTGATTGGTTGAAGTTCCAGTTTAGCTTAAACACTTCTTTTGATAGTTTCGTGTGCAAATCATTGATATTTAACTTTCCATTTTCCAAGATGTTTTGATTTCAATTGCATTCCACATGAATCTCAAATTCTGTTGAGGGAGGAATTATCCATTTAAATCACAACTTGAACGAGGTACATCTAAGATGGCAAAAGGTA
>NZ_JAEHJZ010000405.1 GCF_016469035.1 Gelidibacter salicanalis | reverse complement strand
CGCAGGCACCGCCCCTCCTACCGGGTGGGATCACAAATTGACTGCCTGGCTCGACTCCAGGCCATGAGCCAGTCATTCGGATTGAGCCAATAGCCTGCTGGGCTGGCATGGATGTGATATCCTACAGTGTGAAACCCAAGACCGGGAGCGTCCGGCCAATCTGTACCAAGTCGAGGGAACCGCTAGGGTCAATGGCACACGACACCAGATTCGAGACCCATAGGCGGCCAGGCTCGGC
>NZ_JAEHJZ010000404.1 GCF_016469035.1 Gelidibacter salicanalis | reverse complement strand
TGGGTATTCTCGCCGCAGCCCTGCTGTCGTTCGCTCTGTCTTTTGACGACTTCATCATCACGAACTTCAACTCCGGCGCTGTGTCGACCTTCCCCAAGTACATCTGGGTATCGGCGGCGCGAGGAATCCCTGCTGAGGCGAATGTTCTCGCTTCAGCAGTGTTCATCTTTGCGCTGATCATCGTCGTCACCGTGCAGGTAT
>NZ_JAEHJZ010000403.1 GCF_016469035.1 Gelidibacter salicanalis | reverse complement strand
TTACATGAAACCAGCTCTGTAATGGACTCTAATGATCGTCGTCACCAATGTGTTCGTCTGTCGAGGGAGAAAATGGATCGAGCTGGATGGAATTAGGGCACTTCGTAAGCCACAATTGTGATGAGGCCCTTATCGATGCACAGGGCCTCCTCCAGCACGGAAGAAAAAAAAGAAATTGGCCGTGATGTTGCCGCTATCAGGGATGGATCTGATCAATCAAGGATG
>NZ_JAEHJZ010000402.1 GCF_016469035.1 Gelidibacter salicanalis | reverse complement strand
CCTCAAAGCACTGGGTAAAGCCATGGAGGGTTCTGAAATGGAACTCTTGGCTTTAGCCATGCGTCCAGACTCACAAGGTCCCATCGGTAGCCTTACCTTCTTGGTCGTCGCTGTGTGTGCAAGTGGTGGTTTGAATGTACTTCGATGGGTCGCGTCGGTTCAATTGGGCATCTTCAACTTCGACCAGGAACCCAAAATTCCGCCTGGGACTCTGATTCCAGTGCAGAAGAGCGTCCATGTCATTGAATTCGAGCCATTGCGAGGC
>NZ_JAEHJZ010000041.1:10282-13397 GCF_016469035.1 Gelidibacter salicanalis | reverse complement strand
TCCATTGTCCCGATTGGCTCAAACCCCCGCCTGGCACAATACAGTGTAGGTGCGGGTGCAAACTCATATTTTGACCCCAAGTATGCAGCACTGCAATCATCCCCATTCTCCCACCCAAGTGCTTGGGATTGTCACCAAACTGCTGTAAGGTCTGCCAGGCAGCCCTGAACAGACTGCCGTACACTATTTTGCCGTGGCTCAATGCGTAACTGTTAAACTCGCTTGGAAGGGTAAACACCACATGAAAATAGGGAACGTTCAAGAGTTCGCCTTCCCTTGCCCTGATCCACTCTTCGCGTTTGTGTCCCTGACAGGTTGGGCAATGCCTGTTCCTGTCCCGATAGCTATCGGGATTGTAACTGATGTGAAGTCCGTGGCAACAATCGCATTTATCAATATGTCCGCCCATAGCTTTGGTTCGGCACCTTCTTATGGCCTGCAAGGCTCGGTAATGCCAAGAGGTCAGGCTCAAACTCTTGAGCTGTAGCTGCTCCATTTCTAAAATATCAGCCACCGTATGTTTGGGGCGCATTAATCGTAGAGCTTATCCAACGGAGAAAACTTTGAACCATTGGGCAGATTGGCCACATGCAGATAGGTCAGGGTCATCTCGATATGCGCATGGCCCAAAAGTTCTTTTAGGCTGACAATGTCAACACCATATTCCAACAGATGCGTGGCAAAGGTGTGCCTCAAGGTGTGGGCGGTTATCTTTTTGGAACTGCCTATTTTACTGCGGTTTTCCTTGATGACCCATCGGATCCCATTGGTGGTCAACCCCCGAGCTACTCCATCTTTGGTGACCTGACTGTTGAAAAGATAGCGTTGCGGATTTTCCGTTTTGATATACTTCTTTAGTCCTCTGACCAAATATGCGCTCAAGGGCACATAGCGGTCGATCTTCCCTTTTTTCTTGGGGATAAAGACCGTTCTGCGATCAAAATCGATGTCGGACAATTTGAGATTGCAAAGTTCGTAGCTGCGAAGTCCACAGCCATAGAGCATCCCGATGATCAAACGGTGCTTGAGGTATTTGGGGGCATTTAAAAGACGCTTCACTTCCTCCTGGCTCAAGACCGTTGGAAGTTTTGAATCTCGTTTGATCTGCGGCAGGGCCACACGCTTGGTCTCCCTGCCCATGACTTTGTAGGCGGCCCTCAGCCCAAAAATGGTGTGTTTAAAGAAACTTTCAGAAGGGGTTTTGTGGAGTTTTTGGCAGTAATAAAGGTAAGATTCAATATTTTCCACCGAAAGCGTTTCTGGGCTTTCTTTAAAGTGCAAAGCAAGATGTGCCAGACATCGGAGGTAATTGTTCAGGGTGCTTTTGGCCTTGCCGTTAATGGAAAAGCTCTGCTCCAATTTGTTCTGGAGTGTACTGAAACCCGCTACCTCCTCAAAAGCACGTTCAGCAATGGTTTTACTTTTTTTTAAACATGATATTAGATTTAAAATTTAGCTACAAATTAATAAATCTATTACATTTACAAAAACAACATCCGATCTGAAAGGTGCAGGAGGGCTTCCGACCGTTAGGGAGGATTCGTTCAACATTGTATAAGCGTAATGCGGGATTTATTACCAAATTGAACATTTCATCACATAATAAAATTTTAGATAAAATGAAAATTCTAAATTCGACAACCCGCACTACGCTTATACTTGCCGTTGTGTGGCATTTAAAAAGAACAAAGATTTATGAATGAAGAAATTAGAATGTTCGCTAGAATTGGACATTTTCACAATGATACTCTTTTGGAAATTGCAATTGATTCATTCTTAAAATTTGAGAAACTAATTGTAGAAAAAGAAGTACTTAAAAGTAAAGGTCATATTATACATGACGAATTTATAATATACAATGAAGAAGATAAAATAAATGAAATTGAAAACTTGCTATTAAAGGAATCAATAAAAACTGTAATATTTTTAAGCTCATTTTTAGAATCATATTTTTTTGAATTTTCTGCTGTTGCACTTGGACAACAATACACGGAAAAACATATTGAAAAACTTGATTTAGCCAGTAAAATTATGTTGATACCAAGATTAGTAACAGGAAATGAAATTGATAATAGTCAACATTTTTGGGGATAAATAAAGAAAATGATTAAATGGCGGAATAAAATCATACATAATATTTATTTGGCCCCCAATTAGTCGGGAGTGCTATTTTAGATTTCAAATTTATACATTTGAGATATGAACTTTAAGAAATGGACCTTGGATGCTTTACAGGAATCGGGTATATTTGAGAACGACAAACAGAAAATGGCATGGGGTGTATAGGGTATATTTGGCACTCTGAGTTATATATACACATGTTACAGCACATATGACCACAAAACAAATCTTAGTCATAATTTCAATGTTTTTGCTATTCATTAGCTGTGAAAAAAAACAAACAAGTTTGGAGTTTGAAAAGGCTGTTGCGATCGAAATTTTTCCAGCTTTGCTTGATTCTGTTTTTTACGATACAAGATTGACACAGCAACCACCACCACCGCCACCACCGAATTTTGAATGGACTGATTCGACCGAAATTAAATGGGACGAAACCAAAATTATAGCCGATCTCGAAAGGCGAAAATCTGAATTACAAAAAGATACTACTAAATTAGTAGTTGCGATTGTGGACAGTACTTACCAGATAAATGAAAGAGCGAAAAAGGAATTGATTAACTTTTATAAGGATTTCAAAATTAAATTGGATACCACAAATATTGAAAAACCATATAAAATAAATTTAGCGGATTTAAAACACGATGATAAATTCAAACTCAAATACCGATCGCAATTACCACCTACAAGCAAAGTTTGGAAAGGCGATTATAATTTTTATCTTTCTGGAATAACTGGATTTTCACGTATTCAATTTGATCAAACAAAAAATTATGGAGTTATGATAAGCGGATTTGGTTGTGGACGACTTTGCGGATTTAGTGGATTGGTTTTTATTCGAAAAGTAAAGAGTAAATGGGTAATTGATAAGATAAAAATTACGGCAGTATCGTGAAGAAAATACGTGCTGTAATAACTAAGAATTCGGCTCGCCGATTACTCCCTCCGGTCATGAGTAAGTTGGCCAGAGCTGAAGATTGTGTTGACGCATCCGGTT
>NZ_JAEHJZ010000041.1:0-10233 GCF_016469035.1 Gelidibacter salicanalis | reverse complement strand
GGAATCGGGTATATTTGAGAATGGCAAACAGAAATGGCATGGGGTATATAGGGGATATATACGTCACTCCTCGTGTCATATGTTATATATACACATGTTGCCCACAATTAAAAAAAAATCGTGAACCAATCGAAAAACCATCATTATATCCCAATATTTTTTCTAAAAGGATTTTGTAATGAAAACGGTTTGATATTCGTTTATGATAAAAAATTAGACAAGTTCTTTCCGCCTTCAATTCCAGACAGACACTTTTTCAAAAAACATTTAAACAACTTAATTCACGAAAATAAATTTATTACGAGTTCCGAAGAAGATGTTTATGGACCAATTGACAATTTTGGGACTAAAATATTAAAGAAATTTATTGACAATAAAAGCATCACAGATAATTCAACGGATTATGACAAAGCCGACTTACTTAAATTTATGATAAATCTATTTTGGAGAACACCAACTTCAGATTTGTTTTTGAGAACTTTAATTAAGAAAGAAGGTTTGTGTAATTCTTATTTTGGTTTGTATAATGAAAAAACTAAAGAAAGATATGCAGATGACGACGAAGAAGTTCAGGAAATAAAAGATAAAATATTAACTGATAAAGAGTTTGCAAAACATTTAAAAGTAATTGTAGCAAATTCTGATGCAAGTAATGAGGAAATAATTACACTTTTAAAATTATGGAACTTGTTCAATCTGAATACAAATTCTACAAACGAATTTTTAATTAGTGATTTACCTTTATTACATCTAAATGAAAGTCCTACTCTACCAAATGTTTTTAAAAAAGTTATTTTCCCGATTTCTAAAAATAAAGTCTTGATATTAAACAAAAACAATCCAAAATTTTTAGATGATTTTACAATTAATGGAATCAATCTTTGTATAATGCAAGAATCGGAAAGATTTGTTGGGTCTGGAAACAAGGACTTGCTTGAATATTATGTCACATATTATAAAGAAGTTAGAAAAAAGGATGATACGGAATATTCAGTCAATGAATTATTTGAGTATATTGACAACTTGAATTGAGCTTTAAAATTAAAATTGCGGAAAATAACTGTGGGCAACATCGTATAACAGCAAATAGCGGGTATTCTGCTGAGAAGTGTTATTTTAGAGACCAATTAACAAACAACAAAACCGACAAGTACGCGTCCCAACTCCACGCCACTTGCGTTATACAAGACCGTTGTAGCCAATTTGAGAAAAACATTTGAACCAAGAATTAAAAAATACAGAAAAACGAAAAACTGAACCATTAACGACTAAAGAATGGTTCACTTTCTTTATAATTCCTGTTAATCCTAACTAACGTTTGAACTCAAAAAGTGCAAACCAAATTGAATACGAACGATATGAAAGATTTGGATTTGAAAAGAAAATGGAACAAGCAGATACTGCGCGAATTGCAGGAGTTTTATTTTACTTTTTCATAATCTTAATTGCAATTATTATTTATTACATAAAATTATGAGTTGGTCAATAGTTCTATTTAACTCAAACGAAAAGATTCCATCTGACTTGGATTTCGACGAGAATATTCTAAAACCGATTTTATTTAGTGATATTCTGGAAAGGTCATTTTCGGAAATTAAATCTGACGAAAATCATAGAGAAATAAAAGGTTCTGATTTTTCAATTGACTTTTTCGTCGATAAAGAACCAATTGGAACAAAAATGCTGAATCTCGATGGAGAAAACGGACTTTTTGAACTGATTGAGTTAGCTAAAAAACATCAATGGCAAGTTTATGACACAAGTCTAAATGAATTTATAGATTTAGAAAACCCAAAAAATAATGGATTTGAAAATCATAAGAAATACGTTGAACAAATAATTAATCGGAAATAAAAACTGGCTACAATAACTAAGCATATGGCGCGCCGATAGGCCAGCGCTATATGATATGTTGACTGATCCGGGCTTTGTAAATAAGGGGGAATTCGAGAAGTTTGCAGTGGGCCATGGAGAATTAGAACGATGTTTTACTGCACTTTATAGCACTCTTGATTTTAGAATGCTGCCCAGAAAAGTTTTTTCCGCAGTGATTTCCGTTGTTGGCTGTAGAGATCATCTGTTTTTTGTCTTTTTTCTTCGTTTTGGACACCAGTGGCCTCGGTAGGATTGGAACTACATCCACAAAAGACAAAAATCGTCTATTGCCGAGACTTTAGGAGAAAAGAAAAATACCCAACGGTCAAATTTGATTTTTGGGATATTCTTTTCAACCAAGAACAGCCTACTCTAAGAAAAAGGGAAAGCTGTTTATAGGTTATGATTGTGCCATAAGTATTAGTTCAAGAAAACGAATCGCTGACAAGCTCGAAGAGCTCAACGTAAACAAACTTACTTTTAAAAGCATCGTAGGCGTGGCTCAATATCTTAATCCAATGATTAGGGGTTGGGTGCGTTATTATGGTGAATTTAAGATGTACGAACTTACGAAAGTCTTTCGATTATTGAGCAAACGATTGGTTTGGTGGGCAAGGAAAAGGTACAAGCGATATAAGACCAGTATTAGAAAAGGGTACAAATGGTTAGTAACGGTAAGGAATCAATATCCTGCCTTGTTCTACCATTGGAACTTTTCCCAAATAAACATTATTGCTTAGATTTGTACAACAAGAGCCGTGTGAGGGGAGACCTTCAAGCACGGTTCTGTGAGAGGCTTAGGGTGAAACTCCCTTTGCCTACTCGATTACAAACACGTTAGGCAACATTAAAAACCAACTTTATGGCTGAACAACAAACTGTTCTAAAAAATTTCGGAATTCTTGCTTCTATTTCGTGGAATAGTAACGATTGGTCAGACGAACCAACAATAGAAGATTTAAAAGCATCAAAATACGACTACGTAAAAGACAACGCTCATATGCACGAAAGTCTGAATTTTGGGCACGAAATCTATCCAAGTGAAAATGACGGATTTTTTATTGGATATACACCAATGTTTAATCGTCCACCAGCATTGGAAAATTCAAAGAATGTTAGAATTGTGTTTTTTTCGAGTAGTGATTACCGAAATAAAAATAGAAAAACAATTGTTGGTTTTTATGGAAACCCAATCTTTGGAGAATGGTTTGAGAGAACAGCAGAACATACAAAATTTGAAAAGTACAATAATGGAAATATTTTGGCGAAACCAAAAGACATTATTTATTTTAAAAATCCTATTGTAATTGACAATGAAAAAGTTCAAGACAACGGACTTTTGCCAAGTGAAAAAAAAATATCCCAACAAGGATTTAATTACCTTAATTCAGACAATGTTTATAATATAATAAGTATTGCATTAGGACTAAATCCTAAAAATAAAAAACTAAAGAAATTTGTAGATTCATTTGAACATAACGTTGGTCTAATAAAAGAAGAAATTGATTTAGTTGATTTTTTAGATATAATTGGAGATACAACAGCAAACACTAAAAAAGATATTGAGAAACTTGAAAAGAAAATGCGAAATCAGCCACCTCAAATTAAACAAAGAATTTCATCGTTTATCGAGCGTGGAGCGATTTCTAATAAAGTCAAAAGGTTAACTAATCATAAATGTTTAGTCTGTGAAGCTATGGGAGAAAACCCATATTCGTTTGAAAAAACAAATGGAATTAATTATATAGAAACTCATCACGTAGATCTAGTTTCAACTCTGAAAAAAGGAGTTTTAGGAATTGGAAATTTAATTACGGTTTGTGCTAATCATCACAGGCAATTACATTATGGAAATTCGGAATTGATTAACGAAAACGAAACAGAATTTGAATTCAGAATTGACAATAAACAACTGAAAGTGAGGAAAATAACGCTGCCTAATAACTAAGAATTCGGCTCGCCGCACCTGTCCCGCCTTAGCGGGGTAGGCCAGAGCTGAATTTTGTGTTGACGCATCCGGGTGGTTTGCCGTCTATGGGTGAAACGTTGGGTTAAGGGTAGGGGGTTTGGAAGTTGTGCTGCTTTGGGCGGCCAAGTAGTATAGAACCCTCTTGTTCTATAACTTGTTAAGAGGCTTTGCTTGTGGTTTGAATTTAGGATGTCTGGTTTTTGCCGTTTAGTTTTAAAGTTGGGGCTTATTTGGCCCCCAATTAGTTGGGAGTGCTATTTTAGATTTCAAATTGATACATTTGAGATATGAACTATAAGAAATGGTCTTGGATGCTTTTCAGGAACCGGGTACATTTGAGAACGACAAACAGAAAATGGCATGGGGTGGATAGGTGGTATATATGGAACTCCAAGAGTGATATGTTATACACATGTTGCCAGTAATTTCTAAATTACAGAATAATGAAATAATTAATCGTGGAAAAGGCCTGAGTTCCAATTGCGTCACTTTATTATTTTTTATCCATTTATTTGACCTAAAAATTGAAAGAGATTTAAACTTAAACTAGTTTATCAATTAACGATTTCACTCCACAACTATCTTTTTAGCGGACTTACCACTATCAGTCTCAACCTCTATAAAATACATACCATTCTGTAAGTTTTTTGTACTTATTACTTTGGTTTTAGCTGAGAATAAATATTGACCTTGTATATTATACAAATTGATTTGTTTAAAAACCAAACCTTCATTTAATTTAACAGACAATATATCTTTTACTGGATTAGGGAAGAAAGAAAAATAATCAACCTTGAAACTGTCAGTAGATAATACTGCCCTCAAATCATAAATTATAACATCACCTGAATTAGCTCCGTTATCGTCATTAAATATATCTCCTATTGCAATTACGTTGGCATCAGATGATAAACTTATATTCCAATTAGAATCGAGTATATTTTCTCCTGCTTGCGTCCATACATTATTCACATTTTCAAAAATCCTTACATAACCGCCATAAGCAACTGCTAACACATTGCCTTCAGAAGTATCCCCCCGAGCAACTGCATCTTGATTAATCCGATAAAATTATTAGTGTAGTATTATTTTGATGGTGTAGATTCTATCAACTCTTTGTAATTATGAGGATATAGATCTGTGATATTCTTGTGGTTTATGGACTGTATGTTTTCAAGTGTATATTTCAGCCAGGCATACGGGTTGACATCCTGTTTTTTACAATTTGCAAAAAAAGTATATGCCATAGCTGCCTTTTGCGCAGCATCGTGCGAGCCCGCAAAGAGATAGTTTTTTCTGCCAAGAGCAACGGGCCTGATCACGTTTTCCACTAGGTTATTGTCTATCTGCAAGTTCCCATCTGTTAGATATCCCGATAGCATATCCCATCTGGATTGGGAGTATGCCAATGCTTTGCCTATTTGGCTTTTGGGCAGGGTGAGTTTGATCTGCAAGAACATCCATTTGCCCAGTTCGTTTATAATGGGCAAGCTATCCTTGAGCCTAAGTTCTTTGATCTGTTGCGGAGCTAATCCCTGTTCTCTTGCCTTGCGCTCGACCGCATAGAGTTTTTGTATTTCAACCAAAACATGTTGGCTCCTTGATCTATCATTATCCAGAGCTCTCTCAAATTCGCGCCTTGCATGTGCCCAGCAAGCTAAATGCGTTACCTCGGATTTTTTGCCATAGGTATTGTATCCCGCATAACCATCGGTCTGTAGGTAACCCTTGAAGTTTTGTAGAATGGGCAGCGCAGCACTACTGGCTCGGGTAGGACTGTAGTCGAACAGGGCCAACTTGGATATGGGTGCATGGTACACCCAATAGTATCCCAAATGTGCCCTGTCCTTCTTCCTTTGGTCCAAAACCTTGATGGTTGTTTCATCTGCCTGTAGATAGCCTTCGTTTTTGATGTCCATCACAAGCTTTTCGTAGAGCGGCTTTAGGGCCTCCATGCTTTGGGCGGCCCAACCATTGATTGTAGAAGCCGCTATATCTATATTCTCCCTTGAGAAGCGTTGCTTTTGGCGGTATAAGGGCAAGTGGTCCACATATTTATCTACAAGTATCGTTGCGAGCAGTCCTTCCGAGGGTATTCCTTTGTCGATGATCCTTTCGGGAAGCTCGCCGATTGTTATCTGGGCAGTGTCCCTGTCCTTGGCAGCGTATTTGTAGCGGATATATCTTTTGATCCTGAAGTGACCGGGCACATGGTCCAATACATCTGTGATCTCTTTGCCGATGCAGACTTTATCGGACAGATCGCCCTTTGGATAGATCTCTATTTCTTCGACCGGCAAATGACTTGGCAGTTTGGCTCTTCCCGGATGTTTTTTCTTCGTACGGGAATAGGTAATCTCCTGCTTGACCACTTCTTCCTGTTCCTGTAGTACCTCTTGCGCTATATCCAAGGGCAATGCCATTTGGTTCGGGTCTTCAAAACGCTCGCGCTTTTGACCAAACTGCATACGGCGCAATAATTCCAGCTGGCGCTGAAGTTCTGCGGATCTTTCTCTTTCCCTACAAAGATCATCGTCTTGTTTGGAGATCGTATCATCCTGTTTGGAAATAGTTTTATCTTGTACGGAAATAGTTTTTTGGGCTTTGGTCAAAAGCTTTAAAAGCTCATGTTTCGATACGTTTTTCAGGTCTATTTCCATGACGTAAATATACGTCATAACCCCCGTTGTTACAAGGTTTTTGATCGATTTATCTACAGTAAAAAGCGTCTTTTTTGGCTGCTTTTTATCACTTGGATTCCTTCGATCATCAAGACCAGATCGCTCCAGCTGATTTGTATTTTACCTTCTTTTATCTTGGCAAAGGTTCCCTGCTCCAGGCGTTTATAATAGAGCACAAAACCACCGGACTCCCAGTGCAAAAGTTTCATCTGGTTGTTTTTGCGATTGATAAAAACAAACACTTCGCCACTGTGCGCAGTTCTGGACAATTCATTGGTCACAATGCCACACAGACCATTAAAACCTTTGCGCATATCACAAACTTTGGGATAGAGCAAAAATGTATGGGAACTGCTAAGACTGAACATCAGTACAGGTTTATCAGGGCAGAGAGTTCTTTTAAGCTATTGGTTCCCATCCGAACAACGACCCCATTGGGATAGGTGATCTCATAGTTGTTCTCTAAGGAGGCCATGGATCTTTCGATCTCAACAAAACCAACCAGATCTTCTTGTTGGTTCTTGCTTTTCCCGACCCAGTAGCTCAAGGTTGCAGGCTTGATCCCTGCCCGATGGCAATAAGATCGTTGCGTGAGACCACTTTCCCGCCAAGCTTCCACATGGGCGAGCATATATTCCTTTTTGTCCATGATAATATCTATATTGTTTTGGACAAAGTTACTGTCTTTGAGCAAGCAGAAAAAGATGGGGTTGGTCGGGCGCTTACGAATGGACGTTGTTAATTTCAATGCCTCCGGAATCGATGTGGGCAGTCGCTCACACTATGTGGCCATTGGCCAAGAACTCGATGATGTCAGGGAGTTCGGGGTCTACGCCGAAAATCTGACCGAACTTTGCCAGTGGCTCCTGGACTCTGGAGTAACCACAGTGGCGATGGAGTCCACGGGTGACTATTGGCAAAACCTGTATGTCGAGCTTATCTCTTTTGGTTTTGAGGTGGTGCTTGCCAATGGAAAGTTCACCAAGAATGCCAAGGGCAAAAAAACAGATGTAAAGGACTGTCGATGGATACAGAAACTACACACTCTTGGGCTGCTCACAGGCAGTTTCCTGCCCGACAATACAACAGAGCAGCTAAGGACGTTCTGCCGTCAAAGGGGAAACTGGATAGGCCTGGCGGCATCAACAACACACAAAATGCAGAAGTACCTAAAGCTACTGAATTTTAGATTGGACGTCGTGGTCAAGGATGTGTGCGGACTTACAGGAATGAAGATCATTGAGGACATCTGCAAGGGCAATCTTGACCCCAAAAGCTTGGCCGATCACAGACACTACAATTGCAGGAAACCAATAGAGGAAATTGCCAGGGCCCTGCACGGCAACAACCGTACAGACTATCTTTTTGGGCTGCAGCAAGAGTTTGAGTGCTATAAATTTTTTCAAAAAAAGATAGCGGACTGCGACAAAAGAATCGAACATTTTATAAAGCACGAGCTAAAACAGCATCCCGAACGCAGCAAAATGAAAACAACTGAAAAGCCCCATAAAAGGATCAACAAAAATGCACCGCAGATCAAGGACATGAACCAGATTGCCTTCCGTTATTTTGATGGAGTCGATCTCTTCGCCATAGAAGGCTTGAGCCATTCGACTGTACTGACGATAATGAGCGAGATAGGTCCCGATGGGTTCTATAAGTTCGGATCATCAAAGCAGTTTACTTCTTGGTTAAGGCTCGCACCAAACAATAAGATATCAGGTGGAAGAATACTAAGCAATAGAATACCCAAGGGAAGCAATCGATTGAAGATTGCCCTGCGACAGGCAGCAAATGCCATTGGCAACCTAAAGGACACCCACCTTTCAGACTTTTTCCGAAGAGTCGCATATCGAAAGGGAAGACATTCAGCTGTCAGCGCGACAGCAAGAAAACTTGCTGTGATTATATGGAACATGGTCACAAAAAAGGTCGAATATCAACCTCCGAAACAATACCTGTTCCTGGATCAAAAAAGAAAACTTGGGCTCATGAACCGTATTAAAAAACAAATCGATAAATTTGAATTGAAACCCGAAGATCTCGGATTTACAAACAAACTGATTATCAATAACTTAACTTGACGTTAGTCAGAATTAAAAAAATAATATGAAAAAAATAATTATATTTTTTACTTTCTTAATTCTATCATTTTCCTGTTCTAATGAAGATAAAATAGATGACAATCCAGAAACTGAAATTGAATTAAATTTAACATTAATTAGCAATAATTCATATAGTTCTAGCTTTGAATATAATTATAGTTCACAACTTGAAAATGTGAAATTAATATGGAATGATACAGACGAAGTTGATTTGATTAATAAAATTGGGGAAGTCGCAATAACACAAAACAATTCGAATAAAACAATTTACAATTTGGGGCAAAATCAAAATTATTTTTTTAAACTAGTAGGAGAAATAAACGAGCAAGGATTTTATAGTGATTTAGTTTCTTTAACTACTTCAGAAATAGAAACGCTATATGATGGACAAATTGCAAATTCTATTTCAACTAGTTATATTGAAGAAATTCTTAAAAAAGATGATGGCTACTTGATAGTTACTGGTTATGGGGATATTACTGTACATAAATTAGATAATAATTTTAATCTTCTTTGGTCAACAGAGATAGTTGAACGTGAAACAAATTTTTTTAAATCAATCATTGATTTAGAAAATGGAGAGTATATCCTTTTCGGTTCTGGAAACACAAATACAAGTTTAGGCACCTACAACACAAAATCTTTTGCTGTTAAAATTGATAATTCAGGAAATAAATTATGGACAAAATATTTCCATTATGGGGATAATACAGATTGGACATTTTGGTGGAATGATATTGTTAAATTCAAGAAAAAGGGTAGTGATATAAAACTACTAACAACAGTAGATACTACTTATTATAATGATAGGTTAGATACATTTTTTCATGAATATACATTAGATTTTAATGGTAATATTACATCTCAAAAAACGCTTTCCCTAGGTTTTGATACTTTTCTTAACATTGAATACGATAATGAAGGGAATATTTATAATCATGGAACTAATGTCTTAGATTTCAGTTCTAATGTATTTATTTTTAATGGAATACTAGAAAAATATAATCAAAACCATGAACTAATTTGGTCAGAACATTATAACGACGAGATATTTGGAGATGATTCATTAGATAGACTTTTAATAAATCAAAATTATATTGTCAATATAGGAAAGGAGAGTAATTCTCAAGACGAATTTAGATTAATTCACTTTAGGGATAATCAAGGAAACTTATTGTGGGAATTTAAAGAAACGAGAGAAGATTTTCTATATCAAGGAAAAGATATTTATTCTGATTTTGACAATAATATATTGGTGCTTTATATTGATATATTTTATCCGAATGCACCTGTCTATGATATTGCTACATTAATGAAGTTTGATGAAGAAGGGAATTTACTATGGAGATATCAAGATGGAGAAGATTTTAATCAAGAAAGGTTCACCCCAAATAAAGTATTTTATGATAATGAGGAATATTTAATTTTTGGGGTAAAAGATGCTAATTCTTTATGGCTTAAAAAAATTAAAGTGGAATAAAACGTTTGCTAATAACTAAGAAGTATTCGGCTCGCCGATTATTCCCTTCGGTCATGAGTAAGCTGGCCAGAGCTGAATACTGTGTTGACGCATCTGGTTTATTTGCCTTCTATTGGTAAAACG
>NZ_JAEHJZ010000401.1 GCF_016469035.1 Gelidibacter salicanalis | reverse complement strand
AACTATTTCAGTTTCGACCGAAACTGGCGTTACGATCAAATTCTAAAAAAAGGTATTTTGTTTGATCTTTTTTGACATATCTTTAGTATGCTGGCAGGTGTCAATAACGTTTACATGCTAACCTCATTGGCCACTGGCCTAACTACAGTACCTATATATACATATTACTGCAACTACCTACATTGGGTTTGATATTGTTTG
>NZ_JAEHJZ010000400.1 GCF_016469035.1 Gelidibacter salicanalis | reverse complement strand
GCCTCCTACATATCCGGCCATCCTCTGATTGAGCCGTCTATGCACATCCAGAAGGTCTTCGAGGCCTCGCTCACCCGTCAGAATGCCAAAGGCGCCTTCAAGGAGGACGTGTTTGAAGATGGAGACATCAAGAAAGTGTTCCTCAAAGGCGGCGAGATGGAGGAGTGGATCTTCTCGCACATTCTCATCAGCCTCATAATGATCGAGGCCGTCTACCTCACCCACATGAGGAACAACAACTGCTCCCTCAGAGACCAGCGGACACGGG
>NZ_JAEHJZ010000399.1 GCF_016469035.1 Gelidibacter salicanalis | reverse complement strand
AAGAATCTTTTGACAAAATGTCGCGCAACCCTATTTTGCAGAGCATAATTTCGAATTGAAACTTTTCCCCAACTGAAAGTTATATCCCCGAACAAAATCGGTTTCAGTGTATCCCTAATGCTACCATGGAAACTGGAAATATCCCCTTTTACTCTGCTCCTTGGAGGCATGATTAATCCAAACATAATGTTACATACTGTAGGTGTTTTGGAAAAGAATATGTGTAGGGGAAGAACGACTCTGTGCTTGTTTGGGTTTTTGCATTGAGTTTCCCTCGTCTTTTCAGTGAACCAGGGCCAATTGTTGTCTGCTTTGTAGCCGGGAGATCCCCTCACTTGAATTTGGGAAG
>NZ_JAEHJZ010000398.1 GCF_016469035.1 Gelidibacter salicanalis | reverse complement strand
CAAATGAAGCAATTGAGGCCGTGAGGGACTTTGTGGCCAAGGATCGACGACATACCATAACAGAAATGACTGCTAGCCTTAAATTGTCCCGTGGAACTGTTTCCCGCATCTTGCATAATGATTTGAGCCTCGTAAAGAAGTCTGCAAGATGGGTCCCAAGGCTTCTCTCCATTCCCCAAAAATTGGCACGTGTGAAAGCGGCAGAGGCTTTCAAAAAGCTGGAATTTATGAGGGGAAAAGCCTTCATTCGATCAATTGTGACCATGGACGAGTCGGCAGTGTCCTTCTTCACCCCTGAGAGCAAGGCCCAGTCCAAACAGTGGC
>NZ_JAEHJZ010000397.1 GCF_016469035.1 Gelidibacter salicanalis | reverse complement strand
ATTAAGCATTTAAAAAGTTAGTAGGTAAAACAAGTTAATTGGTCTCAAAATATATTAAAGTGTATAATTTAAAACACTCATTCCAAAATAAAATAACAATTTTCAAATTCAACTCATTCTAAAAATTACGCTTCAAAGAACTATGGTCATTTTTAGTAGTAATTAACTTCTAGAAGTTCACTATTTATGAAAGAAAAACCCTTTTTCAAGATCACTAATTCTAAAAAGTCAATAAGTTTACATTCCTTTACGGACTCCAAAAGGTTAGTGTTTTGTGCAAACTTGGCTCATTCCTCAAGGTTATTTTATAACAGGAACATGTTCGAAA
>NZ_JAEHJZ010000396.1 GCF_016469035.1 Gelidibacter salicanalis | reverse complement strand
GGGATTCACACTCGCTGAGAGTTCCCATTCCACTTTGTCCACCCTTTGCCATTGGTGGAGTCAACGTGTCGGGAAGAGGCGGATTTCTTTTGAGCAATGGAATGCCCAGCAGTCGATCCCGATAGTCTGCCTCCAGGCCTTGGATGAGCTCATTAGGCAAAGGTGGCTCATTCCCGGCCCGAATTTGCCTTGCATGAGACTGCAAGTGGATGCGCACATTGTTCCTGG
>NZ_JAEHJZ010000395.1 GCF_016469035.1 Gelidibacter salicanalis | reverse complement strand
TCTTGACATACTCTTGCCTCACAGGATGGTCTTCCTGTGGCCGGTTGTATGCGGTCCAGACTGGTTCTCCAATGAAGAGCCTCATGAGCTTGATATAGTTGTTGCTGTCGACGATGAACCGATGATAAATCCCAGCTGGCAGGATGATCATGTCTCCCTCTTTTATCCAAATCCGAATCCATTTGTCATCCTTGTCACGG
>NZ_JAEHJZ010000394.1 GCF_016469035.1 Gelidibacter salicanalis | reverse complement strand
CTCAGGTTTATTTGAACAAGTTTTATTGCTTGTAATGTCGAGGTTATGGGTGGATGGAAAGGCGTGGATCACTTAAGCATAGACTTCGTGAATGGGACTGATGTTGCTTGGCCGTGATTTGCACCTTTGACACCCGTATGCTATGAAGAACACGAGGAGGAGAATCACGATCAGGATGGCCACCGCAATCCCAATGATAACCCAAATGTTATCAATCCACGATTGATTTGCATTGACTTGGCAATCAATGTGCACAATGCAAGGGTGATGCCATAAAGGAACGTTGTCCGAATCGAACTTGTA
>NZ_JAEHJZ010000393.1 GCF_016469035.1 Gelidibacter salicanalis | reverse complement strand
CCGGAATCCATGACACTGCACTAGCACGACCATCGCCAGTAGATCCGGCAATGGGATTGATCAAGAGCATTGACATATGTCCAAGTGGGATGAAAGATACTATTTCAGTGGTCTTCCGAAAGGAGTCAATCATCCGCTAAAGCTTTTAATAGGCGTCCAAGGGCGGACTCGTGTGTGTAGAATTGCCGTCAAAGCCGAATAGCCCTG
>NZ_JAEHJZ010000392.1 GCF_016469035.1 Gelidibacter salicanalis | reverse complement strand
GAGTGCGCTGGTCGGGGGTGGCTCGCTGCCCAGACCAGGAGAAATATCGCTGGCCCATAATGGTGTGCTGTTTCTCGATGAACTGCCTGAATTTCAGCGGCAGGTTCTGGATGCTTTGCGCCAGCCGATGGAATCCGGCGAAATCACCATTTCCCGCGCACGGGCGAAAGTCCGATATCCGGCAAGAGCGCAGTTGATTGCAGCGATGAATCCCA
>NZ_JAEHJZ010000040.1 GCF_016469035.1 Gelidibacter salicanalis | reverse complement strand
ATGGTATGCGTAGCGCACATATATAAATAGCGCTTTTTAAAGCGCTATTTTTTTTGCAATCTCTAAGCAGTCTACCCGAACCATCTAAAAACTGAGCAATCACCGTCCCTTGCAATGATCTTTAGTTCCATAATCTTTCCTTAAAGCGGTTGCCAAATTTTTTATTCCTTATCATAAGTGATAACTTTGCATTTTAACACTAAAAACGATACATGGAATTACAAAATTGGATTGACAGAGGTTTTGAACTTATAATGATATATGGACCAAAAATTTTATTTGCTCTTATCATATGGATTGTGGGTTCATGGGTCATTAAAATGCTTTTAAAAGGTATACAAAAAACCATGGAGCGCGGCAACTATGATGTCAGCCTTAAAAAGTTTCTTGTTAACCTGATCAACTGGGCTCTTAAAATCATCCTTATTGTTGTCGTCCTAGGTACCGTTGGAATTGAAACTACTTCGTTTGCTGCAATTCTAGCCGCTGCAGGTTTGGCCATTGGTTTAGCCTTGCAAGGTTCGCTCGCCAACTTTGCCGGTGGTGTATTGATCTTAATTATCAAGCCATTTAAAATTGGCGATTTTATAAAAGCACAAGGTGTAGAGGGTACAGTAAAGGAAATTTCAATATTCAATACCCAGCTGTTGACCTTTGGAAACCAGCTTGCCATACTTCCTAATGGAAAATTATCCAATGATAATATTATCAATTACACCTCTGAAGGTATACGTAAGGACGCCATTATTTACGGCATTGGTTATGATAGTGATATTAAGCTGACAAGAGATATTATTTTGAATTTGGTCAATGAACAACCGGAAGTCATTCAGGATGAAGGCAAACAACCTATGATGGTGGTGGTAGAACTAGCCGATAGTTCAGTCAATTTGTCCTTACGTTACTGGTCTAAGAATGAAGATTTTTGGGGTTTGCACTGGAAATTTCTAGAAGAAGGAAAGATCAGATTGGAAGCTGCTGGCGTGGTTATCCCTTACCCTCAACGCGACTTGCACATCATTAAAGAGGACTAATGTTTGGTACCAATAAAATCCTTTAAGTAAAAAGGCTCAAAATAGGCGACATTTTCAATGTCGCTTTTTTTGTATTTTACAGTGGCCAATGCCCCCATTTCCTTGGCGGATGGGAGCTTGTTTTCAATAAATACAGCATTGGGGTGGGTGATGATTTGTTTGGTTTTCTCAACACCATTCCCAATAAAATAAACCTTGCCGGTTTCTAAATAGGTTTTAAAGCTGTGCTCGTCCAATATTTCCGCTTCAATTGCTCTAACCTGTTGGTGATTTTTATCATAAACCGCCGCGTAGACTTCCATACGCCGTGCATCGAGCATGGGTACGATACAACCATCTTCAATAGCAAGCTGATGTGACAGGGCTTCTAAAGTATCTACAGAAATCAATGGCTTATCTAAAGAAAAGCAAAGGCCTTTAGCTGAAGACACCCCAATACGCAAACCCGTATAAGACCCAGGGCCTTTACTTACCGCAATAGCATCAAGTTCTTCCGGTTTGAGATGGGCTTCCTTGAGCACAGCATCAATAAATAAATGCAATGATTCTGCATGCGAATAGTTAGAATTATAATCTTCTTTTAAAATCAAAATCTCTCCTTCTTTAGAAAGAGAGACGGAACAATTGGTTGTTGCTGTTTCAATATTGAGGATGTAGGACACTACTGAGTTTCTTTATGGACTATTTTTCAATAGCCGCTGGTTGGTTTTTTACTTCAATCTTATCACCAGGATTTAATGTTTTTGAAACCACATTATAAGGCCCAATGATGATCACATCTCCTTCTTTTAAACCAGACAAAATCTCAATGTTAGAATCATCTTGGATGCCTGTTTTGACCACCCTTAATTTGGCTTCGTCATTTTGCTTGACAAACACACATTCAAATTTTTCACCACTTTGAATCTTTGCAGTTGCCGCTTCATCATCTTCGGTTTTAACGGCTGTTTTCTTAACTGAAGACGTATCAGATTTTATAACAATGGCACTAATGGGAACACTGACCACATTTTTGCGTCGTTTGGTAATAATATCTACGGTTGCCGTCATCCCTGGGCGGAATGGTGAGTAGTTTTCACCTTTGCCTTCCATCAAATCATGATAAGACTCTTCAATGATTCTAACTTTTACCTTAAAGTTGGTCACCTGGTCTGCTGTAAGGGCTCCTGCCGCCGAATTGGCAATAGCCGTAACAACACCTTTGAATTCTTTTTTAAGATAGGCATCCACCTCTACAATGGTTGAATCGCCTATTTGAACCTTTACAATATCATTTTCGTTGACATCTATTTCAACTTCCATATTATTTAAATTGGCAACTCTCAAAATTTCAGTACCTGCCATTTGTTGGGTTCCTACCACGCGCTCCCCGAGTTCCACATCCAATTTAGAAATGGTACCGCTCATGGGCGCATAAATAGTGGTTCTGTTTAAATTGTCTCTCGCCTCACTTACAGAAGCACCCGCACTTTGCACATTGTAATAGGCAGATTGTTTACTGGCCTGAGCAATTTCGTATCCAGAAACAGCCTTGTCCCATTCTGATTTAGAGATGATCCCTTTTTCAAAAAGTTGTTTGTTCCGATCGTAATTGGATTTGGCCTCCCTTAAAGACGCTTCAGCCTGTTCCAACCCTGCTTTTATGTTTTGGTAGGTGGCTTGACTTCTATTTACTGCAGATTGAATTAAATCAGGATTGACACGCACCAACAATTCTCCTTTTTTAACCTGTTGTCCTTCTTTAAAAGGAAGGTCTATAATTTCTCCTGAAACTTCACTGGATATTTTAACCTCAACTTCAGGTTGGATCTTACCTGTAGCCGATACTTTTTCAACAATATCCATAAGCGTTACTTGCTGGATTTCAACCTCTTTAAAGTTTCCTGTTTTACCAAACCATCCTGCTTTTTTCCCAACAATCAGTACCAAGATTAGCACGATGACTGTGGCTATGATAATTATTAATTTCTTCTTGCTCATAATGGTTAGTTTATATTTAGGATGTCTTGTTTAGTAATGGTTGGTTTACATTAAAATTTCAACTCCATTGCTGGAATTCCAAAATAGAGTTCAAGAACTTTGAGCTTAAATATATAATCATATTTTGCGCGGTTAAGTTCAATTTTACTGTTGTCAAATCTCACTTTAGATTGGCTAAAATCGAAGGCATTGGTTAAGCCAACATCATAACGTTCTTTTGCATAGTCATACGCCAATTCTTGCGACTCTAAAGCTGATTGTGCCGCTTCGTATGATTTTAAGGCGCCTTTGGCATCCACATACGCTTGGTATACGGTCGATTCTAAATCTAACTGGGCTTGCTCTAATTGGTTCTGAGTTCTTTCTAAGTTAATTTTACTTCTCTGGACGTTGCCTTTAGTAGAAAACCCATTCAATATTGGAATACTTAAAGAAAGACCATAAGAAATCCCATCATTTTGGTACAGCTGATCTACAAACGGATCTGCTCCGACAAGCATCGGAACCGAATTTGGAAATTCTCCAATAACAGATTGTCCAGTTTCTTGAACTACACCAATCTCTCTAACCACTATAGGATTGTTAGGATCCAGTCTGTTGATAAAAGAAGTGGCATCCGTGTATCTGGTATCATATCCAAAAAATGCTGAAAGTGTCGGATAGTAGGCACTTCTCGCGATTTGTACATCTTTTTCAGCCAATTCTACGCTTTTTTCCGCAATTTTAATCTCTGCTCTATTTTCCTTGGCGGTTCCTATAATTTCATAAACATCTTTATCAGCAATACCTTCATCAACAATATCGTACCCTTCATCTTCAATATCAAAATTCTGATAATCCTTAATCAATAAGAGTTGAGCTAAACTAATTAGGGAAACCTGTACAGCATTTTCAGCATTGACGATGGCTTGTCTTTCACTAGCATCTGTGGCTCTGATTTCCAGAAGATCACCTTGTGGCAAGACTCCAGCATCCACCAGATCTTGTGTTCTTTGCTGTTGATCTTTAGTAATTGTATTTTGAGATGTTAAGACTTCTAAATTCGCCTTATTAAGAATGACCTGCAAATAGTTATTGGCAACGAATAAGGAGATATCATCTTCCATTTTGGTCAATCTGAATTGGGCCGATAGCTTTGATAGTTTAGCACGTTGAACTTCCCGGAAATTGCGTAAACCATTAAATAAAGTATAACCAACATTTAAACGTCCTGACGCCGACAAAAACGTAGTGGTTTGTGCATTATTGGTAACTGGATTAAAACTTAAACCTGTATTTTCCGAAAGATTGGCGCTCATACTGACATCAGGTAAAAAATTACCAACCGCCTGCATATTTTCGATATCTGTCAACTCTAAATCCAGCTGACTTTGTTTTACAGAAATATTATTTTCCAAAGCATAAGCAACACACTCTTTAAGTGTCCATTTCTTTACTTGTGCCTGAGAGGTGATTGCTACAAGAGCAAAAACTATAAGTATTGATTTTTTCATAATTAAAATATAAGTCTATGTATCAATTAAAGTGTTACACTTAAATGCGAATTATTTCTTCTGCGCATAATCTGGAATGCCCTGAACTTGGTTCCAAACCTTGATTTTATCAGATTTGGTGATGCCATTCTTCACCTGAACAAAAATACCGTCACTGATCCCCAACTCCAAATCCCGACGTTCAAATTTTTGATCGCCTACCATGACTTCAACAAATGGCTTTTGTGTTATAGAATCATACTGAACCAAGGCCTCTTTTATGGCCAATACATTTTCAGCTCTATCCAAAATAATTGAGGCATTAGCACTCAAACCGGCTCTGATAAAGGTAGAATCTATTGATTTTAATGTGCCTTTAATTTCAAATTGAATGGCGCCATTTTCAGCAATCCCTTTTGGAGCGATATAATCCAACACGGCGTCAAATTTCACATTTTCGATAGCCCCCACAGTTATCTCTAACGGTAAACCTTCTTTAATTTTACCCACTTCACTTTCATCAACTTTACCTTCAAAAATCATCTTTTTAACATCGGCCAACGATGCAATTGATGTGCCTTCATTAAAGTTGTTTGCTTCAATAACTTGGTTGCCTTCTTTGACCGGGACATCCAACACCATTCCTGAAACTGTTGCTCTTACCTGTGTTTGAGCAATATTACCCAACCCTGACGTAGTTCCTGTTTTAACGATATCAAAATTCTGACGCGAAGAATTCAAATTAATTTCCGCTTGTTGCACACTTTGCTTGGTTTGAAGGTAAGTATTTTTGATGCTCTCAAACTCATTGGAAGAAATCACACCTTTATCAAACAATGCCTTTTGACGGTCATAATTAGTTTGTTGGGTTTGCAGATTGATTTTTGCCGTTTGCAAAGCTGTTTGATTGGAAGAAATGCTGTTTTTAGCACTGGTTAACGAGGACACATTAGGAATCACCCTAATTTGCGCAATTAAGTCGCCCGACTTCACATACTCTCCAGCCTCAATAAACACTTCTTCAATAACCCCCGAAATATTAGATTTAATAAGCACTTCATCTTTAGGCACAATATTTCCCGTAGCCACGGTTTTGACCACAATGGTTTGTTCAATTGGAGAATCTGTAGTGTAAGTCACCGGATCTTCCTGATTTTTTAGGTACAAGTAGATTAAGGCCGTTGCGAACAAGGCAACGATTAACACTAAAATGATTACTGTTTTTGTTCTTTTCATTTGATGATATTTATTGTTTTTTATTGGTCAAATGTTGCACTTTAAATATAATTCGTATTGTAAATTGGTGGTTCATTTTTTAGTTAGTATTGTTTTTAATTAGTCAATTCTTAAGGCATCCACAGGTTTCATTTTTGTGGCACTGTTGGCAGGAATCAAACCTGCTAACAATCCGGATACTACGAGTATGAATAAGGCGGTGATTACAACGGACATGCTCACACTTGGATTAGCGAAATTTTCTACAGGCCCATTTGCATCTAAAGCATAATTCAAGGCCCAGATAACACCTGCCGCAAAAGTAATTCCCACCATCCCCGATAAAATGGTTAGAATTAAACTTTCCTGTAAAATTTGTGATTTTATCGTCCAAGGTGAGGCACCCAAGGCTCTCCTCACGCCTATTTCTTTAGTCCGTTCTTTTACCACGATGAGCATAATATTACTGATCCCAATAATACCGGACATGAGTACTAAGGCGCCTACAAAATAGCCTACCAATCCTAAAATGGAAAATAGTCCGTTAACACGACCAAAGGCTTCAGATAAATCGAAATTTCCAATGGCGCGATCATCCTCAGGATGCACTTTACGTCGGTTTTTTAAGGATTCCATGATTTGGGGTTTGATGGTCGTAATACTGGTGCCATCATGAGCGGTTAAAGCTAACCATCCTACGTTATCCGCAAAATTAAAAGCTTGTCCGAAGGCCGTAAATGGCACAAAAATAGTATTGGCATCTTCTTCCTTATCGCCTTGGCTATTACTAACCTTAAACGTGCCAATAACCATGAAATTGACCCCATTTATCTTGATATAGGTGCCCAATACCTCTTCGCCTTTGTCATACATTCCGTTCACCACGCCTGTACCGATAACGCAAACTTTTCTATTGGCGTTGATATCTGAATAACTCACAAAACGGCCCTGCAGGATATCCATAGGCTGTTGATTGATAAATTCAGGATAATCGCCATTTACTTGAAACGCCCCTGTTTTGGTACCTCGCACTACATTATTCGCACCGCTATACCCGCCCAATTGGTTACGGGGCGATACGTATTTGAGTTGTGGGAAATCATTCTTTAATGCGGCAACATCGTCCAATTTAAAATTGAAGCGGCGTCCTTTAGGTAATCCTTTATAAGGTTTAGAAGTTTGTTGCGTCCAGACAAACATAGAGTTGGTAGCAAAATTACCAAAGCCTGCAGTAACTCCGTTTTTAAGGCCATTAGTCAAGGCCAATAAAAGCACTAAAATTGTAATCCCCCAAAACACACCAAATGCCGACAACAAAGTTCTGAACTTATTGGCGTTTAATGCTTCTAATATTTCGTCCCAACGGTCTCTATTAAACATATTATTCGTCTCTTAGTGCTACAATTGGTTTAATTTTAGCTGCGCGGTATGCAGGAATAAACCCTGCAATGGCGCCTGCAAACACCAAAACAAATACGGTAGTCAACGCAGTGTTAAAATCTACTTGCGGATACTTTATAAAATCGCTTTCTATCAAAGGTCCTACAAACTCTAGAAGCCCCAAGCCTGCAACGAGTCCGAAGAGTCCTGAGAACATGGTCACAAAAACTGATTCTTGCAAAATCATGCCCACAATAGACATTGGTTCAGCGCCCAATGCTTTTCTGATTCCAATTTCTTTGGTACGCTCCTTAACAATAATGAGCATAATATTACCAACGCCTACCACACCGGCAATAATGGTTCCGATACCTACAAACCAGAACACAGCTTTTATGGTATCTACTAAAGAGTATATTTTACGTGCTTCTTCCAAGGTATTATTTACCCTAACGGCACTGATATCATCTGGGGCTATAATGTGAGTTTCCTTGATATCATTTTCGATGCCTAAAGAAATCTGTTCAGAAAGTGCTACCGCCTCATCAAAATTATCAGACATTTTTACAGTATACATCATACTTCTAATATCGTTGCCGCCATTAAATGCCTTTTGCGCCGTTGTAATTGGCATCATCACCTTACTTTCATCACGTTCTCCTCCTGGGTCAAAGAACACACCAATCACTTTAAAATTAATGCCATAAAGTGAAATGTCCTTTCCTATTGGATCGTCACCTTTAAAGAGATCCTGACTCACTTTATTACCAATAACGGCAACCTTTTTAGCACCTACAACATCGGAATGGTTTAAGAACCGTCCTTGAGAGATGTCTGCATTTTCGATAAATTGATTGTCTGGCATAACGCCTTGAATCCTGTAGTTCCCTGATTCATTTTTATAGTTGACCAAGCCGCCCCATATGGTGTAGAAGGCCGATTTATATTCTAAATTGTCGTTGTATTTGGTCACAACGGCGTTAAAATCTTCATTTTTGAGTTGAATACGCCGCCCAGGGTTTAAACCCTTATATTCTTTGGTGGTTACACCTGTCCAAACCGAAATGCTATTTGTAGCGTCTCGCTCAAATTGTGAGGTGACCCCATTTTGAATTCCAGAGCTAAAGCCGAGAAGAATCACCAAAATAAAAATTCCTGAGGCTACAGAAAGACCCGTCAAAAACGTACGCAGTTTATTTTTACTTAAGGTCTCAAAAATTTCCTGCCACCGTTCAATATCAAACATACTGGGACGCTCTTACTTGTTCTACGACACTATCATCAATGATGACACCGTCTTTTAAATTGACAATACGTTTTGTCATTTGGGCAATATCGTGTTCGTGAGTGACCACTAAAATAGTTTTTCCTTCATCATTAATGCCCTGAATAAGATCCATCACTTCATAGGACGTTTTCGTATCCAGTGCTCCCGTAGGTTCATCGGCCAACAACACTTTTGGATCACTTGCCAATGCTCTCGCTATAGCCACCCGTTGTTTTTGTCCGCCAGACAACTCATTGGGCAAATGGTGAGACCATGGGGCCAAACCTACTTTATCAAGGTAATGCATTGCCTTTTCTACGCGTTCTTTGCGAGGCAACCCTTGGTAATACAAAGGCAGTGCAACGTTATCTAAAGCAGATTTATAATTGATAAGATTAAAAGATTGAAAGATAAATCCGAGAAATTTGTTTCTGTAGTTGGCAGCAATTTTCTCATTAAGATTTTTAATAGGCACATTGTCTAAGGTATAAGACCCTTCATCAGCTTCATCTAACATTCCCAAAATATTTAGAAGTGTGGATTTTCCTGACCCTGAAGACCCCATGATTGATACCAATTCACCTTGTTTTACGTCAAAATTAATTCCTTTTAACACATGAAGTGAGTTGGTACCCATGTGGTAGGATTTATGTAAATCTTTTATTTGTATCATTTAGAGACCTTTAATACTACAATGTTACATAAAACAAGACGCTAAATATCTTAACAATTTGTTAAGACTTGCCCTGAACATGCACTAGTTAGACTGCTAAAGCTACAGATTGTTACAAAGAGAATAGATTTTTTTTAGGCTTTTTGCTTTCTGAAATACTTCATGTAAATGGCAATCCCGATGCCCCCCACCAGTAAATACGGAATGACCATGAGGTAGACAATACCATCATTAACGCCCTTGGCGGTAGATTGGCCGTCTTCACTTTCCAATACTGCACGACACATAGCGCACTGTGCATTTGTAGTGATAAAGGTAATAAACGTAAAGAGCATTAAAAGGACTTTCTTTTTCATTTTAAGCATAATAAGGTGAAATCATAATATAAACAATTACTCCAGATAGTGCCACATATAACCACATAGGAAATGTGATCCTTGCTATTTTTTTATGGCGTTCAATATTATTGGTGATGGCCCGCACATAAGTGATCAGAACAAAGGGGATGATAATGATTGACAGAATGATATGGGTAATTAAAATAAAGAAATAAATAGATCTCATAAGGCCTTCCCCGCCGTAAGACGTGGAGTCGCTTGTCATGTGATAGGCGACATACATCACCAAGAACAGAACGGAACAACCAATGGCGGTAGTCATCAATCTTTCATGAAGTTTGATTTTTTTATTTTTGACCGCCCAAAAAGCAACGATCAAAATTAAAGCGGTCAGTCCATTTATCGTGGCATAAATGGGCGGTAAAAATGTTAGGGGCTCCACATCAAACCCTAAATCGCGTAAGTTGACTCCAAATAAGGCAGCCACTGCTAGAGGAATGACAATGGATAGAAAAACAATCCATTTGTTATATTTTTTCTCCGCGGCTAGGTTAGTGTGCTCCATGTTATTCCTTCAATAATTTTGCAATGTCTTCCTTTAACATGGTGATTTGTTGTTCCATACCCTCTTTATCTGTTTTTTCTTCTTCAGAAATCATACCGTTGTAATAGATAATAGGACTTCCAGAGGTATCTGCTCTGGAGCGAATAAATCCGTTTTTATCAATCAGCGCAAAATTACCTGAATGCTCAAATCCGCCTTCTACGCTATCATCTTCAGCGGTGTATAAATAAAAACCATCATTGGCCAATTTATAGATGTCTGCTTGATTTCCAGTCATCATATTCCAATTGGGGTTGGTAACGCCGTGTTCATCAGCATAAGTCTTTAATACTTCAGGCGTATCGATGCTTGGCGCGATGGAAAATGATGCAATACCAAAATCATTTTCATCAGAAAACGTGTTTTGAAGCTCAAGCATGTTCGCATTCATTTTAGGGCAAATGGTAGGACAGGTTGTAAAAAAGAACTCCAAAACATATACTTTACCCTCGTAATCTTTATTGGTGATGGTTTCTCCATTCTGATTGGTAAAACTAAAAGCCGGTACTTTTTTACGTACGCCATTGAGTTCCATAAATTCTAAATCTGACAGATTTCCTGGTTTCTTTTTCGGATTGAGGTTAATGTCTTCAGTCCTACTTTCATCTCTAACAACGTCTTTGTTATTGACACGGTCTATAATTTTTGGAACGAAATAAATTCCAAACAACAGGACAATAAATGAAATCCCTACGTAAGAATAATTAGTCTTCTTGCTCATCTGTAACACCTTTTAAATCGTTAGCGCGTCGTGTTGTAGAGTCAAAGTTTCCTTTGCGTTTTTCTCTATATTCTGTAAACAACACGCGCATATCTTCACTCATTTTGTTCTTAAGGATTGCCACTTCTACACAATCATAGGATGTCAAATCGTACGCAACAACATTTGTCTCTACCTCTCTCTCTGTACGATCATCCAAACGACCACGTTGGTTTAGGTCCATATCCACAATAAACACCCTTGAGGTTGATAAATTGCTATTTAATGGACGATCTGTTTTTAAACTGTCAAAAACACGTTGTGTGTCTTCATCAGATAGAAATACAAAATGCCAGTATTTTAAATCTTCGTGAGATTCGATTTCTTTTTTGAGCAGATCAAGATTTCCTTTAGCTTCAGGAGATACTACAGCAATAATTTGGAATTTTTTAAAACCTTTAAATTTATCGTACACCAACTCCTTTAAATTAGACGCTGCAATCATATTTTGCAGCGGATCCTTTCCAAAAAAAGCCAATACTGTAATATGATCTTCTAAAGCATAGTCACTGAAGGTTTGAATGTCCTGTACATTTTCTTTTACAATATCAAGGGCATTGTAATTATGTCTTGCAGGAAGGAGCATCAGAAGGAAGCCTACGGGAAGAAAAAACAGGATCCCCAGCACTGTATACCGTATAACAAGTTTTTTATCCATTAGAGATGATTTGCATGATTTTCTGTTCTTGAACTTAAATATGAGATTCCGGCTACTAAAACCGACCTGAAATACAGTTGTGCAAAAATAAAAAAGACGGTTGAAATAACCGTCTTTTTATATATGTTTAACACTTAAATGCTACTGTTGTTACAGTAAGCTAATTTAAAAATCCGTTTTTACAAATCCCGTTGCGAAGACGTGTTCAATATAGCCGCCTTCTTGCAATATAATAAACATCAAATAGGCTATTAGAAACACACCTGTCCAGACAATCATACGTCTAAAACTTGGCAATTCATCTCTCATGTGCATAAAATCCCAAGTAATATAATACGCTTTAACAAGGGTTAGGATAATGAAGATCCAGTTTAAGGCTTTCATTCCTAAAACTTCAACCATTAAAATTTCAGGTTTATAAATACCTAAAACAACTTCAATTGCGGTCACTATGGATAAAAAGATCAAAACCCCCCAAATTTTCTGGGTATTGGATTTAAACTTTACCAATCCTCTAAATATTTCTAATTTATGTGCGTCTGTTGCCATGTTTAAAATATGTTATTCAAGTTATACTAGGTAGAAGAATGTAAATACAAACACCCAAACTAAATCAACGAAATGCCAATATAATCCAACTTTCTCGACCATTTCGTAAGATCCTCTTCTTTCGTAGGTTCCAATGAGCACATTAAAGAAAATAATAATGTTCAACATAATTCCAATAGAAACGTGAAATCCGTGAAATCCTGTGATAAAAAAGAAATAGTTGGCGAACAACGGCGGCCCGTATTCGTTGTGTTTCAAGTTAGCACCCTCAACGATAGTCTTCCCTTTGGTTTCTAACTCTCTAAGAGATTCACTGCGGGATAGCATGGTTTTATGACCATCTTCACCCGTATAAGTTGTTCTTACAACAAGTTCTGGATTGGCTTTAAAGCCCGCCAAAACCTCTTCAAACGTATAACTAGGCAATGCAGTTTCACTTGTAAACCACAAACCTGATCTACTGATGTGCTGTTCACGATCTGAACCTTGTGAAATCGCAAAGTCTTTTAATGCTACCTGGTTCCCATTACCATCCATAACATGGAGAATATTACCCCCATTAGTTGCAACTGCACCATATGTACCCTTGATAAAAGTAGACCACTCATAGGCCTGAGATCCTACGAAAATCAACCCTCCTAGGATGGTTAAGAACATATATAAAGTTACTTTAGCTTTATTTTTATGATGTCCGGCATCTACTGCCAAAACCATAGTCACAGAAGACATGATCAAAATAAAGGTCATAAAGGCCACAAAAATCATCGGATAGTTACCGTGAATAAATGGGACGTGCGTAAAAACGTTATCGGCTATGGGCCAAGAATCAGCAAATTTGAATCTTGAAAATCCGTAAGCGGCTAAAAAACCAGCAAAGGTTAAGGCATCTGAAGTGATAAAAAACCACATCATCATTTTGCCATAACTAGTTTTTAGGGGTTCAGTACCTCCACCCCAACGCTTGTTCTCGGCACTAGGTTTCACGACAGTCGTATCCATATGTAGTGATTAGTTGTTTTAATTTAAAAAGTTGCACAAAAATAATCATTTTATTGATCTAAAGAAACATCCCCATTAAATTTTGAGGCACTCTATCAATGATTATTGCTGTTTCGGTGTCATCATCCTGGAAAAAAAATCAGCAATTATCTTACAAAATATAAAAATAAAAAGAGATATACCCATAGTATATCAATAAAATGCCAAAATGTGGCTGCCAGTTCGAGACCGAGCATGTGTTCAGCCGTGTACTTCTGTTTAAAATGATTATAAATAACAATCAAAATACAAACCAGTCCTACAATGACGTGTGCAATATGCACCATAGCAATTAAATAGATGTAGGACATGGTCACATTACTGGTAGGACCAGTAAAATTATAACCCAAATCAATGATTTCTTGAAAGCCCAAAAATTGGTTAGCAATAAACGCAATACCCAACCCCAAGGTTGCAAACAACCATACTGTTGTCAGTTGCCGGTTATTCTTTTCGAGCGCTTTTTTGGCCAAAACAAAAGTCAAACTACTCAGCAGGACAACAACGGTGCTAATAATAAAGGCATTTGGCAATTCAAAATCAACTAGCCAGTCTTCTCTACTACTGCTCACCACAAAAGCACTTGTCCAACCCGCAAAAGACATGATTAAAGACACGATGCCAAACCAGAGCATCATTTTTTTGGCTCTGCTATTTTTCTCTTCGAAAGTTCCTTGTGTTAAGTCCATTTTATCTTATAAATTTATCTGCAACATAAACAATTTGTAATAAAGTGATGTAAGATACACTTGCAATCATTAATTGTTTAGCAGCTATTGCTGTTCTCTTTTTAAATAATTCTAAGGCGTAATAGATCATTACCAAGCCTAAGGCGAAGACCACGACCGCTGCCACGATAGACAATTTCAAATCTCCCGTTACTCCAAACGCTGGAATGATAGACACTAGAACTGTCCAGATGGTATACCTAATGGTCTGGGTAGCGGTACCCTTATCGCGCTTTCCTGTAGGAAGCATGAAAAAGCCTCCTTTTTTATAATCATCGAATAAAAACCAACCGATTGCCCAAAAATGAGGGAATTGCCAAAAAAACTGAATAGCGAATAAGGTTCCAGGCTCAATTCCAAAATCATTTCGAGCGGCAACCCAACCCAACATAAAAGGAATCGCGCCAGGAATTGCACCTGCAAATACAGAGAGTGGTGTTTTGGTCTTTAACGGCGTATAAACGCTGGTATATAAAAATATGGAAATGGCGCCATACATGGCGGTGCGTGGGTTAATGACATACAGTGTGCCAATCCCTAATATTGTAAATACTACTGCAAGCGTAAACGCCGAATTAACCGACATACGGCCAGCAGGAATGGGCCTATTCTTTGTACGGTCCATAAGCGCATCTAAATCGCGCTCAATAATTTGATTGTAGGCATTAGAAGCGCCCACCATAAAATAACCGCCAAAGGCCAACAATACAATGGTGCCAAAGTCTATAGATTCTGCACCTAACAGATACCCTGCTATGGCTGAGAAGACCACACTCAATGACAATCTCATCTTAGTTATTTCTTTGAAATCAGAAATAATAGAGGCCTTTGGAATTGAAGTTTGTGTGGTTGCCAATTGGTCTTGTATTTGTCACTTTTAAATGCGAGTGCAAAGATACTTTGAAAATTGGTTTTGAGCAATTCAATTACAGAATAATTAAATTTCAATACCCACTTGGAATCACCTCACTTGAAAAGTAAATTTTCAACCTAAATCAACATTCCATATTTTGATGATGACCTACAAGACTATTACATCTCATCATTTCTTTCTGTGGTCCGTCATCTGAAAATCACAAATCAGGCAAAGGGTTAATAATCAAAATACCAATTAAATAAGTCGGTTTTGAGTCCGAGATTAAACCACACCGTACTATTGCTAAAGGTAGTAGCTGTATTGGCTTCCGGATTGAAGTTTCTAAAACTGATATTGGTAAATATTTTTAAATGACTTACGGGGTTAATGACATATCCCGCTTGTAGTTCTGCATTAAAGGTTTTGGTGGTATTGCCCTGTCCAATCTTTACACCTGAATCAAATGGACGCTCATTATAATTTCTATAAATATCCCCTCCATAACTAAAATTATCGGTACCATCATTGAAATCAAATCCACGGGTACCGAAGATAAACTTTGCATCGGCAAACCAACGTTGATAATTGTAGCGTCCAATGGCAATAAACTCTCTAAAATTAGCGCCCCATAAATGCGCCATGGGCTGATTGCTATGAGCATAATTATTGACAATGGTATTATGGGAGTAGGTATACGGACGGACTTGATTGTATTCCAATTGCAACATCAAATTATCTACTTTAAAGGCATCATAATATTTAACTCCCAATTGATATCCAAATTTATTTTTCCAGCTTTTATTTTGGTCTTTGATATCGCTCAATGAAAATTCGTCCAGAATAAACTGTCCGTACAAATTGATTTTATTGTTCCATTTGTATTTTGCAGAGGCCCCTACAATGGCATTTCCTGACCCCTGACCCGCTTCAAACTCCACCGCTCTAAAAAAGATGATCGGATTGAGGTAATTGACATCAAAGCCCCTACCGTTAGTATCTGTCCACATTACCGACTCAAAAAGTCCGATATTTAAGCGTTTGGAAACGTTCCAGCTCAAATAATGGTTCGCCATATATTTCGTCAAAAACGCTTTATCCTCCACCACAGCATCGCGCACGTCACGTAACCACATCCAGGTATTGGTGTATTTAATTTTCCAAAATTTGGTATTTAACTTTAAAAACGTCTGCGGATTTGCCACATCGCTTTGCAATAAGGAACGGTAGCCGTCACCTATAAAATTCTTTCCATGACCAAATTGCACATTGATAAATTTGGCTGGTGCATAGGATAAATAAGCTTCCGCCACAGGATAATCATATGCATCATCTTTAAAGCGTTTGGCAATGCCACGTCCGGGAATAATGGCGGGATCAGGACCAAAGGCTTTTAAACGCTCTGCATACTGATTATAATATTGCGCAAACCGGCCTTGGCTTTCAAATACAGAAGCTGAAAAGCTAAATTTCTTGCCCAAACCGCCCTGAATATAGATACCACGTGTATTATTAAAGGTGGTAGAAAAATCAGCATCGGTATCTTTGCCTACTTGTAAATCGAGTACCGGATCAATTGTAAACCAATAATCTGCTCCTTGTACCTGCACCAAATGCTCATCCCACAACTTCCGGCTCCACCATGCGTCTGAACCTTTCACAAGGGCTTCTTTTTCCGCTTTAAAGTCGTAATAAGGCGCAACATCTTCATATACAAAGGGTTTTGCCGCAGTATGGCTATTGGTCCCTAAGCCGTTCATTTGGCCATCAAACCGCGAATAATAGCGGTGGGTAAATGGAATGTTTAATTGACTGCTATACTCCAGACCTTGATATGTTGTGATGGCTTTGGTAATGCTATCAAATTCATTAGAGACAATAGTATGGAGATCCGTAGCTTTTTTAATACTTTTTTCTTCTTCTATAGTGCCACTGCTCATGACCTCAGGATTAACCAACGGAATTTTTATTGCTAGAGAATATTGGTAAAATGTAGGCTGTCCATTATAAGTCCCCGGCTGTATTTTTGGCAAGGCATCAAAAACACGTATGGCTTCATCTTTTAAGCTATCGTAAATAGCATCTACATGTATCACGGTTATAACACCTTCCTTATCGACCTCAAAGAGCACTTTTACATCGCCTTTATAGCGATTATCTACAACCTCTTGTGGAACGTTAAACGTTTCAAAAATATGAAGATTGAGTTTGTTGTTAAAACATGTTTTTAATTCATCAATAGCCACATTGTCACACCCTTTAAAAACAGGAGGTTTTTCATACATTTCAATGTTTTGCGAAAAACTATTCAGCTGAATACTGACAAGAACACTTAAGAAGAAATACTTCATACACGGTTACACCCTTTATTACAGAGGAAAGATACTATTTTTTTTAAAACAGGGATACGAAATTAAAAAAGTTCAGTCGCTGTAAAATTAATCACAAAGGGTTATTAAAAGCACATCTCCTATAGAATATCTCATCGATAACTCGATGAAATTTGATGCCCATTTAAGCAATTTTTACTGCACGTCAAAAATGATGGGCAAAGTATACATTACAGACACAGGCCGATGTCTTTGTTTACCAGGCACCATTTGTGGCACTTTGGAAAGGACGCGTTCTGCTTCCTCTTCCAATTGCTCCGATGGGGCTCTGGACAAAATTTCGGTTACTTTACCTGATTCATCAATTTTAAATTGAACATAAATTTTTTGAATCCCTGACAACCCCATGTCGCTGGCAATGTTGGTATTAAACGTTTTTTTGATGAGTGCACTGAGCTTATCTGACATACAGTTTCTTCGGTCAGTATTGGTGAGCGCATCTTCACAACCTGGGTAAATTGGCACTTGTTCTACCCCTAGGATGTTGAAAATTTCAGGCTCATCGATTTCTGGTGGAGCGACAACCTTCACTTTGTCCGGATCTATAGGATCAAGATACACTTCTGGCTCGGTAAGCAGGTCTACCGGTGGGGTTTCAAAATCGTCAGGTTTGATAATAGGGTCTTTGTATAATACGATGGTCTTGCTTTGGTTGTCAATACTTTTGGGCTGGATGGTCTCCGCTATTTGAAACAGCTCTGGAGTGACCTCAGCGAACGGCTCTTCAATCTCTATTTGACTAAGCTGATAATTTTTACCCTCAAACTTCATTTCAAAAAGCGCGTACGTGGCCAAAAGCGCGAGAATCAATCCTACCTGAAAATAAAGCGTAGCGTTTTTCTGTAAATTGGCATCATGCTTTTGTGATTTCACATGTCGCCCCCTGCCCTCATCAGCAACATTGTCTGGTTTCTTAAAATTTGTCATAATATCTTTAGTTAATATGTTAATATTATGCTAAAATCACAACAAGTGTACCAAAACGAAAAACCGTTTATTTTTTTTGGATGGGATTCTTAATTTCGTGTTATCCCACGAAGTATTCTTTACCTAGTTAATAGTCTAAAATAACAAACCCCGATGCTTTTGCAACGGGGTTTTACTATTATAAATTATTTTTCTTAGTCTTGAACTTGGAACAAGATTGGCAGAGAATACGGTACTGTTACCGCTTTACCACGCTGCTTACCAGGTTTCATTTTAGGAAGCAAACCAATAACGCGTTGTGCTTCTTTTTCTAAACCAGGATGCGGCGCTCTTGCTTGAATATTAGTAATGCTACCAGATTTATCAATCTTAAAGATGACACTGATACGCTGTTTACCTGAAAGACCCAATTCTGACGCTAGGTCTACATTAAATTTCTTGTTTACAAACTGCGCAATCTTATCAGACATACATTGCTTTTTCGCATTATTTCCGCTTTCGTTTTCACAACCTGGAAAAACAGGTACATTTTCAATTACTGCGAATGGTACCTCGATATCTTCTTCAGGAGCTTCAACTACAACTACATCTTCAACTTTTGCAATTTCTTCTTCTTGATTTGTTTCAGAAGACTCAATAACCGTTTCTTCTACTTCCTTCTCATCCTCAACAATCTCAATTTCTTCTGGCACTGATGGTGGCGGTGGCGGTGGTGGTGGCGGTGTTTGTAACTGCTCAGTAATTGGAATTTCTTCTTCCAATTCATCATCCATATTGATCATTCCAATATCAATGGCCTCTTTATCGTACGTTTTGTAATTGATAGCCAAATTGGTTAACAATAACATCAAAGCAAGTCCTACAGCAAAATAGATAGAGCTATTTCTTCCAACGTCTGACTTTATATTTTTTTTTGGTTTCATGTGCTTAGAGTGTTTTAGGAATGCTAAAATAACCAATAATTTGTTAAATAAGCAAGGGATTCATTTATTTTAACTTTAACTTTCTATAGAAGGCTACTAAGAGTACCGCAAAAATTGCACCAAAAATATTGGCTACCATATCATAACCATCAAACGTTCTGGTGGTGGTCAAATAATTTTGAAACAATTCCATTAATACCCCATAAAGTGCTGCGGCAGCGAAGGCATATAAAAAAGCATTCTTAACTTCTAACGTATTTAGGTAATTAAACACCAACAAAGTCAATACAAAATAGGCGCCAGCATGGTATATTTTATCATCAAAGGAAGACCCTAGGGTTTGAATATTACCAAGGGTTACCAAACTTAACACCAATAATACTGCAGCGTAAGCTACAAGCAGGGCTAAAGCAAAATGTTTATGCACCAATCAATTCTTTGTAGGCATCAGCTGAAAGTAATCCGTCAATTTGAGAAACATCAGAAAGCTTTATTTTGATCATCCAACCGTCTCCGTAAGGATCTGAATTCACTTTTTCTGGTTCATCTTCAAGAGCTGAATTAAATTCAATGATCTCTCCTGATAGCGGCAAGAACAAATCAGAAACTGTTTTTACAGCTTCAACGGTTCCAAAAATCTCCTCAATCTCTAAAGTTTCATCTACAGTTTCAACCTCAACGTAGACAATATCTCCTAATTCGCCTTGTGCAAAATCTGTGATTCCTACAGTTGCTACATCGCCATCAATACTAATCCATTCATGGTCTTTGGTATACTTTAATTGTGCTGGTATATTCATTTTTGTGATAAATTTAATAGTAAAGCAAATGTACTTTTTTAAAACTCGGTAATCAAAATTAATTGCCGAAATTATAACGCAAGGTAATCCCCGATCTGATGGTAGTTTGTGGGAATGCCGTTGAGATGGCGTATTCAGAAAACGTATAATCAAAATAGAAAATGCCGGTCAAATTTTTACTAAAGGCATAATCTGCAGAATACTTTACGCCCCAGATGGTTTGACCAGAAGTTACTTGATTATCTTCTAAATCTAAATACCTGATGATGGTTTTGTTGTCTCGCAACGAAATATCCGCTTTCATGTTCAAATCTGCCTTGATAATTTGGGTAGGCCCAGCCATTTTAGAACGGATCCTCACATCTTTAATACGGTAACCTAGCCCTAAAGTATATTCGTTACCTTTAATTTCAGTCAACAAATTATTATCAAAACTTAGAGAAAGGATTCTGTCCTTTTTAACCTCGGCCAAAATCTTAACGGAACTTTTCATCTCAAAATCAAATTTTACCAAGGGGCTAAATTGTTCTTCTAAGTTGATATTGCTGAACAAGGTTTTGTTTTTGAAATTTCCGCCCTGATCTAGCGCTTCCGGAGTACTTTCGTCATAATCTAAATTGGTACGGAATTGATTGATGGTATACCCGGAACGATAGCCGTGAGACACTGAAAAACGCTTAAATTTATCTTTAAACCATGGCAAACGCATCAAGCCTGTATACTTTAAAGTCCAGTTAGGAATTGGAATATCCCTGAAAGCACTCAGTTTTACATTATCAGGATTAGAACCTTGGTATGCCGATAAAAATGCTGGCAATAACACCGCTTGATTATTCTTTCCGAAACCAACTGGATACCCTTCTTCATCCGTAGGGTAAGCTGTATTACCATAAAAGTCTTGTGCCAAACGCCTTGCAATTACCAATCTATTGGCTCTAAAATCATTAAAAGGAGCAGATTGCAGTTCATCACTCGGACTAAACGCCGTTTTAATAAGCGCTGTAGAGATATTGAAATTACCAAACGAATTTGTAATCAAAGAATTATAAACATCACTCAAGCCATTATTATTAAGGTCTATAGTATTAAAATTCTCATTGGTGTTTTCAGAATACATTCTGCTCCCAATCAGATCAATCTTCAAATCTTTAATGACTTCAAGATTAGCCGAAACATCCAAAATCCGGTTGGTCACCTCTGTGTACTGCTGGTTAAAATCTGGGTAAACCGTCAACCACCCATTTCTGGCAACTAAATCTCTAATGTCATTTTGGCTACCAAACGTATATCCAAAAGTTGGTTTCATCGTACCAATAAATCCAGGCGTTCTTAAATACCCCGGTAAATAAGTACCGTTATTCTCGCTATAGTTAATTTGTACACGTTTTACCATTGTAACAAGATCTACAAAGGTATTGAACGCCTTTGCATCTGATTGTTCTATTGGGGCATTATCTGACGGGCTCTTTCTTTCAAGTCCCCCAGGTGCAGGCGTTCGTCTTTGCTGTGCTCTATTCTTATCTTCCTTTCTCACCAACCCCACATATTTGTAAAGGGTTTCCATATTGAAGGTCGAATTGATATTATGGGTATTGGCGTTTTGAATGGAATTTCCTAAGTTATACGTCTGCGTTGTTTCAGTATTTTCATCAAATAATGGTAAGTTATTATTTAAATCAGAGCCTTTTTGCCATTGGAAATCGCCGGTATAGGAATAGGTGGCTTTTAAGAAACTAAACGTCGGAATTTTATACAGCGGAATTTCATAGTTGAGCTGCAGTTGCTGACTTTGAATATTAGGATCTCCAAGATCAAAGAAACCATCCCACACATCTAACGTAGGGTCTTGTCTGCCGTTAATGACATCATCAACAAAATAATTTCTGACGATGTTGGTATTGTTGGCCGAAAAATTAAGATTCAAGGACTTGGTCAATTTATAATTGATGGCATATTGAAAATCGAATCTGTAATTTCTTCGGAACAATTCTTCCAAACCAATATTATTGCCCCCCAACTCAACTTCTCTAAATTTCTGTTTGTTGAACTGACGTAAAATATCTGTGTTTATGGTAAAACTGTTGGGTAACAAGTTAAAGTTAAGATCCTTTAATATCTTGGCGTACTTGCTTTTAAAAATAGAATCATTTTTAGCGAAAGGCTCATAGGTTATGGGTTCAAAGCTATGGGCGTAATTAACGCCAGTTCTTAAATTTTGATCTAAGGCTTTTTCAATTTCAAAATCCCGATGGTCAACTTTATTATAGGAATAATTGAAGGTCAGATTTTCCACATCATAAAATCGTGGTTTTTCATCTCCCGTACGCTGTTTTCTGACGCCGATAAAATTGATACTCTTACGCTTGGTATAATCTTCAGATTGTTCTAAAATCTCATCCTCTTCTTCTGATGAACGTGCCGCACTAAGCCTGGAATCCAGAGTCAAATCATTATAGTATTGGTCATATTTAGGCGTGATCATTTCTTCACTTTGCGCATAGTTAAACGGCACCTGAAGTCCCCATTTTTTAGGCAACAACTGACCAAGATTGACATTGGTAACCACGTCGTACTGTTTTACATCTTCACGGCTGCGCTCATTAGGGCGCTGCTCAATACCACCAAAACCAACAGTACTCTGTCTTCCAGTCGCACTAATATCAGCAAAATCCGCAATATTGGAGTCCATGCTCAATACCGCTGCCCAACCACCTTCATTATCTAAATCAGAGAGGCGCAACTCATTAAACCATACTTTGCCACACACATTGCTGGCTGTAGTGTTATTTTTAATCCCCACCATCAACACTCTCACGTCCCCAAAATTAGGATTCCCTTTAATGGCCACACGTGTTTCTCCAACTTCAAAAGGATCGCCTGTTGACACCACTTGAGGGCCCGATGACATTACATTATATACTGTAGGATCTTGGTTAGATAGGGAACCGTCACTAATACCTATGGATTTTATTTGTTGGAGTACATCTAAGGTAATATCAATTTGGTTTTCTGAGGGCCAAACTTGGTCTCTCCCTGCGCCAGAAACTACATTTAAGGGCACTTGAATTTCATAGAAATTCTGGGTAAAATCGTTCCCCATTCTGATAAAACCAACCATTTCACCCGGATTCAATGAGCGCCCTTCCAAAGGTTCAGCATGCATAAACATTTTCAGTTTTTTATACTGACGCATGTCGATGTTAATATTTTTATAGACACCGCGAGAATCTCCACCTTCCAACTCGCACACCTCAACCACTAAAGATTGTTCGTTCTGTCTGATAATGTTGTTGTTGTTATTAAGCTGCTCCAACTCTACCCCAGGAGGCAACACATAATTACCTTCATTTTCTTGCAGTCCAATGACTCCAACATTAAAAGAAGCATCATTACTGTTATTTCCAGGATTGTTATCCAAATCTAAAGTATAACGCCTCCAATCACTTCTTACCAAATCTAAGGAGGCAAAACGCATTACGGTAGGTTGCGAAAACCCTTTAAGGTACATTCTTGCAAAACGTACTGATCTGATATCAGAAATACCACCAATGGCTCTTGTAGAGGCGTCAATTGGAATGCGGAACTGATACCATCTCACATCTCTATTATCGCCATTTGGCAAGGTGATGTTTCTGGTTTTGACATCATTGATTAAGGTATTGTTTGGGTTGTCTAAACTGGCACGTGTAATATCTACTTCGTATTCATAATAACTATCAATGGTGTTCATTGTATTATCTCTGTTAATATCCTCTACATCAGGTTGTGTAGTAGAACCTCTATTGGTGTCAGAGAAAACGTCTGGCGAGTTACCTTCCGTACCATTGTATTGTTTATAGCGGTTTAAAATATCGCCGTCAGCTTGAAGAAAATATTTGTAATTGTCATTGGACGGATCTGGTCCAAACTGGGAACCAAATTCCATAATCTCCTTATCATCATCAAAACCGTCATACCCAACATCTTGATTTGCACGCTCCGCTCCCAAACTTGAAAACGCATAAATTAAGGATTGGTTACGGGGCACTACAGATCCAAACGCGGTTGTGTTTAAACCGCTCACATCACCATTATCAGGAAGGCCATTCTCATACTGTTTTTTACCGTCCTTAAGAATGTCTTCAGAGATGTTGCCAAGGTTTAAAAGCAATTTCCCTCCTGGATTGGCCGGATTATCTAAAAATGGATCTTGCACCCAAAACTCAATATACTCAACATTTGCCTGTTCAAAATCTGTACTGGTAATTTGGCGTGTAATACCCGCCCAACTGTCCTGTGGCGATGTTAATGTATTAGGCAAATTAATATTTTGGGTCTGGAAATTATAGGGCCCTCTTTGTGCAGGATAATACGCCAAATCTAACGTGGGGATTATAGTGCTTTGTCCTTGCACCAAATCTCTCTGTGGGAATATTTCATCAATAAACACACGCCTGGTGTACAGGTTGGATACATCATCGTCCGTTATTCCGCCCGGTCTTTGGGGGCTGTAAAATATAGGATCAACGGTGTACCAATTTAGCATGGCTCTGTTAAAACCATTTTGAATACCATTATCATCTTCATTGGCACCGATGCCCAAGTTTTTGGGTCGGCTTGATAAATGCCACGCTTGGGGCGATAGTAAGTCAATGCTTCCTTGCGAACCTTCAAAATCATCAACATATGCCGTAGACTCCCCCTGAAAGTCGGTGCCTTTTGGTGCACCCGGAAGGAGGTATGCAAACTCTCCTCTTACCGACAAATTGGAAGGGACGTCCGTATCAATATTTGGCAACTTATTGACCAATCGGGTTAAGAATGGGACTTCAGTTGAATAATTACCGTTAATACCAAAAATAGTATTATTGATGGACTCCGAATTGTAATTGGCTTTTTGGGTAATTGGACGCTCACTCAAATTTAAGAATGTGGCCCCCAATACAAAATTTTCATTGAACTGATGCTCCACATTTACGCCAGCGAAACGCTTGGTTTGCTGTCCAAAAACCGCATTGTTTTCTACCGATACATTTATGGGGGTATTTGAAGCTTTAAGCGCTTGGTCTAAAATTTCGACACGACCTAATTGATAGTTGACGGTGTAGTCCACACCTTCTACCAGTACACGCCCACCGGCAGTTACTTTAACGGAGCCTCGGGGCACGTTAAAGGCACCAATGGCAATCCCGTCACTACCTGAAGATTTGTAACGCCCTTTCAACTGGAACTTGTTTTTATCGGCCTCTTCTAAAGCGGCGGTTTTTGTGCCTTTGTAAAGCAAGTCGTACACATACTTTTCCTGATTTGGGTTGGTATACGTAGGATCATTATAATCTGAAGGATACGCAGGATCAGCCAAAACATCAAAGAGATATTTCCCAAAAGGCTCCACCTTTGTGAAAATGATCTTTCCATTTTGGTTCAAAACGGTAATGCCAGGCACAAAATCAAAAAAACCATCCCCGTTTTGCTGCGGATCATTATTAAAGTTCAATCGGTCCAAATGAAACAGCCGGATTAAAGGCGTTTCTGTAATGGGTGTGTCATCAGAAGCGTCTTGGGTATTATTATCATAGAGCGGAAACGTTGTCCCCTCGACAGGTCTGATATAGTTGACTGGTGAGGCTTCCGTATAAAAAATATTCAATTTAAAGTCTTCTTGACTCAGTTGATAGGCACCGGAATCATAAATATTCTTCATCATTAAATCCCAAATAGGCTGATTCACATTTGTGATAGCACTCTTCAGCATTTTTAAGATTAAGTTATTGTTGTTGATTACCGTATTTCCAGTATTTGGATCCGTAGCCGTTCCTGTTGCCTCAACCCCATCATTGGCAAACTCTCCAACTTGGTACACTTTGTTGCCAACGGTATATTGAAATGCCACTGCCAACACCTCATCATTCAGCAAACGTTGGTTTAAGGAAATATAACCCAATTGCGTTTGAAGGGTGTAATCATAGCCCTCCACCAGCTTTTTGGCATTTTCCAATTTCCCAAAATCGAAACCTTCATTGGCTGTAATATTAATTCCTTGCTGTACTCTTGTAATATCTCTTACCGCCGCATTTAAATTAGAACCTGCGCCACCGATATTAGTAGGATCAAAGCCATTATTTTTATTGTCGGGGAGTGGGCCTGGTCGTAAGATCGTCACATCAGAGCCTACACGTTGTGATTCCCCAAGATCCTGAAATGCGGCCACGTTACGCACATTATCCGTTTGATTACTTCTATTGGTCACCCAAACTTCAATACGTGTAATTTGAACATTACTGTTGATATATGGGTAGCGTTGCAAGGCCACATCATAACGCTCTCTAAAATATTGCGCTAAGAAAAAATGCCGATTCTCATCATAGTCCCGTGCATAAAACGAAAACTCTTCGAGCGTGCCACCACCTTGAGCGACTACAGAACGCGACTGCGATTTTTGCTCAGAGAACACCGCGGTAACGCGTGTTTTTCCAAATTGTAATTCGGTTTTTACCCCAAACAAGCTTTGAGCCCCGGTAATTAGAGAGCTGTTCAGTGGCATACTGACGTTACCGACCTCAATTTTTCGGACAATGTCATCTTCAGTTGGGGTGTATTCCAGCTTGATCAAATTCTGAAAATCGAAGGTAGATTCAGTGTCATAATTGGCCGTAACCTGAAGTCGGGTTCCCACTTTTCCCAATAAACTCAAACTGATACGTTGGTCAAAATCGAAGGTAAAATTACTTCGGTTACGGGGCGAAAACGACGGATTATCTTGCTTGGTAAACAAGATCCCTAAATCCATTTCTACAGATCCTTGCGGAACAACTTCAATGGTATTGCCGCCAAAAATTGTTTCAAAGAATCCAGAATTGACGTAAAACTCCGGCAGTAGGTTTTTTTGCTGATCATCAGTGCCTTCCTTTCGACCTTCAGCAGCGTCAATCTTTTGTTTATAGTAATTTTTTAGATTTTCTTCAAGCACCAATTTTTGATATTCATTGGGCGATAAGATAAGCGGGTAATTGATATTAAAGCTTCCCACCGTTTGTGTATAGATATACCGATCAGTAATGGGATCATACGTGTATTTTGAAACAATACTGTTAGGATTGGGCATTTTGATACTACCCAATGCATGGCCCGTTTTAGTACTATCCTGTATAGGCGGTAATTCTTGTGAAAATCCAAGATAACTTATAAACAGGGTTATGACGATAAGCCATAAACGTTTTTGTGACGGTAATAACCTAGGGTTAGTTGTGCTCAAAATGGATTATAAATTTTTTAATGCCGCCTTTATAATGACTTCGACGTTGGCATCTGGTTGGGTGGCAACAATCTTCTCAACGACGCGTTCGGCTTGCTTTCTTGCAAATCCGAGGACTTCTAAAGCAGATAACGCTTCATCTTTATGAGTATTGTTTTTAACTACAGAAACTTCATCTATGTCGTACACTTTTAGCACTTTATCCTTTAAATCTAGAATTACACGAGCCGCTGTTTTTGCACCAATCCCTTTGATAGACTGAATTAAGGCTACATCGCCATGCGCAATCCCTTCCCTCACCTGTTTTGGCGTCAAAGAAGACAACATGGTACGAGCGGTACTAGAACCTACCCCGCTGACCGAAATTAATAGCTTAAAAATCTCACGTTCAGCAATAGAAGAAAACCCGTAAAGTGTATGCGAGTCTTCCTTTACTTGTAAAAACGTATACAGCTTTAGATGCTCACCCTCTGGAATTTGAGAATAGGTATGCAATGAAATATTGATATGATAGCCTACACCATTGCAATCAATTACAACATCAGTTAAATTTTTTTCAACAAGTTTCCCTTGGATATGTGTAATCATGAAATGGCTTTAGTTAAATTTCAAATGTAATAAATTTATTTTCATTGTCTCGCAGATTGCTGTTCTAAGGCTGCCTTAGTTTCCAGCTCCTTTTTTTCCTTATACTGCGCGTCAATTACGGCAATTGCGGTCATGTTTACAATCTCATCCACACTGGCATCCAATTGAAGAATGTGCACAGGTTTGCGCATGCCCATCATGATTGGCCCAATAGATTCGGCGTTATTCAGTTCTTTTAAAAGTTTATAGGTAATGTTTGCGGAATCTAAACTAGGGAATATAAGCGTATTGACTTTTTTACCCGCCAATTTTGAAAATGGAAAATTTTCCTGGAGCATTTCTTGATTGAGGGCAAAATCTGTTTGCAACTCTCCATCAACCAACAACTCAGGATTGTTCTCGTGCAAGATTTTGACAGCGTCTCTTACTTTTGTTGCTCTTGGACTCGGAGAAGAGCCAAAGTTGGCAAAAGATATCATTGCCATAACCGGTTCCATTCCGAACATTTTTACCGTTCTGGCAGTCATTTGGGCAATTGTAGCCAAATCTTCCGCTGGGGGATCTATATTGATCGACGTATCACTTAAGAACATAGGGCCACGTTGGGTCATCATCAGATTGGTAGTCGCGATACGCGTGGCGCCTTTTGCCAATCCAATAAGCTCTAACATTGGCTTTACAACGGAAGGGTAACTGCGCGAAAATCCAGAGATCAGGGCATCAGCATCACCTTCATTGACCATCATTGCCGCAAAATAATTGCGTTCTCTCATCAGTCTTTGTGCCGAATAAAGCGTTACCCCTTTGCGTTTACGTTGAGACCAATACACTTCTGCATATCTATTGCGGCGTATTTCTTCATCATCCGTTTTAGGATCGATGATTTCAACATTGGCGTCAAATTCAATTTCAGCCATTAAACTTAAAATGGTTTCCCTTCTTCCCAATAAAATAGGAATGGAAATCCCTTCGTCATACGCTATTTGTGCTGCTTTTAACACATCAAGATGATCCGCTTCAGCATATATAACGCGCTTAGGATCCATTTTTGCACGGTTGGTAAGTAATCGGACAATTTTATTATCAGAGCCCAAACGTTCCAGTAAACTATCACGGTATTTATCCCAGTCATAAATAGCTTCTTTAGCCACCCCACTCTCCATAGCCGCTTTTGCTACGGCAGGAGGCACTTCAGCAATTAAACGTGGATCAAAAGGTTTTGGGATAATATATTCTCTTCCAAAGGTTAAATGTGTTTCTCCATAAGCAATATTCACCTGTTCAGGAACATTCTGTTTTGCCAGATTAGCGAGCGCGGTCACTGCTGCCATTTTCATAGCCTCATTGATTTTAGTAGCCCTTACATCTAAAGCACCCCTAAAAATATATGGAAATCCGAGCACATTATTAACTTGGTTAGGATGGTCAGAACGCCCTGTAGCCATAATGACATCCTTGCGGGTATCTAGAGCAAGTTGGTAATCAATTTCGGGGTCTGGATTGGCCAATGCAAAAACAATAGGATTTTCTGTCATGGACAACAACATATCTGGAGAGAGAATGTTAGACGTGGATAAGCCAATAAACACGTCGGCATTGTGCATGGCGTCTGCCAATGTTTCTAGATCGCGGTGGGTGGCAAATTCTGCCTTTTCTGCCGTTAAATCTGTTCTCGTTTGTCTGATCACCCCTTTACTGTCAGTCATAACAATATGCTCGCGTTTGGCACCAAACGCTTGGTATAAACGCGTACATGAAATAGCAGCTGCACCAGCACCACTGATGACAATTTGAACCTCATCAATTTTTTTATCAGCAATTTCTAAGGCATTCAATAACGCTGCCGCAGAAATGATAGCCGTTCCGTGTTGGTCATCGTGCATAACCGGAATATCCAATTCTGCTTTTAAGCGACGCTCAATTTCAAACGCTTCTGGGGCTTTAATATCCTCCAAATTGATACCACCAAAAGTTGGGGCTATCATTTTGACGGTTTGGATAAATTCTTCAACATTTTCAGTATTGACTTCAATGTCAAACACATCAATATCAGAAAATATTTTGAAGAGCAGGCCTTTGCCTTCCATGACAGGTTTAGAAGCTTCAGGACCAATATTTCCCAAGCCTAAAACGGCAGTACCATTAGAAATTACGGCTACCAAATTACCTTTGGCAGTATATTTGTAAACGTTGTTGACATCTTTGGCAATTTCCAAACAAGGTTCTGCAACTCCCGGCGAATAGGCCAAGGACAAATCGCGTTGGGTCGCGTATTTTTTGGTAGGAACGACCTGAATTTTACCAGGTGTTGGTTTTGCGTGATATATTAATGCCTCTCTACGTTTGCTCTGCTTGCTCATATAACTTGAAATTTTGATAAGAAACAAAGGTAAGCGTTTTATGAGAAAAGATGATGGACATTAATTGGAATTACATAAAATTATTTGGATAGGAATTACCGTTAGGACATGGCGAATGTGATCTAATTATCTAATGCAAATTCCTTCTTTTTTTAAATAAAAAATAAATAGTTTTACAGCGCTATATTTTTGATATTGAACCCTTCAATTAAATTATATTTGTAAGTTATATTTTTGAATCCCCAATGTACCGATGCCTCTAAAAATTTTTATTTTTATAACTCTTTTTTTCTTAGGTCATAGCGTAAGTGTCTCGCAGGAACAGATAGCCGAGAAGGACTCTGTTAACATGTACCAAAAAATTGAAGACTATTCAAAAAAAAGAAAATTTACCAAAGCACTACACAAACTCGTATTCAGGTCCACTGAAAAAAAACCAGTAAACGCGGTTAAAAATCAGTCCAAACAAGATTTCGCACTTTTTCAAGGGAAAATTATCCGCCACATCACTATTGGAAGTCATGATCCATTTGGATTTTCATTTACAGATAGCACACAAACAGCTAATAGCTGGGTAGAAAAGACTGGAAATTTTATCCATATAAAAACAAAACCTTTTGCTATAAGAAACACCTTGTTGATTAAAGAGAAAACACCGCTAGATACGTTTCTACTGCGAGAGAGCGAGCGTTTGTTACGTTCACAAAATTATATCAGGCGTGTTGAAGTTACCGCAAAAAGCGTAGGTAACTCCCAAGATTCTATAGATGTCAACATTGAAGTTTTAGACTCCTGGAGTTTAATTCCAAACGCCACGGCATCCACTTCAAAAACAAAATTAAAATTAAAGAATAGGAATTTCTTAGGCATTGGACATGAGTTTAATAATACCCTTGTTAAAAGTTTGGAAGATGGTAACTATGGTTATGATACGCGCTATACCATTCCGAATTTTAAAAATACATTTATAGAAACCACATTGGCCTACAAAACAGATTTAAATGGGTATTCCACCAAACTTCTAAAAATTGACCGACCGTTTTACACTGCTTTGGCGAGATGGGCTGGTGGTATTTACCTTGATGAGCAATATCGGAAAGAATATATTCAAAACGGTGATCCTGAACCACAGCCACAAGATTTTAAATATGTAACCCAAGATTTTTGGGGTGGTCATGCATATCAGCTTTTTAAGGGTAATTCTGAAAAAGAAAGAACCACCAACTTTATAACCAGCGCGCGTTATTTACGTGTAGACTATAAAGAACGTCCGTCTGCCGAATATGATCCTGTTGGTTATTTTGCTAACGAATCGTTTTATTTGGGAAGTATGGGAATTGCTTCTCGTCAATTTATAAAAGACGATTATATTTTTAGGGATGGAACCATTGAAGATGTACCCGTTGGCACTGTGTATGCCGTAACCGGTGGCTATCAAAGGAAGCAGCAGCATGACCGAATGTATCTTGGCGCCAAGGCCTCCCATGGCAATTATTTTAATTGGGGGTTTTTGAGTACTAATTTTGAGATTGGGTCTTTTGTGGACAACGGTCACTTAGAACAAACTACCATTTCTTTAAAGGCCAATTACTTTACCAATTTAATATCTTTAGGGAATGATTGGAGAATGCGTCAGTTTGTAAAACCTCAAATACTCATTGGCACAAACAGGTTGGATTCTGAAGGCGACCGACTTACCATTGATTATAACAACAAGTTTAGAGGTGTTTATGATAACAACTTCGACCTTAACGATGGCGCAGGTATACGCGGGTTTGACAGTGATTTTATGGGCACCAAAAAGTATGTCTTGTCTTTACAAACCCAATTCTACTCGCCTTGGGAAGTGTTTGGGTTTCGATTGAATCCGTATGTTAATTTAAGTGCTGCTGCCTTGGGGAATGAAGGCAGGTCAATTACGAAAAGTAAACTTTATTCTTCATTTGGTGCAGGGTTGATCATCAGGAATGATTATTTGGTGTTCAGTTCCTTTCAGGTGTCGTTTTCATTCTATCCACAAATACCAGGGCAAGGCGCAAACATTATTAAAACCAATGCTTTTGAGACTGAAGATTTTGGTTTTCAGAGTTTTGACTTAGGGAAACCGACACCGGTTTGGTATAATTAGATTAGCGGTCCTTTAAAAACAAAATATTCCGTTGTAACCCTTCAAACTTCGTGCGCTTTACTGGCGATTTTTTAAAAAGGTCCCTAAACACATCTTCAGTAATTTCTTCCCAATCTTTTTTGGTCATGGACAATAGCTCCGGGTGTGGATTGAACAAAGGCTCACTATGCGCTCTGGAGAAACGATTCCAAGGGCACACATCTTGGCAAATATCACAACCAAACATCCAATCATCAAATTGCCCTTTAAACTCGGTGGGGATATTTTCCTTTAATTCAATAGTAAAATAGGAGATGCATTTGCTGCCGTCCACAACATACGGGTCAGTAATGGCTTGGGTTGGGCAGGCATCTATACATTTGGTACAGGTACCACAATGATCTGTTGTGGGCAGGTCGTATTCCAATTCGAGATCAAGGATTAATTCTGCCACAAAATGAAACGAGCCTGCCTGTTGGGTTAATAATAAGGTGTGTTTCCCAACCCAGCCTAATCCTGACTTGGCTGCCCATGCTTTATCCAAAACAGGTGCAGAATCTGTAAACGCACGACCATGAACCTCTCCAATTTCTTCTTGAATATAATTGAGAAGTGATTTTAATTTGTCTTTAATGACAAAATGATAATCTGTGCCGTAAGCATATTTACTCAGTTTATAGGTATGATCTATTTGTTGCTCTTCAGGATAATAATTCAATAGTAAAGAAATAACGGATTTTGAATCTTCTACAAGTTTCGTCGGGTCCAATCGTTTGTCGAAATGGTTTTCCATATAACGCATTTCTCCATGCATATTGTTGTTGAGATAACGTTCCAATCGTGGTGCTTCCTCTTCCAAAAATTGTGCTTTGCTGATACCGCACGACAAAAAACCGAGGCGTTTGGCTTCAGATTTTATGAGTTGGCTGTATGTTGATTTATTTTGCAATTTTTAAATTTACCTTATTAATTATCTGTCGGACTGCGCTCAGCCTGACAGTATAGCATTATAAACGACTTTCAAATCTCAATAGCGCATTCTTCGGTTTTAAAGTTATTAAGGGTGTGATTTCAATAGCCTCAAATTCTGGGTAAATTTTATAGTTTCTAACCAACTCCGTTACCGCAATGATCATCTCAAACATGGCAAAATTATTACCTATACATTTTCTTGGTCCTGCCCCAAAAGGAAAATATTGGGATGAGAATTTACGGCTGCCGACCTCAAAACGTTCTGGTAAAAATTCATTCGGCTGCTCCCAGAGTTGTGGATGACGGTGTATTTCGTAAATGGAAAATAACAAATTTGATCCTTTTTTAAAGATCATGTTATTAAATTCATCTTCCTCAATATTCACGCGATCAATAAAATAGACAGGCGGGTATAAGCGCATCGCTTCTTCTATGACCTGTTGGCAAATGGTGGAAGCCATCACCTCTTGCATTAGATATCCAGAGTCTGATGAAGTTTGCAGACTTTCCTCATAAATTTTGTCTTGCCACTCCGGATGCTTAGCTAAGAGTTGAAACGTAAAGGTGAGGGCATTTGAGGTAGTTTCATGTCCTGCGGTAAAGAGAATCAAGATTTCATCAATCAATTGTTCCTCATCCATAAAATTGCCATCCTCATAACGGGCTTCTAAAAGCATATCCAACAAATCGTCATGCTGTTCTTGAGACTTACGTCTGGTATTCACGATATTTTTGAGTATGTGACGGGCTCCCCTGGTCAGCTCCAAATGTTTTTCAATGGTACCACTAGCTTTAAACCACCAGCCCAAATACGGTTGACGAAGTTCTCTCACCAACATTTTCTGAGCCGCTTCTGTAATAAACTGTAATCTGTTAATGTCTTCAGTACTTGCCGCGCTACTGAATAAAGATTTCACTACGGTTTGAAAAGCAAGATCATTGAAAACTGGAAACATATCTATCGTCTTACCAACTTGAATGTTTTTAAATTCCGTCAGGATAGCACTTTGAATTTTCCCCAATAAATTGGCCAATTGCTTTTTATGAAATGCCGGTTGAATTAACTGGCGTTGTTTTTTCCATAACTCGCCTTCGGAAGTCAATAAGCCTTTGCCAACATATTTTACTAAATCTACAGTTTGGATTTTAGACTTGGTATAATTTTTCTGATTTTTCTGAAGAACGTATTCCGCAAAAGCAGCATCACGGGAAAATATAACTCCGTTGGAAAAACCAATGTTTAATTTAAAGGTATCTCCTTTAGCAGTAAAGTTGGCATTGTGGAATGGAAGCGGGTTCTTTAGGATTTCCAAAGAGTGTTTCAGAAAACGAATTAATGGAACTGATGGAATTTCTTTATTGGGTGGCATTATGAGAACCTTATTGTGCTGGTTAATTGAAATCGGAATGTGTTAAACTCAATGAGAATGCCCCTAAACAAATCCATTTTACAAATTTACTTAAAACAATCCTCCTTGTAGATTAGCCTTTATTTTCCCCAGATGCTTATATGCTAATTCTGTTACTTCCCTACCGCGAGGGGTGCGCATGATAAAGCCTTGTTGAATCAAAAAGGGTTCATAAACCTCCTCAATGGTTTCTGCACTCTCACTCACGGCTGTTGCCAAGGTGGTGATACCAACGGGTCCGCCTTTGAATTTATCAATAATGGTGATCAAAATTTTGTTGTCCATTTCATCAAGTCCGTGAGCATCGACGTTTAATGCTTTAAGGGCGAATTTCGCAATGGCAATGTCAATGCTTCCGTTACCTTTTATCTGAGCAAAATCGCGCACACGACGCAACAATGCGTTTGAAATTCGGGGTGTTCCTCTACTCCGTCCGGCAATTTCCACGGCAGCTTCCATTGAGATAGGAACGTTTAAAATGGAGGCACTACGTTGGGTGATTGTAGTTAATAATTCCGTGTTATAATATTGCAACCGACTTTGAATCCCAAAGCGCGCACGCATTGGTGAGGTTAATAGCCCCGAGCGCGTGGTAGCGCCAATTAAGGTGAATGGATTCAAGTTTATTTGAACAGTTCTGGCGTTTGGTCCTGATTCAATCATGATATCAATCTTGTAATCTTCCATGGCAGAATAGAGATACTCTTCTACAATAGGACTCAACCGATGGATTTCGTCAATAAACAATACATCGCGCTCATCGAGATTGGTCAAAAGCCCCGCAAGGTCTCCTGGCTTGTCCAATACAGGACCAGAGGTCACTTTAATGCCGGCACCCAACTCACTGGCTAAAATATGGGCCAACGTGGTTTTACCAAGCCCTGGAGGACCATGAAACAAGGTGTGATCTAAAGCTTCATTTCTTTGGTTTGCCGCTTCAACAAAGATTTTCAAATTTTCCAATACTTGATCCTGTCCAGAAAAATCATCAAAGGATAAGGGTCTTAATTTTTTCTCGACATCAAATTCTTCAGGAGAAAAATTGTCGTTGGATGGATTTAGGTTCTCGTTCATGTTACTTCCCACGAACGTGGGAATCTCATTTTAATTAATACTAATGTCAATTGGTATAATTCCGATTGATCGAAAACAAAGATAAACAAAAAGCCTTTCTTATTCAGAAAGGCCTTTATGATATGATAGAATTTTGAGATTGAATAATGCAATCCCGCTTTCAAATGTATTTTAATGTTGTAACTCCTCTTCACCTTCTTTTAAAGGCACATTCTGGGGTACAAAATCGTCGTCATGCCCTGGTTTGCTATAGTCATAAGACCAACGGTATACATGAGGAATTGCTCCTGGCCAGTTCCCGTGGATATGCTCAACAGGTGTAGTCCACTCCAATGTATTTGATCTCCATGGATTTTGAACTGCTTTCTTACCCATAAACATACTGGTAAAGAAATTATACAAGTACACAATCTGAACAATCCCACCAATAATAGCAAAGATTGTAATGACAATATTCACATCAGCTAAATCATCAAACAATGGAAACGCTGAGTTGGTATAATAACGTCTTGGTAACCCTGCCATTCCGATAAAATGCATTGGAAAGAACACCCCGTACGCACAAATTGCAGTTATCCAGAAGTGAATGTATCCTAAATTCTTATTTAACATTCTGCCAAACATTTTAGGATACCAGTGGTAAACCCCTGCAAACATCCCATAAATTGCTGAGATCCCCATTACTAAATGGAAGTGGGCAATAACGAAATAGGTATCGTGAACGTTAATATCTAAGGCACTATCTCCAAGAATAATTCCTGTTAGACCACCTGTGATAAACGTCGATACAAATCCGATAGAGAACAACATGGCAGGGTTCATCTGGAGATTCCCCTTCCATAAGGTCGTAATCCAGTTAAAGGCTTTTACTGCTGATGGAATTGCAATTAATAAGGTTGTAAATGTAAATACGGATCCTAAGAATGGGTTCATTCCTGACACGAACATATGGTGACCCCAAACAATTGTTGATAAAAAGGCAATTGCTAAAATAGAAGCCACCATCGCGCGGTATCCAAAGATCGGTTTACGTGAATTGGAGGCCATAATTTCTGACACTATTCCCATCGCTGGTAAAATCACGATATAGACTTCAGGGTGACCTAAGAACCAGAATAAATGTTCAAAAAGTACTGGCGATCCACCTTGGTAATGCAATACTTCACCTTGAATAAAGATATCGGATAAGAAAAAGGACGTTCCAAAACTTCTATCCATAATCAATAACAACGCTGCAGCAAATAATACTGGGAATGATACGACACCAATGATGGCTGTAACAAAGAATGCCCAAATAGTTAAAGGCAAACGCGTCATGCTCATCCCTTTGGTACGCATATTAATTACCGTAACAATGTAATTTAATGATCCTAATAAGGAGGATGCAATAAAGATAGCCATAGAGATTAACCATAAGGTCATCCCCATACCTGAACCACCTTGAGCCATTGGTAAGGCACTCAATGGAGGATAAATAGTCCACCCAGCTGCCGCAGGACCTGCTTCAACAAATAATGACATTAACATGATGATACTTGAAAGGAAAAATAACCAATACGATACCATGTTCAAAAATCCCGAAGCCATATCTCGTGCTCCAATTTGCAATGGAATTAACAGGTTACTAAAAGTTCCACTCAAACCAGCAGTCAATACGAAAAATACCATGATGGTACCGTGAATGGTTACCAATGCCAAATAAATATCAGCATCCATAACACCTCCTGGCGCCCATTTGCCCAATAATGCTTCAAAAAGTACATTTGGCTCCTCTGGCCATGCAATTTGAATACGAAACATAATCGACATCAAAACTCCAATGATCCCCATTAAGGTACCTGTAATGAGGTATTGCTTCGCGATCATTTTATGATCTTGACTAAAAATATACTTGGTTACAAAGGTTTCTTTGTGATGATGTCCGTGATCGTCGTCGTGTGCGTGAGTATCTACTGCGTGTGTTGACATAATCTATATATACTTTTTTAAAACGATTTTTGTTATTATTTCAATGATTCTTTGAAGGTTGTTTGCTCTTTAATCCAGGCATCATACTCTTCTTGGGTTTCTACTATAATATTCATTTGCATATTATAGTGAGACTTCCCGCAAATCTTGTTACAAAGTAACAGGAAATGGAACTCATAAGGATCCAAGGCATCTCTACCCTCAGCCGTCAGTCCTTTACTTTTTTCAGCCCGTATCTCATTGATATTATTAACCTTATCAATCATTTCTGGGGTTTCACGCATCTCTTTGGTAGTAATGGTAGGTGTAAAACCAAACTTAGTGATCATGCCAGGAACAGCGTTCATCTGTGCTCTAAAGTGTGGCATATATACTGAGTGCAATACATCTTGAGAACGGATTTGAAATAGTACCGGCTTTCCAACAACCAAATGTAATTCCTTAACTACAATATCATCCTGTGCATTGGGGTCAGCTTCATCAATTCCCAAAACATTGGCCTTGTCTATATCAATCAATCTTACGTTAGCCATGCCTAACACATTATCCTGTCCTGAATAACGTGCTGTCCAGTTAAACTGTTGGCCGTAAATTTCCACAATCATTGGGTCAGCATCTTCGTCTACATTCATGATAGACGTCCATGTAAACAAACCGTAGATAATCAATCCTGCCAACACAATGACTGGTATGATTGTCCAAATGGCTTCCAATGTATTATTATCAGCAAAGAATAGGGCTTTTTTCCCTTTTTCACCTCTGTATTTAAAAGCGAAGTAATGCAATAAGAATTGTGTAATAATCTGTACGGTAAAAATAACCGCCATAGAGATTATCATCAGGTTATCTACTTCAGACCCATGTTCAGAGGCAGCGTTAGACATTAATGGCAAATGCCCCCATTTTACAAAAGAAATTATGGTAAGGGCATAAATAAAGACTAAGAAGCCAATCATTAAGTAGCCGTTGACCTTATTATCGTAATCTGTTGCAATTCCACCAGTTGAGGTATCGGCACTAACTTGAGCCAGATCAAATATTTTGACCATTTGCCAAATAGCTACCGCTATGAAAAGTACTATGATAATTGTAAATAAAGCAGTCATTGTCGTTTCTCTTCTTTATATATTGTTATTAATAATGGAAATGTTCGCTCTCCTTGATAAATGGATTGTTCTTTACTGTTAAAGGTACCTTGGCCAATGACGAAAATATCACCAATAAGAATAGACCAGCAAACAATAAGATAGATCCAATTTCAGGAATACCAATGAACCATTGATCACCTACACTTCCTGGCATAATCATCACGAAAACATCAATATAATGGCCCACTAAAATAAGAACACCACACATCATTACAAACCAAGGAATACGCTTATAATCACTGTTCATCAAAATTAACAATGGGAACAAGAAATTAAGAACCAACATTCCAAAGAACGGTAAATTATAATCTTCAATACGGGTTACAAAATACGTTACCTCTTCAGGAATATTAGCATACCAGATCAACATGAACTGCGAGAACCATAAATAGGCCCATAACACACTAAACCCGAACATGTATTTTGCTAAATCATGAATATGACTGTCGTTCACTAAAGGTAAATGTCCCAATGATTTCAGGAAGATGGCTACCATTGCAATGACGGTAACCCCGCTTACAAGCATTCCTGAGAGTACATACCATCCAAACAAGGTACTGAACCAGTGTGGATCAACACTCATAACCCAATCCCAAGACATGATAGATTCTGTATAAATAAAGAATACTAAGAATGCCGCTGCAATTCTAAATGATTTTTTAAAGTATCTGTTATCGCCTGGTTCAGCAGTATCCTGCGCGATAGAGAATTTACGCGCAAAATATCTATACGCTGACCATCCCCCAATAAATATAACGGCTCTAATAATAAACCATGGAATATTTAAATAACTAGATTTGTTTTGAATTAATTTATCATCAGCCACCACATCAGGGTTCATCCAGATAAAAATTTCGTTATGGTGACCAATATAATGTGATCCCACTGCAATAGCTACTACTATAATGGCACCAGGCAATAAATAGGCAGTAATACCTTCCATAACGCGATTAAGTAATGGAGACCAACCTGATTGGGCTGCCACATTAATAGCGTAGAAAGCTAAAACTCCCAATGCAATCATCATAAAGAAAAAGGCCGCGACATACATTGCAGACCATGGTCTTTTTGCCAATTGTTCTTGCACGTGTGCTGCATGCCCATCATCGTGTGATCCTTGCTCTACATCTGCAGTAGCATCGTATGCGTTTTCATCATGTGTATTATCGTCCTGATTTTCAACACCGGCTACAACATGAGCCTCTGTAGTGGCTTCATGTCCTCCACCGTGCGCGCCATCTTGAGCAAGCATCGTTTTTACCTCTTCTAAAGATTTATGAGATGTCATAAAACCATAAGCCACTCCTAAAACACCCAGAACAATCAGGATGATGGAAAATGTCTTTAATTTATTTGAAATTGTATACATATCTATATTGAATCTTTAACAGTCTGACTTCCTCCTAATTCTGATTTAAGTTGCATCACGTAATCCACAACTTGCCAACGCTCTTCTTCATTTAATTGGTTGGCATAAGATCCCATGACGTTCTTACCGTAATAAATGGTGTGGTAAACACTTCCTTGGGTTAAGGCTCTTCCCGCATCATCAAAAGCAGGTACTCCCAAAATCTTTTCGCGTGTTACCAAGATCCCTTGGCCATCACCTTTTTTACCGTGACAAACAGCACAGTAAATATCATATAACTGACCACCTCTTGGCGAATCAATTTGCGTAGAATCCAACGGATTCATCAACGTTGCTTTGGCGAGGTCATACCCTTGGAGGCTTCCATCAATATCAAAAGGTTTATGACCTCTTGCTACAGAACCTTCTGCAGGTAACTTGGCTTCCATTCCATTAGGTAAAAAATCAGCTTCTCCATAAGCTTCATAGCCTACTGACTCATACATATCTGGGAAATATTGATAATTGGGTTTCGATTTATTTTGACATGATGCAAAAGAGATCAAAACGACCATCAATACTACTAATTTAAATAAGCTTTTCATGTGTATTAGTGTGCTTTATCAATTAAGGTAACTTCTACTGCTCCTGTATTTCTCAATATATCAAACTGTTCATCGATATTGTGCCCTGCGCTGATTTCCATCAAAAAATGATCATCTGTGGTTCTGGTATCAGGGTTTTCAGCGTCTTTAAACGGCCATAGTTTACTGCGCAAATAAAAGGTGATCACCATTAAATGGGCAGCAAAAAACACGGTCAACTCAAACATGATCGGTACAAACGCTGGCATGTTTTCGATATAGCTAAAACTTGGTTTACCACCAATGTTTTGAGGCCAGTCGTCAATCATGATATAATCCATCATAACCACTGAAACTGCAAGACCTATTACGCCGTAAATAAAAGCCGTAATAGCTAATCTTGTAGGTGCCAATCCCATTGCCTTATCTAATCCGTGTACCGGAAAAGGCGTGTATATTTCTTCAATGTGATACCGTTCTGCCCGTACTTTCTTAACGGCAGCCATTAAGACATCATCATCTGTATAAATAGCGTGAATAACTTTTGAAGATACTTCCATACTACTATTTGTTGTTAATTAATATTTTAGCCTGTCCTGCCCAATCATCACGCTCAGCCATTCCTGGAGAAGATGCCGTAATCTCGTCAAACAAGTCATATTCTATTGTGGTCATATTGCTTACTTGAAGGTAAGAATAGATACCAATGCCATTAAGAACTTCTTCTGTATTTGACCCTATTCCGTTAATTTGCTGTAAGTCGTCTTTAGTATGGGTTAGCGGATCAAATGTTCCAACACCAGCTATCAGCTTAGTAATTGCTTGCGGATCATGAGCTCTAGCCGTTGATCTTTCATCCACTATAATTGGTGAACCTGAATGCGGAACCACTTTATGGGTGCGCGCATCTGAACCTGTACCTACCAAACTGCCGCCCGTATCTCTAATGTTCTTGTAACTCTGACCAGATGACTTTAAAATCGTTTTGATCTCTGCCTGTGCAATCACCGGGAATGTACGTGCATACAGTAAGAATAATACAAAGAAGAATCCGATCGTTCCGATAAAAATTCCGATATCAACAAAGGTTGGAGAAAACATAGTCCATGATGATGGCAAGTAATCTCTATGTAAAGACGTCACAATAATTACGAAACGCTCAAACCACATCCCAACGTTTACCACGATAGAAATAAAGAACGAAAACATAATACTTGTTCTCAACTTTTTGAACCACATAAACTGTGGAGAGAATACGTTACAGCTCATCATGAATAAATAGGCCCACCAGTAAGGTCCGGTTGCTCTATTTAAGAAGGCGTATTGCTCATATTCAACTCCAGAATACCAGGCGATAAACAACTCAGTAATATAGGCTACACCAACAATAGAACCCGTAATCATGATGACGATGTTCATCAACTCAATATGTTGAACAGTGATATAATCTTCAAGGCTCACTACTTTTCTCATAATGATCAACAGTGTGTTCACCATCGCAAAACCAGAGAATACCGCTCCAGCAACAAAATATGGAGGAAAAATAGTGGTATGCCATCCTGGAATGACTGAGGTAGCAAAGTCAAAAGATACAATGGTATGTACAGATAGTACAAGTGGTGTTGCCAAACCAGCAAGAACCAAAGATACTTCTTCAAAACGTTGCCAATCTTTTGCTCTTCCTGACCATCCAAAACTCAATAAAGAATAAATTTTCTTTTGAAAAGGTTTCACCGCTCTATCACGTAACATCGCAAAATCAGGTAATAAACCAGTCCACCAGAATACTAATGATACCGATAAATAGGTTGAAATTGCAAACACGTCCCAAAGTAAAGGCGAGTTAAAGTTAACCCATAATGATCCGAATTGATTAGGAATCGGTAATACCCAATACGCTAACCACGGACGGCCCATATGTATAATAGGAAACAATCCTGCTTGAACAACCGCGAAAATGGTCATTGCTTCCGCAGAACGGTTAATTGCCATACGCCATTTTTGACGGAACAATAACAGTACTGCTGAAATCAGTGTACCTGCGTGACCGATACCTACCCACCAAACGAAATTGGTAATGTCCCAGGCCCAACCAACGGTTTTATTAAGACCCCAAACCCCAATTCCTGTTGAGACGGTATAAATGATACAGCCAATTCCCCAAAGAAAAGCGAGAAGCGCGATAGAAAAAACTATCCACCACGACTTATTGGCTTGTCCTTCTACAGGCCTAGCTATATCCACGGAAACGTCGTGGTATGATTTTTCACCTCTAACTAAAGGTCTTCTAATAGGTGCTTCGTAATGAGACGCCATAATGCTTTTAGAATTATTTCTTAATTAATTTTTATGCTTCGGTTGTATTTCTCACTATGGTGTGGTACTGTACGTTGGGTTTAGTACCAACGTATTCCAAGAGGTGATACATACGTTTATCTTCTTTAAGTTTCGCAACTTTACTTTCTTTATCATTGATATCTCCAAATACCATGGCTCCAGTGCCACAGGCAGCAGAACATGCTGTTTGGAATTCACCATCTTTAATTTCACGTCCATCACGCTTAGCATCAAGAATTGTTTTTTGTGTTTTTTGAATACACAACGAACATTTTTCCATCACACCACGAGAACGCACAACAACATCAGGATTCAATACCATACGACCAAGGTCATTGTTCATGTGGTAATCAAACTCATCATTTTTAGCGTACAAGAACCAGTTGAAACGACGTACTTTATAAGGACAGTTGTTTGCACAGTAACGCGTACCCACACAACGGTTATACGCCATATGGTTTTGGCCTTGACGTCCATGAGATGTTGCAGCCACCGGACAAACGGTTTCACAAGGTGCGTGGTTACAATGCTGACACATAATGGGTTGGAAGGCTACCTGAGGATTGTCTGCCGCGATTTCCATTTCATGTAAGGTATTCTTGATACCAGTATCACCACTTAAACCACTTGCAGCTTCTTTCTTATTGATATCACCAGTAAAGGTATCTTCAGAAGAATAATATCTATCAATACGCAACCAGTGCATATCCCTACTTTTTCTAACCTCAGCTTTCCCTACTACAGGCACATTGTTCTCTGCATGACAGGCAATAACACAAGCACCACAACCGGTACACGCGTTAAGATCAATAGACAAGTTAAAGTGATGCCCAATAGACCTGTCAAACTCATCCCATAAGTCAACATCGGGTGACGTAACAGGTGTTTCTATATGATTTAAGGATACTTGAGGCACTGCATTCCAGTACTTTTGATCCTTTGTATTGAAAACTTCAAGAGTGGTCTCCTTAATAATGTCACCACGTCCCATTAAGGTGTTATGCAACTGTATACACGCAAATTCGTGTTCTCCAACTACCAATTTAACAGATACGTCCTGAACATTATTAAAATTATTGTAGAAGTGGTAAGCGTTAGCACCTACTTGCATTTCTTCTTTTAGACCTTTTGTACGTCCGTAACCAAACGCCATTCCTAAAGAACCTACCGCTTGACCAGGCTGGATGATTGCCGGTACAGTCATGGCATAGCCATTAACCGTTACTTCAACCAAACTACCATTAAGACCACCATCAGACACTTGCCAGTTCTTAATGCCTAATTTTTTTGCATCGGTACTAGAAACAGTCACGTAGTTATCCCATGACGTTCTTGTAATTGGATCTGGGAACTCTTGTAACCAAGGGTTATTGGCTTGTTGTCCATCTCCCATACCTGTTTTGGTATAGAGCTGTAATTCCATCCCCTGACCTTTAGAAGCAGTAGCCAAAGCTCTTGCAGCAGCACCTCCTGAAGAGGCAGTCATGGTTTGGCTTGCAGCATCCCCTTCAGGTGCTGATTCTGGTCCTGATGCCAAAAGACCGGTTAAACCAGTAGCCACAAACATCCCATCGTGCAATGCTTGATTGAACGAAGCACCACCTAGTACACCTGTATCCCAATTGTCTTTAATATATTCATAATAAGAAAGATCGCTTCCAGTCCATTTTAAGAGCGCATCTTGAAACTGGCGTGTATCAAATAGTGGACGTATAGTGGGCTGTGTTAACCCAAAATGACCTTTTTTAAGCTCTACATCTCCCCAAGATTCTAAATAGTGAGGCGCTGCAGCAATATATTGAGTTTCAGATCCTGTCTCGTCTGCTTTCATAGAAAACGCGATAGACAATTCTGTTTGTCTTAATCCTTCAGCAAATTCCTTTGCATTTGGTAAGGTATAAAGCGGATTGACACCACTCATAATAATGGCACCAACTTTACCAGCTTTCATATCTGCTACTAAAGTCATGACGTCCTTATCACTACCTTGTCTTGTTTTTACCGGAGTTGCTGCATCAAATGCCTTACTTCCTAACGCGGCATTAATCTCAAGGGCAACTGTTTGGGCATTGACATCATTGATGCCTGTAAGCACAACAGCATTACTTCCGGCCCTCTTTAATTCCGACGCTACTTTTTGAATACTTTCATCAATATGTGCAGGCAAGTCTGTAGACACAGATTGACCAATAACATAACTGTATAATTTAGCTAAGGCCTGTTTTTGTTGCGAAGGTGTTGCAGGAATACGTTTGTCAGCATTGGCACCGGTTAAAGACATGTTAGATTCTACTTGAATATGTCTGGACATCTTCCCATCTTTTGGAACACGCCCTTGTGAATATCCAGATTCAAATCCGCCACCTTGCCAATCGCCAAGAAAATCAGCTCCAACAGAAACGATTACCGTAGCTTTTGATAAATCATAATTTGCAAAAGCACGTTCGCCATATTTTGCTTGATACGCATCCAATCCAGCAGATTCAGATACCGCATCATACACCACGTGGCGTACAGAACCATACTTTTCTTTAAATGTAGAAATCAACTTACTGGTTGAAGGACTGGCAAAAGTTTGTGTCAATAACACAATCTCTTTACCACCATTCATAACATCTGTCAATTTCTGATTTGTTTCAGAATCGAATGTTGACCACGAAATGTCTTTCCCTTGTTTTTGAGGACCTTTAACCCTTAAATTGTCGTACAACCCCAATACAGAGGCATGAACTCTAGCATTAACACCACTTTGTCCGGGTGCTAAATCATTATTTTCAATTTTAATAGGACGACCTTCGCGAGTTTTCACTAAAACACTTGCAAAATCAAAACCATCAGCAATTGTAGTAGCGTAATAATTAGCCACACCAGGTATGATTTCTTCTGGCTGCACAACGTAAGGAATGGATTTGACTACCGGTCCTTCACAAGCTGCCAAGGAGGCTGCTGCTGTACTGAAACCAACATATTTTAAGAAATCACGACGTGTTGTTGAAGACTTCTCCAAATTGGATTTGCTGCCTAAAAATTCGTCAGTGGGAATTTCTTCAACAAATTCGTTTTGCCTAAGCGCCTCAACAATAGAGCTATCTGTATTTAGCTCCTCAACACTTTTCCAGTATTTCTTGTTTGATGACATAATTTATATTTACGATTTTTGAGTTTCGATCTACGATTCTAATTTACGGATTGACACTAATATTGGCAATCGTAAATCGTCAATCATAATTCTAAGATGTTATACCTTTTTTTGTTTGTTCAAAAGCTCCTGTATAAGGATTAGCTCTCTATTTTTCGTTTAATAATGGCATTTACCACATTCTAAACCTCCCATTTGTGCTACGGTAAGTTTTTCAACACCATATTTTTTAGATAACTGCTCGTGAATTTTAGTGTAATATGCATTATCCTCAACTTTTACTTCAGTCTCTCTATGGCAATTGATACACCAGCCCATAGTTAATGGCGCTTCCTGAGACACAACCTCCATAGTCTCAACAGGACCGTGACAGGTTTGACATTCTATACCACCAACCGTGACGTGTTGTGAGTGATTGAAATAAGCAAAGTCAGGTAAGTTATGGATACGAATCCATTTTACGGGTTGTGCTTCTCCTGTGTAATTTTGATCTGCTGCACTCCAACCGGTGGCAGCATAAAGTTTTTCGATTTCTGCATTGTAATCTACACCGTACTCTTTTCCTTCAGCAAGGGTTTCTGGCGTCACTTCAGAAATAGACTTATGACAATTCATACACACGTTTAATGATGGAATCCCAGATTGCTTGCTCACTCTAGCAGAAGAGTGGCAATATTTACAATCGATACCGTTATCTCCGGCATGGATTCTATGGGAGTAGTGTATAGGCTGAACTGGTTCATAACCTTGATCAACGCCTACCTGCATAAAGTAACCATACACAAAGTAACCACTGGCCAACAACAATAAAATAACAGTAACCAAGACCAAGAATTGATTTTGAACAAAAGCTCTCCAGATAGAAACTCCTTTTTCCTCTTCTATAACCACACCTTTGGCTTCAGCAAAACGGTTTAACGTACGTCTTACCAAAACTAAGGCCATTGCCAATAATGCAAATAACACAGCCAAGGCCCCAAGAATCAAAGTATTTGAAGTACCAGAATCACCGCCACCGCCACCATTGCTTTCTGCTCCCGCTACTGGAGCAGGAGGTGCTGCTTTTTCTTGTGCTGTATACGCCAAGATATCACTGATATCCTGATCTGACAACTGAGGAAAAGGACTCATCGGCATCTTATTGTACTCGTTGTAAATTTGATTGGCATAAGCATCACCAGATTTGATAAGGCCAGCACTATTGTGGATCCACGCAGTTAACCATTCTCTATCAAGACCTTGCTCATCAGCCAAACGTTTCTCGATATTACGGAGTTCAGGACCAGTCATTGGCCCGTCTAATTTATGACATGCGGCACAGTTGGCATTGTAGAGTGTTTTTCCCTTGGCAGGATCACCATCCTGGGCCTGAAGCGATGTTGAAAACGTAAGTAAAATAAAGAACCCTAATTTTAGCATATTAGCGGCCAATTTACGGTGTATCACCTGTTTCATATTGTTAGTTGAGTTATCTTCCAAACTTTGGTATGATTTTTTCATTAAAATGAAAAAAATACAGTTATAAAATATCAGCCAAAAGTAATACTTAAAGTCGATTATGGAAATGTTACAGAAGTGTTAATTGATAATTTATAAACATTCTAAATAATAAATTAAGGCTTATTATAGTTAATTAAAATGACATGAGCAGATTGCAAATTAATTTTATATTTTTGTAAAATCCAAATGGTTTGAGTTTAAATCATTTCGTTTAACAAACAAAGATTATTCACCCATAAAGAAGAAAATTCCATGATAAAACCCATTGTAAAAACAGCCCTTATTGCATTGACATTTGTTGCGACATCTCTTACGGCTCATGCCCAAAAAGGTGTTGTTTCTATTGACCAAAACAAAGACATCGATAAGCTTTTGGAGTTTAAAAAAGATTTGCGCAGTGTCAACGCGTTTAAGATTCAAGTGTATAATGGCTCTAGAGGCGGTGCTGAGTCTGCAAAGAGTCAAGTAGGCAACTTGTATCCAGACTGGAGCAACTCCATTGAATACGAACAACCTAATTACAAAATATGGGTTGGGAATTTCAGAACCAGATTGGAAGCTGACCGAGCGCTTATGACCGTTAAAAAAGATTACAATAACGCTTTTATATTGCTCCCTAAAAACAACAAGTAAGATTATGGGGATGTTTGTAAAAACACTAGACGCACCTCTTCGGTGTGTTAATCAATCCACCCTCATTCTAGTAAATCATAAAAGTGCCAGATTCGAAAATTAATTTACGATCTGCGAATCATCCAACCTCCTTAAGGTTTGAGTCGCACTCTAATCAGTGAAAAAAACGACAGATTACCAAACAAAAAAAGCGACTCGTTTGAGTCGCTTTTTTAGGTTTTATAAATTAAAATTATTTCAATTTCTTTTTCACTTCAACTTCGTGGAAGGCTTCAATAACATCACTTTCTCTAATGTCGTTGTAGTTCTTAATTTGCATACCACAGTCATAACCTTTAGAAACCTCTCTAGCATCATCTTTAAATCGTTTCAGAGACGATAGTTCACCTGTATAGACCACTACACCTTCTCTAATTAAACGGATACTTGAGTTTCTAAATATCTTACCAGAAGTAACCATACATCCAGCAATCGTTCCAACTTTAGAAACTTTAAAGATTTCCCTAATTTCTGCAGTACCTGTAATTTCTTCTTTTAGCTCTGGAGACAACATGCCTTCCATAGCGTCCTTAAGATCATTGATGGCATCATAGATAATAGAATACATTCTGATATCGATTTCTTCCTTATCTGCTATTTGACGTGCATTACCCATTGGGCGTACATTAAATCCTATAATAATAGCATCAGAAGCCGTAGCTAGTAACACATCACTTTCAGTAATGGCACCAACACCTTTATGGATAATATTTACCTGAATCTCTTCAGTAGATAATTTCTGGAATGAATCTGTTAATGCTTCTACAGATCCGTCCACATCACCTTTAAGGATAATGTTCAACTCTTGGAAATCTCCAAGGGCGATACGACGACCAATTTCATCAAGTGTAATGTGACGTTGTGTTCTTACCGATTGTTCACGTTGTAATTGTGTACGTTTGGCAGCAATTTGCTTGGCTTCACGCTCATCAGCAAATACATTAAATTTATCACCGGCCTGTGGTGCACCGTCCAATCCTAAGATTGATACTGGTGTTGAAGGGCCTGCTGATCTCACGTCATTTCCACGTTCATCATGCATTGCTCTCACTTTACCACTGTTTTTACCAGCTAGGACATAATCTCCTACTTTTAAGGTTCCGGCTTGTACTAATATGGTTGACACATACCCTCTTCCTTTATCTAAAAAGGCTTCTACTACTGTACCAACAGCATTTTTATTAGGATTGGCCGTCAGCTCTAACAATTCAGCTTCAAGTAATACTTTTTCCAGTAATTCTTTAACACCTTCACCTGTCTTAGCTGAAATATCATGAGATTGGATTTTTCCACCCCAGTCTTCCACCAAAAGGTTCATTTGTGCTAAGCCTTCTTTTACCTTTTCCGGATTTGCACTTGGCTTATCTATTTTATTGATCGCAAAAATAATTGGCACTCCCGCAGCTTGCGCATGGGAAATTGCTTCTTTAGTTTGCGGCATGATCGCATCATCAGCAGCAATTACAATAATTGCTAAATCTGTTACTTGGGCACCACGTGCACGCATGGCCGTGAAGGCCTCGTGACCTGGTGTATCTAAGAATGCCATTTTTTGACCATTCTCCAATTGCACCCCGTATGCACCAATATGTTGTGTAATACCTCCAGACTCACCAGCAATGACATTTTCTTTACGAATATAATCCAAAAGAGATGTTTTACCATGATCTACGTGACCCATTACTGTAACAATAGGCGCACGTGTGATTAAATCTTCAGGTTTATCTTCAACAACTACAATGCTATCTTCAAGGTCAGAGGTTACAAATTCTACTTCATACCCAAATTCGTCAGCTACAACCGATAGGGTTTCAGCATCCAAACGTTGGTTCATCGTTACCATCATTCCTAGGGACATACACGCCGAAATAATTTGCGTTACTGGCACATCCATCATCGTTGCGACTTCACTTGCCGTAACAAATTCAGTCACTTTCAACACTTTACTTTCTGCAGCTTGCTGCTCAATGTCTTTTTCCGTTTGCGTACGGTGTTGATCTCTCTTGTCTCTTCTGTATTTAGCGCCTTTACCTTTATTGGTTTTCCCTTGAAGTTTTTCAAGAGTCTCACGTACCTGTTTTTGTACGTCAGCTTCACTTGGCTCTTCTTTTACAGTACTGGTTCTACCTCCAGGTTTCCCTTTGTAGTTAGGACTTGTTCCTCTATTAGCGCCAAAAGCTGGTTTATCACCAGGAGCAGCTGGACCTTTACTGATACGACGTCTCTTTTTCTTATTGGCGTCAGCAGCAGCACCGGCAGGTTTGCGTTCTTCTTTTTTCTTTTTCGGTTTGTTGAACTGAGAAAGATCTATCTTTTCTCCAGCAATTTTAGGACCAGTTAATTTCTGGTATTGTGTTTTAATTTGCTCATCACCCAACTCAGGAGTTTTAGGTGTTTGGGCAACTTCTGGACCTTTAGGAGCTTCAGTCGTTTTAGGCGCCTCAGTCTTTTGGACTGGTTCTGCTTTCTTAACGTCTTCTTTAGGCGCTTCAGCTTTCTTAGGTTCAGCCTTGGTCTCTGCTTGCGCTTCAACCTTTGGCGTTTCTTTTTCTACTGGAGGTGCCTTTTCTGAAGGTTTAGACTCTTTTGGCTCTTCAACTGGCTTGTCAACCTTAGGCTCTTCAGTCTCAGGTTTTTCCTCCTTAGACTCTTCAGGCTGAGGCTTTTCAACTTTAGGTTCTTCAGGCTTAGGTTGTTCAGTTTTTTCGATTTTTTCAGACTTCTTCGGGTCCAAATCAATTTTACCAACTTGTTTAGGTCCACTTAAAGATCCTTTCGCTTTTACAACTTGCTTGCTGGCCTCTTCTTTTTTCAGTTTCTCCTCAATCTCCCTCTCGCGCTGCACACGTAATTCTTCCTTTTCTTTCAGCTTAGCCTCACTAACCTCCTGAGAGGCCACTTTCTTATTGGCGTCTGTTTGAAATTCATTGGACAGAATGGTATGTACATCCTCTGATATTTTCGTATTGGGACTCTTATCCACAGTCACGCCCTTTGATTCTAAAAAATCAACTGCGCGATCAATGGAAATATTGAGCTCTCTTAATACTTTATTTAATCTAATTGTATCAGCCATAAATTGCTTCTAATATAACTTAATATGTGTTATTCTTCAAATTCTTCCTTAAGAATTCTGATAACATCTAAAATGGTTTCTTCCTCTAGATCGGTTCTTTTAACCAGATCCTGAACATCTTGTTCTAATATACTCTTAGCAGTATCCAATCCTGCTTTGCTGAATTCTGCAATAATCCAACCTTCAATCTCATCAGTAAATTCTGATAATTCAACATCTTCTTCAGCACCTTCCCTAAACACGTCAATTTCATAACCTGTTAACTGTCCAGCTAAACGGATATTGTGTCCACCTCTACCAATTGCCTTACTAACTTCTTCTGGTTTAAGAAGGACTTCAGCACGTTTGGTCTCTTCATTAAGCTTTACAGAGGTTACTCTTGCCGGGCTTAATGCTCTGGTAATGAACAACTGGATGTTTGTAGTGTAATTGATCACGTCAATATTTTCATTACCCAACTCTCTTACAATACCATGAATTCTTGACCCTTTCATACCCACACAAGCGCCAACTGGATCAATTCTGTCATCATAAGAATCTACCGCTACTTTTGCTTTTTCGCCTGGCATACGTACCACTTTTTTAACGGTAATTAAACCGTCAAAAACTTCTGGAATTTCTTGTTCGAACAATTTCTCCAAAAATACTGGTGCTGTTCTAGACATGATAATGGTAGGCTTATTACCTTTAAGCTCGACACTTTCTATAATACCTTTTACATTTTCTCCTTTACGGAAGAAATCAGAAGGAATTTGTTTTTCTTTTGGAAGAATGATTTCGTTACCCTCGTCATCCAACAAGATAATAGCTCTGTGACGAATATGGTGCACCTCAGCGGTGTAAATTTCACCTACTAAATCTTTAAAGTGCTTGTAGATATTCGTATTGTCATGCTCATGGATTTTAGAAATTAAATTTTGACGCAATGCCAAAATTGAACGTCTTCCCAAATCAATAAGTTTTACAGCCTCCGCTACATCTTCACCCACTTCAAAATCTGGTTCGATTTTGCGTGCTTCAGACAATTCAATCTCTTGGTTAGGCTCTTCAACCTCACCATCAGCAACCACAATTCTATTTCTCCAAATTTCTAAATCTCCTTTATCAGGATTTATAATGATATCAAAGTTATCGTCATCTCCATACTTCTTCTTCAATGCATTCCTCAAAACATCTTCTAAAATCGCCATTAAGGTTACACGATCGATTAATTTATCGTCCTTAAATTCTGAAAAAGAATCAATTAACGCAATATTCTCCATAACTTATCGAATTAAAATTTTATTATCACTTTAGCTTCTAAAATATCATCATACATAATTTTAGCCTGCTTGTTTACCACTATTTTACCTTTACCTACTGGTTTAGGTTCTTTTGTTTTCCACTCCAAGGTCACTCCTGCATCATCAACGGCTGTTAATTCCCCTTCAAATTTCAAATCAGGTTTTGCTTTCACTCCCAAGGTTCTGCCAACATTTTTTCTATACTGCCTGATGTTGACCAATGGCGAAGTTGCACCCGCAGAGGCAACATCCAAAGAAAAATCAACTTCTTCTCTGTCCAAATTGTTCTCAATAGCACGACTTATAAACATGCAGTCTTCTACAGTCACACCCTTATCTCCATCAATAACCACACTGATTTTACTCTCAGGGCTTATCGTGAAATCGATTAAAAAAAGATCCTGTCTTTCTACTAATGCGCTCTCTATTAAAGCATTAACTGTCTTCTCACTCAGCATATAATTAGTATAAAAAGAGGGGACTTTCTTGTCCCCTCGTGTTTTCTTTTACCATTCAGCGGTGCAAATATACAATTTTTTTATTGATTTATCCAAAGGATATAAAGTCGATTTTTATTATTAAATTTATAATTCACTAAGCAGCTTCCTCGTCATGAAAAAAATTCTTGTACCCACCGACTTCTCAGAACAAGCAGAAAATGCTCTAAAAGTAGCTGCACAATTGGCTAAAAAACATGGTTCTGAAATTTATTTGTTACACATGTTAGAACTACCCCTACAAGAAGTTGACATGATGAGTTCTCCCAGCCCCTTACCAGAAGCCATGTTTTTTATGAAACTGGCCCAACAAAAGTTTGAAAACCTGCTGTCTCGAGACTATTTAAAAGGCCTTGTGGTACATGATATTGTTAAAAACTACCCCTCTTTTAGTAGCGTAATTGACACCTGTCATGAATACAACGTCAATTTAATTGTGATGGGGTCTCATGGCGCCACAGGATTAAAAGAAATGTTTATTGGCTCTAATGCAGAAAAGGTGGTCCGCACCTCAGACTTACCCGTATTGGTCATCAAAAATGAACATGCCGAGTTTAGTGTTGATCGGTTTGTTTTTGCATCAGATTTTAATAAAGATAATAAGGAAACCTATAAGCAAGCCACAAAATTTGCCGAAGCGTTTGGCGCTCAAATGCATTTGGTCATGGTGAATACCGCCAATAACTTTACGCCTACTGCAGAAGCAAACAAACGCATTCAAGAGTTTATAAAAGATTCTAATTTTAAAAATTACACCACCCACATCTATAATGACGAAAGTGTGGAAATTGGCATTTTGAACTTTTCAAAAGAAATGGATGCGGATTTAATTGGGATAAGCACACATGGCCGCCAGGGTATTGCGCATTTTTTTAACGGCAGTATTAGTGAAGATTTGGTCAACCATTCTAAACGTCCGGTGATTACTTTTAAGATTTAAAATAGACCGCTGCGCTGTTGGGAAATAGACCGCTACGCTGTCAGAATAGAGAATAGAGACCGCTGCGCTGTTAGATTTGAATCTGCTTCATTGTTAGATTTTAGTCTGTATTGGTGCTAGAAGGGAGACCGTTAAGTTTTTAGAACCAAGACCGCTACGCTGTTAGACTTGAGGCTGCTTCATTGTTGGATTTGACTCTTTTTCCTGTGAGTAGCGAGACTGTATTACATTACTGCAATCATGAAGAATTAAGACCCGAACCTAACTCCTAACTCAAACTTAACCCCTAACAAAAATCTTTTCTCTATTCTCATCTCTCTATTCTCTTCTCCTTACTGTCTGCAATTCACTTAGTATTTCAGAGGAACCAAGACCGCTGCGCTGTTAGATTTGAGGCTGCTTCATTGGTGGATTTGAGTCTGTTTTTACATTTAATAGTGGGACAGAAGAATCAAGAACCAGGACCCGAGCATAACTAACAAGTCTCTTTTCTCTTCTCTTTTATTCTCTTTTCTCTTCTCTCTTCTCCCTATTCTCTCCCCAAAACTATAAAAACAAAAAATCCCGACTTATTTCTAAATCGGGATTTCAATTCTTGTTGGCCTACTAGGGCTCGAACCTAGACTCTCCTGGACCAAAACCAGGCGTGTTGCCAGTTACACCATAGGCCAATCTCTAATTGAGGACCTGCCTGCCGGCAAGGAAGGTGCAAATTTACTACAAAGTTTTATTTGCGCAAACATTTTAATGTAAAAAACACAAATAAAAACACACTTTCTCCACTTATCCTTCTTTATCAGCGTCAAAGCCCAGAAATTTTATCCAAAACATTTTAGAAATACTTAACGTTTACTTAAAAACTTTCTCCTCTTGTATTATTATTCTTAAATTCGCCACTCATTTTCAACAAAATATCTATGAATCATTTCAGCTTTAAAAAATGGAATACCATTTTAGGTTGGTTCGTCTTTGCCGTTGCATTTATTGTTTATGCACTTACCATTGAACCAACCGTTAGTTTTTGGGATGCTGGAGAATATATACTGACTTCCGCAAAGCTTCAAGTAGGACATCCTCCAGGAGCACCATTATTCCAAATGCTTGGTGCCTTCTTTTCAATGTTTGCCCTTGAGCCTTCCCAAATTGGTGCCATGCTGAATATGATGAGTGGTGCGGCCAGTGCCTTCACGATTTTATTCATGTTTTGGACCATCACCCTACTCCTCAAAAAACTTGTTAAAACCGATGAAGAATTTACAACTTCAAAACAGGTAGCCATTCTTGGTAGCGGACTCGTAGGAAGTTTAGCCTTTACATTTACGGATTCTTTTTGGTTTAATGCCGTTGAAACGGAAGTATACGCCATGGCCACTTTAATTATGGCGGTTATGTTTTGGCTTGCGCTACGCTGGGAACAAGACATGGACAAGCCGCGTGGCAACCGTTGGCTCATTCTGATTGCTTTTGTGATTGGTTTATCATTTGGAGTGCATTTTATGGGTCTTTTGACCATTCCCGCCATTGGATTGATTTACTACTTTAAAAATTACAAAACTATAACGGTCACCAATTTTATCGTGGCTAACGTAGTTTCTGCAGCCATATTATTGTTCATCTTTAAACTGCTACTTCCTAATGCCCTGAAAATATTTAGTGCATCAGAGATCTTTTTCGTCAACAGTCTCGGCATGCCTTTTAATTCAGGTACTATCATCGCCTTTATAATTGTGGTGGCTGCCTTCTATTTCGGATTAAAATATACCAGAGACCACCACAAACACGTGGCCAATACGCTCGTATTGTGCCTGCTATTTATTTTTATCGGGTTCTCTTGTTGGTTAATGCTACCCATTAGAGCCAACGCTAAAGTAACGGTTAACGAAAATGATCCGTCAAATGCACGAGAACTTTTAGCCTATTACAATCTTGAACAGTACCCTGAAACACATTTGTTTTACGGGCCTCTCTTTACAGAACAGTATACAGGTCTTGATGAAAATGAACCCTATATTGATGACAAGCCTAATTATGAAAAGGATGAAGCTGCCGGTAAATATGTTATCGTAAACGATTATAAAAACTCAAAACAAAATTTCAACTCTGAACATGCCGCCATTTTACCAAGGATGTGGAGTGGCGAGAACGCAGAAAATTATATGATGTTTACTGGATTGTTGGATTTTAACATCAAGCCAGAATATCAAATGGAAGATCAGGTCCGAAAAATTGTGGCCGATTTTAAACAAAATGTTAGAGAAGGAAACGTTGACTACAGTGGTTATCATAAATTCCTTAAACAATTTGGACAGTATTTAAATATTGAAAAACCATCGTTGGTCCAAAACATTGGCTATATGATAGAATACCAGTTTGGTTATATGTACTGGCGTTATTTTATGTGGAATTTTGTAGGCCGCCAAAATGATATTCAAGGAAAATATGACGATTTAAATGGCAACTGGATCAGTGGAATCAATCCTATCGATGCGTGGCACCTTAACATGTCCCAGGACAATTTACCGAGTGATGTTAAAAATAACAAAGCGCGAAACACCTATTACTTCCTCCCGCTACTTTTAGGCCTGGTTGGGTTCTTGTTTTTGATTGGAAGAGATAAGAAGCTATTTTGGACCTTATTGGTGTTTTTCCTGATGACGGGACTGGCCATTCAGTTTTACACTAACGTCCGTCCGTTTGAACCACGGGAACGCGACTATTCGGTTGTAGGATCTTTCTACGTGTTTGCCATTTGGATCGGCTTTGGGGTCTATGCTATTTTTGATGCTCTTAGAAAATATACCGCATCAAAATTCCTACCGCATGCCATTACGTTGGCTTGTTTAGTTTTAGTTCCAGGAATTCTAGCCGCCAATAATTGGGATGACCATGACCGTTCCGGCAAAAAGACCGCACATGCCATGGCCGTCAAGTACCTAGAATCTTGTGCACCCAACGCCATTCTATTTACCATTGGCGATAATGACACCTTTCCATTGTGGTATGCCCAAGAAATTGAAGGCATCCGTAGAGATGTCAGGGTAATCAACACAAGTTTATTCCAAACAGATTGGTACATTGATCAAATGAAACGTAAAGCGTATAGCAGCGACCCTATTCCGTCACAGCTCACCCATGCACAATACCGGTATGGTACGCGCGATTATATCGTTGAAAAGGAAATCACAAATGATACCTTAGACATTAAAGATTTTATGGATTTTGTAAGTAGTGATAATCCGCGAACAAAACTCAAATACGCCTTAGAGCAAGAAAATAGAGACACTAGTGGGTATCCTTCAAATATGTTGAACTCCAATTACTACCCTACAAAATTTGTCAGGATTCCTGTTGATAAAGCCTCTGTGTTGGAGCATGAGATTGTAAAAGAGAAAGATGCCGATAAAATTGTAGAAGACATCGTAATCGAAATTAAAGGCGGTGCACTTTATAAAAACCGACTGTTGATGTTGGATATTATTGCCAACAACAATTGGGAACGTCCAATCTATTTTACAGGAGGCAGTTTTGGCGATGATGATTATATTTGGATGAAAGATTATCTACAATTAGATGGTCTTTGTTATAAACTCGTGCCAATTAAAACACCGGTAGACAGAGCAAATCCATTTGATATGGGCCGCGTAGACAGTGAAGCGATGTACAAGCAAGTGATGGCATGGGACTGGGGCAACAGCAATGATCCTAACATTTATCATGATGTCGAAACCCGTAAAAACTCCATTACCTATAGAGGTAATTTAGCACGATTGGTAGAGCAGCTCATCAATGAAGACAAACCAGAAAAAGCTGAACACATAGCAGATTTGGCCATGACCCAAATGCCCGTGGATTATTTTGGTTTTTACACCTTGTTAGAACCTTATATTAGTGGCTATTATGAAATTGGTAAAGTTGAAAAAGGCAGAAAAGTCTATAAAGATGTCAGTAAAAAATACCAAGAAAGTTTAACCTACTACAGCGGACTTAGCATAGAAAACCAAACGCGTTATTTGGATGAAATTGTCACAGATATTGAGCGCTACAGAAGCTTGGTAGACATTCTGGTGTTTTATAAAGATAAAGAGTTTGCAATGGAAGAAACTGAGAAGTTTAACAACTACCTGCAATTGTTCAAGCACTTTATGGGAGAAGAACCAAGACAAGCGCCAAGAGAAGAACGCGATTTGACTAGGGATACTATTGACACACTCTTACAAATTGACTAATTGTTTGTGAACCTCATTCCTGTAAAAACACCAAAATTGATCAAAGGCATATTCCCAAAATACATATGGAATATGCCGGAAGATCAAATGGTAATCTACCTGACCTTTGATGATGGTCCCACTCCAGAAATAACCAATTGGACGCTTGATCTCTTAAAGTCTTACAATGCAAAAGCTACCTTTTTCTGCATTGGCAACAATGTAGAACAACACCCTGAAATCTTTCAAGATATCTTAAAAGAGGGTCATGTTACTGGCAACCACACCTATAACCATCCGTATGGTTGGCGTACGGGTACTGAGGCTTATGTGGCTGAAGTTTTGAAAACGGAACAAGTTATGAGTGCGAAGTGCGGAGTTTGGAGAGCGCACACCAACAACCCGCCCGTACCGGAAAGGCACGTTCGGGCGGGTCAACAACCCACCCGTGTCGAAAGGGCACGTTCGGGCGGGTCAACAACCCTCCCGTACCGAAAAGGCACGTTCGGGCGGGTCAGCAATCTCTTCAGACCGCCTTACGGCCAAATCAAGCCCAGTCAAGGCAAGCGATTGCAAGCCTTAGGTTATAAAATAATCATGTGGGATATTTTGGCTTTCGATTGGAAAACGGCTGTATCAAAAGAAGCCTGCGCTAAAAATGTGATCTCCAACGCTGGTCCTGGAAGCATTGTGGTATTCCATGACAGTGCTAAAGCAGCACCACGTATGAAGTATGCCTTAACAGAAACCTTAGCGCATTTTAGCCAACAAGGGTATCAGTTTAAGAGTATAGAATTCTAGATATATTCCTGAAGGATATTAATCAGTGTATTGGCGTCCTGCGCTCCACTATGCCGCCATTTCATTTCACCACTTTTGTAGATGATAAGTGTAGGTAGAGCTTTAACACGAAGTGCTTCAGCCAAATCCTTATTTTTATCAACATCTATTTTGATCACTTTTGCCTTGTCTCCAAGTGCAGCAGCTACATCTCTTAGCACAGGATGCATTGCAGTAGATTGTTCGTTCCATTCTGTAAAGAAATCCAACAAAACAGGAATATCAACATCTATAAGTTCTCCAAATTTTGACATACATTTTAATGTTTAAATCAAATGTGTTACCACACAAACCTACCTATTTTTTTTTTATTATCCTAAAACATCCGTAAATAGCTTACTATGGGTGAATCTTAGCTTTAAGTACTGAGATTTTTTGATGCTTTTTTAAGCTCAATGACGGTTATTTCTGGCCAAATCCCTACCCTTCCCGGAAATCCTAAGTATCCAAAACCTCTGTTTACATTAATATACTGACCCATTTCCTTATAAATCCCCGCCCAATGTTTGTAACGGTATTTTATAGGACTCCATTTGATCCACCCAGGAATTTCGATGCCAAATTGCATGCCGTGCGTATGTCCGCTTAAGGTTAAATGGTAATGATATGCATCACTGATAACCACTTCATCCCAATGGCTCGGATCATGTGTCATCAATATTTTAAAATCGTCAGGCTTTACCCCTTCTGAAGCTTTCTTTAAATCTCCAGATTTCTTAAAGCCACCTTTCCCCCAATTCTCACACCCCACCAAGGCAATTCTTTGCCCGTTGCGTTCAATAAATCGATTTTCATTCAGTAGCAGGTCGTATCCCATTTCTTTTTGAAGCTGGATCAACTCCTCCAGATTTTGCTTTTTCTCAGCCGTAGAGTCCCAATCAATATAATCGCCATAATCATGATTGCCTAATACAGAATACACGCCATCATCGGCCTTTAATTCAGCAAACAGCTCTTTCCAGGGCAACATCTCTGAGCTTTTATTATTGACAAGATCTCCAGTAAACATAATGGCATCACTCTTTTGTTCCTGGACCATATGTACCGCATGTTCAATTTCTGAACGGTTGTCAAAACTGCCAGAATGGATGTCGCTGATATGGGTGATGCGGTAACCATCAAAAGCGTCCGGTAAATCCGCAAAATGCAAGGTGTGTTTAATCACCTTATAATTGTACTTCCCCTTATACATGCCATACAGCATCGAGGCAAATGGTACTGCGGCTACGCCAAGCGCAATACCGCTGACAAACTTACGTCTTGATGGCATGTGAAAGCTGTTGTTAGCACCGAATAATTTGGAGTACACGCCTGAAAACAGTCGCACAATATCCTCACCTAAAAGAAAGACAATCAAGACCAAGTTAAAGAGCATAAAGGCTAAAATAAATCCGAAGGCGTAACTTTTTGAAGGCGACAGCACGCGACCTCCAACCCCCGTACTAAACTGAAGAATCAGGTTTCCCGCAATGATTACGGCAATGCCAATAAACATATAATGTACCCAAATACCTTTTGTGAGTGTCCTAATGGCTTGAAATCCATATAGCGAGATAAGAATATAGAATATGGTAAAAAGGACCCATCGCAACATAAAAGCAATTTTCATCAAAGATAAATGAATTAAACTGTTATTAAAATGTTGCGATTAAATTTAACCGTCCCTTAAGATTTAGTATATTTCCGCTGCAATACCAATCTCTTACTAATGAAGTATTTTTTTATAGCTATTACGGCGCTATTACTACTTGTAGGCTGCTCTGACCATCCTAAAACAACGCCCGCCAAAAAAGATAAATCTTTAGTGTCATTGGTCAATCCGTTTATTGGCACCGGCGGTCATGGGCATACCTATCCGGGCGCGACCATGCCTTTTGGAATGATGCAATTGAGTCCTGATACCCGTCTTGAGGGTTGGGATGGCGCTTCTGGCTATCATTATAGCGACACTTATATTTATGGATTTACCCATACGCATCTGAGCGGCACCGGCATAAGTGATTATGCAGATGTGTTGCTGATGCCTACCACTGAAGTCGTGTTCAACAACGGCAGCAACGGTAAAAAAGGCTACCGTTCAAAATTTTCCCACGATAAAGAAAAAGCAGAACCAGGGTACTACAAAGTGCATTTGGAAGACAGCAATATTGATGTAGAACTCACCGTTTCTGAGCGCAGCGGCATCCATAAATACCAATTTCCGACTTCTAAAAACCAAATCATCGTGTTGGATTTGGAGCACCGCGATCAACTTTTGGCTTCAAAAATCAAACAGACTTCCAGAACGGAAATCACGGGGTTCCGCCATTCCAAATCTTGGGCAGCCAATCAAAAATTATTCTATTATATCAAATTTTCGCATCCCTTGTCGGTCGATTTAATTGCTAGAAAACAAAACCTGAACAATAGAAAGGCGGTTTTTCAATTTGACAATCCTAAAAATGAACCCATTTACGTAAAAATTGGAATCAGTGCGGTTGATGAAGAAGGTGCCAAGAAAAATTTAGAAACTGAAATTGGAGACAAATCTTTTGACCAGGTTAAGGAGATCGCCCAGGGTACTTGGGAAAAGCAATTGGAAAAAATAGTGATTGAAAGTGATAATCAAAACTATAAAACCAATTTTTATACCGCTTTGTACCACACCATGCTCGCACCTAACATTTATCAAGATGTTGATGGGCGCTATAGAGGTATGGACCAAAAAATTCATACCACCAAAGATTTTAAATATTATACAGTGTTTTCGCTGTGGGACACCTACAGAGCAGCACATCCGTTATACACACTTATTGAACGGAAGCGCACCAGCGATTTTGTCAATACGCTCCTCGCCAAATACGACGAGGGCGGCATCTTACCCATGTGGGATTTGAGTGCCAATTATACCGGTACCATGATTGGATACCACGCCGTTCCCGTAATTGCAGACGCCTATTTAAAAGGGATCAAAGGCTTTGATGCTGAAAGAGCATTTAAGGCCATGACCCATTCCGCCAACAAAAATCATTTAGGTTTAAAATCGTATAAAGACCTTGGATTTATTCCGGTAGAGGAAGAAAGTGAGTCAGTGTCTAAAACCTTAGAATATGCCTATGACGATTGGACCATTGCCAAAATGGCGCAGGCCTTGGACAAAGAAGATGATTACGAAACCTATATAAAGCGCGCCCAACACTACAAAAACGTGTTTGATCCGGAAACCAAGTTTATGAGAGGCCGCTTCAAAAACACTTGGGTAACACCTTTTGATCCCTCTGAGGTTAATTACAATTATACTGAAGCCAATGCCTGGCAATACAGTTTTTACGTGCCCCAAGACATTTCTGGCCTTATAGAGTTAATGGGCGGAAAGGAAATTTTGGAAGCCCAATTGGACACACTCTTTACGGCCGATAGTAAAACTACGGGACGCGACATGGTAGATATTACCGGACTTATTGGTCAGTATGCGCACGGCAATGAACCGAGTCATCACATGGCCTACCTTTACAATTTTGTAAACAAGCCTTATAAAACACAGGAAAAAGTCCACCAAATTTTAACGACGCTCTATAAAAATGAGCCTGATGGTATTGCGGGAAATGAAGACTGCGGACAAATGAGCGCGTGGTATGTGTTTTCAGCCATGGGCTTTTATCCGGTTACGCCAGGTGCTGACGCTTATATCATCGGAACCCCGTTATTTGATAAAGCTACCATCAATCTAGAAAACGGAAAAAACTTTACCATTAAAGCCTTTGATCTTTCTGACGCCAATAAATACATAGATTATGTCCGATTGAACGGCAATAGACTGCACGAAAGTTATATTACTTCAAAAGATATTTTATCTGGAGGTATTTTGGAATTCTTTATGACCGATGCCCCTTCTGATTGGGCGACGGACGACGACGAAGCACCTACAACAGCCATCACAGATTTTAAAATTGTTTCTGTGCCCTTTATCGCAACCGGTGATATTTCCTTTAAAGAGCAAACCGAAGTCACCTTAGGAACTGCGCAATTGGAAACCGATATTTTTTATACGCTCAACGATTCGGTGTACAGCAAATACGAACAGCCGTTTATCATTTCTGAGGCGTCTACTTTAAAAATCTATGCAGAGAAAGATGGTGAAAAGAGCAAAACAATAGCCACTAAGTTTTTCAAATTGGACCCTAATAGAACCCTCACGTTGCAAACCAACTATGCTGATGCCTACAGTGCTGGTGGCCCTAATGCTTTAATTGACGGAATTAAGGGCACTAAAGACCACAGAACGGGCTTATGGCAAGGTTATGAAGGTGAAGACGTGATAGCAATTGTTAATTTAGGCGAAGCACATCACCTCCAAAAAGTCTCTCTCAATGTGTTGCAGGACCAACGCTCTTGGATATTCTACCCCTCGGAAGTATTTTGTTACACTTCTACTGATGGTCAAACCTTTCAATTTATTGGCAAGCAAAACTTAAATGCCAGCAAAAGATCCGAAGACGTCAACATTAAAACAGTAACATTTGATTTAAAAGACAAAACCGCCACCCATATTAAAGTCATCGCCAAAAAGCTGGACAAACTTCCTAAATGGCACCCCGGCGCTAAGGACAAGGGTAATAGCTGGATTTTTGTGGATGAGATTAGTATTAAATCGACCCCTGTTGTGGATAGTTTACAGACCACAAAAAATTAGGAATTGGGAATTTATACACTCTCCTCTAATCTGCAACCTCAGCATCCTAATCTGATTGCATCGGCCATCCTTACTAACATTTTCTCATCAACCAACACACGAAATTCTAAAAACTGCTAACTAAAAACTGCCCACTGCCAACTTTATTTAGAACCACTTCAGCGTCAAATCAATCAATTTCTGTTTAAAATTAGTATAAGGCGGCATCAATAAATCAGTGGCGCCCATTGTGTGTTGTTTCATCATGGAACGTCTATTGGAGAAGGCTTCAAAACCAAAAAATCCGTGCGATTTTCCCAAGCCGCTATTATTGCTCCCTCCAAATGGCAGATTATGATTCAAAAACTGTAACAAATTATGATTGATACAGCCACTTCCTGCGCGTGTATGGTTCATAATAAAATCAATATTTTTGTCAGATTTACTGTAAATATAAAGTGCTAAAGGTTTCTCTTTAGAATTGATATAATCCACCGGTTCCTGCAACGTTGTAAAGGTTTTCACCGGAAGAATGGGGCCAAAAATCTCATCCTGCATCAATTTTGAATTTTCTGGCGCATCAAATACCAACGTCGGTTCAATAAAATGATCGCTCACGTTAGAGGTTCCCCCAGACACAATGGCACTGCCGTTCTGCTTTGCTTCGTCAATATAGGAGGTCAAGCGCTCAAAATGCTTTTTATTGACAATACGGGAATAGGAGTCGGAGAGCTCAACTTGATCCGTATAGAACTCCTTAATCTTCGACTTAAAGAGCGTCGTAAATTTCTCTTTAAGATTGGCCTGCAACAATACATAATCTGGAGCAATACAGGTTTGTCCTGCATTGGTAAACTTCCCAAAAATGATTTTCTCCACGGCCTTTTCCAAATTTGCAGAGTCATCAATAATGGTGGGCGACTTCCCTCCCAACTCCAACGTTACGGAGGTCAAATGTTTTGAGGCGGCCTTCATCACTATTTTACCCACTTGTGGAGAGCCTGTAAAAAAGATATGGTTAAACGGTAACTTCAATAAGTCTTCTGAGACCTCAACTTCGCCTTCAAAAAGCGCTACTTCATCTTCTTCATATAAGGCGCTGACAATCTCAGCCATCACTTTGGAGGCGTTTGGTGTCATTTCAGACGGTTTAATCATCACCGTGTTTCCAGCAGCAATAGCCGACACCAATGGACCAAAGGTCAAGTTAATCGGGAAATTCCATGGCGAAATAATCAAACAGACGCCTTTAGGTTCAAAGACTATATAAGAAGAGGCACCCAGTAAGGCTAAGGGCGTATCGACCTTTTGGTCTTTCATCCAAGATTTAAGATTGCTTTTGGCGAATTTAATTTCGGTCAATACCGGATAAATTTCTGTGAGATCAGTTTCCAAGAACGGTTTTTTGAAATCGGCATATAGGGCCTCCCGAATTTGTTGTTTGTAATCAACTTCTAAAGCGGTTTTAAGAGCATCCAATTTTTTAAGACGTTCTTTATAGGTGGTATTTCCTTTTTTAAACTGATTTGCTTTTTGTCGATTGAAAACCCCATAAAAGGGATTGCTCTGTAATTCTTCCATGTAAGAGTTATGTTTTTACTGGCCTGAGAGCCGCTTTTATGTATTGTTATGGTATTGCATGAGTGCTAGTTAACCTCATTTTTAGCGCTAATAGTTATTTAAACGATGATTTTCATGCATCGATGTAGTGTTTATTTCTAATAGGATGATATAGTCGTAAGAAAGTTCTACTTCTTATCGCACGGGCCACCTTATCCATTTCAACTTGTGGCCAAGAGACATTGTCTGTCGCTTAGTAGATAACCAATCTGGTCATACCATAATAGCTGTTCCAGTGTCGCCTAAACAATTCAAACGGTCTCTTTAATAGCGTTGATCACGTATACTACCTTATGCCGTTAAAATACAAATTGCATTTCAATTAATTTCGATTCGATGCATAAGTTTTGTAATTTGCGTGCTGTCCTTTTGGGTGGTGTCGAGAACATTGTTAAAGCGTTCAAAACGATTCAAAACAACTCACGACGCCACACGAGGAATACCAAAATTCAATCCATTTTTATGATGTCAGAACAAAAACGCCTCTTCTTAGTCGATGCTTACGCCTTAATTTTTAGAGGGTATTACGCTTTTATAAAGAACCCCAGAATCAATTCAAAAGGAGAAGACACCTCCGCCATTATGGGGTTTATGAACTCTTTATTGGATGTGATCAAAAGAGAGCGCCCGGACCATTTGGCGGTATGTTTTGATAAAAATGGCAGTGCCGACAGGGTAGAAATGTATGAAGCCTATAAAGCGAATAGAGACGAAACTCCAGAAGGCATCCGCACGGCCATCCCACATATTTGCCGCATTCTGGAAGCCATGCACATTCCTATCATGGTCAAAGATGGTTTTGAAGCCGATGATGTGATTGGCACCTTATCACGCCAAGCCGAAGCCCAAGGCTACAAAACCTATATGGTAACGCCAGATAAGGATTTTGCCCAATTGGTAACTGAAAACACATTTATGTACCGACCAAAATCGTTTGGTGGCGGTTATGAAACTTGGGGCATTGAAGAGGTAAAGAAAAAATTTGAGGTCGAAAGTCCATTGCAGGTCATCGATTTCTTAGGAATGATGGGCGACTCTTCTGATAATATTCCTGGCTTACCAGGCGTGGGTGAAAAAACCGCCAAAAAATTCATCAAGCAGTACGGCAGTATGGAAAACCTTTTGGCCAATACCCATGAGCTAAAAGGTAAAATGAAAGAAAACATTGAGGCCAATAAAGAATTGGGCTTACTCTCCAAAACTTTGGCCACTATCATGTTGGATGTACCGGTGACCTTTTGCGAGACCGATTTTGAAATGTCAGAGCCAGATGTAGAAGCCGTGACTAATATTTTTCAGGAATTGGAATTCAGACGTCTCACGGATAATTTCCTCAAAACCTTTGCACCCGGTGCTAATAACGGTGGCACAGAGAATAACAAAGTACCTACTGCCGCAACTATCACGGCAAAAACATCAGCCGCTGCTGGGCTGGGTCAGTTCTCCTTATTTGGTGGCGATGCTGATAATCAAGCCCCTACTACAGACGCTTATACACGGCATACGTCCGCCTCAGCCTCTCACTTTTACCAAAGCGTGGCAACGGGGATGGCTACGAAATTGTTCATTCAAAATTTGATGAAACAAGCAAGCGTGTGTTTTGATACCGAAACTACGGGGCTTGATCCGATTACGGCCGAGTTGGTAGGCATTGCTTTTTCGTGGGAAGTGGGCAAAGGATTTTATCTACCGTTTCCAGAAGATCAAGCTGAAGCCCAAGAACTGATCGAACAATTGCGCCCGTTTTTTGAAGCGGAAACCATTGAAAAAGTGGGACAGAATTTAAAATACGACATTAAAGTACTTCACAAATACAACATTCAGGTAAAGGGCAAATTGTTTGATACGATGTTGGCCCATTATCTGATCAATCCGGATATGCGTCATAATATGGATGTTTTAGCGGAAACATATTTGAACTACACCCCTATTTCTATAGAAGCGCTGATTGGCAAAAAAGGCAAGAATCAAAAATCGATGCGCGATGTGCCTCTAGACCAACAAACGGAATATGCGGTAGAAGATGCGGACATCACCTTACAGCTTAAAGAGCATTTTGAAAAGGAATTGGGCGAAGCCAACACCCAAAAATTATTTGATGAGATTGAAATTCCGCTCTTGCGCGTGCTTGCCGATATGGAATTGGAAGGCATCAATTTGGATAAAGATTTTTTGAATTCCCTATCCGAAAAATTGGACAATGACATCAACACCTTACAGACCCAAATTTTTACGGAAGCCGGCGAAGAGTTTAATATTGCCTCCCCGAAACAATTGGGCGATATTCTATTTGACAAGCTCAAATTGGTGGACAAGCCTAAAAAAACCAAAACTGGGCAATACGCCACGGGCGAAGAGATTTTATCTTATTTGGCCAAAGACCACGATATTATTCAGCATATTTTAGACTACCGGGGCTTGGCAAAACTGAAAAGCACCTATGTAGATGCCCTGCCTAACCAGGTGGAGCCAACAACAGGACGCGTGCATACGGATTATATGCAAACCGTTGCGGCTACCGGACGTTTGAGCAGTAACAACCCTAACCTTCAAAACATCCCGATCCGTACGGAACGCGGACGCCAAGTGCGGAAAGCCTTTGTACCACGGGATGAAAATTACACCCTGTTAGCGGCCGATTATTCGCAAATTGAATTGCGCATTATTGCCGCCTTAAGCGAAGAGGAAACCATGATTACCGCCTTTAACAACGGCGAGGACATTCACGCATCTACCGCCTCAAAAGTTTTTGGCGTACCGTTGGAGGAAGTGACGCGCGAGCAACGTAGCAATGCCAAAACGGTCAATTTCGGGATTATTTATGGGGTTTCCGCCTTTGGGTTGAGCAATCAAACCGATTTATCCCGTAGTGAGGCCAAAGACTTGATTGACACCTATTACGAAACCTACCCAAAACTCCGTCGCTATATTGGTGAGCAAATAGATTTTGCCAGAGATAACGGCTATGTACAAACCGTTTTAGGGCGTCGCCGTTATTTAAAGGATATCAATTCTCGCAACGCCGTGGTGAGAGGTGCAGCGGAACGTAATGCCGTAAACGCACCTATTCAAGGTAGTGCTGCCGACATTATTAAAGTCGCGATGATCAACATCCATAACAAATTAAAAGAAGGCGATTACAAAACCAAAATGCTGCTTCAAGTACATGATGAGTTGGTGTTTGATGTCTATAAACCTGAATTAGAAGCCATCAAAACCATGGTGAAGACGGAAATGGAAAATGCGTATACGATGACCGTACCATTGGATGTGGACTTGGGTGTTGGTGCGGATTGGCTGGAGGCGCATTAGGATTTAGAATTAAGACCGCTGCGCTTATAGAATTAAGACAAAGATTTGGTTGCAGTGGATGTACAAACATTACTATTTTAAATGTAAAATACAATTGATAAAGAAGTAAATATTGAGATCTATCCTCATTATATATATTTTAAGGTTCTTAGATAATTACGCCTTTACTTGAAAGTTTAATTTTATGAATGAATCTCCTCCTTCAGAATAAACTTCACCATAACCCATTTTAGTACCTGAAGGATTATCCAGCTTAGCGGAGTTCTTTAAGTATTGTTTAAACTTGTTAAAGTCAATCAAATGATAGCAAAGTACTTCTGAATTTGGTTTCACTATAATTATACCGCCGACAATATCATATTTACCCGACCATACAGATTTTGAAGTCATACCTAACGCTGCCTCTACCAAGAAATTCATTAATTTATATTCGTAAAATTTATGTCCTTGGCTCTGGTCATAATTCATCGGGTTATCTTCCGTTATTTTTTTTATAACTTCATTAAATTTAGGTAACTATTCAGCCTATCTAA
>NZ_JAEHJZ010000004.1:325734-403728 GCF_016469035.1 Gelidibacter salicanalis | reverse complement strand
ATTGAAGCCTGAATAGTTACCCTATTTTAACGAAGCCATGAATAGGGCGGAAATATTAAAAGTCTCTGAATTGCCTATAACCGTAGATAGTTTAACGACTCAAAAAGAGTTTAGTGAAGCATTAATGGCAGTTTCAAGACTACCAGAAGATGAAGACAAAAAGGCTATTTGGGAGCTTAATATGGGGCTTCGAGTTTTTGGCTGGACACATGCAAACAATATTCCATATTTGCTATATTGGTTAGAAGACACAGATAAAAAAATATTTACACCAAATAAGCACTCTACTAATTAAAAATAAAGCCGTCAGTTGCTTATGGAATTGGAAAAGTGTTCTATAATTTAGAAAGATAGAAGAATGTGGAACCACCAAAAAACAAAAAAGAGCTACATTTTCATGTAACTCTTTGTTTGCTCCTCCTCTTGGGCTCGAACCAAGGACCCTCTGATTAACAGTCAGATGCTCTAACCAACTGAGCTAAGGAGGAAGGTTAATTATATTTACTTTTAAGCTTTTCTAATATTTCAGGATATTTTTTCAAATTCTGAATATAAGTTTTGCTTTTCATTTTTTTGATGTGTGTTTCTATTTTTCTCGCCTGAACTCTATCCTCGCAACCCATGACATGGAATAATTTCCAATCAGAAACTTGTTTAGTAAAAGCAGTATTATAAAAACCAGAATTATGTTGTTCAACCCGTTCATCTATATTTGATGCCTCTCCAACATAATATTTGTCAAGGCTCTCAGAATACAAGATGTAAACACAATTCATTTTTTTATTAAAGAACGTTTTCTCTCCGATGCTCTAACCTCCCGATAGCTATCGGGATGAGCTAAGGAGGAAGGTATATTACCTATTTTGAGGTTGCAAATATATTGCTATTTTTGAATTGAACAAAACAATTTTGAAATATTTTTAATCCGTTATCGCTTTAAAAATATCATTCCCATTGGCGAACAATACTAACATGATGAGAATCACGAATCCAACCAATTGTGCACGCTCCAAAAACTTTTCTGAGGGTGTGCGTCCTGATATCATTTCGTAAAGTAAAAACATCACATGTCCTCCATCTAAAGCAGGAATTGGCAATAAATTCAACACTCCGAGCATGATTGAAAGGAACGCTGTAATGCCCCAAAAATATTCCCAGCTCCAAGTGCTTGGAAAGACATCAAAGATGGCCTTAAACCCACCTACCCCTTTGTAAGCTCCCGTACTCGGACTGAATATGAGTTTCAATTGCGTAAAATAACCTGTTATTTGGCTTGTAAATCTGTTAAGACCAATTCCGAAGCTTTCACCAAATGTATATTCTTTTCTGACAATGTCAAAATAACCTAGCGCGGCAATATCATTATATGATCCGCCAACTTCTACACCCAATTTGCCCGTATCATCAACTTGTAGATCAATACGCTTAGATTCGCCATTTCTTACAATCTCTGTGGCAACGGTTTGTCCTTTAAACGACTTTAAAACGTCTTCAGCTTGGTCAAAATATTCAACTGATTTACCATTGATAGACTTCACCAAATCGCCTTTCTTCAAATCTGCCGATTTATTTAACGACGTATCACTTACAGCATTTACTAAAAAGGGCTTTCTTATGCTGAACAATCCCTCGTGCTTGCTCGTCGATAATTGTCCTAAAAAATCTTCAGGCAACGTAATCGTTTGCTCAGCACCATTACGCTCAATTGTTACTGTTTCAGCACCTATGATATTGGTGTTCACATCTGAATAGTTAACAACCTTGGTGTCTCCAACTTTCACGATATCATCACCAGTCTGAAAACCTAAATCGATCAATAGCGGATTATCAATCAAATAACCGTCCTTAATACTTGCTGCAGAAATATCAGTATCACCATAGGCAAACGCCATAACGATATAAATAAGTAGCGCCAATACAAAGTTGACCGTTACACCACCCAACATGATAATTAAACGTTGCCAGGCCGGCTTAGCGCGAAACTCCCAAGGTTGTGGCGGCAAGGCCATCTGTTCCTTGTCCATGCTTTCATCAATCATTCCGGCTATTTTTACATAACCTCCAAGTGGCAACCACCCGATGCCATAAACAGTATCGCCTATCTTTTTCTTGAATAAACTGTATTTGATATCAAAAAACAAGTAGAACTTTTCTACGCGTGTTTTGAATAGTCTTGCTGGTATAAAATGTCCGAGTTCGTGCAATACGATGAGAAGGGACAAACTCAATAAAAATTGAGAAATTTTAATAATAAATTCCATTGATCTTTCTGAAAAAAAAATTATAAGGCACAAAAGTACTCTTTTAAGTGCAGTTAGGAAACTAATGCGATTCTAATCGCTAGTTTTTTAACACCGATTTATTAATGTTACCGATGTTTGTTTGAAGTTCAATCACGAACAATCCTGAAGAAAATGAAGACATGTCAATGCTATTGGTCCAACCTGACGTATACAACTGCTGGCCCAAAACATTATAAATATGGATGCGTTCCACCATAAGATGATCTGGTTTTTTAATGGTAATACGATTGGAAGTTGGATTTGGATAGACTGAGAGTTCCATAGCTACAGAGTGCCTATCAACACTCAAAACGGGAGCATTATGTTTTGACACCACATCAAACTCGGGGTTGACCAGAACTTCAACAACCTTAAAATTGACCGATTTGGTGAAATTTTCTTGATTTTTTGTATGCTCTAAAACGAGATCCAATCTTTCTCCGGAAGCACCAAGCAACCGCACCGGCAACGCCGTTTCAAAAAAGGAGACAGAAGGATGACTTTGGGTTTGATTTAATATCAAGTTGATTTCTTTGGGATTGGATTGATACCATTTTAAATCAAAAATGGGATAGCCTTCACCATAGATCCAATCTTCAAAAAATTCAGATAAATCCTGATTGCTCGCCACATTCATAATAGCCAATAAATCTTCCGTTTTTGCATACCCATAGGCATGGTCTGGATGATTGAGATAATTTTGTAACCCTTGATAGAACACGGCATCACCTATTTTTTTTCGCAACATATGCAGCACCATGGCGCCTTTGTTATAGGACAATCGGCCATCAAACACCCGATTTACGTTCAGCGTATCGGAATCCTTAACATACACCGCACCGGCATTTCTGGAGGTTATGGAATTTACGGTTTGTTGTTTCCAGATTTTAAAAGGTGTTTCTCCATCTAAATGCTCTACTACCAATCCGGTCATATAGGTAGCAAACCCTTCATTGAGCCAAATGTCCTGCCAACTACCACAGGTCACTTTATTGCCAAACCATTGGTGTCCTAACTCGTGGGCGATTAAACTTCTCCCAAAACTCCCCATAAAAGACACTGTGGTATGTTCCATCCCACCATTCCAACCGAATTGCGCATGGCCATACTTTTCATCGGCATAAGGATATGCTCCAAAAAGTTTGCTGAACAGATTCATAATAGGTACCGTAACTGGTGTTTGCGTTTTTATAGTTGCTAAATGTTCTGGATATACATAATTGACAATCTCAAACGGATTGCCATTATTGGGAACGGTATCCGTATAGACCGCATAATTGGTAACCGCAATGGCAACCAAGTAGGCAGGAATGGGATAGTGATGTTGAAAATGTGTGGTTTTCGTAGCTCCAGTAATGGTTTGGGATTGTTCTAAACCATTGGCAACGGCAACATAGTTGTCACCACTAGAATTGGTTTTAGGCGATGTAATATACACATCAATACTGTCAATTTTATCAATCAAATCTTGCTTACATGGCCACCAATCTTTGGCGCCATAAGGCTCAGAAAGTGTCCATAAAATGGGTTTTGTACTGTGTGTACTGACTTCAAAAGAGTCGAAACCAGAACTTACCGGATTCCCTGAATAGCTAATAGTCAGGGAATCCAAAACTCCTACCACTTGCTCTTTGCCCAAGGTAATCACAAGTTCCTCAGTACCGTTATGAGTAAAAGCCAAAGGCTCTCCACGCTGCAACACCTGAGAAACGGTCATGTTGGTTGCCAAATCAAAAGTGATCTGACCTAAAGGTGATTTTGCTTCAAAATAGGTGGTTACTGTGCCTTGTATGTGCTTCACTGAAGGATCTACTTCAAACTCCAGACGGTGATATTTTACATCATAATCTCCTGTGTTGGGACTGGCCCGAAATTCCATCCGTTTTAATGCCGATTTCATTTCCGCTTCGTTTAAGGCCTTCAACGGATGATCTTGGGCGGACATACCTGAAAAAACACATAACAGAAGAAGGGACAAAATGTTTTTCATGAAAGCCGATTTTAGCACTAAAAATACCTTTTTTGACGCTTATCTATCGTATTTTTGCACAGAAATCTTACAAAACACCCTCAAAATCATTAAAAATGCTCTCATTTTTTAAGGACTATAAGTATTTTGGAATCGTACTACTGATCCTGTCTGTCATAATTGTTACCATCATTTTTAATATTCTAACGCCCAAAAAGGTGCTTCCCATTTACCAACCTTCTATGGTGAATTTTGAAATGGTAGACAGCACCGTGCAGTATCAAAGTAAGTATCATAAAATTGCTGATTTTAGTCTGATCAATCAAAATGGAGACACCATCACTCAAGAAGATTATAAAGATAAAATCTATGTGGCAGATTTCTTTTTTACCACCTGCCAAACCATTTGTCCGATTATGACCGATCATATGGTGCAAATCCAAGAGAAGATCATGACCGATGATGAGATCATGCTCCTGTCCCACTCTGTAACACCAGAAATTGATAGTGTTGCCCAATTGAAACGCTATGCGGTTGAAAAAGGCGTCATTGATTCCAAATGGAATCTGGTTACTGGCGATAAAAAACAAATTTATGAACTCGCCAGAAAAAGCTATCTAGCCGTTAAAACCGATGGTAATGGTGATGCCTACGATATGATCCACACTGAAAATTTTATGCTGATTGATAAGAAGCGTCAAATTAGAGGGTTTTATGACGGTACAAAACCGGAAGATATTGAACAACTGTTAGAAGACATTAAAATTCTAGAAAGAGATTAGTGAAAGGCTGAAGTTGAAGTTGAAGTTGAAATTGAAGTGCTTAAAAACAGAAACTTCAAACAAAAGAAACTTCAAACAATAGAAACCTGAAACTTTAATATTTTAACGTTGACCCTCTAACTTTTTATATTTACTTTTGCTTCTTTAAAATCAATCTAAATAAGGATGCAAGTAACAGTCGCACATCTAAAAAGAGGGCAACGCGGTATCATTACTGACGTATCGTCTATTTACATCCCATTAAAACTTTTGGAAATGGGCTGTTTACCGGGCAACTATGTTGAACTGGTACAAGTAGCCTACTTTTCTGACCCCATGTATCTTAACATTAATGGCACCCATTTGGCCATTCGTAAAGAGACTGCACTTCATATATTAATAGAGATCTTATAAATGAGTAAACACATCAATGTTGCCTTAATAGGAAATCCGAATACAGGTAAAACCTCAGTTTTTAACGCACTCACCGGATTGAACCAAAAGGTAGGAAACTACCCTGGTATTACGGTTGAAAAAAAGGAAGGCATCTGTAAACTTCCGCGTGGCGTAAAAGCGCACATCATTGATTTACCGGGAACCTACAGCTTAAACGCGTCGTCTTTAGATGAGAATGTGGTGATTGAATTATTACTGAATAAAAATGATAAAGACTTTCCTGACGTTGCCGTAGTGGTCAGTGATGTCGAAAATTTAAAACGTAATCTCCTTCTCTTTACCCAAATTAAAGACTTGGAAATCCCAACTATCTTGGTCATCAATATGGCTGACCGGATGAGTTACAAAGGGATTACTTTAGATATTCCTTATTTAGAGGAACACCTCAACACTAAAATTGCCTTAGTCAGTACGCGTAAAAAAAATGGGATTACTGAATTAAAGGAACTCATAACAAATTATAAGGAACTTTCCACAACTCCTTGTATGAATGCTTCTGAAATTGACCCTGAGTACTTTGAGAATTTACAGAAAGCCTTCCCTAATCAATTACTTTATAAACTTTGGTTGGTCATTACCCAAGATGTCAATTTTGGAAAGACGGACAGAAACGAAATTGATGCTGTTGCAGATTTTAAGACAAAATCTAAAGCTGATCTTAAACGTCTTCAACAAAAGGAAACCATTAAGCGCTATCAATTTATAAACAACACCCTTAAAGAAGGACAAACTATCGATTTGAGCACGGCTAAAGACCTGCGCATTAAATTGGACCGCATCTTAACCCACAAAATTTGGGGTTACGTGATCTTCTTTCTAATTTTATTAACCATCTTCCAAGCCATCTATGATTGGTCTAGCTACCCCATGGATTTTATTGATTCTTCATTTGCATCTCTAAGCGAATGGGCAAAAAATGCGCTTCCTGAAGGTGCCTTTACCAGCTTGTTGGCCGAAGGTATAATTCCAGGATTGGGTGGTATTGTGATTTTCATCCCTCAAATTGCGTTTTTATTCCTCTTTATTTCAGTGCTTGAAGAAAGTGGTTATATGAGTCGTGTCGTGTTTTTAATGGACCGCGGTATGCGCCGTTTTGGATTGAGCGGAAAAAGTGTGGTGCCTTTAATTTCTGGGACGGCCTGCGCAATTCCTGCAATCATGGCTACCAGAAATATTGAAAGTTGGAAAGAGCGTTTAATCACTATTTTGGTTACCCCTTTTACCACTTGCTCTGCACGATTACCAGTGTATTTGATAATTATATCCTTGGTCATTCCTGATGAACGCTTTTTTGGTTTGGGGTATCAAGCCATGACCTTAATGCTGTTGTACTTGATTGGTTTTGGCGCTGCTTTAGTATCTGCCATGATTTTAAATAAAATTCTTAAGATTAAAAGCAAGACCTTTTTTGTGGTAGAAATGCCCAATTATAAGTTGCCCTTACTTAAGAATGTGGTATTGACGGTTATTGAAAAAACCAAATCGTTTGTATTTGGCGCTGGTAAAATCATTCTGGCAATTTCAATTGTGCTTTGGTTTTTGGCATCTTACGGTCCTGGTGAAGAATTTAACAATGCAGAAGAAATCATCAAAACGGAATACGCTGATCAAAACCTCAGCGCTGAAGAATTGCACGAACATGTAGCGTCCCAAAAATTGGAACACTCGTTTTTAGGCATTACAGGACATGCCATTGAACCTGCCATCAGACCTTTGGGTTACGATTGGAAAATTGGTATTGCATTGGTGAGCTCCTTTGCAGCGCGTGAAGTTTTTGTAGGCACATTAGCCACAATTTACAGTGTTGGAAGTGATGACGAAGAAACCATTAAAAACAGAATGGCCGGAGAAGTGAATCCTATTTTGGGAGGACCGCTGTTTACCTTTGCTTCAGGAATTTCCTTGCTTCTATTTTACGCCTTTGCCATGCAGTGCATGAGTACCCTGGCTATTGTACAGCGCGAAACAAATTCGTGGAAATGGCCTATTCTACAACTTGTAATTATGAGTGGTTTTGCGTATATTATAGCATTGATTGCCTTCCAACTTTTGAAGTAAGCCTATAACGAATAATTCTCGCTTAGGACTACAGTGGAATGATGAAAACAGAAAGAACATGAACGACACGATTCAAACCATATTAGCGCTTACAGCTCTGGCACTTGCATTAAGTTTCTTGATCAAGAAATTCTTTTGGAAAAAACCCAAATCAAAAAAGGCATTCAGCGATGCACACGATTGCGATAAGTGCCATTAATTTCTTGTTGAATTTGAGCAAAATTATCACCACCGTTGTTAGACCTTGTTGATGTGATTCCTCCTTACGTCGGAATGACAACTTAATAGAAATTGTTATGGATTGTTACACATCTTAGTGTGATTCCTACTTAGGTCGGAATGACAACTTATTCGCAATTTAGCTGCAAATTAAGTCTTCGCTATGTGATTCCTCCTTGCGTCGGAATGACAACTCCCAAACTTTGTGGCCGGATATTTTCGTTATGTGATTCCTCCGTTCGTCGGAATGACAATTCGAGGCTTAAGCTTCTTTTAAAAATAGATTTTTCCCAACAGTTTGGGACACCATAAGTTCCTTGCCATCTATTTTAATTTTAATGGAATGGTCAAAGGGTTCTTTATGCAAAACTTTTATCACGGTACCAAGCGCAATGGCATTGTTGTCTAAATATTTAAGAAAATCGACAGAACTGTCGTTAACACCCACACACACATAGCTCACACCTTCTTTGGCGTTAGAAAGACTTGTTTTTTCAACGTGTTCAAACTTGCCCTGCTTATCCGGAATAGGATCGCCGTGAGGATCATGCGTCGGAAAATCTAAAAAAGCATCCAACTCATCAATGAGTTTCTGAGATTTGATATGCTCCAACTGCTCTGCCACGTCATGAACCTGATCCCAAGTAAAATTGAGTTTGTCCACTAAGAAAACCTCCCACAATCGGTGCTTTCTGATGATATTTACCGCCACGCGTTTTCCATCAGCCGTTAGACTAACCCCTTGATACTTTTTATAGTTGGCATAATTTTTTTCTGCCAATTTCTTTATCATATCTGTGGCCGAAGAAGCTTTCGTATTCATAGCTTCCGCTAAAGCATTCGTACTTACGGTCACTGAGCCTTGTTTGCCCAAATGAAAAATCGCTTTTATATAATTCTCTTCAGTGAGTGTGATCATGTTTTTTGTGTGTCATACAAATATAAGAATATAATGTGGCGCGCTTATTTTTAGACCGCTCTAAACAATTATTTAAATTGATTCTATGAATTCAAGAACTAATATCCGAACGCTTCGAAAAATTAAATCATAACCAATCATCTGATTAAGATAGTCTGGCACTCGAATCATTCTATTTTTTTTAGTACCTTCGTAACTTATATTTAGACTTATGAAAAAATTATTTTTTATTCTTTTGGTAGGAATGGGCATTAACTCTATAGTTGCACAGGAAAACAATTTTTCAGAACCGTTGATTACTGACCGACCAGACGCCACCGAATCCGCTACAGCAATACCCAAAGGTATGCTTCAAATAGAAACGGGTGCTAGTTATGAATCCTTTGAAGAGAATAGAATCAAGAAGGAAGCTTTTACATACAACACCACACTACTCCGCTACGGTGTAATCAATAATTTAGAACTGCGTGTGGGTTGGAATTTCGAAGAAGAGAGCGTTCATAGTAATGGAAACCAACTAAAGGACGTATCCAGTGGCTTCAGTCCATTACTATTAGGGTTTAAAACGACAGTAGCACAAGAAAATGGATGGTTTCCTGAAATAGGTTTTTTAGGCCATTTATATCTTCCGTTTATGGCGAGCACTGATTACAAACCGGAAACAACCGGTGCTGATTTTGTGTTTGCCTTCAGCCATACCTTAAGTGAAAAATCAAGCTTAGGATATAATATTGGAGCAGAATGGGAAAATGATTCCCCAGAAATCGCTTATATTTATGCTATTTCGTATGGATTAGAAATTACCAATCAATTTGGGGTTTTTGCTGAACTGTATGGTGATATACCTGAGCATAATGCAGCAAACCATTTTTGGGATGCAGGAGTAACGTATTTAATTTCTAACAATCTACAGCTAGATGCGTTGGTTGGAAGCAGCATAACCAAAGGACAAGAGTTATTAATAAGTGCCGGCGCCAGTTTTAGAATCCTAACAAAAAAGCATACCAAATGAAAAACATACTAGTAATACTCTTATTTACACTGATTTTTAGTTGTAAAAATGACAAAAATGATAATGGTAACCTCAACATTGTGACCACTACAACCTTAATAACGGATTTAGTCACACACATTGGTGGCGACAGGCTCAACATTCAAGGTTTGATGGGCACCGGCGTAGATCCGCATCTCTATAAAGCTAGTGAAGGGGATGTCACTAAATTGGTAAACGCTGATTTGATTTTCTACGGAGGCTTACACTTGGAAGGGAAACTCGTAGAAGTTTTTGAGAAGATGCAAAGTCAAAACTTACAGACCATTGCCGTATCTGACGCATTAGATCCAAAAACATTGATTGGCTCAGCGTATTTTGCCTCTAATTACGATCCACATATTTGGTTTGATGTCAATAATTGGGAACTTATTACCGCTTTTGTGGTTAAAAAACTATCAGAAGCAGATCCTGAAAACAGCACCTTTTTCGAAGAAAATGGTAACACCTACCTTGACCAATTAAAAGCCTTGGATGCCGAAATTAGAGCCACTATTAGCACTCTTCCCAAAGAAAAGCGGATATTGGTTACCGCCCATGACGCTTTTAATTATTTTGGCCAAGCCTACGGATTTGAAGTGGTTGGTTTACAAGGGCTTTCCACAGCTACAGAGGCTGGTGTGATGGATGTTCAAAATTTAGCTAACTTTATTATCGATAAAAAAATTAAAGCCATTTTTGTAGAGAGTTCTGTCCCAAAGCGCACTATTGAAGCGCTTCAAGCCGCCGTGAACTCCAAAAATTATAACGTAGAGATTGGAGGCACATTATTTTCTGATGCTTTAGGAAATGCAGGAACTCCGCAAGGTACCTATATTGGAATGTTTAAACACAATGTCAATACCATTGTAAATGCGCTGAAATAAGTTGGGAGTTGCATTAACCAGAAAGGCTATTAAGCCAGTGTAATCGAAACAAGTAGCATAACGTTTTTAGTTATTTGAAGCTGTTCCTGCTATCCGCTGTATCTTTTTTGATGAAAAATCAAAAAAGGATGCCGCTGCTATCAGGGCTAAACTAGCCGTTACAACATAAAGGGCTGACAGATTTTGAAAAATTAGGAGTGCAAACATTATAAGACTCGGCATTCTTTAAATAATAAGGGGTTTGTAAGAAATGAAACAAATGGATACAATGAAAAATGCACATTCCAAGGATGAGACTCCAGCCTCCACAGGAGTTTTAGCCGTAAAAGTTGACGATTTAACCGTGGCCTATAACTATAAGCCAGTGCTTTGGGATATTGATCTTGAAATCCCTGAAGGCGTTCTGATGGCCATAGTTGGTCCAAATGGCGCTGGAAAATCCACGCTCATAAAAGCTATTTTGGGCATTCTCAAACCAATTGCCGGAAGTGTCAGTATTTATGGGAAACCTTATCATAAACAACGTTCGTTGGTAGCCTACGTGCCACAAAAAGGCAGTGTGGATTGGGATTTCCCGACTACCGCACTAGATGTTGTCATGATGGGAACCTATGGCAGTTTGGGCTGGATTAAACGTCCAGGCGTCAAAGAAAAGAAGGCAGCTTTGGAGGCTTTAGAAAAAGTGGGGATGCTCGCATTTAAGAGCAGGCAAATCAGTCAGCTTTCTGGCGGTCAGCAGCAGCGTATCTTTTTGGCTAGAGCCTTGGTGCAGGACGCCTCCATCTATTTTATGGATGAGCCTTTTCAAGGTGTGGACGCCACTACAGAAATTGCCATTATCAATATTTTAAAGGAATTGCGAAAAGCCGGAAAAACCGTCATTGTGGTCCATCACGATTTACAAACGGTTCCCGAATATTTTGATTGGGTGACTTTTCTGAATGTCAAGAAAATTGCCACGGGTCCAGTCATGGATATTTTTAATGATGATAACTTGACCAAAACTTATGGAATTAATTATAAGGTAAGTGTACAGAAATAAAATAAGTTGGCAGTGGGAAGTAAACAGTTGGCATTCCTTCTTAGTAATAAGCAAAAATTCCTTCCCTTTTTCCAAGGGAAGGTGGCTTTAAGCTTCGGAAAAAGCTTAAAGACGGAAGGGTTAATACAACCTGAACTTCTGCCTATTTACTAGAAACCATTAAAAAGTAAAACTAAAAAAATTTCCTGCCAACACAGGAACAGATTATGAACTTACAAGAGTACTTTTCTTTAGTGTTCAGTGATTACACACTACGCACCATCACCCTAGGCACTGCCATCTTGGGAGCAGTTACCGGTATGCTCGGTAGTTTCGCGGTATTGCGAAAACAAAGCCTACTCGGCGATGCCATTTCGCATGCCGCTCTCCCCGGAATTGCCTTGGCATTTTTGATAACTGGCGCTAAAGACAGTAACACGTTATTGATTGGTGCTTTAGTGAGCGGACTCCTAGGGACATTCTGGATTAGGGGCATCATCAGTAAAACACATTTAAAATCGGATACGGCGTTGGGCTTGATTCTTTCCTTGTTTTTCGGATTTGGAATGCTCCTACTCACCTTCATTCAAAAGCAGCCGAACGCCAATCAGGCGGGATTGGACAAATATCTTTTCGGGCAAGCCGCTACCCTTGTAGAGAGTGACGTGTGGCTCATGGCCATCATTACGGGTATTTGTGTTTTGGTCATGTTACTATTTTGGAAAGAATTCAAGCTCCTCCTTTTTGACGCGGATTACACGAAAACCCTTGGCTTCAATACGAAAATTATTGATATTCTCATCACCACATTTATCGTATTGGCCATTGTTCTAGGCTTACAGACTGTAGGCGTTGTTCTCATGAGTGCTATGTTATTGGCGCCTGCGGCAGCGGCACGACAGTGGACCAACAGTTTGAGTACCATGGTATTTTTAGCCGCTATTTTTGGTGCATTTTCAGGTGTTTTTGGAACGGCAATCAGCGCCAGTCAGGATAATCTCTCAACTGGTCCGGTCATTGTATTGGTAGCATCAGTGTTTGTGATCTTTTCGTTTGTTTTTTCACCCAGTCGTGGACTGTTATTTCGTCAAATTAGATTTATTAGCAATCGAAGAGATTTAGAACTTCAAAAAACGTTGTCATTTATGTACCATATTGCTGAAACACACGACGATATTTCTCATCCACATACCATCAAAATTCTAAATAATTTTCAGGGCTTTACTCGGAAAACTCTACAAAAATTGGTGGATAAAAATTATGTGACCTTAGATGGTACCATGTGGAGTTTAACAGAAGAAGGTTTTGAAACCGCGGCTAACTTATATAACCAAAATATCAAAACACATGAATAGCGCCCAGTTTGAAATACAGGTCATTGCAAGTTTGGTAGCCATCGCCTGTGCTATTCCGGGAACCTTTTTGGTGCTTCGTAAAATGGCCATGATCAGTGACGCCATAAGTCATTCCATATTACCGGGCATTGTGGTTGGGTTTTTTATCACGCAAGACCTCAACTCGCCGTGGCTCATATTATTGGCCGCGTTTACGGGTGTCATTACGGTGGCTTTAGTAGAACGTATTCAAAAAACCGGTTTGGTAAAAGAAGACACTGCCATTGGTTTAGTGTTTCCCGCTTTATTCAGTATTGGCGTCATCATGATTGCAAAAAATGCGAACGATGTGCATTTAGACGTTGACGCGGTATTGTTGGGAGAATTAGCTTTTGCGCCATTTGATCGACTAAGCGTTGGCGGTACTGATATTGGACCGAAATCATTGTGGGTGATTGGCACTATTTTGACGATTACGATTGGACTGTTGATTGCGTTTTTCAAAGAGTTAAAAGTCAGTACGTTTGATCCTGGATTGTCTGCCTCACTCGGGTTTTCGCCGTTGATTATTCATTACGGACTTATGACTGTTTCTTCAGTGACCACCGTAGGTGCGTTTGATGCTGTAGGTGCCATTTTGGTCGTCGCATTGATGATCGCTCCGGCCGCTTGTGCATATTTGCTGACCACAGATTTAAAGAAAATGCTCGGACTCGCGGTATTTTTCGGGGTCTTTAGTGCCATTTCCGGCTATTGGGTGGCGCATTGGCTCGATGCTTCTATTGCAGGATCTATTACTACCATGCTAGGCGTTGTCTTTTTACTAATCTACCTATTTGCTCCTAGCAAAGGACTTATTGCAGTGATGTATCGTGACAAGCAACAACGCATTGAGGTATCGCTTCTGACTTTTTTACTACATCTTAAAAATCATAGTGAAGAACGGGAACGCCACGTTAATCACCTCAATGAACACATCAATTGGCAAAAAGTCAAAAGTGAGACTGTTTTAGATTTGGCTCTAAAAAACAATATGATTGTGATTAAAAAAAAGATTGTGTCGCTTACCGAAAAGGGCGATGAATTCACCTCGCAAGCCATTGATTATATCATCACCAATGAAGATGCCCAAATAGAAGATATGAAAGATGATTTCTTTTTGTTTAGAGGCTAACTAAATCCGCGCTTTTGTAAGCAATAATTTCGCTAACTTTGATTTCTAGCTAAAATTATATTATGAAACGAGCATGCCAAAAGCTTTATCATCCGAGGAAATGATTAATAGCGAACAGCATGTGTCCATTGAAAAACAATAAAAATAAACACATGAAATATTTCCTTTTTTGCATCAGTTTAGTGGTTCTTACCGCCTGTGGCACTTCAAAAACAATTGTTGATAAACCCATCACCTTTAATGACGAACGTATTGAACTCACTAAGGAGTACATGTCTTCGCGGTATGGATTGAAACAAGACACGCCAACAATTACTCCCAGAATGATTGTGTTGCACTGGACGGCCATTCCAACGCTTGAAAAATCCTTTAATGCCTTCCATCCGATCACTTTACCAAGCAGACCTGATCTGGTCAATGCCAGCGATTTAAATGTGTCTTCACAGTTTTTAGTGGATTTAGATGGCACCATTTACCGCTTAATGCCAGAAACCACCATGGCGCGCCACGTTATCGGGTTAAACCACACGGCTATTGGGGTTGAAAATGTTGGCGGCACAGAAGGCGTGCCATTAACCAAGGCACAAATTAAAGCCAACATTTGGTTGGTGAAGTATTTGGCTGAAAAATACCCTATTGAGTACTTGATTGGACATTATGAATATACTAATTTTGAAGGCCATGACTTATGGTTGGAAGTCGATGAAGGTTACAGAACACAAAAAACGGATCCAGGAGAAGACTTCATGAAGGCGGTTAAAAAAGGCACTCGAAAATTAAATTTAAAATCAGCACCTGTTAAAACTATTCAGTAATTATGAAATACATTCTCTCCATAGTCATTGCTGTGTTGTCGTTCACAATAACGGCGCAAGAAAAAGATATGACTACTAGTCTTTACGATAGTTATTCTAAATACAAAGAACCGAGTTTAGAGAAACGTCGGATGAAGCATGATGAGATTCAGCCGCTCATCAACAACCTAAAAAACAAGCCTGCCTACACCGTTCAAAAGGTGGGTGAAAGTATTAAAGGGAAAAGCATCAGTTTAATAAGCATTGGTACGGGCGACACCAGTGTGTTCTTATGGTCGCAGATGCATGGCGATGAACCTACCGCCACCCAAGCTATTTTCGACATCTTTAATTTTTTGAACAGCCCTGATTTCAAGTCGGAAAAAGAAGCCTTGTTGAGCAAATTGACGCTTCACTTTCTGCCGATGTTGAATCCTGACGGTGCTGAAGTGTTTACAAGACGGAATACTTTAGGGATTGACATCAACAGAGATGCTCTCATGTTACAATCGCCGGAAGGCCAAATTTTAAAACGCATCAGAGACAGTTTGGATGCTGATTTCGGCTTCAATCTTCACGACCAAAGCACCTATTACAATGCGGAGCGCACACCTAAACCAGCAACCATTTCGTATTTGGCACCTGCCTACAATTACGAGAAAGACATCAATGAGGTACGTGCTAACGCTATGAAAGTGATCGTGTTTATGAACAATATTATCCAAAAATATGCGCCGGGTCAAGTGGGTCGTTATAATGACGATTTTGAGCCACGTGCTTTTGGAGACAATATCCAAAAATGGGGAACGAGTGCCATTTTAATCGAGTCCGGTGGTTATAAAAATGATGTTGAAAAACAGGAAATTAGAAAGCTCAATTTTGTATCCATTTTATCCGCCTGCTATACCATTGCCAATGGCGATTACAAAAATATTCCGATTGAAGATTACGAGAAGATTCCGCAGAATGACCGTAAATTATTCGATCTTAAAATAGAACGCTTCACCCATAAACTGTTAGGAAAGGATTATCTTCTAGATATTGGAATCAACCATTTGGAAGTCCAAGATAAAGACCATGAAGATTTTTATAATGTGGGCAGCATTGTAGAAAAAGGAGATCTCTCAACCTTTTATGGCTATGAAACTGTAGATGCCACAGGATATAGGCTGATTGAAGGGAAAGTCTATCCTGACATCATTCCATCGTTAAAGGAGCTTCAAAAGATGGACATCTACAGCCTGCTTAAATCGGGATATACGTACGTGCGCGTCGCTGACTTTTCAACAAAAGAAAAAGCTGTGACCTTACCTATTAATATTTTGGACAAGGATCAAAAAGTTCCTGGATTTTACGTGAATATTGGCAACAACCCCAATTTTGTACTCCAAAAAAATGGCAGTGTGGATTATGCCGTAGTCAACGGATTTTTAATCAATCTACAGACGCAACAAAGCAATTTCAGAAATGCTATTTTCTACGGTAAATAAGTGTTTTAGTAAGTATCTCGTAAATATTCAAGCACGGTTTGCATCTGCTCTTTAATTTTTGAAGTTGAGGTTCTGTAATTATTGTTCATAAAACTAAAAATCAAGACCTCGCCAGAATTGGTGAGCAAATAACCACTTAAACAATGCACGTTGCCCACGGTGCCGGTTTTTGCATAGACATACGGTGTTGTTTCACCAGCGTACCACGCTTTAATAGTGCCACTTTTACCTCCCACGGGAAAGAAATTGAACAATCGCTCATGTGGAATCTCCGTATAAAGCTTCTCTAAAACCTGCACAAAAGACAAGGGCGTAAAGAGGTTGTAACGACTCAGGCCTGAGCCATCTACCCAATACGGTTTTTGTTTTAAATCGTTCAATTGATTATCCAGAATTGATTTTCTTACACTATCCGCATCCAAGGTATCAGAAACTGTGGATGAGGCTAAAATCAACAATTGTTCGGCTATAAAGTTATCGCTTACTTGCATCATGCGTTTATACACACTGTCAGAAGCGACACTATAGAGGATTTGATCTGTTTTTATAGTGGTATTCGGGATATTTTCAACCTTCCCCGGAATCAGATCATCCCAAAGTTGTTTTACCAGCGTTGAATCGACCACAAATGGCACTTCAATAGTATCTTTTCTTGTGACTTTGTAAAAGAATGTATTGGTGTTAAAATCCCGACGGCCATTTAAATCTGAATAGGAAGTTTTTCCTTTTAAAAATTCTGGGTAGGTCTTTAATTGTCCAGTATTAGAAATCGTAGCGACATTGCCATACATAGGAAACGCACTCCGTTCTGGACTATAATACATATCATAATCTTCCCAAGCCCAACCAGGACCAAATTTCTCATTGTCATAATTATCGATCACAAGTTTTACGGCTTTAAACGACCTGAAGAAGTTGAGGGCGGTACTATCTTTAAAATACGGATGTAGAAAAGTAGGGTCTCCCGTGCCTTTCACAATCAAGGTATCCTGAGCAAGGGCGTACTTCAAGGCAGGAATTTCGGCAGGCAAATATTGTAATGCAGTATATAGGGTGAAAATTTTCGTATTGCTGGCAGGTGTAAAATATCGGTTTGCATTATAATTATAAACCGTGTCCTTAGTTCTCGGATTATAGACCATGAGTCCCGTAAACTGGTTCTCATAAAAACTGGAGTCCAAGGTTTTATTGAGATGTTTTGAAATTTTTGAGGATTTGCAATTAACAAGGACTAATGACATGAGCATCATAAGACTCAAACGGCCAACAAACGTTAATTTTTTTGAATACTTAGAAGCGGTGATCATATGACAATGAAATAAAGGATTAAGGAATTTTAAAGTTAGATTATAAATTTACAAACCCATAACCAATTCTTAAAAAAGTTAGAATTCTTAGCGTTCAGGATGATTTAATCTGAAACTTTTGGATTGTCATCTTAAACTTCAGTGCGTTTTTTATTGAAACGCCAATAAAGCAGATTTGAGCTGCTTAATATCCTGCTTTGTATGGTTTGCCGTAATCACGATCCGATTCATCAGCATGTCATAATTGGGATACTTAAAATTAGTAATGATGATGCCTTTCGATTTTAAATAGTCGAAAATACCCTCGCTAGAAGAATAAATCACGGGATAATCTGCATCATAAATAAAATTGCTGGGCAAGTTTGTATCCCCAAATAAAAACTGAAGATTAGCCCTTAACTTTTGAAGTTGGTCTTGCAGTAATTCTTGAGCCTCTACAAAGGTTTGCAAAAAAATAGGATTCATCCCCGCAGCAGATATAAATACAGCATCATTCTTAATGGTATTGATAAGTTGTTGATTCCCCGCAATCACGCCTCCAGAACAACTATAAGCCTTGGTTAAGGAGCTGATCATTATTTTTTGAACAAGCCGTGGATAATTAACGGTTTTAAAAACACCATCGCCGCGCGATCCCACAACACCTAAACTATGGGATTCATCAAGCAACAAAGTGACCCGTTTGCTCGGCGAAATGGCGTTCAGAAAATCAAAATTGGTAGGTTCTACAGCTAACGACAATAACGCATCAGCAGTTACCACGATGGCTTCCTCAACGGTATCAGTCAAATCAGGATGCAACGCTCCCTCAACAAATAAGGGTACACTAGAAGATTTTAAAATGGCAGGATGCGTTTTTGGGTAGTGGTAAAATTTCCGATGATCTTTTGACAAGTAATCAATCACAATTTTTCCCGCCAAGGTGCCTGAAGATACCGTAAGTGCGGCGTCAGCCCCAATAATCTTAGCTAATACATCTTCTGCCTTTTTGTAAATGCTCAATTTAATATTGGCATTTCTGGAACTTCCGTAGGCTGTACCCCATATTTTTATGCTATCACAAAGTAGATTTTGAAATTCTGGATTGGTGGCCATCCCCAAATAGGAAGTACCGCCAAAATACAGATAGGTTTCTCCTGCAACAGAAATAGTCCTATCCGGAAAGTGTTCAATAGTCATTAACTTAAGCGGTTAAAGTAACACCGGTACCATTCAAATCGCTATAAATTACCTTACCATCTTCTAGGCTTACCCCGGTAGCAATATCTTCTCCTAACAATAACGCGCCATCCATATCTACATAATCCAACAAGGGCAGCAAATGGGCAATGGCTGAAATACCTACGGTTGATTCCGTCATACAACCAACCATAGTTTTCATTTCCAATTGTCGGGCTTTTACCAACATGCGTCGTGCTGGCGTCAATCCGCCACATTTGGTCAATTTAACATTGACCCCATGGAAGTGTTGGTAACATTTATCAACATCTGCTTCTACCTGGCAACTTTCGTCGGCAACTATTGGCAATACGGAGTTTTGGAAAACTTTTTTATGACCCTCCCAATCATCTGCTGGCAAAGGCTGCTCAATAAATTCTACGCCCAATTCCTTAAGCGCAATGGCATTGGCTATGGTTTCATCTGCCGTCCATCCGCAATTGGCATCCACTCTAAATACAGCATCGGTGTGCTTTCGCAATTCTTTTACAATCTCTATATCCCGATCAGAACCTAATTTAATTTTATAAATAGGCCATGGCATTTCTTCCATTTTAGACACCATTTTCTCAATGGTATCAATCCCGATCGTATAATCAGAAAGTGGATTATTGTCAATCTCATAATTCCAGAGCTCATATAATTTTTTACCTTCTTTTCTGGCGTACAAATCATTATAAGCTAAATCCAATGCACATAAGGCAAACTTATTATTTGGCAATTGTGAGGCCATTTTCTCCCAAAATTCTTCAGGGGGCATTCCTGACGAATCTGCAATAAGGGGTTCTAATTGCTCTAAATCCTGCATCATACCTTTAATGCTGACGTTATAATATGGATTTGAAGTTGCTTCACCATACCCTGAAAACCCGTCCTCTCTTAATTGGACAATCAGAGAGGGCTGTTCGTCACGCGATTCCCTTGAAATGGTAAACGTGTGCTTTAATTTTAAAATATAAGACTTAAGAATAAGTTGCATGTTGTAGCGTTTTATAACATCCTTTCAATTTATTAAATCGAAACGCATGATGTAGTTTTATATACCTCTAAATTAGTAAATATTTGATTAATTTAACGGCACGAGATGAATTAAGCTGTAAAGTCTTCTAAATCTTTTATTGCGCTATTCCTTACTTAAAACCGACGTTCCTTTTGCAGTTTTTCATAAGCCTCTTGTACCTGACGGAATTTGTCTACAGCACCTTTTTGATGCTCATCTCCCAAATGAATCACACGATCTGGATGGTACTTCTTAGCCATTTTTCTGTAGGCAGCTTTGATGTCATCGTTAGTGGCGTCTTTCGTGATTTCCAGAATTTTATAAGCGTTGTCACTACTGTTGTAGAACATCGCTTTAATGCTTTCAAAATCGCGAGAGCTAATGCCTAAATATCCTGAAATGGTATAAATTTGGCGTACTTCACTATCCGTCACCATACCATCGGCCTTGGCAATGCCAAATAGAAAGTGCAGTAACTGTAAGCGAGACGCATGATCCATCATCCGTTGTATTTGCATGCACACTTGCCGCACGGGAATGTGCTGTTGATTAATGCCCTTAAACAATTTAAAGGCGTGGTTGGCGCGTTCCTGTCCGTACATACCTACAAATTGTTGGCGTACATAATCTAATTCCCGTTGATCTTGGTGGCCATCAGCTTTGATGACTACAGAAGCCAATATTAGTAAGCTCACTTCAAAATCTCCTGGCTGTGTCTGCGGTCGTGCCTGAGGTTGAGATTTGTAAGAAGGTCGTTTTTTTTGATCGGTCTGCCAATCGCCTAAAAGTGGGGTGCCATTACCTGAAATAGAATCGATAATACTCCCTAAAACCATTCCAATTATAGCACCAATAGGGCCTCCAAAAGACCATCCTAAACCTGCACCTATCCATTTTGAAAAATTCATCTGTAATTTTTAATTTTTTGAACTTCAAATATACTATAGTTCAAGCTTTTTAGTTGACAATTCCCATTGAATTTTAGATAGAAATGACAAATGGTGGCATTCAATCTCACTACCAAGAACTGCAACCAGAAGAAGTTTTTTCCGTATCTTTGCAGTCTCGAAGTATCGAGGTCTATTATTAATCTTGAAAAATTAAAATATATGTATCCAGCAGAATTAGTAAAACCAATGCGAGAAGACTTGACCAAAGTTGGATTTGAAGAATTACACACCGCTCAAGACGTTGATTCAGCCTTGGCAAAAGAAGGCACAACCTTAATAGTTGTGAATTCAGTGTGTGGATGTGCTGCAGCAAATGCACGCCCAGGAGCACGAATGAGTTTACAAAACGCCAAACGTCCTGATCATATTGTTACCGTTTTCGCAGGTGTGGACAAAGAAGCCGTTGACAAAGCAAGAGAACATATGGTGCCGTTTCCTCCAAGTTCACCATGTATGGCCTTGTTTAAAGATGGCGAATTGGTACACATGTTAGAGCGTCATCATATTGAAGGCAGACCTGCTGAGTTAATTGCAGAAAACCTTATGGATGCTTATAACGCAAATTGCTAATAGAAAAACCTTAAAGGTGTATTCTTAAATTTTTAAAAAACCACGGGAACTGTTCCGTGGTTTTTGCATTTGATACGCAACCTATTGAAAGAATCGCATCTATATTATTAAAAGACTATGAAAACTTCTACACTCCTTTTAAGTTTAAGTTGCATTTTTATACTATTTACGACCTCCAAATGTGATGACCAAGAGACCCTGAGCTGTGAAGACCACAGTTCTAAACTGAGCGAGATGAAAACTACGATTCAAGATTTGGCAGGTGCCTCAGTATGTAATGGAAATTTTGAATGTCTTTATATAGCTTTTGGGAGCAAACCTTGTGGCGGACCGTGGAGCTATTTAGTTTATTCCACCTCTATTGATACTTTAAAATTGACCAACTTAGTTGATACCTACAATCAATTGGAAAAAATGCTTAATTCAGAATGTGGTCGAATTTCAGATTGTGCCTTTGTAGTTCCACCGCAGAGGTTAGAATGTAAAAACAATACATGCATTGCCATTTATTAGTAGGTTTGTAGCCTGACTTTTTATTAATTTTGTAGGATGCGAAAAATATTGGCTTACCCCCTAACGGTTTTGTATCTCATCTGTTTTGGAATCACATTAATAGTATTCCACCCTATTCAATGGATCTGCTTCAATGTGTTTGGATATAAGGCACATAAGATTAGCGTAGATTGGTTGCAGTTTTTTTTAATCCGCTGTCTTAATGTTTTAGGCACGCGCTTCACATTTACCAATCCGCATGACATCCCCACTGATCAACCACTCATTATTGTAGCAAACCATCAGAGCATGTACGATATTTCGCCCATAATGTGGTACATGCGCAAACACCACCCTAAGTTTATCGCAAAAAAAGAATTGGGCAAGGGCATCCCAAGTGTTTCCTATAACTTGCGTCATGGTGGCTCCGTTTTGATTGATCGTAAGAATCCGAGACAAGCTTTGCCGGCCATTATGAAATTTGGTGAGTACATTGAAAGCACCAAACGTGCCGCAGTTATTTTTCCTGAAGGTACACGAAGTAAAACCGGTGTTCCAAAACCTTTTCAAACAAAAGGATTGGAGGTTATGATAAAAAAAGCCCCGTCAGCCCTCGTTGTGCCTATCAGTATCAATAATTCATGGAAGATGTTGCGCTATGGTAAATTTCCTATGGGTATCGGAAATCATTTGAAATTCACGGTACATCGACCTCTCAAAATTGCTACCTTTGTAGATAAAGAAGAATTAATCAGGACTGTTGAACAGACGATTTCTTCAAATATTCATCCCTAAATTACAGCGTTATGTCTCAAAAGAATGTAAGATTGGAAGTGATGCAACATCTGGAAAAAGACGTCGAATCACTCATTCAAAAATATTTAATCCCTGCCGAACAAATTTGGCAACCCACCGATTTTTTGCCAAATTCTGAAAGTGACCGATTTTATGAAGAGGTAAGGGAAATACGCGAATTGTCTAAAGAACTCCCTTATGATTTTTGGGTGGTTTTAGTTGGCGATATGATTACGGAAGAAGCCTTGCCAACCTACGAATCGTGGTTAATGGATGTGGAAGGCGTAGATCAGGTAGGACGAAATTCGTGGGGTAAATGGGTGCGCCATTGGACTGCCGAAGAGAACAGACATGGTGATGTCCTCAATAAATACCTCTACTTATCAGGCCGCGTCAATATGAAAGAAATTGAAAAGACTACCCAGCATTTAATTGCCGATGGTTTTGATATTGGCACGGACAGAGATCCTTATAAAAACTTTATATACACCAGTTTTCAAGAATTAGCGACGTATGTTTCCCATAATCGAGTAGCGAAAATTGCTAAGGAAAAAGGCAATAAATCGCTCTTTAAGATGTGTAACATTATTGCTGGTGATGAGATGCGTCACCACCACGCCTATGCAGAATTTGTGGAACGCATTTTTGCGGTAGACCCGAGTCAAATGATGATTGCTTTTCAAACCATGATGAAGCAAAAAATCACCATGCCTGCACATTTCTTAAGAGAGTCTGGCGACCAAATAGGCACTGCCTTTGAAGAATTTTCAAATACTGCACAGCGTATTGGGGTGTACACCTCAGCAGATTATGTGGACATCTTGGAAAAACTAATCAAGCGTTGGGAAATTGGTAATATCAAAAATCTATCTGATGATGCCGAGAAAGCTAGAGACTATCTCATGAAACTTCCAGATCGTATGAAACGTTTGGCTGACCGCATGAAAATTCCTGAAAATTCTTATCAGTTTAAATGGGTAGAACCGGCGCGACTTAAATAGGATGGAACGCTGATTTAACAGATTTAGCAGATTTGCACTGATTTTTTCTTAGTATGGCTTATTGATGGACAATTATAAACATTCAGAAACTACGGATTTAATTTTAAATTGCTGAACGCTGATAACACGGATTTAGCAGATTTGCACTGATTTTTTTGTTTCCTATTACATTTAATTGATGGACAATTATAAACATTCAGAAACTACGGATCTTATTTTGAAATGTTTCTACACTGTATATAATCAATTAGGCTATGGGTTTTTGGAGAAAGTCTATGAAAAAGCAATGTTCATTGAATTAAGAAGTTTGGGTCTTTCTGTAGAACGGCAAAAACAAATCAATGTGCTTTATAAACAACAAATAGTTGGAGAATACTATGCTGATCTTATTGTTTCAGAAGCTGTCATTATTGAAATTAAAGCTGCCGAATCTTTGTGCGAAGCACACGAATTTCAGCTTATAAACTATCTCAAAGCCACAGAAATTGAGGTTGGACTGCTGCTAAATTTTGGGAAAACGCCTCAAATAAAACGGAAAATATTTTCGAATAAATTTTAGATATATTGTTGAACGCAGACCCCCCTTAGTCGGCAGGGCAGGTAACGCGGATTTAGCTGATTTTAACTGATTTTTTAGTTCTCTATAATGTTAATTGATTAACAGTTATAAACATTCAGAAACTACTGATTATAGAAATTAAAGCAGATGAGTTACTTTGAGAAGCACACGAGTTTCAGCTCATCAATTATCTAATGCTTAATCTAAATCATCTAATCTCAATAATTTAAAACAATCTGCGCCAATCATAAAAATCCGCGTCATCAGCGTTCTACTATTCAACATGAAAATCAAACAAAATCAAATTGAAAGGACCATCTCCTTCGTCAAATCCCAACTTGAAAAAGCAGAAGGTGGACACGATTGGTTCCACATCCAAAGGGTACTGAACAATGCGTTGCTTATAGCCAAAACGGAACAAGTTGATCTCTTTGTAGTTCAACTCGGGGCACTTCTCCATGATATTGCGGACAGCAAATTCCATAGTGGCGATGAAACGGTTGGGCCAAATGTGGCTCGGGAGTTTTTAATGATAATTAACGTGGATTCCGCCATCATTGAACACGTAGTGAACATCATAAAAAATATCTCCTTTAAGGGCGGAAATGAAGATCAACACTTCAAATCAGCAGAACTTGACGTCATCCAAGATGCGGATAGATTAGATGCATTGGGTGCCATTGGCATTGCCAGAACCTTTAATTATGGCGGCTTTAAAAACCGACCGCTATTTGATCCGGAGATTAAGCCGAACCTATCAATGACCAAAGAAGAATACAAGGCCTCCGACGCTCCAACGCTCAATCATTTTTACGAAAAATTATTGCTTTTAAAAGATAAAATGAATACTAAAACAGGACGACAAATCGCTGCTGAAAGACACCTATTCATGGAACAGTTTCTTGAGCAGTTTTATGCGGAATGGGATGGTTTAAAATAATCAAAACAATTTCAATTGACCATCCTTAAACTGTTCGTGAAGCGTGGTATTTAGCTCAGGCATCGATTTTCCTTTAAAATATTTAAGCTTTGCCAATTTTACCATGGCGTTAATTTGATTGGCAATTTCACCTTCGCCGCGCATCCGCGTACCATATCGTGAATCGTTCAAATTGCCACCATGGCAACTTGCAATTTGATGCAAGACTTTGTCGGCACGATCCGGCATGGTTTTATTAATCCAATCTGTAAAAATTTCTCCAATAGCACCGTTGAGTCGCACAATGGTATGTCCCATACTTAACGCACCCATTTCTGACACTCTTTTGGCCAATGGCAATACTTCATGGCTATTGATAGAAGGGATAATGGGTGCCATCATCACATTAACAGGAATACCGTTATCCGAGAGGATTTTCACAGTTTCCAATCGTTTTTTGATGGTTGCCGTTCGCGGTTCCAACACACGCCTTGTTTCTTCTGACAGTGACGTAATGGACAGGTTAACCGTAATTAAATTGTCTCTGGCCAATGCCTTTAGCAAATCGAGATCTCTAAGAATCATTGCGTTTTTTGTAATAATCCCTACGGGATGTTTGTATTTCAAAAAAACTTCCAAACACTGGCGCGTCAATTTAAATTCCTGTTCGGCTGGTTGGTAACAATCGGTATTCCCGGACATCACAATAGGATGTGTCTGCCAGCTTTTTCTATTAATAAACTGTTCCAACAACTTTGGTGCATCTTTTTTGACCAAAATGCGTCGCTCAAAATCAAGCCCAGCACTGTATCCCCAAAACTCATGGGTATTTCTTGCGTAACAATAAATGCATCCGTGCTCACAACCTTGATACATATTCATGGAATAGCCCATCCCCACATCTGGACTGTCCACTTTATTCACGATAGTTTTCGGAAAAACTTCTAAATAGAGCGTTCTATTTTTATCAGCATTTTCTCCTTCTTTGGCGCAATATTCCAAAAAATCATCCCGCATTTCATGACTCAATTGAAAAAATTTATTGGGTACATTAATTTGTGCGCCGCGACCTTTTATGGTTGGGTTTGAATCCATTTTTATAAATTATAGTGATTGCTATCGTTTAGATGAGACCCTAAAGATACTGCCAATCCAGTAGTTTTGATGGCTACAAAATGTAGAAACTAGAGTTAACTACTTATTATCAAACACATAAGAACTAAACGACTATATAAAAAATAACACTGTTTTAACAGTTGAAAGTCGTCATAAACCCCTAAAAATTCAATAATTTTAGCCCTCACAAATATTTTATAACATGAAAAAATTATTGCTCTCCCTCACCATTTTTATGATGACGTTTTCATCAGCAATTAAAGCAGATGAAGGCATGTGGTTTTTGATGCATATTGAGCGTCTTAACCATAGAGACATGCAGAAAATGGGACTTCAACTGACTGCTGAAGAAATTTATAGCGTCAATAACCGAAGCTTAAAAGATGCTATTGTTCAATTTAATGGTGGCTGTACCGCAAGTATAGTTTCTGATAGTGGTTTGGTATTAACCAACCATCATTGTGGTTACAACGCTATTGCGGAATTATCATCGGCAGACAGAAATCATCTTAAGGATGGCTATTGGGCTAAATCTTTAGATGCTGAATTAAAGCCAGAAAGCTTATTTGTCAGATTCTTTGTAAGAATGGATGATGTTTCAGAACGTATTTTATCACAAGTTGATGCTACAATGTCTGAAAAAGACCGCGAAGCTGCTATTAACAGAGAAATTTCCAAAATTGAAAAAGAAAACAATGAAGGCGGAAAATATACCGTTTCTGTACGCTCATTCTACCAAGGCAATGAATTCTACTACTTCGTATATGAAGATTACAAAGATGTCCGTTTGGTGGGAACACCTCCTGAAAGTGTTGGGAAATACGGTGGAGATACTGATAACTGGGAGTGGCCAAGACATACGGGCGACTTTTCATTATTCAGAGTCTACGCTGACCAAGATGGAAATCCTGCAGAGTACTCCACTGAAAATGTACCGTTAAAATCTAAATATCACCTTCCTGTAAGTTTGGATGGCGTGAAGGAAAATGATTTTGCAATGATTTTAGGATACCCAGGAAGAACGAACCGTTGGATGCCTGCACAAGGTGTAGAACAAAACGTAAAATTTGCATATCCTGCTTGGGTTGAAGGTTCAAAATTGAGCATGGATGTGATGAAAAAGTACATGGATAGTGATGAAGCCATCAACTTAAAGTATGCGTCATCTTACGCTAGTATCGCCAACTATTGGAAAAATCGTGGTGGTATGATTGATGCCTTAACTGATCATAAAACGGTTGCAACCAAAACTAAAGTTGAAGACGCTTTTAATAAATGGGCGAATAAAAAAGAAAACAAAGCGGAGTATGGCAACGTCATTTCTGATATCAACGCTTATTATAAATTGACGAATGAAAAAGCACAACACGATAATTACTTAACTGGAATTTTACGTGCGAGTAAATTTGCGGTATTACCTTCAAGATTAGGTAGTGCCTTAAAACAATATGCTGAGTCTAATGAAGCTGCACGTGAAAACATGCTGCCTAAATTACAGCCTTTTATCGATGCTTCCTTTAAAGACTTTCATATGCCTTTAGAAAAAGAAATCCTTGCAAAGCAATTGAATTTATATGCATCTAAAAGCAACTATCCTCTTCCAGAAATGGTAAAAGAGATCGCTGATAAAAACACAAAGGATTTTACAACTTTTGTAGATTCTATTTTTGATGCCAGCATTTTCACTTCTAAGGAAAGCGTACAAGCCTTCTTAGAGAATCCTGACGTTTCAACATTGGAAAATGATGAGTTGTACAAATTATCAGGTCAATTATTGACTAAATACAGAGAGCAACCAGAAAACTTGGTACAACCAGAAAATGACTATCAAGCAGCTTTCAGAAAGATGGTAGCTGGATTACGCGCGTCAGGATTGAGCAACATTCAATATCCTGATGCCAACTCTACCTTGCGTTTAAGCTACGGAAAGGTGAGAGCGCTACCTGCTGATGATAGAAATGATGCGGCCGTAAACAATTACACTACATTAAAAGGAATGGTTGCTAAATACGTTCCAAATGATGACGAATTTGATTTGCCACAAGACATGTTAGACATTTATGAGAAAAAAGATTACGGACGTTATGCCAATGAAAAAGGCGAACTTTCAGTAAATTTTTTATCAGACAATGATATTACTGGTGGTAATTCAGGATCTCCTGTAATCAATGGAAAAGGTGAATTGATTGGTTTAGCTTTTGACGGTAACATTGAAGCTATGGCTGGCGATGTTATTTTTGACAGCGATTTGCAACGCACCATCAATGTTGACATCAGATACGTACTTTGGTTGATCGACAAATATTCTAACGCTAAACATATTGTTGACGAATTGACCATTGTTGGTGGAAAATTATAAATAGTATTAAGACCGCTTCGCTTTAGAAGTGAGAATTTAGACTTAAAATGAAAAATGCGAACTATTATTTAGCTCGCATTTTTTTATTTTTATAAACCTCAAATGATCTGTAAAAATCAGCTCAATCTGTGTACTCTGCGTTCTACAAGACTTTTAGCATTCTAGAACGCTGGCCCGCCTTAATCGGCAGGGCAGGTGACGCGGATTTTTCATGATAATAGATGATTCTATACAGCCTGACAGCAAAGCAAATGAAAGGATACTTATCTAAAATAAATCAGAGAAAATCAGCCCAATCAGTGTCATCCGTGTTCTACTTCCCCGGAAAATCAGCCTTACGCTTTTCTAGAAACGCCGTGGTGCCTTCCGTGAAATCTTCAGTACCGAAGCATTTCCCAAATTGTTTGATTTCTACTTTATAACCATCAACACCATCCTTATAATTAGCGTTAATCGCTTTGATAGCGCCTTTAATAGCTACTGTAGAATTACGCATAATCTTGCCTGCAATCTTCTCACATAACGGCATCAGCTCTTCCTGAGTGGTTACATGATTGACCAAACCGTAAATGTTTGCAGTCTCCGCATCAATCATCCCTGCTGTCATCACCATTTCCATGGCACGGCCTTTACCTACCAATTGCGGTAAGCGCTGGGTCCCACCATAGCCGGGAATGACACCTAATGACGTTTCTGGTAAGCCCATTTTAGCGTTATCGCTCGCCACTCTGAAATGACAGGCCATTGCCAATTCGAGTCCACCACCAAGGGCAAATCCGTTAACCGCTGCAATAACAGGCGTTGATAAATTCTCCACATAATCAAATAGCAACTCTTGACCTTTGGCCGCAAGTTTGCCACCATTTTCCACATCAAAATCGGCAAATTCACTAATATCAGCACCAGCAACAAAGGCTTTTTCGCCACTTCCGGTGATGATAATCACCTTGGTGCTCTTGTCCTTGTTAGCCACTTTAATAGCTTGATTAAGCTCATTAATAGTAGCTTTGTTTAAAGCATTTAACTTATTCGGACGGTTAATTGTAATGGTTGTAATACCGCCCTTAGTTTTGGATAGAATGTTTTCGTAAGACATAATTAAGTTTTAAATTTTTGAATCTGACTCCTACAAGTTGGCCCTTATAACTACATCAATTTGTGTGTAGAGAATTACCCGAAGTTACAGAAATTGAAAATTAAGCAATATTTGGTAAGATTCCTGCTTAGCAGCACTATTTATTGCTTTGGAAACGTTACGGTAAAAGTGGTTCCTTTGCCTTGTTGGGAAGTAAAGGTAATTGTTCCTTTGTAGGTTTCCACTATATTTTTGACCATCGCCAATCCAAGCCCCATCCCGCTGGATTTTGTGGTAAACTTAGGCTCAAAAATTCTCGGAATGTTTTCTTCGGAAATCCCTTTTCCATTATCTGATACCGCAATTTTTACCAAATGATCTTCAGACATAACGCTCACCACCACTTTAGGGTCATTATCCCCTGAAATGGCCTGCGTGGCATTTTTAACCAAGTTGGTTACCACCCGTATCAATTGTGTACGGTCCAATTGCACAATAATCTCCTTTTCATCGGCAATAAAAACAATGTAATCTTCACTAAAGATATCTAAAGCCAACTTTACAATTTGAACCACATTGAGTGTTTCATTTTGCTGTGCGGGCATCTTGGCAAAATTTGAAAACGCCGAGGCAATAGAACTCATGGTATCTATTTGTTGAATGAGTGTTTGGCTGTATTCATCTACTTTGTGATAGATTTCAGGATCACCATGATCAAATTTGCGCTGAAAACTTTGTACGCTTAAACGCATTGGTGTCAGCGGATTTTTAATTTCATGGGCCACTTGTTTCGCCATCTCACGCCAAGCCTGCTCCCGTTCTGAAGTTGCTAATTTTACGGCACTTTCTTGCAATTCATCAATCATGCTATTATAAGAATTTACCAACGTAGCAATTTCTTCGCTTGACGATGCAATCTCAATGCGTTTATTCTGTTTTCCGAGTCTTGTCTCCTTTATTTTATCACTAATGGTCTTCAGCGACTTAGTAATGTATTTAGAAAGAAAATAGGCCAATAAAATTGCCAAAACGAGCATCACTAAATAGGCATAGCCTAAGCGCTCCAAAAACTCTCGTAATTCCTTATTTAGAAATTCATCATTTTCCAAATATGGCAAATTCAGAATTGCTATGGGTTTAAATTTTTTATCCGTGATATAGGTATAAGACGATTGAAATGTTTGGTTGTTAAGCACTGTTTTTTCCACATAGCGATGTTGTGCCGTGTTGGAAAGACCATTTAAAATATCTGCATTTAAACATTTTGCAATGGTATCACCTTCAATACTGGACTTTGAAGATTTAATTAATCCACCTTCAAGATCGAACAGGTTCACTTGCAAGTGATGGATATCCGCAATTTTATAAATCTCATTCATAAAAATCAACCGGATATTTTCAGTTTTCACCTCCCAGGTTGTTTCCCTAATAACAAAATCAATATGGCGTTTAATATTATCTTCCTTCCGCTCCAAACGATCCCGATGGTAATCTTGTGCCTCTTCATTGTACTGATAAATTGTTACGGCGGCAATAAGGACTGAGGCAATAAGCACCAACAAAATCATTGCAAAAAAGATACGTACACGTAAGGAAAGTCGTCTGAGTTTCATTTAAAAAATTGTAGCAGGATAAATATAGCAATAATCACACCAAATCACTCCTTTGGGAATGTTCACCATTTAAAACACCAAATTCCCATTAGGAGGTTGAATCACTCAAAACAGGGCATTTTAAATATTAGGCATTTGGATTTTTTGCGCGTATGTTTTTGTAAATCTTAAAACCCAACATTATCAGCACGCCTAATACAATGATGCCAACCACTCCAAATATCCAATTGATTGAATTTTTAAGGATGACAAGAAAGACTACTGAAAATAGAATAAATGTGGCTCCCTCGTTCCAAAGTCGCATAAAATTGGAGGTTTTTTTAACCTCTCCACGCTGAAGTTGATTGTAATACTGATGGGTTTTTAAATGATAAATAATCAATAGTACCACAAACAGTAATTTTACATGCATCCAACCCTGGTGCAACCATGCTGGCATTAAAATAATTAACCAAACGGCAAAAATAGTGGCTAGAATTGCGGACGGCCACGTAATGATATTCCATAAACGTTTGGCCATCAATTTGAGTTGATCTCCTAAAATTTCCCTGTCCGGAGATGGTTTTTGGGAGGCTTCAATTTGGTATACAAATAATCTCGGAATGTAGAACAGTCCAGCAAACCACGTAATGACAAAAATAAGATGTAGGGATTTTATGTAGTTGTAGTATTCCATGGTGTAAAATTAATCAAACATCTTTAGGTATTAAATTCTTTTTGATTTCGCGATTTAAAAAATAAGCCGTCACGATTGTTGCGAGCACATCGGAAATTGGAAAAGAGATCCACACACCCAATTCGCCATAAAACTGAGGTAAAATTAAGATGAGCGGAATAAAGAAAAAACCCTGCCTAGACAAGGTCAACAACAAAGCAGGTCTGGCTTTACCGATAGCCTGAAAATAGGCAGCACCAATTAATTGCCAAGCAATAATGGGTGTGGCGGCAAATACCCAACGCATATCATTAGGTGCCTGACGTAACACATCAGCGTCTGTAGTAAACATTCGGGTAATTTGTTCAGGGAATAGCATCAACACAATAAATACGATGGAGGCCAAAATAGCAGCATATTTAATAGCGATATTAAGTGTTGCCCTAACCCGATGGAAGTTTTCAGCACCGTAATTATAGCCTGCTATAGGCAAAAAGCCTTGAGTAACCCCCAAAACTGGGAACATGGCAAACAATAACATTCTACCCGCAATAGCATAAGAGGTCACTGAAGTTTCACCTCCTAAATCAAACAGGATATTGTTCATAAATAAATAAGTGATACTTACCACGGCCTGCCTTGCCAAGGTGACAAAGCCCAACGAACTGATTTCTTTAACAATAGGAAAGTTCAATCCTAAATGTGAAAAATTGAGATTTAATTCCGATTTATTGGAAGCATAAAACCAAATGATAAACAGCAAACAGAATACGTATGATAGTGTTGTAGCCCACGCTGCACCCGCCATTCCGTAATCTAGGATGTAGATAAAGATATAATCCATAATCAAGTTACTGACCGATGGAATCATCATGGCATACATGGCAAATTTTGGCTTCCCTTCTGCACGAATCACGGTATTGGCCATCATACAAAGCGCCAACACAGGCACCCCGTAAAGGACAATTTCATAATAGATTTTTGCGGGTTCAAAGATGGCCCCTTTCCCACCAAAGGAATCGATAATGCTACTGGCAAAAAGCAAACCAACAGTCACCAAGGTCATGGTCAGCACCAAGGTTAAGGTAATTTGATTGCCAAAAGTTTTGAGCGCTTTTTGATAATTATTAGCCCCAAGCGCTCTAGAAATAATAGAAGACCCACCAATACCGATGGACATCCCTAAAGCCGCAATAAAAAACGATACCGGCAACACCACGTTAATGGCGGCAATTGCGGTTGCTCCAATCCAATTCCCCACAAAAATGGTATCTACCAGAATATTGAGTGACATCACCAAAATTCCGATAGACGCCGGAAGAGCCTGCCTTATCAAAAGCTTGCTAATGGGTTTTGTACCCAAATCCTGTGAGGAATCATTTGCCATTATGCGGTGACGGTTTCAGGAGTGGCCCAGTCGTTAATCCAGTTGGATAGTAAGGTTACAAATTCGTCATCGTCATTTAAACACGGTACGGTTGTAAATTCTTTTCCGCCCATTTCGTGAAAAATCTCTTCGCCTTCCATAGCAATTTCTTCCAAGGTTTCAAGACAATCACTCACAAAAGCTGGTGTGACGACCGCCATTTTTTTAACGCCTTGTTTTCCAAAACGTTCAATCGTCAAATCTGTAGGTGGTTGCAACCACGGATCAAATCCTAATCGCGATTGGAAGGAACTGGAATAGGTTCCCGGTGCCAAATTCAATTTTTCAGCCACCAGACGGGTGACTTCCAAACATTGGTGACGGTAGCAAAATTCGTGCGCTGGCGATGGTGTGATGCAGCAGCTCTTATCGATTTTACAATGCGATTTTGTAATATCACGTTTGCGGATATGACGTTCTGGAACCCCATGATACGAAAACAGTAAATGCTCGTAAGGATTATTTTCTAAATGTCCAGCAATAGAATTGGAGAGCACGTCAATATAATCTTCGCGATTGTAAAACGCTTTTAAATCGGTTATTTTAAGGTTTGGAAAATGTTCTTTTCGAATCTCTTCGGCCAAAACCAAGATGGTTTCAGTAGTTGCCATGGCAAATTGCGGATACAATGGCATCAAGAACACCTCTTCCACCCCTTTGTCTACCAACTCTTGGAGTCCTTTTTTGATGGTCATGCTGCCATAACGCATGGCTAAAGCAACTGGAAGAGTCGTTTTTTGTTGTATTTTCTTTTGAAGGCGCTCAGAAATTACGATGAGCGGCGATCCTTCATCCCACCATATTTTTTTATAGGCGGCCGCAGAGGCTTTAGGACGGGTATTCAAAATAATGCCTTTTACAATGAGCGTCCGTGCCCAAAGTGGCACATCAATAACACGTTCGTCCATTAAAAACTCACCTAAATAAGGCTTAACAGCTTCTGGTGTTGGGCTCTCTGGCGAACCGAGATTGACGAGTAGTACTCCTTTTTTCATATTTTATTCCTGAGAAGGCAGTCCCAAAAACTTCGGGATCATTTAATTAAACTTCAATTATTTATAAAGCCCACATTTTCATTTATTCTAAAATAATGCAGCGGGGATTTAGATTTACGAAGATAAGGACATTAAATATTTTTTGGGTGTGGTGCCAAACTTCTTTTTGAATGCTGCTATAAAATGACTTGATGCACTATACCCTACTTTTAAGCCCACTTCATTGACATTATGCTCACCTGATTCCAGAAGCTTTCTAGCGACTTCCATCTTATAATCAAACAAAAAACTATAGACGGTATCCCCGTAAATTTGCTTAAAACCTTCTTTAAGTTTTTTTAAATTCAATCCAATTTCATCTGACAACTCTTGTAATGTTGGTGGTTCTGCCATTCTGGAGATGACAATATCTTTGGCCTTCCTGATTTTTATGACATTGGTTTCATCTACCAAAAACGGACATTGTTCAATATTGGCATCTTCATTTCTATTGAAGTAGAGGCTCAACAATTCGTAAGCTTTGCCTTTAAAATACAAGTTTTTAATTGACGAATTCAAATTATAATGCATCAATTGGGTCAACACAATGGCAGAAGAAGGCGAAATCTTACCATCCTTATAGTATTTCTTATCCTTATTGTCATCGCTCAAAAACGTGATATAATCGGCTTCTTGCGAAAATAAGCCGTGGAATTTCTTAATTGAGATCAATATAGATACCAACCAAGTGTTGGGCTGCATTTCTAAATGGATTGGCAAATCGCGTTGCGGATTGTAAAGTAAAAGCGAATTCTCTTCTAAAATATCCAAAGCGTAGCGTCCTTCATTAAAAATAAACTTGCTGGAGCCTTTTAAACAAAAGTGGAATTGAATAAAATTACTATCTATTTCACGTTGGGCAACCTTTGCCAATGGACTCTCATTTTGACAGGTCAATACGAAAAATCCTTCTTCAACTTGCGTCTCTTCAAAAGAACCTTTAGCGACATTTTTTAATTCCATAATCTTCATAATTATAAGTCTTTATTTAGATCGATTCTAAACTAAAGCTTGAAAAAGTACTGTTATGACTGCAAAAGTATGATATTTATCATACTTTTATAAATTATACCTCTAAAAAACCACAAGCGACACTAATAGTTCCTTGAGCGTTGTTTTTATTCGATTCTCATTTCTATTTTTGCTATGAAAATTTCCAAATCAGTTATGGAGCATTACCACATGACAAGAGGCACATATTTTTATGCTATTGGTCTAAGCTATAAAAAAGCGGATGCCGATGTTAGAGGGCATTTTAGTTTGGATGAATCATCCAAAGAGAATCTTCTTAACCAGGCAAAGGCAGAGGGCATTGAGAGTTTAATTGTAACCTCAACCTGTAACCGTACCGAAATTTACGGCTTTGCAGAACACCCATACCAACTCATCAAACTACTTTGTGACAATACTAATGGCACTGTTGAAGAATTTCAAGAAGTAGCCTACATTTATAAAAATAAAGAGGCCATCTCCCACATGTTTCGTGTAGGTTCTGGTCTTGACAGTCAAATTTTGGGAGATTTCGAAATTATAAGTCAACTTAAAAAAAGCGCAAGAGTTTCTAAAAAATCAGGTTTACTCAATGCGTTTACCGAACGTTTGATAAATGCGGTCATTCAAGCCAGCAAACGTATTAAGACAGAAACAGAAATTTCTTCTGGCGCCACTTCTGTATCTTTTGCTTCCGTTCATTATATTTTAAATACAGTTAAAGACGTATCCACCAAAAATATTCTCCTTTTTGGAACAGGAAAAATTGGTAGAAATACCTGTGAAAATCTTGTAAAACACACCAAAAACGAACATATTACACTTATCAACCGAACTAAAACCAAAGCAGAAGAAGTTGCTGGTAAATTTAATTTGTTGGTAAAAGATTATGCCAATCTTCAAGAAGAGATCAACGTGTCTGACATTTTGATTGTTGCTACCGGAGCGCTTAACCCCACAGTGGATAAATACTGTATCCAATCCAATAAACCATTATTGATTTTAGATTTATCTATTCCTAGAAACGTAAACCAAGACGTGACAGAATTAGATAATGTAACCTTAATTCATTTGGACGATTTATCCCAAATGACTGATGACACTTTAGAGCGAAGGAAAGCGTTTATTCCGGTTGCTGAACAAATTCTTGAAGAAGTGAAATTAGATTTTAACAGTTGGTTGGCCACCAGAAAATTCGCGCCTACCATCAATGCTTTAAAACACAAGTTGCTCGATTTCAAGAATGCGGAATTAGAGACGCAGCGTAAAAAACATGCTGATTTTAATGAAGCACAAGCCGAATTGATCAGCAATAATATCATCCAAAAAATTACTAACCACTTTGCATACCATCTTAAAAACGATGATATGTCTACTGACGACAGCATTGAACTTATCAAAAAAGTGTTTCAGTTAGAATCTCCAACACATGTCTAAACTTATAAGAATTGGTACCCGCGATAGCGAACTTGCGCTATGGCAAGCCAAAACTGTACAACAACAACTCGAACATTTGGGTCATAAAACCGTCTTGGTTCCCGTAAAATCAACTGGCGATATGCTGCTTGACAAACCCATTTACGAGTTAGGCATTACAGGCGTCTTTACGAGAATTTTAGACACAGCCATGCTCAATAATAAAATTGATATAGCCGTCCATTCTCTTAAAGATGTCCCAACGCTCTTACCTGTAGGTATTGTTCAGGCCGCTGTTATAAAGCGCGGGAATGTTAGAGACACCTTGGTTTTTAAGGATAATGAAGAGTTTTTATCGCAAAGGGAGGCCATTATTGCTACGGGAAGTTTAAGACGTAAAGCCCAGTGGCTTAACCGTTACCCAACACATACTATTGTTGGCTTAAGAGGCAATGTCAATACCCGTTTACAAAAACTGGAAGACAATGACCATTGGGATGCCGCTATATTTGCTGCAGCTGGTATTGGTAGAATTGGTGTGCGCCCAGAAGAAGCTATTAACTTAGAGTGGATGGTACCAGCACCCGGTCAAGGCGCTATTATGGTTACCGCTCGTGAAGACGATGAGGAAATACTAGCCATCTGCAACGACATCAATCATGAGGAAACAGAGATTTGCACCACCATTGAGCGTCGATTTTTAAATCTATTGGAAGGTGGTTGTTCTGCCCCAATTGGTGCATTGGCATTTATCAAAAACGAAGAAGTATCCTTTCAAGGGGTCTTGTTGAGTTTAGATGGCAGCAAGAAAATTGAAGTGACTCGTAAAGAGAAACTCGGCAATCATCACAATATCGCACAATACGCTGCAGACTATGTGCTAGAACGTGGCGGAAGTAGAATCATGAATGATCTTGAAGATGCCGATAAAAATATACAAATATTCTCTACCAAGAACTTGTCTGAGGTGCAACGTCAGCGTTTTCAAAATGTTAATGTAGAGAGTACAGATTTTTTAAAAATAAGCTTGAACAGAATTCCCAAGCCACTTTTAAAATCACCTATTGAAAACGTCATCATCACCAGCCAAAATGCTGTAGAAGCGATTACTGCTATTGTTCCTAAAGAAGAATTACAGTTTAAGAACATTTACTGTGTAGGGCGTCGTACTAAAAAACTTATTGAAGCCAAAATCGGAAAAGTCAAACATTCTGAAAACTACGCAAAATTACTCGCTGAATATCTAGTGGAATATCTTGACGGGACTGAAGTGACTCATTTTTGTAGTGATATCAGATTGGATGAAATATCACAAACCCTAGAGAAAAATCACATTAAGGTAAATGAGGTAGAAGCTTATAAAACCATTCTGGATTCGGAAAAAATCGACTCAAAAGTAAAAGGCATTATGTTTTATAGCCCTTCTACGATAGCTGCGTATCTTGAAAACAATGAGCCGGATAATAAAGTAGCTTACTGTATAGGCGACACGACTGCTACGGAAGCCAAAAAGTATTTTGAAGACGTGCGCGTTGCGAAAATTCCAACGGTTGAGAGTGTGATTGATTTGGTAAACGAAACTTACGCATAACGATTAGCACCGTCCGGTTTTATTCAATAGGAATACAGATTTAATAGGTTGTATTTACAACACCATATTTTTAAAATGAACAACCTCGACNNCAATTTTTAATTCATTGCTTCGCAACTTTTAAAAATTGAGTTTCACTAATTTAACAGAATAATTATAACTTAAAACAAGGAGATTCTTGCCAGCGCAGGAATGTGGGACATGATAAAAAACGATTTATACTTAAGAGCATTAAAAGGAGAAACAGTAGATCGCCCACCAGTTTGGATGATGCGCCAAGCGGGACGTTACTTACCAGAATTCCAAGAAATAAAAGCCAAATACGACTTCTTTACACGTTGCCGCACTCCAGAATTGGCCAGTGAAATTACCGTACAACCCATAAGGCGGTACGGTATGGATGCTGCCATTTTATTCAGCGACATTTTAGTGATTCCACAAGCCATGAATATTGAGGTGGAAATGAAACCTGATTTTGGTCCGTATTTGCCAAATCCTGTGCGCACCCAAAAAGATGTGGATAATGTAATTGTACCTGATGTGCATGTAGAATTGGACTATGTGATGCAAGCCATTAAAGTCACCAAGCAAATGCTGAATGACGAGGTGCCACTTATAGGTTTTGCAGGTTCACCATGGACTATTTTGTGCTACTGTGTACAAGGTCAAGGCAGCAAAAACTTTGACAAGGCGAAACAGTTTTGTTTTACAAACCCTATGGCAGCGCATCAATTGTTGCAAAAAATTACCGATACGACCATTGCTTATCTAAAAGCAAAAGTAGCGGCGGGTTGTGATGCTGTTCAAATTTTTGATTCCTGGGGAGGCATGTTATCTCCTACGGATTACACAGAATTTTCATGGCAATACATCAACCAAATTATTGAAGCCTTAAAGGACGATGCTCCTGTGATTGCCTTTGGTAAAGGCTGTTGGTTTGCGCTACACGATATGGCAAATTCTAATGCATCTGCTTTGGGTATTGATTGGACCTGTTCTCCACAAAATGCACGGTATTTATCTGGCGGAAAAATCACCTTACAAGGTAATTTTGATCCTACCCGGTTATTTTCACCACCTGCAGAAATCAAAAAGATGGTAAATCAAATGATTAATGAGTTTGGTAAAGACAGATATATTGTAAATTTAGGTCATGGAATTTTACCTAATATCCCGTTAGATAATGCCAAGGCGTTTATTGATGCGGTAAAGGAATATAAAAGTCCAAACTAACACATAAAAACCTCATAGATTTTGAGTCCGGATATTTCTGAACTATGAGGTTTTATCTCAATCTATGGTGCGCAATATTTTTAAAGGCATAAAAGCCTATGCTGGGACGTTCAAACTGATTTCCAAACTCAAACTTTGGAAGTATTTTGGTGTGCCTATAGGCATCAGTATCACCGTTGCCACTACCATAATCATTACAGCGTATGGCCTATCTGATAATTTTGGAGTTTATATTTCAAAATTGTGGATATGGGATTGGGGAAAAGAAACATTTTTCCTCATCAGTGAAATATTAAGCGGGGTTCTCATCCTTATCTTAGGGTTTGTGCTTTACAAACATATCGTTATGGCCTTGGCAGCGCCATTTATGAGCCCTGTGTCAGAAAAAATAGAAGCCCATTTGTTAGGTGTGGAGCGACACAAACATCGGGACACATCGTTTACAGAACAGCTATGGCGCGGTACAAGGATTAACCTTCGGAATTTGTTGTTGGAATTGCTATTTACCATTCCCATCCTTCTTATTGGTTTTATTCCGGTTGTGGACATCATTTCAACCATTTTGCTGTTTTTAGTCCAAGCCTATTACGCAGGTTTTGGAAATATGGACTACACCTTGGAGCGCCATTTTAAGTATGATGAAAGCATCACATTTGTAAAAGAACATCGCGGATTGGCCATTGGAAACGGGATTGTATTTATGCTCTTCCTTTTGATTCCGGTGATAGGAATTATCCTGGTGTTACCCCTATCAGTAACTGCAGCTTCAACTGAAACCGTAAAAGCCCTAAAAGCGCAAAACAGACTAACATCTCATGATATATAGTTCAGATACAATTAGCATTTCAGTATTACAGCCCGATGATGCGTTGCAGCTGAACAAGCTCTTAGTATCCAATACCGAGCGTTTTATTCGCTTTTTACCGCTGACCTTGGCCGACAATAGAACACTGGAAAGCACACGCAATTATATCAAAAGAAAAATTGAAGCGGCTGAAATGAAGGAAGGATTTGTATTTGTCATCAAAGATAAATATCAAGTTCAAATTATAGGATTGATCATTTTAAAACAAATCCAGTGGGATATTAAACAAGGTGAATTTGCCTACTGCATTGGAAAACACCACAAAGGTAAAGGTTTGATAACCGAAGCGATTAAGGCAGTATCTACCCATGTGAGTGAAGTAATGGGTTTAAAAACACTGCAAATCATTTCCCATAAAACCAATGAATCGAGCGTGAATGTCGCTTTAAATTCTGGTTTTAAGTGGAAACAAACCTTAGTCAATGAATTTACCCCCGTTAATGAAGCCCCTATGGATATGGAACTTTTTGAATTAAAGACATGAAAGATAGATTTTACAATTACATTTTAGAATTACAGGATACCATCACTTCAAAACTTGAGGAAGTTGATGGCAAAGCAAAATTCCAGCAAGATGTTTGGGAACGTCCAGAAGGTGGCGGCGGCAGAACGCGCGTTATAGAAAATGGAGACGTTTTTGAAAAAGGAGGCGTCAATATTTCGGCGGTTCATGGCGAATTGCCGGAGAGTATGCAACAGTACTTTGGCGTAACTGACGCCAACTTTTTTGCCTGTGGCCTAAGCTTGGTCTTACACCCAAAAAACCCGATGGTCCCGACCGTCCATGCCAATTGGCGTTATTTTGAATTATATGACCAAAAAGGTAATATTGTGGATTCTTGGTTTGGTGGCGGACAGGATTTAACCCCTTATTATTTGTTTGAAGAAGATGCCGTTCATTTTCATCAGGTTTGCAAAACAGCCTGCGACAAACACCATCCGGAATATTATGATTTTTATAAAAAGAAATGCGACGCCTATTTTTGGAATGCCCACCGTGATGAAGCCCGCGGTGTTGGTGGTTTGTTTTTTGATTATTGCAAATCAACAGATACCTTTTCAATGCAAGATTGGTATGCTTTTGTCACTGAAGTAGGCAATAGCTTCCTAGAATCTTATGTTCCAATTGTTGAAAAGCGAAAACACTTAACTTATACGGATGCAAATAGAACTTGGCAGGAAATACGTCGTGGACGCTATGTAGAATTCAATTTAGTGCATGATAAAGGCACCTTGTTCGGATTAAAAACCAATGGCCGTATTGAAAGTATTTTGATGAGTTTACCCCCACATGTGCAATGGGTGTATGACCATCATCCTGAAAAAGGAAGCGACGAAGAAAAATTATTAAACGTATTGAAAAAGCCAGTGGATTGGATCAATATATCATAAACAACGTGAGTGTTTTACGTATTATATTAACTGCAGATTAAACACTGCAACTTGAAGATTTAAATTATGTACCCATTAAGAAGAAATAGACGATTGAGAGCAAACGAATCTATCCGTTCATTGGTGAGAGAAACCATCATCTCCCCAAACGATTTTTTAGTCCCACTTTTTGTTGTTGAAGGCAAAAACGTAAAGGAAGAAATTGCCTCCATGCCAAACTACTACCGTTATAGTTTAGACTTGCTTGAAAAAGAAGTGAAAGAACTGTGGAACATGGGTTTAAAGTCGGTATTATTATTTGTAAAAGTACCTGACAATCTTAAAGACAATTCGGGTAAAGAAGTTTTAAATACCAACGGTTTAATGCAACGTGCGATAAAAACGGTTAAAAATGTCTGTCCTAGTATGCTGGTGATGACTGACGTGGCTTTTGATCCGTATTCAAAGTATGGACATGATGGCATAGTAGAGAATGGTCTAATTTTAAATGATGAGAGTGCTGATATGTTGGCCCAAATGAGTGTTTCACATGCCAACGCTGGCGCTGATTTTGTGGCACCGAGTGATATGATGGACGGTCGCATTTTAGCCATTAGAGAGGCTTTAGAAGATGAAGGCTTTACGGATACAGGTATTATGAGCTATTCCGCCAAGTATGCTTCTGCGTTTTATGGTCCTTTCCGTGATGCACTAGATTCTGCTCCGGTAAATATGAAGAATATCCCTAAAGACAAGAAAACCTACCAAATGGATTATGCCAATAGATTTGAGGCCATTAGAGAAACCGAAATGGATATTGATGAAGGCGCTGACATTGTGATGGTAAAACCAGGATTGTGCTATTTAGATATTGTACGCGAAATAAAAAATGCGGTAGATGTACCTGTAGCCGTCTATCAGGTTTCTGGCGAATATGCGATGGTAAAAGCTGCGGCTGAAAAAGGTTGGTTAGACCATGATGCCGTGGTTATGGAACAAATTACCGCTATAAAACGTGCTGGAGCTGATGTGATTGCATCTTACTTTGCAAAGGATGTTATTAGAATTTTAAATTCATAGTTTCAATTTCATAAATTTCAATTTGAGCGCTTTAGAGCAGTTTCATTAATAAATGGGACTTCCTTAAGGCGCTCAGTAGTTTTGGATAATCAAACATAAAGGGCAAAACAGGGCAGTTTTCGGCATCGGAGGTGTTTCGAGCAATTCCCTCAAACTCCATCCTGAAAATTAGACGTGACGACCAAAGTCATCATTCATTTAAAAATTTCAGAAATAGAGTACTATTTGCACATCTACAATCAAATCGTCAATCAATAAAAAATGCACGTTGCGATCGGATCACTGAATAAGACCGTCTCTCTATTCTCGGATATTCTTAAATAATAAAGCCCTGTTCCCCTTTATAGATCGTATTTCTGAATACGGCGTGGTTGGTACCAGCACCATTCTACAGAGTTAAGTTGTATTGTTTTCAGCAAAACACAAACGCAGAATCTAATAATATCCTTAAATTAGCATATAAACTTCAAGATACATGACCTTATTAATCCTTTATGCCTTTATTTCCATTTTCTTTTCATTTCTATGTTCCATATTGGAAGCGGTGTTATTGAGTGTGACACCAACTTTTATCAACATTAAGAAGAAAGAAAAAAAGAGTTACGCTGAATCTTTAGAAGCCTTAAAAAAAGATGTCGATAAGCCGCTGATTGCCATTTTAACACTCAACACTATTGCACACACCGTGGGCGCGATCTTAGTAGGTGTACAGGCCGAAAAAGTTTTTGGAAATGGCGATAATTCCATTTTGATTGTATCCGCAGTCATGACCCTTTTAATTTTGGTGTTGTCTGAAATCATCCCAAAAACCATCGGTGCAACTTATTGGAAAAAACTGGGAGGATTTACCACTGCTGCCCTTAACATTTTAATTTTTCCATTAAAATATACGGGTATCCTTTGGGTGTTACAATTGACAACCAAGCTGATTGGCGGCAAAAATGCACATGTCAGTACGGTGAGTAGAGATAGTTTTTTGGCCATGACTGATATTGCCCATGACGAAGGTGTATTCCATGAATCCGAAAGTAAGGTGATTAAAAATCTGCTGAACTTTAAAAAGATTTTAGCTAAAGATATCATGACCCCACGTACCATAATGGTTTCCGAAGATGAAATGACATCGGTCAAAACATTTTTTGACAACAATCAAGAGCTTCGCGTATCAAGAATTCCAGTCTATTCCGAAAATCCAGATAATATTACCGGTCTTGTTTTAAAAGATGACATTTATAGAGAAATGGCACTTGATAATGACTCAAAAACATTGGCGGATATTCGACGGGAAATTATCATTGTTGAACGCAATTTGCCCATTCCAATCTTATTTGAAAAATTAGTAGAGAGTAAAAATCATATGGCCTTGGTGGTTGATGAATATGGGACGGTAACAGGTTTGGTCACTATGGAAGATGTGATTGAAACGTTGCTCGGGCTCGAAATCATGGACGAAAGCGATAATGTTGCTGACCTTCAGGAGCAGGCTAGAAAAAGTTGGGAATCTCGCGCCAAACGTTTAGGAATGCTCAACGAGGAAGTTGAACATAAGGACGTCATCAAACATCATGACGACAACTCTACACCAAAAAACTAGTGGAACACTGCATGATATCGACGCCCTTGGGGTTTACCAAAATTGTAGGTGATGAATATGGTATTTCTTCTATTTCTATTTTAAACTCAGAAGAAAAGCTTACGGATATTATTCCAGTAGCACTTGAAGATTGCGTCCATCAACTTTCAGAATATTTTGAAGGCACCCGTACAATATTTGACCTCAATCTCACCCCTGAAGGCACTGATTTTCAGAAAAGAGTCTGGGATGCCTTACAGACCATTCCGTATGGAAAAACACGCTCCTATTTACAATTATCGCAACAATTAGGAGATGTAAAAGCCATACGTGCGGTAGCCAATGCCAATGGCAAGAATCCGCTTTGGATTGTAGTCCCGTGCCATCGTGTTATTGGCAGCGATGGTAGTTTGACTGGGTATGCCGGCGGACTATCGCGCAAGCAATGGCTTTTAGAACACGAAAGCCCTTATAAACAACAGCGCTTATTTTAGATTTTCATTCCAGAAAGAAGAAATCTTCTAAATCATGACGTCCACTCCTTACCTAAAATAATTCAGAGTTTGTCATTCCGACGTAGGAGGAATCCCATAAAGAAACATCCAAACACCATATCTAAAATTTTTTAGTTTGTCATTCCGACGAAGGAGAAATCCCATAAAGAAACACTTAAACTCCTCTCCTAAAATGTGTGCGATTGTCATTCCGACGAAGAAGGAATCCCATAAAGAAACACCCAAACACCTCATCTAACAAGAGAGCCCCTATAAGCAGCAACCTCTATTTCGAATTTGTCATTCCGACAAAGGAGGAATCCCATAGTTTGCACCCAAAAACCTCACTTCTTATGACATGTAAAATTCTCCAATCCCTATAGTAATGAGTCGACTAATTCGCTATCTTAGATTATTCCCAAACAGGGATATCAGCTAAAACCTAGAGAAATGATTGAATTCACTCAAGGAAGTCACTCTTACTATGTGTATATTATTACCAACCCTTACAGAAGTACCTTCTATATAGGAGTGACCAATAAATTACATATCAGACTCCAACAACACCAGGAAAATATCCGACTTAAAAAGAACACATTTGCCGCAAAATATAATCTGCAATATTTAGTGTATTATGAACAATTTAGTTGGATACAACTTGCCATTGCCAGAGAGAAAGAATTAAAAGGTTGGAGGAGGGAAAAGAAACTCAATTTAATCCGTGAGCACAATGAAAGTTTTGAATTCTTGAATCATTTGTTTCCTATATCAAATTAATAAATGTTTTAAATTTAACGTTTTTCAGAGTCTCTGATTATGTGATTCCTCCTCCGTCGGAATGACAAAACAAAAAGGTCATGGTGTTACAATCAACAAATGCCATATATTTATTTCCCTCAACACCAATGTTTGAATTCCTCCTCCGTGGGAATCATTAATTAGGAAGTTCTCGGCTTACGGTATTCAAGTGCCTGATGTGATCCCTCCTACGTCGGAATGACAAAACAAAAAGGTCATGGTGTTACAATCAACAAATGCCATATATTTATTTCCCTCAACACCAACGTTTGAATTCCTCCTACGTCGCAATCACAAATTGTGAAGTTCTCGGTTTACGATTAACAAATGCCTGATGTGATTCCTCCTCCGTCGGAATGACAAAACAAATCTGTCGGAATGACAAAATAACTTCGTCGGAATGACAAATAGAGATTGCTACACAAATTTCCCTATATTTATTCTTCCTAACACCAATTTATGAAAATGCTAAAAACTTCCCTGAAATGGATCCTCGCTTTACTTGTCCTGACAGTTGCTGTATTGTACATTACAGATACGGACTATTTACTAAAAGCCGTAAGAACCATTTATTTGAAAGGCCATTCTACCGCCTATCTTGATGATTACAAACAATTTGATAACCAAATTGTAGAAAATGGCACCGCACAGCCTTGGCCAAATCACGTCAATTACAATTCTGCCACAGAAACGGAAGCGCTTCAAAACATAAATAAGGAACTAGGCACAATAGCCTATGTGATCATTAAAAATGATAGTATTTGGTTTGAAAATTACTACGACGGCTATGATGAAAACTCCAAATCCAACTCATTTTCAATGGCTAAAAGTTATGTTTCGGGATTGATGCAAAAAGCCATAGAGCAAGGTCATATTAAAAGTTTGGACCAACCGGTTGCCGATTTTTTCCCAGAATTTAGTGAAGGTAAAGCCGCTAAAATGACCGTGGGCGACCTATCCTCAATGAACTCAGGAACCAATTGGGACGAAGCCTATTATTCGCCATTATCCATAACCACACGCGCCTATTTTGATGATGATTTAGAAAAAGTCATCCTCGGATTAAAAGTAGTTGACGAACCTGGGCAAACCTATAAATATGCCAGTGGCGACACCCAACTCTTAGCGATGGTTATTGAAAAAGCTACCGGCAAAGAACTGTATGAGTATCTGTCGGAATCGTTCTGGAAACCCTTAGAATCAGAAAACGCCACGCTATGGCAAGTGGATAGCAAAGCCCATGATCTCGTCAAAGCTTATTGCTGTATTGCCAGTAATGCCAAGGATTTTGCGCGTTATGGCAAGTTATTTAAAGATCACGGCAAATGGAACGGCAAACAAATATTGGATTCTGCATTTGTAACAAAGTCGGTAACCCCGCGCTTTCCTAAAAGCCCCGAATATGGTTACGGATGGTGGTTGATACAGGATCATAAGGGCAAAGATTTCTTTATGATGCGCGGTCATTTGGGTCAATATGTTATTGTGCAACCTGATGACAATGTTATTATTGTACGTTTGGGACACCAATCCTTAAAAGTGGACGAGTCCGTAGATGCTTTTACGGAAGACATTTATACGTATATTGATGAAGGTTATGAAATGATGGCTCAATACTAAATTATGATCAACAAACTCAACCTTGAAGACCTCCTGTTTCTGGATATTGAAACGGTACCAGAAACACAACATTTTTCTGATTTGGACCACACCAAGCAGGAGCTTTGGGAGTTGAAGTCAAAATATCAACGGGCTGATATTTCGGCGGAAGCCTTTTACGAACGTGCAGGGATCTGGGCGGAGTTCGGAAAAATTGTGTGTATTTCTGTTGGCTATTTTAAACTTGAAGGTACCGCTAGAACGTTTCGTGTAACTTCATTTTCTGGAGGTGAACCTACAATCCTTAAAGATTTCAAAAACCTGATCCTATCCCATTTCAATCAACCTAAGCACTTATTGTGTGCGCATAATGGGAAAGAATTTGATTTCCCTTATATCGCCAGAAGAATGATCATTCACAGTATTGAACTGCCAAACAAATTAAATCTCTTCGGTAAAAAGCCGTGGGAAGTACCACATTTAGACACCTTGGAACTTTGGAAATTCGGGGATTATAAAAACTATACCTCTTTGAAATTGCTGACAAATGTATTGGGAATACCGTCACCAAAGGATGATATTGATGGTAGTGAGGTGGGACGGGTTTATTATGAAGAAAATGATATTAAGCGTATTATTATTTACTGCGAAAAAGACACCATTGCAGTTGCACAAATCTTCTTAAGATTGCGGGGTGATTCAATTTTAGATGCTACCGAGATCACGCACATTTAAAATGGATTGTCACTGATTAATTACCGGTGAAATTTTTACATCTTTTGAAATCTCTATGTTGGAGGATTAGGCAAACGTTAACACAGACGATGTGGAAATAGCACCGAAAAAAAATGTGCTTCATAATAAAACACCATGCCATCATGCTCTTCCAGAACCTGGATTAAAACATGAATAATTTTTTTGTAAGGAGCAAAATGCCTTTCAACAAGCTCACTGTTTCTTGAAAGGTCTCAAATACTTTGCTTCGAGATAAGGTAGGTTTAGATAGATTTGGGACCATATTCATAAGTCAAAAATTATGGTAGATTTGGGGCTAAACATAAATTAAGTTATGATAGATTTGGGTTTGTAAATATATAAGGTATTTATAATAAATCAGTTTAAATACCTTATAATTCGATGAAATGCATTTAATTTTAACATTTAACCTCTGTATTAGAGATTTATCTTATACTGTTCTTAACTTCTTCCGAAAAAAAACTTTAGCTTCTGAGCACTATAAAGCCACGACTACACGATTGCTTTGTGTCAACATTCGAGTAGTAGTGGCTCTGTATTAAAAATATTAGACTTCTTATAAAACCATCTCTGGAATATCGCCTTCAATAATTAAGGTGCCTTCTGTTGCTTTTTTAATGTCTTCCACTGAAATTCCTGGGGCACGTTCCAGCAATTTAAAGCCGTCTGGGGTTACTTCTAAAACGGCCAAATTGGTGACGATTTTCTTTACGCAACCTACACCCGTGAGTGGCAAACTGCATTTTTTCAATAATTTCGATTCGCCTGCTTTGTTGGTATGCATCATGGCAACAATAATATTTTCTGCACTAGCTACCAAATCCATGGCGCCTCCCATGCCTTTTACCATTTTACCGGGAATTTTCCAATTGGCAATATCGCCTTCTTCTGAGACCTCCATAGCGCCCAAAATGGTAAGATGCACATGTTGTCCTCTAATCATAGAGAAACTCATTGACGAGTCGAAAAAACTCGCTCCCGGCAAGGTCGTTATGGTTTGTTTGCCTGCATTGATTAAATCGGCATCTTCTTCGCCTTCAAAGGGGAATGGGCCCATGCCCAAAACACCGTTTTCACTTTGAAATTCAACTTCAATATCGTCTCGTACATAATTGGCTACAAGTGTTGGAATACCGATGCCAAGATTAACATAATAGCCATCCTTGACTTCTTTTGCAATACGTTTTGCGATTCCTATTTTATCTAACATATTAAATGATTTGAAAATTTGATGATTTGAAAATTTGATAATTAACCTTTCTTACTAGATGAAATAATTTTAGATACAATTAAACTAATTGATCTTAATTCTGCATGAAGCTCATTACTCGGATTAGGATAAAAATATGATGCCTCACACAACTTCAGTCAATAATTGAGCTCATCCGCTTCCTTTGCTGAGATTTTAAATTTGTGAATAAAATCCGCTCTACTTTCGGCGTTTTGAGCCTCCATGATATTCGCACCAATGGATGTGCCACTTCTGAAAATTTGCGAAGCCATTTCATACTTATGAAGTGCTCTTAATTCTTCGGAAAACGAAATAATTTTCAATGAAAATTCAAAAGTCAATCTTACTATGATATTTTCTTTATCATCTCTCATTTTCAAATTTTCAAATTGAAAAATTATTTACTGATTACCGTGCGTTGCTCAATCCGTTTTTCATAATACTTCCCTTCAAAGATACGTTGTACAAATATCCCCGGAATATGAATTTGATTCGGATCTAAACTTCCAACCGGTACGAGTTCTTCAACCTCAGCAACCGTAATTTTTGCAGCGCCACACATGGCAGGATTGAAGTTTCTGGCAGTTCCTTTAAATATTAAATTCCCGGCAGCATCCCCTTTCCAAGCTTTCACAAAAGAAAAATCCGCTTTAAAAGCCTCCTCTAAAACATACATTTTACCATTAAATTCGCGGACTTCCTTACCCTCGGCCACTTCAGTACCGTATCCGGCAGGTGTAAAAAAGGCAGGAAACCCTGATTGCGCAGCTCTACAACGTTCCACAAGTGTACCTTGAGGCACGAGCTCCACATCCAATTCGCCACTGAGCATCTGGCGTTCAAATTCATCGTTCTCTCCAACATAAGATGAAATCATCTTTTTAATCTGGCGCTTGTGCAATAACAATCCCAAACCAAAATCATCTACCCCAGCATTGTTGGAAATACAGGTCAGCCCTTTCACGTTCATCTTTACTAAATAATTGATCGCGTTTTCAGGAATACCACAAAGTCCGAAACCACCTAACATAAGGGTCATCTCGTCCTTTACCCCTTCCATGGCTTCGGTAACGTTGGCTACTTTTTTATTAATCATGAGTATTATTTTTAGGAGTTTGAAAATTACGAAATAAAATAGCCATTCAAAAATGAATTGCCTGTGTAGAGGGTGTGACTTTTCTTAATTTCCGATGACATCCATAAAAAAATCCCATTTAAAACGACGTTTCATTTTAAATGGGATTTTAACTATTCACTAAACTTATGATTTAGAAATCTAAGCTATCGTCAAACCCGTCGGTATCCGATGAGGAGTTCATGCTATGTTTGCTACAATCTACATTGATAGACAAATTTGCAGGACGTTCAAACTCTCCTGTAGACACCTCAAGATCTTTATCTGCATAACACTTTTTCATAAAAAGTCCCCAAATTGGCAACGCCATAGACGCACCTTGACCGTAAGCGATACTCTTAAAGTGCGTCGCACGCTCCTCGCCTCCTACCCAAACACCGGTAACCAAATTGGGTACCATACCCATAAACCAACCATCACTTTGGTTTTGTGTGGTTCCTGTTTTACCCGCAATAGGGTTTGTAAACGCATACGGATATCCGGTGATAATTTCCTTATACAGTGTTGATGGTGGTCCTGTTCGTCTTAATCGTGTACCAGAGCCTCCTTCCGTAACGCCTTGTAACAGATTAGTGGTCACATAAGCCACTTCTTCACTCAGCACATCTTTCGATTCTGGTGTAAATTGATACAGGATTGTTCCGTTTTTATCTTCAATACGCATGACCATTACAGGCTTGTTGTACACGCCTTTATTCGCAAAGGTTGCATAGGCGGCCACCATTTCATAAACACTTAAATCTGGCGTACCTAAGGCAATAGCAGGAACTGCGGGAATATCAGATTCAATCCCTAAATTCTTGGCCATGTCAATAACAGGCTGAGGGCCTACTTGATCCATTAATCGCGCGGTAATTGTATTTATCGAATTTGCCAAGGCACTTTTTAAGGTTCTAAATCCACCATAAGCACGATCAGAATTATCAGGACTCCATGGTAACGGATTTCCAAACTTCCCCGCTTCAATAGTTATTTTTGTATTTGGAAAGGTGTCACAGGGTGACAAATGAAGCTGGTCAATAGCGGTAGCATATACGAAAGGCTTAAACGTAGAACCTACCTGACGTTTTCCTTGCTTAACGTGATCATATTGAAAATGTCTGTAATTGATCCCGCCAACCCAAGCTTTCACATGGCCAGTTTGTGGATCCATAGACATCATGCCTGCGTGTAGAAACGATTTGTAATACCGCATAGAATCTGCAGGTTTCATGATTGTATCGATTTCGCCCTTCCATGAAAAAACCGTCATCGGAGTAGGTTTATCAAAAGAGGCGATGATTTCTTTATCACTGTTACCATTGTTTTTCATTTTACGCCAGCGCTCAGATTGACGCATACTCCTATTGAGCAAGGTGGTTATTTCCTCTTGCTTTAAATCTAAAAACGGTGCGGTTTTATTACGTTCAGGAGTATTTTGATTGAAAAATTCCTTTTGCAATCGTGCCATATGCTCAGAAGTAGCGTCTTCAGCATATTGCTGCATACGGGAGTCGATAGTGGTATAGATTTTCAAACCGTCATCATATAAATTGTAAAGCCCGGTACCATCTGTTTTTGGATTGTTTTTAATCCAATCTTTCATAAAATCAGTAAGATATGCCCTAAAATAAGTTGCCAAACCTTCACGATGGGATTCTGGCGAATACCGCAACCCTAAATCTAATTTACTAAGCGAATCTTTTACGGTTTCAGGAATATAGCCGTACTTCTCCATTTGGTACAGCACCACATTTCTACGGTTTTTTGTCCCTTCCGGATTACGCGTTGGTCTCGGATTGTAGAGCGAGGAGTTTTTAAACATCCCTACCAACATGGCCGATTCTTTAACATCTAAATTTTTAGGTTCTTTTCCAAAATAAATTCGGGCTGCACTTCTAATACCATCGGCATTATTTCCAAAATCATAGATATTGAAATACATGGCAATAATTTCCTCTTTGGTATATTGACGTTCCAGACGAATTGCAATAATCCATTCTTTCGCTTTTTGGGTAATTCTACCAAGGATATCCTTAGACCCTTCCCCATGAAACAATTGTTTTGCCAATTGTTGTGAAATGGTACTCGCACCCCCGCCACTACCTAATGTGAAAATCGCTCTTAAAGTTCCTCTGGCATCAATACCGGAATGGTCTCTAAAACGAACGTCTTCAGTAGCAATCAAAGCTTCAACCAAATGATTGGGAAGCTCAGTAAAATCTACAGGCGTACGGTTGTCATTATCATAGATTTTTGCGAGCAATTCGCCATCAGAAGAAATGATCTCAGTGGCCAAATTGGTGGTTGGATTTTCCAATCGTGTGTGATCTGGCATCTCACCAAAAACACCCCAAGATGCTAATAAAAATAATAGGACAACTACCAATAAACCTCCTAGAATGGTTAACCAAAACCATTTAATATACGCGGAAAAGTTTTGAGTTTCTGCTTTCTTTTTTGCCATAATTTATACTAATTAGTTGCAGGTTCTATTCTGAAGCCTACATCTGTAATACCTTCTAAGTTATCAACGCCCTCAACCTCACCATTATTACGCATGACATGCTGAATTGTTATGGTGTAAGGTCCAATTTCATCAAACTTCACCGCTTCTTTATACCACAATTTATTCTCTTTAACATCTGTAAACCCTTCTCCTAATAAGGTGCCGTCCGGTTTTGCCATTTGATATTCTAAAGTATCCTTGACAGTTTTACCATGAGGAAAATCAATTTCAGCAATCAAAAATAAATTGCTGAATTTGTAATCATTAGTGTTCCGGATATTGATAAACAAATTATAGAGCTTTGTAGAATCAGGCGGTGTGACGGTAAAGGAAATAAGGGAATCCTTGTGCCATTGATTTGGCACCGACTTATACTCGTCAAAAATTTGATTGGAATCACAACTGAACCCCAAAAGCACAATTGTTAAAACTATCCAAGAAAATTTATTTGGCATCGTTAGGATTGGATTTTTTTGGATTTGGTTTTCTTCGTTTCTTTTGCCCTGTTTTTTGAGCAGGTTTTTGTTGGTTTTTCTCTTGAGACTTCTCCTGAGGTTTATTTTGATCAGCAGCTGGTTTAGGCTGTCCTGGTCGCTTGGCCCTACCCTTGTTAGGTTTGCGTTTTGTTTTGCGTTTTGGACTATCAAAACGGGTCAAACTATCTTGGCCTACTACGTTTTCATAATCTGCTTTAACTTCTTCAATAAGCTCTGAAGCATATTCTTCAAGACTTGCCACCTTTTGTTTTTTCTTGTTTAAGGCAATAATTTCGTTGGCTTGATCTGTAGTCAATTTGTGCCAATTCATCCACTCCCCTTCATAAGCGTACCACATAAACCCTCTAAAAATATCGGTTTTTTGACATACTGCAGTACCTTTTTCAGTGTAAAGTTTGACTTCTGTTTTTGGAAAACTCTTTAAGGCATCCAAATAGGAATCCAATTCATAATTCAAACAACATTTCAACTTACCACATTGACCCGCCAATTTTAACGGATTTAAGGATAATTGTTGGTAACGTGCTGCCGAGGTACTGACTGATCTAAAATCTGTCAACCACGTAGAACAACACAATTCGCGGCCGCAAGATCCAATTCCGCCAAGTCGGGCAGCTTCCTGACGGAAACCAACTTGTTTCATCTCAATACGGGTACGGAATTCTTTAGCAAATAACTTTATCAATTCCCTAAAATCCACACGCTCTTCCGCGGTATAATAAAACGTTGCTTTACTGGCATCTCCTTGATATTCAATGTCAGAAATTTTCATTTGCAATTTCAGATCAATCGCAAATTGGCGCGCTTTCACCTTCATTGGCTCTTCTTTATCGCGCGCTTCAGACCATATGTCAATATCACGTTGTGAGGCTTTACGATAGATTTTTAAAACGTTTTCAGCATCGTCAATTTTAACGTGTTTGCGTTTCATTTGAATCCTTACCAATTCGCCGGTAAGGGTCACCATACCAATATCATGGCCAGATTGTGCTTGTGTAGCCACAACGTCTCCAATACTTAAAGTTAGATTTTCTGTGTTTTTATAATATTCTTTACGTCCATTTTTAAAACGTACTTCAACGCCAATAAAAGGTTCTTCTCCTTCTGGAAGAGACATATTTGCCAACCAATCAAAAACAGTCAGCTTATTGCAGCTATCTGTGCCGCAAGTTCCATTGTTTTTGCATCCTTTTGGTTGTCCATCCTTTCCGGTTGAGCAACTGTTACAACTCATGTTATGTTATATATATGATTCGTCTGGTAACGAATGAGGATTAATAAATTATGGCCTTGCACTCCAATATTTTCCAACAAAATGGAACTGGCAATGCCATATAATTTTAAAACGTAAAGATAAGATTATTTATTTCAGTTATATAATTCAAGATCGTGTAACTGAACATAATCGATTAAGAAACTATAAGTTACTGTTTTAAAGCGAATTACAATTTATATCTAAGAACCAAGAACGTTTTTACAACATGAAAAAAAATTATTTTAAACATACTTTAATAGGCAAATAAAGACTTGCTTTTTTTCAGATTGAATTCTGTTATAACTAAAAAAATAAGACTCTGAAACCACATAAAGAGGGCTTTTAAAATTAAAAAAGCTTCGGATATGTAGAAGCCTTTTGATTATTTTTGAAGCACATCAAATATGTTCCGCAAATCTTTTTTGTGTGGCAGATGGTCCGCACGACCCTTTTTAAAGATATCGTTGCTATTGCCCTGACCTTTTCTGAGTTCTTTTTGCTCATCATAAGGCAGGCTGTTGACTTCCATACAGGTTGTGGAACAACAGTTTTCCATTTTTTCTTTACAGCTTTCACATTGGATAAACAGCAAATGACAGGCTTCATTGGCGCAATTGGTATGTAAATCGGCCGGATTTCCACATTGGTGGCAATGCGCAATCACATCGGCAGAGATACGTTCTGAACGTCGCTGATCGAACACAAAATTCTTACCAATAAATTTATTTTCTAAGCCTTTTTCATTGATTTGTCGCACATAATTGATGATGCCACCGTCCAATTGAAAAACATTTTTAAATCCTTTATGTTTATAGTAGGCACTTGCTTTTTCGCAACGGATACCTCCTGTACAGTACATCACCAAGTTTTTATCCTCTTTATGGTCTTTTAAATCTTCTTCAATAATGTCTAAGGATTCTCTAAAGGTATCCACGTCTGGCGTCACGGCGTTTTTAAAATGGCCAATTTCACTTTCGTAGTGGTTTCTCATATCTACCAATACGGTGTTTTCATTTTCAATAAGCGCATTAAACTTCTCTGCATCTACATGAACACCAATATTGGTCACATCAAACGTATCGTCGTTCAATCCGTCCGCTACAATCTTATCACGCACTTTTACTTTGAGTTTTAAAAACGCAAAATTATCATGTTCAATCGCAATATTAAGACGCACGTTTTCTAAGAAAGAAATACTGTCCAAATGGGCTTTAAAAAGTTCAAACTGATCTGCTGGCAAGGTCAGTTGGGCGTTGATCCCCTCATGGGCCACATAGATTCTACCAAGCACATCAAGCTCATTCCAAGCTAAAAACATATGGTTTCTAAAAAGTTCTGGATTGCCAATTTTGGCATAGGCATAGAAAGAGATGGTCAAACGGTCTTTTCCCGCTTGCGCAATAAGTTCTGCTCTTTCTTTAGCACTTAAGTTATTGTACAGTTGCATGCCATACTAATTTTTTAAGGTTAAAGTGGGGCAAAGATAGGGAAAAAAGCTGGCAGTCTTCTGTTCTCTGTTCTCTGTTCTCTGTTCTCTGTTCTCTGTTCTCTGTTCTCTGTTCTCTGTTCTCTGTTCTCTGTTCTCTGTTCTCTGTTCTCTGTTCTCTGTATTCAGTATTCAGTTGGCAGTCTTCAGTCTTTAGTCTTCAGTCTTCGGTCTTCCTTCTTCGGTCTTCTGTCTTCCGTCTTATGTCTTATGTCACGGTCTCTATTTATAATTCAGATAAAAATGGTCATTTCACAGCATGATTTCCTCATCTTAACACAAAGATGTAAAAACAACAAAAAGGTTACGCGATAAAATTATTAAGAGGAAAAATTGTCGTAATTTAGCTTCGATAAAATTTAGAAAAAGAACAACAAATGAGTAGTGAAAAAGAAGCAAAACTAAAAGCCCTAAAACTAACCTTAGACAAGTTAGACAAAGCCTACGGCAAAGGGACTGTAATGAAAATGAGTGATAAGTCTGTGGTAGATGTTGAAGCCATTTCTTCAGGATCTCTAGGATTGGATATCGCATTAGGTGTGGGCGGTTATCCACGTGGTAGGGTTATTGAAATATACGGACCGGAATCTTCTGGTAAAACAACCTTAACTTTGCACGCTATAGCTGAAGCACAAAAAACGGGTGGTATTGCCGCATTTATTGATGCTGAGCATGCCTTTGATAGAACCTATGCAGAAAAATTAGGCGTAGATTTAGAAAATTTGATAATTTCCCAACCTGATAATGGTGAGCAAGCCTTAGAAATTACCGATAATTTAATCCGCTCTGGGGCTATTGATATTGTAGTCATCGATTCCGTTGCGGCATTGACTCCAAAAAGTGAGATTGAAGGCGAAATGGGCGACTCCAAGATGGGCTTGCATGCCCGATTGATGTCTCAAGCTCTAAGAAAACTTACCGGTTCTATCAGTAAAACCAATTGTACCGTAATTTTTATTAATCAATTACGTGAAAAAATTGGGGTGATGTTTGGAAATCCTGAAACTACAACCGGTGGTAATGCCTTAAAGTTCTATGCTTCTGTAAGGTTGGATATCAGACGGTCAACACAAATTAAAGAAACTGATGGTAGCGTCTCCGGTAATAAAACCCGTGTTAAAGTGGTAAAAAACAAAGTTGCACCGCCTTTTAAAATGGCAGAGTTTGACATCATGTATGGCGAAGGAATTTCTAAAGTTGGTGAAATTTTAGATATCGCTGTAGAGCATGAAATCGTCAAGAAAAGTGGTTCATGGTTTAGTTATGAAGATACTAAATTAGGTCAGGGTAGAGATGCCGTTAAAGCGCTTATAAAAGACAATCCAGAATTGATGGATGAATTGGAGGCGAAGGTTAGAAAAATAGCCAAAGCAGCGACGTCTGGTGATGAGTAAATCATAACTTTCTCTTAGCTGTCATATTAAATTATAAAAAATCCCTTTTACCGAGGGATTTTTTTTATTTGTAACGCAACCTTTATCAAGATTCAGCATCTTACTAATGAAAAAGAATTTTAGATAATGATATATTATGAAAAAGCTGATTTTTTTAGGTGTTGTGATGTTGGCTTTGGCGTCTTGTAGTATAGACGATTCCGATGATTTTTACACTAAAATTTTACCTATTGAAAGCGTAGCTATTCCAGAGGAATTTGTTCTTGGAGAAGTTTACCCCATAACTGTCACTTATATCAGGCCAGCTGGGTGCTACGTTTTTTTTGATTTTTATTACAGTCGCAACTTAAATCAACGTACCGTTGCAGTGATCAATGCCGAATATCCTAATCAAGACTGCGGACTTGATATTGAGTCGGAAGTTGAAGCCACATTTAACTTTAAGGTAACCAACAACGGAACTTATGTTTTTAAATTTTGGCAAGGCAAGGATGACAGCGGAACAGATTTATATTATATTGTAGAGGTGCCTGTAGTAGACTAATAAAACATATGGACTAACTATATCGCTCATGAATCCATAACTGATGAAAAAAATAATTTTTGCCGTTTTTATTTTGAATTTAATCATAATTTCTTGTAGCAAAGATGATATGAATGATGAATTTTATGATGCTACAGTTTTAGGGAAAGGATTGGATTGTGGAAATCTATTTTTGATTAAATTTAATAGGGAGCTGCCTGGATTTCCCGTGTATGATTTAGAGAATATATACTACGAAAATAATTTACCTGATACCTTCAAAATTGAAGGAAAGAAAATCAAAGTCAAAGTTAGAGCGCCTAAAAATGATGAAGCTGTGGCTTGTACAACATTGGGAACCGGATATCCCCATGTATATATTATCGAAGTAAAATAAAGAACCAAAACAACTAATACTCAAACATGTGAGTTTAGAACAACTCATCATCAATTGTAAAAAAAATGATGCTCAAGCACAAAGCCAAATTTACAAGCTCTTCTCGAGCCAACTATTTTCGCTATGTCTTAAGTATTCTAAAAACTATGCAGAAGCACAAGATAATCTGCAAGATGCCTTTGTGACCATTTTTAAAAAAATGAATCAGTTTAGTCATAAAGGATCTTTGGAAGGTTGGATGAAGCGCATCACCATCAACACCGCGCTTCAACGCTATAGAAGTGTGGGGGTTTTTAATATTGTCAACGAAAATCAGATAGAAGACGTTGCTGTTGAAGTTAACGATGATGAGGTGAGTCTTGATTTTTTATTGGGCATTATTCAGGAGTTGCCTGACCGGTACAGATTAGTATTTAATCTGTATGTATTAGACGATTATTCACATAAAGAAATTGCGGATATGCTGGATATTTCAACGGGGACTTCAAAATCAAACCTTGCTAGAGCCCGGATGATTTTAAAAAATAAAATTGAACATCATAAAACGCGAGTTAATTCGCAGAGTTTATAAATGAATGACAAAAAACATATAGACCGCCTTTTTCAAGAGAAATTCAAAAACTTTGAAGTGACTCCTGATGACGCTGTTTGGCATAACATCCACAATGCATTGCATAACGATAAGCCCAAACGCCGCGTGATGCCTTTATGGTGGAAATTGGCAGGTATTGCTGCTGTTTTAGCGTTGCTGCTTACCGTAGGCAATGTGGTCTTTAACCCGAGTGATGATTTTAATACGTCTGAAAAAAAACTGGTAGATACTGAAAAGACCGAAGATTCAGTTGACTCTAGTAACCTAGATGATGTTATAAAGAGTTCAAGTGAACCTATCAACTCGAATGTCATCACCAAATCTGATGAAACGGAAGTTGTAAACACAAATGCAACAATTAGCAATACAACTAAGACTGTAAACACTCAGCCTAAAACGGCTACCCAAATAGCGAGTGAGAATAGAAGTCGGACAAACACAGAAAACAGAACTAAATCGCACCCGGAAAAGAAAGCAGCCCAACAGGAAGATGCCCTAATTTCTACTTCTAAAAAAGATGCTGTTGCAAAAAACACCCCAAATCTACCTCAGCTTAATGCCAATAAAGAAGCTGCAAACCAAGCCAACAACAGCGCTAAAACCTTTCTAGAATCTGAGCGAGAGAAAGCGACAATCGCTCAGACAAAAGATCAGAACCCAGAAAAAACCCCAGAAGTCATAGAAAATAAAGACATCATCGCTTTAAACACAGAAGACGATAGTATTGAGGATGCTATTGCCAAAGCTAATCCTACAAATGAAGAAGAAAAAGAAGAGCAACCAAACAGGTGGAACATTACCCCAAATGTGGCACCTGTTTATTTTAACACTTTGGGTAAAGGCTCGTCTATTGACGGTCAGTTTGTAAATAACACCAAAAGTGGCGAGGTCAATATGAGTTATGGTATAAGCGGAAGTTATGCCATTAATGACAAAATAAAGGTGAGAGCAGGAGTTAACAAGGTCAATTTAGGGTATAGTACAGGTGGTGTGATTGTGTATAATGAAAGCAATAGTTTTATTGTGTCTTCAAAAAACAACCAGTTACAAAATATAAATTTTACAAATCAAGACGGCTCCAATGCGTTTATGAGCACATCAAACCTCGATGCTCAGTCAGCACCTCAAGCCTTTGTTTCAAGCACTAAAGGGGCGCTAGAACAGCAATTTGGCTATATTGAAATTCCGTTAGAAATGGAATACAACATTATTGACAGCAAGTTTGGGTTAAATGTTATTGGAGGTTTCAGCACACTATTTCTTAACAATAACGAAGTATTTTCTGTCTTGGAGAATCAAAGATCGCTTATAGGTGAAGCCAACAACATTAACAGCACCAGTTTTAGTGCCAATTTCGGTTTAGGATTTAACTATAATGTGTCGAGCATGTTAAAACTCAATCTTGAACCTATGTTTAAGTATCAAATAAACACGTTTACCAATACATCAGGCTATTTTAGGCCTTATTATATTGGTGTGTATACCGGTTTTAGTTTTAAATTTTAGTTTTTAAGTTGGTTAGATCAGTATTGCAATTCACAATACTGAAGAAAAGCTGCTCTATGCCAAGAGTAGCTTTTCTTATTTTTTATGATACGCCAAGAGCTGCTCAAGTATAAGAGTCCTTGCCTGCTCATTCAACGCTTTAGCATCTTTTGAAATCAAACCTTCCGTACTCAAAAATTGATGCACCTTAACCCGCATTTTTCCAGGTCCACCACTAAAAAACACATAAGAAAAACGGTCTTTATTATCTCCAAAAGTTATCGGAACGATGGGAATTTGATGGTTAATAGCCAATCTGAAAGCACCATCCTTAAATTCATCTAAAACAATATGTTCATCAGGCACGCCACCTTCGGGAAAAATACAGATACTCATCCCTTGTTTTAACCGTTTTTGTGCTCTTAAAAAAACTGCTTTTCTGCTTTTTTCAGAGCTTCTATCCACTAAAATACAGGTGCGTTTATAGAAAAATCCAAAGAGGGGAATTTTTGCCAATTCAGCTTTCCCTACAAATACAAACGGGTTTTTGACACTTACCAACATCAACATGATATCCGCCATAGAGGTATGATTGGCAACAAACATATAGCTTTTACTCGGCTGGGGCTTTTGCTCTCTTTCAATGATCCACCGGAACCCCATCCCTATTAAGATGAACTTTGCCCAAAATTGGGCCATTTTAAAAAAATATGGATACCATTCTTCCTTTAATATGGAAATTACTAGAACAGGAAACATCACTAGTATTGGCAAAGCCATCAATATATAAAACCAAATGCGGTAAAGAATCCAGAATGGGTATTTCAAAATTTTCATCGGCTCCAAAACTAATTAAATTAATTGAGCTATTCCTTCAAAAAAATTACCTTTGCTGTATAAATAATTTGTTTAATTAAATGAGATTCCCGCTTTCGCGGGAAGTGAACATGGCAAGAATACTTACAGGCATACAAAGTACAGGCACCCCACATTTAGGTAATATTTTAGGCGCCATCCTCCCCGCAATAGACATGGCGAATGATACTAAAAACAATTCGTTTTTATTTATTGCAGACATGCATTCCTTAACCCAAATTAAAGATGCAGAAACCTTAAGACACAACACGTACAGCGTTGCAGCAACATGGCTGGCCTTTGGCTTGGACATTGAAAAAGTGGTGTTCTACCGTCAGAGTGATGTGACACAGACAACTGAATTAAGCTGGTATTTGAGCTGTTTTTTTCCGTACCAACGCTTAACATTGGCGCATGGCTTTAAAGATAAGTCAGACCGATTGGAAGATGTCAATGCTGGCTTGTTTACCTACCCAATGTTGATGGCTGCAGATATTTTGCTATATGATGCTGAAATTATCCCGGTAGGAAAAGATCAATTGCAACATATTGAAATGACCCGTGATGTGGCTTCCCGTTTTCATGCTAAAATGGGAGAGACTTTCGTTATGCCAGAAGGTAAAATTCAGGAAAACGCCATGCTTATTCCAGGAACCGATGGTGCCAAAATGAGCAAAAGCAAGAACAACTTCATCAATATATTTTTGCCAGAAAAGCAATTGCGCAAACAAATTATGTCTATTGAAACAGATAGCACTCCTTTAGAAGATCCTAAGGATTGGAGTACTTGTAACTGTTTTGCTATTTATAGTTTATTGGCTTCTGATGAAGAGGTTAAAACGATGAAGCAGAATTACGAGCAAGGCAATTATGGTTACGGCCATGCCAAACAAGCTTTATATGAATTAATTATTAGTAAGTTTGAAACACCGCGCGAACGCTACCAGTATTATATGAACCATTTGGAAGAAATTGACAAGGCACTTTCGGTTGGCGCTGAAAAAGCTAGAGTTGTGGCAGATACCGTGTTGTCACGTGTGCGCAAGAAGCTGGGGTATTAAAAAAGTTTTTTTAATTATTCTGGTTTAATAAAAACCCTTCCGTCTTTGAACTCTTTCTGGAGTTCAAATCCACCTTCCCTTAAAAAAGGGAAGGAATTCATTACTCAACTAAATGTTTAATCATCAGTGTCCGGTAAAATAGGTAAAAAGTTTGCAACCCCCTTAAAGCATGATCTGGTTCGAGAACTCAAAAATGACACCTTGTTTTTGAAACCAATTTCACTTAGAGTGATTGGGCAAATTTAATTTAGAATAACGACTGTTTATCAATCAGTCATAATCAAGTCTTTGTTCTTTNNGCGCAGCGATCTTAATTCTTTATCAGACAATAATGATTTTTAATACTAAAAATAAAAGCTAAACTTCTCCTCCTTTAAAAGGAGGAGTGGCTTTTGCTTCAGAAAAGAAGTAAAAGACCTGCCTGACCGGCAGGCAGGCGAGATGGCTATTTCAATAATTCCAGTAATTAAGTTTATTAAATCACCTCAAACAATTTGCCCGGTAGAGGTCTAACTACGCCTTTAAGCTCCATATTCAAAAGTACGCCTGCTACTTTAAAAATGGGCATACTACATTCTAGAGCAATACTGTCTAACAGGTGTTGCTCCTTTGTTTTAAGAAAATTGTATATGATTTTTTCGTCTGCTTCCAATTCAACAAACAGCTGTTTCTGAATGCCTGGTTTTTTATCATTTTCGAGCTCCCAATTCAAGATATAGGGCACATCCATAGGATGGGATAGTAAATGTGCTTTTTGATATTTGATCAAATTATTGCAGCCTGAACTCTGGGAATCCGTTGTTCTTCCGGGTACCGCAAATACATCTCTGTTATAGGAATTGGCGATATCTGCAGTTACCAAACTCCCTCCCCTTTCAGCCGATTCAATAACAATAGTAGCTTCACTGACGCCAGCAATAATCCGATTGCGCTTTAAGAAATTCTCCCTTTCCGGATTGGATGTACTCCAAAATTCGGTTAAAAAACCACCGTTTTTTTCGACTTCAGCCACATATCGTTTATGAACTTTTGGATACACTTGATTAAGTCCGTGGGCCAAACAACCTACCGTTTGCAAATTGTGTTTTAAGGCTGCTTTTTGCGCGGTAATATCCGTACCGTACGCAAATCCTGAAATGACGACTGGGTTAAACACCGCCAATTGTTCAATCAACTGTTCACAAAATGCCATCCCAGAGGTAGTAATTTTACGAGTCCCCACAATACTGATCAACCGCTGCTGCTTCAGATTTACATTTCCAGATTGAAACAAAAGAATGGGACCATCAATACAGTGTTTCAATTTTTCAGGATAATTGCCATCCATAAAATATAATGGCAAAATGTGATGCTCTCTGATAAATTTCAACTCGCTTTCTGCGGCTAACAAATGACTTTTGTTAAAGACCTCTTGCAGCATACTGCTCCCAATACCGTCAATTTTTAGGAGGTGTTGCTTCTTTTCTTTTAGCACTGCTTCCGCAGAACCGCAATGGGTGATCAGTTTTTTTGCGGTGATGTCGCCTATTTTAGGTACATTTTGTAGCGCAAGAATGAAAATTAAATCATGATCTGACATTTATAGCATTGATTTATAAGAAAAACTGTTTAAATTTAAGCAATGTTAATAAATAGTAGGGCTTTAATTTTCGTGAAAATCAAAAATTCTTAACTTTGTTTCAATGCATATAGAAACTTACATAAGCGATTTACTGTACCGTTACGACTGCGTAACGATTCCAGAATTTGGTGCCTTTTTAACCAAACGTGTCTCGGCAAAAATTGATGAAAGCACTCATACATTTTTCCCTCCTAAAAAAGTCATTTCGTTCAATGAGCAATTACAACATAATGACGGTTTGCTGGCAAGCTACATTTCTGATGTAGAAAATATTCCTTATGAAGTTGCTGTTCAAAAAATTAGCAAGCAAGTTAAATCCATCAAATCTTTTCTCATAGAAGGTGAAACCTTGAGTTTCAGCACCATTGGTGACTTACTATTAAATGCTGATGGAAAGGTTGTTTTTGAACCCTCTTATAACAGCAATTACTTACCGGAGGCTTTTGGACTTACAGAATTTAAAGCGTCTAACGTTACTCGTGAAGTTTATAAACAACAGGTTGAAACTCTTGAAGATGTCATTCCTATTACCATCACTCCAGAAAGACGTGAAAAACGTTCTTATCTAAAATATGCCGCTGTTGCTCTTATTGCCCTAACCGTGGGCGGATTTGCGGCATCATCCTTTTATAACAATCAGGTTGAAACTTACAACCAATTGGCACAAGAAGCTGCCAATGAGCAATTGGATGTCAAAGTACAGGAAGCTACTTTTGTGATTGAAAACCCATTGCCTGCTGCCACTTTGAATGTCGATAAACAACAAGGTCAATATCATATTATTGCTGGTGCTTTTAGAGTTGAAGAAAACTCTGATAAAAAAGTAGAGCAACTTCAAGCGCTCGGGTTTAAAGCAAGAACTATTGGTGTCAATAAGTATGGTTTGCATGAAGTAGTGTATTCCAGCTATGAGAATAGCAATGAAGCTTTAGTGGCACTACGCGGGATTCGTCAAAATTTCAACAAGGATGCCTGGTTATTGGTTAGAGAACTTAAGTAACCCTTTCTACCTCAACCCTCTTTAAATTGGCGTTATACACTAGCGATTAGAATTTACAATTTCATATTCCGCCAACATAGCTGTTCAAGAAAACCAATGTATTTAAGCTGTTGTCTTTCATGTACATGCTTATTTATAGGAGTTTTTGCGCAATCTTCATATCGACATCACAGCAGAAACCGGCTCACCATCATTATTCCTAAAACACGTTTTCAATAATTGTGAACCCTTCTTTACAGGGACAAGTTCGTGATTAATAGTTCGCAAATTAATCTATCTTTGCACCTCAATTAAAAAACACGCCAATGCAAGCCAAAACCCCAAGCGAATCCATCTGTGTCATGACTGATTTGGTACTTCCCAGTGAGACCAATCCCCTGAATAATTTATTTGGAGGAGAACTGTTAGCGCGTATGGACCGCGCGGCAAGTATTGCAGCACGGCGTCATAGCAGACGCATTGTGGTAACGGCATCCGTAAATCATGTGGCATTTAACAGAACCGTTCCTTTGGGCAGCGTGGTAACTATTGAAGCAAAAGTTTCTAGAGCGTTTAAAACCTCCATGGAAATCTTTATGGACGTCTGGATAGAAGATCGTGAATCAGGGGTTAGAGCTAAGGCTAATGAAGCCATTTACACTTTTGTTGCGGTAGACGAAACGGGACGCCCGACCCAAATTCCAGAAATTAATCCAGAAACTGACTTGGAAAAAAGCAGGTTTGAAGCAGCTCTACGACGCAAACAATTGAGTTTGGTATTAGCAGGCAAAATGAAAGCTCATGATGCTACGGAGCTGAAAGCGTTGTTCCAATAGAGAATAATTAATGTACGGTGATTTTATGGTGTTGGTGGAAAACTCAACAATGGCCGAGGAAGATTATCTACCATCTTGAGTTGTTGGTGGAAAACACCAACAACGGCCAAGGAAAACACCAACAACGGCTGAGAAACACACCAGCAACGACTGAGAAACACCAACACGGCAAATCTCTTGTAATGTTACAATGTCAGTTCGAGTGTTTTTAAGGAGGCTGTCTTTACAGAATCCTTAAAAATGTATCGAGAACCTTCCCAAATTAAAGTTCATTTCAATATTACTGAAGCTGTTTAGAAAATACAAGCAACTACCAAAGAGTTGTTGTTGGAAAACACCAACAACGGCCAAGGTAAACACCAACAACGGCTGAGAAACACCAGCATGGTAAATCTCTTGTAATGTTACAATGTCAGTTCGAGTGTTTTTAAGGAGGCTGTCTTTACAGAATCCTTAAAAATGTATCGAGAACCTTCCCAAATTAAATGTCGTTCCGATATTACTTGCGCTGTTTAGAAAACACCAGCAACTACCAAAGAGTTGTTGGTGGAAAACACCAACAATGGCTAAGGAAAACACCAACACGGCAAATCTCTTATAATGTTACAATGTCAGTTCGAGTGTTTTTAAGGAGGCTGTCTTTACAGCATCCTTAAAAATGTATCGAGAACCTTCCCAAATTAGATTTCATTTCAATATTATTTGCGCTGTTTGGAAAACACCAAAAACTACCAAAGAGTTGTTGGTGGAAAACACCAACAACGGCTGAGAAACACACCAGCAACGACTGAGGAACACCAACACGGCATATCTCTTATAGTGTTACAATGTCAGTTCGAGTGTTTTTAAGGAGGCTGTCTTTACAGCATCCTTAAAAATGTATCGAGAACCTTCCCAAATTAAATGTCGTTCCGATATTACTTGCGCTGTTTAGAAAACACCAGCAACTACCAAAGAGTTGTTGGTGGAAAACACCAACAATGGCTAAGGAAAACACCAACAACGACTGACAAACACCAACACGGCAAATCTCTTATAATGTTACAATGTCAGTTCGAGTGTTTTTAAGGAGGCTGTCTTTACAGCATCCTTAAAAATGTATCGAGAACCTTCCCAAATTAGATTTCATTCCAATATTACTTGAATTGTTTGGGAAACACCTGTAACGACAAAAGAGTTGTTGGTGGAAAACACCAACAACGGCTGAGAAACACACCAGCAACGACTGAGAAACACCAACACGGCATATCTCTTATAGTGTTACAATGTCAGTTCGAGTGTTTTTAAGGAGGCTGTCTTTACAGCATCCTTAAAAATGTATCGAGAACCTTCCCAAATTAGATTTCATTCCAATATTACTTGAATTGTTTGGGAAACACCTGTAACGACAAAAGAGTTGTTGGTGAAAAACACCAACAACGGCTGAGAAAACACCAACAATGGCCAAAACACCAACAACGGCCAAAAACGCCCTTTATCGCGCAATCCAAACCGATGGATCCTGAAACTTTGAATCTTTGTAAATGGCAAAGCTCAACATGCTTTCACCATTTGATGGGTCTGTAAAAACCTCACCAATATCTTGATTGGTCGTTACACGATCTCCTTTAGAGACATACACTTTAGAGAGGTTTTTATAAACCGTAATGTAGTTACCATGTTGAATCAAAATCCATGGATTTCCATTTTTTGTACTCTGAACCGCTAAAACCTGTCCGTTAAAAACCGTCCGTACTCTTGTGTTTTTATCTGTAGCAATCCGGATACCATTACTGTTGATTTCTATAGTATTATCAATCAAGGAGCGCTGTTTACCGTATTTTACCTTGACCACTCCTGTAGGAACTGGCCAGGGCAACCTCCCTTTATTGGATTCAAACTTAGCTTCTAATGCCTTAGCCTCTGGGGTTAATGAGAACCCTTTGGATGCAGTTTCAGATTTACCGGCTTTTTTGTTAGACGCTGCAATGGCCTCCCGAATTAATTTTTCAATTTCCCGATCAATTCGATCGGCTTCCTGTTGCTTAGATTTAATTTGAGACGCATAAGAACTCATGTTCTTTCTGACGGATGCCATCAGTTTTTGATGCTCTTTTACATCTTCTTCCAATTTTTGCTTTGCCAAACGGTTTTCTTCAATGAGCTTATTCTTATCCTTTTTCTGTTGTAACAACTCCGTATTCAACACTTGTAATTTTTCGGTCTTAAGCTTGATTTGCTCGCCTTGCTCCTCTTGATAGTCTGTATATTGCCTGATGTACTGAAGTCGCTTATAAGCCTGTTTAAAGTTCTCAGAGGATAGAAGAAACATGACGCGACTTTGTTCTGATTTGCTTTTATAGGATTTGACTACCATAGCGGCGTAATCCTCTTTTAAATGTTTTAACTGATCTCTCAGCGTACTGATTTGTTTTTGATTGGTATTAATTTCCCTAGTCAATAAATTGGCTTGGTCATTTGTGACTTTTATGAGGTTTTTCCGGACATTCACCTTATAATTCAAATCTTCAACGGTAGAAATAATGGATTTTTCTTCTTTCTTTTTAGTGAAGAGTAAATTGTTGATCTGTTGAATTTCCTTTAAAATGGTTTGACGTTTGGCTTCCAACTCCTGCTGCTTTTTACTTTGTGCATTCATAACAAAAGTGCACAAGCTAAAAAGTATGATCAATCGATAAATGTTAGGTTGGTAACGCATTATTCGAGTTCAATTTCTTTATATCCTGACGGAATGTTGAATGGAAAACGGACCTCCCCATTCAAACTGATGGCTTTAAAATCGAGATCAATGATGATTTCATCATTTTTTTCCACTGCAATAATACGAATGTTTTCAGGAAAAATTTGCTTGCTCACCCCTTGATATTTCTTATAATCTATCTGCAGCATGCGCTTCTCCTTAGGTTGAAACAACTGTTGCGAATCTAATTTAAAAAAACCTGGATTGACTAAAAAGAACAATTCAAATAACGCCCGCTGATCCTTTGGTTGCAATACATAAGATTCTTCATTTGGAACTGTAACATAGGTATCATCTTTCAAATTAAAAATAGGCTCCCCGAGAAAGATGTTCTGAATTTTTTCAAAGTCGATATCCGTTCCTAATAACCGTGTTAGCAATGAAAAATCGCCATCAAAATATTGATTATTGAGCTTGTCGTAAAACTTGACACTGTCTTGAGTAATCATCACACGGGCAATGGCTAAAGGCGCACTCATCCAAATAACTTTATCCTTTTCCATTCTCAAGGTCACCGTGGTACCGTTGCTCTTATCGCCATCTGTATAATCAATGCGTACTTTAGCTTGTAGCGTTTTAAATCGGACATCTTGCTTGGCATTCTCCCTAATAATCTGTTTTGCGGTCATGTTTTTATCAACGTCCGCCGTGGTCGTTAGAGTTTTGGTAGACCTACACCCTACACTTAAGGTCAATAAAAGTAATAACGCACATAATTTGTAAACTCTCATTCATTAGGATTTTTTAAAGCGGCTGCCTTTTTTGCAAACGTTTCAGATTTGGTATTATTATTACTGAGGTTATAGGCAATGCTCAATTGTGTATAAAAATCAGCTTCCATTTTTGGGTCTTCAATGATGTAATCCAATCCAGTTTCTAAACTCACAATGGCTTTTTTGGCCTGTTTCATTTTGTTATGGGCCACGCCATTGATCAGATATAATATAGGTTGCGCAGGGAATAGCTCCAAAGCTTCCTGGCTTCTGGAAATGGCACTTTCATTTAAATCTAAATCAATTTGAAGCAACAGCACATCTTTTATGACTGCAAAATTAGTGGGCTCCAATTGTAAAGCATCTTCAAAATACATCAATGCTTTCGGTTTGTCTTCCAATTTTAAATAATACTGAGCCAATTCTACCAAGGTCTGAAAACTTTTGGTTTCATCAATCATTGCCGTTACATCAATAAGGTCCTTTTCGTGTTCTGGATGTTTGGATACAAAATTTATAAAATCATTAAGCACCTTGGTTTTGGCGTCTGGGTTTATTTCAGGAGCCGTTAACACGACTTTCATAGAAGTGATAGCCTCTGCTGTCCGTTTTTTGTCGAGATAAAACTTGTACAACGCCAAATGCACTAGCTTAGATTCTGGGTGCACTTCTAAAAGTTGTTGTGCCGTTTTGAAGGCATTCTCAGTTTCGCCGGTTTCGCTATATCTGTAAATTAACGTCAGATAATTGGTTTCGTTTTCTGGATTTTTATCTAAGCGCTCTTGTAGATTTTCAATCCTATCTTCATCACGACCTGTAATATTATACACTTCATTTCTCAAATAATCCCTATCGGCACTAATCCCAAACTCCTTGTCCAGTTCATCCAACAGCTTTAAGGCGTCTTTGTAATCTTTACTTTTAATATATAAAGAAGCTAAGTCCTGACGGTAATCAGGATGGTATTTGACCAATTGCTTAACCGTTTTTATCGCTTTCCTGGTGTCGCCCTGCTGGTTGTACACGTCATAAAGTTCATCTAAATACCATTCGTTTTCAGGCTCTTTAGAGACGGCTCTTTTTAAAGCATCTTCAGCGGCACCAAAATTCTTAAGTTTGTTGTAATTCTTACCCAATTGATAGTACACCACAGGTTTATCGTCCAACTCTTTGCACTTTAACAGTGCATCAATGGCCCGTTGGTAATTTTCAATGCCTTGTTGCTTCAGTGCTTCAAAAAAATACTCTTGAAATTGGTCTTCTACATTCCCGAGATCATCCGTAGGTTTTTGATTGGGATCAACTTGGGCATAACTCGTCTGAGCGATAAAAAATATCCCTAATAGCCCTACTAATATGTAGTGTTTATAATTCATTCGAATTCACCAATCGGTTTCAATTCATAATTTCAATTTAATCGCTTCTTCAGATATTATATAGCATGAAAACGCTTACTCTAAAACAGAATAATCCCCAATACTCACCGTCTTAAAATTGCCATCATACTGTACATGATTGCCAATCATTGCAGCATCTAAATTAGCATTTTTAATAGTGCTATGGGTTTGGACCAAGCTATTTTTTATGGTCGCATCTGTAATGGTGCAATTATTACCAATAGATACATTTGGACCAATGGTCGCATTTTTCAAAATGACGTTTTCGCCAATAAAACACGGCTCAATAATGTTACTGTTCTCTAAAGAAACGGAGCTTGCAACCATCTGCTCTAGGCCATCTGCCTGTAGAAACCCTAACATTCTTGTGTTTGTTTCTACTGTAACTGCCTTATTGCCACAATCCATCCATTCTTCAACTTCGCCTGTTTTAAAGACGTTACCTTTGGCCATCATGCCTTTTATGCCATCATTAATTTGGTATTCGCCACCGTTAATAATGTTATTGTCCAATACATGCTGTAATTCCTGTTTAAGAACGTTGACATCTTTAAAGTAGTATATGCCGATCACCGCTAAATCGCTTACAAAGTCTTTTGGTTTTTCAACAAGCTCTACAATTTCTCTGTTATCATTCAATTTGACCACACCATACGCTTCTGGACGCTCCACTTGCTTGACCCAAATAACGGCGTCAGCAGTAGGATCCAGATTAAAATCGGCTCTAATTAATGTATCCGCATACGCGATAACCGCAGGGCCCGACAAGGACTCTTTGGCGCACATAATGGCGTGACCGGTGCCTAAAGGTTGGTCTTGACGGTAAATAGCCGCCTCAGCTCCTAAACTTTTTGCGAGTTCTTTTAAACTGTCTACCACATCCTCACCAAAAAACGCAGGATCTCCCAAAATAAAGGCAATTTCTTCAATAGGTTGATCCAATACTTTGACAATATCTTTCACCAAGCGATGGACTATAGGTTGCCCCGCTACTGGTATTAATGGTTTAGGAACTGTTAATGTGTGTGGGCGCAAACGTGAACCACGTCCGGCCATTGGTACGATTATTTTCATATGAATGCCTGCGAAAGCAGGTATCTATTAGGGTTATACTTATTCTTTAATTTATTGTAATTCCAATTTAAACTTATATCCAACTAGCTTGGGTTTACTCATAATACCGGCGTAGACAGGTATCTATTTAGGTCAACTTATTCTCTCAATTTATTGTAATTCAGATTCCAATTTAAACTTATATCCATCCAACTTGGGTTTACTTCTTCAATAAGTTTAATTTTCCATTCTCTTTTCCACTTTTTTAGACTTCTCTCACGGTTTGAAGCTTCTAATCCGTTATCATACTCTTCTAAGTACACCAATTTATCGCAATTGTATTTCGCAGTAAATGATTTCGGATACACTTTTAATCTATATTCTTTTACTCTTTCCTCTATAATTATCCGATATGCCAATATATAAAACACCATTCATTTTGTTGGTCATTACAATAAGATTAGATATGTTGGATTTAAACTTTACTTATCCTTAATAAGTTTCTGTAGAAGTATCTGAATTGACGATGTGTTGTCTTTTAAATCACGAGATTCCTGCCTTCCGGCCTGCCGGACAGGCAGGCGCAGGAATTTACGAACTCCCAGTGCTTCCAAATCCACCTTCTCCGCGTTTGGTTTCAGAGAGCGCTTCTACTGCCGTCCATTCCGCACGTTCATGTTTTGAAATGATTAATTGTGCAATACGTTCGCCATTGATGATCTCAAAATCATCATTGGAAAGATTGACCAAGATGACTCCTATTTCGCCTCTATAATCGGCATCAATAGTTCCTGGCGCATTCAACACGGTAATGCCGTTTTTGGCTGCGAGTCCGCTACGGGGTCTTACCTGTGCTTCATACCCTATTGGAAGTTCAATAAACAACCCTGTGCCTACAATGCTTCGTTCTAAAGGTTTTAAAATTCTCGATTCTGACAAATTGGCCCGCAAATCCATACCTGCAGAGGCTATGGTTTCATAGTTAGGCAATGCGTGATTTGATTTATTGATAATTTTGATATTCATAAGTGTATTTTAATGCAAAGATCCCAAAAGAGACAAACGCCTAAAATGAGAATTTATGCTATTTAGTATGTATGATTTGTTTAATTTGATTCTTTTCGAGCAGCACTACCATGAGCAGAAACGCTAACAATAAGCTCATGCCCACCACATAATTTTCCCGAAAAACATAAAACGAAATTACCGAAAATGCGGATGAAACCAATAAATACAGTCCCATTTTTTTTATGTTATACGGAATTGGATAATATTTTTGACCGTAGTAATAGGAGGCTACCATCATACTGGCATAGGCTACTAAGGTAGCTATGGCAGAGCCTCGATATTCCATTATGGGTATCAACCAGAAATTCAATGCTAAAGTAATCAGCGCTCCAAAAACGGAAATATAGGCACCAAATTTGGTTCTGTCGGTAACCTTATACCAAACCGAAAGATTGTGGTAAATGCCCAGACATAAATTGGCAATTAAGATGAGGGGGACAATCCACATGGCTTCCCAATACTCTTCACTCCTTACAATATAGGGTTTTAATACATCAGCAAACACTACAATACTCAATAACATGACGGATCCAAAAGCCACGAAAAATTCTAAAATTAGAGCATAATTCTTTTGTGGATTTTCACTTTTGGCGTGACTAAAAAAATAAGGTTCTATCCCCAAGCGATAGGCTGTAGCAAAAAGGGTCATAAAAACAGCTATTTTATAACAGGCGGAATACATTCCGATTTTTGTGTCTGCGATGTCCTCAGGAAGTAAATAATCTAATAAAATACGGTCAAAAGTTTCATTGACGGAAAATGCAATCCCTGCAATTAAAACCGGCATGGCATAGCGCATCATCTTTTTAAACAGCGGACCATCAAAACGGTACTGGATTTTAAAATAAAAACTCAACAGCAACACCAAGGTCACGGCACTGGCCACTAAATTTGAGATAAAAATATAGTTGATTTCAAAGTTTGGAACGTAAATCGATTCAAAAAACGCACTGTTAGCAGCCCATTTTTTGAGATATAATAAAAAGAATAAGTTCAGTCCTAAGTTAACAGCTACGCTTGCAATCTTTAATATAGCAAAACGCATGGATTTGCCTTTGGCCCTTAGCCAAGCAAATGGTATGATTACCAAGGCATCCAGCAATAAAATCCAAATGACCAATGAAATGTACTCCTGCTTAATGTCTGTCAACGCTGAAATTTGTGCCTTAAAAAGATAGGCCAAAGCAAAGAATCCCAAAGACGAAATGATTAATGAAATTGCTGAAGTGCCAATCACTTTATCCTGATCCTCTTCCTTGTTAAAGAATCTGAAAAAAGCAGTTTCCATTCCGTAGGACAGGATCACGTTAAAAATGACAAACCATGAAAATATGATGGAAACCTTACCATATTCGCCAACTGAAGAAAGTACTCCTTTTGTAGTGTACAACGGCACTAGTAAAAAACTCAACATGCGTGGCAGCACTGTGGCTAAACCATAAATGAAAGTCTGCTTAAAAAGGGTTTTAAATCCGCTCAACGTAGTTTTTAATTTGAGATCAAAAGTAGGGATTCTCTAAGAGTTAAACAATTTTGTATAGAGGCGTGATTTACAACCCGTATTCGTGGATTATTTATGGCATTAACGGTTCTCAACTACATGTTAGCCAAAACTGGAACAACACTCCGAATTTCTTAAGGACATTGCTCTCCCATCCGTAGTTTCAAGGAAATCACACTATTTGTATCGTCCTGTAATCAATTAAAACGGCAGTATTGAAAGACCTCACAGGTTCCAACTGGTCCGCCGAAGCTTTTTAGGGCAGGAAGAAAACCTGTGAGGTCTGCTGAGTTAACCGTCTTTGATGGCACGAGAGGGACAATCTTACCAAGGGATACCTATTTTTAGTTACGCGCAGCCAATTAACCCTCATGAATGAGTATTTTTACCCGTTCTATTTTTTATAAAGAAACTATGCAGCATTATAAAGAGACCACTATAAACAAAAACAAATCACAGCCAAAAGTGACGATGGTACAAGCCTTTAAAACCATTATTTGGCCAAGGCGGAATTTAGTTTTTATTGGTTTGGTCCTGATTGTCATTAAAAGTTTGTCGGGTTTGATATTGCCGTGGCAAAGTAAAGTATTGCTAGATGATGTGGTGCCCAATAAAGACTACGCCCAACTCTATACCCTAATAGCCATCGTTATCAGTGCCATTACGGTACAGGCATTAACCTCGTTTTTGCTTACCAGAATATTGAGTGTACAAGCACAATATTTGATAAGCGAATTGAGATCACAAGTGCAGAAGAAAGTCCTGTCTTTACCCATCAGTTTTTTCGACAACACCAAATCTGGAGCGCTTGTTTCAAGAATCATGACCGATGTTGAAGGAGTCAGAAATCTTATAGGTACAGGTTTGGTGCAGTTGGTAGGCGGTTCGTTTACGGCGGTGGTTTCTTTGATTATTTTAATAAAATTAAATGCCTGGATGACGCTTTTTGTGTTTGTACCCCTCTCCATCTTTGGCTTTATTGCCTTAAAGGCCTTTAAATACATTCGTCCTATTTTTAGGACACGTGGTAAAATTAATGCCGAAGTTACCGGAAGATTGACAGAAACACTCGCTGGCGTCCGGGTGATTAAAGCTTTTAATGCAGAGGCACAGGAGCAGATTGTGTTTGACAAAGGGGTTGATAAACTCTACCAGAATGTCAAAAAGAGTTTAACCGCCACCGCGTTGATGACCAGCTCCTCCACCTTTTTAATTGGCGTAGCCACCACCGGAATTATGGGAATGGGCGGCTATTATATGATGATTGGCGACATGACCACAGGAGATTTCTTATTCTTTACCCTCATCCTCGGGTTTATGATTGCGCCCATAGTCCAAATGAGTAATATCGGGAGTCAGTTAACCGAGGCCTTGGCGGGTTTGGACAGAACGGAAGAACTCATGAACATGACGGCTGAAGAAGACAACCCCAACAGAACGATCCAGGTGGAAGCCATAACAGGCGATATTGAATTTAATGAGGTGTCCTTTTCTTATGAAGAAGGCAAAGAAATTTTGCACAACATTAGTTTTAAAGCCCCAGCGGGGTCCGTTACCGCTTTAGTGGGAAGTTCTGGCTCTGGAAAATCGACCATTGCCGGTCTATCGGCTACATTTTTAACCCCTAAATCAGGTAGGGTTACTATTGACCAACAAGATCTATCGCAGGTAAATTTGAGCAGTTACCGCCAACATTTAGGAGTGGTTTTGCAGGATGAATTTTTATTTGAAGGGACCATTCGTGCCAATATCATGTTCCCAAGACCCAATGCCAGCGAAGCAGAAGTACAAAACGCAGTAAAGGCAGCGTATGTCAACGAATTTACCGACAGGTTTGAGGCAGGCCTAGAGACTTTAATTGGCGAAAGAGGCGTCAAGCTTTCTGGCGGACAACGGCAACGTTTGGCCATTGCTCGCGCTATTTTAGCCAATCCAAAGATTTTGATTTTGGATGAAGCCACTTCCAATTTAGATACCCAAAGTGAGGCGCTCATCCAGAAAAGTTTGGCCGAATTAATTAAAGACCGAACCACCATTGTTATTGCGCACCGTTTAAGTACCATAAGAAAAGCCGATCAAATTTTAGTCATTGAAGCGGGGCATATTGTAGAACGTGGCACCCATGACCAATTGATTGCTACAGAAGGCCGGTATTATGAATTGTATACGTATCAAGCGAAGATTTAGGGGAATTGAGAAGAGATGGTTGTTACGTTTAGGAGGGTTTATAAGGCGAGCGTTTTGCTGGTGTGGGTAAGATTTGGAGATTAGCATCTTAAAGATACTTGGCGCTAGCCAAGCTAACGAACTCATTTAAGCCCTAAAAAGGGCTTAAATGAGTTTGGTTTTATGGATTTATGGAGTTGTTAGAGGGTCCCCCGTATTGGCAACTTGCTTTTCCCCTTAGTTTTACGTTAATAGTTTTCATAGATAAAAAGCGTGGCCTTTCGAATATTGATACGCCTAATTGTAGGTTTATAATATTTCGTCTCACTTGAGTAAGTGCAAGGTTTAATTGTCCTTCTCGATGATCCCTTCGATCTTATAATAACGGGTTTCGCCATTGACTTTATAACTCACGATGCCCTCTGTGGGTTCGAGTTTAAACGGTATGTTTGTTGGAATTCGTGGGGGCTTATTTTGCATCTCTTCCAGAGGATCACTACTCAGGATGATATCTGGGTTTGATTTCTTAGGAATTTCAAAGCGACCAACATAGGCCGTATTTAAATCCGTGGAAGTCTTAATCAATTTTACGGTTTGGTTTCTGAAATACACTGAATCTAGGGTGATGCCACTTTTATCTTCGGAATTTATTGGAATGTAAAGCGTATACCCTGAATGCCCAGATGCTTCTTGCGAGGTCCAATTTTCTACATAAACGTCCTCAATGGGTAAAGGGGCCTTTTTTTGTAATTTTTGAGTCTCAGAGCATTTGGAGGCGCTTAACAGCAACATGGCGATAGTTGAGAAAAGAGATATTGTTTTCATAAGGATGGTTTTTCTGTTGTATACAACTTACAAATAGTATTCCATAAAATACTTAAGAAATACCAACAGCGCTAATTTAAACGAAAAAGCCCCACTTTTAAAAAAGTAAGGCTTTATGTTTTTAAGCCCTTCGACTACGCTCAGGGTGACATTTTAACTTTATTATTTAGAGCTTTTGCGCAAACGGTGACCTACAATCGTTGCTTTTGGAATTGGAATTTAAAAGTGGAGGAGATTCATTGGGCAACATGATTTTAACGGGATTCAAGTTTTCAATTGTTTATTTCCTTGAGGTTCCAAATGATAAACCTGTTACGTGAGGCTTGGACATAAAAAACCTAACTTGTTGAAGTTCGGTTTGGTATCGGTTTAAAGCCCTTCGACTGCGCTCAGGGTGACATCTAGATTAATTATTCAAAACTTCCACTCATTTGAAGAATTTGGCGC
>NZ_JAEHJZ010000004.1:0-325682 GCF_016469035.1 Gelidibacter salicanalis | reverse complement strand
GAAGAATTTGGCGCCACTCCGATCCGCCTAATTGTTCAAAGCTTCCGCTCCTCCTACAATTTCTAAAATTTCATTGGTGATGGACGCTTGACGTGCTTTGTTATACGTCAGCTTCAATTGGTCTCTCAATTCTGTGGCGTTGTCTGTCGCTTTATGCATGGCGGTCATACGTGCACCATGTTCAGAGGCAAAAGAGTCTCTAAGCGCTTTAAAAAGCTGTGTTTTTAGAGATTTAGGAATCAATTGCTTAACGATTTCAGCTTTAGAAGGCTCAAAAATATAATCGACATCAACATCTTCATCCTTTTCCATTGGAACAATTGGTAAAAACTGTTCAGTCATGATTTCTTGTGTAGCTGCGTTTTTAAATTTGTTATAAACTAAAACAATCTTATCTGATTCTTCCTTTAAGAACTTATCCATCAATAATTCAGCAATTTCAGCAACATTATCAAAAGTCAGATCATCATAAATTTCACTCTTATTAGCAATAACTCGGTTACCTTTCTTAAAAGCATCATTTGTTTTTTTACCTATTGCTAAAATAGAAACGTCTTTACCGGCATACTCTTCATTTATTAAACGGTTAGTTCGTTTAATAATGTTAGAGTTGAATGCACCTGCCAAACCTCTGTTAGAAGTTATTGAAACTAATAATACTTTATTGACATCGCGTTGCTCGGCAAATTTACTTCCAGAATCAGCATCTAAAGTTGCGCTTAAGCTTTGTAACAATTCTGTTAATTTATCAGAATACGGACGCATTGCAGTAATAGCATCTTGTGCCTTCTTCAGTTTTGCAGCCGATACCATTTTCATGGCACTGGTAATCTGCATCGTGGAAGATACCGATGTTATTCTGTTACGTATTTCTTTTAAGTTTGCCATTTTTTCTAGTTATGAGTTCGGAGTGCAGAGTTATGAGTTTTTCGTAATTGCCACTAAAATCCTGATTAATTCTTCACACTTGTTCATCAAATCTTTTGGTACTTCTCTACCGGTTGCTTCTAATATTTCTAACCAATATTTGGTTTCATCAGCCTCCTTTAGAGCAATTCCAAACTTATTTTTAAAATCTTTTCTACTAACACCCCTTTGAGCTTCACGAGAATTAGCTCCAATGCTCGTCCCGCTTTTTAATAATTGAGATGCTAGCTCGAAATCTCTATTTTGTTTCAATATATCGCAATACTTTACAACCTCACAAGCAAAAAGAAAACTCTTTATTCTAATTGGACTGTTTTCTAACGACATCTAAGTATCTATTCTAAATTATAAATATGGAGTTATAAGTTGCTCGAGAATCGAAACACTCTGAACCCATAACTCCGAACTCATAACTTTATTTTCTATATTTCGCTGATAATTCTTTAGCTACTGCCGCAAGAGTATCCGTAACTTCATCAGTTAGTTTTCCTGCTTTTAAAGATGCTAATACATCACTGTGCTTAGCCTTTAAAAACTCTAAATAATCGCGTTCAAATTCTTTTACTTTTTCCACAGGAACGTCTCTCAATAAGTTTTTAGAACCCGCATAGATAATCGCCACTTGGTCTTCAACCCTAAACGGATCGTTTTGTGCTTGCTTTAAGATCTCAACATTACGTTTCCCTTTGTTGATAACGTTTAAAGTAACTGCATCTAAATCAGATCCAAACTTCGCAAACGCTTCCAACTCACGGTATTGTGCTTGATCTAATTTTAGAGTACCCGATACTTTTTTCATCGATTTGATCTGTGCGTTACCACCAACACGGGATACAGAAATACCTACGTTAATTGCTGGACGAACACCAGAGTTAAACAAATCTCCATCCAAGAAAATCTGACCATCTGTAATAGAAATCACGTTGGTTGGGATATACGCCGAAACGTCACCAGCCTGTGTTTCAATAATTGGTAATGCGGTTAAAGAACCACCACCTTTTACGATTGGTTTCAACACGTCAGGCAAATCGTTCATTTCTTTAGCAATGGCATCGTTATTGATGATTTTAGCTGAACGCTCCAACAATCTTGAGTGAAGGTAAAATACGTCACCTGGGTACGCCTCACGTCCCGGTGGACGACGTAACAATAACGAAATCTCACGGTATGCTACTGCTTGTTTTGATAAATCGTCAAAAACAATCAATGCAGGACGGCCAGTATCTCTAAAATACTCACCAATTGCAGCACCAGCAAACGGTGCATACACTTGCATTGCAGCAGGGTCAGAGGCATTGGCCGCAACTATGGTTGTGTAGTCCATTGCTCCTTTTTCTTCTAATGTTTTTGCAATTAAAGCAACTGTGGACGCTTTTTGTCCGATAGCTACATAGATACAATATACAGGTTCTCCTGCATCATAAAATTCTTTTTGATTGATAATGGTATCAATACAAACTGCTGTTTTACCAGTTTGTCGGTCACCAATAACCAACTCACGTTGCCCACGACCTACAGGAATCATGGCATCAATAGCTTTGATACCCGTTTGTAATGGTTCAGTTACCGGTTGACGGTAGATAACACCAGGAGCTTTACGTTCTAATGGCATTTCATAAAGCGTTCCTTCAATTGGACCTTTACCGTCAATTGGAGTTCCTAAAGTATCCACAACACGTCCAGCAATTCCTTCTCCTACTTTTAAGGAAGCAATACGTTTTGTACGTTTAACGATAGAGCCTTCGCTGACACCTACTGAAGGGCCCAACAATACAACACCTACGTTATCTTCTTCAAGATTCAGTACGATGCCTTCAAGACCATCCGCAAATTCAACTAATTCACCATATTGAACGTTGGCTAGGCCATACACACGTGCAATACCATCTCCAACTGTCAATACCGTTCCTACTTCGTCTAATGAAGCGCTAGCTTCAAAACCTGACAATTGTTGCTTTAAGATTGCTGAAATTTCAGCTGGTTTTACTTCTGCCATTTTTATTAGATATTATTTTTATTGACTTTAATTTCACACTTCAACTGCGCTCAGTGTGACAACATCAATAAAACTTTTAGTTTAATGTAAATTCTCTTTTTAACTTATTCAACTTGTTTGCAATACTTGCATCGTACTGCATATCTCCTACACGTAAGATGAAACCTCCTAAGATAGCTTCGTCAATTACATTTAGTATTTCAGCCTCTTTACCTGTCAATTCCTTTACTTTGGCCAACACTTTTGCCTGAAGCTCCTCTGTTAGTGAGACCGCGGTAGTTACAGTTGCAACTTGTTTGCCTTCTCCTTCATTGTATAATTCAGTATATACCTGAGCAACCGTACCCAATATAGCGATACGTTTATTAGAAATTAACGTATCTATTAAGTTGATGCTCAGCTTGTCCAAACCAGTAAATACTGCCAATAAAGCCGATTTTTTTGTTGCAGTAGGTATTACAGCACTTAAAAGCATGTCTTTAAGATCTGTACTTGCCTCTACAGCATTTGCAATTGACTTCATATCAGCGTGTACCACGGCTGCCGAATTCTGATCTTTTGCAAGATCTAAAACTGCTTTTGCGTATCGTATTGCTGTTCTTGTTTGTGCCATACTAATGCCCACGTAGGTGGGTATCTCATTTAATTATTCTAATATACTATTCTCATGAACACATTTTTTCTGCGCCCAGTGTAAGTTCTTAATTTAATCTGGCGTCACCCAACATAGACTCTACCAACTCTAGTTGCTTGTCTTTGCTACCTAACTCCTGACGTACTACTTTTTCAGCGATTTCAATAGATAAAGTTGCGACATGGTTCTTAAGTTCAGCCATAGCTACTCTCTTTTCATTTTCAATGGCTTCTTGGGCCTGAGCAATCATTTTAGTAGCTTGTAGCTGTGCTTCCTCTTTGGCATCACTTACCATCTTATTTTTGATGTCACGTGCATCTTTCAACATAGCTTCACGCTCAGCACGTGCTTCATTAAGGATACGCTCATTATCTGCTTTAAGGTTTTCCATTTCCTTACGCGCTTTGTCTGCCGCTTCTAAAGCATTTTTGATACCGCTCTCGCGCTCATCAACAGCTCCTAAAATTGGTTTCCACGCGAACTTTTTCAAGACTACAAGTAGAATAAAAAAGGTTATGAGTGACCAAAAAACAAGTCCTAAGCCTGGTGTAATTAAATCCATTTATAATAGGTTTTAGTTTTTATAATTTAAATTTTTTTCTTCGACACTACAGCTTCGAAGCGTAATAAAGACACAGAAATAACCAACCGTTATTTCTGTGTCTATTTTAATACTTACTTAACGATGATAGCCGCAACAACACCAAATAGTGCTACTGCCTCTACGAAAGCCGCTAAGATAAGCGCTGAAGTCTGTAATTTTCCTTGGATTTCCGGTTGACGAGCCATAGCGTTCATAGCTGACTCACCGATTTTACCAATTCCAATTGCTGCTCCAATAACTGCCATACCAGCTCCAAGTGCTGCGATTCCTGTAATAGTCATAATATAAAATTTAAATTAATTAATGATGATCTTCTGCGGTAGCCATACCTATATACAAGGCAGACAACACGGTAAATATATATGCTTGAATTGCAACAACTACAATTTCTATAATTAAAATGAATAATGAGAACCCAACAGATACCGGTGCAATTGCAACGCTCTGGAAGGTAAAGATTAGGGACATTAACGACAGGATAATGATATGTCCTGCGGTAATGTTAGCAAACAAACGGATGGTCAATGAGAATGGTTTTACAAACATTCCTATAATCTCAATAGGCATTAAGAACAATTTCATTGGTACCGGAACTCCAGGCATCCAGAAAATGTGTTTCCAGTAATTTTTATTACCATTGAACATCACTATAAAAAAGGTGAACAAAGCCAAAGACAACGTAAAGGCAATATTTCCACTCACGTTGGCACCGTTTAAAATAGGAATCAGACCGAAAATATTATTGATCCAAATAAAGAAAAATACCGTTAATAAAAACGGCATATACCTTTTATATTTGTTTTCTCCAATCATAGGAATGGCCACCTCATCCCTGATAAAAACAACCAATGGCTCCACATAAGAAGCAACACCTCTTGGTATGTTGTTGTTTGATTTGCTGTATTTACGCGCTGCAGAAATAAAGATAATGAACAATAAAATTACCGACACCCACATCATAAAGACGTTTTTGGTAATGGAAAAATCGAGGGGTGTGGCTGCGTTGTTAGGATGGAGTTCTTCATCAAAAGTTAGGGTATTTACACCCGGCTCCAATTGATAGATTTTTTCGTGATATTTTACAAATCGTTCTCCATTTTTTTCAACAATGGTTGATCCTGAATCGTCGTGGTGGAACTCGCTAGACATAAATGTGGTGAGTCCGTTATCTGTAAAAAGAATAATTGGCAACGGGATACTGATAGGCTTATTGTCCCAGTCTACAATATGAAATTCATGGGCATCTTTAACGTGATGCATGATCATCTCTGTGGCATTGAACCCTTTGTCTTGGTCTTCGTTATCTTGTGCGGCAAAACCAAAATTGGTGATAGCTACAGAAAAAACTAAAAATAATACGGCTCTTAAAGTGTTTAATGTCATTATGAATAGCTTAAAAATACCTTGCTCTAAATTCCGTGCAAATGTACACACATTAGTTTAATTGTCAAACACTTTTTTATCAATATTAAAGGCAGGTACATTATGGGGTTTTCTCAAGGAACCTCGTGATGGTATACACCTCAAATGCCAGGTATAAAAAATAGGGTATAAAAAAGTTAAAAATGTCAGGTTGTTTATTTTCAAAATCTGATAAAATAACAGGTAATAAAAACAAAATAGCGAGAAACATCTTTACAAGCGTACCTCCCATAAAAAGCATCAAAACATCTGTTTTTCCTGTTGAAAATTTATAGTTTACAACGGTATATAGCAAGGCGGTTACAGCAAAAAGAAATGCATAAATGTGCCATACGGGGAAAAATAATTTTAACTCCGACCCAAAGTATGAAAGTACATAACTATGGATGCCGTACAACACCACACTTAAAACGGTTATGAGTAGTAAAAAGGTTAGTTGTCTTTTCTTGAAGTCTGCAGTCATTAAAAATGGAAATTTTTATGGAATATTATATGGAATTTTTAATAACCCTTCCGACTTAAATTCCGTTTCGGGAATTTAAGCCACCTTCCCTTAAAAAAGGAAGGAACCCTACTAAGTTATTGCTTCTAATTATCGTCTTTTGAGTTTGCAATAATACGTCTAATTACAAAAACCACCGCAATAATTGTTGAAGTTAGCGCCAAGATAATGGTCCATAGATTACCATCGCCCCCATTCCGCTCATCAAGTTTGACCCCTATAAAACTTCCTATTCCAATAATAGCAAACATTTGTATGCCTATACCAGAATATCTGGCATAGCTATTAAACGAACTGTCCTTTTTTGGCTTCATAAGCTTTTTCTACTTTTGTATTGCTGTTACTGACAAGTTCCTTAACAGTGCGTTTCATCACACAAGTGGCGCTAAAGGTAGCTCCTGGTTCTACTGACAATTTACCCACTTCTACTTCACCTTCCACAAAGGCAGAAGATCTTAAAGATAAGGTATCGGTAAGCATCAGTTTTCCTGAAAATTTGCCTTCAATATCAGCGTTGGCGCCTTTAAGTGTCCCGTTGATGATTCCTGTCTTGCCAAGGACCACTTTGCCTGGCGTTTTGATATTACCTTGCACGGTGCCTTCAATTCTAAAATCGCTATCGCTTATAATATCTCCGGTAATGGTGGTGCCTTTAGCAATGGTATTTTGTTGGTTGGAGGATTCTGAAGAGGCTTTGTTCTTTTTGTTTTCTGCAAACATGGTTTTGGTTGTTATTGGGATTTGAGGTATGCTTTTAAATTTTTATGGCGTTGCACAATTTCATAGTTAGGTGATGAAATGGCGATATATGGCCGTGTGATATTTGCTTTTCGTTCTCGGAGCAAATCGGCAAATCCGCTAGCGCCTTGTATACTACTTAGGCCATGGACCACCACAAATATGGTGTTTTTATCATAAATATCTTTTGAAACACTCAAATCATAATAGCGTATTTGGGTGACTTCCTCATTGAGTTTTTTTAAAAATTCATCAATTTCTTCGGTCTTGGCGTTTTCGAACTGATAGATGACATTAAAATTAGCGGCTAAAGCATTGTCCTTAAAATCACGGACTTCTAAAAGAGGAATAACATTTTGCATGATTTCTTGTGCGCGCTTGCCCTCTTCAGAATTCCCATAGTTTAAAGCGATAAAATTGACACCTTCCTTATAGGCTTCAAAACCATACAATCGACCTCTTGCTGAAGCCTTTAAAATTTCAAACTTAGGCACAATTGGCTCACCTTCAAACTCTGCAATGTACCTATCGCTCTGGTCAATGACCTGCTGAAATTCCTGGGCTTCATAAGCAGCATAGGTGCGCTCATAAACACGTTCTGGACTATCTTCATCCTTGGATATTTCTGACTTCGGATTCAACAGAATGGAAGCATATCTACTTTCTGGATTGTTTATGAGGATATCTTGTTTTATCTGCTCAGCACTACTGTGTTCACCCAACAGGACATATGTTTTGTATAAATTGTATTTAGCAGGTAAGATCAAACGTTCTTCAGGGTTATTGTCCAACAACGTTTCGAGCTTTTCTTTGGCTAACCCGTATTCGTCAAACTTCTCCTTATAAATAATTCCTAACTGATAATACGCATAATTCCGATCCTTAATAAGGCTATCAATAGCTTTTGGCTCGGTCGGAATTTTGGAAACATAAAATTCTGGGTCATAGCGTTCTTCTTCAGTAGCATCAGCAATCACATCATTACTTTGTACAGAGAGTTCATTGGTACGCATATTAGACAGGCGCCAATTGTCTTTAAGTGATCGGTCTCCCCAATTTTTTACGAATTCATTTTTACCATAAGCCACGGTGGTAGGGTTATAAAAATAAAACTCCTGTCCTCCACCTCCTGGCACGTTTGCACCTGCCCTACCTGCAACAGTATTACCCGCTATATTAGAGCTGACAATTCCAGAACTAGTGCGCTGTGCAGCTTCCTCTTGGGCTTTTAAAATTTCGGCCTTCGCCTTTAATTGCTCTACATGCGTTGTAAACAGTGCCAATCTATCGTCATCAGACAAGTTAACCAAGTTTAGGATGCTGTCATTTACTTGGGCCACCCCTTCATAATAAATGACATCCTGTAGATTTTCTCGTTTTCTTTTAACAATTCTGAATGGTTTTGAATCCACTACCATATTACTCATGGTGCTGTCATAATAGGCCCCTGCCATTTTATATTCAGAGGTATCGAAACTCATATCGCCAAGCGTGGTGTAGGCCAACGCTCTTAATTGCGTATCAGATAAAGATGCATCAAGAGACTTGTTGTAATAGGCAATTGCTAAAGAGTCACGGTGGGCTTGTTTGTGGAATTCGGCAATGCGGTAGTAAATTTTGTCTAGAAAAGGTCGGTTTTCACGATCCTCTTCCAGTTCTTTCAGATAATTAGAAAACATCACCACATCTCCGGTCTCCAGATCAAAATTGCTGGCTTTAGCCAAATGGGCATTAATAAAGTAGGCTCTTGGTACTTTACGGTGTAAATCAATAACTTTATCAAACGCCAAATTAGCACTGTCTTTATACCCAAACTCATTGTAAAGTTGGCCTCTTATATAATTGTATCGCGCTTTTTCGCTATTCTTTTTGGTCAAATTTGCCGCTGTGGTCAATTGGGCCAGGGCACTGTCTTTTGCTTTAATGTTGATATAGGCTTGTGCTAACGTTGCACTGGCATCCGCCAAATCTTGATCGCCCAACTGCTCCAATCGCAATAGGCGCTTTAAATTCTGGATAGCAAGCTCATTGTTTTCAAGTCGCATATTGGTTTTTTCCCGCCAAATTTTTGCCACATTAATCTTATCGCTTGCGGGATATTTAAAAAGAATATAGTTAAAGGCCTCTAAGGCCGGTATAAACCGTTGGTCGAAATAGCGAGCTTTACCCAGTAACAAATAGGCTTCGTCAATTTGAGGATTATACTCCTTCCCTTTGATGTTCATGCCGTGTTTTTGAACCGCTTTAATCGCTTTTTCCTCAGCACGTTCAAAATCAGAATTTTTAGATTGGCCAGGAAGCATAAAATCGTCCATGGTTTCCATGCGCTCTACCGGTAGTAATTGCCAGTAATTGTCAGTAAATGCATCATCTACCGTTTCCCTTCCGTTTTCTAAGGCAATATTACCGTTGTAGAGAATATTATACTTGGTACCCAAAGCGTGGAAATTCCTGTTTACAAACGTGTCATTCTTCCGCGAGCAACTGGTCACTATAAACGCTGTAAGACACAGCAAAAACATGGGTTTAATAAGAGTGCGCACGTGGATTGGGTTTGGTTTATAAGATAACTAAAAAACAGCTACATATATTATGCTATGCGGTAAAAATAAGCATCTTTTTGAATTTTAGGGATAAAAAAAGAGGACTTTATCACCCTGCAGGGAAGTCAAGAAAAACACTAGCCCATGCTTATAAAAGCATGAGAAATGCAGCCATGGCCAAAACCCTCCTAACGCAAACTCGAATTTTTTAGAAATTATCCCGCAAAATGAATCTCCAACTCTTGTAATGTAGCTGCGCTTGTAGCCAAATCTTTAACAACCTGACCCTTCTCCAACACTACGATACGCTCACAAACCTCGGTAACATGCATCAAATCATGACTCGACACCAATACGGTTACCCCTTTTTGCTCTGCTAGGTTTTTGATGATCTGCTTCAAGCGGATTTGGGTGGTTGGATCTAGGTTGGCAAAAGGTTCATCTAGAATAATGATTTCTGGACTTCCAATAAGTGCCGCCACAATACCGACTTTCTTTTGATTACCCTTGCTTAAGTCTCTCAAATATTTTTTCTGATTGAGGATCTCACCATGGAAGAAATCTGAGAAGTCCTGCAATAATGCATCTACATCAGCTTTATTCTGACCACGCAATTCCCCTATAAAATAAAAGTATTCTTCTGGGGTTAAATACCCAATTAAAAACGATTCATCAATATAGGCCGACGTAAAAGGTTTCCAATCTTCACTTTCGTTAACTTGAATGTCCTTGCTTTTAATATGTCCTGTGGTAGGCTGGATCAAATCCAGCAACAAACTGAAAAATGTCGTTTTGCCAGCGCCGTTATTGCCTACCAACCCGAAACTTTGACCTTTAGGAATGTCTAGGGTGTCTATGTTTAAAACGGGATCTGCATTGTATTTTTTGGATAAATTGGTTACTGTTATCATGACTAATTGGTTTGTTTGTAAGCGGCTAAGGTTTTATATTTTTCTGATTTATAGATTTTTTCTATAATGGCAAACACTTTCTTTTTGAACAATAAGCCTGCCAATCCGAAAATAGCGACAAGTGCAAATCCAAAGGCTTCTCCCAGTGTAAAATGTCCCACGGCGTAAATGGCCATAGGCAATAGCAATTTTGGAATGGTCAGTAACATGGTTTTGGCATTAAAGGCCTGTTTATCTCCAAATGCTTTTTTACTGGTGGTTAAATCAATAGGCGTTTTAATATAGGCACCGCCCAAAAGCACGAGATGACTGTTAACTCCAATATTGTAGGCAGCACCCACAACTACTGCTGCATAAGCTTGCCAACCCCAATACAAATAAAATACTGAGACCACTGTGGAAAGGAGGGTTGCAAAGACCATTAAATACCATTTTGATTCTAAATACTCTTTATAACGAATGTTCTGACTCATCATTAATGGGTAATAGGCACTGTCCCAACTTGGCACAAATTGTCCGAAGGTGAACAGAAATCCGCCAGACACAAAAATGCCCGCAAAGATCTTCCAGAAAGGCCCGTCATAGGCTTCAACAGCATTGGTAAAGAATAATAAGCCATAAAATATGAAGACAAAACTCATGAACAAGGTCATTTTAGAACGCTTGTTACGCCTTAAAAGCTTAATATCATTTTTAAGAAAGGTAGACAAACTTCCAAAACGGTTTAACCACGAATAGTCCTCTGTTTCAGCAATATCATGTTTGGAAGACAGCCCTGCATCCAAATACAAGTTTTTCTTAAAATAACTAAATGCCATTTTATAAAACACGACCGCTAAAACAATAGGGATTAAAGCAAGATACGGAATGGCATAAAACGCTCTAAATATGGGCGCAGTATAGTTGGTGATATCAAAAACCCCAAAATACTGAAGTCCTATCATCACAATTACAAACCCCACAACAGCATAAAAAACGACGTCTTTATTATTGATGAAAATGTTAATGAAGTTATTGCAAAACACCAAGCCTAAGATGGCCAAATACCAGGCAATGACCTGTAGTGCCGGAAATCCTTCCATGATGAGTACTATTGAAAACGGAATAAAGAAAAAGGCATGAAGCAAATTAAAAAATGAGATCATGGTTTTACCAATGGCAAAATTGACAATGGCGGTCCTTTTAATAGGCAAATACATTAAGGGTTTGATATTTAGGACTGGCATTTTTTGTAGAAAATATCGAAACGCCAAATCAAAAACCATATAATAAATCAGTGCCTTATTGACCACTTCAAAGGGTTCCATTTGTAATCCATCTTCAATCATAAAATAGGCGCCAAAGCCCAAAAGCAGAAAGGAAGCAGTCATCCATAGCGCTCCTATAACCATCATGATCTTTAAGAAAAGATTGGTCTTAAAAGACGCTGACCTTATAAAGGATTTCCACTCGAGACTAATAAAATATTTGAGCATACTATTTAAGTTGTGGTTTAAACATTGGTAATAGTAATACACTTTTTGTTACAAACAAATTCCAAATAGGGGAAATTTAAAAAGATGAGTCCATGGTTAATTGTGCTTCATTTCTTATTATTTTGTTAGAGATGTGGCATTTATTCTACGCATTCGTTACTTTTGGAAAAAAATTTAATGATGTCACATTTTCATACCCTAACTATAAAAAATATTGAGAGAATAACTTCAAAAGCGGTCACCATTAGCTTTGAGGTTCCCCAAGATTTAAAAGAAACCTATTCATTTAAAGCAGGCCAATATGTCACTTTAAAAACCACCCTGGATGGTACAGAAATAAGACGTGATTACTCTTTGTGTTCATCTCCCAAAAGTGGTGATTTAAAAGTGGCCGTAAAGGAAGTACAGGGCGGTACGTTTTCTATCCACGCAAACAACACACTGAAGGCTGGAGACACTTTAGACGTAGCGCCACCAAAGGGACATTTTGCTTTTAAACCCAATGATTCGCAGGTTAAACATATTGCTGCCTTTGCCGCAGGAAGTGGCATCACGCCCATTTTGAGTATTGTTAAATGCGCTTTGGAAGAAGAAGTGTTGAGTAACGCCGTTCTGGTATATGGTAACAAAACTACGGACGACACCATGTTTTTAAAGGAGCTCCTAGAGCTGCAACATCAATACAGCAAACGCTTGTCCATTCAATTTGTATTCAGCCAAGAGCAAGAAAGCGATTCTATTTTTGGACGTATTGAAAAAAGTACGGTCAACCTCATCTTAAAAAACAAACATAAAGATTTGACCATTGATGCTTTCTATTTATGCGGACCGGAAGCGATGATCCACACTGTTAAGGATGTTCTTGCAGAGCACCACACCCCAAGAGAACGCGTCTTTTTCGAATTGTTTAAAGCCGCCAAACCTACAGAAAGGGATACGACCGTTATTCCTGACGGACAAACTAAAATTTCTATTGTTTTAGATGATGAAACAACAACTTTTGAAATGTCGCAAAAACAAACCATTCTTGATGCTGCCCTAGATAAAGACTTAGATGCTCCTTATTCTTGCCAAGGCGGCATTTGTAGTAGTTGTTTAGCCCGTGTAACGGAAGGTGAAGTAAAAATGCGCCAAAATAATATCTTGACTGATGGTGAAGTGGCCGATGGTTTGATTCTGACCTGTCAGGCGCATCCTATCACAACAAATGTCAGTATTGATTATGACGATATTTAATGGTTGTGATCCATCGAAAAATTAAGAAATTCTATCCAAAACATTAGCCATGCTTATCAGTAGGGTTTTTTTATAATGGCATCCACCTTTTGGATAACCTCGTCTGGACTAATGGTGCTCATGCACGATTCATATCCCTCTGGGAATTTATTGCCGTAAATAGAGGTTGGAATTTTAGGAAATTTGCTACGATCAGCCAACAGCGCAAAACTTGGATCTTGGTTATAGGGGTAAAATCCGGCATAAGGATGGGTTACGCCCCAGAGTGTGACTACTTTTATCCCCAACATTGCCGCCATATGCGCATTGCCAGAGTCCATAGAAACCATCACATCCAAATTCGAAATGACATCCAATTCTTCGTCCAAACTTAATTTTCCTGCAATAGTATGCACCTGTTCAGTTTGTAGTGTGCTTAAATATTCGGCATCCTCTTTTCCTCCAAACAATAACACAGTGTACTCTTTTGAAAGTCCTTTAATTACTTTCTCCATAAGCGGCAAGGGATACTCCTTACTTTTATGAGCCGCAAATGGGGCAATGCCTATTCGTTTTTTTGGATCGCTTCCTATAAGGTCAAGTGTTTTGGTAGTAAGCTCAGAGCGCTCAGGAAACTTAGGGGGTGCATCTTTAATGGGAACGCCTAATTTCTCAAAAACATCTCTGTAACGCTGGTGTGTGGTTTTAAGCTGCTCAAAGAGCTCTCCTTTAACCAAGGTCTTTCTTTCTGCCCGGCCTTTATCTATTTGAATGGGTTTAAGATCTAAAAGAAATACTTTTAAGATCTTGCTTCGAAGTACATTGTGCAAGTCGGCTACAGCATCAATCCCCAACATTCGCAATTCCTTAGAAAGGTCTAAAAGTCCAAAAAAACCTTTGTGTTTTGCTTCTAAATCTATAGCAAAAACCGTCACATTTTTTAAATCCCGAAAAAAAGGTTTAAAAAAGCCTCTGGTCAATACTGTTAATTTAATATCTGGATATTGTTCTGTAAAGTCCCGCAATACAGGAACGGTCATGGCCACGTCTCCCATTGCTGAGAGTCGGATGACAAGGATGTGCTTTGGTAGTTTTGACATAATGTTACCCTTCCGTCTTCCAATTGGCATGGGAATCCAACTTTCCTTATTAAAAAGGAAGGCAATTTAATTAGGACTTATTTTTGACCTCTTAACACAGGGTTGAGCTCATCGTCATTGTACATTTTCATTTGCTTGTACACTTTCATATATTTATCACCTTGCTTAATGTCTACCAATAAATCATCAATGGCCTGACTCAAATCTTTACGTTGCTCAAGAAGAATAGTAAGTTTTGTTTGGCAGTTCAATTTATGGGATGAAGCTGCATCAGGACGCTCCACCTCTTCATTCATATGATAAATCTTCAAGGCTAAAATGGACAACCTATCAATGGCCCAAGCTGGACTTTCAGTATTGATAGTGGCATCTGATTTGGGTTGCACATCGCCATACAAATCCAAAAAATAACTATCAATGTACTCTACCATATCGGTTCTGTCCTGATTTGAAGCGTCAATTTGTCTTTTTAACTTTAGTGCTGCCACAGGATCAATATTTGGATCTCTAATGATGTCTTCATAATGCCATTGCACCGTGTCTATCCAACATTTTCTGTGTAAAAGATGTTCTATAAGTTGTTTGTCTTCATCATAAATATTTTCAAAGGGCTGGTCTACCGTATTTTTTAAGTGATAGGTGTCGATTACTTTTTGGAAAATTTCGTTAGCTTTTGCTGTAAACATAGTCTGATGATTTTAAAAGACAAATATACTTCTAATTAATTAACTTTACGATTCAAAATAGAGTTTAAGCCTTATGCACATTCACAACTTAACAGAACAAGATTCCATATTAAACACGTTTATTTCAGAAATGAGGGACGTTACCATTCAAAAAGACAGCATGCGTTTCCGACGGAATATTGAACGTATCGGAGAGATCTTAGGGTATGAAATCAGTAAAGTTTTAAATTATAAACCGTCACAAATTGAAACCCCTTTAGGCACCTGTGAGATGAATGTTATGGACAATGATATTGTGCTCTGTTCCATATTGAGAGCGGGTGTACCTTTACACAACGGTTTGCTGACCTATTTTGACAATGCCCAAAACGCTTTTATTTCAGCCTACAGGCAACACCACAAAAAACCGGACAGCTTTGAGATTATTGTAGAATATTTGGCATGTCCCAACCTCGAAAACAAAACCCTTATTTTGGCTGACCCAATGTTGGCTACAGGGCAATCTTTAGTGGCTACGTTTGAAGCGTTAAAACCTTTTGGAAAACCTAAAGAAGTCCATTTGGCCTGCGTAATTGGAGCTCAAGAAGGCATTGATTATATCAGCAAGCATTTTGAAAAAGACACGCATTTATGGATTGCAACGGTAGACCCAGATTTGAATGAGAAAGGGTATATCATGCCCGGTCTTGGAGACGCTGGCGATTTAGCCTTTGGAGAAAAACTACAGCATTAAATTGACTACGGAAACCAATATCAAGCCCATAATTAAACTTTCCTTAAACCACTTTTCCTTTATAATTTCGAGATAGTTAGACATGATAATGGACAGTGGTGCGAATAGAAATATAAATTCGCTTCCATTTTTATAAGGGGAGACCAAAATGATCAATAAGGCAATTAGAGAAGAAAAGATCACAAGGATAAAGGAAGGTCTATGACTTTTTAATTGGTGTTTTAAGTTTCTTAGGTAATAAAATGAGGCCCATGCACCGTACGACAATAATAGGGTAGCTGCAATAATGATACGTCTGGAATTGAGCGGTGTATAATCAAAACTCACATCAAAAAAACCTTCTAAATAGGGCTCAAACTCAAAATTCATTACAATCATATAGGATGCCGCGATAACCGCAACACAGAGCATCCCAATGATGGGGATGATCCAGTTTTTAACATCTATAATGGAATAAAGCAACAAGGCCAGTAAAATCAGGATATAAAACAAGGAGGCCCAAAAAAACAAGAGTGTGGCCAAGCTGATCCAAAACGCAGCATCAAAAAGTTTTTTCTTAATCTGTTTACGAGACCTCAAACTCATCAGCCTTCTTAAGGCCAGCAAAATAAACAAATTAGCTATTAACAGTTTTGAATTGAGCAAGGTTTCTGGCAATACGGCAACAAAAAGACCAAACATCAAAATTTTATAACTGTTCTTTTTGGTCAGATTATTTTTACTCACAAAGAAATCCAATACAAAAAGCGATGCTAAACACACCCCAAAAAGAAACGCTTGCTTAAAAAAGAGTTCGAGAGAAAAAGGCGCAGTTATGGCCGACAGTTTAGCGATGGTAAACACAACAAAAAGTAGGGCGCTGACCACAAGCAAATGAATGGGTTTTGCTTTACTGAAAAAACTTGAAATCATTTAGGCTAGGTTCTAGGTTCATTGCTGGATCTTAAAGTTCCGTGAAAATAAAATTCGTCACAATTTTATTAAACTTTTCAAATAAAAAAAGTGTAATTTTGTAGGGTAAATATAATATTTATTATCATGAAAGAATTTTTTAATGGTATTGGAGAGTTGTTTGTAAACGTTCTTTTTTTGCCTTTTGACGCTTTAAAAGAATTAGAGCTAAGCAGTTGGTGGTTAGCCAATATTATCTCTTGGGTATTTATCGTTATAGGGATGGTGGCATTTGTATATTGGATGCTACAATTGAAAAGTTACAATGACAACGACGAAGAGGATAAGAGCATCTCATCCCATTCGTATTTATAAATCGAAACCAATATCCTTACGGTAATACATCTTATCAAAATGTAGTTTTTCTATATTTTGATAAGATTTTTTTATGGCTTCTTGGTAGGTGTTTCCAAACGCAGTAATAGCCATTACACGGCCGCCAGACGTCACCACTTTACCATCTTTCAAAATGGCACCAGCATGAAAAGGAATCACATCCGTTAGGTTTAGCAAGCCTGTAATTTCCTTCCCTTTTTCATAAGCTTCAGGATAACCGCCTGACACCAACATTACTGTTGTGGCAGCTCTTTCATCAATTTCTATCTTAATTTTATCCAATTTCTGATTGGCAATGGCCTGAAAAATTTCAACAAGGTCATTTTTGAGTCGCGGCAATACCACTTCTGTTTCAGGATCACCCATACGCACGTTATATTCAATGACCTTTGGATCATCTCCTACTTTAATAATTCCGATAAAAATAAACCCTTTATAATCCAGCCCATCTCTTTGAAGTCCAGCAACTGTAGGCTTGACAACGCGTTCTTCAATTTTATTCAAAAAGGATTCAGTAGCAAACGGCACAGGAGAAACAGCACCCATCCCGCCCGTATTCAGTCCGCTATCTCCTTCACCAATGCGCTTATAATCTTTGGCGGTTGGTAAAATTTGATAATGTTTCCCATCTGTAAGGACAAAACAACTCAGTTCAATACCGTCCAAAAACTCTTCCACCACCACTTTGCTACTTGCTTCGCCAAATTTGGCGTCAACCAGCATGCTCTTAAGCTCCGCTTTAGCCTCTGCGAGATCATTTAAGATCAGTACACCTTTACCCGCTGCCAATCCATCTGCTTTCAATACATAGGGCGGATTTAACGTCTCCAGAAAATCATATCCCGCTTCTAATGAACTGGCATCAAAACTTTGGTAAGCTGCGGTGGGGATATTATGGCGGAATAAAAATTCTTTGGCAAACTCCTTACTGCCTTCCAATTGTGCAGCAGCTTTTTGTGGTCCAATAACCGCCACATGTTTTAATTCAGGATCCTTCAGAAAGTAATCATGAATACCCAGTACCAATGGATCTTCTGGACCCACCACTACCATATCGATCTGTTTTTCCAAAACCAGGTTTTTGATCGCTTCAAAATCAGTGACATTGAGATCAATATTTTCAGCTATTTCTGCCGTTCCGGAGTTTCCTGGAGCGACGAATAGTTTTTGACATAATGGACTTTGGACAAGTTTCCAGGCAAACGTATGTTCCCTTCCACCGGAACCGAGAATTAAAATGGTCATGTTTGTGTTGTTTGATGCAAAAATATAGTTTATGCCATGAAAACTATAATATTTCAAGTATAAAATACGGACAGTGTGCTAAAATAATTAAGATTATTGGGCTATTAGAATCAAGAACCAAGACTTTAATCTAGAGGAATTGAGAATGTCAGATCGCAAAAATCAACCCTCAAATTGTAAACTCCCAAGATGTTGTAGATGGATTGTAAGGGAGAGTTTAATAAATTTCTTTACTTTACATTCCAATAAACCGCCTAGCACTTGAATGTATTTGATCTTTCATTAAAATTGAATGGGTTTCCACTTAAGGAAGCAAGGTCTGTTTTGAACGCTATTCAACAGCTTGAAAAAACGGCGTTTCATGACTATGTTGAACAGCAAAAGAAAGCCATTGTCAATTATCATTTGGCACACAATGTTTATTATAAAACTCTTTTTAAAAGACTACCCTATACCACGTGGGATGCTGTGCCCATCATGACGAAACAAGATTTACAGCAGCCCTTGGCCAACCGATTATCTGACGGTTTTACCAAAAAAAACACCTATGTCAATAACACCTCAGGCTCTTCTGGAGATCCTTTTGTTTTTGCCAAGGACAAGTTTTGCCACGCTCTTACTTGGAGCATTATTCAAGACCGGTTTGGTTGGCACAAGCTCGATTTTAACCGTTCGCTTCAGGCGCGCTTTTACGGCATTCCTTTAGATAAAAAAGGCTATTATAAAGAACGATTTAAGGATGCGTTGACTAAACGGTTCCGGTTTTCCGTATTCGATTTGAGCGATGATGCATTGGAGACCTATTTGGAAAAGTTTAAATCTACTGACTTTGATTATATTAACGGCTATACCAGCGCCATTGTTCAGTTTGCGAAATATTTAAAGCAAAAAAAAGTGGTTTTAAAAACGGAATGCCCTACACTCAAAGCCTGCGTGGTAACTTCAGAGATGCTATTTGAAAATGACAAACTGCTGATGGAACAGTTTTTTGGGGTTCCAATTATTAATGAATATGGTGCTTCTGAATTGGATTTGATTGCCTTCCAAAATCAAAATGATGAATGGATTGTTAACAGCGAGACTCTTTTTGTTGAAATTCTGGATGATCAGGATCAGGTTCTGCCTTACGGCGAAGAAGGCCGCGTAGTCATTACCTCACTATACAATAAGGCACATCCATTTATTCGCTATGATATTGGCGATGTAGGGATATTATCTAAAACCAGTACCCTCCAGAAACCTCAGCTTCAAAAGTTAATTGGCCGCACAAATGATATTGCCCTATTGCCGAGTGGAAAAAAAGCAGCAGGACTTACATTTTACTATATTACCAAAAGTATTATAGAAGATGATGGTAATGTAAAGGAGTTTATAATTGAGCAATTAGACCTGCAAACCTTCAAAATTATATATATCAGCACTGAGAAGTTATCAGTTAAACAAACAGAAACCATCACCCAGGAAATGGAACACTATCTTGAAAAAGGACTGCAGATCATTTTTGAACGTCAACCTTTTTTAAAGCGTTCCGACTCGGGGAAATTAAAACAGTTCACCTCTTTATTACCTCACATATGATTATTACCATTATAGCAGGTGCACGACCCAATTTCATGAAGATAGCCCCCATTATTGAGGCTATCAAACAGCAACAATCACAAGGAGTGGACCTTAATTATCAATTGATCCATACCGGCCAACATTATGATAAAAATCTCAGTGATACCTTTTTTGAAGAATTGAACATTCCATTTCCCGACATTAATTTAAATGTCCAAAGTGGGACACAAGCAGAGCAAACTGCGGCTATTATGATTGGATTTGAAAAGGTTTTGGTTGCCAACCCTACAGATTTGGTTATGGTAGTAGGCGATGTGACCTCAACGATGGCCTGTACCATTGTCGCAAAAAAGGCGGGTATAAAAGTAGCGCATGTAGAAGCCGGGATTCGCTCAGGAGACCTCTCTATGCCTGAAGAGATTAATCGGATTGTAACGGATAGCTTAACAGATTATTTCTTTACCACCACAACCCTGGCTTCAACAACATTAGAAAATCTTGGCATTTCAAAAAGCCAAATTTATTTTGTGGGGAACGTGATGATTGATACACTCTTTAAAAATGAGAGCCGACTCCAACAACCGGCGCTTTGGGAATTGCTGCACTTAGAAACTCAAAAATACATGGTCATGACGTTGCATCGACCGAGCAATGTTGATGAAGAAGAACAGCTCAAGGCATTAATTACACAACTTTCTGAATTAGGTAAAGACTACCCTATCATCTTTCCGGTACACCCCAGAACCAAAAAACTTTTAGAAGGACTCAGTTTAAATTTCGAAAATCTGCATTATGTGGCACCTTTAGGGTATTTGGAATTCAATTATCTGGTTAAAAACGCCTTAGCAGTGCTGACAGATTCGGGAGGAATTACAGAAGAAACTACCGTGATGCATGTGCCTTGCATGACGTTAAGAGCCAACACTGAACGTCCGGAAACCTGCACTCTGGGCACAAATATTTTAGTTGGCAATGATCCTGATAAAATTGCGAATGCTTTTGAGACACTACTTTCTGGAGGTTGGCAAAGAGGTACTATCCCCGAATTATGGGATGGGCATGCTGCTGAACGTATCATCAATCACATAGTAGAAATTTTCAGGCTGTAATGAAAGAAATTCTCATCATTACAAGTTATTTTCCACCAGAAACTGGTGCCGCCTCCAATAGGATTTTCCATTTGGCAGAAGGTTTGCACAAGCGCAATTTTAAAGTTTCTGTCATCACTCCGCTTCCCAATTATCCCACAGGTAAAATTTTTAAATCGTATCGCGGAACATTTAGTAACACCGCGGTTGAAGGCGAACTTACCATCCACCGTTTATGGATTTACGCTTCCAACTCAAAAAATAAAGTCATCCGTTTATTTGCAATGCTTTCCTATAGTTTAAGTCTCATTTGGTTTTTTTTGTTCAACGACATTCCTAAAACGGTTATCGTACAGTCGCCACCACTGTTAGTGGCCTTTACCTGTTGTACCTTTTTAAGATCTAAAAAACGTAAGATCATTCTCAATGTCAGCGATTTGTGGCCCATTGCAGGTTTGGAATTAGGGGCACTGAAAAGAAATTTTGCCTATACTATTTTAGAACGTATTGAACACTCAAATTATAAAAAAGCTAATTTAATTTTGGGACAAAGCAATGAAATCTTGACGCATATCCACTCATTAGTTCCAAATAAACCCACCTTTTTATACAGAAATTACCCAGATTTCAATCTGCCAAAGCATATGGCAAACACCAAAAAACCTAACACCAAGATTAGAATGGTTTATGCTGGCTTATTGGGAATTGCACAAGGTATTTTAAGGCTTTGTCAAGAATTGGATTATCACAGGATAGAGTTTCATATTTATGGTGCGGGTGCAGAACAGGATCAGATTACAAATTATATTTCCACACATCCTGAGTTGCCCATTGTATATCATGGAGAGCTCCCAAGGGAAGTGTTACACCAAGAACTGCTACAATACGATTTGGGCATCATTCCGCTACGCCATCGTATTTATGGTTCAGTACCCTCAAAAATATTTGAATACGCAAAATTGGGGCTTCCAATGCTCTATTTTGGCGGTGGTGAAGGCGAAACCATTATTAGTGAGCATCAATTGGGTTGGGTAGCGCGTGCTGGAGATTATAATGCCTTGAATACAATACTATCTAATTTAAGACCTTCAAGTTTTAGCACAGCCCTTAAAGAAGAGATCATCACAACGGCAACGGCACATTTTAACTTTAACAAACAATTAGACGCATTAGTGCCTGAGCTTTAATAGGCTTTGTCTTCTCCATTTATAGCATTCATAAAAGTTCTTATGATAATTTTCAGGTCCAACAACAACGACCAGTTTTCAATATAGAAAATGTCGTATTTAACACGACCAATAATGTCTTTATCCGTTTCAATTTCGCCTCTAAATCCGCTTATTTGGGCCAATCCGGTGATACCAGGTTTTACGAAGTGCCTGACCATAAATTTATCAATGCGCTTTGCAAATTCACTGGTATGGCTCACCATGTGCGGGCGCGGACCAACAACAGACATATCTCCAAACAGCACATTGAAAAACTGCGGCAATTCGTCAATACTCGTTTTTCTCAAAAATTTCCCCACCTTGGTTACACGGAGATCACCCTTAATGGCCTGATTAGAATTTGCATTAGAATTTGGCATCATAGATCTGAATTTATAACAGCCAAATTCCTTATAATTAAATCCGTTTCTCGATTGCTTAAAAAACACAGGGCCTTTAGATTCCAATTTAATTAAAATAGCTAGGATTGGAGTGAGCCAAGAGAGAATAAAAACAATAATACAGGATGCAAACAAAATATCAAATAAGCGTTTAGAAAATTTATTAAAGGGTTCTTTTAAGGGAATGGCCCTTATTGACAAAATTGGAGTATAATCATAATACTCGTATTTTAATTTTTTAGAAAAAACATCTTTATTGTCAGGAATAAACTTGAGCTCTCTTAAATTATTATCTGCAAAATCTACCAATTGATTAATTTGATTGTTGGACAATTCGGCAACTGAAAAATAGATCTCATCAATATTATTGTCAATAATATACCCAAAGCATTTCTCTAACGAAAAATCGGCATCGGCCACATCAAATTGTGCCTTTAAGCGATATCCAAAATCTAATTTGGTTTTAAACGTATTGACTAACTGTCGGGTTTTATAGTTCTTACCTATGACAATCACCTGCCTGGTGTTACCACTTAAAATAGATCGGTATTTTTTTAATAAGTAAAACGTAAAGATTTTAAAAATTATAATTAATAAAGAAACTGTCAAGAAATATTGTCCTAAGGCCAGCCGGCTGACAATAGGTTGTTTAAAGAACCCAATAAAAGCATAGAGCACAAATGCAAAAAGAATGATTTGTCTAAATACCAAAGGCAAAATTTGAATGATCTTGGTATGTCTCTGAATTTCATAAAAATTATTTTTAAAGGAAAATAGGATCCAAAGTGTGGAAATATAAATACCAAAGAGATACGTATTTGTAATGTTTGTTGCAAAAAAAGCAACCGTGACATTTAGCAAAACCAAATCGACAAGCACAAATAATGGCTTTATTAAACCTGAATATCTTCCTTTTTTGTAGTCCAATTTAGTTGTTACTGAGGTAGTTAATGTCATGGTGCTTTTTACTGTACAGTTTCTATTTGGTTTATACTATAGCAAAGTAATAGTAGTTTACTGCTTTAACTCCTCCAATTTTCTACAAACAGAATAGAGTCTCTTTACTATTTAAATTAACGGAGGTCTTTGCTAATAAATACCCATTAACAGTTATTATAAATTCTTTTTATCCAGTATCTGTTGGAGATACAATTTCATTTATTAAACATAAAAAATATAACAATTGTAGATATACTAACATCAATTGCTAATATTAAAATAATAACCAACAAATATTTCCAGTAATCGTCATTATTATAATTAAATAAAAGCTTTTAAGCAGACTTCAAATATACTAAAATCTAATCTTTTTGATTGCCCACCGCGCACAATACTACAATCATTTAAAATTCTCGATAGATAGAATTAAATCCAAACATTTTTGATATTTTTAAATAGAATAAAACAGTCAACTAACCACTTGTTAGAATAATTATAGTCAGAATGTACCTGTTTATAATAGTTTCAAAAAGATAATAGTTCGATGGTGAAGTGCAGAAGTTTAGCCAATCATAAGAGAATAAAATAGCCTATTCTAAATAGGTTGTAACACTTAAGAAGAAAGTAATCATAAATTATGCAGAATGAAATAATTGTGTTTTCAAATATAATTAATGACCTTCGCTAACTGTAGAAGCATAAGTACTGAATAATGAAAAAAATAATAGTAGTTCACGTTGTAGAAGCATTGGGGGGAGGCGTTTACTCTTATTTTAAGGCATTGTCTTTCTTTTTTGGCAATCTAAATTCCGAAATAGAAACTTATATTATTTACAGTGGCAATAGAAGTGAAATCAATCCATTAAAGGTTAAAGAAGAGTTTTCCCCAGATGTCAATTTAATAGAGGTTCCAATGATCAGAGAATTCTCTTTGACTAAAGATGCCAAATCCACTGTACAACTAATAAAAACCTTAAAAAAAATAAATGCTGACATTATCCATCTCCATTCATCTAAGGCAGGAGTATTGGGTAGGATATCTAATTTTTTCTTGAAGAAAAAGAGCCTTGTGTATTATACCCCACATGGCTACTCATTTATAAGAACTGACATTTCTAAACTTAAAAAAACAGCCTACAAACTTATTGAATCAAAGATGAATTATTTTTTTGAAGCCACAACCATTTCCTGCGGAGATACTGAACATGAAATTGCATGTGGTATCGGAAAATCAAGCCTTATAAGAAATGGTGTCAATATAAAACACATCTCAAAACACTTTAAAATGCCTCAGAATGAAAAATTGACAATTGGTATTGTTGGTAGAATAACTGAAGCTAGAAATCCTCAAATTTTTAATAATATTGCGCTAAGGTATCCTAAATATAATTTTATTTGGATTGGAGATGGGCATTTGAGAAAAGAAATTACAGCGCCTAATATTTCAGTTACAGGCTGGTTATTTAATGAAACAGACGTTTTAAGGCATCTTACGTCCATTGATATATACATACAAACGTCCTCTTGGGAAGGCCTACCTATTGCAATACTTGAAGCAATGGCATTAAGAAAACCAGTTGTAGCTACCAATATTATTGGCAATAAAGACATTGTGTTACACAATGAAACAGGATTTTTATTTGAAACAATTGATGCATCACTTGACACTTACTTTACTATTTTGGAGGATGCAGATAAACGTTTAGAGATGGGTGAAAAAGGTTTTAAACGTTGTGAGAATTTATTTGACATTAATAAGAATTTTAATGATCTCTATTCAATTTATCAAAAGGATCTTTACATAAATAATAACAAGCAAAAATAGAAGCCCAAAAGCCGCTAAAAACAATTCCGTGAAAGAGTATTAAAAAATCATCGGTTAAATTGGATATAGAAAAGATTAAAAAGAACGTTGTAATGATAGCATTCCTTGTGATATAGCCCATATAGCCTATCGTAAATAAATACAACATAATTACTGCGATTCCCATTACTCCAAACCTCAGCGCAAAATCCAAATACTGATTATGAACTGGAAATTTATATTTATATAAGAACATTTGGTTAGTATCCTTATAATACGCATTCAATTTTTTCTTCCCATCAGATGAGCCTACTCCAATCAGGATATTTTTTTTAGATATATCCCAAGCCGAATTCCAAATTGATAATCGGGTAACAAAAGAGTTATAAACCTCTACTTCAGGGTTTTCAAATGAATCTAAATTGTTTATTTTATCTAAGTGTGCAAACGTAACATCAAAATATTTAGTTTTCATATAAGGATTGTTGTTCACATATATGTAGAGTGTACTTAATAGAATCGCAGTTCCAGCTAAAAAGATCACAATGACATTTCGTAATTTATATTTTCTTACAACCTCATAAAAAAATATTACAGACATTCCTAAAAACACATTAAGTAGTGCTATTCTAGTATTTACAAACAGGACGAAGAAGAAACTTAAACATCCCAATAGTAAGGATATGACGATTTTTTTTTGATTTTTATTTTTCAATGCATCCAACGCAAACCAAAAACACCCTACAGTTAAAAATGCCAAGTGCATGTTTAAAATTGGAGCATGCATGCCAAAACTGTTGGCAAATTGGTAACCTACTTCCCATAATTCTAAACCTCTTAAGTAAACATCAAAAAATTTAGGCGAGATAAGCATAAAACGAATAAACAAAAATAAAACTAACGCTACAGTTATTAAAATATAAGCAAAAAGTGTTTTTTTGAAATCTATTCTATCCCTATTTCCAATTATAAAAAGCGGTAACAATAAAAGTGATACTGTTTTCTCGGCAGATTTTAGGCCATCTGATAACACATCATTATTCCAAAAAAACAATAGTTCTAATAAAAAAGGAGAAGAAATACACAAAGTCAATACTAATGACCTTTTTGAAAATTGTAACCTTTTGTAAAATATTAAGTTAAAAACAACGAAGATTATAATTAGCCAAGTACATAATACTCTAAAGAATATCGTGGAAATTATTAGGGTAATCAAAATATTAATAATCTGGCTAAACCTTTTTTCTGAAAGAATCATAGTATAAAACAAAATAAATTAATGGTAAAATCCCAATCTTATGCCTAACCGCGGACCCTAAATCGGGCTCAAAAACACCCTGAACAATGAAATAAGAGAATAACACAAAAAATGCCCATAGCTCACGATTTTGATAAGTGCCATCCTTTAAGCATCTACCATATCGTAAAAAAAGGATCGCAAATAAAAATAATTGCCATATCACAAATAAAATGATTTGTGGGGACATAAAATGCCTCAACCCATTGACGGGTATATTTACAGAGAAAAACCCGTAAACTATCCCAAAAGACTCCCCATACCATGTACTAGAGTCTAATGGTGAAACAATTGCTGAATTTGCAGACTGTTCACCGCCAATTCTTGTTTCATTTAAATCTTCCCTTGTTTTTTGAGATATAAATTTCCCTTTAACCAAACCGTAACTCAGGGACATTATTATTGCCACTAGAATTCCATAAAATAAGGTTGTGATTTTTTTATTCTTAAAATTAACCTTACTTACAAGAAAAAGCACCACGCTTAGTATTGCTATTAAAATATAGTAAGGCCTAAAAAAGTATCCAAAGAAAAGTAATAGGGTTAGAACAATAACAATGGTTGATAGATATCCTCTTTCTTGCTTTTTAAACAATCTGACAATTATAAAGATAAATATGAAATTGATAAATTCTTTGCTTGGCATGGAAAGAAAAATGGCAACCATAACAATAGCAAAGTATACAAGTAAGTTTTTAATGGTTAACCTATAAAAACGCTCAGGAATACCAACCTTAAACAACATATATAGAGCAATGACATATTGTATGATACCAATAAGAATAAAATGCAAATGTTTTAAGCCTGTGAAGTTATAAAACCAGATAGTAAATGGATAACTTCCCACCAAACCAATTTCATTAAATTCGTCAAAAACTAATGTTCTCGTATCATTATAAAAATGATCCGGCAAGATGTAAAAACTAATTACAGAAACGAAAATACCAAATACTAGTAATGCGTAAAAAACTAAATTTGATTTTGATATTTTCATTATTGAATGGCGCTTAGTATTTTTTTCTACTTTTTATTTTTCATTCGTTTCATAAAAAATATCAAACCTCTGACATTATTAAATCCAAAAAAATTGATGAGTATTTTTTTAGAGCTCTTGAAGAATTTTCTTTTTGGTGGATACCAAGAACCTGCAAAATGGTGTATGCAATGACTATTTTCGGTTATGATAATTTGTTCACTAATATAGTCCTTTGGACAAAAATATTCACTCGGGTAAAAAGCTATATAATCTTCTATTTCTTGAAATGTATTATCGAGCCTTATACCTTTAGGTTGCATAAGTTTAGTGATAATTTCAACATTGGTTGACATATCTAAAGCGTTATCACTTAAAATAAAAGATTTATTATCATAGTATGCAAGCATATCGGTTGCCCACTCACCATTTTTTTTACTACCCATTAAGGCAGTAGGGATATAACCATTACTTTCATAACCGGAGAACGCATTGTGATGTAGAAATGCATCTAAAGGTTTAAGAACTTCCAGATCAGTATCCATGTACAAACCTCCTATTTCTTTCAACGCATACAATCTACATACATCAGAAACGAAAGCATATTTTTTCATATGGTAAGCTTCTTTTGCATATTGATAAAGATTAACATCAAAATTATCTTCGTTCCATTCTATGATTTCATAATCGGGAAGAAATTTTTTCCATGATTCTATGCACATTAATGCTAATGCTGGTAATGGTTTTCTTCCAAACCAACAATAATGAATTTTTTTAGGTATCATGAGGTACGTCGTTATTATGAAATTTTAAGATTTTGAAGCATATATCGGACTTGTAAACTATATAAAATTACAATAATGATTGATTTGCAATTTAGAAAATGTCTAATAAAAACACCTTATTAGAAATCATTACATCTGCAATTTCAATGTAGAAATAAATTTATTTTATCTTTTTTATAAACGTATAAAGTCACAATTATATTCCAAAACATAACAGTCAAAGCAAATGTATATGCAGCGCCCATAACATTAAATTTAGGAATTAAAATCATGTTCAATGCACCATTAAGTAACAGGGCTACTAATAAAATTAGCTGATATATGTTACCTCTTCCAGTCATGTTCAAATATACTGGTACCATTCCAAATGCAGAAGCAAAAAGCTGTGCAAATAACAGCACATAAATGGCTTCTTTGATATAGAGATATGCTTCTCCAAAAGTCATTAAAATTTCGTTGAGAAAAACTACAATAAAAGCTGAAATACCTAAATTGATCAAAAAAATCTTTTTTGCCGTTTTCCTTGTTAACACCTGTATCTGTTGTTTAGTGCCAGACGCAAAAAATTCAGCAATTTGTTGAGAAGCGTTGATGTTAAAACTTATCATAACTACAGATAATATAGTAATTAGTTTTATTCCGATTGCATAAAATGCGACATAATCACTCCCGTAATATTTTTTAAGCAAAAAGACATCTATGCTAAGTAATAGAAACATTACTAAATTGCTTACCCCCATTGGTAAGGATATTTTGATAATTTCTTTAGTTGAAAATGACTGCGTGCGTGAGTTTTGAATTGCCCTAAAACAATACCATACGGTTAATTGAGAGGCGATAAATAAAATTATAAATCCATAAATATAATATTGATATAGCGTTAAAAATTCTATATAAATTATATGAATAAATATGCCTACTCCTAATGGAAGGTACTTGAAAACATTTCTAAAAAGTTCAGATAAAATTGGCTTGTCAATGGCCCTGAGAATTTCGATATTAAATAAGGAGATGACATAAAATGATAGCACTAAAAGGCTGTTAAAAATTATTTCATAAAACCCTTCTTCAAAAAAAGAATCAACTTGCGCTTTAGAAAAAAATACAAAAAATATTCCAAAACAAAGTATTGAACTCGCACTTATAATTTTAATTATTGTAAAGTAAATATTCTTAATTTCTTCGAAACTATGTAATGCTTTTAATTTTCCCGAAAAAAAGAGAATAGAAACATCCGTTCCTAATAAACATAAGCTTCCAAAAACCAATAAAAAAACACGAATAAATTCATATTCTCCCACTACTGTTGGTGGAAAATTATTAGTCATCAAAATTGAAATTCCAAATAGGAATAGAACTCCAGCTCCTCTTAATGCAATAGTTCCAAACGTTTGTACATTCGCCTTAGCTTTTACTAAGCCTATTAGTCTTTTCATAAATTGTTACACTAAAGATCCAACATGAAATTTACAATTTTCTCACATGCATTTCCATTTCCATATGGATTGTGCAACTTACTCATATCATCATAAGCCTCTGCGTTGTCCAGTAAAATTTTGGTTTCTGAGTATATTTTATCAGGATCTGTTCCCACAAGAACAACTGTACCGGCATCTACCGCTTCCGGACGTTCTGTCGTATCACGCATTACCAATACAGGTTTCCCTAAACTTGGCGCTTCCTCCTGCACCCCACCACTATCTGTAATTATCAAATATGAATTATCCATTAGCCATACAAAAGCGGGGTAGGAAAGCGGATTTATGAGATGTATGTTTTGTATGTTCTCAAGCTGTTCATAAACTGGTTTCTGAACATTCGGGTTAAGATGGACAGGATAAATAATTTGAGTATCTTGATTATGAAATGCAATTTGCTTGAGTGCTTTGCAAATATTAATAAAACCTTGCCCGTGGTTCTCCCTCCTGTGTCCTGTAACTAAAATTAATCTTTTCTTAGAATCGATTATTGATTTGAGCATTTCAATTTCCTCATCAAAAAAATCTTCTGCATTTACTTTTTTAATACTGAACTGAAGCGCATCAATAACAGTATTGCCAGTAACTAAAATATTTTTCGTTGAAATATTTTCATCAATCAAATTCTGCTGTGAAATGCCTGTTGGAGAAAAATGATAGTCAGCAATACGACCAGTAATGCTTCTGTTGATTTCTTCAGGGAAAGGAGAGCGTTTATTGAAGGTTCTTAAACCCGCTTCAACATGACACACTTTTGCGCCGGAGTAGAATGCCGCAATACTTGCCGCCATTGTAGTTGAGGTATCACCATGAACAAAAACAAAATCAGGTTTAAAGTCTTCCAAAACCGGTTTTAACTTGGTAATTATATCAGCCGTCAGTGAATATAGATTTTGGTTAGGCGTCATTACATCTAAATCAAAATCTGGTACAATTTCAAAAAACCCCAATACTTGATCAAGCATTTCTCTGTGTTGTGCTGTAATACAAACCTTGGTTTCGAATGATGAATTTTCCTTAAGAAATGCTTTAATTAATGGTGCCATCTTAATGGCTTCAGGACGAGTACCAAAAATAATTAGATTTTTTTTTTAAACATTTTTACAAATTTTGTAATTGAATGACCATACACGGTAAGCTAGGACAAAAATAGAATATATTGAAGATTTAACGAGGAATAATACTTATTTATTTCTACAATTTTCGACGATTAAGCGTAATAACAACATGCTTATATTATGAATAGAAATTAAGATAAATTAGACATTTTCAAATCATACTAAATGATACTATATAGTCACAGTGACATTTTCAATTTGGCGTCATGAAATAACACTCCATAGGGAATTTTTTATTTCAAAAACTACAGTGATAAGAGGACCTTCGGATTTTAATTTATACCTAATTTTATATTGCCGTTTTAAGCATAATTACCCCCTCTGATGTTAGTCTTTAATTATGCCCAAGGGCTTTATATCCTCCTGTCCAAAAGGGTCTCAGTAGTCAATTAAATGGCCACACTAAAATCTATAGGGATTTAAATTATTTTTTTACAAGTCCTATCTTTAATAGTGCCCTTTATGAACATTGATTTATAAGTGGTTTAAGTCTTTTCAAATTCTCTAAGCTTCGGGCGTGCTTAGAACCGCTAAAATTATAAATATCACAAACTGCTAATTATTGAGTAATAATCTTATTACATGCGTCTCAATAAATTTTGTGCCACTTGCAATCACTCCTTTTCCTATAATTCCCTTTTATAATTCTTCAAATATGTATTCAAAGACACCAATAACAACGTCAAAACCGTTAGGATTAAAAGTATGGCAGGCACCAAGAATTTATAGCTTTTTAAAAGACCCTTTTCACGAACACCTTTTCTAGGAAAATCAGAAATCACGTTTAAAATGCTGGACTTATTACCACGTTCTTCGTTGAGTTCTACCAGTCCTAATTTCAATTCTTCCATTTTATTGATCAATGAAAGTTCTTTATTATTCTGTGTACCCTGTTCTCCAAGACTAATATTTGTGCCTTGTACCGCACGTTCGGCCTCTCTAAGCATCACTCTTTTGTATAATAGCTGCAAAGAATCTATCTCTGTAATTTGCTTTTTATAAAGACTATCCTGTAATTTAATATTACTGTCACTAATGTCCTTTTGTAAATTGAAATAGCTATTATTTGATATGGAGGAGATAATGGCAGGCTGAATTTTTTTTGCCACAGTATTGTCACTTGCTATAACTGAAATAGTATGAAAACGCGCATCAAGTGAATTGAAGTTTTCAAGATAGGCCTTCATATCTATCGCTTTTTGGGTTGTAGAATCCAAACTGCGTACAAATTGATCAAATAATATGATTTTCTGATTTTCATCAGAATAGGATTCCACACTAAATTCCCTAATAGACAAGGCCTCTTCATCAGTGATATCTAAGGCTTCAGAAAGAGATAAAAAATCGTTGGCTTTTGCTAGTTCATTGTAAAAAGCAATGTTATTGTAGAGTTGTTGAACACTATTAAAGTTTGGTTCTATGACCATAGTGGAAATATACTCAGGCTCCTTCTTTATATCTATGATTGCACCTATAATTACCCCTGCAACAACAACAATAATAAATTTCAAAAAATGCTTTTGGATAAAAAACAGAAACAAGAGGATCACCCCAAATATGCCTGTAAAAATACGGCCTATAAATCGGAAGAAACGGTCAAAAACATTCCCAATTAATTTAAATAATTGTCCTAAATCGACTTCCTCAGAGGGTTGTGATGGTGGCAAATCTTTATTCATATCTTACTAGTGTTAACTAAATATTTGCTGTAATATTTTTCTCGTTATGAGATAGGTCGGTTTTACCCCTGATGTTCCCAATCCGCCTGAGGCTAATGTACTTCCGGTTTCTAAAGGGTTATCACTGGCGTAATACGCATATCTTACTTTAACGTTTGGATTGATACTACCCCTTACCTTTGAAGCCGCCTGTATGGCTTTCTGATAGTGTGCGCCTTCCATTTCCAACCCGATAACATTCCAGGTGGAGTTAAAGAAGAATTTTAAGATCTCTTTATTTTGAAGCGATGTTCCTAAAACCGTAATCATAGATCCTTCATAAACAGCAATGCCATGACCATCAAAATCAGACTTTGAAAGTTCATTCTCTAAGGGATAATTATCTGCCGTGCCTTCAAAGATATGTGCTGACGGAATCATGATATCTCCTTTTCCACCTTCTAAAATTCCGGCTTTACCCATTATAGAAATTGAATCCACATTGAGCAGGATTTGCTGGTCATTACTCTTAAGCGGTTTTAACAATTCATCAATGGTCTCATAAGCTTGTTCTCCAAATGCGTAATCCATCACAAAGATTACCGGTTTTTCTGAATCATCCAGAATTTTATAGCCTTCAAGATCTGTTTTTAGAAAATCAATCTTAGCGGTATCAAAAATCTGCACGTCAATGTTTGTTCCTGACGTGTCTGGAATATAGATCATCCCGCGCTGTAAAGCTTCTTTAGTCACTTTATTTCGCAATTCCTGATTTTCTTTCTGGCTTAAAGCTTCATAAACTTCAAACATATTCTTCTTAGCAGCCAGTGTTTTGAGTGCTTGCGGTGCAAACAGAGAATTCATCACACTGTGCATGTTCGCGCTGATAATATGGATAGGGCGTTCTATAAGGCCGTTTTTTAAAAGCGCATCCTTAATTGTGTTAGCCCAAATTTCGCCATGAATATGATGCCCAAGTCGTTCTCTTAGCACCGGACTAAAGGTTACCGTACGTCTGTTGTTATTGACCACTTCTTCAATAGCAAGTTTACCAAGCCAGTACACTAAATGCAATAGGCGTTCAGGTTGATTAGGTAACGCAAAGGCACTATACATTTGAGTCAATTCGTTAAAAGTTCTGCCTAAAATATTAGCGGTATGCGTAATGGCAACCTCTCTATCTTCTTGAGATAACTCTTCATTGGAAAGCACTGCCTTCTCTAATTTTATCCAATCTCGGGTGGTGGTGCCTTGCTCATCCACCAGCACACGTTTACTGATTTTATGGGATTCAACAAACATGAAGGTCAGGTGGGTTAAAATATCATAAATTTCTGAACGACCACGAGTAATCTCAATGTTCATTTGCTCGTCATCAATACGGAAACAATTACGTCTTCTTTTTGGAGGAATAATCGCTTTAAAATGAGAATTGGTATATCCTTCATCACTGGTAAGGTTAATAAATGTACACTCTTCAATGCCATAGGGTAAGCGATCAACAACATAGAGCAAGCCTTCCAATTCTGCTTTTTCCTCGCCAATTGAACCATAAATTTCTGGTCTTAATAGCAATAAAGATTCACGAAGGGTTTCACCAGAAATGCCCATAGGTTTGTAAAACCCGCGATTAAACAAATGGCGCATGGTAATATACATTCTTTCAATAGCATTTGAGCTCTCTTGAGCCCGCGTTCTGGCATGATGCTTTTTATTACTCATATTTAGTGTTTAGCCTACAAATATAGGATTATTTAGTTAAATTTTTCGCGATCAAAATGTCCGCTATCTTCCGATCGTTGGAAAGTCTTGGAATCTTATTTTGGCCTCCCAATTTTCCTATGGATTTCATATAATCTTGAAAACCGTTCTTTTTTACCACCTTAATTTTTAATGGTTGAAGTACTTTACCTCCAATCAAATCAACATAATAGCTGTTTTGGGCTTGCAAGGCTGCCTCAATTTTATCTGCCAAGTGGCCTAGATTTTCAGGTTCGTTTTCAAATTCTATAAACCATTCATGGTAAGGCAATCCGTTTGGAGGATTAATTTCTGGTGCCACTGTAAACTCTGAGACCTGAACCGTTGTACCTTCTACCGCCGCCTTTAAAGCCTGCTCCACTTCTTTGCCAATCACATGTTCACCAAACGCAGAAATAAAGTGCTTGATGCGTCCCGAAACGATTACACGATAAGGTGACAATGAGGTAAACTCCACGGTATCTCCAATATTATACGCCCAAAGACCCGCCGTGGAAGAAATAATCATTACATAATTGGTATGCAACTCCACATCTTTAATAGTAATCCGTTGGGGCTGATCCTCAAAAAAATCTTCGGCTTTAATAAACTCGTAAAAAATACCTGAATTCAATTGCAGGAGCATGCCTTTTTCATTCTGCTGATCTTGATAGGCAAAAAAGCCTTCACTGGCGGGATAAAGTTCAATACTATCAACCTTTCGCCCAATAAGACTTTCAAATTTTGCCCGATAAGGCTCGTAGTTGACCCCTCCAAAAATAAAAAGGTTGAAATTCTTAAACACATCCCCAACTTTTTTACCGGTTTTTTGATTGATCTTTTCGAAATACATCTGTACCCACGAAGGAATTCCAGAAATTACTGTCATATTTTCTGCTAAGGTTTCGTCAACAATGGCTTCTACTTTGGTTTCCCAATCTTCAATGCAATTGGTTTCCCAAGAGGGCATTCTATTTTTCTGTAGATATTTAGGAACAAAATGTGCCACAATACCAGATAAACGGCCCAATTGAATCCCGTTCTGCTCATTTAAAATTGGACTTCCTTGAAGAAAAATCATCTTTCCGTCTACAAAATCGGCATTGCCGGTTTCTGCAATGTACATCAGAATGGCATTTCTAGCCGCTTCAATATGCGTTGGCATACTCTCTTTAGTAATGGGAATGTATTTAGCTCCAGAGGTTGTGCCAGAGGTTTTGGCAAAATAGATAGGCTTATCTTTCCATAAAATATCGAGTTCTCCAGCAACAACGCGTTCTATATAAGGCTTCAAATCTTCATAATCGCGTACGGGAACCCGAGACACAAAGTCTGCATGAGACAGTATATTTGAAAAATCATGATCCTTACCAAACTGCGTATCTTTTGCCTCATGGATCAGGTTTTTAAACACGGCATTTTGGGTGTCTACTGGATTATTGGCCCATTTTAACACGGATCTTTTAATAAAGAAGGCAAAGGGTTTGGCTAGTGCAGATTTTACTGAAAACATTATTTAAAATCTATAAAATTAGTTGGATTGATGGGATAGCCTTTACTCCATAATTCAAAATGCAAATGTGGTCCTGTGGTATATTCGCCACTATTTCCGGCCATTGCAATGACTTCTCCTGCCTTAACGATATCGCCTTGCTCTTGGGTTATAGAGGCATTGTGTTTATACACGGAGATCAATTCATAACTGTGCTCAATAATGACCACATAGCCTGTTTCAGTAGTCCATTCTGCGAAAATCACTGTGCCATCGGCAGTGGCTTTTACAGGCGTATTTTTAGCGACGATAATATCTACCGCATAATGTTTTTCCTTTACATTATAACCTTCTGAAATAGTCCCGTTTACTGGAGGAAACAACACAAAATTGGAAGCAGAGATAGCCGATTCAAAAAGATTGTACTTATCTTCTTTGTCTACTTTGTCTCGCAACAACGAATCTTGCTTGGTTGGTTTTACAGATATTTGTGCAATTTCTTCATTGGCAGCGTTTAAAATAGAGTCCTTGTTAAAATCTACAGTTTTAACATCACCAGTTAACACACGTTTTATAGAATTGAAATATTTATCGTTTACATCAATAATCTGTTGTAAAGAGTCTGTCTTAAAACTAAGCTCTGTAGCTTGCTTTTTTAATTTTGCTGAAGAATATCCCGGTATAAACTCCCTAAGCGGTGTAAATGCAATTAAAAAGGTGGTTGCTGCCACTAATAAAATAGTAGACAAGGAGACAATAACAAACACGTTTAACCGGGTCAGTTTAATAGCGAACCGTTCTTCAAATGTATCTTCATTAAGCACGACCAAACGGTACTTATGAAGTAATTTCCTTGCGAATTTCTTCTCTTTTTTTCTAGTTGTCATGCGCAACAAAATTAAATAAAATTAAAGCAATCTTTTAGGTCTTTCATCTAAAGTTTGTTTTTAACGTTTAATTTGAAGTTTAATTATTAAATTTGTAGTTCAAATTAAATGTTATGATAACAGCAAGTATTTTTTTAGCAATTGGAGCATGGCAAATAGTAGTTGTAGTTGTATTGGTATTATTGCTATTTGGTGGAAAGAAAATTCCAGAACTGATGAGAGGTTTGGGAAGCGGGATCAAAGAATTTAAAGATGCCAGCAAAGAAGATGGAGATGAACCAAACACATCTACAGATAAAAATCGCTAATTGCCCTTTTAGCTTATAAAAACAACAAAAAGCCTTTTCAATACTATATGAAACGGCTTTTTTTAGATCCCTTCGCAGACTCCCCGTATGGGAGTGCCCTTAAAATACTCCATTCTTAAAAGGATTTAGGAAGAATGGAGACACTTTCTTTTTGTTTATAGAATTCTGATGGATTTTATGATGGCCTCGAGCTCAAAGATATTATTTCGTTTTTCAACCGATGGCGCAAAAACGTAACCTTCTATCACCACATAACGATCATTCGCAACATCTTCAATAGCATAATTGATAAATGGTCCAGACATGAAAGCGTTCTTAACGTCCCAAATACCTTTGGTTTCATAGGTCAATTTGCCATCAAGCTTCGTCTCATTCATATAGGGCGTGTAAGATTCTTCAGTAATCATATAAGAGCCCTCTACAGGCCCTGGAATATGGACTTTTCCGATGGAATCTCTCATTCTCACAATATCCACAATAGTACTATCTCCATTCTTTATAGTGTTCAATGGCACCTCATATACCAAAATATCCATGGTACCTGTAGGAAGATCTTTTCGAATCCAAAAGAAATCGTTATCTTGTTTGGCTATTCTATAGGCGGTTTGGAAATTCAATTTGACACCCAACGTTTCTTGTAGTGGTTTGTCGTCTACCAATGAAATTTTAATGCGGCGTTGATTCTCTTTTAGCTCTTCCTTTTTAAAGGCGGCAATAATTTCATCGCCATTATTTATGAGTTGCTCACTGATTTCCTGGTCGGTTTTACCAGAAATAACCACTACAGTTTGAGGTCTTGCATAGACATCATGTTTAATGACCATACCTGCGGGCCCTCCCTTTTCAATTTTAAGAATGGTTCTACTCTTTGTGGCAAATCCATCAAATACAGTTGGAGGCATTTGACTTAGTGAAAATAGGGGCTCAGATTGAGTCAATTCTGGCACTGATGCAGCCACAACATCTCTGATGGTTTCACCTACGCTATCTTCCCACAATAAATTGTCGACCACTATTAACAGGCTATTAATGTTTCCATTAGATCCTGAAATAATTCGTTGGCCTTTACCATTGTTGCAGGAAGTGAACAGGAGTAAAGAAAAGGCAAGAGCGTAAATAATTTTCATGGTGTCGTTTTTAAGATGAAAACACTTAACGTGAAATTTTAAGTGTTGAACCTACTTTTAAATTAGCACCACTAATATCGTTCCAATCTTTGATATTTTGAATGGAAACGCCAGGAAATTTTTTAGAAATGCTCCATAATGAATCTCCAGACCTCACTTTATAGGTTTTTGAACCATTGGAAGCAGTGTTCTTAATACTAGAATTGTTAGCAACCGTACTTATAGATTTTGAGGGCTGAGCATTATAAACCGAAAGGCGTTGCCCGATTTTAAGATTGTTGCTTCGCAATCCATTCCAAGCTTTTAAATCTGAGACTCTCACCCCATATTGTCGCGCAATTTTACCTAAATTATCTCCTGACCGCACTTTATAGGTGGATTTAGACTTAGAATCTAAAATTTGAACGATTGGTTTTTCACGTTTGTTCAATTCATTAGTAACATATTCGTAAATACTTGTTTCATTATTCACAAATTTACCAACGGCATGTTTTGGTAATCTTAATGTGTAGTTTTCGCCTTCAACAAAAGGAATGACGTCCAATTTATAAGAAGGATTTAAAAACTGAAGCTCTTCCATTGGTAATTCCAACAATTCGGACACTTGATCTAAACTGATCATCTGTTTCACGTGGATCGTATCAGTTTCCATATACCTAAAGTTTGGTTTATGTTTTTTGAAACCGTGCTCTTCAGCATATTCAAAAATGTACATGGTGGCTAAAAAGGCGGGGAGGTACCCTGCTGTTTCACGTGGCAAATGAGGTCTGATATTCCAATAATTTTCATAACCTCCAGAACGACGGATGGCTTTACTGACGTTACCCGGACCAGAATTGTAGGCGGCAAGAGCCAAATCCCAATCGCCAAAAATCTCGTAAAGTTTCGCCAAATATTTGCTGGCTGCTTCTGTGGATTTAATTGGATCACTTCGCTCATCTACATAACTGCTTACATCTAATCCATACATTTTACCGGTGCCGTACATAAACTGCCATAATCCGGTGGCGCCAACACGTGATTTTGCCCTAGGTTTTAAAGCCGATTCTACAATGGCCAAATATTTTATCTCCAAAGGAATATTATAGTTGTCCAATTCCTTTTCAAATAAAGGGAAGTAATACTCACTTAAGGACATTAAACGTTCCATAGAGTGACGTCTATGCTTCAAATACGATTTGATAACACTTTCTAACGACTCATTATATTCAATATTAAAAGGGGTCCTAGCGCTTAATTTTTTAAGTCGGACTTTTAATGTATCAGTAGGCAACTCAGGATAATCAACAGCGTCATATTTTAAATCCGTAACAGATTCATAAATACTGTCAAACAATTCGTTTCCATAAAGCTCATCAAGCCATTTTTGGTCAATTTCAGAAGCTATCAGCAAATCTTCAATCTTGGTAGATTGTAAAGAATCAGCAACGGGTTCTATCTCCTTCACGGCCAAGTTTTTTCCATCACTAATGGAATCCATTTGAACTGAAACAGTTTTATTTGGTGCTAGGTCAGTGTCCTTTTTTAGCTTTTGAACTTGAGAAAAGCTAAGGCCACATACACATAAGGCGCCAAAAGTTAGAGATACTATTTTTTGGTTCATTGGTATGGTATTTTATAAATCAACGATTTGTAGATAAAAATCGTACAATAATATTTAAAATGATGGTATAAAACAACAATTTAACACAAACCAATGCGTTTCATCGGATAAATACTACTTGTGGTCTATACCATCATTTTGCTATACATTATGGAGAATATACTATTATTCTAATATGGCTGCAATTCCTGGGAGTGTTTTGCCTTCTAAACTTTCTAACATGGCACCGCCCCCTGTGCTCACATAGCTTACTTTATCTTCAAAACCGAATTCTTTAACGGCAGCAACTGAGTCGCCCCCACCTACTAAAGAAAACGCGCCATTTTTGGTAGCTTTGGCAATTGAATTTCCAAGTTCAATAGTACCCTTAGCAAAATTTTCCATTTCAAAAACGCCTAAAGGTCCGTTCCATAAAATGGTTTTGCATTGTTGGACCACATCGTGAAAAATTTTGATAGATTCTGGACCCGCATCCAAACCTTGCCACCCTTCTGGTATCTGATCCACTTTAACAATTTGCGTGTTGGCATCATTGCTAAAGTCATCTGCAGCCACAACATCTACCGGAAGATGAATTTTTACGTTTTTGGCATCGGCTTGTTTTAAAATTTCAAGTGCCAATTCCATTTTATCATCTTCGCATATCGAATCGCCAACAGCGCCCCCTTGAGCCTTGACAAAGGTATACGTCATGCCGCCGCCAATGATTAAATGGTCCACCTTATCTAATATGTTCTCAATAATAGTAATTTTTGAGGACACTTTTGCGCCACCCAGAACCGCTAATACAGGCTTTTCTCCCGTCTCCATTACCTTTTTAATGCTATTAATTTCTTGCTCCATCAAATAGCCAAAGCATTTCTTTTCTGGGAAAAACTGCGCAATAACAGCAGTGGAAGCGTGTGCTCTATGGGCGGTACCAAAAGCATCATTGACATAGATGTCTCCAAGTTTTGATAACTTTTCAGCAAAATCTTTATCTCCTGCCTCCTCTTCTTTGTAAAATCTTAAATTTTCCAGCAACAGGATTTGACCTGGTTGTAAATTATTGGCAGCAGTCTGTGCTTCTTCACCAACACAATCCGATACAAAAATAGCTTCTACCCCAATAATCTCTTCCACATTGTTTAAAATATGTTGTAATGAAAATTCCTCCTGAACACCTTTTGGTCTTCCTAAGTGTGACATTAAGATACAACTGCCACCATCTTCCAAAATTTTAATAATGGTTGGTTTAGCTGCTGAAATTCTGGTATCATCCGCCACATTAAATTGATCGTCTAAAGGCACATTAAAATCTACTCTAATAAGTGCTTTTTTATCTTTAAAATTGAAGTTGTTTAAGGTTTTCATTGTTATGTAATTTGTTAAAATGGAAACAAATGTAACTAATTCTAAAACGATAAAAAATCCATTCGTTTACGAAATGGAATTCCAGCTTCTTTTATGGAAAAAAATACATAGTTTTGTGCCATGCAATTCAGTACCGTATTAGGACAAGATCATCTTAAAAATCATTTGACCCAAAGTGTAGACAACGGGCGCATACCGCATGCACAGTTATTTGTGGGTCCGGAAGGCTCTGGAACTTTAGCCATGGCTATGGCCTACGCCCAATACATCCTTTGTGGCAATAAGCAATCAGAAAACACTGGTGGTAATGACAGTTGCAACCTAAAATTTGCAAACTTTGCACATCCTGACTTGCATTTTGCTTTTCCGGTGGCTACTACAGATAAGATTAAAAAGCACCCCGTTTCTAACCATTTTATGGAAGAGTGGCGCCAATTGCTTAAAGAGCAACCCTATGGAAACCTTTTTGATTGGTATCGCATCTTAGGAGTTGAAAACAAACAAGGGCAAATTGGTGTTGATGAAGCCTTACATATTGTCAAGGCGCTGTCACTTAAATCTTATGAAGGTGGGTATAAAATAATGCTTATCTGGATGGCGGAGAAGCTCAACACTTCTGCCGCAAACAAATTGCTAAAATTAATAGAAGAGCCTCCAGCCAAAACCGTCTTTATTTTGATTGCTGAAGACGAATCGCAAATTATAAGCACCATACGGTCCCGCTGCCAAGTATTACATTTTCCACCTCTCGCAGAAGGCGTCATTATTGAAGCATTGCAAAGAAATTACCAATTAGACGAAGCTACGGCTACAAAAATAGCCCATCAATCTAATGGCAACTACAATAAAGCCTGTGATTTAGTATACCACGATTCTGAAGATTTACAATTTGAAGAATGGTTTGTATTCTGGATCAGAAGTGCTTTTAAAGCAAAGGGCAATAAAACGGCTATCCACGATTTAATTAGTTGGAGTGAGCAAATTGCCAAAACCGGTCGCGAAACACAAAAACAGTTTTTACAATTTTGTTTGGATTTTTTCAGACAAGCACTTTTGATGAACTACAATGCCGATGCGTTGGTGTTTATGGAGCCGAAAACAAAGAATTTTAAACTAGAGAATTTTGCGCCGTTCATCCATGAAGGCAATATTATGGACATCAGCCAAGAATTGGAAGATGCCATTTACCATATAGAACGCAATGGTAATTCTAAAATAGTCCTAACGGATTTATCGATCAAACTGACGCGATTATTACATAAAAAAGCCAGTTAAAAACTGGCTTTTTTTATTCATATAGCAGATTGATGTCGATCAAATCGCATCAAATTTCAATAGTAGCTTAATCTTTCTTACCTTCCGCATTAAGTGCTTCTAGAATTTCTTTAGTCAAGTCTTTACTTTCATCACCGTACATGACACTTCCTGCCTCATTACTTCCTAAAATATAAGAATAGTCGTTCTTTTCGCCAAAATTCTTCACAAAAGTTCTTACTTGTTTAATAAGCGTATCTATTTGCGATTGACTTTTAGTTTGTATTTGTTGTTCTTCCATTTGGAATTGTTGTTGGAAACGCTGGTATTGTTGCGCTAAAGCTTGGTATTTCTCTTGGGAGCCTTTTTGAGCCATATTAGGATCTGATGCTTGCATCTCTGCAGCTTGCGCTTGAAAAGACTGACCAATACTATCAACTTTTTTATTGAAGGCGTCTATTTCTACTTGGAACTTTGCTTCAATGTCTTTTTTCTTTTGGTAATCATTAATCAATTTGCTGTTATCGACAAATCCAATTTTTGTTTGCTCTTGACATGATGACAACATCACTAAAGTTAGTAGAGCGATAAAACCTTTTTTCATTATTTATGTTTATTAGAATTTGTGCAAATGTAATAAAGTCAACGGGAAATTAACAAAAATATATAGTATAGGTTTTTATTATAAAAATTAAGTTTTGTATAAATTATATCAATCAGAAACACACGCGTACCGCTCGATTTAAAAAAGTCTTACGAAATTTACATGACAATACACTTACGAAGCATTAAAACGCGTTAAAAACGTCTCAAACAGCTTTTAGCCTTTCTTTATCACATAAATCAATGACGAATACTCTCCCGAACTCCGTGCCTTAACATTTGAGCGCCACCCGTTCCAAAACCCCTTGAGATAATTCATTTTCCCTGACTTATATTTTTCAGACAACAAGCTCACGTAAAAGGCATCAAACTTCATGGGTAATATTTCGATGACGTTCATATCCGCCCGAATGGACAAATTTTTAATAGCATCCTGACTAAAATGCCAAAGATGTCGTGGTGCATCATACGCAGCCCAAAATTCTTTGTACAGCTGCGCATCATAACTTCTATAATTTGGAACGGCAATTATGAGGGTACCCCCTGGCTTTAAAAGATTTTTAAGAGTTGAAATATGTTCTTCCAGATTAGGCAAATGTTCTAACACATGCCATAGGGTTATAACGTCATAAGTGTTGGCCTTAAATTGAAAAAGCCGTTCCGCATTATGAACTGCATTTTGCGTCTTTTTATTGGCTATTGCTCGGGCATTAATATTTGGTTCAATACCCGTAATTGTCCATCCAGCTTTTGCAGCAACTTGTAAAAAATCCCCAGTACCACACCCAACGTCTAACAGAGATTTTGAATTGGTGACAAGCTCCTCAATAAGCTTTAGTTTCCTTTTTAAAGCGACACCTTTAATGAGGTGGTATAGTTTTTCAAAAACATTTCGCTTCGCGTCTGTATGAGAAATGTAATCTTCACTCTTATAATATTCCGGCAACCGCTCGTCAGAAGGCTTTGGAAAAGTTTCGAGCATTCCCAATTCAGCATTCATCATCAAGTCAAAATGCTCTCCAGAAACTGAATGATCTTTTACTTTTATATAGTTTTTTTTATGAATTGAATTTGACAAAATAAAAATTATTATTTGCGAATTAAGTAAGCAAATTTAAGAAATAGAAAGCATTTTTTGTCGCAATTAACAGCAACTTCTTCTGAGGAATTTTTTGGTTACTTCACTCCCATGCCATTTAAAATTATAAATGATTAACTCTACGGAGACACGTTGTATTAGATCCCTATACTATATTGACCTAATTCAGCTGTTGTAAAGCCATTTTTTTTTCGCAAAACAATCCATCTAAGTATAAAGTATTGTCTTCGATTTTAGTCAGGCTTACAAATATCTATTCGCCATTTGAGCGAACATATTACAATTAAAACCAAACGTTCCACGTGGAACGTTTGGTTTTAACTTAGGAATTATCGTCCCATATAGACTAAAAGCACAGACACATCACTCGGAGACACTCCACTAATCCGAGAGGCCTGCGAAATAGTTCGCGGCTGTATTTTTTCTAACTTCTGACGAGCCTCAATACTCATCGATTTCAATTTAGAATAATCAAAATCCGACGGAATCTTGAGATCCTCCAGACGGTTTAACTTATCTGCATTATTCTTTTCCTTGTCAATATATCCAGAGTATTTTACCTGTATCTCCGTCTGCTCAATAATCTCCTTATCGAGATCGTGCTTCTGAATATAAGCTTCTACACTCTCTATTTTTCTTATGTCTTCCATCGCAATATTTGGTCTTGCAAAGATTTTAAACAACTTCCCCGACTGATTTACCAATGCGGAATCATTGTCTTTTAAAATAGGGTTGATATCTTCAGATGATACACTTGTGGTTCTAAAAAATTCAACAAAAGATTGCGCTTTGGTATGTTTATCTTCCATGCGTTTCAGACGTTTTTCACTTACCAAGCCAAGTTCATAACCTTTAGGTGACAACCTTAAATCGGCATTGTCCTGACGCAGTAAAGTTCTGTACTCGGCACGAGAGGTAAACATTCGATAAGGCTCTTCCGTTCCTTTTGTAATCAAATCATCGACCAAAACCCCAATATAAGCTTCATTGCGTTTTAATATAAATTCCACTTTTTCTTGAACCTGTAGTGCGGCATTAATTCCCGCCATCAATCCTTGAGACGCTGCTTCTTCGTAACCGGTAGTACCGTTAATTTGACCCGCAAAAAAAAGACCTTTTACCAATTTGGTTTCTAGCGTATGCTTCAATTGCGTAGGAGGGAAATAATCATACTCAATAGCATACCCAGGTCTGAAAAATTTCACATTTTCAAATCCTACAACGGAGCGTAAGGCTTTAAATTGGACATCCTCTGGAAGCGACGTTGAAAACCCATTGACATAAACTTCAACCGTGTTCCAACCTTCCGGCTCTACAAACAACTGATGCCGTTCTTTAGTTGCAAACCGATTGATCTTGTCCTCTATTGACGGACAATAACGCGGTCCCGTACTTTGAATTCGGCCATTAAACATTGGTGACCGATCAAACCCCTCGCGCAATAAATCATGTACAAGCGGACTTGTGTAACTCATATGGCAATCGCGCTGACGCGTCAAGGGCTTTGTAATATCAGAGTAAGAGAATTTCTCTGGAACATCGTCCCCTGGCTGCACTTCCATTTTGGAATAGTCCAAAGACCTTCCGTCCACCCTTGGAGGCGTACCTGTTTTCATTCTTCCGGACTCAAAACCCAATTGCACAAGCTGCTCAGTGATGCCAGTTGCGGCCCTTTCCCCAGCTCTTCCACCTCCAAAATTCTTATCGCCTATATGGATCAAACCATTTAAAAATGTACCATTTGTAAGCACCACGGTTTTGGCTTTAATTTCTAATCCTAAAGATGTTTTCACCCCAACAACTTGATGATTCTCCACAATCAAACCTGACACCATATCCTGATAAAAATCTAAATTAGGAGTGCCTTCCAACATCAATCGCCAATCTTCTGCAAATCGCATCCGGTCACTTTGCACGCGAGGACTCCACATGGCAGGCCCTTTAGATTTGTTCAGCATCTTAAACTGAATAGCCGACGTATCGCTCACAATCCCACTATAACCGCCAAGCGCATCAATCTCCCGCACAATTTGACCCTTTGCAATTCCACCCATGGCAGGATTGCAGGACATTTGCGCAATATTTTGAAGATTCATGGTAATTAAAAGGGTCGAACACCCCATGTTGGCCGCAGCCGCAGCAGCTTCACTACCAGCATGACCCCCGCCAACAACAATCACATCATATATATTTTCAAACATAGTTTGTAAATTTTAATTCTTATATGTTCCACGTGGAACATTCTAATTTTAACCATTAAGATCTCACGTTAACAACAGAAACCCAAAATGCAACCCTCTCAATTAAAGGCCTTATAAAAAAGTCTGCAAATATACGTGAAATTACTGAAACTCAGTCCAGTTGCGAGATGTAGTAATTTTCTTTCTCGCGCATCAAAGCCCCGTCAGCCTCAGTCTTATCTTTGTAGCCACAATAGTGTAGAATACCATGAATCAAAACACGGCTCATCTCGTTCTCAAAACTTACCTCATAATCATCCGCATTCTCTCTAACTCTTTCCACTGAGATATACACATCGCCGTTAACTTGTTTGCCAAGGGAATAATCGAAACTGATGATGTCCGTCAGGGTATCATGTTCCAGAAATTGAATGTTCAAATCTAAAAGGTAGGCATCATCACAAAAAATATAGTTGATTTCGCCTTCATTAAACCCTTCATTTATGATGGCATTTGAGATCCACTGAGACAATGCCGGTTCATTTTGTAATTGAAATTCTGTTTCGTAGTTAAAGCTGATCATTCTCTTTTTTAAAATAGTCTTGAACCTTCTTTTTGTAAAGTTGCTGCAAAGGTAAGGCTTGACGATTTAATATTTCAGTAGTATTAAAATATTCTTTAGCCGTAGGAATCTGATTATTGGTAGTATTGTCAAACTGTTTCCTGTTGGTATGAGACTCTCTTTTGTTCTCTTCGCCCTGTAAAAATGTCGCATTTTCTAATTTAAGCAGTTGATGTTGCAAGTTCATCATTCGTTGTAAAGTTTGATTGGTAAACCCATTGTTGATTAAATCCGATGCTATATGTTCCATTTGTTTGAGCAATTGCTCCCCTTGTACATTTTTACCTAATTCTTGTAACTTTTTTTCTAATGCCTGACGCAACTTTTGTTGCTCTTGATAGATACGATAGAGCTCTCCATTCAAACTTTCGGAGGATCCTTTGCCATCACCTTCACCTTCACCATTAGAACCTTCACCAGACTTACCCTTCCCATCTTTACCCTCTTTACCTTCACCGTCATTACCACTTTCTCCCTCTTTTGACTTTCCTGAATTAGCCTTTTTAAGCCCTTCTTCCATTTGCTTATTCAACTCTTCCTGACTCATGATGATATCGGGTAATTGCATCCCGCCTTTACCCCCCTCTTGCCCTAGGCCCTTTCCTGCGCCTTCTCCTTGACCCGGATTCATGTCAGATTCCATAGTATCCAAAATGTCACTTAAAAAACTCGAAAGGTCGTTAGTAGCGGTGATGGTATATTGTTGGGTTGCTATACCAGGATATAAGTAATTTTCTGAAAGCTGACCCATAGACTTATCAATATTGAAAAACACTTCTGTAATTTTAGTATTGACTTGCTCAGAAAGTTTAGGCTGACGGAGCGCTAACGCAAACAGACTATCATCTATATGCTCAAAATGCTCTCTTAAACTACTCTGCTTCCGTAAAAATTTGCCATATTGATTATGATTGATTTGAATGCTTTTAAATTGGTTCATCAAAGCTTCTTGACCAAAAGAAAATAGCACTAAATTATCCAAAATTTGACGCAACATGGCCGCATCTTCCTGTAACTGTTCTTTGCCCCCAGACATCATGGATTGCGACATCTTAGCACTCATTTCTTTCATTTTCTTGGAAGCATCCTTTTGCTTTTTTTGCGCATCCTTTTGTTTTTGATTGGCATCGTTTTGATCTTTTTTTTCTTCAGAGGCTTCTTTCTTTTCAAGTTGGTCAGAGGCTTCCTGTTGATCTTTCTGGATCTCCTTTTCGGCTTCAACATCCTGAGGCACATCGAAAGGTTTCTTTAAAGCCTTATTATCCTTTTGAAGTTCTTCCAATTCTTTTTGGAACTTCTCGAATTCCTTACTCAACTCGTCCTGCTTTTCCTTGGTGTTTGATTCTATGTCTTCTTTAGACAATTGATCTTGATCGTCTGCCAGTTTTTCAAGTTCCTGTTGCAGTTTTTCAGTCTTTTTGGCTACATAGTAACGCTTGGTTAATTCCAATAATTGCTGTAAACTCTTTTGTTTATTCTTATTTTGTTTGGCCAACTCATCCAACTTTTTAGTAAGTTCTTCTTTCTGGATTTTATCTTGGAGTTTTTCCAGTTCCTGTAATAGCTTTTCATCATTTTGGAGCTGCTCTTCATTATCCTTCAAGCGTTCTTTAAGATCTTCTTTAAACGGGTCATGTTCATTGTTTTCTTTTTGAAAATCCTCCAAATTCTCTTTTAGTTGCTGATTGAAATTCTGCATCATTTCCTCCTGCTGCTTCTGGCGCTTTATAAAATTTTCAAGCTTTTTCCTATCACTAAAATTAAGTTGTTCTTTCTCCTTTTGGGTTTTAGACAATTCCTCCAATTGTAAATCCTGAAGTTTTAACTTCTCAAACGAGTTGTCCATATTTTTGATGGTTTCACTCTGTTCTTGCAATTGCCTGCGCTCTTCCTCATCTTTAGTAAGTTTTCTGTAAGAAAATACTTTACTTTTCACGCTTTTAAAGTTGTGAAGAGCATCATTATCAAACACTTGGAAGTATAATTCGTAATTAACCCCCTCTTCCAAGGTTAAATTATTAGGGAAAGCACTGATAAACTCAGCAAAATTTGAAGCCGTTATAGGCAGAGGTTCCACCTTTTTATCGTCTTCATTATCAGAATTATAATACACCAATTGAAGTTTACTTAAACCATAATCATCACTTGCCTGACCATAAAAATAAAGGGATTGTTGATCAATGGAATCTCTTTCAACCTTTATATTCAGCTCCGGGTAGCCATCTTTAATCACCTGAATACTGTAAGCAATATTTTCGTAATCCTTCAACGCTTGGTTACTGGTTGCAATGTTATAATCCAATCTGGAGAATAGACGTTTAGAGGTCTCAAACTCACCCGAGCTCTTCATCTCGAAACCAACGGTATCACCGGCATACATGACCACTTGATCTGTAGAGCGCGCCTTGATTTTCCAAGTAACGTTCGTGCCCTCAGGTATTGTCGTGTTTCCCGTACTTTTTAAAACTTCGTCAGTTAGATTGGTATATGCTGGATAATTTAAAACCATTTCAAAGTTGACCAAGGTAGGCACCATAACCACGTTTAAGTGATACGGTTTTGAGATCACTTCATTTGCTGAAAGTGTAAATGAAATTGCATCCTTTAATTGCGGAAAAACATATTCAAAAGCTCTAGGTGCCGTTTGTCTTAAAAAATAAGTTTCCCCCGAATAATGAATCTGCGCATTTTCAGGCACAATTTTTCCCGCAGTCTTTACCACCAATTTAAAATTTTTGTTTTCTACAGCCTGCAAATTATCATTTACTACAAAAAACTGAAACGGTGCAGGTGGTTCATAAGCCGTTTTATAATTGACCACACGCTCGTAGCTGTCGCTAAACCAATTAAAATGACCGGTTAAAAAAGTTAGCAATAAAATTCCGACGGGTATCGCAGCATACTTTAAATAGATCATGTTTTTCCTGAAATTCACAGCCCTTTTAAAAGGTATGGGTTGTAACTCTGCCGATTTTTGCTCAATACTCGCCAATAACAGTTCAGACTGTTCTGAGTTTCTTTGCAGCTGAAGCACATTCAACAACTTATCACTGACTTCAGGGAAATGCCTTCCTATAATTTTAGAAGCCTTATCATAATTAATGCCTTTTTGAAGTTTGACTAATTTCAATAATGGCCATAAAATAAAACGCACCAATAACCCTACTTCCACCACCACAAAAACCCAAAATAAAATAGCTCTAGCCGTCGGGTTCAGCCACAAAATATATTCAATAAACAAGGTGATCAATAAATAAAGCAAACCAATGGCGAAAAACAAAATACTGCCTTTTAGCAACTCGTTGGTGTAGTACCGTCTGATAAATTGCTCGAGTTTGTTTTGTATGGTCTTGAAATTGTTCATATCAGGTCTGGAAGTACTGGCTATCTAACCTACTAAATTACGATTTTATTTTAAGCTAAAATTATCCTTATCAGATAAGCTTATGTTAATTTAGAGAAGGTTTCTTGTGTTTTGAAGTAAAAATCAACTTTATCTACCTCTTCTCCCATAAGATTCCGTCATTAAGCAAGCCTTCCGTTGTTTAGTAGTGGCAGCTGCATCATCTGAATAAACTTTTGAACTCTAAACCTTCGCCGAAGCTTCCGGATTGCATTGGAAAAATCTATCTTTGTAGTCTTAAATCAAACAAAATGACTGATCACGTTCGTGTGCGTTTTGCACCAAGTCCAACAGGACCACTTCATATTGGTGGTGTCCGTACCGCCTTATTCAACTATTTATTTGCGAAAAAACATAATGGTACTTTTATTTTAAGAATAGAGGATACTGACCAAAATCGTTATGTTGAAGGGGCTGAACAATATATTATTGACGCTCTAAACTGGTGTCATATTCCTTATGACGAAGGCCCGGGAAAGAATGAAAAATTTGCTCCTTATAGACAAAGTGAACGCAAACATTTATATAAAGATTATGCGGAGCAATTGGTTGCTTCTGGCAACGCCTATTATGCGTTTGACACTGCTGAAAGTTTAGAACACCATAGAAAAGACCACGAATCTAAAGGGAAAACCTTTATTTACAATTGGCATAATAGAAAGTTACTATTAAACTCCATTTCATTATCTGCAGAAGAAACACAAAAGAAATTGGATACTGGTGAAGATTTTGTCATCAGATTTAAATCGCCTAAAGACCAAACCTTGCATTTGACCGATATGGTTAGAGGCGATATTAGTATTGACACCAATATTTTAGATGATAAAGTATTGTTTAAGAGTGATGGAATGCCCACCTACCATTTGGCCAATATTGTGGATGACCATTTAATGGACATTACCCACGTTATTCGTGGCGAAGAATGGTTACCCTCCCTAGCCCTCCATTATCAATTGTATGATGCTTTTGGATGGGATAGACCTCAATTTGCACATTTACCATTACTTTTAAAACCTACCGGAAAAGGAAAGTTGAGCAAGCGTGATGGTGATAAGTTAGGCTTTCCTGTTTTTCCTTTAGAATGGAAAGATCCACAAACTTCTGATGTTTCACGTGGTTATAAAGAAGACGGCTACTTTAATGATGCCTTGGTCAACTTTTTAGCCTTTTTAGGTTGGAATCCAGGTACAGAACAAGAATTGTTTTCAATGGATGAACTTATAGAAGCTTTTGAACTGGAACGTGTTCACAAATCAGGTGCACGTTTTGATCCGGACAAAATTAAATGGTTCAATCATCAATACATGCAAATGCAACATAATGATGAACTGGCTGAAGCTTTTAAAAACAGTCAACCTCAATTAGAAACCATAGATGTTAATTACATCGCTTTAGTTATTGCAATGATTAAAGAACGCGCTATATTTATCTCTGATTTTTGGGACTTATCATCATTCTTTTTTGAAGTTCCTAAAAGCTATGATGAAAAGGCATTCGCAAAAATAATGAATGACGAAACACGTGAACTAATGAACGAACTGGCCCAAATAATCAGTCATAGTTCAGATTTTACAGTAGATAATATTCAATCAGATGTTAAAACCTGGATTGATACAAAAGGTATTGGGTTTGGCAAAGTCATGCAACCGTTGCGTTTAGCATTGGTTGGCGCCATGCAGGGTCCGGATGTTTTTGAAATCATTTTTATGATTGGAAAAGCAGAAACCGTACAACGTATCGACAATTTGGTGCAGGCCACATAATTCTATAATTTATTTCTATAAAAGGCTTAGTTTCCAACACGTATAACTAAGCCTTTTTATATTTCAGGATTCTTTCTAACTGTAATGAATAGGACTAAAATATAATCATCGCGGTTAATGCAAACATGCTTTGATTACCTTTAAATTTACTCGTATTGGTCTCTCCAGCAAACTTCTCATCATTAAGTTGGTTTAATATATTGGTAAACCCATAAATATATTGGCCTCTCAATTTGAATGATGGAAATCCAGCAGACACACCAACTGCACCATTAATATTAAACGGAGAGATTTTATAAATATCTTTAGCCGTAACGCGGGTATAATTCTCTATGATATAACTTCCTTGACGTTCGTTTTCCACCTCTAAATCACCAGTATACTGTATCATTGGGCCTACATCAATAGTGAGATACTCCTGAATGACTTTGAGATGGACCAAAAACGCTACCTGAGCGGTAATCATGTTAAAATCTACCTCTTCTTGCGCACTAGTAAGATTAGGTTTTGCCATAATACCCATAGAATTCTGTGCAATTTGGATAGTATAACTGACGTTATACCATTTATGGGGTAAGGCCACACTTGCTGCAAGACCACCTATCCAGCCCTGACCACTTGTGGTAATAAAGTTGTCTGTAGTGATATCAAATTGTGTGAAACCACCGTAGAGTCCTATATCGTTGTTTGTTTTTATATGTTGTTGTGCTTGTGCAACTGTAACGGATGCTACACTGAGAGCGACTAATAAAATGACGAGTTTATTTTTCATAAAAATTGAGATGTTCCTTAAACAAATTTCGCTTTTTTATTTAAGAAACTCCATAATTCATTGAAAAACAATTACTATGAAACCGCCCTTTTTGAATAAAATACAAGTTTCAGAGTAAATATAGTTTAATTTAGTATTTTACATAGTCTAACCCTTAAAAACCAAGTTATGTTTATTATTCCCATTATCGCCGTTATTCTCTTTATCATCGTCATTTCTTCTTTTTTTACCGTTAAGCAGCAATCCGCAGCTATTATTGAACGCTTCGGGAAATTTCAAAGTATTAGACATTCTGGCCTTCAGATGAAAATTCCAATTGTAGACCGTGTGGCGGGGCGTATGAGTCTTAAAATCCAGCAACTTGACGTTATTGTTGAGACAAAGACCTTAGATGACGTTTTTGTGAGGTTAAAGATTTCTGTACAATTTATGGTCATTTCAGAAAAAGTGTACGACGCATTTTATAAGCTGGATTATGCACATGATCAAATTACAAGTTACGTGTTTGACGTGGTCCGTGCGGAAGTGCCTAAGATGAAATTGGATGATGTATTTGTTAAGAAAGATGACATCGCCATAGCCGTTAAAACCGAGCTGAATGATGCGATGTCCGATTATGGTTATGACATTATTAAAACGCTTGTTACTGATATCGATCCGGATGCTCAGGTAAAGGCTGCGATGAACAGAATTAATGCGTCTGAGCGTGAAAAAATTGCAGCACAATTTGAAGGTGATGCTGCGCGTATTTTAATTGTAGAACGTGCGAAAGCTGAGGCGGAAAGCAAACGTTTACAAGGTCAAGGTATTGCAGACCAACGTCGTGAAATTGCCCGTGGTCTTGAAGAATCTGTTGAAGTACTTAATAAAGTTGGGATCAACTCTCAAGAAGCGTCCGCATTAATTGTGGTAACGCAGCACTATGATACGCTTCAATCTATTGGAGAACATGTTAACAGTAACTTGATATTGTTACCTAATTCACCACAAGCCGGAAGTGATATGTTGAACAATATGGTAGCCAGTTTTACGGCAAGCAATCAGATTGGTGAAGCTATGAAAGAAGCCAAAAACAAGAAAAAAGATAATGATCTGAAAAAACAATAGGTATTAAAAAAGCCCCTCAGTTATGAGGGGCTTTTTATTTTTTAATGCTCTTTTTCATATTTTATGACCAGTTCCTTCAAACTATTTAGATACTCCTTTAAAGCTTCGTTATCCATTTCTACATCACTATTATCGCCCTTAGGAAGGGTCATTGGATTTTCGTCCAAATACTTTTGAAGTTCAGGATAATTATCTTCAATAGCTCTGGTAACTTGCGTGATTTCTGCTAATATTTCTTGTGATAGTTCCATCTTTTATCTGCTTTTAGAAAAAAAAGTTACTGAAATTACCAAAGCCCACAAAATATTTAATTTAATATTAAGATTTTCCATCTGTTTTAAAGAAAACATCATGTGCAATCAATGCACTCCATTCTAATGGAATTTGTGATGTACCTCTTGTTCGTATTATGTCTATTTGAGCCCAGTCGAAAACCCTAACGGTTTCCTATCAAAATATTTCGACTGCGCTCAATATGACATTTTTATGTAAAACAGACTTTTTAGATAGCCTCTTGAATGTTTACTTTATATATTTGATCGCATCAGTGCCCGGTAAAACTGGTGAAAAGTTTTCAAACTCCTTTAAAACATAATCTGGTTCTAGAAATTAAAAATGACACTTTTTTTTTGAAACCAATTTCACTTAGAGTGATTGGGCAAATTTAATTTAGAATAACGACTGTTTATTACTCAGCTACAATCAAGTCTTTGTTCTTTTCCCGATAGTTATCGGGACTATAAGCGCAGCGATCTTAACTCTTTATCGGACAATAATGATTTGGTCGTATGAATTTCAACACCATTTATCGGATTGAAAAGCGTTAAAAACACCAAGAAAATATAGTACGCTTTAGAGCGCTTTTGCCTCAGCCGACAAGGCTTCATTTTTATCGTCTAGTCCTAAAGCGATAAACGCCTCAATATCCTCATTGCGTTCCAAGCCTTGCTCTAATAATACACCCAGTGTGATCATGGTTGCAATACGCGTCCCTACTTTTTTAGCCGCTGTATTAAACCAGGGCTGCAAATCATCATAACTCACATTTTTTGCAAGTTCTTGAATCTCTGCTTTGGTTTTTAACTGTTTCTCTTCAGGCAAATTGGTGTATTTTTTCCCTAATTGCTGAATGATATCAATAGCTTTTCTTTGCGGTTGATTATTTTTAGGTTTCGATTGCTGTGGCGTATTCTTTTGCTCAGTTTTTGCAGTATTCGATTCCTTAGTCCAAGAATCACGTAAGCCCACTGTTTTATTGAACACTAAGTTTTCAGCCGTCGAATCCTTATCAACATTAAAATACCCCAAACGTTGAAATTGGTAACGTTCACCCACTTTTGCATCTTTTAGACTTGGTTCCACGTAAGCACTTATAACTTTTAACGATTCAGGATTTAAAAATTCCATAAAATCCTTTTCCGCATGCGCATCTGGAGAGGCATCCATAAACAACCGATCATATTCTCTAACCTCTGCTTTTACAGCGTATTTAATAGACACCCAATGCAACGTCCCTTTAACTTTTATAGAAGTATCTTCAGTATAGGTACAATGAATTTCTATGATAGTTCCGTCAGCATCTTTAACAACGCTTTCACCTTTAATGATGTAAGCATTCTTTAAGCGTACCTGTTTCCCTAGCGTCAATCTGAAATATTTGCTACCTGCCTCTTCTTTAAAATCGTCTCTTTCAATATACAGTTCTCTAGAAAAAGGGATTTTTCTAAAGCCCATACCCTCATCTTCCTGGTTGTTCTCCGCTTCCAACCACTCTTCTTTTCCTTCCGGATAATTGGTGATGACCAATTTAACTGGATCTAAAACAGCCATGACTCGAGGCGCAGTTTTATTCAAATCTTCACGAATGCAAAACTCTAAAAGCGCCACATCAATCACATTATCACGTTTGGCAACCCCAACAGTTTCCACAAATTTACGGATGGCATTTGGTGTATACCCACGACGACGCAACCCAGAAATGGTAGGCATACGCGGATCATCCCAACCGGAAACAATCTTCTCTTCTACCAATTTTAGCAACTTGCGTTTGCTCATAATGGTATAACTAAGATTTAAACGGGCAAATTCGCGTTGTTTAGGACGTATTTCATCTGATTCAACCACTTGGTCCAAAAACCAGTCGTAAAGCTCTCTATGAGGCTTAAATTCAAGAGAACACAAACTGTGGGATACACGTTCTAAATAATCACTCTCGCCATGCGTCCAATCGTACATTGGATAAATGCACCAATCGTTACCCGTTCTGTGGTGGTGTTTCTTTAACACACGGTACATAATGGGATCTCGCATGAGCATATTGGTATGCTTCATATCAATTTTTGCACGCAATACATGCGAACCTTCCTCACAATCGCCATTTTTCATTTTTTCGAAAAGTGCTAGATTCTCTTCAACACTTCTATTGCGATACGGGCCATCTATACCAGGTTGTGTTGGTGTTCCTTTTTGTTCCGCCATGGCTTCAGACGACTGCGAATCGACATACGCCTTGCCATCTTTTATCAGTTGAACCGCCCAATCATACAACTGCTGAAAATAATCAGAAGAATACACTTCATCAGCCCATGTATAGCCCAACCAAGAAATATCCTCTTTAATGGCGTCTACATACTCTTGTTCTTCCTTTGCTGGATTGGTATCATCGAACCGAAGATTTACAGGTGCATTATACTTTTCACCCAAACCAAAACTAATACCAATGGCTTTGATGTGCCCAATATGCAGATACCCGTTTGGTTCCGGCGGAAACCTGAATCTCAGGTCATCTTTAGACATTCCGTTGGCTAAATCTTCTTCTATAATGTGCTCAATAAAATTGAGGGATTTTGATTCTTCTGACATAGGACTCGTGCTTATTTCTTGTGCTTTGTTGCTTTTTTAGGCGCAATAAGAATTCTATTGCAAAATTAGGGATTTTTTTAGTTCTATAAATGCCTTATTTTTGTGGCTATAAATAGAATTATGGGTGTCATAAAAGTTGAAAATATTAGGGTGTTTGCGCATCATGGATGTTTAAAGGAAGAAACAAAAATAGGGAGTGATTATCGGATAGATCTTAAGGTAAAAGCCGATTTACAAACCTCTGCAAGCTCTGATAAATTGAGTGATACCGTAGATTACGTGTTACTCAACAAAATTATTAAAGAAGAAATGCAAGTGCCTTCATATTTGCTTGAAACCGTAGCCAAACGGATCTTAAACCGGATTTTTAAGGAAGATCAGTTGGTTACAAAAGTGACCGTTTCTGTGAGTAAATTGAATCCTCCAATTGGTGGCGATGTGGAAAAAGTGACGATTAAAATGAGTGAAAGCCGAAAAAAATAGAACTATATAGCTTACCACGTTTATTTTTTTTACATTTGCACTTCCAAATTTGGCATCATGGCCGAGTGGCTAGGCAGAGGTCTGCAAAACCTTCTACAGCGGTTCGAATCCGCTTGATGCCTCAAGAAACCTTCAACTATGTTGGGGGTTTTTTTATTCTAAATTTTAAATCGAAGGAACGCTGATGACGCGGATTTGTCTGATGAGAGCTGATTTATTTATTTTATTCTAAATTTTTATAAAAAATTGATTAAAGCACATAAACCTTCTACAGCGGTGCTCCCGATGGCTATCGGGACGCTTGATGCCTCAAGAAACCTTCAACTATGTTGGGGGTTTTTTTATTCTAAATTTTAAATCGAAAGAACGCTGATGACGCGGATTTGTCTGATGAGAGCTGATTTATTTATTTTATTCTAAATTTTTATAAAAAATTGATTAAAGCATATAAACCTTCTACAGCGGTGCTCCCGATGGCTATCGGGACGCTTGATGCCTCAAGAAACCTTCAACTATGTTGAGGGTTTTTTTATTCTAAATTTTAAATCGAAGGAACGCTGATGACGCGGATTTGTCTGATCAGAGCTGATTTATTTATTTTATTCTAAATTTTTATAAAAAATTGATTAAAGCACATAAACCTTCTACAGCGGTGCTCCCGATGGCTATCGGGACGCTTGATGCCTCAAGAAACCTTCAACTATGTTGGGGGTTTTTTTATTCTAAATTTTAAATCGAAGGAACGCTGATGACGCCGATTTGTCTGATGAAAGCTGATTTATTTATTTTATTCTAAATTTTTATAAAAAATTGATTAAAGCATATAAACCTTCTACAGCGGTGCTCCCGATGGCTATCGGGACGCTTGATGCCTCAAGAAACCTTCAACTAAGTTGAGGGTTTTTTTATTCTAAATTTTAAATCGAAAGAACGCTGATGACGCGGATTTGTCTGATGAGAGCTGATTTATTTATTTTATTCTAAATTTTTATGAAAAATTAATTAAAGCCATCAAACCTTCTACAGCGGTTCTCCCGGTAACTATCGGGACGCTTGATGCCTCAAGAAACCTTCAACTATGTTGAGGGTTTTTTTATTCTAAAGTTTGAATCGAAGGAACGCTGATGACGCCGATTTGTCTGATCAGAGCTGATTTATTTGGTTTAAAAAGTATAAAAAAACGCATATATCTATGTTCATACGGATTTGATGAACATTCAATCTAAAAAAAAGTCCAGTTCTCTATCTCAAATTTCTAATGGTTTGACTGCTATCGACCTTGATTAACTGGTAAGCGAATATTAATATTTTAGAAAGATTAAATATTCAGACCAAAAAAACTATGCTTTATTGTTGATAAGTGCGATCTTTTGATTCACTTCATCAATAAAATTATGGAGATATTCAGGTACATTTTCTTTGATCTGGTCGAGGTTCCAGGTAGATAGTTTTTCATTTTAGGAGAGTTGGATATACAATCCACCGCCATCAGCACAATCTGGACATCCAAAAACAGTAGTTTCGTCTGTTAGTAATTGTTCGGGAATCGCATTTTTAAAATCCTTTACCTTATCAAAGGTGGCTTGGTCTAACTCACGGAATTTTAAATTATCTAAAGTATAATTGTCATTGGTATCCTCATAGAGTTTTGAATCCGTCAATTTGAAAATTTCTACACATTCTTCTCCTCCACACATGCCATAAAAATGACCGAAAATAAGATAATCTCCTGCTTCGACAGTATCGTCGTCAGAGTTGCAAGCCGTGAATATAAACGTAGCTAATACGAGAATGAGTACGCTTTTCATAACATAAGGTTTCTAAATAGATGGAACCAATTCGAAATGGTTGCGTGATCCTGCAGATTATTCGGCGTCAAAAGGGTTGATTTGTTCCAATTGGTCTTTAAGCAATTCCTTTTCTTTTGGGAAGAAGACCTGGGAAAGGAGTAAAATTCCAAAACCCAAGATCACTAAAGCGATAATCTTTTTTGCCTTAAAAATAAGGCGTGGGGTGAGCTTATTCTTAAGTTTCTTAGCAATAAGAATCTTAAAAATATCGATGATAAAATAGGTCACCAGAATGGTACTTAAAAAGACAATAACACCGCCTTTGGTTTCAGTGAATGAATTGGCAATGATGATAAAGCCTACCCACCCCACCAGTACACCGATGTTGATAAAATTCAGTAAAAATCCCTTTAAAAAAAGCTTACCGTAATTTTTTTGGAGTTCCACCTTATGGTATTCTCGAACAATGGAGCGGAAGGATTTTGAAGTTTTTGTAAAGCTAATAATGCCGTAAACCACTAGAATCATACCGCCAAATACCAGAAAATTGGGGTCATCCTTAATTTTATCCAATAATTTATTGGTACTAAAAAATGCCACAGCAATAAATAAAATATCCGCCAACATCACGCCCAAATCAAAAATTAGGGCACTTTTAAATCCTTTTGTAGCACCAGTTTCCAGAAGTACAAAAAATACTGGCCCGATTGTAAATGCCAGTATAAATCCGAAAGGGATAGCCGATAAAATGTCGTCAAACATAAAACTTGTGTTTCAACAAAGCTACATAAATTTTTAGTGTTTATAGTACTCAGAGGTTTTCAAAAACCTGATCAATCATAGGCATTGGTTCATTATCAAACACCTATAACATAAGAGATTTTTAATTCATGCGTTTAATACGGCCACCCAACACCTTGCTCTCATTTACTTGTTCTGGATTTCCGTAAATATACACATCACCTCCAGCTCTTATTTTAATATCAGCCACTTTTGAAGCATTAATATGGGCCTCTCCGGCTGCTCTAATGGATACATGTGTAGCTTCTGTCTCAAAAGATTTTCCATTGAAAATGCCACCAGTATTTATGGAAATATCCTGTCTTACGGCATTACCAGAAACTTGTACTTCACCACCTGTAACGGCTTTAACTTCATTTTCACTAACATCCAGCTTCAATTTAATGATGCCGCCTTCTTGGGCTCTGAGTTCCATTTTGTGCTGTTTAAAGGTGTCTTCAGAACTCACATAGGCCCCTTCATTGACATCCACAACCCTAATATTTCTATAATACAAAGTCACATTAGTTTTGTTACCATCAAATTTTTCTCCTAAGCGCATTTTTATTTTCAGGGTACCATTTTTGTTAACCAATTCCACATCGCTTTTGTGGTCTCCGGAAATGATCGCTTTATTTTCATTAGCCTTCACCAAAGTCACATTGATTAAATCGTAAACTTTCAGTGCATCAAAATCTCCAATATTTTTTTCTATACCCTCTTGGGCTATGGATTGTACACCTAAAAATAGGGACATTACCATTACAAGTATTTTCATAATTAGTGTTTTATATTTTTAAAGTCTACTGTAGTTAAAAAACTACCCTCAATTTAATACTTTGAAAGCACTTTTTAACTAAATCATCTGATAAATATAACTTAAAACTTAGGCTACAGAAACTGCGGTTCCCGTAACAGAAACGGCTATGTAATTACTGGCAGTAACCTCAATATCTACCTTTATGCCCACAATAGCATTGGCATTAAGGTTTCTGGCATTGTCCTGCAATTGTTGAAAGGCCTGCTCCTTTACTTGACTCATACTCACCCCAACACCTTCATAATATTTTTCAACATTGAAGGTCATGGTCATTTTTTGAGCGTTGACGGAAATACCGGAAACGATGCCTTTATATTCCAAAATTTTAAACCCTTCTATAGAGTTGGTGGTAGTGAGGATCATAAGTTGATGTTTAAAAGATTAGTAGAACCTAGAGCACAATTGTTACAATTCTATAATCTGTGGTTTTCCAATTAGCGTAAAATCAAGGTGTTTCTTAACTAAATCTGTGTTTTTAACTTTTACAACTACTTCTTCCCCAAGTTGATAACTTATGCCTGATTTTTTACCAACCAAAGCGTATTCTGTCTCGTCAAATTCATAATGGTCATCATTCATATCTCTGACAGATACCATACCTTCACATTTATTGCTGACAATTTCTACATAAATTCCCCAGTCCGTAACCCCTGAAATAACACCCACAAATTCTTCATTTTTATGGTTTTCCATAAACTTAATCTGCATGTATTTTATCGAATCACGTTCTGCTTTTGTAGACAGGTTTTCCATATTACTGGAGTGGTTACACTTCTCTTCGTAAATAGCTTCGTTTGCTGATTTATCACCATCGAGGTAATGTTGCAACAAACGGTGTACCATCACATCAGGATAACGACGGATTGGTGAGGTAAAATGCGTATAATAATCAAATGCTAAACCGTAATGTCCGATGTTTTGCGTGGTATATTCTGCTTTACTCATCGTTCTAATAGTCAAGGTATCGACTAAATTTTGCTCTGCTTTACCTTGAACATCGCGTAACATTCCATTTAAGGAAGACGATATGCTATTGCGATCCTTAAAATTAAGTTTGTAACCAAACTTAGATACTACACCTTGTAATGCCGCTAACTTAGCAGCATCTGGCTCATCATGCACACGGTATACAAAGGTCTTTTTAGGCGATTGCTTGCCGATATATTGTGCTACTTTTTTATTGGCCAGCAACATAAATTCTTCAATCAGTTTGTTGGCATCTTGACTGGTTTTAAAGAATACCCCAATTGGGTTTGCCTCTTCATCCAGATTGAACTTTACTTCTACTTTATCAAATGAAATGGCGCCATCTTTCATACGTTCACGACGCATAATTTTTGCCAAATCGTCCATTTTTAAAACAGCATCTGCTACTTTTTGGTCCACTTCATATGCTTTTCCTGTAATGGAAATCTCCTCAGGAATATGAGTTTCTTTAGTTTCAATAATGGATTGTGCTTCTTCATAAGCAAAACGTGCATCACTATACGTCACTGTTCTTCCAAACCATTGTGATTTAATTTCGGCTTTATTATTCATTTGAAAAACCGCAGAAAATGTATATTTTTCTTCGTTGGGACGTAACGAACAGGCATTGTTGGACAGCACCTCTGGAAGCATAGGTACTACCCTATCTACCAAATATACTGAGGTTGCACGTTCATAAGCTTCATCATCTAAAATGGTGCCCTCTTGTAAATAATGCGACACATCAGCAATGTGAATTCCTATTTCAAACAAGCCATTATCTAGCATTTCAAATGATAAGGCATCATCAAAATCTTTAGCATCTTTTGGATCGATGGTAAAGGTGAGTACATCACGCATATCGCGACGTTTGGCAATTTCAGCATCTGTAATTGAGGTATCAAGCGTATTGGCATATTCTTCGACTTCCGGAGGAAAATCGTATGGAAGACCATATTCTGCCAGAATAGCGTGAATTTCTGTATTGTGTTCTCCAGGCTTTCCTAAAACTTTTATAACGGCACCTTTAGGCGAATCTTCTTTTTGTTCCCAGCTTTCAAGTGATACCAATACCACATCGCCATTTTCAGCGTTGTTAATTTTATTGATTGGCACAAAAATGTCTGTGTACATCTTAGTCCCATTGACCACTACAAAGGCATAATTGTCATGAATTTGAATGACTCCAACATACTCGCTTTTAGCACGCTTGATGATGTTTGTAATTTCACCTTCAAACTTGCCTTGCTTTCTACGTTTATAGACGTAAAATTCAACTTCATCGCCATTTAAAGCTTTGTTGATATTGTTTGAAGAGATATAAACATCTTCATCAAAATCAGCACTGATAATGTATCCTGATCCCCTGGCGGCCATATCGAGGATTCCAGTATGATATTCTGTATTTACAACAGCTTTAAACTTACCGCGTTCTGTTTCTTCTATTTCTTTTTTAACTAGTAACTCCTGTAGTTTCTTTATAATTTGATTTCTACTGGAGGCATCATCAACCTCAAGTTTAGCAGCAATTTGTTTATAGTTAAAGGATTGGTTTCTATCTTTTTTTAAAATACTTAGAATTGTATTTGTTAGGTTGGAGATCTTGTTTGACGATCCCTTTCTTCTTTTTTTTGTCATTTATAATGTAATCATATTGAATTTCTAAAGTTAAACGAAATTCTGTTATTTGTAACTCAATTAAAGGAGAAGATTGGTAATTAAGTTTTTACAAAACTACAATTTATATATTAAATGAAAGTTTCCTTTACATCAAATTTAAGAAAAGTCAATCCTTGCAACTTTTTACAAACTCTAAACTTGGGTTTTAAAACAGTTATCCACAATAGTATATATTATAATAAGCTTTTCTTTAAATTTAAAAAAAATAATGATGGTTATGATGGGATGTTAATAGCCGTTATAACTTTTTTAGGTTTTGCTTTGAAAGTCTGTAGTTGACATTTTGTTATGATGAAGTTAACAGGTTATCTGATCCGAATACGCTGATTTTAAGGTTAATTTTCATTGTTATTAACAACTGTTGATAACCCTAAATACTTACTTTTTCATGATAAGATTATTCTATTTTTATGTTTACAGCAGCCTCTTTTGATAATGATAAGTAAACAGAAGAAAATGGCTTAAATTTTAGGAATTGATGTTTGTAAGCTTGGTTGTAAAAATAACTGGTTTATAAAAATTTTAATGTTAGAAATTAGCTACAAGATATTAACAAGTAATGAATAGAACTTTGAGGGTTGTTAACAACGTGTTCTGTCCTACTATATAGATGTATAAATATATCCTTTTATTTAAGAGCATTTAGTAACTTTATCCACGAAACAAAACACAACATATATGAAAATTTCAATTGGTAATGATCACGCTGGTACGGAGTACAAAGAGGCTATTATGAAGCATTTAGAAAAGAAAGATTACGTGGTTAAAAATTACGGAACCAATACCAATGATAGTGTAGACTATCCTGATTTTGTACATCCCGTAGCTAAGGATGTTGAGGATAAGACGGTAGATTTTGGAATTATTATCTGCGGTAGCGGTAACGGCGCCAATATGACCGCAAATAAACACCAAGGGGTGCGTTCAGCGTTATGTTGGAGTAAAGAAATTGCGGCGTTGGCACGACAGCATAATAATGCTAATATTTTGAGTATTCCATCCCGCTTTACGGCCCTGCCACAAGCCATTGAAATGGTAGATACATTTTTAAATACCGCTTTTGAAGGTGGACGTCACGAAAACCGTATCAAAAAGATTCCTGTGGATCAATAATCCATGGGCCATAACCATTCACATCCTGATAAGAAGCATAGAAATTTAGTGATTTCTATTTTGCTGAACATCCTGATTACCGCGGCACAAATTGTGGGTGGTTTACTTTCAGGAAGTTTGGCCTTATTAAGTGATGCGCTCCATAATTTTAGTGACGTTATTTCTTTAATTGTTACCTATGTAGCTTCTAAACTATCAAAACAAAAAGCTTCTTTCCATAGAACCTTTGGGTATAAACGCGCTGAGATTTTAGCCGCTTTTATCAATGCTTCTACGTTGGTTATTGTTGCCATTCTATTAATAATAGAGGCTATTAAGCGGTTCCAGAATCCGCAGCCCATTGAAACAGCTTTAGTAATTTGGCTGGCATTTATTGCTATTATAGCCAATGGTTTTAGCGTGTTATTGCTTAAAAAAGATGCACAGAGCAATTTGAACATGCGTTCGGCCTACTTACATCTGCTCACCGATATGTTGGCGAGTGTAGCCGTATTGATTGGTGGTTTATTGATGAAGTTTTACGAGTGGTTTTGGGTAGATAGTGTCCTTACCTTTTTAATTGCGCTTTATTTAATTTGGGTAGGGTTTGATTTGCTCATCAAATCTTCAAAAATGTTGATGTTGTTTACGCCAGACCATATTGATATTAAAGATGTGGTGAGAGTGGTCCATCAACTTTCTAAGGTGAATAGATTGCACCATGTACATATTTGGTGTTTGAATGATGATGAACTGCATTTGGAAGCACATTTAGAATTTAAGGAAGACATTAGTTTGTCTGAATTTGATACCATTTTACATGAGATTGAAACGGTCCTGCATGAGCAATTTGAAATTAATCATGTGAATATTCAACCAGAATTCAATAAAAAAGACCCTAAAGAAATTATTGTCCAGGATTAATAAATAATTTAAAAATACACCATCAAGAAATGTTAACTATTAGCACTAAAACCTTTAAAGAACTCACTATTGATGAGCTTTATGCTATTTTACAATTGCGCAGCGAGATCTTTGTGGTGGAGCAAAACTGTGTCTATCAGGATCTCGATTATAAAGACCAAAATGGCTTACATGTATTAGGGTATAAAGATCATAAAATTGTAGCGTACACGCGTATTTTTAAACCCGACGATTATTTTGAACATGCGAGCATTGGGCGCGTATTAGTGAAAGCTGAAGAACGCCATTTAAAATATGGATATACTATTATGGAAGCTTCCATAAATGAAATTGAAAAGCGGTATAACGAAACTAAAATTAAAATTTCAGCCCAAGCGCATTTAAAAAACTTCTATAATACTTTAGGATTTAAAGAAATTGGAGATGTATATTTTGAGGATGGTATTCCACATATTGGGATGATAAAAGACTGAATAATTTGCGAAACCCAAGTAACCAAAATTTCACACCTTTGGAATCTCTCCAAAGGTTATCAAATGACCACCGGAATTTTATTGAAGATAGCCTAAATAAGTTGAAGGGCTTTTAAGGATGTCTGTCCCTTTTCTAATTTCTGTATTGTTTGAAATATAATACGCATACATCCCTTCTCTATAGAAATAGCGTTTTACGATTTCTTCAGACAATAGGCCCATAAGCTGGGTTTTATTGTCGTCAATAGCTTTGGTCTTATAAGCGGACAAAGACTTTAATAAGTCAGTATATTGTGTATCTATAACACTCTGTAGCTCTTCATCAGTTGCCACTGTTAGCGCATCGTCAAATGCTTTTTCGGTCTTGGTTTCAAAGGTGAAATTTTTATCCTTTAAAAAGGTTTTAAAAGCATTGAAATCAGCGTCCGTCAGTTTGAAAGAATTTAAATCTTTAACGTCATGAGAATAATAATACATTGTAGCGAAGTCAAAAATAAGAAAGTCATTGACAATGGCAGACGTAATCGGACTTAATTTAGTAATGTCTAACTCGACATCTGGTTGTATACCGCCGCCGTCATAAACAGTTCTGCCTCGTTTGGTTTTAAAGGCGGTGTAATTTTCTTTTTTTACACGGGTAGCTTTTCCAAATTCGTCTCTATTCCAATAGTCTAAAGATTGGATGCTGCGTCCTGAAGGTGTGTAATACCGCGAGATGGTAATTTTCATTTGGGTACCATAAACCAAGGCTTTTGGACGCTGTACCAAGCCTTTACCGAAGCTTCTGGCCCCTACTACCACTGCTCTATCCAAATCTTGTAATGCACCCGCAACAATTTCACTGGCAGAAGCACTTCTACCGTCAATAAGAACCACTAATGGAATCTCAGTGTCAATGGCTTCTTTTTGGGTATAATAGGTTTTATTGTACTTATCAACTTTTGATTTTGTGGTGACCACCAATTGATTTTTAGGTACAAAAATATTGGTGATGTTTACGGCTTCATTGAGCAATCCGCCCAAATTACCTCGAAGATCTAAAACGATTTGTTTGGCACCTTGACTTTTTAATACCCGAACCGCATTGATAGTTTCGGCTGATGCTTTTTCATTGAATTTTCGCAACACCACATAGCCTGTTTTATCATCAACCATAGAATAATGGGGTACGGCGTGTATTTCTACAGCTTCTCTTTGAATACTGGCCGTTTGTGTTTTACCTTGACGCAAATAGGTGACTTCTACGGATGTACCAGCGGTACCTTGTAATAAATTGCCCGCATCATCATTAAAATCTGCCACCACGGTTTGATCTATTTTTATAATTTCATCGCCAGCCTTTAATCCGGCTTTATCCGCAGGAAAATCTTTATAAGGCTCCAAGATGACCAGCTTATCCTTTAAAGTTAACACACTGGCTCCAATACCTGTATAATCGTCCGTATTGTTGATTCTAGATTCTTCTACATCCTGTTCATTGTAAAAATTTGTGTAAGGATCCAAATCTTGAAGCATGCTTTTAATGGCGGTATCCATCAACTCTGCAGGATTTGTGTCGTCCACATAATTCATGTTGACCTCTTTAAACAAAGTGGTGAAGATTTCAATTTGTTTGGCAATCTCAAAAAAATCACCTTTAAATGCTGATCCGGTTATAAATAAAACACCGATAAGAATAGGGAGTACTATTCTTTTTGTCAATAACTTTTTCATAATCTAAGGGTCAAAAGTTTAGGGTTTAGGCTGTGATTCTTTTTTTAAGAAAGCATCCATCAAGGTATTCATTTTTTTCGAAACTGTTTTAAAATCGCTATCAGACTTCCCCGTATACAAAATCATAAACGCATATTGCTCCGTAATGTTGTTAAAATAGGCTGATTTATTGAGCCTGTAAGCCTCTCTCATCAAGCGTTTTAATCTGTTTCTCTGGACTGCTTTTTTAAAATTCCGTTTACTTACTGATACGCCCGCCTTTACAATTGCAGCATCATCAAAGCTGGTCTTTAAATACACAAGTCGTAAGGGGTATGCAACAACAGACTTACCTTCAGCAAATAGCTTTTCAATAAGCTTCTCGCTTTTAAGCTTTTCTATTTTTTTGTACGACTGCTCCATAGGACCCAAAGGTAATTAGGTTTCATAAAAAAACCGCTTGATTAAAAACGGTTTTTTATAATTTATGATCGGGTGCTAATTAACGGTCATTACGTTGTTTTCCCTTTTAACATCTGCCATATAACCTCTTGGGTCTATGGTAATCGAGGTTATGGCACTTTTAGGTTTTTGAATGTCAAAGGTATAATTTGGATGTGTCCACGCCCAATTTGGCAATACTGTGGTTGTAGTTGCTACGGGTTTAGCACCACGCATCATACGCAACGGAATGTTAAATTGGGCGGTTGTACCATCGGCATAAGTCACTTCAATATCTAAAGGCATGGGCATTAACCCTATGCGTTCAAGTGTAACTGTGGTCTTGTCGTCTTCTGAATCTACTGTTTTAATTGCGTAATCTATCGTGTTGGTAGTTTGCGTCCAGTCCATCAAATACCAATCGAGCTCAAGGCCTGAAACTTTTTCAGCTACTCTGATGACATCCAATGGTTTTGGGTGTTTAAACGCCCATTCTTTATAATACCGCTTGATGGTTTTATCAAGGTTGTCTTCACCAATAATATAGCCCAATTGCGATAAAAATAAGGTGCCCTTACTGTAGGCTGAAATAGAATACGCACGATTGTATATATAACGGTCAGAATGCGTGCCTTGAGGTTGTTCTCTGTCAGAATTGGCTAAAGAAATATAAGAGCGGTATGAGCCCGCAAACGGATTATCACTGTTGGTACCGTTAATGGCGTCTAAGGCTCTATCTTGAATATAGCTGGTAAACCCTTCGTCCATCCAAGAATGTTTGCTTTCATTGTTAGCCAATACAAATTGGAACCAACTATGTGCCAGTTCATGAGCCGTTACACTGATCAACCCCTTTAAAGTACCTTCGCCCACAATAAGGGTGCTCATGCCATATTCCATGCCCCCATCTCCACCCTGTATCACAGAATATTGATCATAAGGATACTCACCTACATGTGCGCTGAAATATTCCATCAATTGCTGTGTAATGGGCTGTAATTTTTTCCAGTTTTCCAGCTTCTCTGCCGGCATGGTACTTTTGTATAAAAAATGGAGCATGGGTCCATTTTCCATTTGAAGTTTGTCGTGGATATAATCCGTATCTGCTGCCCAGGTAAAATCGTGTACATTGGGCGCTTTAAAATGCCAGGTTAAGGTTTTTCCTTTTTCCTTTTTTAACTTTTCGGTTTCATACCCGTGTCCTATGTCGTTAGGGTTTTGAAGGTAGCCTGTGCCTCCAATGGTATAATTTTTATCGATGGTAATCTTAACGTCAAAGTCGCCCCAAACGCCATAAAATTCTCTTGCAATATAGGGGTCGGCATGCCAACCTTCATCATCATATTCTGCCAGTTTAGGATACCATTGCGCCATAGATAAGGCCACCCCTTCTTTGCTGTTTCTTCCAGAACGGCGGATTTGCAAGGGCACTTGTGCATCAAAAACCATATCAAAGGTTACCTTTTCGCCTGGTTGAATGGGTTCATTTAAGGTGACCATCAAAATGGTGCCTTGAGTTTCGTGAGTTACTGGTGTACCATTTTGAAGCAAAGTGTTTACCTTGATATAGCCAAATTCATCTGGACCCAACTTGCTGATTCTACTTTCGTAGATAGGATCTGCTTTGGTTCCTAAATTATTGACCATACGCCCATCAGGATCTGCAATACTTTTTAAGCGTGCATCCATTTCGCTATCCGGTTGAAAAGCGTTGGGATATAAATGATAAAATACCTTGTGCAATACATCAGGAGAATTGTTGGTATAGACTAATTTTTGGGTTCCTGAATATTTGTAGGTCTCCACATCCATATCAATAACCATCGTATAATCTACATGTTGCTGCCAATAATAGGGGTTAGAGAATGGAGTTATTTTATTTTGGGATTGTCCGTTAAAAGAAGACATCATCAAAAGAAAACCAAGAGTTAAAGCACTAAATTTCATTTGAGAAAGGTTTTATTAAAGGTTTTTTGCCACTTGTGCCGCTAAGATTAAAGCATTGTAAGCGTTGGCAATTTTTTGTGATTTAGACAGGGCGCTGAAGGGCTTTATTTGCGATGGATCGCCACCTACAACCACCTTCGTAGTTAATGCCAAACCAGAATCCATAATGATTTTCTTAACCTGTGGTGCGGTTAATTTTGGATATTGAGAACGTATTAACGCTGCAATTCCGGCCACGCCTGGAGACGCCATTGAGGTACCACCGATAGTTTTGTAATCATTGTTGGGAAAGGTTGAGTAAATTTCGCCGCCTGGCGCAAAAATATCAACGTTTATCTTTCCATAATTTGAAAATCCTGACACCAAACCTGAACCGTATTTTGGGTCTAAAGATCCCACGCTGATAAAGTTATCGGCAACTTCAGGACCTGTGCCAATAGCATCATTGGGATACACCTCTTTGGTATCTAAATCAGCCCCTTCATTTCCTGCTGCATTCACAATTAAAACATCTTTAGAAGCTGCGTATACAATCGCTTCTCTCACCCAGTCGCTGTGTGGCGAATAGTATTTACCAAAACTGGTGTTGATTACCTTTGCGCCATTATCTGCAGCATATCTTATAGCTAAAGCAATGTCTTTATCATATTCATCGCCGTTGGGAACCGCTCTAATGCTCATGATTTTGACATTGTTGGCCACGCCATTACCACCTTTTCCATTGTTTCTTACAGCTGCAATAATTCCAGCCACATGTGTCCCGTGGCTTTCAGAAGCTTTTACAGGTTTTACGTTGTTGTTACCATAGTATTTTTCAGTCATGTCATCAGGATTGTCACCTGTTTTACGACCTTTAAAATCTACATTCAGATTGTAATTCAGACGGTCTGTAATATCCACCAAGCCTTGGGTAAGCTCTTTAGTAGCCTTTTTTAACGTATCGAAATCTAAACTGTACACATATTTTGCCACAGCAATATATTGTTGAAGTGTTTGATTACTGGTGTTAAGAGCATCTACATCTGCTTTGGTATAATTACTCTTTTTTGTTTCTCTTTCTAAGGCATCATCAGCATTTTTTATTTGTTGTAAAAACTGCTCATAGTTGGTTTTGATGCCCACATATTTGTCATATTCTGACTGACGCTCTGCTTTTGCTTCTGCATATCTTGGGTGTGCTGTATTACCACTTGCCAATAAACGCACATATTCCAATTGCTCATCATACCCATCGCCCAGAAAATTCCACCCGTGGATATCATCAATATATCCATTTTTATCATCGTCTTTTCCGTTGCCAGGAATTTCTTTGGTATTTGTCCAGATAGCTCCTTGCAAATCTTCATGATCAATGTCAATGCCTGAATCGATAACCGCAACTATGGTAGTAGTACCTTTTCTGTTTTTTATAATTTCATCGTAAGCTCTATCCACACTCATCCCAGGAATGGTGTCATTTTTAAGGTCTAAATGTCCCCAATGGTGCTTTTCAGCCTCGGTTAGTTCAGACGTTTTTAAGGGTAGTGTGTCTATATTTTCCATTGGTGTAGAAACAACACCTGTGGAAGAACTACAATTAAAAAGCGTGGTTGCCGCAAAAGCAGCAATAGCGAATGATTTAAATAATTTCATGTGATCTATGTATTAATTTGTAAAAATGTCTTGTGTAGTATAGGTTTGATCTAAGCGCACACCTTTTTCAGTGTGTTGTACGGTGATGATTTGGTTGTGGGCATCATGCTCCAAAAACAGATAATAATTTTCGTCTGCGGCGGTTTTTAGGAAGATTTCTTTTTCATCTAAGGTCAACAATGGCCGGGTATCATAACCCATTACAAAAGGTAAGGGTAAATGACCCACGGTGGGAAGTAAATCGGCCATAAAAGCGATGGTTTTATCTTTATATTTGATGAGTGGGATCATTTGTTTATCAGTATGGCCATCGGCAAAAAAGATAGCGAAGCCCAGATCAGAATTTTTAAGCAGCCGATCTTCTGGAAGTTCCGTAAACCTCAATTGGCCACTTTCCTGCATCGGAAGGATATTTTCTTTTAAAAAGGACGCTTTTTCACGATTGTTAGGCTGGGTTGCCCAGTCCCAATGCTCTTTATTGCTCCAGAAATTCGCGTTTTTAAAGGCAGGTTCGTACGCGGTTCGGTCTTTATTCCATTGAATGCTTCCGCCACAATGGTCAAAATGCAAATGCGTCATAAACACGTCAGTAATGTCATCGCGATGAAATCCGTGCTGTTTTAAAGAATTATCTATTGAATCATTTCCCCATAAATAATAATACCCAAAAAATTTATCATTTTGCTTGTTTCCCATTCCGGTATCCACCAAAATCAGACGGTTTCCATCTTCTATCAGCAAACAACGCGCGGCAATATCAATCATGTTATTTGCATCTGCAGGATTGGTGCGTTGCCATATTGATTTAGGCACAACACCAAACATGGCACCTCCATCGAGTTTGAAATTTCCAGATTCAATAGGATATAGTTGCATAGTTTCAATTTTAAGGCTTTATTAATCCTGCAAATTACTAAATCACTTAAAATTTGTGGGTTTTGCACATTGATATTGGCTGTATTTTAACATTTAATTACGATAAGTATTGGGGAGATTATTTGAATCCTATTAAAATTAATCTAATTTTATAAAAAAGTGTTATGAAAAGAATCGTACCAGAGCCTTTGCGGCTCAAAAAAATGAGACTCTTAAAGTTTGGTCGTGATTTTAAGCCAGATCAAGAGATTATTTTAAGAGATTATCTTGCCATTGAACGCACACGCTTGGCCAATGAACGGACACTGCTATCTTACATCAGATCTTCACTTTACCTGCTTTTGGGAGGTATTGCTTTTTTTCAATTGAAGAATTTTCAAGATTTTAGATATTTGGCGTTGTTGGCCTTAGTATTTAGTGCCATTTTCTTCATTATTGGGATCTATCGCTTTACCTTACTAAAAAAGAGCTTAAAAAAATTATACTACAAATTCGAGTCGAAAGGCGGCGACAAATAACTACATTGTAGATATTGAAAGCTTCGCATCCTGCGCTTATTTTCATTTTATGATAATTTTTAAGGATGGATTACTCCAAAAAAAATAACTTTACCACCTTTGCAAAACGAAATTAAGGATACACAAATTATATGATTGAACTAGCAGGAATCGTTATACTCGGCATATTGGCGCAATGGGTGGCATGGAAATTTAAAATTCCGGCTATTTTACCATTAATTTTAATCGGACTTTTAGTTGGACCTATTGCTGCAGAATATCTGTCCAGTGACGGATCCAAATGGATAGAACCGATATATAATGGTGAAAAAGGGCTATTTCCTGGAGAGAGTCTCTTTTATTTTGTGTCTCTAGCCATTAGCATCATCCTTTTTGAAGGCGGACTAACGCTCCGGGTCAAGGAGATAAAAAACGTAGGTCCAGTTATCTCAAAATTAATCACGGTTGGCTCTTTGGTCACTTTTTTTGGAGCCGCCGTAGCAGCACATTTCATATTTTATTTAAGTTGGGAAATGTCCTTTCTATTCTCAGCCTTAATCATTGTTACGGGCCCTACCGTAATTACGCCAATTTTACGTAATATTCCCTTAAAACAAGATGTTTCAGCGGTGTTGAGATGGGAAGGCATCCTTATTGATCCTATAGGCGCCTTGGTGGCCGTATTGGTGTTTGAATTTATTAGTGTAGATGCTGGTGGTGCCTTTACAAAAACTGCCTTTATTGAATTTGGAAAGATTGTGTTGTTCGGAAGTACCTTTGGATTTGCCTTTGCGCACGGCCTCAATTTTATCATTAATAAGCGTTTAATTCCGCATTATCTTCTTAATGTTTTTGCACTTGCCAGTGTGTTGGGCGTCTTTGTGTTGGCAGATACCTTTGCGCATGAATCTGGGTTATTGGCTGTTGTGGTCATGGGGATGGTTTTGGGTAATTCCAATTCGCCTTACCTAAAGGAACTGTTATATTTCAAGGAATCATTGAGTGTCCTATTAGTGTCCATCTTATTTATCTTGCTTGCGGCCAACATCAATATGGAAGACCTCCTGCTTATATTTAACTGGAATACGGTGGTCTTATTTGCCATTGTAGTATTTGTATTAAGACCTATTGGCGTATTTTTAAGCACTTATAATTCTTCTTTACAACTTAATGAAAAACTATTTATAAGCTGGGTCGGCCCTAGAGGGATCGTGGCGGCAGGAATTGCGTCCTTATTCGGCTTAAAATTAGCCAAAAATGGGGTGCCAGATGCTGAATATATTACCCCTTTGGTGTTTATGATTGTGTTAGGTACCGTGCTATTAAATGCTACAACGGCGCGTTATGTAGCACAATGGGTGGGTGTGTTTTTGAAGAAATCCAATGGTATTCTGATTATAGGAGCCTCTAAAGCTTCGCGATTGATAGGAAACTATTTAGAAGAAAATGGACGCCATGTGGTGCTAATTGATAACAATCAGAACAACATCAACAAGGCCACCGAATTGGGTTTAGAAGCGATCAATACCAATATTTATTCAGATTCTTTAGACGATAATATTGAGTTGAATGATGTGGGTTATATTATTGCATTGACCGGCAACTCTGAAATCAATCAATTTGCGATTAACAGATTTAAGGGAGAATTTGGTGAAAATGGTGCGTTCAGACTGATCACTTCTGAAGAATTAAATGATCCCAATTACCAACCAAAACAAAGTATTTTCATTCAAAGAGACGATTTTATTTCATTGACAGAAACCACCCGAAGATATCCAGCGGTTCATGAAATTGACATCACTGATAAAAAACACTATGAAAACCTGATTGATCTTAGCGGTAGAGATTATGATATCATTCCTTTGTTTTTAAAGGATGAATCTAATGAATTACATATCCTTACTAATATTGACAAAGATGATGAAGAATTTACTGAAGGCTGGAAACTGGTGTATTTAGGGAAGCCTTATGATGTTGAAAAAATTCAGAAGGAAAAAACCAATACAAAAGAAAATGAAAATGAAGACGTTTCAGACTAAAAGCTTAAAACGTCTTCATTTTATATAAGTGCCTCTATAACATCGCAAGTCCCGTTCAATTTTGATGCTATTTAAAAGCTTATAATCGAGTATGATACAAGTAATGTCCTTGAAGGTTAAAACCCTTTAAATAACTGTTCCGTGAGGTATGGTTGCCCCTTTCCTGAGCACTACAATCCCATCTCTGATAACATAGGTATCTGTTTCGATGTCTTTGGAGTTGATATCGCCATGGATTCTCACATCATTGCCAACCCGGCAATTTTTATCGATGATGGCATTTTTTATAAAACAGCGTTCTCCAATGCCCATGGGTATTTTTGTGGTAGAAGTCACTTCCTCAAGGGTTTGGTAAGTATCACTTCCCATCATATAGGTGTTAATAATGGTCGTCTCATGACCTATGCGGGCACGAATACCAATAACAGAATGCTCTATTTTAGCTGCATTAATAATACAGCCTTCTGCAATGACCGCCTTGTTAAGCGTGGTTCCGCTTATTTTGGTGGTAGGTAACATGCGTGCTCTTGTGTAAATTCGTTTTTTAATGTTGAAGAGGTCAAATTCAGGGATATCATCTGTAAGACCTAGGTTAGCCTCAAAAAAAGAATCAATATTACCAATATCAGTCCAGTACCCCTCAAATTGATAACTTAAGGTTTTATGTTTGTCTATAGACTGTGGAATGATTTCCTTGCCAAAGTCGTTGGTGTCAGGATTGTTCATTAAATCTATCAATAGGTCTCTATTAAAAATATAGATCCCCATGGAAGCCAAATGATTACGGCCTTCGGCTTTCATCCCATCACTTACTTGAGAGGTCCAATCTGGTAATAAACTGGCATCTGGTTTTTCGATAAAGGAGGTAATCATGCTGTTCTCATCGGTTTTTAAAATTCCAAAAGACGTCGCTTCTTTCTCTTTTACAGGTAAGGTAGCAATGGTTATTTCAGCGTTACTCTCTTTATGTGCATCCAACATCTTATTGAAATCCATTTGATACAGTTGATCTCCCGATAATATCAGGGCGTACTCAAATTCATGGTTTAAAAAATGATGCATATTCTGGCGCACGGCGTCTGCAGTACCTTGAAACCAGGTATTGTTGGACATGGTTTGTTCAGCAGCCAAAACGTCCACAAAGGCTTGACTAAAAAAACTAAAGTGATAGGTGTTTTTTATGTGCTTGTTCAATGACGCTGAGTTGAATTGGGTCAGTACAAACATGCGTTTGATTTCTGAGTTGATACAGTTTGAAATGGGAATATCTACCAATCTGTACTTTCCCGCAATAGGCACAGCGGGTTTTGAACGCGATTGGGTTAGAGGATATAGTCGGGAGCCTTGCCCACCACCTAAGATGATAGAAATTACACTGTCGTGGTACATAGTTATAGAATTAGTGAATTATAAAGATTAACATACGCTTGCGCAGAAGCGTCCCAAGAGTGGTCAATTTTCATGATTAAATTACGATTTTTTTTGAACCTATCGCTATCATTATAAAAATTAATGGCTCTGTAGATTGCAAAACTGCCTTCTTGAACGGTTGCACCATCATGTAGCGCACCAAAACCGTTGTTGTCAATATCCGCAACGGTATCTTTTAAACCCCCAACTTTATTAACAATGGGCACGGTGCCATAACGCAAGGCATACATCTGATTTAAGCCACAGGGTTCTACACGTGATGGCATGAGTAAAAAATCTGCGGCAGCATATAGAATATGCGCCAAACGTTCGTTGTAACCAATATAGGTGTTGTAAAATCCCGCATGCTGTTGTTTCAGATCGTCTAATTGTTGTTCTACACCAGTGTCACCAGAACCCAACATCATGATGGATATATTTTTATGATAGAGCGAATTGTTGAAAATTTCAGGTAGTAAATCGGCTCCTTTTTCATCAACCAAGCGCCCAATAAATGCAAATAGAGGCAGCTTCGGGTTGAGATTGAACTCTTTACAAAGCCATTCTTTATTGGCTTTTTTACCTGAAGCAACGGTTTTTAACGAATAATTTTTAATCAGGTCCGTATCTGTAGACGGGTCCCAAACCTTGTCATCAATCCCATTTAAAATACCTACACATTTTCCACTTTCATAGCGTAACAAATCTTCTAACCCGTTAGCCGCATATTTGAGTTCTTCCATATAATTGGGAGATACGGTAGTTACCTTCCATGCACACTTTATGGCGGAAGCTAACGGGTTGATCAGGTGTTTCCAATCTAATAAGCCTGCTTTAGAAAAATCGAAAGGAGGGATGAGGTGTATTTTATTATGGCCAAACCAACCCTGATATTGTCCGTTGTGGATGGTCACTACCGTTGGAGTACGCCGTAATTTATGATAGGCATAAGACTGAGCCATCATAAACGGGATTAATCCGGCATGGTGATCATGACAATGCACTAGGTCAGGTTGTTGGTCCAATTGCACCAACCAATCCAATGTTGCTATTTGAAACCCTAAAAAGCGCTCCGTATCATTGGAAGAATAGACATAATCTGTGTACAATAGATCAGGAATATGCACCAGATAAAGGTCATACCCCAGTGTATTATCTACTAGGGTAAGAATATCAAAAGCGAAGGGTCTGCCCAAATTGAACCGGCCACTAAACACTTTTTCAAAATCGTGTGTATTGGTAAACTTGTTATCATAAAAGGGCATGATCACACTACTGGTTTCGCCGAGTTTGTTTTGATATTTAGGCAGTGCGCCAACCACGTCTCCCAAGCCACCAACTTTGGCAATAGGATAACATTCTGCACTGATATGGAATATGGTCATTGGTTGATTTTATGAGTTGTTTAAAACTACAAAATATTTGAGCATATTACCTACATATAAAATAAAATAATTATTGTCTGATAAAGAATTAAGATCCTGCCTCGCCGGCAGGCAGGCGCTGCGCTTATAGTTCCGATGGCTATCGGGAAAAGAACAAAGACTTGATTATGACTGATTGATAAACAGTCGTTATTCTAAATTAAATTTGCCTAATCCCTCTAAGTGAAATTGGTTTCAAAAAGCATGGCGTCATTATAAAATCTCCTGCCGCGTCTTACTATTAATGGGTTTGTACACTTTTTACTTGTTTTACCGGACATTCATGATTAAATTTGCCCTATAAATCTCAGTTAAACTGGTTTCAAAAAGCAAGGCGTCATTATAAAATCTCCTGCCGCATCTTACTATTAATGGGTTTGTAAACTTTTTATTTTTTTTAGTGATACTTATGTTATATAAATCGTTAGGTCAAGTTTGGATAGCATTGTGAGTAAACTAAGAAGCTCCATAGAATTATGATTCTATGGAGCTTCTCTTTAAGTTTAATTTTTTTTTAGAGAAAAAGTAAATTTATGACTTAATCATTCAGTTTTAACACGGCCATAAACGCTTGTTGCGGAATTTCAACATTTCCTACTTGGCGCATGCGTTTTTTACCTTTTTTCTGTTTTTCAAGAAGTTTACGTTTACGTGAAATATCACCCCCATAACATTTTGCGGTCACATCCTTACGAAGTGCCTTAATGGTTTCTCTAGAGATGATCTTGGCACCCACAGCGGCTTGGATCGGGATGTCAAATTGTTGACGCGGAATCAATTCCTTCAACTTTTCGCACATCTTCTTGCCAATATTTTGTGCGTTATCGGCGTGAATCAACGCTGAAAGGGCATCTACCGGTTGCGCATTTAATAAAATATCCAAGCGTACCAATTTGGACGCTTTCATTCCAATAGGATGGTAGTCAAAAGAGGCATAACCCTTAGAAACTGTTTTTAATCTATCATAAAAATCGAATACAATTTCAGCCAGGGGCATATCAAAAGTGAGCTCCACACGTTCTGGAGTCAAATAGGTTTGGTTAAGTACATTGCCTCTTTTTTCAATACACAATGACATGACGTTACCAACAAAATCAGCTTTAGTAATAATTGTAGCTTTAATATAAGGTTCTTCCACACGATTAACGGTAGATGGATCCGGTAAATCAGACGGGTTGTTGACAATAAAGGCAACATCAGGATTTTTATTGGTAAAGGCGTGATAAGACACGTTAGGAACCGTAGTAATCACTGTCATATCAAACTCACGCTCCAAACGTTCTTGGATAATTTCCATATGCAACATGCCCAAGAATCCACAACGGAACCCAAATCCTAAGGCCGCTGAACTTTCTGGCATAAACACCAAGGACGCATCATTTAATTGCAGCTTCTCCATAGAGCTGCGCAACTCTTCATAATCTTCTGTATCTACAGGATAGATGCCGGCAAATACCATAGGCTTCACATCTTCAAAACCTTCTACAATATTGGTGGTTGGATTTGCAAAATCAGTAATGGTGTCTCCAACTTTTACTTCTTTTGCAGTTTTGATCCCTGTTATCAAATAGCCAACATCACCCGTTTTAACACTTTGTTTTGCAACTTGGGTGAGTTTTAGCGTGCCTACTTCATCGGCATAATATTCTTTATCAGTAGCGACAAATTTTATTTTTTGTCCTTTTTTGATTTCACCGTTAAACACTCTAAAATACGTTTCAATACCTCTAAAGGTGTTGTAAACTGAATCAAAAATCAAGGCTTGTAATGGTGCGTCAGGATTTCCTTTAGGTGCCGGGATGCGTTCAATAACTGCTTCTAAAATTTTATCTACTCCAAAACCTGTTTTACCACTGGCATGGATGACGTCTTCTGGTTTACAGCCTAACAACTCAACAATATCATCCGTAACTTCTTCAGGATTTGCACTTGGCAAATCTACTTTATTCAATATGGGAATGATTTCTAAATCATTCTCTAAAGCCAAATATAAATTTGAAATGGTCTGTGCCTGAATGCTTTGTGCAGCATCAACAATCAGTAACGCGCCTTCGCACGCAGCGATGGAACGGGACACCTCATAAGAAAAATCAACATGGCCGGGAGTGTCAATAAGGTTCAGGATATACTGTTCGCCTTTATAGGTGTAATCCATTTGTATGGCATGAGATTTTATGGTAATACCACGCTCACGCTCTAAGTCCATACTGTCCAGAAGTTGGTTTTGTTTCTCCCGTTCGGTTACAGTTCCGGTAAAATCCAATAAGCGATCTGCAAGGGTACTTTTACCGTGATCAATATGTGCTATAATGCAAAAATTTCGAATGTTTTTCATAAAACTGCCTAACTAATTTGCAAATATAAGCGATTTATTAGCTTTTGGTTCTTTTTTATTGCTTCTAAATAGCAGTAAATCTGTGGAAAAACCGTAAAAATAATTCTAAAACTATTTATATATTGCACAACTAAAAAAAACTATTTGACACGCTCCATCAAAATTGTCTACCTCTTATTTGCCTTATTTTCAGCTACACTAAGTTTTGGACAGGATCATTTTATATCAGGAACAGTAGGCGATGCTGAAGGCTTACCTATTGCATTTGCGAATGTACTTTTAATGACAGCTCAGGATTCTACTTTAATAAAAGGGGTTTCCACCAATGAGAAAGGCCTTTTTATGATGGATAAAATCCAGGAAGATGACTATTTGCTAAAGTTCAGCTTTATTGGTTTTAAAGATGTTTACAATAAGATAAGGGTAGATCAACCTTTTAAAATGGGCACCGTGGTCTTGTATCCATCTTCACAAGAACTTGATGAAATCAATATTTTGGTGAGAAAGCCCACTTTCAAAAAAGAAGCAGACCGCTTGGTGTTCAATATTGAAAATACGGCGCTTATTGAAGGCAATATGTTTGAGGTGTTGAAAAACACACCCGGAATTTTGGTTTTGGATAACACGATCCAAGTCAAAAACTCCAAGCCAACGGTCTATATCAACGATAAGAAGGTCCAGTTGAACACCGCAGAGTTAATACAGCTTTTGGAGGGGTCTTCAGCAAACAATATCAAGTCTGTGGAGGTCATTACCAATCCATCGGCAAAGTATGATGCCTCTAGTGGTGCTGTCATTAACATTGTAATGAGCAAAAATTTAATTACGGGATATAGAGGTAATGTGTTTGCCAATTTTACCCAGGGTGCCTTTCCGCGTTACAATCCGGGCACAAGTCATTTCTTTAAAAATGATCATATTGATTTTTTTGCAAACTATAGTTATTCACAGGATAAAATTAATAGGGATCAAGATGAAGTGGTCAATTATTTAGATGGGAATAACGTCATAGACGAAATTTTTAAATCCAAAACCAACAGAAATACCTGGTCTAAAACCCACAATTTTAATTTCAATTTTGACTATAGTCTCAATGAGAACAATACCTTGAGTGTAACGTCAAATATACTTCTGATGCCTTATTTTAAGTATCATATTAATACTGCTACTGAAGTATTGGATAGCCATCAGGATTTGGATTACTTTTTTAAAGCCAACAATTTTTCTGATGATGACAAGTATAATTTAGGTTTTGATGTGGATTACATTCATAAATTTAAACAGGCTGGCGAAAAACTAGCGGTTAATGCGCATTATACAACCTTCAATTATAATCGAAATCAAAATGTTAAAAGTGATTATTTTCTTGCTGATGGAAGTTTTATAGAGACCACCGCATTTAGAACGGACAATCACCAAAATACAGATATCTATACTGTTAAGGCAGATTATACCCTGCCTTTAAGTGACTCTTCAACTTTAGAGGTAGGGGCTAAAGGCTCCAATATTAAAAGTACAAGCAATCTTACTCAGTTTAATCGAATTGACGGAACTGAAATTATCGACCCAAATAATACCGATGCCTTTGATTATGATGAAGTTATTATGGCAGTCTATGTCAATTTTTCCAAAGATTGGGACAAGCTAAATCTGGTAACAGGGCTGCGGGCTGAACAGACCACGGTTGAAAGTAATTCCGTTGTGGATATGACTCCTAAAACACAGGATTATCTAGATTGGTTTCCTACCGCCAGCTTGAGCTACAATGTTTCAGAGGAGGTGTCTGTATACGCGAATTATAAAAAAAGTATCCAGCGTCCTAATTATCAAAATTTGAATCCGTTTCAATTTTATCTCAACGATTTTAATATTGTTACCGGAAATCCTGATTTACAACCTGTTATTGTTGATCACGCTGTCATAGGTACATCTTTAGGTAAAGGTATGTATACTTTTGAGGCGTATTATAAAACCTATACCAATAATATTTTTGAGCTTCCATTTCAGGACAATACCACTAATATTTTGACTTATACGCCAATCAATCTCGATAAGACTATAGAATTTGGTTTTGATTTTATTACCTATTTCTATGTCCTGAACAATTGGTCCGTATATTTTGTGTCCTCATTTTACAATACTCAGGATGAAGCTGAATTTGAAGGCACAAAAATAGACCGAAATCAATGGTCTAACTACAGTGTTTTAAGCAATGATTTTACGTTTTTAAAAGACCGAAGCCTTATTGTTAATTTCAATATGACCTATCTCAGTAAGAGTATAAGTGGGTTTAGGGAAATTCAGGATATCTTGGCGTCAGAGTTGACTGTTTCAAAGAGTGTCCTTAAAAACAAAGGCAGTATTTCCTTGGTCGTTTCAGATCTGTTCAACACCCAGAATTTTGACATCAGCTCCCGATACTTAAATCAGAATAGCGCGCTCTATTATGATCAGGATACACGATTTATTAAATTGGGTTTTCGATACAAATTTGGAAACACCAATTTAGAGACTAACCAACGTCGTAAATCACAACAAGAGATTGAACGCTTAGAAAAGTCTGACAATTAGTGATTTTTAGACATTTTTTTGCAGCATCCCGCCATACAAAGAGTAGTCGCTTTACTAAAACCTCTGAGGTTTAAATAATTACATTTACAGAAAAAGCATTAATTTTGTCGAAAATTTCAACAGTGGTTAAAATAGGCGACATACAACTTCCGGACTTTCCTTTGCTTTTGGCACCTATGGAAGATGTCAGTGATCCACCATTCAGAGCCTTGTGCAAAGAACACGGTGCTGACGTGGTATACACAGAATTTATCTCTAGTGAAGGCTTGATCAGGGATGCTGCAAAAAGCATCATGAAGTTAGATATTTATGAAAAGGAGCGTCCGGTTGGCATCCAGATTTTTGGAGCCAATTTGGAAAGTATGTTGCAAACCATTGACATTGTCGAAAAATCCAATCCAGATATTATTGACATCAATTTTGGCTGTCCGGTAAAAAAAGTGGTGAGTAAAGGTGCTGGTGCCGGTATTTTAAAAGACGTGTGCCTCATGGAACAGTTAACTGCTGAAATGGTAAAACGCACCAATTTGCCTGTTACGGTAAAAACCCGTTTGGGGTGGGATCATGATTCTATCCGAATTGTTGAGGTTGCAGAACGTTTGCAGGATGTAGGCTGTAAAGCTATTTCCATTCACGGCCGCACACGTGCCCAGATGTATAAGGGGAACGCTGATTGGGGACCGATTGCTGAGGTCAAAAACAATCCGCGCATGCACATTCCGGTGTTTGGCAACGGCGATGTAGATACCCCAGAAAAAGCTATGGAAATGCGTGACGTATATGGATTGGACGGTTGTATGATTGGTCGCGCCAGTATCGGGAATCCGTGGTTTTTTAAACAAGTGAAGCACTTTTTTAATACAGGAGAACATTTGGCGCCTACATCTTTAGAAGAACGTGTAGATGCTGCCCGCAGACATCTTCAAATGGCTATTGATTGGAAAGGGGAGAAGCTAGGTGTTTTCGAAACCCGACGCCATTACACCAATTACTTTAAAGGCATTCCTAACTTTAAGGAATACCGTTCAAAAATGGTAACCAGCGATGACTCTGGTGATGTTTTTGCTGCGTTTGATGAGGTGCTCGAAGTGTTTTCTGGTTACGAGTTTGTATAAGCGCTGGAAGACCAAATTTTGAAGTCTGATAATGAACAACCTCGACCCAAGGGTACGAGGTATCAAGTAGAAGCTCCTTTTTCTTTCGACGCAGAGCGTCGGGGAATAAAACCCAAGGATCCCGCTAAAAAGCGGGATTAGTTCAACTAACAATTTTTAATTCATTGCTTCGCAACTTTTAAAAATTGAGTTTCACTAATTTAACTGCTAACCAATTTCTCAGAAATCCGGCTTGAGGCAATCTTGGAGGCAAGCAAGCCTAAAACAATAATTGTGACGAGCACCAACACAATATTCATCACTTGAATGGTCACAGGGTAAGGAAGCGATGGGGTAATCATGACCAGCGCAAATTGCTGTTGTAATACGACCAGAATAAATCCTATTAACACCCCTACAAATCCACCAAGAACAGTCATTAAACTGCCCTGAAGGAAAAACACCCGTCGGATATCTTTGGTGGTAGCGCCAATATTATAAAGGGTGTGAAGGGAGTCTTTTTTGTCCAATATCATCATGATCAACGCTCCAATCACATTAAATAAGGCAATGATGATGACTAAGGTAAAAATAAGATAGACCACCAAATTTTCAGTGTTCAACATCTTGTAAAGCGAATCATTGAGTTGCGCTCTGTTTTTGACGATCACATCGGTTTCAAATTGCTCTAAAATGGCGTTTCTAACCGATTTTTCGTCGGTGTTAGGTTGTAGCTTAATTTCAATGCTGCTCAGTTGGTTGGCAGCAAAATCCATTAAATAACGGGCATTGACAATATCTGTATAGACATACGAGGCGTTTAAATCTTCATTGACGTCAAAAACTCCAATATTGACCATGTTGAGCGAATTAAAGGCACCTTTTATGGAACTGATTTGTCCGACGCCTGGTTTAGGCACATAAATACTAAGTGTTTTACCATAATCTAAGACCCCAAAAGAGAGATTGTGAGCAATTCCCCAACCTGAAACCAGTTGGCCACTCCCTTTTTCAAACCATTGTCCTTGGATGATCATAGAATCAATATGGGTGACCTTTAAATACTGATCATCAACACCTTTTAAAGAGGCCAATAAATTTTTATTGTCGAATTCAATAATGATGCGCTCTTCAATGATTCTTGAATAGGATGCAATACCTTCAATATTTTGTAAGGCTGTAGAATCCTTATCCGTAAGCAAAAACGATTTTCCTTGGGCAGGAGTAATTTTGAGATCAGGATCTACAAAAGAAGAAAATTCGAGGCTAAAATCTTTTAGGCCCGCAAAACCAGAAAGCACTATAAACAAGGCTGCAGCGGCAACAACCACACCTGAAGCAGCAATAACGGTCATGATATTAATGGCATTATTACTACTTTTGGTAAAGAGGTATCGCTTAGCGATGTAGAGCGTAAAGTTCAATTACGATTTTTTACGTTTGTCTAATAAATCGGCGTCCTTAATAGGATTTTCTTCGCCTTTCAAGGATTTATCGATGCGCTCAATATATTCTAGAGAATCATCAATAAAAAATTCCAAATTAGGCATTCTGCGCAATTGATGTCTGGTCCGTTGTGCCAATTCATGACGAATTAGAGGTGTGTTTGAGCGGATCCCTTTTAACAATTCTTCAGCTTCCTTATTAGGAAAAATACTTAAATATACTTTGGCTAAGCCCAAATCGGCCGTCACATTCACCTTACTTACAGATATAATGATCCCGCGCATGCCGCCTTTAGTTGCTGCACCTTGAAGTACGTCAACCAAGTCTTCCTGCAATATTCCACCTATTTTTTTTTGTCTATGACTTTCTTCCATGTGTCGTTTTTATAAATCTAAAATTGCTAATTTCTGATTTAAATTAGTATTTAAAAGCCTCATTAGTGGCTTATCAACTGCAAAAATAGAGCATATTTAAGGATTATTGTATTTTTGATTAACTAAAGTGAGCTTCGGTTATAATAACAGTAGGAGCAAGGAGAGCTAATTATACAGATTTATATTACCTTATTACTGATATGTTAGCTGAAAATTAATAAAATTTCTTCCCAAGTGTCATCGGGATTATAGAAATTACTAAATAAGATACTCGTCATGACGGGCATATATGAAAAAGATTGAACACATAGGTATTGCAGTTAAAAATTTGGATGACGCTAATGCGCTTTTTGGATCACTTTTTGGTGTACCGCATTATAAAATTGAGGCTGTAGAAAGTGAAGGTGTCCGGACATCATTTTTTGAGACAGGTCCCAATAAAATTGAATTGTTGGAAGCGACATCGGCGGACAGTCCGATTGCTAAATTTTTAGAAAAGAAAGGGGAGGGGATACATCATATAGCCTTTGCCGTGGATGATATAGAAGTTGAAATAGAGCGCTTAACTCAAGAAGGTTTTACAGTCTTAAATAAAGTTCCAAAAAAAGGTGCCGATAATAAGTTAGTGGCATTTTTACATCCAAAAAGCACAAATGGTGTTTTGATCGAATTATGTCAAGACATAAAGCCATAAAAATGTTGTAAGATTTTAAAATAAGTAGTAATATTGCATCCTCTTAACCGGTCCTATAGCTCAGCTGGTTAGAGCACCTGACTCATAATCAGGTGGTCCCTGGTTCGAGCCCAGGTGGGACCACACCAGTAAAGACAAGCCTTTCAAGAAATTGAAAGGTTTTTTGTTTTTGGACCAGTACAACATATGTACAACAATTCATTTTTCTTTTGCTTTCATTTATTATTATCTTTAAGTTGTGGAACGCTTAAGTGAAATATTTGCAAGTTGGCTATATCAAAGTCGAAGGGAGTTTAAACTATTATGGTTAAAGCACGGCGCTTTGACCACCAACCGACTTTCTCTTTTTGTTATAATTATTTTCGGAATATTACCGCTAACCCTTTATTTTTTACTTTCTGGGACGATTTATTCCGTAACACAAATCATAGCGAGCTATATTTTTGTATCACTATTATTCGGTTTGTCCTTATTGCTGGTAATTACTTGGTTCAAGTCCGAGGAATTATTCAAGAATAATGTTCAGGGTTTTTCTTTCTTGCTATTGTCCCCGTCCAGAATCGATACCGTCTTTTTTGGTTTTGACAGTAATGACGTGGAGAACCTTCTTCGTTTGATAAATGGTTTGCCTGCAGAGCAAAAGATTGTAATCAGGGAAACTCCTAAGAACAAGCAGACAGGAAACATTCGGTTTCTGTTTACCTTTTTGGATCTCCTTGTTCGTGGCGGCATATTTAGGATGGATACAAAGCCCAAGGAGGCTTTAAACATACTTATCTCAGAACGTTTCACGTTTCAAAACTCCGAAATCAATTCAGGTACGCTGCCTTCGAGTTACTCCAAATGGTGCGCTGCTACCCATGAAGGTAATTATGATGATGTGCGAAAGGACATCTCAAAAGCATTAGGTATCTTCTAACATTTATACAATTCAACTTTTTATAAAGAAAACTTAGAGCAATCTTAAAGCAATCGTTATTTCCCTATTGTTTTTACTGCATCTATCGTCATATGTTTGCCGTGTACAATCAAAGTAAAAGGCCTTTTACTCATTATTAATTCTTAAATAAAAAGATTATGAATGAGCAAGAACATGTTGTGGATTTGTTGCAGGATATCAAAGGCCTGCTTTCCCACAACAAGAAAGTATACAACATGGATGACCTGGTAAATTACACAGGGCTATCAAAAAGTAAGATCTATAAACTCTCGCAGCTAAAACTGATACCGGCTGGAAACAATCCGCATATTAGACAACTCTTCTTTAATAAAGCTGAAATAGATGCCTGGCTTCTGGGAGAACCTAATCTATCCGACGAATTTTTAGAACGGCAGTTCAATAAACAGTTGTTGACCAATAAAAAATTCGGATCATGGAAGACTTAACATACATCCGGGTTGGTACCGTCTACTATAAATTGGTATATGTCCCAACTATCGGCGGAAAGTTCAACGAGACTCTTGTGCCCTGGAACATGGAGACCATCCGGCAGGATCACGGAAGAAACTTTATCGGAACGATCAAAAGATATGATGGATTTACCTGCATTCCCAGCCACTTGAACTTTGTAAGGGAATGGCACGGATTTTATAATACCTATTCGCCCTTGCCCCACCAACCAAAGAAAGGAGAGTTTCCGTACACCTTAAGGCTATTGGAACATATTTTCGGTGGACAGTTGAACTTGGGTATCGATTATTTGCAGCTCTTGTTTGAGCGGCCGATCCAGGTCCTGCCCATTCTCTGTTTGGTGTCCAAAGAGCGTTCTACGGGCAAGACCACCTTTCTAAAATGGCTCAAAATGTTTTTCGACAATAACATGACCTATTTGACCAACGACAGCTTCAGCAGCCAGTTCAATACAGATTGGGCGAACAAGCTCCTGATCTGCATTGACGAAGTGCTTTTCAACAAAGAAGAACTCACCGAACGGATCAAGTATTTGAGCACGACCAATTTCAATAAGGTAGAAGCCAAGGGGAAGGATAAAAGAGAGATAGAATTTTTTGGGAAGTTCATTCTTTGCAGCAACAACGAGGACAACTTTATTAAGATAGACAGTAACGAGACCCGTTTTTGGGTATTGAAGATCCCATCGCTTAAAAAGGAGGAGACAAGGTTTCTAGACTATCTGGATGCAGAGTTGCCGGCATTCCTACATCACTTGCAACACAAGGAACTCACCAGTCCACAATTGACCCGCATGTGGTTCACGCCAGCACAGATCAGGACCCAAGCTTTGGAAAATTTAATGTCCAACAACAGAAACCGTGTGGAAAAGGAATTGGCCAGCATTATTCTTAATGCCATGGACACCTTGGAGGAGGAAGAGATACAATTATGCCCATTGGATGCCCTTCACCTATTAAATCGGACCCGGATCAGAACAGATCTTACCCAGTTGCGGCATATTTTAAAAAAGGACTGGAAATTGACCAATCAGGATAATTCCATGGGCTATAAAAAATTGATGATTTGGCAGGAGGGAGGAATGGGGTTTACCGATGCCAAAGGAAGGTATTATTCGATAGAAAAAGATTTTTTATTAAAACGCTTTGGAGAGGATTAGAAAAAATGATATCGTGATTCGATGACAAGGGACTTCAATGTTTATGGGTCATAGAAACAGTTTTCATCATTTTCGACAGTATTTGCCGATGAAGAGAGAAAACACACTGCATATTATGTTTTATTTCGATGAAACGATGACAGATAGTGATCAAGCCCAGTAAATATAAGGGATTAGGTTGTCATCGTTTTGTCATCATTTTGTCATCAAAAAAAACTAAGCTCTAAATGGGTTGTAAATACTGGGTTTTAAACAAACTGGCTGATGAAAAGAAAAATAAACTGTGAAAGAGCCCGAGCTTTTCCCATCGGAAGGGCGCTGGCAAAACTCGGGCACTTTCCCCAAAAGACAGCGGAAAAAGAAGCTTGGTTTCTGAGCCCTTTCAGGTCAGAAACCCAAGCCTCTTTTAAAGTTTCCAAAACCAGGAACCGATGGTATGACCATGGCGAAGGGAGTGGAGGCAATGTGATTGATTTGGTCTGTAGGATTTTGAAATGTTCTGTAAAGGAAGCTCTGACATTTCTGGATGAAGATGGTTTCTGTTTTTCTTTTCAACAGCCACAACATCTCAGTCCAAATGAAACAAGTTTAACTATACTTAAAATTAAGAGAATCAAACACCCGGCATTGATCCAGTATTTGAACCTGAGAGGGATTCCACTGCACGTTGCCAATGCCTATTGCCATGAGGTATGGTACACTTTTAAGAACTCAAAATTTTTCGCTATTGGCTTACAGAATAACAAAAACGGATGGGAATTGCGGAATAAGATTTTTAAGAATAGTAACAGCCCAAAAACATATACCCATCTCCAAAGAAACACTAAACAACTGATCATTTTGGAAGGGATGTTTGACTTATTATCGTTGGCCGTTTTGAATGCCCCTTTAATAGAAGTTTCAGATATCATGGTTTTAAACTCCATTGCATTTATTGAAAATATTGAATCGCATATTTCGGATTATGAAATAGTCGATCTCTATTTAGATAATGATTCGGCAGGACAAAAAGCAACACTTTATTTGACAAAGAAATATAGTCACGTAAATGATCAAAGTGATGGCTATAAAAACCACAAAGATTTAAATAATTTTTTATGCCATGAGAGAAAAAGTTGATGTTAATTCAAAAGAGAAAGGACAGCATTATTTAAAGATTCCTAGTGAATTACTTAAGGATTCTGATAGCCTGGAAGTGGAGCTGGAAATGGATTCAAATGAAAAGGAAATTATTCTGGATAGGACTGCGAGATGTGTGTCTGTGGCCACATTCTCGTTTGCTCCCGAAGGTCGCAAAGAAAAAAAAGGAGTGTTTAAGGGGAAAAGTGATCTGGTTAAGTTTAGATGTTCCATCTATGAAAAGAAGCTCCTGAATATTAAAGCGACGCGCAGCGGAATGACACTTAGCGAATATATACGGCGAACCGTATTTGAAAAGGAAATCACGGAACGTTTTACGGAAGAGCATATTCAACTTTATAAAATGCTGATCAAATACCACAACAATTTTAAGGCTATTGGCAACATGTACAGAAAACGAGATCCGAAATTAATGGAAACAGTTTATGACCTGGCCAATGAAATCAAGTTACATCTTAAAAAATTTCAACAATGATAGGAAAGGGTAAAAGCATATCACACACTAAGGCGTCGATGTCCTATGGTTGGGATCAAGAAAAAGACGCTGAGATTGTGCTGAAGGAATTTTTGCATGGGGATTCCCCAGCTGAAATCACCCAAGAATTTAAAATGCTCCAGGACCAAAATCACAATTGCACCAAAAACACCTTGTCATTTATTATAAGTCCAACGATAGAGGATGGAAAGCGATTGGACAAAAGTAAATTGGAAGAAATATCAAAACGGTTCATACACGAAATGAAATTGGGCGAGCGTCAGGCCATCGCTTTTGTGCATAGGGACAAGGATCATAAACACATCCATTTATATGTCAACCGGATTGATTTTAAAGGTGTGGCTTATAATGACAGCTTTATAGGTAAGCGGAGCCAGTTGGCAGCAGAAAAAGTAGCAGAACAATTGGGGTTGACCACCGTTAAGCAAGTACAATTTGAAAAGGAATTCAATCTGAAGGAAATACGGACCGAAATCAAGCGCAGACATGACCTGACCATGAATCAATTTAAGCCCAAATCCTTTGATGCTTATATTAAGGGAATGGAAACCAATGGCGTTAAAGTGATCCCGACCATAAATAATCAAGGCAAATTGCAAGGGTTTCGGTTTGAGTTTGATGGGCATAATTTAAAGGGAAGTGAAGTCCACCGCAATATATCCATTGGAAATATTGGTAAGCAAATGGGCAGCCTGGATTGTGCCAAGATTTCAAAGGACAACATGATAGGAGTGAAGCTTGCAGGTAAAACAGTAGGCCTAGCCCCACAATTAGCTTTAAAGCTGACCAAGTTCATTATTAAAAAAACAATAGAAAAAGGACTCTCTTATTAAATGCATCTATCATGACAAAAATGGAAGAACTTACCTCGCTATTGGTCGATGAGATCAATGACTTTAAAAGTGCCGTAGAAAAGCTGGAGAAAATGAATGCCCATTTAAGGGAAACGAAGATCAAGATGGATCTCACGGAATATAAAGCGAGCATCGAAACCCATCAGCAACGAATGGCATCGCACTTAAGTTCGTTAGAACGTTTTCAAAATCACTTTGACACTAAAATAAATAAGGCTAAGATTTATCCTAATTGGGCAGTGGTGGTTTTTATTGTTAGTTTGGTTTTGGGAGTTGGGGCGGTGGTTTTTGTTATTATAAGTCATTTTAGTTGACAAATTCATATGAGAAAGGTTTTTTTAAAAAACCATCGAAGCATTTTTAAGTTCTCCCACCGAAAATATTGCTTACATGGAATTACTTTGGAGCAATATAGCTTCAATAATCATTGGACATACCATTATGGTAAGATAGGATTCAATAAACAACTTAAAAGCGCAATGAGAATGATGTTTTCTTTCCAATAATTGAATTTACAGAAAGCGTGCCCCCATGCAATCGCATAATATGTTTAGAAAGACTTAAGCCAATCCCGGTACCATCCTCTTTGGTGGTGAAAAACGGAATGAAAATTTGGTTTAAAATTTCTGGTGAAATTCCGGGGCCATTGTCGACGACGTGTATGATCGTATTGTAACTGTTTTTTTCTTTTTCAGCAATGAGTTTTATGATGCCTTCTTTGCCCGTTTTATGAATAGATTGAATCGCATTCTTCACTAAGTTTAATAACACTTGGATCATTTGTTTTTCATCGGCATAAATTTCTAAATTATTGGATTGAATTGCTATTTCAAATTTAATTTTCTGAAAACCTACCTCTTGGCTCGATAAAATGCGAATTTTATTAAAAAGTGTTGCCGTTGAAATAATCTCTTTTTCTGGTTTTGAAATTTTTGTTAAGGTTCTATAAGATTCTACAAACGTTATTAAATCTTTTCCTTGCTCTTTTATAATGTCTAGGCCTTTTATCAGGTTTGAAACATCCGTTTCGTTTAATCCTGAAGGCGTTTTCTTAGTGTTTTCGTTTTCAAAAATATGGGATAAGGTTTCAGAAAGTGAGGTAATTGGCGCGATAGAATTCATGATTTCATGGGTAAGCACTCTAAATAGTTTAATCCATGAATCGGTTTCATTTTCATCTAATTCGTAATTGATATTTTGAATAATTATTAAAATGAGGTTTTCATTGCCAACAGTAATAGGTTTAGAACGAATGGTCAGTTGAACTGTTTCACGCTCATTGGTGATGGATGTTAGTTTTTGGTCGAATGGTTTTAATTGGGATATTAACTTAAATAGTTTTTCGTCAACGCGCTTTAATTGTTGAATATGGGTTAGGGAATCATAATTGAATAGTTTTTTTGCCGTTTTATTAGCCAATAATATATGGCCTTTTTCATTTAAAGTAAGAAAGCCAACTGCAGCTTGTTCTAAAATAGAATGGTAATAGTGTTCTTGTTGCCTGTTTTCAATTTTTATTTTCTGAATTAAAAAATTCAAACGATTTAGGCTTTTATGCAAATCTCTTACTGATTTATTTTTAGTGTCAATCGGGAAGTGAATTGTAGAATCATCATTTTCAACCGCATTAAAAAAGAAGGCGATTTTCTTGTTCATTCTATTTATAAAGTTGATTAATCCAACGACTTGAAAAGTTAAAAAAATTGCTAAATAAATGGCATAATCAATATGTTTATTAAGGCCTAAATAGGCAACTCCAAAAGCTATTGCAGTTATAAAAAGTACGCGAATAATGATATTATAATATAGATTTTTACTAGCCATAACTGTTTATTAGTGTTGTCCGATTAAAATTGTTGTGCTTCGCGTAGCCATGGAAACATAAAAGACCTCTGAGGTTTTTAGCAATAATGGCCTTCTTTTTAATGTTTATTGGAAATGTCATCAACACTTTACGACTCAAGTCTATACTCTAAAGCGGAGTGGTCTAGGTTCTTTTTTGCGCACTGCTAATTATTTTACTAAATCCCGTAACGTTTTATTTTGTTATACAGCGTTTGCCTAGTAATTCCTAATTGATTGGCAGCTGCGCTATGGTTATTTTCATGTTTTAAAAGTGCGTTTTCAATCATGGTTTTTTCCATGTCATCTATCGTAATGTCTAAAACTTTAGTGAAAGACTGTGACGGTTTTTTAAACATAAAATCGTTAGCTGTAAATGTTTTGTTATCGCTCAAAATAACACTCCGTTCTATGGTGTGTTGAAGCTCTCTAACATTTCCAGGCCAATTGTGCTCTAAGAGTTTTTTTTCTGCGGAAGCACTTATTTTCAATCCGATTTTCCCGTATTTTTTTGAGTAACTATTCAAGAAAAATTCGGCAAGGAGCAATACGTCGTTACCACGATCACGTAGCGGTGGCACTTCTATTTGAATAGTGTTTATCCTATACAATAAATCTTCTCTAAATGTGCCTTCCTCAACCATTTGATCGAGATTACAGTTGGTGGCGCAGACTAATCGGATGTCAATCGGGATTGGGGTGCTTGATCCAATTCTAAATACTTCTCTGTTTTGTAAAACGGCTAATAACTTGGCTTGTAAGGATAATGACAGATTTCCAATTTCATCTAAAAAAAGTGTACCACCATTGGCGGTTTCAAATTTGCCAGCCCGATCTTCATGAGCATCTGTAAAAGAGCCTTTGGTGTATCCAAAAAGTTCACTTTCAAAAAGACTTTCTGTAATGGCGCCCATATCCACACTGACCAGAATTTCATCTTTTCTTAAGGACCCGCTATGTATGTCTTGAGCGATGAGTTCTTTCCCCACGCCATTTTCACCTGTAATTAAAACATTTGCTTTTGTTTTTGCAACTTTGTGAGTGATATTTAAAACTTGATGGATCGGTTTTGAGTTGCCAATAATTGGTGTTTGGGTTTTGTTGATGAGTTGTTTTAAGTGTTTTGTTTCTTGTTTTAAATGGCTAACTTCTATTCGTGATTGCCGCAATTGAAAAGCCGATTGTATGGTGCCTAAAAGCTTGTTGTTATCCCAAGGTTTCAATACAAAATCGTTGGCGCCTTCCTTTAAAGCGCGAACCGCAATTTCTACATCTCCATAGGCTGTAATCATAATAACAGAGACGTCCGGTGATAATTCTTTAATACGTTTGAGCCAATAAAAGCCTTCGTTACCAGTATTGACGCCTGCCGAAAAATTCATATCCAATAAAACAACATCGTAATTTTTTAAATCGTAGAAGGCCGTGATTTGATTGGGATTAGAGATCGTTGTAATCGTTTTGTATTCCGATTGCAATAGTAATTCTAGGGCACTCAAGATACCTTTGTTATCATCTACAATAAGAATGTTGCCTTCAATCATTTATTATAAGCTTTGTTTTTCAAAACTAAACAATAGTGTTATTAGTTTTTTAAAAGTGTCAAATATCTTTACACTTTTTGTCAATTTATTTTACACTGAGCTTGGCGTTATTTAAATTAAAATAATGTAAGATGCTGATTGTGTCAGTCTTGTCTTTTGCGGTATGACATTGGCATAGGATTTATGAAATAATTAGAAATAAGTGAAACCACAATTTATGAGAGTATTATCTTTTTCAATATTAATATTGATTTCCATTTCTTGTAATCAAGAAAAAAAGTCTAAATTCTCGTTAATAGGAACTACAAACGAACTGAAAAACGAGACCGTTTTGTACCTCTTAAATCCTTCAACAGACGAAATAGTAGATTCCGTTCAAGTCCATGACAATAGTTTTTATTTGACGACTATTCTACCCACTGACCCTTTTCCAGCTATTTTGAAAAACAAGGACAATTCCTTATATAAAATTCTGTGGTTAGAAGATAATCCAATGACGTTTAATGATTCAAATCAAGACTTCGGAAATGCTGTGATTACAGGTTCTGATTCTGAAATAGAATATAGCAATCTCTACAAAGCAGCCGACACGCTTCCGAGAAAAGAACGGGAAAAATTATTAATTGATTTTATAAAAACGCATTCTGATAATATTCTGGGACCATACGTTCTTGCCGAGTGGTATATATCGTGGAAAAAAGAAAGAACAGAGCCACTATACAATCTGTTCTCTGAAAAGAATAAAAATTCGCTGTACGGGAAAGAAATCTACAAATATATTCGATCAAATCAAAATCCAAAAATTGGAGAACACTATGTGGATTTTGAAATCCCCGACCAATATGGAAGGAAAACTAAACTTTCTGAAGTAAAAGGAAAATTAATCCTTTTAGAATTTTGGGCAAGTTGGTGCGCACCTTGTCGAACGGACAACGCTAATTTAGTTACTTACTACGATGCATACAAGCCGTTAGGGTTTGAGATATTTCAAGTGTCGTTGGATGATGATAAAGAAGAATGGTTAGAAGCGATAAAACAAGATAATCTTCAATGGAATAATGTGAGCCATTTAAATGCATGGAAAGGCGAAGCAGCAATGATTTACGGGATAAATTTACTTCCTAGTAATTATTTGATTGACGAAGATGGCATCATAATTAGCCAAGATTTACGGGGTCAAGAATTGGAACAGAAAATAAAGGAAATACTGGAATAATGCTAATTGCTAACAACATGAATAACCCATGGCAAAGTTTAAGACCAGTTGGAAAATCCCGCCACTGACTACAATTGCTTCTTATTTGGATTGGTTCGTACTTGAAATAAGTAAAAGCTCATCAACATAAACGATATAAAAAAATGCATCAAAAAATCATTTGGATTCTTGTTTTAGGAACGCTATTACAGCCTAATCAACTGTTTTCTCAAAACGTTTGGACTTTGGATGCCTGTATCGCTTACGCTCTAGAACATAGTTTAAGTCAAACCTCGCAAAAACATCGTGAAGCCATTAGTGAAGAACGTTGGAAACAAAGCAAACGGGATATGTTGCCTACCATTGGCGTTTCCTATCCTAGCTATAATGTGAGTTTTGGTAGAACTTTGGATCCTGTTACCAATAGTTTTGTAGAATCCCGATTTGTATCAGGGCTTAGCGGTGGTTTATCGTCATCGGTAATGCTCTTTGAAGCATTTAGAAAATGGCATGCTTTGGCATATCAAAAATTAGTATACCAATCCAGTAAATTTGATGCGCAACAATCGCAATATGATTTAGCTTTTAAAATCATGGATTTGTTTAATAACGTCCTCTTTCAAGAAGGCGCATTGGATATTTTAAAAGAGCAGCAAGCAGTTAACTTACTTTATGAAAAAGAAATCATTAAAAAAGTAGTCTTAGAATTAAATGCAAAAGCCGATTTATATGATATCGAAGCCACAACAAGCGGTGATGCATTAGAAGTTTTAAAAGCAGAAAATGCACTAAAAGCTGCAAAACTGGCACTGCTTCAAGAAATGAATTTGGAGGCGGATCATATCACTATTATTCAGGATAAAGCTGTAGAATTTACTCCCAAAAGCGCTACTGAAATGAATCTGAATGAAGTTTTTAACACTGCTTTGGAGGTATTACCAAGTCTTCAGATAAGCAAATTCAATGTTGCCGCCTCAGAAAAAGAATTGGCAATCACTAAAACCGAACTTTATCCGAGTATCCGTTTGGGAGGAGGGATATCGACAAGTTATTCGGATAATTTTCGAGATTTTTCGGGCAGTACGATTCCTTTTGACGAACAGGTAAAAAATAACCAATCTAAATATATTGGGCTGTCTCTTAATTTTCCAATTTTTAATAATGGCCGAACGCGCAGCAGTATAAAAATTGCAGGAATCGAATTAGAAAATTCAAAAACTCAATTAAAAATAGAGAAACAGCGTACCTATAAAATTATTCAAGAATTATTGCAGAAAAATGAGGCGCTCATAGCAGAGGAGGCCCTTAATCTAAAAAAATTAAAAGCTAAAGAAAAAGCTTATGATATTGCACAGAAAAAATTCGATAAAAAAATAATCAATCTTTACGATTTACAAATTGCGAGCAATGCGTACTCGCATACAAAAATAGAACAAGTCCGTTTAATTGCTCAAATGGCAATTCAAAAACGAACCTTAGATTTTTATAAAGGTAAATTTATCCTACCAACATTAGCGGCATCAAATTAATGACTATGGATACCAAAATTGAAAAGAAAAAAGGCATCAAACTCAAACATATAGTAATAGGAAGCGGCATTCTCATTTTCCTGTTTCTTATAGGCATTATGATTTTTGGTAATGCGGGTTCAACGCTTAAAGTTGAAAAGGATAAGATCACTATCTCTGAGGTTATAAGCGATAAATTTAATGATTACATCAGCATCAGCGGTACTGTAAATCCTATAAGTACCGTGTATTTAGATGCCTATGAAGGCGGCCGGGTGATGGAAATTTTTATTGAGGAAGGAAGCATGGTGAAAAAAGGCGATGTGATCTTAAAACTTGAAAATCGCGAATTGTATGGTCAGATTTTAAATAGTGAAACCAATTTGGCACTAAAGCAAAATGACCTGAGGCAAACACAAATAAACTTCGATTCTAAACGTATTGGAGGTCAAAAAAGTTTGTTAGAATCTGAATTTCAATTAAAAAAAGCAAAAAGAAAATTCAAACAATTTCAAGCTTTATACGAAGACGAGCTAATAGCAGGAGAGGAGTTCTTACAAGCAGAGGAAAGCTTTGAGCTTGCTGAAAAGAATCATGAAGTCAACACCTTTCAAGTCAAACAGGATTCTTTGCTCAATACCAGTAGTATTAAAGAGTTGATTAAAGATTTAGCACGGATGAAACAAACCCTAAGTATGGAATACGAACGGATTGAGAACCTTAATGTAAAAGCACCCGTTGATGGCCAATTAGGAACTTTAGATGCCGAATTGGGAAAACAAATTGGTCGCGGTCAAGGCATTGCGCAAATAAATGTGTTAACCAATTTTAAAATAGAATCTACCGTAGATGAGCATTATATTGATCGCGTTAAACGTGGACTTTTGGGCACTTTTGAGCGAAATAATTTGCTCTATAATGTGAATTTAAAAAAGGTGTATCCAGATGTTAAAGCGGGCAAATTTAAAATAGACTTGGTGTTTTCTGGAGATAAACCAGATAATATCCGTACAGGTCAAAACTACTATATAAAATTACAATTGGGCGCCGCGACCGAAGCGTTCCTATTGCCACGAGGCGCCTTTTTTCAAAGTACAGGCGGGCAATGGGTGTATGTGATAGATAGCACAGGCGGATTTGCCGTAAAACGCTCGGTTAAAATCGGGAAACAAAACCCGCAATATTACGAAGTTTTAGAAGGTTTAGAGCCAGGAGAGCAGGTGATTACCTCGGGTTATGATGCTTTTGGAGAGAGTGATAGGTTGGTGTTGAAATAGAAGATAATAGAGGTTAGAGTCTAGAAGATAGACGGTAGAGGACAATTTAGTGAATTCAAGCGAATCAAGAATCTGCGGTTATCTGCGAGATCTGCGGGAAACCTTTTTTAATGAAGCGTGATAAGCTGGTGTTGAAATAAAAGGCTTCCTCTAAATTCTTAAAAAGAGGAGAAACAATGATGAGAAATAAAAATAAATTATGCTAAAACATTATATAAAATTTGCCATTCGGAACTTTAGAAGCAACAAAGTCATTTTTGCTGGAAGTTTAGCGACGCTTTGTTTAGGAGCCCTTTGTATTTCGTTATTGTTCTCTTATGTGCATAATGAACTTACCATGGATGATTTTCATGAGCGGAAGCAGGATATTTATATGATAATCAATCAAACTTCTCCTGAGAGCAAGCCAAGCGCAATAGATGCAAGATCGTTTTTTGGTTTTGATTATAAAGACTATCCTGAACTTGAAAATTCAACAACCATCCGAAAATACCCGTCTGAAACTATGAAGTTTACTTATGGAGAAAATGTGTTTTCTCCTGAAGGTATTGTGGTTGATAGTAGTTTTTTTAAAGTTTTCGATTTTGAATTAAAGGTTGGAGATAAAGAAAATATTCTGTCAGATCCTGATGCCGTTTTGGTAACTGAAACGTTTGCAAAAAAAATGTTTGGTAGTGAAGACCCCATAGGTAAAAATGTGAAAGTGACTTCCACTTTTGAAGATATTTATACGGTTAAGGGGATTGTTAACAAAGCGCCATCAAACAGTTCAATAACCTATGATTTTATTCTGCCTTATGATAAGGAGCCAAATAAACATAATAGAAATGGAGCCGTTTTTATATTAGCAAACAAAAACTTTAATAAAGCTAATTTCGAAAAGAAGATTGAGAAAATAGCCCAAAAACATGAACAATTTGGAGATAGTAAAACAAATGTGGTTGCATTTAGCGCGCTTTATTTTAACAAGGATGCGATAGAAGTTGGCGGAATAGTTTCACGCTTTGGAGATGAAAACGTGATACAAACCCTCATTCTTATTATGCTGGTTATTTTGATTATATCAGCATTGAATTTTTCGAATCTTCAGATTATTAATACGAACACAACACTAAAACAATTAGCCATTAGTACGGTAAATGGCGCAAATAAACAACAACTCTTAACTCAGAAATTGGTTGAAATTATTTTATTACTTGGTTTATCTGTTGTTATAATTTCACTGGGTTATAATTTAATATTACCTGTTTTTAATGAGTTTACGAGGGTGGAAATCGCACCGTCATTAAGTGAAATCTTAATAATAAATAGTTCTGTTTTGAGTGTCTTAGTATGTTTAGCTCTTATTTATCCTCTTTTCACAATTGCAAAACGACCACTGCTTAGTAATTTAAAACCACAATCATTTTCAGGTACGCAACTGGTCGGTCGTAAATTTATTACAGTCTTACAATATACTTTGACTTTTATCTTATTAATAGCCTCCGTCATAGTTGTTAAGCAATTAAATATGATGCTAGATCAGGATCTTGGTTTTACAAGTAAAAATATAATTAGCACCAAGTTATTTAGCCGAATTCCTTTCCCTCTAAAAAATAGTGACTTTGACAATTATGGAGATAAACAAGATTTTTATAAGAAAAAGAAAGCCGAATATGACTCTAAAAAAGCTGAACAAGAAAGCAATTACCAATATGTTAAAAATGAACTAACATCACATCCGTCTATTGCGAACCTCTCTCAGGGTGTTTCACCTTTGACCCCATTTGCATCTCCTTGGAAAGTTAAAAGGGCTGGAAATGAGTATACATCTGAAAACCTGATTAGCGTCGATTTTGACTATGAAAAGGTATTTGATTTAGAAATTACTGAAGGACGCTTTTTTGAATTGGGTAGGGATGAACCAAATGGAAAGCAAGTAGTAATTAATGAAGCAGCAAAAAAGTTCTGGAATATTCAAGACTTCTCGAAGAGCTTATTGTTGAACAAATTTTGGGATGATAAAGATGGTTATGAAATAATTGGGGTTGTTAAAAATTTTAATTACGAGCATTTATCATCGAAACCAAAACCTTTATTAATGAGTTATTGGGGGTATATGGAGCAGGATTTTTTAATTCAATTTCAAGATGATAAAGTGCAGGAAGGATTGCAATTTGTTGAAAGCTTATTTAATAAAGTAAACCCAAATCAAACCTTTTCATATACTTTTTTAAGCGATGATATAGCGACCTTATACCAAAAAGAAAAACAATTAAGCACCATTTACATTGTGTTTACCATAATTGCTTTGTTAATCTCAGCTATTGGTTTATTTACCATTGCGTTATATGACACACAACGTAGGGTAAAAGAAATAGGCATCCGTAAAGTCAACGGCGCCACCGTTAACGAAATAATGCTCATGCTTAATAAAGACTTTATAAAATGGGTAATTATCGCTTTCATTATTTCATGTCCAATTGCGTACTATGCTATGCATAAATGGCTGGAAAATTTCGCTTATAAAACCAGTTTAAGTTGGTGGGTATTTGCTTTGGCGGGTGTTTTTACATTGGTCATTGCATTAGTAACGGTGAGTTGGCAAACGTATAGAGCAGCCAGGAGGAATCCTGTGGAGAGCTTGCGGGATGAGTAGAAAGCAGACCTCTGCTGTAAAAAGAGAGCATAGGAAAAAGAGGGTAGAAAATAGAATATAGAGAATAGACGGTATGGAACAATTTAGTGAAGTTAAACCAATCAAGAATCTGCGAAGATCTGCGAAATCTGCGGGAGACTTTTCCAGATAATCGAGAATAAGTGAAGATTTTCGAGAGCATGCAACCAATAACAAAAATAACTTTAACCGGTATTTCAGAATCAAAATAAAATAAAAAATGAACATCGCATACCATTTAAAAACAGTGTACAGGAATTTTATAAGCCAACGACCTTATAGTTTTTTGAATCTTATAGGTTTGATTATTGGGCTGTGCATATCTTTTATAGCGTTATTATACGTAACGGAAGAGACAGGGTATGATACCTTTCACGAAAACTCTAAGGATATTTATCGGTTATTAACAAAGGAAATCAATAGTGATGAAATTGCAAGTCCCAACACAACTGCACACATTGGAAAAGAGTTGCAAGAAGAAATTCCAGAAATTAAAAATGTAATCCGTTATAAAAATGCTTTTTTCAGAATTAATGGTCTTATTGAAGCGAGAGGGATATATGCTGACCCAGAACTATTTAATGTCTTTACATTTAATATTACAGCAGGGAATATAGAATCATTTAAGGACGATGTGTTTGTTATTGTTATTTCAGAGGAATTTGCACTTAGAGAGTTTGGCGCCATAGATGTCGTTGGGAAATCAATAGAGCTTGAAAAGGAAGAGAAAATCAAGTATACCATTCGGGCAGTTTATAAAGAATTCCCAAAAAAGTCTACATTAAAACCATCTTATATACTGCCAATAAAAAGTCAAATTAAAGAAAAAGTACCTGGAGTTGAGATATCGTCCTTTAATACATATTTTCTTTTAGAGAAAAACAGTAATCATAACGACACGGCAGCTAAAGTATTAAAGAAAGGGTATAAATTACAGTCTTTGGAGGACATTCATTTACACTCAGACGGTTCCATAAAAGTATTGTTAAGCTATGCATTAATCGGGGTTTTAATATTACTGATTTCTTTACTTAATTTTTTGCTGTTATACACTGCAATAACACAACGACGGTTTAAAGAGTTTGCTATAAGAAAAGTAAACGGCCTGAGTGAGTTAGGCTTACTGAAGATGTTTATGGTAGAATCCATAATTATAAGTTTGATAGCAGCTACGCTCGCTATAATACTAGTTGGATTAGTTTTGCCTTTTTTCAATAGTTTTACAAAAAGTAATATAGAATTTTCTTGGTTCTCTAACGCTCCGTTTTTTATTTACGCGATAGGTTTAGTAATCGTAGTCGCATTGCTATCAGGTTATAAATTATATCATTATTTAAATAAATACAATGCCATTGAATTTATAGGAAAAACAAAAACCAGCAAAAAAACCAACTTCTTTCTAAAAAGCAACGGGTTAGCCTTGCAGTTAATCATAGTGTCGTTTATGCTTATTTTTTCATTAGGCTATTATAAACAGTTAGATTTTATTTTAACTTCAGATAAAGGTTATAATCCTAAGCATGTCTTTGTAATTGGAGGTTTAGCAATTAACTCTGAAATCTTTAAAGAAGAAGCTAAAAAACATCCCGAAATTTCAGATGTCGCTATGGGACAACCTATACCAGACCCAACCGGGTCTTCCATCACAAGGATACATAATATTGATAGTCCTTCTGAATTAGTTGAAATGGAATTGTTTAGTGTGGATTATAATTACATCCCGCTTTATGGGATCACTATAACTGAAGGGCGTAATTTTTCAAATGAATTTATTACGGATAAAATGGATGCCATTATTCTAAATGAAACCGCTGTAAAGCTTTTAAATTTAGAAAAACCCATTGGGATCAAAACAAACATGGGAACCATAATTGGCGTTGTTAAAGATTTCAATTTTGAGGCTTTACATAAATCGATTAGACCAAGTATATTTAAAGTCGTTACTGAAAATAATTCTAGTAAAATGATTATTGGCTACAAGCCAGAAGATAAAGAAAACACGATTGCTATAATTGAAACACTTCTCGGTAACCAGAATGTGCAATTAGCAAATATTCTAAACCCCACGTATAGTGATCCGGAAATGATCAATATTTTTGGCAGTATGGAAGAGGCACGGAAACAAATTTTTGACCCAAACTATATGGATTCCGTTAATGAAATGTTTTACGAAAAGGAAAAGACACTTCAAAAAACCATCTTGCTATTAACCATCATTGCTATGTTTATCACCATTCTCGGTTTAATAGGCATGTCTCTTTTTAAAACCCAACAAAAAACCAAAGAAATAGGCATCCGCAAAGTAAACGGCGCCACTATCACCGAAATCATGCTCATGCTCAATAAAGACTTTATAAAATGGGTAGTTATTGCTTTTGTAATAGCATGCCCCATTGCGTATTACGCTATGCGTAAATGGTTAGAAAATTTCGCATATAAAACCAGCCTAAGTTGGTGGGTGTTTGCTTTGGCGGGCGTTTTTACGTTGGTTATTGCATTAGTTACAGTGAGTTGGCAAACGTATAGAGCGGCAACGAGGAATCCGGTGGAGAGTTTGAGGGATGAGTAGGAAAGCCCCTTTTGTCCTGCGGACATCTCCCCGTAGGGGAGAACGTAGAGCGCAAAGAGTGAAAATAATGAAAAGCTAAAAAATGAAGATTAGTTATTATTTAAAAATAGTGTACAGGAATTTTATAAGCCAACGGCCTTATAGTTTTTTGAATCTTATAGGATTAAGTATTGGGTTAAGCATTGCTTTTATAGCCTTACTGTCTGTTACAGAGCATACAGGCTATGACACACATCATGAAAATTCTAAGCAAATACATAGGCTCTTATTGCAAAATTCTTTTGATAATGAAAAAACTAGAACTATAAATTTAGCCTTAACACATCGTTTTAAGGAGGATATACCCGAAATCAATAACATGTTCGTCTTCCATCTTAATTATTTAAGAGTTCAAGATAGTATTGTTGAGCCAGAGATGATAGGGGCAAGTCCAGAGATTTTTGATGTGCTCTCTTTTGATATTATTGAAGGTGGCGTTCATTCTTTTAACACAGAGCTAAAGACGATTGTTATATCGGAATCTACGGCGCTAAAGCACTTTGGCGAAACGCCAGTTGTTGGCAAAACAATAGCGGTTATATCTGATAATTTTTTTGGTCAAGAAGCAGATTATGGAACAAACGCAGAGTATACTATTGTTGCGGTTTTTAAAGATTTTCCTAAAAAGTCTTTCTTTAAGCCAACGCTTATTATTCCAATAGAGAACTCCAAAAGATACCATTCAGAAAAAGAAATGATATATCAAGGAGGTGGTTATCAAACTTTTTTGTCGTTAGCCAATAACACAAGCGCTAAAAAGGTTGTTGACAAAATAAATGAAATAGGAAAAGAGATTGACGAAAAGTATGATGGGAAGGGCACCGTATATAGTTTACAGGCCATTGCCGATATCCATCTGTTTTCAGATGATGTTAATGAAATCCGTACAGGATCTATTAAAGAAGTTTTGTTTTATGTCATCATAGGAACTTTAGTATTAACCATATCCCTGCTAAATTTTCTATTGCTTTATACCGCTGTTACAAAACGACGCTTTAAAGAACTTTCCATTCATAAAGTTCATGGGTTGAATAAGTCAGGGCTCTTAAAGCTGTTTTTATTCGAGGCTATGAGTATAAGTGTCGTTTCAGCAGGTATAGCAGTTTTTCTAATGAAACTGGCAATCCCTGTATTTAATGAGTTTACCAACAGTAAATTGGAGTTTAATAGCGCTGATAATTATGGGTTTATTATATATGGCATTGTATTAATAGTGTTCATAGCCATGCTAACAGGAGCATATTTTGCTTTCTATGTATGGCGGCATAATACCATTGAAACATTAAGTGGGAGTACTTCAAAGAAAGGACATAACTTTTTTTTAAAGAATGACGCTGTAGTTGTTCAAATTGGAATTGTAGCGTTTATGCTTATTTTTTCAATAGGCTTTTATAAACAATTGGATTATATGATTAATTCCGATAAAGGTTATAACCCGAACAATCTTATTGCTTTCAGTATTCCTAAGTCAAAAACGGCTGTTATTAAAGAAGGTTTACTGCGTTACCCACTAATAGATTCTGTGACTATCGGTCAGACGTTGTCACTACCAAACGGTCTAACGCAAACTATGATTATAAAGGTTAATGGCGTCCCAAAAGCAGTTAAGTTAGACGCCAATGAAGTGGATTCAAATTATATTCCTATCTACCAATTAGAATTAATAAAAGGTCAAAATTTTACTGAAGCCTATAAACGGGATGATGTGATTATAAACGAAGCAGCAGTAAAGCATTTGGGATTGGGAGATGATCCATTAGGTGAAAATCAGTTTGTGGGAAATGTAATAGGTGTTCTTAAAGATTTTCATTTTTCGTCTTTTCACAAAGTTATAGAACCTTATATATTTCTAAGAAAAGATGAAAGCGCTCAAACCAGCTCTAAATTTGAATCATTAGAAAATATAACCATCAAATATAGAAATGGAGACTATAAAGAAGTAGTCCAAATAATTAACAAGATAAAAGAAGAAAACAATCTATCGGTAAAATGGGATCCTCCTAGTGATCTAAGTTCACTATATGAAAAATCTTATCAAAATGAAAAAACATTTCAAAAAGCGATTCTAATACTTACCGCATTAGCCATTTTCATCACCATTCTCGGTTTAATAGGCATGTCTCTTTTTAAAACCCAACAAAAAACCAAAGAAATTGGCATCCGCAAAGTAAACGGTGCCACCGTCACCGAAATCATGCTCATGCTCAATAAAGACTTTATAAAATGGGTAGTTATTGCTTTTGTAATAGCATGCCCCATTGCGTATTACGCTATGCGTAAATGGTTAGAAAATTTCGCATATAAAACCAGCCTAAGTTGGTGGGTGTTTGCTTTGGCGGGCGTTTTTACGTTGGTTATTGCATTAGTAACAGTGAGTTGGCAAACGTATAGAGCGGCAACGAGGAATCCCGTGGAATCACTTCGAGACGAATAAACAACACCAAACAAGAAAAACAAAACATTTAAACAATAAATCGTATAAACTTTAAAATTATGATAAAAACAGAAAATCTTTCAAAAATCTTTAGGACAGAAGACATTGAAACAAAAGCGTTAAACAACGTCAACTTACACGTAAAAGAGGGAGAATTCGTAGCTATTATGGGGCCATCTGGATGTGGTAAATCAACCTTGCTTAACATTATTGGGATGCTCGACAACCCCACAAAAGGTAGCTACCACTTTAATGGCCATGAAGTGAGTGGCTTAAAAGAAAGTCAGCGTACACAATTACGTAAAGGGAATTTAGGTTTTGTGTTTCAAAGCTTTAATTTAATTGACGAACTCACCGTTTATGAAAATGTAGAAATGCCATTGATCTACTTAAAAATGAATAAAAGTGAACGTAAACAAAAGGTCAGGGCAGTGCTGGAACGCATGAAAATTTCACATCGCGAAAACCATTTTCCGCAACAATTATCTGGCGGACAGCAACAGCGTGTGGCCATTTCAAGAGCTGTAGCCTTCAATCCTAAATTAATTCTTGCCGATGAGCCCACAGGTAATTTGGATTCTAAAAACGGTACAGAAGTCATGAAGTTATTAACCGAACTGAATAAAGAAGGCGCCACCATAGTGATGGTAACGCACTCTGATCATGATTCACAATATGCACATCGTATAGTTAATCTTTTTGATGGACAAATTGTTACAGAAAATCAAAATAGAGTTATGGAGGCAAAAATTTAGGAAGATTTTAAAGTACTACATAACAATCAAATGATCAACAATTTAATCTAATGCCGATCAGAATTAAAACCATAAAATTATGAAAAAATTATCATTAATATTTTTAATTATCACTTTCATTAGTTGCAAAAATGAAAGCAAATATTACGAATCGGACAAGGATAAGATTAATACAGAAATCTCAAGTTCAAGTAAAGCAACTGAAAAAACCAATACTTCTCTCCAAATTGTTGAACCAGTAAAATGGACTACAAAAACAAAAAAAATCTCAGAGACAGACTATGAATTAATCATTGTGGCCAACATTGAACAAGGTTATCACTTATATTCTCAGAAAGTACCGGACAACGGTCCGCTTCCTACAGTTTTTATTTTTGAAAATAGTGATGATTATGGCTTAATTGGAACTACATCTGAAGAAGAAGGGCGTACAGTTCATGACCCCACTTTTGAAATGGAAATCAAATCTTTCAAAAACAAAGCTACTTTTAAACAATTAATTAAACTAAAAAATAAGAATTCTAAAATTATGGCAGAAATAGAATTTATGTCTTGCAACGATACCCAGTGTCTTAATGGATACAGTGATATCGAATTTCAAATTTAGATATTTCAAATTCGGTTTGTATTATGCTGAAAACCTGTAAGACTTTTAAGGCGACAGTTTCATTCTTTTGTTGGTGAATTTAAAACAGACAATCAAAACATTTGTTCTAACCCAAGTTGTCAAATTACAATTAATGTGATTTTGCCATTTTATTAGTGAGTTTTAAAAAGAATAATCTATTTTTACCATTCATGTAACAATAGACCCCATTATTTAGGGTCTATTGAAACGTAAAAGGCAATGGCGAAAGGCACATACATATCAGAAAGTCTAAATGAAGATCAAATAGCTTTATTAAAGCATTTGGATGATTATGAGCTTCTTTATTTTAATTTGAAGGACCTAGCTTCACAATTACCTAAAAACCTAGCCAACAATATAAACGAGTTGGTAGAAAACTTATGCCAAAAGGGCCTATTAAACCGTATCGAACGTGGCGTATATGCTAAGCCCAATTATAACAATATAAATGTACTGGCAACCTATATAAGTTCAAATAGTGCCATTGCATATTGGACAGCGTTGCACCATCATGGTTTGACAGAACGTTTTCCTAATACGTTGTTCCTTAAAACTACGCAACGAAAAAGAGACACTCAAATATTGGGTTCCACTGTAAAATTTGTTACTGTAAAAGAAAACAAGAACATAGGAGTAATTCAGAAAGGATATGGAGACGACAGTTTTACAATAACCGATATAGAAATGACCTTGATTGATTGCTTTGACCAGCCTCGTTATGCTGGCGATTTTGCTGATGTCATAAAAGCCGTTGCTAATGCAAAGCTTACAAACAATAAATTAATAGGTTATACTAAGGCTTATGATAACATAGCACTAACAAAACGTATGGGTTATTTGGCAACATTATTTCAGAATGATAAATTGCAAAGCTTTATCAAATATGCCAAAGCACAAGTAAATCAAAAGTATAATTTAATGGATGCAGGTGGATTAGAACAAGGAGAATTTGTAAGTGAATGGAAATTGCGCTTAAATACCAGCAAAGAAGATTTATTGCAAATGGCACAAACCGAGTATTAAATGATTTTACAGAAAGAGATTATACAAAAAGCCCTAGAATGGAAAGTGCCACCTGATACTGTAGATAAAGATTATGTATTAGGGCATTTTCTATCGGTATTCATAGCACATTATAAAGATGAGTTGGTCTTTAAAGGCGGCACATGTTTACGTAAATGTTATATAGAAAATTACCGCTTTTCAGAAGATTTGGATTTTACGGCTTTAGGTAAAAGTTTTGTATTAGACCAAAAAATACTCCAGAACATTGCCAAAACTACAGAGCAAAATACAGGCATTCTATTTAGTGTAGATAAAATAAAACCTCTAATGTTTCAGGATGAGCCCAAAGGGTATCAAGTGTATATAAAATACTGGGGAGCCAACCATTCTAAAAACCAACGTCCACTACCCCCAAACCGTTGGCATACTAAAATAAAATTGGAAATCAGTACGGATGAAATATTGTTGCTAGATACAGAGTCGTTGCATATTATGCACCCCTATTCTGATGCCTTAATGGGCGGAAGACAAATTAGATGTTATAGCATTGGTGAAGTGATTTCCGAAAAACTAAGAGCATTAAAACAACGTTCTTATACCGCACCTAGAGACTTTTACGACCTCTATCATTTAACTCAAGAATTTTCAAAGGAAAAGTGGGAAATGGTCATTCCTATTTTTATCAAAAAAATGATGCATAAAAAATTGGATTATCAATCGCCTGATGATCTGATAGACGATTCTAAAATAGCAAATGTAAAACGTGCGTGGAGAACCAGTGTAGCCCACCAAATTACAGAAGCGCATCAACCTAGCGCAGAAGAAATTATAGAAATAGTTGCACAGCGTATTAAAATGTATTTACCTAATGATAAACCTTGAAAATAAGTAAGCTCAAATCTAAAGCATTCAGATAAAATGGCATCTGCATAATATCGATTTGTATACGAATACTTATTTCTAACAAAAGACCAAATACCAAAAGGATAAACATACAGGCTCTATCACACAAATCTATAGTTTAAATATAATTTTCTCTCAAACCAATATTTCAATCGCATCATCCAAAACGGAATTGTCGAATTCTTTGAGATATGCCTGAGTGACAGCAAGATTTTGATGCCCCATGGATTCACTGATTATATCGGTAGCGACTCCTTTCTGTTTTAAGCAGTTTGCAAAACTATGTCTAGCGACGTAACTGCTGAGGGGTTTGTTGATTTCGCAGATTTCGGCAATCTCTTTTAATTCTTTGTTATAGCGTTGAAGGGTTTTATGTTTTCTATTCTCTAGCTGTGATGGGGTTAAGCTGTTTTTCAAAAGAATTGGAAATACGTAATTAGTACCTGTTGATAATTGTTTGTAATAGCTCAGTATCTCTTGAACAGGGAGAACAATCTTAATTTTAAAATCTCCTTTTGTTTTGGATCTCGTATAATAGATGTTGTCGAAGTCAGTGTCTTTCCATTCAAGCTTCATCATGTCGGCAAAATTCATACCTCTAGTATAAAAACTGAAGATAAAATAGTTTCGGGAATTAATAAACGATGGATATTTATTTAAGTCCACTTAATCAAAGATCATTGCGTATTTGTAACATCTATTTTCCTTCGGAAAATCCTAGCATACAAACAGCACATTTTTTTCCGACACGAAAGCCAACGCTGAAAACCATACACATTTGCAATTCGTATAAAAAACCGCGAAATTATCAAAGGATTGCCGAACGTGAAATTTGAGTACCAAAATAAATAAAATGCAAGACTTGAGTAATTTAAAAATCTGAGATTAATATTTAACCGAGATTTTAAGACTTACACACTTAATGAGACAGTGCCTATTTGGAAAATTTAATTAATGGATTAAGTGTTTATTGTAAATCTTCTAGTATTTCACAAAAAATCCTAAAGTGTGGTATCGAACTTCATATCATTTAGCGAGTTTTTATATACTTTTCCATCTTTCATTATCAACAGAAAATTTTCTTCTGGATTACTCAGTAATTCAAATTCTTTTAATGGATTACCATTTATTATAATTAAATCGGCATAAGCTCCTTCTGTTAATTCTCCTAACTTACCTTCTTGATATGGGTTACGTGGACCACTCAAACGCAACATTTCGGCATTCGTAGACGTTACCATTTTAAGTGCTTCATATGGGGAAAACCATTTTTTTAATCCAACTAGCCGAGAGAGATCATTTCGTCTGTCAATTTTCTGTTTCCCAGTAAGGTCAGTACCCCACGCCGTTTTTACATTATGTTTTTTTGCTATTTTGTAAACTTCATCCGTATGCCCATAAACATAATCTCGTTTTTTTCTGCTAGATGAACCTATAGGATAGTCATTTTGTTCTTCAATCATGAATGGCTGAACACTCAACCAAACTCCTTTGTCAGCCATCATTTTAGCGGTCTCTTCATCCATTAAGTGTCCATGTTCAATTGTTTTAACACCAGCTTCTATTGCTATTTGTATAGCTCGTGGTGTATAGGCATGAACACCTACGTAAGTTCCAAAATTATCTGTTGCTAAAACTGCGGCTTTGAATTCTTCCAAAGAATATTGAGTAACATCAATAGGATCATAAGAAGAACCAATTCCACCACCCGCCATAAGTTTTATTTGAGTTGCACCTTGCCTTAATTGTTCGCGCGTACGTTTTAATACTTCATCTGCTCCATCGGCTATTGCAGCGATCCCTTGTCTTTCTGAATAGGACAAATTATCTGGAGTTCGAGGAACCGCTGTAATATCATCAAAATCGCCATGACCACCGGATTGAGATATAAAAGCTCCACTTGGATAAATTCTCGGACCAGGTACTGTTCCTTTATCAATCTGTTTGGCTAATGGTATAGCATTCCCACCCATATTCCTAAGAGTGGTAAATCCATGTAACAAACGATGTTTCGCAGCCTGAGTAGAAATAATATTGGCTGTACCCCAATCCACCGACGTGGAGCCCATTTGGATTCCTTCCATACCGATATGAGTGTGAGCATCAATCAATCCAGGCATCACAAACTTTCCCTCTCCATCAATAACCAAAACATTTTTAGAAGTGGAAGAAATATTACTACTGGAAATTTTAGAAATCTTATTTCCTTCGATAAGAATATTTCCGATAATAGTTTGATGGCTAATACCATCGAATATCTCTATATTTTTTATTAAAATAATTTGTGAATCTTTTTTTTGAGAAGCAACACTGAATGTTATAAGTAAAAAAATGAAATATAAGTTGTTTTTCATGATCGCAAATGATTTTATTATGAATTAGAATTATCTATAAAATGAAACAAATTTCTTTAGAGAATGTTGATTATTTATAATATTGCCCATCTGTAAGACAGTTTAAAATATTTATAATTATTTATGATGCTATATTTTTAAGGTTATAATTTTAGGTATCGTTTTTTGCCAGTGATTTTTACATTTTTATAGAATCCTAACATTGTAACTTATTATCATTATTTCTGATGAGAAGAAATTAATTGGTTTTGGAATACTGTTCATAATACAGTTTGATAAATAAATCAAAAACAAGAACATTACTCCTAATGGCTAGTATTTAGAATGGGTACAAATTTTAACAGCTTCCATCAGAACAATAAATATCTAAAAGAAGAAAGTATCAATTTATTATTCTGAGAAACTAAATGTAAATCAAAAACTTTACTATTGATTCTTGCATTTTAAATATCGAATTTTCAACATGTGAAAAGTATCTACCCATACTTTTTGAAAAGAGTCGTTTTACAAGTTAAACGACTCTTTATAAAAATACTCATAACTAACTCAAAGTATTTAAAATGAAATTTTAATTTTTGGGAAAAACCCATAAATCATCATCGAGAAGGTGTCCTCCTTGTGCATTAATTGCTTGCTCATAGTTATCTGGATTACCTAACCTTTCTGAGATTGGATAAAGCAATCTTCTAGGCACAATTCCCGAAGGATTGTTTCCATTAGAACCATTTACATTAGGAGTGATTTCTGGGTAACCTGTCCTTCTGTAGTCATTCCATGTCTCTATGGCATTTTGTCCATATAAGGCCTTATACTTTTCAATGATAACTATTCTGATTTTTTCTTCCGTTGATCCGGACAAATTGATATTTGATATATAATCAGCAATTTGTCCGGCTGGAACACTTAAAAATTCCATGTTGGCTTTGATAGCTTCTTTTAATTCCTTTGTTCCATCCTCGTTTAACCTTACCTTAGATTCTGATTCAATAAATTTCATTTCAGCGTAACTTATCACTGGGGAAGGACTATCTAATTGAGCCCAAAACAGACTGGGATTGTTAGAATTATAGAAAAGATAATCTCTTCCTGGGTTTTCCTCCATATATATTCCCTTCCTAGGATCATTTGTCATTAGCTCCGAGAAAGACTTACTTATAATTAAAGTATTAGGACGGTTGATTCCAAAAAGAGCTAAAGGATGACCTCCGTTTTGAGTGTTTTCAAATAAAAAATTTAATTGATCATTGTTACTTGACAATGCCATTCTAGATTCTTCGAGCGCCAGTTGAGCTGCATCATTTTTAACACTAGTTTGCTGAATATAAAATCTAGCTTTCAGTCCATGAGCTGCTTTTATCCATTTTTGATTATCACCTGATATCAGACTTCCTCTAATCCCAGCAGGGTCTTCTGCATTTAAGTCCTCTATAGCGCCTGATAAAAGTACTTGAAGCGTCTTATAGATTTCTTCCTGATCATCATATTTTGGCAATAGATTTTCCTCTCCTAGAAAAGCTTCCGAATAAGGAACATTACCCCAAACATTTGTGGCCATACCTAAATTAATCGCCATATATATTTTAGCTATCCCCCTAGTATTAAAAGCACCTGTTTCTGTTGCGCGCTTAATAATGTCGTCAGCATCCCTCATGGCTCCTGTATAGAAACCAAATTCCCAAATTGTATTGGAACCGGGTCCATCCTCGCCTATTTGGTAGGCTGTATATTGTAATTGTTGAGCATCACTCCCTTCCCATTGTTGCATTATAATACCTGCGTGACGAGCAAGGGCGGCTGCCTGATTTCTGTGTGTTTGTGTCTGCATAGCAGGAACTATAGCAGAAATTTCTACATTGGCCCCCCCAGGTCTCGTAGGATCTTGGTTGATATCATCATAATTGCAAGAAGAGAAAAGAAGCAAGGAAGCTATCGAAGTTCTTATTAATTTAATTTTACAAGATTTCATATTAATAATTTTAAAAATTAAATTTAGCTGTAAGAGAATAACTTTTAGTATTAGGCTGATTAAAATAATCTAATCCTATTCCATTTGAGTCGCCATTTAGATTTGTTTCGGGATCTACACCTGGATAATCAGTAATTAAAAATAAATTTCGACCTGAAATAGTTAAAGATCCTCCAGTAAGAAATGTCTTATCAATGATACTTCTTGGCAATTTATAAGAAAGTGTGATTTCACGTAATCTTATCCAAGAACTATCATAGATATATTCTTCTGCCGCACCAGTAAACCCATACCTGACCCATCTATTTGTATTAACAGATTTGTTAGGATCTGCAAATGCAACTTCCTTTGTGTTGGGTAGACCTGTATCCACATTTACTCCTTCAAACACAAAGTCAGTGATACTCCTTTGTTCCGCAGTTTTTTTTGAAGTTCCAAAATAATCTGCAACTTCGCAGGTTCCACACCATACATCTCCCCCTTTTCGTATATCTAATAGGGCGGATAGACTAAAGTTTTTATAGGAGAATGAATTTCGTAGCCCCATGGTCCAATCTGGATTAGGATCGCCAATTATACCTGATTCTGAATCTTGTATAGGAAATCCGTCATTTCCAATTATTACTTCTCCATTATCATTGCGAGCAAAACGAGTACCGAATATAGAACTGTAGGGCTGTCCAGGAACAGCAACACTATTGATACTTCCTAAGCCAGACAAAGTTATGGATTCAACATTTTCCGCAAGCTCAACAACAGTTGTCTCATAAGCTGTCCAATTGGCATCGATATCCCATGAAAAATTATCGTTATCTATAATTTTTACTCCACCCGAAATCTCCCAACCTTTATTTTCTATTATACCGGCGTTTATTATTCTTGAAGTATATCCAGTAACTGATGGCTGAGCAACTGCTATAATTTGATCTGTAGTTTCTTTATTATAATAAGTTACATCCAATTTAAAGCGCGAATCAAATAAATAAACTTCAGTCCCAAGTTCATACTCCCTTGTTTGTTCAGGTCTTATATTTGGATTCCCCAATTGTGACGATCTCTCAAAAGCAACTGTAGAAAATAATGGAAATTGATTAGAATCTATAAAAAAGTCTCCTCCAGCAGCAGCAGCACCATAATAAGTTAAAGTCGCGAATATTGGAGCATCATTTCCGGTTTTTCCAAAAGAGCCTCTTATTTTTCCATAATTTATAACATCATTTTTCCATAATTCTGTAAATATGAAGCTAGTTCCTACACTATACGATTGGAAACTATTATTTTTAATAGGTAATGTGGACGACCAATCATTTCTAAATGTTCCATTCAAAAAAATCATGTCATCATATGCAAATCTCGCATCGAAAAGTAAACCATCCAATTTTTTTCTTCCTAAAGACTCTGATGAAATTTGGCTGGCGGTATTTGCTAAATTAAATAGTCCTGGAACCGTCAAAGCATTACCAAGTACCTCTCTATTTAAACTCTCTGTAGCAAATCCATCATAACCTAGCAAACCATTAATTGTAATTTTATCACCTATACTGTGCACAGTAAGTAAAAGCAACTGGGTGTTTATATCTTCATTAAATATATTTGAATCAAAGACTTGTCCTTGAGGATTTGATGCCGAATTGATATCCAATACTGATTTTCTTACATCAGAATACTCGTCGTAACCTATACTGCCCCTTATAGTTGCCCAATCATAAGGTTTGTAATCGAATGAAATTCTTCCAATAAATCTTTTTACGTCATCCACAGCCGGGTTTTTAGCAACTGTCCAATAAGGATTGTCATAAATTCCTGCTCTATAGCTTCGTTGTGTACCATCGGCTAACTCATATGCGGATGGCGTATTTGCTGGGTCAGATAAACCATTTGCATTGTCGAACGTAGGAGTAGTTCTAATTATTCCCACCATCACTCCAGAAATATTTGAACCTCTTTGAACTCTACGCCCACCAGAATTAACAAAATTAGCACTCGCAGATATTTCAAAATTATCTAATAACATGGCACTTAAGTCTGTTCTAAAAGACTTTCTTGAAAATTTTTCTTTAGGGGAAATACCGGACTGATCGAGATTAGATCCAGATATATAATATTTCATTTTTTCTGAACCCCCTCTTACTGAAACACTTTGCTCCTGAAGTATTCCAGTCTTAAAAAAATCATAATGATCGTAGGCTTCAGCAGGTTGACCATTTCCTGTTCCGTTAGGAACTAATCTCCCTTTATTGTGATATTGATAAGAAGTATCGCCATCATATTCTAGTGTAGATATTCTTGGACCCCAGCTAAAACTTTCACGAGTTTCGGGTCCTCTATAAGTAGGAACACCGTTTATAGGACGGCCTTGCGCGAATTCATTTTGCAATTCGGGAACTTGACTGATGGTACTGAATTGGGTTGTTGAAGTTATGGAAACGGAAGGTGCGCCTGCAATTCCTTTTTTAGTAGTAATAAGTATTACACCGTTCGCTGCTCTTAATCCATATAAGGTTTGTGCTGCAGTCCCTTTTAGAATGTCCATGCTTGCAATATCGGCTTGATTTATATCAATAGCTCTATTAGACTGATCTGCCCCTCCATTACTATTACCTACATTAGAGTTATCAATAGGTACACCGTCTACCACAAAGAGAGGGCTATTCGATTTGTTAATAGACGTATTTCCTCGTATTCTAATTGTTGATGAGGCTCCTACGGAACCGGAAGAGCTTATCACATTCACACCTGCAGCTTTGGAAGATAAAGAATTTGCAAGATTAGTCTCACCAGAATTCTCAATATCTTCAGAAGTTACAGTTTCTATAGCGGTTGATACAGATCTTGGACGAGCTTTAATACCTAGTGCCGTAACAACTACTGCATCCAATTCTGCAAGATCCGTATCAAGTATAACTCTCTTAGTGTCGTCTTTTCCCACAACTGCTTCTTTTGTTCGTAAACCCACAAAGGAAAAAACTAAAATTTCACCTGATTCAGCTTGAATAGAATAATTCCCATCAAAATCAGTCTGGACACCTCTTGACGTTTCTTTTACTATAACATTTACCCCAATTAAAGGAAGACCTTGATTATCGGTCACTATTCCTGTCACGTTTCCTTTTTGTGCAAATGTCATTTCGCACAGGCTTAACGCAATAAATAAAAGACAAGTAATTTTAAATTTCATATTGCAAATATTTATTAAACACACACAATTTTAAAGAATAATTTAAGATTAAACAAGAAATATTCAATATTACTTGTTTGTCTCCGTAATTCATATTACTAAATAGTTTTTTGTAAAAATTTTGATATATTTAACATAAATAATGATCCTATGCGAAGTATATACCAATTTCTATCAATTATTCTTATTACAGGTGGAAGCCAATTAATAGCCCAGGAAAAAGAATCAAATGATAAAATAATTGAAAGAATGGGGAACCAAATAAGTAACTTAAGACATAGTCTAGATGAACTTGGCAAAGGTATAGATGATATTCTTTGGTATCAGAAAGTTGGAGATGTTGCTCACGTAGATAAAGTTACAATGACTGGTCCTCCTTTATGGAAAGAGAAAGATACAACCTCTCAGGGTTATGGAAATCAGGTTATATTTACTTCATATGTTTTTGTGCCAAAAGATATCGATCCAAATAAAAAATATCCTTTGATCGTCTTTCCACATGGAGGTGTACATAGTAGTTTTGGAACATTTTACGCCCATATCATTAGAGAATTAATAGCACAACAATATATTGTTGTAGCTGCAGAGTATAGAGGTAGTACAGGTTATGGAAAAAGACATTACGAAAACATTGATTATGGTGGGCGCGAAGTAGGAGATGTGGATGCCAGCCGCGAATTCATGATTGAAAATTATAATTTTGTAGACGAAAATCGAATTGGTATAATAGGTTGGAGCCACGGCGGTCTAATTACTCTCTTAAATATTTTTGAAAAACCTAACAATTATAAAGTTGCATACGCCGGTGTTCCCGTAAGTGACTTAGTGGCAAGAATGGGTTACAAAACTCAAGGATATAGAGATTTATATTCAGCTGATTATCATATAGGCAAGACGGCATATGAGGATGTCGCAGAGTACAAGAGGCGTTCACCAGCGTATAATGCTCATAAACTAAAAAACACACCTCTTCTTATACATACTAATACCAATGATGATGATGTAAACGTACTTGAAGTTGAACATTTAATTTCCTCATTAAAAGCAAACAATAAAAAATTTGAGTACAAAATTTATGAAGAAATTCCAGGCGGACACATTTTTAATCGTATAGACACAAAACACGCCAGGGAGGTAAGGGTTGATATATATAAATATCTTGATAAATATCTTGATTCTCCAAGAAAGATAAGGACAGTTAAAGAATTAAATAAAGCTAGTTATAAAGGATTTTAATATTTTTTAAAACCTTGAAAATTTATCTTCAAAAACTTATATTATGCAGATCACAAAATTAAATTATAGAACAATTTTAGTTTTCATAGGCTTCATCATAACTGTCTCTTGTAAAACAAGTCAACAATGGCAAGGACAAGGAGAGATTCAAGAGGTCAACACACAAACAGTTCCAGTTAGTCTACAATTTAAAAATGTTTTCGATCTTGGCAAAGGAATCTATGCTTCTAATGAATTTGATGGAGCAAGATTAAATGGGATTGTTTTGGTAAATGACACTATTATATCAACGTTAATAACTCCAGAAAATAGTCCCATAAACCCTAGCCCCTGGTACGCTTTTAAGCTTTGGGCTGACAAGGAACAAGAAATAACATTAGCCCTTACATATTCAGAAGGCGTTAATCATAGGTACCACCCAAAAACAAGTACAGATGGAGTAAATTTTGAAGAAATAGATTCCTCCAATTTTTCTATAAACAATAAAATTATTGAAGGAAAACCCAAATTTTCCAGTGCAACCATGAGACTTTCTTTAAGTCCAGATACGCTATGGATTTCTGCACAAGAACTTCTCACTACCTCTCACAATGACTCATGGGCACAAGAATTAAGTAAAAAATCTTTTATTACTAATTCAAAGGCTGGTGAAAGTCGGGAAGGAAGGCCTATTAATGTATTAAAAATAGGGAACAGTGATGATAAGGCAATTATCGCTGTGATTTCTCGACAGCATCCACCTGAGGTAACGGGGTATTTGGGAATGAAGTCATTTGTCGAAACCCTTTCTTCAGATAGTGAGGATGCAGTTGCATTTAGAAAAAAATACAATACTTATGTTTTTCCACTGGTAAATCCTGACGGCGTGGATAATGGTCACTGGCGCCACAATATGGGAGGCATCGACCTAAATAGAGACTGGGCGGATTTTAATCAACCTGAAACAACCGTGATAAGAGATTTCTTCGAGAAAAAAGTCAAAGATTCTGGGGGTAAAATTTACTTTTTTGTTGATTTTCATTCTACGTGGCAGGACATTTATTACACTATAGATCCAGAACAGAAAGGGAATAAGCCTGGTCTTGTCCCCGCACTTATTTTGGCCTCAGGTAAAGAATTAGAAAATTATGAACCAAATATCAAACCCAGTCCTGGGACAGGAAAAAGAGTCACATCAACTAGCTACTTTTTTTATGAACATGGCGCGGAATCACTTACTTATGAGATTGGAGATAAAACACCCAGGGGATTTGTTAAGAAAAAAGGAGAAATTACAGCTAAAAAACTTATAGAATTATTACTTAAATAGGAGAAATGAGTTGTTCAGTATACAATTAAGTGATGCTTGTTGAAAAGAATTATTCCAAATTAAATTTTCATTTACTATTCAGCCTGTACCACAAGCATTTAGTTATGAGTAATTTGTGCTATTAGTTTTGAAAAACCGCTTGTTTAAAACCTCTGTTAATCACCTTGTTTAATTTTTTTTTAGCTTTTTCAAAAGTATAAGGAAGAATTACATTTTTCCAATCTATTGCATAATTGTAAAATACCATGTAAATAAAAATTCTTTCCTGAGTATTTTACGTTTGTTGACGAAAATATTGGTAATCCTTTTTTCTTTTTTAAATATTGATCACTTTATTTTTAAAAAGCAAATACATCTCTCGAAATTTTGAATTCATCGGTTTCTTTTTAAGCTGATCTTTCTATGTTGTGACAAATTATGTTTCCAACAATTAAAGAAATTTAAGATTTGTCGGATTCTATACATAATTAAGGATAATCATCAAGTGTAAGAGAAAAATGGGATATATACATATTAACAACATAGAAGAAATATATAATTAACTTGGTGAAACGTAAAACCTATAGAATGTTTTTTAGTATAATTAGGAAATTTCGGAAAATGACAAAAATAAATTAGATACAAAAAATCCGAATAAGGGAACAGCTCTCACGATTAGAGCATATGATAAGAATTAAGACAGTATATAGATACGATTAAATCCAAATGCAAATAAATAATAGCTAAATACTAATTAAGTGTAGTAATAATAAGGATAAAGTGCTAAAATAATCTAAAGAAATTAAAATAGAATTCTCAATTAAAGTAATATATCAATCGCATCATCTAAAACGGAATTGTCAAATTCTTTGAGATATGCCTGAGTGACAGCAAGATTTTGATGCCCCATAGATTCACTAATTATATCGGTAGCAACTCCTTTTTGTTTTAAACAGTTTGCAAAACTATGTCTAGCGACATAACTGCTAAGGGGCTTGTAGATTTCGCAGATTTCGGCAATCTCTTTTAATTCCTTGTTGTAACGTTGGAGCGTTTTATGTTTTCTATTCTCTAGTTGTGATGGGGTTGAGCTGTTTTTCAAAAGAATTGGAAATACATAATTAGTACCTGTTGATAACTGTTTGTAATAGCTCAGTATCTCTTGAACAGGGAGAACAATCTTAATTTTAAAATGTCCTTTTGTTTTGGATCTCGTATAATAGATGTTGTCGAAGTCAGTGTCTTTCCATTCAAGTTACATCATGTCGGCAAAATTCATACCTCTAGTATAAAAACTGAAGATAAAATAGTTTCGGGAATTAATAAACGATGGATACTTAATTAAGTCCAGATCTCTAATTTTTAAGACTTCCTCTATTGATAAAGCCTTTTTTAGGTTTTTACCTTTAAGTTTTGAGACCTTATATATCTTAAAGGGATAATCCTGTTCTTTCGCAATGTTTCTTTCAATGGCGAAGTTGTATAGCGCTCTTATTGTCCTCATCCGCACACCTATGCCTCCATCACTTCCGCCTCGCGACCTTAAAAAAGCCTCATATTTATATAAAAAAGAAGGAGTAACTTCTTTAAAGTTAAGTCTGGTACTCTTATTGAATTTTTTTAAAGATTCAAAAGTGTCTTTATTTACTTTTGCATTTCCTGTTCTTCCTGCGTAGATCATTTCGCCAATAATCTCATCCCAGAAATAAAAAACATTTTGCTGTACGGGATTAGATACAATTCTAAAACGATTCTCAAAGTCTCGCAAAGTGAAATCACTCTTTTCCATCTCGAGTTCTGAAAGGATTTTTAAAGCTCTGTCCTTAAATTTTAGAAGTAACCTGTTATTCTGGGTGCTATTTGAATTCTTAGTTGTGAAACTACCCGTTGTTTGGTTCCATTCATTCGGAAAAGCTCTGAATATCGTTTGAAAAAATTTCGAATGTCTATCTTTAGATACCCTCAAAGAGATGGGGTAACTGCCATCAGCGAGCTTTGTTTTTCTTAATACGGTTTTTACGGTTGCCATAGGTTTAGAATAAATCAGTACAACATCTGTACAACAAATTGCCTTTTAAAGGTAAATCATATGCAAATAGAAACAAAGCAAAAATTCATAAAACATTGATAATCAATCAATAATAAGCTATATGTTGACAAATGAAAACTGAAATTAATTGTCTCATAATCAGGTGGTCCCTGGTTCGAGCCCAGGTGGGACCACACCAGTAAAGACAAGCCTTTCAAGAAATTGAAAGGTTTTTTTATTGTGTGCCGTGCATGGCAAATAACTAGACGGTGCAAGTCCGTTATGGGGGTCTGTAGTTACCTGCCATTAGCTCAAGGTAAGGGTGTCCATCGCGAGGTGGAATCTAAAGGAAGCCAGCGGCGGAATACGACAAGGTTAAGGATATTAAAAACATTTAACAATGAATACAACAGAAAAAGAATATAACGCCATTGTAGAACGTGTTGAAACACTTTTATAGGATGCTGATAACATTGAGAACACAGATACTAAAAGCTACATTGAATTAAATTTATTACCTAAGCTTTTAGCCCATTATGAGGAGTGAACCTATCCAATAAAAAAAACCTCATTGGTTGAGGTCATTAAGTTACGTAGGGCAGAAATGTGGATATTCAGGTGATGTTGACCCCCTATTCTGGCCATACTGACCCCTCTAAGGATTTTGGTCAAAAAGATAAGTTAATGACAATATTACAGTTTTTTTCTTAGACTTTCTCCCGGAAATGGGATTGAACCAAAAACGGTTAGATGAGCTTTTGGGCGTTAGTACCTCACGGGTCAGTGAATACCTCAACGGTAAAAGCGAACCACCTCTAAACGTAGCAAGGGAAATAAGCCAAAGATTAAGTATTGAAGCTTCAATTGTATTTGGGGTATAAATCCATTCAAAACGTTTTAACAAGAGGATTCAAATTAACTGCATCCTTTTGTTACTTAGATAGTGTAGCAAATGCAGGTTGAAAAACAAATAAAAAAAATGCGCTTTGAAATGTTGGGAAATATCCTTGGTACTTCTCGACTACCATTTAAAAAACCGTCCACTCCAAAACAAGTGGAAAAAGTTTCGTTTTTCCAGTCAACCTTATACCCTATTAGTCCCAAAAGACCCCTGTATCCATTAGGATATACATATTGTATTGGGAAGTAATTTCTTTATTCGTTATATTATTTTGGAGTATAAGCTTTTTTATGTTCTTGTGTCTTTCGATTTTGGGCATCGTACCATATTCACCTATAAAAAATTCATTTAAAACCATCCAACCTCAAAAAGAACTCTGTAATTATGGGGGTTACATTTCCATTTTAAATGTGATGGAAACCTCCCCCGTCTCTTTGTTGATGCTTACCCTTGGTTTTCCCGCGGCCGGCATGTCTTTTCCCGTGCCCATCTTGTAGATACCGGTCAAAAATTCCATCCCCTTGGTCATTACTTCTTCCATTTGCTCAAGATTGTTTTCTTTTTTTCCGTTGCTGTCATTTTCAGCAGGTGCCGTTTGGGGGTTTTGGTTTTCCGGTTTGCCCACTTTTTCGGCAGGTTGGTTGTCCTTGACGGGTTCTGTTTGCGCCGTCATCTCACGGAGCCCCTCTTCCTCTTGGGTCTCCAAGGTTAATTCATTATCAGCCAGGGATTTTGTGAAGCTATCTTCCCCGAGCACCTCTTCCAGTTGTTTGATAAATTGTGATTTTCCCTTTTCTGAAAAATCCACCTCGTCCGTAAGGCTTCCCGAATTCAGTACACCTTCAAAAAGACTCTGCTTTAGAATAAGACCAGCAGCTATTTTTATTTCTATAGAATCGTACGAGAGCAGGTTAAACACGTGCAGCTTCTGTTTTGTTTGTCCGATCCGGTCAATACGGCCAATACGTTGGTTTTTCTTTGCGGGGTTCCATGGCAATTCAAAATTGATTACCGTATCGGCCACCTGCAGGTTAAGTCCGGTACCGCCCGATTCACTGGAGAGAAAGATATTGCAATCTGGATTATCCTCAAATTCCTTGATCACGGCACCACGTTTCTTCACGGGTACTTTCCCTGTTAGCATAGTATAGGTAATACCTTCCTCTTTAAGCATCGCACCGATAAGGTTCAACATAATGACCCATTCCGAAAAAATAATGATTTTTCTATTGTTTTTCTTAACATCCAAGTTTTCTATTAGGATTTCCCGGAGTTCCACCAATTTTGGGGAAATATGGGACTCCTTGTCGATGAGATAGGTGGAGTCGCACACCATACGCATATTGGTCAATAGGTGCATCAGTTTTTGCCAATCATAAGTGGTCTTGAATTTTTTGGCGAGAATAGAGGCGATGCCCCTTGCAAAACTGGCATGCAGTCCGGCCTGCTCATCGGAGAGTTCCACATATACGTTTTTTTGGACCACATTGGGCAACTGGTTGAACACCTCTTGTTTTTCCCTTCGGATGAGGATAGGCTCCAGTTGGGCTTTTAGGCCTTGCAGGTTATAGTAGCCGCGTATTTTGTTTTTGGAATTGGCGTCAAAAATACAATGCCGGTATGAGAACTCCCACAGCGGTGCCAGATAATAAGGATCCAAAAACTGTACGATAGAATAGAGGTCCAACAACTTATTCTCCAACGGAGTGCCCGTTATTACCAAGGCGTGTTTTTTGTGTATTGACTTTACGGCATTGGCGGTTTTGGTCTCATAGTTCTTGATCTTCTGTGCCTCATCAAGTATTACGAAATCATACCCTGCTTTGTTGATAAAAGGCAGGTCCCGCAATACGGTTTCATAATTAATGATATGGAAAAAAGAGGGGTCGTTAAGATACATTTCGTTGCGTTCCTCTGGGTATCCCTCCACCACAACGGCCTTCTCATTGGTAAACTTCAATACCTCATTCTTCCATTGGCTTTTCACCGATGCCGGACAAATTACCAAAGTTTTTCCAAAATCAAAGATCTTTTTTTTGAGCACTGCCGTCCCAATGGCTTGAAGGGTTTTTCCCAGTCCCATTTCATCGGCGATGATTACACCTTTTTTAAAGACCGCAATCGCTACGCCTTCTTTCTGATAAGGGTAGAGGGTAGCTTTAATGGGCGAAAAATCCAGATGGGTGTTTTTTTGCTGTTGGTCCAGTATGTTTTTCTCGAAATAGGCCTCCACCTTCTCATAGACCTCCTCCCGTATCTTTATACGTTCCAGGTCCCTGGATTTGTGCACAAACGAATAAAACGGGGCTATTTTGGAATCACCAATATGGTTTTTGTTGCCAAAGTAGGATGTTAGCAATTTCTTTTCCTCGGTTCGCAAAGTTTCCGGATAGAACCACGTAATCCTATAATCGTTCAACGGATCGGTAAATATTTCGATAAATGGATACTTTTTGTCCATTTTCCTTGTCTTGGAAGGATTGTCTTCCAAATAATTGAACAGGTACATAATGTGCTTGGTAGTGCCCAGTTTATTGGTACGCCAATCAATATTGTTAATATAGCCGGTCCTGTTCACAAAATCGCGAAGAGTAATCTTGAATGCTTTTCCTTTTTCGTTGGTCAAAGTGTGTTCTCCGTGCAGGTTATTGGCCAGCACTACCTTATATTCAGCTTTTTTGGCCTTATCATAACGCTCCTCCATTACCCGCTTAATCATGCCTTTTCGGGTATATTTAATGCCTTCGGAAAGGGTTTCGCCCTTAAATTCATCGGCAATTACGTACAGAGCAGTAAGGCCATGGACATCCCATTCTATCATTCTATCGTTGGTTTTTGGGTATAGCCGATTCTCACCTTCAACAGCTATATGGACGGTACGCTCTTCCCCGTTTGCCACTAGTACCGTGATTTTTTCTTTTCCTTGGGATAGGATCGTGTGTTGGCCTTCCCCGAAAAAACGCTTTGCATCCTCTATTTCGGACGGGGACAATCTTTCTTTTTCCACTATCGATCTTATCGTTCGTTCTACCAGTTCCAGCATGGTTAGTCTATTTTTATTTAATTTGCAAATTTACTCAAATAGTAAATTTTTTTTAAGGTTCCATGGACCATTTTACACCAATTTATTAACCAATGATTGTGGAAATATAGCAAAAGCCGAACAACGACAATCTTTTCGGGTATGTTTATATCGATTTTCGTTTGTGATAATTATCTCTTATTTCTCCTTAAATCCGCACAGAAAAGTATAAGGAAAGACAAAAAGTCAATGAAAACAACGCTTGAGACTCTTTTTTCTTACTAAGATTTCACTAAATTCGGTGAAATCTCGCAGGATAAAAATTACAACATTTTTTGAAAACATCAATTTTTTTGGCGGATTAAATTCTATCCCGGACGAATATGACCGATTAAACCTCCGCCATACGATAACCTCCTATTTGGGAAAACGCTCTGTATTGACTACCTATCAGTATTCTGACATCATCAAAAATATTTGGATTCTTCTATTTGCCGGCGGTGATTGTGCTGAGGATATCCATACCAATTTAAAATCGGAGCTTAGTAGCGTTCTAGGAATGAGTGTATCATCTCCCGATATGGCATATACTATTCCATTTACTATGTATTGGGAAACCATACTGATTGGAAGTTTCAAGGATTGGTAAATCAAATGTATAATGCTAAATCATGCATTGATGAGTGAACATATTCACAAGAGTCATAATAAAAGCTTGCTTTTGTATCATTGTGTTTGTCCCTATAAAATATAGGAGAAAAGTATTGAATGCTAAAGTTTCGTCCACTTTTAAGGATATTTATCTGAAAATCGAAGAGCGTTACGAGATTCACTTTTTGGAAATTGGTCAGGATGATGACCATGTTCATTTTTTGATTCAGAGCATTTTTTGATTCAGAGCATCCCAATGAATGCTCCCAAGAAGATAGTCGGAGCTGTCAAGAGCATTACGGCCAAAGAGATTTTCCGTCTTCACCCAGAGTTCAAACAGATGCTTTGGGGCGGCAATTTTTGGACAAGTGGCTACTATGAGAATACTGCGGGTCAATATGCAGGTGAGGAAGTGATAAAAAAATATATAATGCGAATCAAGACTTGAATCATAATGAAAAAACAAGCTTAATCTGTTGCAAAACAACGCTTCAAACTTATTTAAATTAATGATTTTCAACATCTTAATAGTCAATTTCCTACAAGATTATTTTGAATACAGAGACCAACAACAAGGATTTCAAGTTAGTGAAAATATATTACTATATCTGTGAAAAGTTCGGGGGCAACCTACAGTATAGTTGTGAACGCTTCAGCAACAATAGGGAACCTAAGCTTACAGGCCAAGAAATTATAACCATATACCTTTTTGTGATGCAGCATCAGGGGATTTTTAAAATGAACAAGATACATCAATTTGCAAGGAAATATCTACTGGATTGGTTTCCCGATCTGGGCAGCTATCAAGCCTTTAACAATAGGCTCAACAGGATTTCCCATGTAATGGGTCGGTTTGTGGAAACACTCTTGGGTGAATTTGCCCCAAAAGAGTGCTCCGGGAATTTTAGCGTGCTGGATTCCATGCCCATTCTTACCTGCTCGGGGAAACGTGCAGGAAAGGTAGCGCCGGAAATAACGGCCAAGGGCCACTGTTCCACAAAAAGCATGTACTATTACGGCATGAAGCTGCATGCGCTGGGCTTTTGCAATGCAGGTAGGTTGCCACATCCAGAGCAGATCATATTTACACCAGCTTCCGCCAATGATCTTAGCCTTTATAAAGAGGCTTGGTCCGAAATTGAAGACCGTACTTTCTTTGGAGATAAAATATATAATGACACTGCTTTTTTTCAAAATATGAATGCCAACTTTAACTCTGAGATGCTAACTCCCGTAAAGGCCGTAAAAGGAATGGCGGATGTTCTGAGAAAAATTGACAGAGCCTGTAACGACCTATATTCAAGAGCTGTGTCTAAAATCAGACAGCCCATAGGGGCATTGTTCAGTTGGCTTATTGAAAAATCTGACATACAGAAAGCAAGTAAGTCAGGTCTATAAAAGGTTTGACCCTTCATGCATATGGAAGACTGGCGGCGGCCTTTATAGCACTAATTTTTTAACCCTTGATTCGCATTAGTTATTATTATCTATAAAAAATATTTGTGTTTCTTCATTCTCTACAATATTAAAAGAGTAGGTTCCGCTGTGCAAATAAAAAGAATTGCTGTTTCCAATTTTGTTTTCTACTATCAAAATCGAATTCGTTTGGTCGAAAGTCCATTTTACGTCCCCTATGGAATAGTCGTTGTTCATACTTCCTAACCCACCTCTTATATTAGTGAGATACCAAGTTCCATTAATACTTTTTTCTTGCGATGAATCATCATCATCATTATTACAGCTATTCAAAAACCCAATTCCGACAATCAGAAGTAAGACTAAAATTCGTGCTTTCATAATATTTTTTTTAAAGATGCTAAAAATGAGAATCAGTTGCGTTTGATATTGACTAACATTGTTATAATGGTTTGTTTTTAGCTTTTATTTGGGTTTTTTTTTCCTAATCAAACATTAGGTTAAGGAGATTAATTTCTTACCGAAATGCGAGTAATTTCCAGCGGAAATTCAGATATAGTAAACTTGAAACGATCTTTGGTTAAGCCCAAAATTGAGCAATTATTTTAATACATCTTCTTTGTTGTAGCACGTTTTTTTATTGTTTATAAGTAATTTGTTCATTCCATCTATCAATATTTAATGGTATCTCACTTTGCCCTTCAATTTTAAATGGAGTTAGGTCAAATGAAATTGATTTTTGAAATACTGCTTGACATAACTCTTCATTTATCAATTCCATTCTGACTGCTCGTTGTAATGGGAAAACAGCATAAAAAGCATTTACACTATATAAATTCTCTCCCCACAATTCTGTTCCACATCCACTGAAACTGAACGTTATTTCCAAGCAATCGCTTTTTAATTCAACTTCAGTTATTTCATAATTTGAAGTATTAATTAAATTAAATTCAACTTCGGAAATAATTTCAGAGATGATATCACAATTCTGTGCAATAGTGGAATCATCATCTGAATTACAATTGAAAGTCAGTATACATAGAAAAATAATAAGTGTACTTTTTTCATAATATATAAGTTTATCTTCTATAAGATGTAAAAATGTTGAAATGGTTGCGCTTAATGTGCTACTGCATATATGTATATCTTGAGCTGTGGCGCAGCCGGCCAAGCAGATGACTCAACACGAACCTCTTTAAATAAGAACTGGCTTTGGGAAATCAGCAGGATTTTCCAAGTGAGGGCAGACCAGCCCACGGCTTATATATTGCTTTCGTGTTTTATTTTTCATTTAAAATTGAATGTATCTTTTTGGCAATAACTTTACATTTAACTGGTCCACATGGATCCCAAAAGCTGGACTTAAAACAGTATTTGTCATTTTATTTATCTGATCAACTGTGTTGGTCTTTTTTACATGCCATAAAATATCAGTTGCTTCGATTTCATAGTTATTCAAGTCACTTATCTGAGAGGATCGTTCCCCGAGCGGATTCCATTCCGTTAATAAAGCTTGTACTTTGGCTAAGTGTTCTTTATTCATTTTATATTAGATACGAATTGTGATCGAGCTTTTCCGTCAATTTGTACACCTTTATTGGAACAATATTTTTTTAATTTATCCAAATCGACGATAAAGTCGTTTACAGTTAAACCTTGGGAAGTTAAGATGTGCTTTGTTCTTAAATATGATTTGTGCCAATCTTCCCAAGAGTCATGCATTGCATCTCTATCGTTAATCATTTTTAAGAATTTATTCCAATCTTTTCTGCGATAATATGCCAAATTTACTTCCATAATAAATTTTTATATCATTTTCGACATGCTTGTGGCTAACGTGTTTCTTGTATGATTAGTTGGTTAAGTACCTAATTTAACAAAATAAAAACGGAATAAAAAATCCGCGAGGATTTTTGTAAGTAGTCTAAAACCAGGTAATTAATTATAAACGGTGTGCCCGCTGCACAACTCTGTTGATAAAGTTAATAGAACAATGTGTTTTCAGGTAAAAAATTTTATAATTTGTTGATATGCAAAGTAAAAAGACATATCAAGAAAAGTTGTTCATCCTGTTTTTCTGAGTGAACGTGTTTCCGGGCAAAACTTCTATCGTCAGCTCAAAGGTTTACTGGATCTAGACTATCTCTACAGATTGACCGAATCGATTTACGGTACCTGTGGTCAAAAAAGCATTGATCCCATCGTTTTTTTTAAATTCTGCTTGCTCGGCTATATGCCTGACCGACAGGAAGGCCTGGAGAACATCATCAACGACAGGAGGCTCATCAACATTGTAGTACGCGACTGAACATCTTGTTCTTTATTGGTTATGACATTGAAGATAAACTGCCCTGACATTCCACCCTCAGCCGTGCACGCCAACTTTTTCCGGAAGAGGTGTTCGAGCAGGTCTTTACAAACATGCTTCAGATGTGCATCGAAAAAGGCATGGTAAGCTGACACAAGTAGGCCCTCGATTCTGCGTCCATAAAGGCCAACGCCTCCATGGACAGTATGGAACTGAAAGTGCCGGAAGAAGATCTGGCAGATAGCTTGCAGTATCATTTCCGTTAGAATGGCGAATGCTGAAGCGAGGGAAGGGGAGCAGGAAATTCTCAGCTTTCCCTTCTCAGTGCTATCCATTTGAAGGCTCCATCAACCTCTTTATTTTATCTCCTAAATACCAATCTACGCTTTTTTCTATTTATTAATTATTAATTTGTGTCTTGAATTATTGCCATCGCTGGTAGTAATATTAATAATATATATAGCATTTTCTAAATTGGAAATATCGAAGCGGTAATGTCCTGGTGACAGTTGTGAGTTGCCTGAATTGGTTCTTTTTACCAATCGACCTCCTAGATCGTGAATGTTAAAGTGTATAATATTCAAGGAGACATCAGATAACGTGACCTGCACTTCATAGCTTGCAGGATTAGGTGTTATTCTTGTAATGTTATTTATTTCCGAGAACGGTCCATCGTCACTGCTTTCACTAGCTACAGAATCGGTAAAATTGTCGGCTGTTCCCTTTACCGCAACTCCTTGCTTGTTATTCATTACAGTGCCTAATACCTCGATAGCATTAATGATTGGGTGGCGTACACCACCAACATTTGCAAGAGAGGAAAAATCAATATCCAAGACACCGTCTGTTACTGTAACCGTGTGCGACTTTATCAACATGCTCTGTGGTCCTCCTGCTTGGGCAAACACATCTAGATTGTCCTCTACTAGTTGCCCCTCTAAACTCACATCGAATACCCGGCTACCAACACCTCCCGAGCCTCCACCAGTGGCGCCAAAATAGATTTCTGCAAAATGTAGAATTACCGTATACTCGCCACTAGGAACTGGGATGTTGTAGGCCATAAGCATTGATGGACTGTAACGTATAGTACGGTAGGGCTGAGCCATTCCAGTCTGGGGCCGGTCTAAGGTCTTCCCCACATCAAAATACTGATCTGCTTCAAAAATAGTTCCATTATAGGTCGTTCCTGGGCCTCCCGTATTAATTCTAAGGGCAAAGCCTCCGGCGGCCTCGGGAAGGACCGTTACGGTGACCTCATCGAATGCCGTATCGTTCTCGGGATCGGTCACCGTCAACCTGAACACGTAGCTGCCCTCCACCAAATTACTGGCGCTCAGTGTAGGGGTGGCGGTCCCGCTCAACGCGGCACCGGGTCCGCTTTGCTTGGTCCATAAAAAGCTGACGGCACCTCCATCAGGGTCACTTCCGGTCCCGTTCAATGTAATATTGTTTGTCGGCAAGGTTATGGTCTGGTCGGGCCCTGCATTGGCAATCGGGGCTGCCCCTGCAGCCATTTGGACTACCAGCATGGCCTCATCCGTTCCGGTCTCGTTCTGGTCATCGGTGACGGCAAGCCTGAACACATAGGTTCCTGCGGCCAATCCGCCCACGGTAAGGTCCGCCGTACTGTCCCCGCTCAGCGTGGCGGTATTCGGGCCGCTCTGCTGAGTCCATTGGTAGGCGGTGATCGCACCGCCGTCCGGGTCTGTGCCCGTTCCGTTGAAGATCGTGCTGTTTATCGGCAAGGTTATGGTCTGGTCGGCACCGGCCTCCACAATCGGAGCAGTCCCTGCAGCCGTCTGGACTACCAGCGTGACCTCGTCCGTTCCGGTCTCGTTCTGGTCATCGATGACGGTCAGCCTGAACACATAGGTTCCTGCTGCCAATCCACCCACGGTAAGGTCCGCCGTACTGTCCCCGCTCAGCGTGGCGGTGTTCGGGCCGCTCTGCTGTGTCCATTGGTAGGCGATGATCGTGCCGCCGTCAGGGTCTGTTCCCGTTCCGTTGAAAGTCGTGCTGTTTATCGGCAAGGCAATGGTCTGGTCGGCTCCAGCGTTTGCTACTGGGGGAGCGCTGGAGCTGCCACTGCCCAATACCTCGATTCCAGAAATTTTTGGATTTTCGACGACCTTTGAAAACTGTATGGTGACAAAGCCATCTGTAACTATGACTCCATCAAATGTCTTTTGAATGGCCGTGGCCGGCAATACCTCGGAAAGGATGTCGAAATTGGTAAGGACTGGGTTCCCTTCTATAGTGACATTGAATACCCGAGACCCTGGGCCCCCCGATTGGCTGCCCACCCCAAAATAAAGTTCGGCAAAGTGCAGGCGCACATTATATTCCCCAGAGTTGGGAACCGGTATTTGATATGTAACCACTCCAAAGCGCTCGGTCTGGTAGAGCGCATCGCCATCGGTCCCGGCAATGGGGCTCGATGTATTATATCGTTTTCCCCCGGAAGCATATTGGTCTGCCCCAAAACTGGTCGTCCCCAGGGTGATCTGCGGTCCACCGCTATTGATTCTAAGGGCAAAGCCTTCGACAGCCTCGGGAAGGACCGTTACGGTCACCTCATCGAATGCCGTATTGTTCTCGGGATCGGTCACAGTCAACCTGAACACGTAGCTGCCCTCCACCAAATTACTGGCGCTCAGTGCAGGGGTGGTGGTCCCGCTGAGCGTGGCACTTGGCCCGCTTTGCTGGGTCCATAAAAAGCTGACGGCACCTCCATCAGGGTCACTTCCGGTCCCGTTCAGTATAATATTGTTTGTGGGCAGGTTTATGGTCCGGTCGGCACCGGCCTCCACAATCGGGGCAGTCCCTGCAGCCGTCTGTACCACCAGCGTGACCTGGTCCGTTCCGGTCTCGTTCTGGTCATCGGTGACGGCCAGCCTGAACACATAGGTTCCTTCTACCAATCCATCTACGGTAAGGTCCGCCGTACTGTCCCCGCTCAGGGTGGCGACATTGGGGCCGCGCTGCTGTGTCCATTGGTAGGTGGTGATCGCACCGCCGTCAGGGTCTGTGCCCGTTCCGTTGAAGGTGGCACTGGCAGTGCCCGGCAAGGTTATGGTCTGGTCGGCACCGGCCTCCACAATCGGAGCGGCCCCTGCAGCCGTCTGGACCACCAGCATGACCTCGTCCGTTCCGGTCTCGTTCTGGTCATCGGTGACCGCAAGCCTGAAAACATAATTTCCTGCTGCCAATCCACCTGCGGTAAGGTCCGCCGTACTGTCCCCGCTCAGCGTGGCGGTGTTCGGACCGCTCTGCTGTGTCCATTGGTAGGCGATGATCGCACCACCGTCCGGGTCTGTGCCGGTTCCGTTGAAGGTTGTGGTGTTTATCGGCAAGGCAATGGTCTGGTCGGCTCCAGCGTTTGCTACTGGGGGAGCGCTGGAGCTGCCACTGCCCAATACCTCGATTCCAGAAATTTTTGGATTTTCGACGACCTTTGAAAACTGTATGGTGACAAAGCCATCTGTAACTATGACTCCATCAAATGTCTTTTGAATGGCCGTGGCCGGCAATACCTCGGACAGGATGTCGAAATTGGTAAGTACTGGAAGCCCCTCTATACTGACGTTGAATACCCGTGACCCTAACCCCCCCGATTGGCTGCCCACTCCAAAATAAAGTTCAGCGAAATGCAGGCGCACATCATATTCCCCAGATTTGGGAACCGGTATTTGATAGGTGACCGTACCAAAGCGCTCCGTCTGGTAGAGCACGTCGCCATCGGTCCCGGCAATGGGGCTGGATATATTATATAGCTTTCCCCCGGAAGCATATTGGTCCGCCCCAAAATTGGTGGTCCCCAGGGTGATCTGCGGTCCACCGCTATTGATTCTAAGGGCAAAGCCTCCTGTGGCTTCGGGAAGGACCGTTACGGTGACCTCATCGAATGCCGTATCGTTCTCGGGATCGGTTACCGTCAACCTGAACACGTAGCTGCCCTCCACCAAATTACTGGCGCTCAATGCAGGGGTGGTAGTCCCGCTCAACGCTGCACTTGGCCCGCTTTGCTTGGTCCATAAAAAGCTGACAGCACCTCCATCAGGGTCACTTCCGGTCCCGTTCAATATAATAGTGTTTGTGGGCAGGGTTATGGTCTGGTCGGCACCGGCCTCCACAATCGGAGCTGCCCCTGCAGCCGTCTGGACCACCAGCATGACCTCGTCCGTACTGGTCTCGTTCTGGTCGTCGGTGACCGTCAGCCTGAACACATAGTTTCCTGCCGCCAATCCGCCCACGGTAAGGTCTGCCGTACTGTCCCCGCTCAGGGTGGCGGCATTGGGGCCGCTCTGCTGTGTCCATTGGTAGGCGGTGATCGCACCACCATCCGGGTCGGTGCCGGTTCCGTTAAAGGTGGCACTGGTAGTACTTGGCAAGGTAATGGTCTGGTCAGGCCCTGCATTAGCTATTGGAATTTGACTTCCATTAGATAGAGTCGTATTTTCATAGATGCGCGGCACTTTGTGTTTGAGCCATCCGTTGGAAATCACGTCCAGATCGCCGTCATTATCTATATCGGTTACCATCGCTCCATCATGGTGTTCCTGATCTAAGGCCCCATCATTAAGAATATGGGTCGTCCAAGTACCTGTATTGCAAAGGTCATTCTCAAAAACGAGTAGACGCCTGCTCCCTAACCATTCCCCAACTACAATATCCATATCCCCATCAAAATCAATATCGATTGCAAACACGCTAAGACTACCAGTAACCGAGGTACTCAAAATATGTCTGATCCAAGGCTGGGTAGGATCTTCAGGTGCCTCGAACCATGCGAACTCAGAACGATTAGGATTGCTTCCAAGTCCTAATTGTCCTACTATGGCATCCAATCTTCCGTCACCGTTAAAATCTGCCAATTGCACTCTATCAGGGGTAGTAACATAGGTGACCCCAGTAGAAAAGGTTGTCCAGTTGCCATTGCCTTCGTTCCTGAGCCAATTGATCCCTTGAAAAAGATCCAGATCTCCATCGCCATCAATATCGCCAGCTTTGATATCTTCTCCAGAGGAATTGTTGCTGATGTTGACCAGCGTCCATGTACCTGTGGTGGGATTGGCGGTAGGGGTCAGCAATTGTACTGGGGAACCAGTCGATTCTGCCCCGTTCCAATTGATGGCCATTTGATAAGGATTACCCAGACCAAAATTACCACCTGCGATACCCGCCAAAAAAGGTTCACTATAATTCGTGGTTCCGGCGGGAATATTAGTATATACTGTAAAACTGCCCGAACCGTCATTTTTGGCCCACAACAATTGTGCACTCTTATACTCGTTGCCCGAGCCAGAACCCAAGGTGGTTCCTAGTAAATCTAAAAACCCGTCTCCGTCAAAATCGTAGACATGCACCACATTTCCAAAACCACCACCAATGGTGTTTTTTATCCAATTTCCAGAAGCGGAACCAGGATTTTTATACCACCATCCCCCGGTGACAATATCTTTAAGTCCGTCGCCGTCCAGATCAAAATCTGGTATGGTGTACACTGCCGTATAGGGATTGGTTTCCAATTGGTGGACCGCCCAAGAATTGGGAAAAGGAGTGGAATTGCAAACACCTTGATCCTCAACATTCACCGTTATCTCATTAAATATACCTGTAGGAATGTGGCCAACATCGTAGAGCTCTAAACGTATGATATGGCTTCCTGAACTTAGACCTTCTATATTAATCGGATCGTAATTATAATGTGGTCCTATTATTTGCCCATCTATGGAGTAATGCATATGGGTACCGCCTTCCTGTATGGTCCAATTTTCTACGGAAAAATCAACTTGGAAAGGTTGACTGACAGTAGAATTGTTGGCAGGAAACGTAATATAGATGTTAGGAACGGGTTCAAAGGTTGATGGCGGCAATATTTCGATGCCCGATAGTTTAGGATTTTCAACGACTTTTGAGAATTGTATGGTGGCAAACCCATCCGTTATCGATATGTTATCAAATTCCTTTTTCAGCGCCGTTGCTGGAGCTGTCTCATTCAAAATATCGAAATCAGTTAAAACTGGAACCCCTTCAATACTCACGTTGAAAACGCGAGATCCGGGACCTCCCGACCTTCCTACTCCGAAATAGAGTTCTGCAAAATGTAATCTAATATCATACGCTCCAGCTACCGGCACCGGAACCTCATAGGTAAATGCTCCATAACGCTCGGTTTGATACAATGCATCGTCAGTGGTCTCCGCAATCGGAATTACAGCATTATATAGGCTTCCCCCTGTAAAATATTGGTCCGCTTCAAAACTATCTGGGCCTTGGGATACGAGTGGACCTCCGGCATTGATCCGGATCGTACCGATCATAGAAAGCGGATAATTTCCAGTAGAAACAGGAAGTCCTGTCAAGTTCTGAGCATTGCTGACCGTTAAATTATAGGTGGTATTGGAGCTCATTTGAGAAACGTTAAGCAGTACGGAGCGGCCGTCTCCCAAAAGTGAAGCGCCTGAAACCGTAATCCCGTTGTTAATCGTATAGTTGGAAAGTGTTTCTGCCGAAGCCTGGTTCATATATTCCGAAAATTCAATATGAATCTCCGTCGTACTTAGCGATTTCACCTCATTTATCAACGGGGGTGAGTTGTCCACAGAGACCCCCGCTCCAGTAAACTCTACATAATTCACATCAAAAATATCCTGGGAGCTAGAGCTGTTCTTAAAAACGAAGAACAAGTCATGCTTACCACCCGGGTCAGTAAATGGGGTGTCAATGTTTATCCAAGTATTCAGACTTCCTGTAGCCGGTACAACGGCTGTCGCTAAAATTGGACCAGTACTACTACCAGTTCTAAACTCGATAGTTCCACCAGTTACAATCGAGGCCACTCTGTATCTAACAGAATTGATGTTGAAAAGGTTGCGCCCCGAAAATGATATATGACTGTTGTTATCCACACGGATAGCCTCCTCTCCACCTAAGAGTGGATCGGTATTAGAAATGGTTTCTACCCCACTCTGCGTATCGTAGTATTCGGCTTCCTTACGCTTAGGATGCAATTGGATCTGATCAAAAGCTTGCAACCCACCTTGATCAGTATAATTGGTACCAAGAACATAAAAGAGGTCTGCCCCGCCATCAATGTCATGGCCCTCATACTGCAAAGTCAGGGTCCGAGAGCATCCATTAATGGTAGCGCCATCATGAAAGTGATTTAAATGTCCCAAAGAAGGTACCACGGATACATCGGCACAATCTATACCTGAACCGGTGCTACCGTCTTCCTGATCAATGACCATCAAATCTATGGTAATATCATCACCCCAGCCTACAAACCCACCATCTAAGGGTGAGTTAAATGAAAAAGTTGCAGCGTTGTTTCCCGCATGTATTGTTACGTTCTTTACGCCCACAGCACCTTTGCCGTCATTCACTCTTAATTGCACACTATAGGTTCCAGCAGAGGTAAAGGTGAACGCTGCGTTCTCAGTGGTGGCGTCTACCGTACCGTCGTTTTGGAAGTCCCAGGCATAGGTAAGGGGCGTATCGCCGTTTGGATCCGTTGTGCCGGCACTGGTGAAGTTTACCGTTAAGGGCAGGGAGCCGCTGGTTACATCGGCATTAATTACTACAGTAGGTGGCAAATTGGTAATAATACCAGTATAATCTACACGTACCAACTTGCCTGTACCGGCGTTCTGCGGACAGCACCCCGTACCGTATTCCAAAATGTAAATATGTCCGTCAGGGCCGATCTTCATATCTATAAAACCATTTTTGGAACTCGGGAATACCGAAGGTGCCAATTGTTCATTACTCAAAATATTCCCAGTAGTGTCCAATTTTACCGCCCATATCTTACTGGTATTAAAATCGTAGTAAAAGAAGACGCCATCAAATTCTGCGGGTAAACGTTGTTGATCAGTAGCGGCCCCGTCGTAGTAATATCTGGGACCGGCAAAATAACTCTTGTGAAAAAACTCCAACCATGCAGGCTCAACGGGAGGTAATACGGTGGCTCCTATAGTATAAGGGGCCTTATTCCACACGGAGGTATTCTCCGGTGCCGCGGGATCGTTGTAGAAAGGAGAAGGTGATTTATAAGGTATTTGATAAGGATCATTGTCTACCCCTGAAAAATATGGCCACCCATAATTCCCAGCGGTCTTGGTCAAGTTAATTTCATCCAAACCTTCGGGTCCCATAATACCAGGAGTATTGGCATCCGGTCCAACTTCAGCCCAAAATAGCCAATCCGTATTTTCCTTATCCACAAAGATTCTATAAGGATTACGCGTACCCATTACATATATTTCTGGACGGGTCAATGGGGTTCCTGGAGGAAATAAATTTCCTGCCGGAATGGTATAGCTGCCATTACTGGCATTGGGTTTTATTCGTAGAATTTTTCCGCGATAATCATTGGTGTGAGAGGAGCTTTTCTCAGCACTATTGTTAGGATTATTCTCATCAAGAGCTCCATAAAGCCCATGATTGGTATTGTCTCCTATTGCGATATAAAGATTGCCCTGAGAATCGAATGCCATATCCCCTCCAGCATGATAGGAATTAATACGTTGCACATCCCACTCCAACATAGAAACCTCAGTGGACAGTTCCAATGCGTCACCGTTCATACTAAATTGTGAGATTCTGTTTTTACTAACAGATGGTAAGGAATAATAGACATAGATTTTTTGATTAACGGTAAACTCAGGATCAAAGGCAAGACCTAAAAAACCGTCCTCAAAACCGTGAAATACCGGTAGGACACCAGCTGATACTGTGGATTGGGTATCCGGTTTATAAATAAGCAACTCCCCATAACGATCTACTATAAATATCCGTCCATCTGGAGCAAATTTCATGGTGGTAGCATTCGCTAACCCTGTTAATAACTCAACCTTTTGAAAATCTGTGGGCAGTTGAGCGTTACCGTGATAAACGCTAAAAAGAATCAAAAACACCCCTAATATGGCCCCTCTAGAAATACTGCTCATGTTCTTGTTGAGGTTACGGAACACTGCAAAAAGAAATTCTGGTCTTAATTTTAGTTTATTTTTCATAGTTAGGATGATTTAAAGATCAATGCCATCAACTTCTCAATGATGTAATCGAATTCAAAAGTTTGAAAAACAATTAAGGGGAGGACTATCAGAAATAAATATACGCTATTCCTGTAAAATTTTCATAGTGATTTGATTTATAGTCGATTATATACGAATATATTCGTTAAAACACTACGCTTCTTACATAGAACTACTTAAATAAAAACCAAAAAATTAACAAACAAGGAAAGTTATTGGCTGGTAACAGTCAGCACATGTTACACTTACAGCTGAGCAGTTGAAAGTTCCGTTTCCAAATAAAAAAAGGTACAACATAGGACGTCAGTGTTGATGCCCAAATGATCGTCCAGTTTAGATCCTTAAGATTAGGGTTTTATAGCTGCTCTGGTCTATTAAAAGATAGTTTTGGGTGCAGCCAAAAGGAACCACAAATGCGCCTGAGGAAAGGATTATAGAGAACATGATTATTATGGTATCATAAGAATTACCACTCTACAAATGAAATCCCAATGCCTACAGTAGTCTGATAGTGGTTGTAGTCTATTAGGTTTTCACCGTAGCCACTAAACACCTGTAAATGACCTCTCAGGTTATTTCTGATAGGATACATATAATTAAATTGGAGACTGCCATGATTGTCCTTAAATGACAATGAGTTACGTAATAGTAAGTTTAAACTGTGACCATTCTTTCGATAGATCACAGTAGCCTCTGCACGCCCAACATAATCTTCAATTTCTGGATTATCATCATCATCAGCACTTCTATCAAGACGAATCCAAGGTTTAAGATAAATTTGAAAATTATTGTGTTCCATGGCAAAATGAAATATAATCCTGTTCCAACTTCTTGAAATAGGATCTGCTCTTCCGTTGGATTGATGGTTAAACGCAAAACCAGCCATTTTTGCCTGAAATCCTAAAAAATTAAAATCCAGAGGATAGTTAATAATCAGCTCAGGTTCATAATTAAGCTCTCTAAATGGTCGTGATAATTGCTTGTTATACACTTGCCAATTCGCGGTTTGGGTATAGCCCACCCAAATGTCACCTTTTCCAAATAAAAAGGATTGAATCAGTTTGGTTTTAAAACTAATCTGAAATTTAACTTCAGTTGAATGAAGATCCGCGGGTTCATCAAATGCGGGCTCGGAGCCTATACTTTGTGGCATCTCATTAATACGATTGGTCCACTGTGCGGGCAAAACGTAAAATGGTTTGTAAGAATTGAGTCGAAAAGTTCCATTTTTATCCTTCTTATCAAGTTCCCAAGATTCAGATAAAGATTTGGTCACAATGGAATCTTTCTTCCTGAACAGGCCTTGGGCATATAGTGCATATGAACAGGTCAGTAAATAAATGAACACAAAATATTTTAAAAAACGCATAAATTTTATGGGTGTATACTACTATTTAGGAGGCAGACTCCGCCAAATACTTATCTCTAATGACTTGGCCAACGGGTTTGTTTTCAATTTTACTTTCTAGCCAAGAAATAATATCGAGATATAAAAATGCACGACGTTCATAAGGATGATCTTCATAGGTCTTTAAAGTTTTATGTAGCTTTACAAAAGCATTTTTTAAATCATGGGGATAAATATCTTGTAATCCTTTAATAAACTTTATCAGTTCTTTCTGCACTTCATATAAGTCATTAATCTTCAAAAGAAATTTATAGGTGCTTCTTAATAGGCTTTCCAAATGATAATCCAATCCTGCTTCATAATGAGCCACCAAATTTAAAACGCGTGCAAAACATTGTAAATCTTCGCGCATGGATAAGGATTTGTTAGAAATAATCTTGTCCAGATAAAATATACAGGCTTTGTTATTGCCCGCACCAAACTGCATGCTTGCAAATTTATAGTAAAAAATCATCTTATGGTGTCCATCCAAACGGCTATTGTACTTCTTAAATTTACTCTCAATTCTTGGGATGAGATTTAAACCTTCATCAAAGCTACCGTCAATAAAGTGTTGATTAATCCTATGAAAATTGAGGTATAAAAACACTAAGGCTTCTACATTCTCATCTTTCGGAAAATCGGGTTGTTCTACCTGGTCTTCAAAAATGGCAAGTCTTTTCAAAAATTTAGGTTTATTCCCGATAAAGAATAAGGCTTCCAATAAATAGTTATTGCCCTTCAAAAAGAATACAGGGTTCAAACTGATCATATTAGGATTGTCATAAAATAAATTCACCCATTTGGAGGCATATTTATAGCAATTCAAAAAATCCTGGAGCAAAAAGCTATGCCATAAATGGGAATTATAAAGCCATAATTTTTCTCTAAATCCCAAATTACTAATTTGAAATTTTGGAAGTTGCTCGTTAAAATAAGCCGTTACTTTTTGTCCTTCTTCTTTATTTTTAACGTAGCCAGATTTCAAAATCATGCTGTACAACTGTAAAGATAAATTAGAGAGTTTACTAGTAATGACGTTTAGTTTGCTCAACTCTCTGGCTTGTTGGGTAAGCTCATCGGCACGGGTGCTGATACTGCGTGTAATGTATTGGGATTCTATAATTTTTTCAAACTCCACAATCTCATAGGCCAGATTCTTTTCTTCATGCTGAATGGCTAGCTCTTTGGCCTTATCTGAAATTTTCAAACTCTGTTTGTAAAGGCCTTTATGGTATAAAATGGAGGCAAAATCAATCTGTTCGCGAATTTGAGAACGGATATTTTGATGGGATGGATTGAGTTTTAAGCTGATTAAAATCTGTTTATATAAATGGGCTTTAACGTTAGCTAATTGTTGTTTTTTTACGATTCCCGTTTTTATAATAGCCGGTTCGTCATACGTGGTGGCTTTGTCCAAAAAGTTAAAAAGTTTCAAAAACTTTGAATCCGCATTGACCCCTAAACGTCCAACATAAAGTTTAAACTGTCGCTTTTCTGACTTGGTTAATGATTTTACCAACTGAAATAAATTATCTTTTTGCTCCTTAGTCATCACGTTAATATTGCTTTTAAAATGCTGTAAATCAAGTTATTATAATAATTAAAACCAGCTGAACATCGTAAAAGTCCAAAGCTTGGTAATTTGAATTTGAATCCAAAGTATAAATTAGCTAGTCAATAGAAAAATAAAACGCAACAAATGTCTGATAATAATGTTCAAATTTTTGATACCACGCTGAGAGACGGAGAGCAAGTTCCTGGATGTAAATTGAATACTAAGCAAAAGTTAGTTATTGCAGAGCAACTGGAAAATTTGGGTGTTGATGTCATTGAGGCAGGCTTTCCCGTATCGAGTCCTGGTGACTTCAAATCTGTAGAAGAAATCTCAAAACTCATAAAACACACTACCGTTTGCGGATTGACCCGTGCGGTTGAGAACGATATCAAAGTGGCTGCTGAGGCTTTAAAATATGCCAAATATCCTAGGATTCATACGGGTATTGGTACTTCGGCATCACATATCAAATATAAATTCAATTCTAATCAGGATGCCATTTTAGAACGTGCTTTTGAGGCGGTCAAGTTTGCAAAATCTTTTGTGAACGATGTAGAATTTTACGCTGAGGATGCGGGGCGTACAGATAACGAGTTTTTAGCAAGGGTTTGTGAAATGGCCATTAAGGCAGGAGCAACTGTGTTGAACATTCCGGATACCACTGGCTATTGTTTGCCAAGTGAGTACGGAGCGAAAATTAAATATTTAAAAGAGAACGTAAAAGGTATTGAAAAGGCAATCCTATCATGCCACTGTCATAACGATTTAGGTTTGGCTACTGCCAACTCTATTGAAGGGGTCATTAATGGCGCCAGACAGATTGAATGTACCATTAACGGAATAGGTGAACGTGCTGGAAACACAGCGCTTGAAGAGGTCGTGATGGTATTAAAGCAACATCCATACCTTAATTTGGATACAAACATCAAAACGCCGCATTTGTACGGCATCAGTCAATTGGTTTCAGAAAGCATGGGTATTTATACACAACCCAATAAAGCTATTGTGGGGGCGAATGCCTTTGCCCACAGTTCTGGAATTCATCAAGACGGCATGATTAAAAATAGAGAGACTTATGAAATCATCAATCCTAAAGATGTTGGCGTAACGGATTCAGCAATTGTGTTGACTGCTCGAAGTGGTCGTGCTGCATTAGCATATAGAGCCAAAAATGTAGGGTATGAATTGACCAAATTGCAATTGGATGATGTGTATGCCAATTTTTTGAATTTTGCAGATCAGAAGAAGGAGGTCAATGACCACGATATTCATCAAATCATTGAAACGAGCAAAGTTTATCAACAAATAATTTCGGCTTAAAATGGGAAAAACCTTATTTGATAAAGTTTGGGATGCGCATGTGGTTGATTCGATACAAGATGGACCGCAGATTCTTTATATCGATAAACATTTAATTCATGAAGTGACCAGTCCACAGGCTTTTAATGAGCTTGAAGAGCGAAATATTCCTGTTTTTAGACCGGAACAGATTGTAGCCACGGCAGATCATAACACACCCACTTTAAATCAGCATTTACCAATTAAAGATGAATTGTCCAGAAAACAGCTGGAACAACTTTCTGAGAATTGCGACAAAAATAATATTACCCTTTACGAGTTAGGACATAAATACAATGGGATTGTACACGTCATGGCACCAGAATTGGGGATTACCCAACCCGGAATGACTATTGTGTGTGGCGACAGTCATACCTCAACCCATGGTGCTTTTGGGACGATTGCCTTTGGGATTGGGACCAGTCAAGTGGCTCAAGTTTTTGCGAGTCAGTGTTTGCTGCTTACTAAACCCAAAAGTTTAAGAGTAACCGTAAACGGGAAATTAAGAAACGGCGTGTTACCAAAGGATGTTATTCTTTATATCATTTCGAAAATCGGCACCAATTCAGGCACTGGATATTTTTGTGAATATGCAGGAGATGTGTTTGAAAACATGTCTATGGAAGGGCGGATGACCGTTTGTAATATGAGCATTGAAATGGGGGCTCGTGGGGGCATGATTGCACCTGACGATACCACATTCGACTATGTAAAAGATCGTGAGTTTGCACCTAAAGGGGAAGCTTTTGATAAAAAAGTAACCTATTGGAAAACACTGCCAACAGATGCTGATGCTACGTTTGATAAGGAATACCATTTTGATGCTGCCGATATTGAACCGATGCTGACCTACGGCACCAATCCAGGAATGGGGATTAAAATTTCAGAATTTATTCCAGAAACCAGTGATGCGTCTTTTGAGAAAGCATTGGATTATATGAACTTTAAGAAAGGCGAAACCTTGATAGGCAAGCCGATTAATTTTGTGTTTATAGGCAGTTGTACCAATTCTCGGATTGAAGATTTTAGGATTGCGGCCAATTATATTAAAGGCAAGCAAAAAGCCACTAATGTGACGGCGTGGCTAGTCCCTGGAAGTAAACAAGTGGAAGCTCAAATTATAGAAGAAGGTTTGAAAACCATTTTTGATGATGCTGGTTTTGAATTGCGTCAACCCGGATGTTCCGCCTGTTTGGCCATGAACGATGATAAAATTCCACAAGGTGAATATTGTGTGTCCACCTCCAATAGAAATTTTGAAGGCCGGCAAGGTCAAGGGGCCCGGACTATTTTAGCGAGTCCGCTTATGGCCGCAGCAACCGCAGTAGAAGGGAAGATTATAGATATTACAAAACAGTTGAAAAAAGAAGTTAGCCACGAATACACGTCTGTTTAATGTTGTGATTCTGAATCCAATTCAGAGTGGTGAATTAGTGGTAAAAAATATATAATTAATAAGTAAAGAGATACCCGCCTGAGTTTATCTTGAGCGGAGTAGAAAGACTCACAATAGATGGAAAAATTTAAAACATTAACCGCAACAGCCGTTCCATTAGACATTGAAAACGTCGATACGGACCAGATCATTCCGGCGCGGTTTTTAAAAGCCACGAATCGTGATGGTTTTGGAGAAAATGCCTTTAGGGATTGGCGTTTCCAAAAGGATGGTACTGTCAACATAGATTTTGTGCTGAATCAACCACAGTATGACGGACCGATTTTAGTGGCGGGCGATAATTTTGGCTGCGGCAGTAGTCGAGAGCACGCCGCTTGGGCGTTGACCGATTATGGTTTTAAAGTCATTGTATCCAGCTTTTTTGCGGATATTTTTAAAGGCAACGCGCTTAATAACGGCTTACTTCCGGTTCAGGTGTCTCCTGAATTTTTAAAGGTATTAATGACCACGATTAAAGCGAATCCTAAAACAAAAATTACCGTCGATTTAGTAGCACAAACCATCGGCATTGCCAGTACAAATCACGTAGAATCTTTTGAAATTGATGCCTACAAAAAAACCTGTATGATCAATGGCTATGACGATATTGATTATTTATTGAGTAAAAAGGACACCATAGAACAATTTGAAAAAACGCTTATTTAAGCACAATTTATAACTAAAACAGGAAGGTCATTAAGAAACTTTCACCACAACTATATGAAATTAAAAATAGCAGTATTGCCAGGAGATGGCGTAGGACCAGAGGTAACCGCTCAAGCTGTTAAAGTTTTGAAAGCCATTGCCCAAGAATTTGATCATTCATTTCAATTTAAATACGCTTCAGTAGGAGCCGTAGCAATTGATGAAACGGGTGATCCATTGCCTAAAAAAACGCTCGATTTATGCAAAAATTCCGACGCTATTCTGTTTGGTGCCATCGGCGATCCAAAATATGATAACAATCCGTCAGCCAAAGTGCGTCCTGAACAAGGCCTATTAAAACTTCGTAAAGAGTTGGGTTTATTTGCGAACATCAGACCAGTAAAAGCCTATGATACACTTTTGGATAAATCGCCTCTAAAAAAACAATTTATAAAAGGCACGGATATTTGTATTTATAGAGAATTGACCGGAGGCATTTATTTTGGGGAGAAAACCCTTAGTGAGGATGGCAACACGGCGTCAGATTTATGCGTGTATTCACGTGTTGAAATTGAGCGTATCACGCATTTGGCCTTCAAAGCCGCACAATCTAGAAAACGCAAAGTAACTTTAGTCGATAAAGCCAATGTTTTAGAATCGTCGCGTTTATGGCGAAAAGTGGTCACGGAAGTGTCAGAAGATTATAAAGATGTGAAGCTGGAGTATTTATTTGTGGACAATGCAGCCATGCAGATTATCTTAAACCCGAAACAATTTGATGTGATCCTTACAGAAAATATGTTTGGCGATATCATTAGTGACGAGGCAAGCGTTATTGGGGGTTCTATCGGACTTTTAGCCTCTGCATCAGTTGGTGATTACTTCTCCATGTTCGAGCCAATCCACGGCTCTTATCCGCAGGCAAAAGATTTAGGGATAGCCAATCCGATTGCATCTATTTTATCGGCAGCCATGTTATTGGATCATTTTGAACTTTTTGAAGAAGCAGAATTGATTCGGGAAGGCGTAGAGAAATCGTTAAAACTAAACATCACCACACCAGAGCTCAACAGTAAATTCAATCATATTACCACAACAAAAGTGGGCGATTTTATAGAGGATTTTATCAACAATCCAAAAGACACCAACATGAACTTTACAAACATACATTTAGGACAGTCTACTATTATTTAAGTTAATATAGTTAGTCGGATATTTAGATAGTAGAACTTCAGGAAAGCATCCTTTTAAGGATGCTTTTCGTTGTTTATAGAGTAAATTAGTCTTAATATCATTATTGTCCGATAAAGAATTAAGATCCTGCCTCGCCGGCAGGCAGGCGCTACGCTTATAGTCCCGATAGCTCGGGAAAAGAACAAAGACTTGAATTGTAACTGACTGATAAACAATCGTTATTCTAAATTAAATTTGCCCAATCACTCTGAGTGAAATTGGGACACTGATGCTTTAATATGTTGAAAGCTATATTTGTAGCAATAAAAAGTTAATATGTAGGATAACTTATGAATTAGCAGCTAAAATTTGATTTTACTTGAGATTTCGCAATAGCGGAAAACGACGATCGACAGAAATAATGAGCTGTAGATGTTGTTAAAAAACGAAATAAAGGCCAACATACACTAGCGTTTTATTGAAAACGAATTCTTAATGGAACTAAGCGAATGGTGCGAAGCAAATGGAAACATTCACGAATACCAAAAACAAAATAAATATTAATGAGTAATTTCCTTAGAGCGTCTTGATTTTTTTTGGTTCGTTTTTTTAATCAAGTAACTGCGCAGCACATCATGAGTTCTATTGGCAAAAATAATATGGACGAATAAAAAAATGAACAATAATTTATCAAAACGAAAATATATTACAGCTTCGGAAACTTCGCTTTAATCTGTTCTAAACACAAATTCCCAATACTTCCCACATGCGAATGTTCCTTAGAAGTATCTGGTTTGTAAGTCCCTTCTTGTACCTGTTTCCCAATAATCTGATAAGCCTCACGGAAACTCATTCCACCCTCTACCAAGGTATTAATATTGTCCACCGTAAATAAATACTGATATTTGGCATCATTTAAATCGATATCCTTGACCTCAATTTGCTGAATGGCATAGGTGAAAATATCCAAAATATCCTTCACATCATTGATGGCTAGAATCATATTCTCTTTCAACAATTGGTAATCGCGATGGTAGCCACTTGGAAGATTATTGGTAATTAACACCATTTCGGTTTGTAAGGCTTGAATTTTATTACACTTTCCACGAATCAATTCAAACACGTCAGGATTTTTTTTATGGGGCATAATACTACTTCCTGTGGTCAGTTCGTCAGGGAAAGTGATGAACCCAAAATTTTGACTCATATAAAGGCAAATATCCATAGCAAATCGGGCCATAGTGTTGCACAAACTACCCAAAGTCATCGCAATGGTACGCTCACTTTTACCACGCGCCATTTGAGCGGCCACCACGTTGTATTTCAAGGTCGCGAATTGAAGTTCCTTAGTGGTCAATTCTCGATCAATCCCGAAAGAACTGCCATAACCCGCCGCAGATCCTAACGGATTTTGATCTACCGTTTTTAAAGCGGCACTAAGCATATAAACATCGTCAATTAGCAACTCAGCATAGGCAGAAAACCATAAACCGAAGGAAGATGGCATAGCCACTTGAAGGTGTGTATAACCAGGAAGCAAGGCTTTTTTGTGGGTCTCAGCCAAATTCAACAACGTGTTGAAAAACACCTCAGTTTTCTCGTGAATAAGGCCAAGATTTTCTTTGTAGAACAACTGCAAGGCTACTAAAACTTGATCATTTCTAGAACGCGCCGTGTGGATTTTCTTACCAACCTCACCCAATGTTTTGGTCAGTTCAAACTCGATTTTAGAATGTACATCTTCAAACTGTGCATCAATTTTAAACGTGCCGTCTTCAATTTCTTTTGCTAAAGTTTGTAACCCACCTTGTAACTGTACCAATTCGTCTGCTGTTAAAATTCCAATTGACTTCAGCATTTTAGCATGGGCCAAAGAGGCCTGCACATCATATTTGGCAATATGCAAATCAATTTCCCTATCGTTTCCAACAGTGAATTGTTCTATTTTTTTATCGATACTTATTCCTTTATCCCAAAGTTTCATAACATCCCTGCGAAGGCAGGAATCTCCTCCCACTTTCATTTTTATTAATTAATTTTCATTTTGAACCAAAAATCAAGTCTTAGCTCTCTGTTCTTGGTTCTTTATTCTATTTCTATAGAGTATCGCTACTAATTACTTCACCTTTCAACTTCATAAGTAGACTAAGACTCCATTTGAAGTCAAAATCAAGTCTTGGCTCTCTGTTCTTGATTCTTTATTCTGTTTTTTAGTTTATCGCTACTAATTTCTTTACCCCATAACTTCATAGGTGAACTGTTTTATGCGACAAATTTTCTTATTGAACTAAAACTTCAATTGAAGTCAGAATCAAGTCTTGATTCTCTATTCTTGGTTCTTGATTCTACTTTTATACTTCAAAAGTCAACTATCCTAAGCTATAAATTTTCATTTTGAGCTACGAACTTCAATGGAAGCAAAATCAAGTCTTGTCTCTCTATTCTTGGTTCTTGTCTCTACTTATACTATCCGTTCCAACAACTTCACATACAACCCAATCCCATCCTCAATCTCACGAATATAAATAAATTCATCCGCAGAATGTGATCGTGTACTATCGCCAGGGCCCAATTTTAACGACGGACAAGTCAAGGTTGCCTGATCTGAAAGTGTTGGCGACCCGTAGGTTGATCTTCCTAAAGCGATTCCAGCCTTTACTAGTGCATGATCTTCTGGAATGGACGACGAGTTTAAGCGTAAACTTCTAGGGATGATGCTACTGCACGGCGATTCTTTTTGGAGAATTTCCACAATTTCAGCGTTAGTGTAGCAATCATTCACCCGCACATCTACCACCAGATCCACTTCTGCAGGAATGGCATTGTGTTGTTTTCCTGCATTAATTTGAGAAACCGTCATTTTAACCTCTCCTAAAGCGGCAGAAACCTTATCAAATTTATAGTTTTTAAACCATTGTAGAACTTCAATCGTATTATAAATGGCGTTATCCTCATTAGGATGCGCGGCATGACTTGGCGTGCCTTTTACTTTGGCGTCAAACACTACTAGCCCTTTTTCAGCAACGGCGAGCTGCATCAAGGTGGGTTCGCCTACAATAGCCACATCAATGTGCGGAATAACCGCCAACATGCTATTAAGTCCGTTAGGTCCGCTGCTTTCTTCTTCTGCGGATGCTACCAACACTATATTATAATTGAGGTTGGGACGCTCATAAAAATAGGTAAACGTCGCTATTAACGACACTAAACAACCTCCAGCATCATTACTTCCCAATCCAAATAATTTCCCGTCTTCCACAATCGCTTTAAAAGGATCTTTAGTGTAAGCGGTGTTTGGTCTGACCGTGTCGTGGTGCGAATTGAGCAATAAGGTCGGTTTGGAATCGTCAAAATGCTTGTTTATTGTCCAAACGTTGTTTATTGTTCGTGTGTAAGGAATATTCTGTTTTTCAAACCATTGCTCGATAAGCGTGGCCGTTTGATCTTCTTCAGATGAAAAGGATGGCGTTTCGATTAACTTTTTAAGCAATGCAATGGCATCTGTGGTCAGTTTTTCTATCATTTGCTAATGGTTGTAAAATTTGCGGTCTCATCAAATAACATTTCCGGTTTACCGATACAGACCTTATAAACATTTTTTTCGACGGCGTGAATGCAATTGTTCAATTTGGGAAGCATACCATCAACGATGAGCTTATCATCAATTAACCCTTGATAGGTTTGGGTGGTAATCTCCTTAATGACTGAAGTTTCATCCGAAATGTCTCTCATGACGCCATTTTTTTCAAAGCAATAATACAATTCGGTTTGATATTGGTCTGCAAAACCAATAGCCAATTCTGAGGCAATGGTATCAGCGTTCGTATTTAACAGCTGTCCCTTTTTATCGTGAGTTAGAGCGCAAAATACGGGCGTCACTTTATGGTCTAACAACATTTGTAAAATTTTGGTGTTTACTTTTTCAACATCGCCCACAAAACCGAAATCGGTTGTTTTTACAGGACGTTTTTTAGAAACGATGGTATTCCCATCAGCACCCGAAAAGCCGATGGCATTACAGTTTTTGGATTGTAATTGCGCTACGATGTTTTTATTGATTTTCCCCGCATATACCATGGTGATGAGGTCTAAGGTGACTTGATCTGTAATGCGTCGCCCGTCAATTAGCTTCACTTCAAGTCCGAGTTGATTTGCTAGTTGCGTTGCTAATTTCCCACCGCCATGAACCAATATCTTAGGTGATTGGATTGCTGCGAAAGTATCTAAAAATGCTGATAGCGCAGTGTCATTATCAATAATATTACCGCCTATTTTTATGATTTTTAGTGTTTTCATAGTATGCCCGTCTTTTGACTCCGCTCAAGATGAATTCCAGCGGGTATCATTATTTTTTATCTTCTTAAGATCTCACAGGTTTTCAAAACCTGTGAGGTCTCTAAAAAAGTTACAAACTCTCTAATATTTTCTTCAGAACAACCTGCGCAGCAAAAGTGCGATTGCTGGCTTGATTGATGACCACGGATTGATAGCCATCCAAAACCGCATCTTCTACTACCACATTTCGTCTTACCGGTAAACAGTGCATAAATTTGGCATTGCCCAATTTTTTTTGGGTCATCATCCAATTTGGATCTTCATTTAGAACCTTTCCATAGTCTTTATAATTGCTCCAGTTTTTAACATAGACAAAATCGGCGTCTTCTAGTGCTTCTTCTTGATTGTGATTAATAGGAGTGTTTCTGGTAACACGTTCATCAAGTTCATAACCTTCAGGATGCGTAATGGTCAAATCAACATCCATTTCTAGCATCATTTCTACAAAAGAATTGGCTACCGCCTGCGGCAATGCTTTTGGATGTGGTGCCCAAGATAATACCACCTTAGGTTTGCGGGTCTCAGAAAGTTCTGTAATCGTAATGGCGTCTGCCAAGGCTTGCAACGGATGTGCGGTGGCACTTTCCATATTGACAATTGGCACCGTCGCGTATTTTATAAAACTTTTAAGTATGAATTCAGAAGCGTCCTTCACTTTATCTGTAAGGCTAGGGAAGGCCCGTACGGCGATAATATCAGCATACTGAGAGATCACTTGCGCAGCTTCCTTGATGTGTTCAGAACTATTGGCATTCATGATGCTGCCATCTTCAAATTCAATATTCCAAGCGTCGTTAACGTTTAATATGCTGACATGCATCCCTAAGTTACGTGCTGCTTTTTCAGTACTTAATCGGGTTCTTAAACTCGAGTTGAAAAACAACATGACTAAGGTTTTATGTTTTCCTAATTCCGAAAATTCAAAGGGTTGCATTTTGAGTAAGATAGCTTCCTTAATCATCTCAGAAAGATTGGAAATGTCTTTTATTTCGGTGTATTTTTTCATGTTCACTTCCTGTCTTTCGACTCCGCTCAAGATAAACTCCAGCGGGAATCTCTTTAATTAAACTTCAATTGTTGTGTACTCAAACCTCACAGGTTTTTGAAACCTGTGAGGTTTCGTTACTACTGTCCACCATTCATCAATAACAACTCCTGTTTTAACGCTTCAAAAAACAAATCAATATGCTTCGTCTGAATCGTCAATGGTGGAAGAATCCGTATTAAATTAGGATTTTTGGCACTGCCAGTAAACATCTTATGCTTGTGGATGAGGTTTTTTCGTAACTCTGCGACTGGAAAGTCGAACTCTAACCCTAACATTAATCCACGGCCTTTGATCTTTTTTAAATGGGATAGTTGCTGAGTCTTCTGAATAAAATACCCTGACATTGCATCTGCATTTTCCATCAACTTTTCCGATTCCAAAACTTTCAAAACCGCTAAAGACGCTGCACAAGCTAAATGGTTGCCGCCAAAAGTAGTGCCCAACAAACCAAACGACGCTTTAATACTTGGGTGAATCAAAATACCACCAATGGGGAAGCCGTTGCCCATGCCTTTTGCCATGGCAATAATATCTGGCGTCCATCCGTATTTTTGAAAAGCAAAAAAATCGCCTGTTCTACCAAAACCCGATTGCACCTCATCAGCAATCAACATTACATTATAAGACTTACATAACTTTTCGAGACCTTGGTAAAATTCTGGAGTACTTTCGTCCAAACCACCAACACCTTGTATGCACTCAATAATTACGGCACAGGTTTCACCTTGTTTTAAAATTTGTTCAACTGTTGTTAAGTCGCCCAAAGGTACAAAATCTACATGCTGTTGTGCGTTTAGTGGTGCAACAATTTTTGGATCGTCAGTTGCAGCAACAGCTGCTGAGGTACGTCCGTGGAAAGAGTTCTTAAAAGCAATAACATTCTTTTTTCCAGTGTGGAACGAAGCAAGTTTTAGCGCATTTTCGTTGGCCTCTGCACCAGAATTGCATAAAAACAACTGGTAGTCTTTACAACCAGAAATACGCTCAAGTTCTGCCGCTAACTCTTCTTGTAACGGATTTTGAATTGCGTTGCTATAAAAACCTAAGTTTTTGACTTGGTTAGAGATGGCCGATACATATTCTGGGTGTGAATGTCCAATAGAAATTACCGCATGACCGCCGTATAAATCGAGATATTCAATCCCTTTATCGTCGTAAACCGCCAAGTCTTTGGCACGCACAGGTGTGATGTCAAAAAGCGGATAGACATTAAATAAACTCATAATTGTTCTTTTTTAATGTTGCTAATTTTATTGTATGAGGCAATCATGCCTTGTATTAAGGACGAGCTCAAGCCTTTGTGTTCCATTTCATTCAAACCTTCAATAGTACAGCCTTTTGGGGTAGTTACCCGATCAATTTCCTCTTCTGGATGGTGTCCATTGGCAATTAGTAAATTTGCAGCACCCTCACTAGTGTACATTGCTAATTCTTGGGCTTCTTTAGCATCAAAACCTAATTGAATTGCCGCTTGGGTTGTAGCTCGAATTAAGCGCATCCAAAATGCAATTCCACTGGCACACACCACTGTTGCGGCTTGCATTTGTGATTCTGGAATAATCAATGAATGTCCCAAACGGTTAAAAATAGCCTGCGCAATTTTAATACGCTTAGTGCCTTGAGCATTACTGCAAATGCAGGTCATTGATTTGCCAACCGCGATAGCCGTATTTGGCATCGCCCTAATGATGAATTGTTCCGCACCAATAAGTGTTTCAATTTTTGGAATTGAAAACCCAGTCACCGTAGAAATGACCACATGCTTTTCAGTAATCATCGGAGCGATATCCTGTAGTACTTTTTCCAAATGTGAGGGTTGAACGGCTAAAATTAAAATGTCAGAATGTTGAACCGCCAACACGTTGTCTGTTGTTAAAAACACATTTTTGTAGCCTTCAAATTCTGAGATGCTATCTGTATTTCTTTTGGTAAGGTATAAGGTGGTAATCGCGTTATTGGTGATCAGCCCTTTTGCGATGGATTTTCCTAAATTTCCTGTACCAATAATTGCTATTTTCATATTTATGACCGTATTTCGACTCCGCTCAATATACACTAGGCGGGTATCTTTTTAATTCAACTTCCATTTTTATTAAATCCATTTTCAGATTTAATTTTCACTAAAAATAATTTGCTTTAAGCAATAGACCCTTAGTTTCCGCAAATCCAAACATCAAATTCATGTTTTGAATGGCCTGACCTGAAGCACCTTTCAGTAAGTTGTCAATAATACTGGTTACTAAAAGCTTGTTATTGTGTTTATGCAAATGAAGGATGCATTTATTGGTATTGACGACTTGTTTCAAATGAATGTCTTCATCAGAAACCACCGTAAAGGCAGCATCCTGATAATAGGTTTTATACAGCGTCTTAGCATCTTCCAAACTGCCTTCAAAATTAGTGTATGCTGTAACAAAAATGCCTCTAGAAAAGTTACCTCTATTGGGCACAAACAGTACTTCTGATTTGGCATTTTTATGTAACTCTTGGATGCGTTCATTGATTTCGCCCAAATGTTGATGGGTAAAGGCTTTATAATGTGAAAAGTTATTATCACGATAGGTGAAATGTGTGGTTTCTGATAGAGAAGTACCTGCTCCTGTAGACCCGGTAACCGCGTTAACATGAACATCGCTTTTTAAAAGTTGATAGGCCGCTAAAGGCAAAATAGCCAATTGAATTGCCGTAGCAAAACATCCAGGATTTGCTATATGGCTCGCTTTTTTAATCGCTTCTCTTTGCAATTCAGGTAGTCCGTAAACAAAATGATGCCCTTGAAACTCGCGATCGCTTTCCAATCTAAAATCATTACTTAAATCAATGATTTTAGTAGTGGACGAGAATTTATGACTTTCTAAAAAGGCCTTCGAGTTTCCATGGCCCAAGCACAAAAACAAAACATCCACATCGGGATTAATACTGCTAGAAAATTCCAAATCTGTGCTGCCCACCAAATCTTGATGCACCTTGCTGATTTTATTTCCAGCGTTAGACGTACTGTAAATAAAATTTAGGTTTGCTTTTGGATGGTTTAAGAGCAACCGGATCAATTCGCCAGCGGTATATCCTGCACCTCCTATAATGCCAACATCTATCATGATTCTGAATTTACTTGGTGATAAATTTTATTTTGATTGCCAATAATTTTTATAAATCCTTTGGCTTCATCTGCGGTCCATCCTTTGTTGAGCTCACCATAACTTCCAAACTTTGCATTCATCAAATCATGAGCAGAGCTGATGCCGTCTAACATAAAATGATATGGTTTTAAGGTCACCACAACATCTCCTGAGACATTTTGTTGACTGCTTTCTAAAAACGCCTCTATGTTACGCATTACAGGGTCCAGGTATTGGCCTTCGTGTAGATGCATTCCGTAAAAACTTGATAGGTAATCTTTGTGTTGCAACTGCCATTTGGTAAGCGTATGCTTTTCCAACAAATGGTGCGCTTTTATAGTAATCAGTGCAGCAGCAGCTTCAAAACCGACACGTCCTTTAATACCGACAATCGTATCACCAACATGAATGTCGCGGCCAATGGCGTAAGCTGAAGCACGGTTATTTAAGGCTTCAATGTTTTTTTCTGGGGAATCAGATTGTCCATTAAATGCAGTAAACTGTCCATTTTTAAAGGTTAAGGTTACTTTTTCTTCTCCCTCTTTCTCTAATTGCGATGGATAGGCGTGTCCTGGTAACGGTTTTTCTGATGTTAAGGTTTCTTCACCGCCCACGCTTGTTCCCCAAAGACCTTTATTGACTGAGTATTTGGCTTTTTCCCAAGACATATCAACACCATTACGTTTTAGATACTCAATTTCTTCCTGTCTGGATAATTTCAAATCTCTTATGGGAGTGATAATTTCAATATGGGGTGCCAAGGTTTGAAAAATCATATCAAATCGTACTTGATCATTACCAGCGCCTGTACTGCCGTGGGCAATATACTGTGCATCAATGCTTTTCGCGTATTCAACAATTTCAATGGCCTGAATGATGCGTTCTGCACTCACCGATAATGGATAGGTATTATTTTTAAGCACATTCCCATAGATCAAATACTTGATCACTTTCTCGTAGTAGGAACCTACTGCGTCAAGATTTTTATACGTAGATACACCCATTTTGTAGGCATTAGCTTCTATAGTATTGATTTCTTCTGATGTAAATCCACCTGTGTTTACACTCACTGCGTGCACTTCATAGCCCAAATCTTTACTTAAATGGACGGCACAGTACGAGGTGTCTAATCCGCCACTGTAGGCTAAAACTAATTTTTTGCTCATGATTTATCTTTTTTTAAAAACAAGGCTTGTTTGATTTGCTTTAATCTCTGAAACGTCTTGGTTTTTACGTGTTGCGGTTCATTGCTGTCTTTTGCCTTAGGGTCATATAACATGCCTGTACATAAGCACATTTTTTGTTCAGTACGTTGAAGTACATCATAGTTTTTACAGGTTTGACACCCGTTCCAAAAACTTTGATCATCGGTTAATTCTGAAAAGGTGACAGGTTTATAACCTAATTCACTGTTCATTTTCATAACAGCCAACCCCGTAGTGATACTGAAGATTTTAGAATCTGGAAATTTCTCTCTAGAATGTTGAAAAATACGTGCTTTTATTTTCTTAGCTAGGCCTTGTTCTCTGTAGTCTGGATGTACAATTAATCCAGAATTGGCTACAAATTTACCATGGCTCCAAGCTTCGATATAGCAAAAACCAGCAAACGTGTCGCCATCCAATGCGATGACGGCATTCCCGTTTTCCATTTTAGTAATGATATATTCAGGCGTCCGTTTCGCGATGCCCGTACCTCTTACCTTTGCTGACTCTGAAATGGCGTCGCAAATGATCTGTGCATAAATAGCATGAGATTTATTAGCAATAACAATGTCCATTGTTTTTGATGTTTAGATTTTAAAAAAAATTAAAGATGTGTTGTCGAAAAACAGAACCGGACTCACCTAAGTTCCAAATATAAAGCGCACCCTTAAGGGCGACGGAACAGTATAGGGCATGTCCTCGCGCGATTGCTATTTAAAACAACTGAATTTGAAAAGTAAATTATGTGTGTTGATTTGTTCAAGGTAAAAAAATAAAAATACGTTAGTGGCTTCTTTTTAAGATTTAGAATGCACAGCGTCTGCGCAAAAATAGTGCGGGACTTGATGGTCGTATTTTATTTTTCATTAGAAACATAAATCAAAAGTAACATTTTATTTTACACCTCAATTTCTTTTTAACTTTTTTTTTAAAGGATATAATCCGTGCTGACAAAATTTGATGCCTTGCTATCTAATAGGTTTTTTAAAATGGCATTGTTATAATCGTTATTTTTAGAAGCGACAAAAGTTCTGATAGAAAAAGAGCGCAAAGCATCATGAACACTCAAAGTGGCCACAGCCGAATCCTTTCGTCCTGTAAATGGATATACATCTGGTCCGCGCTGGCAAGAACTGTTCAAATTCACACGGCATACCAAATTTACCAAGGTATCAATTAAAGGTGCCAAGGTTTTGATGTCACTACCAAATAAACTCACTTGCTGTCCATAATTGGACTCCGCCATATCGTCTAATGGCTCGTCAATATCTTTGAATGAAAGCACGGGAATCACAGGTCCAAATTGCTCTTCTTGAAATACACGCATCTCCTTATTGACAGGATATAGTACAGCAGGAAATATATAGTTTTCAGTGGTTTCGCCACCTTTCTCATTTAATATTTTAGCACCTTTTGCAAGCGCATCATCAATCAATTCCTGGATGTATTGCGGTTTGTCAGGTTCAGGTAATGGCGTTAATTTTACTTCAGCCTCCCAAGGGTTTCCAAATTTTAGAGCATCGACTCTTTCGGAAAAACGCTTATTAAATTCATCAACAATTGCTTCATGAACGTAGACTATTTTTAAAGCCGTACAACGTTGTCCGTTAAATGAGGTAGATCCAGTAATACATTCATCTATGGCCAAATCTAAATCGGCATCTTTAAGAACGATGGCAGGATTTTTTGCTTCCAATCCTAAAACTAGACGCAGCCGATTACTTTTTGGGTGTTCGTTTTGTAAGGCATTGGCAGATTTACTATTACCGATCAGCGCCAACACATCAACTTTTCCTGATTGCATTATTGGTGTGGCAACTGTTCTACCACGACCGTAAATGATATTGACCACACCTTTAGGAAAACTGCTTTGAAAAGCTTCCAACAATGGCGAAATCAATAATACGCCAAGTTTTGCCGGTTTGAAGATGGTTGTATTACCCATAATCAGTGCAGGAATTAAAAGCGCAAATGTTTCATTTAAAGGATAGTTATAGGGCCCTAAACATAGCACGACACCTAGTGGACCTCTGCGAATATGGGCATAAACACCATCATTTTCTTCAAACTTGGCGTTGTCCCTATCCAATTGTTTGTATTCTTCAATAGTATCGTAAATATAATCGACGGTTCTATCAAACTCCTTTTCAGAATCAGGTAATGTTTTACCAATTTCCCACATTAACAGTTTTACAACTTCGTCACGCTTGGTTTTCATTTCGGCTACAAAGGTTTCCATGCAGGCAATACGGTCTTTCACTTTCATAGTGGGCCATAAGCCTTGACCTTTATTATAGGCATTTACAGCAGCATCCATCGCCTCTAAGGCTTCTTTTTCGCCTAAAGTTGGAATGGTGCCCAATAAGGTTGGGGCATAGTTTTCAGTTGAAGAAATGGTAGAATATACCTCTGAGCTTTCGCCAGACCATGCTTTTAATTCGCCATTAACTAAATAGCTGTTTTGGTGTATAAGTGATTTTATTTGGTATTGTTCAGGAATGTTCATAGGTTGTTTTTAGACTAAAAATTGAAATAAATCGGGTTTATCGTTGAGGTAATCGCCATAAAAATTACGGAGTTTCATTTTGGTAATAAGTGGTTCTAAATCGTCCGCTGATTTTAATTCTAAACCCACTACAGCCGCACCGTTTTCACGATTGGTTTTCTTCGTGTATTCAAAATAGGTAATATCATCAGTAGAACCTAATATATCAACTACAAACTCGCGCAATGCGCCCGCCCGTTGTGGGAATTTAATAATAAAATAGTGTTTTAAATTGGCATATAAAAGTGCACGTTCTTTAATTTCAGCTGTTCTGGTAATGTCATTATTACTTCCGCTGATAATGCAAATGACATTTTTACCTTTAATTTCATCCGCATAGTGATCTAAAGCAGCAATACTTAAAGCACCAGCAGGTTCTACTACAATAGCGTCTTTGTTGTAGAGATCAAGGATGGTTTCGCACACTTTACCTTCATCAACCGTAATCATATCGTGCAAATTTTGTTGACAGATGGCGAAATTCAAATCGCCCACACGTTTTACCGCAGCACCATCCACAAAATTCTCAATATTTTTTAATTCGGTATTGCGTTTGTTGGTCAACGAGGTTAACATGGAAGGCGCCCCTTTTGGCTCAACTCCAATGACTTTGGTGTTTGGAGACAGCTGTTTAAATACAGAAGATAATCCAGCTGACAAACCGCCGCCGCCAACAGGAACAAATACATAATGGATTGGATGTTGCGCCTGATCAATAATTTCCAAACCTACTGTGGCTTGACCTTCAATTACTTTTTCATCATTAAAGGGGTGGATAAACGTCTTATTTAAACGCTCACATTCTAACATCGCAGCAGCATTGGCATCATCAAATGTATCACCTACTAAAACCACGTCAATAAAATCTTCACCAAACATGTAAACTTGCTCAATCTTTTGTTTAGGTGTAGGCGAAGGCATGAAAATAGTTCCTTTTGTTTGCAATAATTTGCAGGACAATGCCACACCTTGTGCATGATTTCCGGCACTGGCACATACAATTCCATTTTCAACTTGGGTGGGGCTCAGCGATGACATTTTATTGTAAGCTCCCCTAATTTTATAGGAGCGTACTTGTTGTAAATCCTCGCGTTTAAACATAATATTCGCTTCAAATTTCTTTGAATAACGAAGGTTTTGAATTAACGGAGTTACCGCAGCAACGTCTCTTAATTTTCTCGCGGCTGCCTCAACGGCAGCTATACTTGGGTAATATATTTTGGTTTCAACGTTCATCGTGTTTTTTTAGAGGCAGGAAGCAATTTCTGCCTTAATTATAGCTCCACATTAATTGTTATGCTAACACTGAGTTTTCTGCCTCAGCATCTGTTTTTATCACTTTCATCGCGGTCATGGCTGCTCTCAATCGTTTCCCAACGGTTTCAATAGGGTGGTTTCTAATCGCGTCATTAACTGCAATCAATTCTTGGTTATCCGCACTGTTGGAATCTGCAAACGACTTTCCGATCGTATTTTGATCCACGTTTTTCATGAAGTCTTCTAATAAAGGCTTACATGCATGATCAAACAAATAACAACCGTATTCTGCAGTGTCAGAAATAACACGGTTCATTTCGTATAGTTTTTTTCTGGCGATGGTGTTTGCAATTAAAGGCAATTCATGAAGTGATTCGTAATATGCCGAGTCTTCAATAATGCCTGCACTTACCATCGTTTCAAATGCCAGTTCAACCCCTGATTTAACAAAAGCGACTAACAGCACCCCGTGATCAAAATAATTTTGTTCTGAGATATGGTCTGGGGTTAACGCTGTTTTTTCAAATGCAGTTTCTCCCGTTGCAGCACGCCATTTCAAAAGATTTACATCATCATTGGCCCAATCTTCCATCATGGTTTGTGAGAAATGCCCAGAAATGATATCGTCCATGTGTTTTTCAAACAATGGCTTTAAAATGGTTTTTAATTCTTCTGATAATTCAAAGGCTTTAATTTTCGCTGGATTTGACAAACGGTCCATCATGTTGGTAATCCCGCCATGTTTTAAAGCTTCGGTAATGGTTTCCCATCCCAATTGAATCAATTTTGCAGCGTAATTGGCATTGACACCATCTGCTACCATTTTGTCAAATGCTAAGATTGAACCTGTTTGGAGCACCCCACAAAGAATGGTTTGTTCTCCCATCAAATCACTTTTCACTTCTGCAATAAATGAAGATGCCAAAACACCCGCTCTATCCCCACCTGTTGCCACAGCGTAAGCCTTAGCTTGATTCCAACCTTTTTGTTCTGGATCATTCTCAGGATGTACTGCAATTAATGTTGGCACACCAAAGCCGCGTTTATATTCTTCACGAACCTCGGTGCCAGGACATTTTGGTGCTACCATAATTACCGTTATATCTTCACGAATTTTGGTGCCTTCTTCCACAATATTAAATCCGTGGGAATAGCTTAAAGTTGCTCCTTTTTTCATTAACGGCATAACGGCTTTTACAACGCTAGTGTGTTGTTTGTCAGGCGTTAAATTCAAGACCAAATCAGCGGTTGGGATTAACTCATCATAAGTGCCTACGTTAAACCCGTTAGAGGTTGCGTTTTTATAAGATGCACGTTGCTCTTTAATGGCGGCGTCACGCAAAGTATAGGAAATATCCAAACCAGAATCGCGCATGTTCAAACCTTGGTTTAAACCTTGGGCGCCACAGCCTACAATAACTATTTTCTTTCCTTTTAAAGCGTTGATGCCATCTTCAAATTCTGAAGTGTCCATAAATCGGCATTTTCCCAATTGCTCTAATTGTTGTCTTAATGGTAATGTGTTGAAATAATTTGACATTTTATTTGATTTTTAATGTTGAAATGCTTCAAGCATTTTTGATATTTTCATTTCGTCTTTGGTCACTGCAATACGCCCAGAACGTGTAAATTGCATGATTCCAAAAACACTCAATTCGCGATGTAATAATTCTAATTCCTCTTTACGACCTGATTTTTCAATGACGAAAAACTCTCGGTTGACCGTCACTATTCGGGCGTTACTCTCTTTAATGATATTTTGAATCTCGCGTTCATCAAAAAGTAAATTTGACCTGAGTTTGAACAAGCAGGATTCTTGATAAATGGTCTCCTCTTCGGTATGGTAATAAGCTTTAATGACCTCAATCTGTTTTTCTATCTGACCGATGACTTTTTTCATTCGTTCTTCGGAAAGTTGTAAGACGATGGTCCATTTAGAGACGTTCTCAATCTCAGAAACCGAAATATTAATACTGTCGAGATTAAGATGACGGCGTTGAAAAATAGCCGAAATACGGTTTAGCAAACCAATATTGTTTTCGGTATAAATGGATACGGTATATAATTTAGTTTCACTCATTGTTCTAATAAGATTTTGGATGATAGAGAATAGAGGATAGACTTGATGTTGCTTCATTTTTAAATTTTGATAGCATCATCTCTGTTCTTTTCTCTTTATTCTGTTTTCTCAGTTATAATATTCCTTCAAGTTTCGTGCTTCCAACTTATTCCAAACGCACCTCCGAAACACTCGCGCCACTTGGAATCATTGGGAATACATTGCCTTCTTTCTCTACGCATACCTCTAAAAAGTAAGGGCCTTCGCAAGCCATCATTTCTGCAACGGCATTTTTCAAATCTTCTCTTTTGGTAACTTTCTGCGCATCTATATAGTATCCTTTTGCGATGGCCACAAAATCAGGATTGGTCATTTCAGTGGAGGCGTACCGCTTATCAAAAAACAACTGCTGCCACTGACGTACCATACCTAAAAACTCATTGTTCAAGACGACGATTTTTACAGGAACTTTTTGTTGAAAAATGGTACCCAATTCCTGAATGGTCATTTGGTAGCCTCCATCACCAATAATAGCGACGACATCGCGTTCTGGAGCCGACATTTTAGCGCCAATGGCTGCAGGAAGCGCAAATCCCATGGTGCCCAATCCGCCAGAAGTGATATTGCTTCTGGTGGTGGTGAATTCTGCATAACGGCAGGCAATCATTTGGTGTTGCCCAACATCCGATACAATAGCGGCATTCCCTTTGGTTTGGATATTGATTTCTTTGAGCACTTCGCCCATAGTCAACCCTTCCTTTGTAGGATACAGATCATCTTTAATGACTTTTTCATATTCTATAGCGTACAAATCTTTGAATTTTTGATGCCATTCAGTATGTGAATTCGGTTTTAACAATGGTAAAAGTTGTGATAAACTTTCTTTGGCATCACCTAAAACGGAAACGTCAGTTTTTACGTTTTTATCAATTTCTGCTGGGTCAATATCAAAGTGAATAATTTTAGCTTGTTTTGCATAAGTGGCTAAGTTTCCGGTGACACGATCGTCAAAACGCATGCCGATCGCAATTAAAACATCACAATCATTAGTCAGTACATTAGGTGCATAGTTACCATGCATTCCTACCATACCTATATTTAATGGATGTGCTGTAGGGACTGCCGAAGCACCAAGAATGGTCCATGCTGCCGGAATCCCTGCTTTTTCGATGATGGATTTTAGTTCATTTTCTGCTTTACCAAGAATAACGCCTTGTCCCCAAACAATCATCGGTTTCTTAGCGGAATTTATTAAAAGTGCTGCAGCCTTAACATCGTCTATATCCGTTTTTGGAACCGGGTTATAGCTTCTGACGCGTGTGCATTTTTCATACGAAAAATCAAGTTCCTCAAATTGTGCATCCTTAGTGATGTCAATTAAAACAGGGCCTGGACGTCCGCTTTTGGCAATATAAAATGCTTTAGCGATGATTTCAGGAATTTGGGACGCTTTGGTAACTTGATGGTTCCATTTGGTAACTGGTGTTGAAATGCCAATAATATCAGTTTCCTGAAACGCATCACTTCCCAATAAATGAGACGCAACCTGACCTGTTATACACACCATTGGGGTAGAATCAATTTGTGCGTCTGCAATTCCTGTAATCAAATTTGTAGCTCCCGGACCAGAAGTGGCTATGGCTACACCAACTTTACCCGAAATACGTGCATACCCTTGTGCAGCGTGTGTAGCACCTTGTTCATGGCGCGTTAATACATGATGAATTTGTTCTCTAAACTTGTAAAGTTCATCATAAACTGGCATGATTGCGCCACCAGGATATCCGTAAAGAATATCAACCCCTTCAGCGATAAGACATCTGATGATTGCTTCGCTGCCTGAGATACGGATAGTAGTAGCGGTTTTTGTTTGTTCTTTATTTAAAGTTTTTGTATTCATATTGAAAACTTGTTTTTTTTTATTCCTTCAAAAGGAACCTCAATAATCTATTTTCTTAAGTTTTTACTTCCAACATTTTGCTAAGTGGTTCCTGTTTGCACTTCGGCAAGCTTAGTAATAACCACGCAGGAATTTGTTTAGAATTCATCCGTAACACATCCTTTAGATGCTGACGAAACTGTTTTTGCATATTTGTAAAGAACACCACGATCAAATTTCAACGCAGGTGCTTGCCATTGTGAACGACGCTCCTGAAGTTCATCTTCAGAAACTTCCAGAGATATGGTATTGGTTTCAGCGTTAATAGTAATCAAATCGCCATCTTTTACCAAAGCAATGGTGCCGCCTTCTTGTGCTTCAGGAGTGATATGACCCACTACAAAACCGTGGGTGCCTCCTGAAAAACGACCATCGGTAATCAACGCAACATCATTTCCTAAGCCTGCGCCAATTATTGCTGCAGTAGGTTTTAACATTTCAGGCATTCCAGGGCCACCTTTTGGGCCTTCATATCTAATAACGACGACATCGCCTTTTTCAACTTTACCATCTCTGATGCCATCATTGGCTGCGTATTCTCCTTCAAATACTTTTGCCTTTCCAACAAATCTTAGACCTTCCTTGCCTGTAATTTTTGCCACACTACCTTCCGTTGCCAAATTACCATAGAGCATGCGTAAATGTCCAGAGATTTTAATCGGATTTTCTATAGGCATAATGACGTCTTGTCCTTCTTTTAAATCCTCCACATCCAACAAGTTTTCTGCCATTGTTTTTCCGGTAACAGTCATGCAATCGCCATGAAGCATTCCTTTTTTGAGGAGATATTTTAAAACCGCCGGAATGCCACCAACCGCATGCACATCTTCCATAAGGTACTTGCCACTTGGTTTTAAATCGGCTAAAAATGGGGTATTATCACTAATATTTTGAAAATCTTTAAGTGTAAAATCTATTTGAGCTGCTCTTGCAATAGCTAAAAAATGGAGTACAGCATTGGTAGAACCTCCGAGAATAGTCACTAACCGAACTGCATTTTCCAAAGATTTTCTGGTGATGATGTCTGATGGTTTGATGTCTTTTTCCAACAGAAGGCGCATGGCTTCGCCTGCTTTGACGGACTCAGTTTTCTTGGCATCACTCAACGCTGGGTTTGAAGCGTTATAAGGCAAGGTCATTCCCAATGCTTCAATTGCAGAAGCCATGGTGTTTGCCGTGTACATCCCGCCACAAGCTCCTGCGCCTGGGCATGCTTTTTCCACAATACTTTGATAATCGGTTTCTGTCATGGTGCCAGCTACTTTGCTCCCCCATGCTTCAAATGCTGAAACGATATCTAATTTTTTTCCATTATGACACCCAGAATCGATGGTACCACCATAAACTAAAATACTTGGTCGATCTAACCTGATCATCGCCATTAATGCTCCAGGCATATTTTTATCACAACCAACTACAGTTACCAAACCATCATAACTCATTGCTTGCACTACAGTTTCCATGGAGTCTGCAATGATATCACGAGATGGTAAGGAGTAGCGCATTCCGGGAGTTCCCATTGAAATGCCGTCACTTACACCAATCGTATTGAAAATCAAACCAATAATATCTTCGTTTTTGGTACCTTCTTTCACCAATTTGGCTAAGTCGTTCAAATGCATGTTACACGGATTGCCTTCATATCCTGTACTGGCAATTCCGATCATGGGTTTGAAAAAATCTTCGGTAGTTAGTCCGATGGCGTGCAACATTGCTTGAGCAGCGGGTTGCGTAGGATCTTGTGTAACTGTTTTACTATATTTATTTAATGTACTCATAGCGCTTTTGATAATTTATTTTTGCGTTGTCCTAAAACTTCTTGTTGGTACAACTTCATTAATTTATGACCTAGTGAATCGGTCCATTGTAAAGGAAATTCATAATCGTCCAATGATTTGAGTCCGACAACTTCAGCGGCTGTGCCCGTAAAGAATGAGCTGTCTGCTTGTTTCAGTTCATCCAGTTTGAAATGTCTTTCTTCAACAGGAATGCCTTCTTCCTTACAAATTTCTAAAATGGTAGAACGTGTAATTCCTGCCATAATGCTACCTTTTTTTGGTGTAAATAGCTTGCCATCCTTTTCCATAAAGATATTTGCACCAGAACATTCTGCCACATTACCGTACATATCCAATAGTAAAGCTTCATCAAAACCTGCGTCTTTGGCTTCATTGGTGGATAGAATGGAGTTGATATAATGTCCCGTAACCTTAGCTTCTACAAAACAGGATTTTGGATTAGGGCGTTCAAACGATGAGGTTTTGACACGCAACAATTTATCGCCCATGAGTTTCCCCCATGCCCAACACTGCATAGTCAAAATAGATTCTTTTGAGGTATAGAGTCCCATATTGGCACCTGTACTGATTATTGGTCTTATATAAGCATCCTCAAGTTGGTTTCGTTCTAGTAACTCATGGGTGATGGCTGTTAGTTCTTTAATGGAATAGTTGAAAGGAATACCCATCACTTTAGCACCATATTTAAGACGCTCATAATGTGCCTTAGCTTTAAAAATCTTGGTACCAGCCTCTGTTTTATAAGACCTGATACCTTCAAAAACCCCATTGCCGTAATGCAAGCTTTGGCTATATAAACTGCTAGTTGCGGCTTCAGGTTTCAAAAATTCACCCTTGTGGTAAATAATAGTTTGGTTGTTATAGTATGCGTTCATAATCATTTAAAGTTTAAAATTAGTATAAGGTATGGTTTGAGTATTCCAAAATTGCTGTTTCAGACTAAACTCAGTAATTAAGTTTGTTATTTAAAACCATGACAATCAGTCATTTAGATTAGTTTATTTATGATGTTCAAAATGCTAAAATTTTCAATAAAAAAAGCCTGTATCTCATTGATACAGGCTTTTTATGGAAATAGCATACTGTATCAACTAACTCGAGTTAATAATGACCACGCTAATAATGACTAATACTTGATTCATTGGTAATACTATTTATATTATTCCAATATCGGGACAACATGTTTTGACCGCCATGTTCCGCTCCCGAATTTATCGTGATTCAAAACAGGATCTCACTAAAAAAAAAAGCCTTCCAATGGTGAGGAAGGCTTTAAATTATATTTTTAAATTTAGTGTACCATTCCTCATCGCTGTGACAAAATCACGACGCTAATATTAGAACTGATATTTAAATTTATTTTGTTCATTTATCCTTCAAAAATCAAAAAAGATTTAGATAAAACCTAATTTTTTTCTAGGTAATTTTTAAAAATTCTTAGATTCTAGGCAAATCGTTGTCATCTTTAAGGGGTAAATTGGAGGTGCCCATTAAGTAAGTATCCACATGATACGCAGCTTGTCGGCCTTCTGAAATGGCCCAGACAATTAAGGATTGTCCACGGCGCATATCGCCTGCACTAAAAATTCCAGGAACATTGGTGGCATAATCAGTTGTTGTCGCTTTAATGTTGGTTCTAAAGTCCATTTCCAATCCAAATTGTTCTGCCAATGTTTTTTCAGACCCTGTAAAACCTAAGGCTAACAAAACCATATCGCATTCCCATTGTTTTTCAGAGTTTGGAAGTTCTCTTAATTCTGGACGCTGGCCTTCTTTAAAAATCCATTCTACTTCAACGGTTTTTAATCCGATGAGGTTCCCGTTTTTATCTCCTAAAAATTCTTTTGTTGAGACACTGAAAAATCGTTCCACACCTTCTTGATGAGATGAGGTGGTTTTTAGTCTCATAGGCCAGTACGGCCAAGGTTGATGCGCAGGTCTGCCTACAGAAGGCTTGTTCAAAATCTCAAAATTAGTGACACTCTTGGCACCATGACGATTGCTGGTACCGATACAATCCGAGCCCGTATCTCCACCACCAATCACGATAACATTTTTATCTTTTGCGGATAGAATAGCATCAAAATCAATTAAACCGTCTACATGTTGATTATTTAATTTTAAGAAATCCATAGCCTGATGAACACCTTTCAGGTGATTACCTTTTATAGGAATTCCTCTTCTCTCAGTGGCTCCGCCGCACAATACGACAGCATCAAAATCGGCTTTAATGGTTTCTACACTGATGTTTTGACCAACGTGAGCATTGGTGGTAAATTGGATACCTTCTTCTTCAAGTACAGCAACACGTCTATCAATAATCTGTTTTTCCAGTTTAAAATCGGGGATGCCATAACGCAACAAACCGCCTACTTTGGCATCGCGCTCAAAAACAGTAACCAAATGGCCTGCTCTATTAAGTTGTTGTGCCGCTGCCAACCCTGCAGGTCCTGAGCCAATTACCGCTACTTTTTTATCGGTTCTTGTTTTTGGTGGATGTGCCGTAATCCAACCTTCTTCAAACGCTTTTTCAACGATGTTTTTTTCGATATTCTCTATAGAAACAGGGTCTTCGTTAATGCCCAGAACGCAGGCTTCCTCGCAAGGTGCAGGACATAATCTGCCAGTAAATTCTGGGAAGTTATTGGTGGAATGTAAAATCTGCGCCGCTTCTTTCCATCGGCCTTTATACACTTTATCATTAAAATCTGGAATGAGATTCCCTAACGGACATCCGCTATGGCAAAAAGGAATCCCACAATCCATACACCGTGCGCCTTGATCTTTTAGTTTTTTCTCCTCTAACGGAATGGTAAATTCCTTATAATTTTCTAAGCGTTTCTCAACCGTTATATAAGGTTCATCTACTCTTTCGTATTCTAAAAATCCTGTTATCTTTCCCATAGTCCTATGCGTTTACTTTGTTTTCTTCTTCCAATCTTATTAGTGCTTGCTTGTATTCTTCTGGCATTACTTTAATGAATTTTGGCAATTCTTTTTGCCAGTTCTCCAAAAGTCTTTGTGCCAGTGGACTCAGTGTTGCGTTGTAATGACTTTCGACCAAATTTTTCAAATCGGCGATGTCTTCTGCGGTAGCGACAGGCTCCAAATTCAGACCTTCTTTATTGCAGTTTTTATCGAATGTACCGTTGACATCATATATATAAGCGATGCCACCACTCATTCCTGCACCAAAATTTCGTCCAACTTCGCCCAGAATAACAGCACGACCGCCAGTCATATATTCACAGCCATGGTCGCCAATGCCCTCAACTACGGCATGTGCACCAGAGTTTCTTACACAGAAGCGTTCTCCAGCTTTTCCGTTAATATATGCTTCGCCACTAGTAGCGCCATATAGGGCAACGTTGCCTATGATGATATTCTCTTCTGGTACAATAGTAGATTCTTCAGGCACTTTAACGCTTATCTTAGCTCCGGAAAGCCCTTTTCCGAGGTAGTCATTAGTGTTTCCATTTACAACCAGCGTTAGTCCTTTAGTGGCAAAAGCGCCAAAACTCTGTCCTGCAGATCCTGTAAAGTTGATTTTTAAGGTGTTTTCAGGAAGTCCTTGTGCGCCGTAAATTTTAGAAATCTCGTTACTCAGAATGGCACCAAAAGCACGATCCCTGTTATTGATTTTTGATTCAATAACTGTTTTTTCCTTACGAAACAAGGCGGGATGTGATTGACTTATGATTTTAAAATCCAAAGCTTTTTCAAGCTGGTGGTCTTGTTTTTCAGTATTGTATAATTTAGTGCCTTCCGGCGTGATAACTTGGTGTAGAATAGGGGATAGGTCCAGTCCTAAAGATTTGTAATGATTAATTGTTTTATTGCGATTCAACTTTTGCACCTGACCAACCATGTCATTAATGGTTCTAAATCCAAGCTCTGCCATGATCTCCCGTAATTCCTGCGCCACGAAATACATGAAGTTGACCACATGTTCTGGTTTGCCTTGAAACTTTTTACGTAATTCCGGATTTTGGGTGGCAATACCTACGGGACAGGTATTTAAATGGCATACACGCATCATTACACAACCTGAAGCTACAAGTGGTGCAGTGGCAAACCCAAATTCTTCGGCACCTAAAAGGCAAGCAATCGCTACGTCACGGCCCGTTTTCATTTGTCCGTCGCACTCCAACACCACACGATTTCTCAAATTGTTCATCACGAGGGTTTGTTGGGCTTCAGCCAATCCTAATTCCCATGGTAAGCCTGCATGTTTTAATGAGGTTAAGGGTGAGGCGCCTGTACCGCCATCATGACCTGAAATTAAAATCACATCGCCTTTTGCTTTGGCTACACCAGCTGCAACCGTACCGATACCCACTTCAGAAACCAATTTTACATTGATTCTAGCTTCTCGATTGGCTGATTTTAAATCGTAAATCAATTGAGAGAGGTCTTCAATGGAGTAAATATCATGATGCGGGGGTGGTGAAATTAATCCGACATAAGGTGTAGAATTTCTGGTTTTTGCAATTTCTGGATTTACTTTCGGCCCCGGTAATTGACCGCCTTCACCAGGTTTTGCGCCTTGAGCCATTTTAATCTGGATTTCAGAAGCACTGGTTAGATAGTTTGAAGTTACTCCAAAACGTCCGGAAGCTACTTGTTTGATAGCCGAGTTTTTCCAATCGCCATTGGCATCTTTGTAAAAACGCTCTTCATCTTCACCGCCTTCACCAGAATTACTTTTTCCACCAATTCTGTTCATCGCAATAGCTAAGTTTTCATGCGCTTCCTTACTAATAGAGCCGTAAGACATTGCTCCCGTTTTAAAACGCTTCACAATCTCCGTCCATGGCTCCACTTCTGACAACGGAATAGGATCATAATTGGTAAATTCAAACAAGCCGCGAATAGTCATCAATTGTTTGGTCTGTTCATTGATTAAATCTGAATATTCCTTGAAGCTTGCTGGTTTGTTATTTCTAACGGATTCTTGAAGTTTTGCAACGGTCATTGGATTGAACGCATGTTTTTCGCCGTTACGTCGCCATTTGTAAATGCCCCCAAATTCCAATCCGAGTTCAGCATCGATGTCTTTTGCGTGATAGGCTTGGTGATGACGTTTGTAAATTTCTTTTTCAATTTCTCGAAGTCCGATGCCCTGAATTCTTGTAACTGTATTTGGAAAATAATTATTGACTACTGTGGTGTTGAGCCCAACACACTCAAAAAGTTGTGATCCGCGATAGGAATTAAGGGTGGAAATCCCAATTTTGTTCATCACCTTAAGAATGCCCATGCCAATGGCTTTGTTGTAATTCTTGATGGCAGTAATGTAATCTAAACCTTCAATATCTTGTTTTTCAACTTGATCTTGAACAATTTCATTGACGATATAAGGGTTGATGGCACTAGCACCATAACCAAATAGCAATGCAAAATGATGTACTTCCCGTGGTTCAGCGGATTCAATAATGATGCTGACCTTAGCACGTTTTCCTATTTTATATAATTCATGATTGACGTAAGAACAAGCCATTAATGCAGGAATTGGAGCCATTTTTAGATTGACACCTCGATCCGATAATATGATGATGTTTCCGCCTTCGTCTATCGCTTTTGATGCTTTCTTGACAAGATTAATAAGGGCGCGCTCCAATTCATTCAAGCCTTTATCTACTTCATATAAGATAGGGATTGTAGTCACGACAAAATCTGGGTTTTGTGTGTAGTTCTTAATTTTATCGAGATCATGCTTGGAAATAACCGGATTTTGGATTTTCAGCTTTCGGCATTGATTTTCATTGATTTTGAATATATTGGTATCACTACCTAAAGTTAAACTAATATCCGTAATCAGTTTTTCGCGAATCCCATCCAACGGCGGATTGGTAACTTGGGCGAACAATTGTTTAAAGTAATTATAAAGGAGCTGTGGTTTATCAGAAAGAATAGCGATTGGCGCATCATTTCCCATAGAGCCGATTGGTTCCTTGCCCAATTGTGCCATCGGTTTGATAATAACACTTAAATCTTCTTCGGTATAGCCAAAAACGACTTGACGATTCAATAAAGGCTCTTCATGATGATTAATAGGACCTTTTTTTGCAGGAATATCTGCCAAATGCACCAAATTTTTCTGCAACCACTCCTGATAAGGATGTTTCGAAACAATGGCGTCTTTGACTTCTTCGTCTTTTATGATCCGACCTTGATTCATATCGACCAAAAACATTTTGCCAGGTTCCAATCGGCCATGGTGTTCCACATTTTTTGGGTCTATTTCAATCACACCAGTTTCGGAAGACATAACCACAAAACCATCTTTGGTAACGGTGTAACGTGATGGACGCAATCCGTTTCTGTCCAAAACGGCACCTATATAATTGCCATCAGTAAACGGAATTGAAGCCGGACCATCCCAAGGTTCCATAATACAGGAATTATATTCGTAAAATGCTTTTTTAGCTTCAGGCATGTCAGGGTTTTTCTCCCAAGCTTCGGGCACCATCATCATCATAACTTCGGGTAGAGATCTGCCCGTCATCAGCAACAATTCCACGACCATATCCATTTGTGCCGAATCAGACTTTCCAGGAAGAATGATTGGAAAAATGCTTTTGATATCGTCGCCAAACCAATCGCTCTCCATCAATTCCTGACGTGATAAGGTACGGGAGACGTTGCCTCTCAATGTATTGATTTCTCCATTATGACACATATACCTGAAGGGTTGCGCCAAATCCCAAGTTGGGAAAGTATTGGTTGAAAACCGTTGGTGCACTAATGCCAAACGTGTTACTAGTGATGGGTCCTGAAGGTCCTTATAATAAAGTTTAATGTCTTCAGGCACCAATAATCCTTTAAAAATAATGATTTTAGTGGATAAACTTGGGAGATAAAAACGTGGGCTTTCAGACAGTTTGGAGGCGTTAATATGGTGTTCTGTTTGTTTTCTTGCAGTGAATAGTTTTAGGTTGAAGCTAAAATCGTCCTGGTGTTTATCCGTTTTTCCTATAAAAATCTGTTTTACAAAAGGTTCTGTCAATGCTGCAACACTTCCTAATACCGTAGAATCGACTGGAACATCTCGCCATCCTAAAATAGGTAAACCTTGGGCTTCCATATAATGTTCCAGTTTATCAATACAATAGTTGCGTTGGTTTTCTTTTTTTGGAAGGAACACATTACTAACGGCATAGTCACCAAATTTCGGCAAACTGAAATCACAATTTTTAACAAAGAACTCATGCGGAATATCTATTAAAATTCCTGCACCATCCCCCGTTTTGCCATCAGAACTTACGGCACCACGATGTTCTAATTTTTCTAAAATTTCAAGCGCTTTATGAATGATGCCATTAGATGTATTTCCTTTTAAACTACATATAAATCCGGCGCCGCAATTATCATGTTCAAATTCTGGTAAATAAAGTCCTTGTTGCTTAAGCATATTTTGGAAAATTTAGTGGTTTTTAACCTTTAATGAGAATGTAAGATATGAGCAAAAACTTGATATTGAAAATTGTAAGGTCACTTTTCCGAGATTGATAGTGAGAAGGCCTATAATTATCAGATAAAGAATTCAAAGAGTGTTTCTCTGATATATTCTCAATACAAAAAACGCATCGAATATCCATTTTAATTAAATTAAAATTAGTTGTCAAGGCTTTATTGTGAATTTTTTACTTCAAAATCAACAAATTCAAAACAATTCTTCATTTTATCAATTATCTATTTATTAAAATCTGCTCATCAAACAAGTTTAACCCATAAATTTAGGGGGTACAAATATATAATATCATAAAAATAACAAATACAACCCTATTAGTTAGGGGGTGTTGAATCAAAATAATATAGATTTGGCCTATAAATTTTTAAAAATTAGACCTCATGAAATCAAAATTTACATTTTTATTAGTGTTCTTTTCACTTCTACTCTGCGCTCAAGAGCAGCAGGAAAAAAAATTCACAATTACTGGAAGCGTTGATGTGTATTTCAGAACTAATCTCACAGGACCCAATGAGGCTTATAAGGATGAAGAAGGAAATAGCATCTTTTTAAATCCAGGAACTTCATTTGCAAATAGAAGTGGCTTTAGTCTCGGGATGGCCAATGCTATTTTCAGTTATGAGGGAGAAAAAGTAGGCTTTGTGGCTGATCTGGTTTTTGGACCAAGAGGTGAAGATGCCGTCTTTCTATCCACAGGATCTGCCAATATTATCAATCAACTTTATGCCTATTGGAATGTGACTGACAGGGTGCGGTTAACCTTAGGTAATTTCAATACCTTTCTGGGTTATGAAGTCATCTCGCCAGCTGGTAATTTCTATTATAGTACGTCTTATATGTTTTCCAACGGACCATTTTCCCATACAGGCTTAAAGGCAGATGTGGAACTTTCTGATGAATTATCTCTCCTTCTCGCCGTGATGAACAGCACAGATTATACAGAAATTAATCTTGATGGCAGCTATACCCTTGGGGGACAATTAGGGTTTAAGGACCAGTATTTAAATTTTATCTATGGGAATCAAACCGGAAATTCTGAAGCCACTTTTCAGGTAGATTATACTGGAGGAACAGATGTGAGCAATGCTTTTTTCTTAGGAATCAACGCTACCTACAACACTACCGATGGCAGTGGATTTTATGGTGCAGCGCTCTATCCTAAATATACCATTTCAGAGACTTTTGCCTTGGGTTTAAGAGGAGAATATTTTGGCTTGCACAGCGAAAACTTTGATGACGATACCGTTTTTGCAGCAACATTATCTGCCAATTATACCATTCAGGAATTAACGATCATTCCAGAACTGCGGGTGGACAACTGGTCTGAGGATGCTTATGTGGATACCAATTTTGATCCCACAAAACACCTCGCCTCCTTCTTAATTGCTGCAGTTTACAAATTTTAAAACTAATTATAAATGAATTTATTATGAAAAAAATAGAAGCTATAATCAGAAAATCGAAATTTTCTGAAGTGAAAAAAGCACTGCATGAGGTTGGTGTCAATTTCTTCTCTTATTGGGATGTTACCGGATTGGGCAATGAAAAGGAAGGCCATGTTTATAGAGGTGTTTCTTACAGCACCAGTGATATTCAACGGCGCTACTTGTCCATAGTTGTGAATGACGATTTTGAACTAGTGACCATTAACGCCATTTTGAAATCTGGAGCAACTGGTGATGTTGGTGATGGTAAAATATTTGTCTCTCACATTGATGAGGTTTATAGAATACGTACGGGAGAAAAAGGAGCAAACACATTAAAATAAAATAGAACATATGGAATTACTAACTACAAATAATGTATGGATGATGATCTGTACAGCACTCGTTTTTTTTATGCATCTCGGATTTTCATTGCTAGAAATCGGATTAACACGACAAAAAAACACCTTGAATATTTTATTTAAAAACATATTTATTATCACCATTGGCTTATTGCTATATTGTCTTGTGGGGTTCAATTTGATGTACCCAGGAGAATTTAATGGCGTTTTGGGGTTTGCCGGCTTCGGGTTAGAGGCTCCTTTGACCAGTACAGGCGCATTGGACTTAACCTATAATTCTGGCTATACCTATTGGACAGATTTCTTGTTTCAGGGTATGTTTGCCGCTACCGCAGCCACCATTGTGTCTGGAGCAGTTGCAGAACGTATAAAAATAGGACCCTTTATGGTGTTCGTTATTTTATATGTGGGATTGGTTTATCCAATTGCCGGATCTTGGAAGTGGGGCGGGGGCTTTTTGCAAACGCTAGAAACACCATTTTATGATTTTGCAGGATCTACATTGGTGCACTCTGTAGGAGGGTGGGCAGCTCTAGTTGCTGTTTGCTTATTGGGCGCCAGAATAGGAAAGTTTAAAGATGGAAAAATTCAGGCCATTCCTGGGCATAATATTCCGTTGGCAACTGCGGGCGTGTTGATCTTGTGGTTGGGTTGGTTCGGGTTTAATGGCGGTTCTGTGCTTTCAGCAGATCCTGCAATAACCTCACTGACCTTGGTAACTACCTGTCTTGCAGCTGCATCAGGAGGTGTTGTTGCTGCATTGGTAAATGCGCTTAAATTTAAAAATTTAGACTTGACGATGTTTCTCAATGGTATTTTAGGAGGCCTAGTAGGTATCACTGCTGGTGCTGACCAGATGGGTCCTACAGATGCGATAATTATTGGAGCAGTGGCAGGCATCATCATTGTATTTGCGGTGTCTTTAATTGATAGATTGGAATTGGATGACCCTGTTGGTGCTATTGCCGTACATTTGGTATGTGGAATTTGGGGCACATTGGCAGTTGGGATTTTTGGAAACCTTGCCGGCGGTGCACAGTTTGTAAGCCAGTTAATAGGCGTTGTATCCTACGCAGTGATCTGTATTGTTTCTTCTTTCATCATTCTTTTTGTCTTAAAGAAAACTGTTGGAATTAGAGTGTCAGAACGTGAAGAAATTGAAGGTTTGGATGCCCATGAACATGGGATGGCTGCGTATCCTGATTTTAGATTGAATGATAATTAGAGATTATTTAGACACGAATTTCACGAAGTGACATGAAGCTAATTTCGGGATATTTAGTTTTTGAAAGTCTTTTGATAATGTAAAACTATTCGTTTAATTTCAATAAAAAACCCTCAACATTTTAACTGTTGAGGGTTTTTCTTATATCAACATTTTTTTTAAAATGCTCCCGTTTAAATCGTTGTTCTTGATTCCAACAGCGAAGCGGTCTTGGTTCTTATTAAATTAAGCCGAATTTCTACTTGCATTAATATTTCCAAATAAGGAACGCATCACAATCTTTTCGTAGACTGCTATTTGTGCATCGTCTTTAGGCGACTCTTTTTCCAGTTCTTGAATTTTTTTCAAGGCAAATTGTTGAATGGTTAAAAGGGGTAATACAATGGATTCCCTTACACTAATGGAAGCCTTACCGGCTGGTTCCTCCTGCATCAATTCCGTATAGCCTGTTAATTTAAGAATCAAACGTTTGGTGATGACATATTCATCGTGGATAATGTTCCAAAATTCTCCGTATTCAGGATCGTCAGCCATGTATTTTGTCAAATCAAAAAACGATTTTGAGAGCGACATCATACTATTTTCTATCAGTGTTTTAAAGAAGTTTGAGGTTTTGAAAAGCTGTTGTACTTTTTCAAATTCGCCTGAATCTTCATAATGTTTTAATGCTGTCCCCACACCAAAAAATCCAGGAACGTTTTGTTTGAGTTGGCTCCATGATCCTACAAACGGAATCGCTCTTAAATCTTCAAATACCAATCCTTCAGCTTTTCCACGTTTGGAAGGTCTGCTGCCAATATTGGTCTTGGCGTAATATTTTAAGGTACTCATATTCTCTAAATACGGAATGAATTTTGGATGCGCTTTAAAGTCGGCGTAAGCCTTATAACTCAACGTTGCCAAATTACCCATAACCTCTCTGTTTTCGGATTTCATTCGCAAATCAGTATCACTTAACCTATTGTGAATGCCAGAACTGATCAACTGTTCCAAATTGTATTGTGACGAATCCAACGTTCCGAAATTAGAACTGATGGTTTGCCCTTGAATGGTTAATTGTACTTCTTTGTCTTCAATAGTTGGTCCTAAGGACGCATAAAAATTATGTGTTTTTCCACCGCCACGAGCAGGAGGGCCACCACGACCATCAAAGAAAATAGCGGTTACATCGTATTTACGAGAAATTTCGGTAAGCCGTTCTTTAGCTTTATAAATAGCCCAATTGGCCATTAAGTAGCCACCGTCTTTGGTACCATCACTAAAGCCGAGCATGATGGTTTGCTTGTTGCCTCTCGATTTTAAATGTGCGCTGTAGGCAGGATTTGTATAAAGGTCTTCCATCACCAAATGAGCATTCTCTAAATCTGTAATGGTTTCAAAAAGAGGTCCAATATCTACAGTTAATTTGTCGTGAAATGCGACCAATTTTAACATGGCAAACAGTTGCATAACGTGCAGCGTGCTTTGGTTGTTACTAATGATATATCTGTTTGAAGCTTGTTCACCATTGTTTTCTTGAATGGTTTTAATAGCTTCCATGGTTTCTAAAGTTTTAAGTGTTTCTTCATCTGTGATTAAAGATAAGTCAATCTTGCCTTCAACTTTTGAAAGCACGTCCACCTGTTCGTTTTCGGAAAGCTCGAAATAATTTTTAGGAAAAATAGTACTGCCATTTGCCAATAAAGTGTCTACCAAATCGGTAAATACTTTCTCGTGGGCGCGACTATCCTGTCGGATATCCAAGGTTGAAAAGTGGAACCCAAATAGATGTATTTTATTAAGTACACTGTTAATTTCTGAATGGTATAAGGATTGGTGGTCTTTAATGATGACCTCCTTAATTGAAATTAATTCTGCTTTAAAACTTTCTAATGTCAAATCAGAAGGATTGCCAATCATGAGTTCATACAGCTCTTTTTCAAGGACTGACATACGCTCTTCAATACCTGAAAACGTGAGTTTACGCTTGAGGCTTCTGACGTCGCGATAGTAATTTTTAATTATGGTTTCTTTTAAACGTACTGCAACCTTAAGGGTAATTTCAGGGGTTACAAAAGGGTTTCCGTCTCTATCTCCACCTGGCCAAAAACCAATATTGATGATGTTGTTGTCAATCTGTTTACCATCAAAAATATTTTGTTGGATATAATCATAAATGTCTCCAAATGACTTATAAAAAACGTTCTCCAAATACCAGATTAAACTAATCGCTTCATCATAAGGCGTTGGTTTTTTATGTTTAAAAAATGGGGTTTTTCCTAATTGTGCCAATAGATCGTTAATGCGAAGCAAATCATTTTCTTTAATAGCTTCGGTCAAATCTGTAATAATACCCAAAACTGATCCTGGGTAAAATTGCGTAGGATGGGCGGTTAAAACAATACGCACCTTAAATTCTTCCAAATATTTTTGGAGCAGTTCCATTTTGTTTTCAGCGGTAGCACTTTCTTTTAAACTCCTTAAAGTTCCAATCCCGTCCATGTTGTTGACATTCGGGAATGCAGCGTCTTCAATAGCATCGAACAGGACGACTTGGCGTTCTATATATTGAATAAAACGAAACAACAGATTGATTTGACTTTCTGGAGTGCGGCGCGCTTGGTATTTTTTGAAAAATGAATTGACAATGGAGGTGGGGTCTTCGCCAGCCTTGAAACCTTTTTGGCAAGTTTCATGAAATAAGGGCAATAAGACACCGGTTTTAGTTACGGCATCAAAAGGCAAGGTCATGAAAATACCATTGTAGATTTGATATTTTGATAAAACACTTTGATTGAAACGTGTTAATTTTGGCTGTGTGGACATGATGTGAAATTTATTTAGAATCTTTAAAATTACTAAAGCTAAGCGTAACAGTTTACATATTTTAGATTTTTACTGAATAACGAAATTATGGAACGCTGGCTTTAGAATATCGCAATAAACAAGGGTCTGAAGTATTATAATCATAGCCCAATTGAAAGCAGATGATGAGATCTACGCTGTTTTGAGCATTGTGGATAATAAAAGTGTACCAACCACCAATAAAATAATGGACAATAATCCGCCAATTATTAAGAAGTGTCTGAATTTATAAGCCCCGGTTCCATAAATGAGCGTATTGGTTTGGTAGCCCATAGGGGTGAAAAAACTAAAGTTAGCGGCAAACATCACGGCAAGGATAAACGGCTTTGCGGGCAAGTCCAATCCGGCAGCGAGGGTAATGGCGATTGGTGTTATAATTACCGCAGTGGCGTTATTGGAAATAAACCCACTCATGATCATGGTGATACCAAAAAGCACTCCTAAAATAATGATGTTGTTTTGACCGGTAAGCAAGTCTAATAACACCTCTGATATCCAAATGTCTGAGCCGGAGTTGTTCATCGCAATGCCCAGCGGAATCATACCTGCCAATAAAAAAATGATCTGCCAGTTGACTTTTTTGTAAATCTTTGATAGGTTGATACAGTCCGTAATCAACAACAAAGCTACGCCAGTTAGGGTACTTGTAAGGATGGTTAAAATACCACTTGCAGCCAATCCTACCACCATAACCAAAGCAAATAAACTTATGGCCCGTTTGTAAGGGTTGATGTTGTAATCTTCCTCATGATGTCTTAAGACAAGCGCATTGTCTAAAGAGTATAAGTGCTCAATTTCATCTTGTTTGGCCTTTAAAAGTAATTTATCTCCCGCTTGTAAATTGGTATTCTTTATAAACTTTGGAAAATTTAAACGCATGCCTTTTTGAAACTGTCTTCTGTTCTGAATGCCCAAAGGACGCGCCACATTATACAGCATATTTTTTATTTCAGAAAATGATTTATCAATAAATTCTGAGCCTGGAAGAATGAGCAATTCAATATAACTAAAAGGGTTTTTCTTTTCTTCCTTAGGATCTGTTTCATCTGGAAAGTATAGTTCGTTTTCAGCAGTAAGCGCGAACTCACTTGTGGAAATTGAAGCGTAGGCTTTAACATCACTCAATACCACCAACTTATCATGAGCTCTCAACGTTGTATTAGGGCCAGGGTTGTCATTGACAATATCATCTCTAATAAGTTTTAAAACACGTATATCAGGGTTTTTATAAAACTTAGCATCAGAAATAGCAGTCCCAATAAGTTTCGATTCTACCCTAACCGTTAAGGTGAATAGGAAGGTGTTGTCTATAAAGGTGTCAATAAGTCCCTCATTATTGGCCTTTGGTAACCATCTGCTGGCAATGGTCATAAAAACTACCCCCACGGCTAAAAGGATAAGACCATAAATGCTGAATTCAAAGAATGAAAACTGTTCTGCACCTAACTTTTTAGCTACTGAATTTACCAAAATGTTGGTTGAGGTTCCCATCAGTGTACAGCTGCCTCCTAGAATACCGGCAAAGGAGATGGGCATAAGTAGTTTGGGGGATGAAAAATTATATTTTTCAGAGAGCTGTGCAATTATCTTTATAAAGATGACCACCACAGCAGTAGTACTGATAAAGGCTGAAATGGATGCCGATATGAGCATAAATATCGGCACCATCAAGACCACTGGCAAAATTTTTAACCTCTTAATAGATTGGGTCAAGAGATCAATAACCCCATTGTCTTCAAGACCTATGGCCAAAATCATGAGCATCAATATGGTGATGGTTGCCGGGCTTGAAAATCCGCTTATGGCCTCTTCTGGTGAGGTCAACCCGGATAAAACTAATGCCACAATGATAAGAAATGCTATCTTATCAATGGGCAAAGCTTCTGTTGCAAAGAGTAGAATGGTAACTCCTAGAATGATAAACACAAGGATGATTTCAAAACTCATAGCAACGTCTATTTAAGCAGATTAATTAAAAACCAAAGCCTAAGCCAACTTGTAAAATGGCATCTTCTTCAGACACAAAATAACCCGCATTTACTGAAAATGCATTTAGGCTACCAATCCAAAAGCCACCACCAACGGAGTTGTGCCAGGTATTTGAATTCTGTTCAGGCATCCACACACGACCATAATCAAAACCACCAAAAATTCCGATGGTAATTGGCGTTATTGCTGTAACATATTCTTTTAAACGCAATTTCAAATCTGAACTGTGGTAAAACGATGTTTTTCCGGTAAAACGTTCGTTTCTATAGCCTCTCAATCCGGTGTCGCCACCAATAGATTGTCCGTGATAGAATAAAAAGTCATCTCCAAAATTGGTGCTGATCTCTGCTTTAGAACCTAACACTAGATCTCCTGAAGGAATCAATTTCTTATCAAACCCCAACTTTAAGGTTGCATATCCAAATTGGTTATCATCCAATTTTAAGTTTTTCTTGTAGCCAAGCACGGCATTAAAGTAAAGTCCGCGTGTTGGAAAGTCCCTGGCGTCAGCATTTTCATATAATATATCAGCCTCAGCACCTATGTAATTTTGATTGTCAAAAACGGCAGGTTCATTAAAATCAGTGGTATTGAACATTCGGTCTAAATTGTTCTCCACTTTATAGTTTTCAAATAGGGCATGAAAATGGATACTTCTATAAGCTATTCCTGTTCTTAACTCCAATTGTTCTACCCGTGCTCTATTAAAGTCTTTACCTACGGCGTCTTCATCATAGGCGGTGTCATTGCCATACCCAAAAAAGTTATTGGCAAATTTTGCACTTGTATAATAGCCTTGAGCTTCAAAATTCCAATTCGGAATAATGTTGGCAAATGTGCCGGCATATTCCAATTCTACAGCCCCATAATTAAAGAAGTAATTAGCAGACAAGAAATGCTTGTATCTAAAATCTTCACCATTAAAACCGTGGTTTGTATAGGTGTCTTTTGCTCCTATAAATAAACCATCATCTGTTTTAAATCCAATATTTGGGAAGAATACATTGGAGTTTTCTATAAACTCTCTGTAAATAAAAGTGTTGGTTTCATAAAGCTGTGTAAATTGTTTAGAAGGTGTTTTATCAGTGAATACTGCTTTTTCATGCTTCCAATCATACACTTTTAGTTTTTTACGATTGCTTACTTCAAAAACATCATCACCATAACCACCAACTAACCGAATCATAATTTCACGGTCGCCTTCACCTGAAACGACAAACTTATCGTCATCATTTAAACCATAGATCCAAAGTTCTTTAGTTGCGTCTCTGTCAAAGGTACGCTCATAAAATACTGGATTGGGGGCATCCGTTTTTAAGCGTTTTAGGACCACTTTGGTTTTTCCTTGTGGAAGTCGTGTAATTTCAATTTTATCATCTTTATGCGTACCGTGAATAACCACAACTTGCTGCATGCGGTCGCCGTAGCGCTTGGCAATGTCATCGAGATTCTTTAAACGGCCTTTTAATTTATTTTTAATGTCTTCTGAAGCATCATCCTGAACTTCTACAGGTAATCTTGTAAATGCTTGGTCAATGGCCTCATCAGTCATGTTGGCTTGAATGCTTTTGGCTTCTTCTACCCAAACAGAGGCATCGTGTTTATTTAAAAAGGCCATATCTAGGTTATTACCCTCGGCATTAAACCATTTGATATTTTTAATATTGGTGTCATAAGATTGCCAAAAACGAACGTCTGGCAATAACATTTTTATGATGGGAATGGCAACACCATCAAATTTTGAAAAGGCAGCATCTCTATCTCTTGGGATAGGGATAAACCGCACGTCATCATCACTGATTTCATATTCCATCCAACGCCATTGGTCATAATGACGGTCCCAATCGCCAATAAGCATGTCAAACAATCGCGCCCGAATGTAAGCACGCTGGTCAATAGTATATTTTTCGTCCTCATTTAATTTTTCAAGCACGTCAGTCGTACTTTCAAAGTTGACTATTTTTCCGTCTTCCTTAGGCGTTGAACGGTTGTAGCCTTCATAATCTTTTTGCTCATCACTTGGTCGCTCTTCAATAAAATACAGTTGATCGCCATAATTATCACCTAAAAATTTAAATCCAGGCTGTTTTGGCAAATAGTATAATTGCGTGTTGGCGTGGTTGACACCTGCTGATTTTGCTAGCGGATTGATGACCAATTGCATGTAAGGGTGGGTTGTGGTAAAGAAGTCATAGACTGCAGTTTCAGGAAAAGAACCCCTAAAGTCTTCTTCCACATAAGCCACTCCAGGTACTTTGAAACGCAAAAATTTAAGCGCATCCTTTTCGAGACCTCGCATAGCGTATTCTCGGTCTTCAGCATCTGCAAGACGGGCTGAATACGATTGATGTCCACCACCTTTTTGAGTGATTTTTAAACCTGTATATAAAGTGTCTAAGATTGCAATATCAGCAGTTACAGGCTTTCCAAAATAACTGCGGTAACGGTCTCCCCAAATAAATTTGTAAAAACCAGATTTATCCAATTTTTGTTCATCGGTTGTAATTGGTACTGTTTTGGTAGTTTCTGTAAAGGATGGAATTGGGTATTCTGCTTCTTTTTCTGGAAACTTGTCGTTCATATCAAATGCGAAGGTGTCTGCTTCTGTAATGAACTTCACGTCAGATGATCCATCTTCATAATAATTGATAATGGCAAATCCTTTCTCACCATAGCTAAATTTCCCTTCAAAATCCAAAGAGCCCCCAACATTGGCGATGGTGCCTGGCGATAATTTAGTTCCTGTACGTGATCCTAAAGAACCACTGATGACTTGTCGAATATTGTTGCTGGCTAAATATTGTAAACTTTCTTCATGGCCAGAAACAATAGTCACTCTATCATTATCCTGTGCCAAAGAACTCACCACGGTCCGTAAATAATTATAACGGTGTGAATTGGCTTGCTGCTTAGAAAAGCCGCCTAAATTTTGAATTTCATCTACGATAGGTCCAAGTATTGGAAGCACCATGCTTTCTCCAAACGTACGTTTGCCCGCATATTTCCCATTACTAAAAAGTGGATGGTGCATAACAATCAAAAGGTTTTTACCTCTTGAATCTTTAATGTATCCTTCAAATTCCTCGTTAAAGCGTCTTTTGGTGTTGATATCAGTACATTTTTCATTGATGCCATCTACGTGATCCCAATTGATAGAAAACCAGTTAGAATCGACATAGAGAATGTCCAAGGTTTCATTGACTTCAACATATTCTAAAGGACATACATTGTTGGGCTGTACTTCAAAATTCTTAATCTTGTTATCTTTTAAATAATCTTCAACCCATTCAATTTCTTTAGTGTCATTGCTGCTCCACTCATGATGGCCAGGGGTAAACACCGTATGCCCTTTAAAATCTTTAGCAATGTCTACTTGAGCTTTGATGTAGGTTTCGCGGGTGCTTTTGTTAGCATCTTTCGGGATATAATCGCCAGTATACAATAGGGTGCTTTCTTTTTCAGCCTTGTCTAAATAAGACTTTAACAATTTTTGAAGTTCCGGATTCGCATCTGACGCTTCAGTGCCAAGTCCGCCAGCTACAAAAAACGTATGGATTGGTTTTTTTGTGGTGTCTGACTGTAATGCTATTTTAGATTGTGGTTTGTAGGTTGCACAAGCCGTAACTGTAGCAATACATATAAGCAGCAACATCTTATTCACTGAAAATTTGAAAGCGTTATTTATCATAAAAATGTGGTGTTTGCATTGTAAAAAACTTGTCAAAAATACTAAAGATTTGAAAAAGTCTGCATATTATAAATTGTTTAAAACTTAAACGTATCCATTTAAGATTAATGTTGACTGCAATGTTGGTAATAACTAATTATGGCCTAATGAATGCCGTACTTTTCTGAACGACCTTTTCCAAGGGAGCCGGAAGAACTTCCGGTTGCCAAGGGTGAGAGGCGCCAAAAACGTGGTCGCTGTTTTCAATTGGAAAAAGTATGCTTTTAGTATTCCAAGAGTGCAGGGCTTCAGCTTCGCTAAACGCAACTGAGGGATCGTCTTTTGCATGAATGATGAGATGCGGAATGTTAAGTTTCTTAACTGCTTTTTCAATGTTTAAACGGGATTCATTCGCTTTAAAATCTTCATAAAACTGATAGTTATGAGGCATTTGCTGCTTAGTTCTGCCATTGAGAACATATTTCACCCCGTCTTTTTGCCATTGCTCCAGTTCGCCAGAGGTGGCTGTGCGTTTCCCAAAATCACTTACACTTGCCCAAGTGATCACTTTCGTGATCCGATCATCTTCTGTAGCTTTAATGGTAACAATGCCGCCACCGCGAGAGTGTCCAATCAATATCAGTTTATTAGGATCAATTTCAGCTTGAAAAGGATTGGAAGTGGAGCGAAAAAAATTGATCAGATCCTCTAAATCTTCCAATTCCTTTGAATAATTATTTTCGGCAAAAGCTTCTAAGTCGGGAAAATCAATAGGTTGCTCCATGGTGCCGCCATTGTGCGAAAAATTGAATTTCACAAAAAATAGATCGGCCTGAGCAAATGCTTCCCCTACCAAATCCCACGCACCCCAATCTTTAAACCCCTTGTAGCCATGACAAAAGATGACCAAAGGTTTTTGAATTCCGGTGGCATTATAAAAAGCGTCCCATAGGATTGGTTTTTTAGATGCTCTATTTAAGATGTTGTTTTTATGAGTCATGATCCCTTTAAAATTACGGTATTATTTTCGTTTGTCAATAACCAGCATTGGTTTTCGGCTTAATTTTGGGAAGCGCAAAGCGTCAATCTCTTTTTTGTCGCACCACTCCAATTTTGGAGTGACCCGCAGTTTGGCTCTAAAATGGTCCTTAATTTGTCCTAATAGTAGTTCTGAAGGCGAATGTGAGGCGATTTTAATTAAAATTTCGTCAGTGCCAATGGCGTTGTGACTAATTTCAATAACAAAACTCTCCAGGGCATTAAAATTATTGAGGACATTTTCCATAGCTGGTGGATATAAAGTAGTGCCTTTATATTTGATCATTTGTTTTCGTCGTCCTGCAATTGGTCCAAGGCGCAGAGTGTTTCTTCCACATTGACAAGCTGCGTGGTGCGCTTTCATCATATCGCCTGTTTTAAAACGCAGCAATGGCATGGCTTCAACAGCTAAGGTGGTGATGGTCAATTCTCCCGTTTCACCTTCTTTTACAGGGGTATTGTGTTCATCCAAAAGCTCCGCAATGATGAGTTCAGGATGCAAGTGTCCGCCTTGTTGTGCATCACATTCCGTAAAGGCGGTACTCATTTCAGTAGAGGCATAGGTCGAAAATAAATCGATTGGCCAATGTTCGGTGATTTTTTCACCCAACGTATTGAGGGTGAAATCTTCATTTCGGATGGCTTCTCCAATACAAATGGCGCCTTTAATTCCAGAAGTATCGAGATTAATATCGTGCTGTTGTGCGTATGCAATCATTTTTAATAAAAACGATGGTACCACGATGAGGTAAGTGGGTTGAAATTTTATAATGGAATCCCATTGCAATTCAGGGATTCCGGCGCCAACCCTAATAATCCCGGCACCCATTTTCCGGACGCCTAAAAAATAAGCTAATCCCGCCATAAAACGACGGTCCATGGTGGTCATTAACTGTAAAGTGTCTCCCGAACTTACACCCGCACACGCAAATGAAATCGCTTCGTTATAGGCCAAACGTTCCAAATCGGCATCAGTCAATACATAGGTTACAGGATCGCCTAAAGTGCCAGACGTAGTGACATAATCAATGATTTTAGATTTTGGGACACAAATAAAATCGTCATTAAATTGTTGTAAGTCGTCCTTTGTGGTGACGGGAATCTTTGTCAAATCCTCAAGGGTTTGAATCTCTGATATCGAAAGTTGATGTGTTTCAAAATGCCGCTTGTAAAAAGGGGAATTTTTGGACAGATAATCCAAAGTAAGCTTCAATTGGGTTTCCTGAAAGACTTTTATTTCAGCGGTAGATTTGGTTTCGATATCAGGAATCATTTGAGTTTTCGTTTTGATTTTTTAATATATTTTGCAACTTGTTCAGCATCAGGAATTGTTGTGATTTCCTTGGTGGAAGCGGTTTCAAAATTTTTGAGTGCTATCGCATAATTTTGGTGCTCATAATGGTAGAGCCCTGCAAGATAGTAGGCTTTCCAATAGTTTGGATTTAATTCCGACAACTTTTGCAGTGCGGTTTCATCTATTGTTTCTTTATCCTTTAAGAGATGTTCCACCTTTCGCTCTAAAACACGATACGCTTCGTAATTTTTATAGGCATCAGTTTCCAAAAATGGGTCTTTAGGTATATTTAATTCTGCATTGGACACCGTTACTGTGGAAGGATTACCGTTTCTGTGGTTAAAAACGGTGTTCAAATCATAAGCCACAAACTCACCCAACTGGTACGGATTTGCGGACACCCAAACCTTGAGCTCTTCAGGTTTAAACACAATACCGTGGTGTGCCAACAGTTGATTTAGGGCTTTCTCATTACCCAATCCGATAGCTTTATCATCTAAACCATCTTTATTTCGTAGCACTGAGACGGCTTTTTCAGGAGTCATTTTATCTTTTTCTTCCAGTAATTGCAGCATTCTATCGTATCGGTATTGGGAATGGCTATTTTGGATGGTCTTTCTATTGCGACGGTCGTTTTTATAGGCGTCACTTTGAAAATGGTTGGAACAAATCAATTCATCAGAATTTTCGACCTCGTAAACCCCAAAGTTTTTCGGCGAAACTTCAATTAACACGGCTTTTTGATCAATCGCGCTGCCTACCATAATGGCTTCAGACACGAACACCTCGCGTTTTTTGGCAATGGCAATGGCTTCGGCAATGGTGGAGGCGTATTGTAAAATTTCACGTGTCACGATGGAAATTGGTGTTTTGGCAACTAACGGAATTTTAGATTTCCCAGCATTTATGGTCACGGTCAATCCTTTTTCATTCATCCCAGAAACCACGCCTATAAAACCGCTCCAAGAAATGGACATAAATTTATAACCTTGGTCAGGATTTATAAACGAGACCACTTTATCTTCTGCAAATTTATCACCCGCATAAAAATCGAAGTTCCTACCAATGAGCAATTGGCCGTCTTCGGTTTTTTCATCCCAAGCCGCAAAAGAGGTGCAGCCTACCAAGGCTAAATCTTGTAATGCATGCCCAATATCGTGGGCGCCATGGAGGTATAAAGCTCTTAAATACGGTGTGGCAATGGCATCATAATCATCAGACATATAACGTGAAATCCCATAAATCTCTGCTTTAAATTCTTCCGGAATATGTTTGTACATTTTGCGGTTGTACCAAGAAAGAAACTTTTTCAGGAATTTCTGCTGCCCTTCAGAAGGCACCAAACTCTCAATTTTATCTAAAAAAACGCCTTCTTGTTTATAAATGATCTCTTCTGATAAACGACCTGATATGAGGCCACGCTCCAGCGCATCGCCTTCCACATAAAGTTCCCAAATACCTTGTTTGTTCTTGGTCAGAAAACTGTTGCCTACAACATAAGTGGAATCATTGACTTTAATGCGCTCGGGAATAGAGGCGTTATAGATGCTAACATCGGGGAGATTGTTAAGCGATTTCCGAATGCCACAAGACGACAAAAAAAGTGTCGCCAGTCCGCAGAAAAGAACTTGTATGAAAGGATGCTTAGGCATCTGAATGCTTTTTCTTGTAATTTTTGTTCATGCGCTTGACCATCTGATCTTCTTTATAATCCACCCAACCTTGCCCAACGGTACGACGCATCACGTTTTCAAAGGTTCGCATAAAGACAATATTGGAAAATAGTTTGGCCAAACGTCCTACTTTTCTTGGAAAAGCGCGGAGGGTGATGGAAAATCCGCCATCTAAATAGGTAATATAATGCCAATAGCCACTAGGCATATACAGGGCATCTCCGTGCTTCATTTCTACCGAAATCCCTTCTGCCAATTGCAGAGCAGGATATTTTTCAAAATCAGGATGGTCCATATCAATCGTTTCTAGATTATGGACCGTAAAAGGTACTTTATAGAGATGCTTGGCTTGGTCTGGCGCAAAAAGCGTGACTTGCTTATGGCCATGAAAATGAAAATGCACCAAATCGGCCAAGTCCATATCATAATGTGCCAAAACTTTAGAGCCTTTACCTCCAAAAAACATCACCGGTAATTTCTTAAAAAACTTTAAACCAATGTCGGGGTAACTGAAATCATTCAGCAACACGGGCATTTTTTGAAGGACGTTAAAGAAAAACATACGCAAGTCAGTAGGCTGCGTTTTTAAGATTTCAATATAGTCTAACAGCTTCATTTTTTTTGCTGGCACCACCGAGTTTTGGCGTCCTTTAGTCGGCTCATTGTTGTATAAAGGCACAATTTGATCTCCCGCCAAACTTTGGATATAGTCTAGGCTCCATTTTTCGTAAGCAGGCCAGTCTTTGGTGAGGTCTTCAATTAAGACAGGTTTTTGAGGCTTAAAATACTGCTCAATAAAATCTTCTTTGCTGATGGATTTTACTTTGGTGATTGGTGTGGTTTTAATCGTTCCCATTTTTCGGTTTTAAAATAAGAAATTTATATAGCAATGGCTGAATCGTAAACGTAATGAACATTGCTGACAATATACCAATTATAGAGATGCTTGCCAACGAATGTAAGGCAGGATGTTTCGCAAAAATTAAAACGCCAACGCCCAAAATTGTAGTCAAAACGGATAAAATGATAGAGGTTTTATGCGTGGTCATAGATGCAACTCCTGATTTCATGCCGTTGGTCATAAAAATACTGTAATCTACGCCCAATCCAAAGATAAAGGTGGAAATGATGATGTTAAAAATGTTGAACTCCAAATGGAACAGGCCCATAATCCCAATGGTGACCAGCCAAGTGATGGTAATTGGAATGACGGTAACCAGCGTTAATTTCAGATTTCTATAAAACAGCAATAATAACAGCGCCACCGCAATTAAACAGTAGCCTAAGAGCTTATTAAAATCGTTTTTGAGATGTCCCAATAAGGTTTCATTAATGGCTTGACGATCGATAACGAGAGTATTTTTCGAATTTTTAAACGCGTCTTTTACTTCTTGAATTTTGTTGTTTTCCACGTTTACTACTGAAGAAACAGTCATGAAATTACCATCTTTTGCGATAAAATCGTCGATGGGAATCACATTGATGTCTGTGTACGCTTCGATAGTTAGCGGTTGAAAATCATGATCTAAAAGCTCATAAAATTCTTGAAACGTCGAGTGTTTAAATCCGAAAGTAGTGCCGTTTTTAATCAGCTCAGCTTGGGTTTGTTTCTTGAGTTCTTGCGTCCAGAAGTGGTTCCAAGTAACAATGTGTTCCTGCTGGGTTTTATCTGATGCCGCCAAAGCACCCACTGAATTGTAACTGATAAGCTCTTGTTGCTGCTCCAGTTTTTGAAGGGTTCTAAAGATACTATCATTCGTTTCTAAAACCAGTTGTTCATCGGTTCCAAAAGCCACCACGTATAAGGATTTTGAGGAGATGTTGATGAGTTTGTCCAATTCCGCTTCCGCAGATTTGATCCGTTCCGGTTGAAAATTTAGGTTTGAAATATCTTTATTGAAGTCCACCCGATGATAGGTAAATGCGCTTAACAGCAGTAGCGCTCCAATACCGCCGATGACCAGTTTGTTTTTATGAAAGTCATACGACGCCATTCGGTCTAAAATTGTAGACTTTGAATCGCCTTTTAAACTGCCCTTATAGGCTTGTGGAATAAAAATGAGGGCAAAAATAGAAGCTCCTATGACACTAATTGCCGCAAAAATCCCTAAATCCTGAAGCGCTCGCGAATCGACAAACAATAAACACAAAAATGCTAAAGCAGTGGTTAAGCTGCTCATTAAAATCGGTTTTGAAACGCCATCAAACAGTTCCTTAACGGTTTCATTGTTCCGAATGTGGGTGAGGATGTGCAGAGAATAATCGAGCGTGACGCCCAGAAGCACCGCGCCAATTCCCAAGGAAATGGCAGAAATCTCCGTACGAATGACGGATAATGTCGTAATGGCCAATAAACCACCAAAAATTGTGGGCACAAATAGAATGATCGGAATGGTCAACTTTTTATAAAAAAGAATAAAAACAGCCATAAGTAACACCATCGCAATGGAGACGGTCAGTTGAATGTCGCTTTTAATTTGTTGTGCGTTGGCCACGGCAATGAGCGTTCCCCCATAATAAGAGCTTTTTACTTTGCTGGAATAGCCGCTGTTCAATTCCTCTTGTAGTTGGTAGAGTTGCGCTGAAAAAATGCCGTTTTCATTAGTATTGCTGCTCGGATATTCTGGGGTGATAAATAGCAAGATGTGCTGTTCATCCTTACTGACTAAAAATCCATCTTTAAGGGTGAACGCGTCAGAAATCCCGAGTTGTTCCAAATGTTTGATCCCCATTAAAGAAATTCCTAACGGATCTTTAACAATGGTTTTTTTGGCAACAATCCCAGAAGGTGAAATCAATGTTTTGTAATTACTCTCGGTGATTTTGGCAATAGAATCAGGATGTAATTTGTTTGCGAGTAGATTATAGTCTGCTTCCCTTAAAAAGAGCGGCGCATTAGTGTAAACAAAATCTAAGGTTTCAAAAATGGTTTCATCTTCTATTTTCCCTTGGATGTCTTTAACGTAATTACTTGAACGCTCAGAAAGTGAATCTAAAAATTGTGTGGCATAATCGGTTAAATCTTCCGTAGAGCCGTTGTCTTCCCTCTCAATATTAACAATGATTTTATCTGCGAATTGAACCGTTTTTAAAACTTTTTGGAGTTGCTCATTTTCAGAATTGGATGGAATCAACTTGGAGATGTCTTCGTCAAATTTTAGCGTAGAAGCCATCCAAACAAGCATTCCAAAAACAACACATAGCCCTACTACAAAGACTGATTTGCGTCTTTGAATACTATTGTATAATTTATAGAACAACTTAGCCATGGGTGAGCACATTTTTTCGATCGATGATTGAGAAAAATAAGTATCCTAACACACCAAAGATGGCTGCGGAGGTTGTGGATAGTACAATACTGCCCACAAGGTAGGCTTCTATATGTTGCATCAAATCAAAATTCTCTTGAATGCCTTCCAACGTGTAATGGGATTCAATGCCTAATACCCAATTTCCTACTTGTAAACTCAATAAAAGAACTAATGGAATGAATGGTGGAAAGCTAATATTAGAGAAAGCAAAGGCTATTACTTTATTAAGTCTGAGTAAAATTGCTAAGAAAATGACAATGACGGTATGAAAGCCCCAAAGTGGTGATAATCCCAAAAGGATACCTAGTGCGATCGATAATGCTTTCTTTTTAGGCGAATCCTGATTTCTTAAAAAATCTTCAAGAAAGAATCGTTTTAGTCCTTTTTTTTTTAGTTTCCTAATAAGGTTTCGGGGGATGATGTAGACTATTCTTACAAGTAAAAACCAGGTGTAAAGCACCACCATTCTGGCAATATCGTTGAATGGCCTGAAGTGCGAGACCCGCTCATTTAAGTCATAGAGGATTTGAATAGGTACATGCATAATGTCAATTCCTGCCCAATACGATTTGACGATCACCTCAATTTCAAATTCGAACTTTTTGGTGGAATCCATAAATTGTATGGAGGACATTTCCTTTATGGGATATAATCGAAATCCGGATTGTGAATCTTGAAGTTCCAGTCCTGTAGCGGCTTTCATCCAAAACGTAGATACGCGATTGCCTTTCGCACTTGTCGCCAAAACATCCGCATTATTCATGTTGCGGTCGCCAATCATCAACACCTTTTTGTTCTCTGAAGTGTCAAGAGCCTCGATAAAATTGGGAATGTCTGATGGAAAATGTTGTCCGTCCGTGTCCAAAGTAATCGCATAGACAAATCCTAAATGAACAGCATGTTTAAACGCCGTTTTTAAGGCATTGCCCTTACCTACATTTTGAGATAGATGGATTTGAATGGTCTGTGGGAACTTTTGCAAAATTTCTGCTGTCCCGTCGGTTGAACCGTCATTAACGATAATAATGTCTCCAGTGTATTCTAAAACGCCAGTGATTACCCGTTCTAAAGTTTTCCCATTGTTAAATGTGGGTAGGACCACACAACAGCGATAAGATTCTATTTTGGATTGGATTTCAGAAGGCGTCATTGATCAGGACCGTGATTAGCGTTTGACAAAGGTAACATTACATTTCAAAACTGGTGTTCCGTCCTTAAAAGAAGTGTTATTTTTTATCTTGATATGTTGCCCGTCTTCCTGAATAGCAATGTTAAATTTTAAGCTGGCATTGACATTGGGGTCAACCACGGCTAAAAACTTGACATTGGATGCTGATTTTAAAAATAAGGACTGCTGCAGATGGTTTTCCGTGAGTTCTTTGATGATTTGAAGCATGGCAACGCCAGGAGTTACAGGGAAATTGGGAAAATGGCCTTCAAAAACGGGATGTTCCTTTTGAATTGTCACGGTTGTTTCAAAAGACTGCGGTTCAATCGATTGAGACGCAACGATAGTGTAGAAATGTTGTAATAGCATGGCGTTTTAGATCGTCGCGTGAGGTTTTTAATTTATAAAAGCATTCTCAGAAACTGGTGTGTTTATTTTACGGTTGGCGAAGGTTATTAAGGTATAATCATTATTTGGCTCAATCAATTTCACCTCTTTGACTTCCGCATCAGACTTAGAAAATTTAAGTTCAAAAGACGCTATAAACTTTTTCATACGCTTGTCTTTCGGAACAAATGTCACCAAATAGCCTTCTTCAAATTTGAAATAGGCCAAATCAAACTGAGTCTCATCAAACATATCGCCTTTAATACTGTTGACAATGAGTGTGTTTAAACTTTTAAAGATTTTATTGGAGCTCAAGTCGATTTTATCTTTTTTACCTTCATTGTTCACCAGGAGTTGATCATCTTTAAAGATAGCAATATTTTGATACGGTTTGACATATTCCCATTTGACCAGGTTTGGCGCTTTATACACCAACTTTCCTTCAGAGGAAATGACATTGTCCAACACGCTTAAATGTTTGGTTTGGGTAAAATCGCTGACAATGGTTTGGGTGCTTTTTGCCGTGTTTTCAACCTTTGTTTTGAATTCTGTTTGTTCAGATGCCGTCAGTTTTGTTTGTGCCATCCCATTAAACGCAAACATAATGGTTAAGGTTAAAGTGAAAAGATACTGTTTAATTTTCATTGAGAAGTTCATTTATTGTGACCGCTTGATAGGCTTGTTTTTGGAGAACTTGCAATAAATGTTCCAAAACAGGCAAAACGTTGGTTTGTTTATCGTGCAACAAAATAACCGCGCCTGGTTTAAGCTGTTTGGTGATGTGTTTAACGATGAATTCTGGGTTCTTGGTCACCGTATCGAAGGACCGAATGCTCCACCCAATCACTTGATGTTCAGTTATTGCTAATGCCTGCGCCAGTTTGGGAGTGGTGACACCAAATGGCGGACGGAAGAGCGTTGGTTTTTTACGCGTAATTTTATGAATGGTATTGTCGGTTTGTTTGATTTCATCGAGCCAATTCTCTGCCGAATTAAAATCGATCATCAATTCGTGAGAAAATGAATGGTTTCCAATATCGTGACCTTGAGCAACGATAGCTTTGAAAATTTCTGGATACCTTTCAACATGTTCACCAATACAGAAAAAGGTGGCTTTGGCGTTATACTGCTTCAGAATATCCAATACTTTAAGGGTAAACTCCGGGTTTGGGCCATCGTCAAAAGTAATGGCGACATTCTTTTTGGATATATTTTTATTTGAAGTAAACGCTGTCACATAAAAACCCCAACTCATATTAAAACTCGCTAAGGCTATTATTGAAAACCAAAGGATTAATAACAATATATACCACCACAGTGCGATCCCGACGGTCGTATCGAGAATGACCAAGAGCAAAAACAGGCTTATGGTTACGAAACTGGTCATTTTGAAATTTTTCATCGTTTTAATAGGATAAAACTATGGTCGCGTCCTTTAAATTGATTGTAAAGTAAAATGGTACTGATTTTAGATTTCGTCTCCCCTTTATAAATTAAAGGTTTTGGTATGTGCTGACGATTCAGAATTCTAAAAGCGGTCCATAAACTAAAAGATGACGCCGTATAAAACTCGCCAATCAAGTGTTTGTAGTGAAGTTCAGTGGGGTTTTTAAATAATGTAGAGATGCTGTCGTAATAGGGATCAAAAACATCCCCATTTCTACCGGCAATCAACACATCAATATCAGACGCTTGAACCTCATTATTATTTAAAAAGCCATTTAATTTTTGTTGTATCGTGTTTTCCGAAGCAGTACTACAAATGTCCATATCCACTAATTGAATGGCTTTTGCTTCTGAAGACACCACAAAAAACGAAGCGCCTTCCCCAAACGGCACTTGAATACCATTAGTGTTAGCATCTTCCATGTGTCGTACATGGCTGATAATTTCGGTGCCCAGTTCGTCAACACCGCCCACTAAAACATGTTTTGCTTCCTCTTGTTGTAATAGTAATTGTGCATCCAACAATGCCGATTCAAAAGACAAGGCAGCATGCACATAGGTGTTGTTGTAAGCTTTACATTTAAGTCCCAAGGCAATTTGAGCGCCAACCGTGTTGTGGGTGGATTGGATAAAAGCGGTAGGGGTTAAAAATTCTTCCGCATTGCCAATAATGGAATTAAGAAATTTTTCGGTGTCTTCAATACAGCCCATTCCTGTTCCGGTGATGATGGCATCGGGTTGCGTCAATTGTGCGTTATACAGTGCTTTACTTGCGGCTGAAACACCCATTTTGACACCCGTTGCCATACGTCTCGAGGCCATTGGTGCTATAAAATCTTTATAATTTGGATATTGTGCAGGCACTGTACTTCCTGAGATAGGTTTCATATCTTCCAAAAATCCGTCGCTATCAAAGGTGTTTTGAGCTGAAATACTGACGGCGCTATGGAGATATACGTTTTTCATGCCTTCGAAAAAATAAGTGTGGAGCAGTTGCCTCCAAATCCAAACGAATTGGACAAGATATGTTGCACCTCTATTTTGACTACTGAAGTTACTGGTTTTAATCCCGTTTCAGGCATTGGCGACTTAAAATTTAGATTTGGAAAAATAGTTTGTTCTTGTAGGGCGATGATTGCAAAAACGGCTTCAACCACGCCAGCCGCTGCCAAGGTATGCCCGGTAAATGATTTGGTAGAACTAAAATCAGGAACATGGCTTCCAAACACCCGCTGCAGGGCAACGCTTTCAGACAGATCATTATTTGGGGTTGCGGTGCCGTGGGCATTGATATAATTGATGTGTTCAGGAGTTAGTCGCGCCAATTCTAGCGCTTTTGTCATCGCTAAAAAAGCACCTTCGCCATTTTCAGAGGATGCAGTTTGATGAAAGGCATCGTTGGCATTGCCGTATCCAGAGAGAAAGGCCAATACTTGCTTTTGTTCTTTTGCAATCACGTCGTCAGATTCTAAAACCAAATAGGCGGCGGCTTCTCCAAGGTTCAAACCTTTACGATTGGCATCGAATGGCGCACAATGGTCATCAGATTGGATCATTAAAGTTTTAAATCCGTTGATGGTAAATTTTGATAAGGCATCCGTGCCACCTACCACAACCCGATCCAATTTTCCAGCTTTAATTAAGCGCGCACCCAACATAATCGCATTGGCGGCAGATGAACATGCTGTACTGATAGTAGTTACAAATTCCGTGATGTTAAGGGCATCCGCTATTTTTTGAGTGGAATCTCCCGCGTGATGACTCTGAATGTATTTTTGTGCCTCAGGGTCGGTTGCAAATTGTTTTAAATAGAGTTCCGTCATATCCATCCCGCCAACAGTAGTGGCTGATATGAGTCCTGTTCGGTATTCGGAAATAGCACTGATTTGGGCATCTTGGAGAGCTGCTCTAGCCGCAAAAAGTCCCAATAAACCGGTACGGGTATAATTGTGGTCTTTGGGAAGTTGCAATTGTGTGGTTAAGTCCGCATTTGAAAGCGTAATCTCACCAACTTTAATTTGATCCGAATGTTTGGTTTGAATATGCTTTAGCGTACCAATGCCACTTTTTGGAGCCAATAAAGACGTCTTGCTCTCTGCAACGGAATGACCAATTGCAGAAATTATGCCCATTCCGGTAATCGCAACGCCCATAGTTTTGGTCTTATTTAGCTCTCTTGTCCGTAATATAATCGGCCAACACAGCCACAGATTTAAAAATCTCTTTTCCTTCTTTGGGGTCCGTCAATTGGATGCCGTAATCTTTATCCAACATCACAATGAGTTCTAAAGCATCAATGGAATCTAATCCTAAACCATCACCAAAAAGCGCGTCATCATCAGCAATATCAGCAACCGTGAACTCTTCTAAATTCAATTGCTCTATAATCTTCTCCTTCAATTCTTGTCTTAACTCTGTCATGTTTTGTATAATCTCTTAATGTCGTTAGGGCTATGTGCAATAATACCATTTTCTGCTACCAAATATAAGAAAGCTTCGTAATTTTTATCATCAAAATCGATCCAACCACATAAGACTTTTTCGGCTTTTTTTCGCTTTAGAAGACTCTGTGCGTTGATCCATAAATGATCGGCATTAAAGCGGTCAAAGATAAAAAAACAATTCTCAGAATGAAGCTGGTGTTTGATGCTAATTTCTCCCATACAAATGTTTGGCAAAGTGTAGACAAAAACCGACGGACTTGGGAAAAAGTTGTCAGGGTCAGTGATGGAAGCTTGATAGGTTCTATCGGTATCTAGACTTGAGGCCTTGTTTGATAATATAATGGCAATGTTGTGTTCTGTTTCTACGGATAAATTGGCGTTTTTTAAAAGGACATCCGCTGCTAAAAATGCCAATTTACTCAAATGGTCCATTTTGTAAAATTTGGGATAAGCGGTCTCCAAATGTTGTACGGCACTTTTTATAAATGCTGAAAATTCCTGAATGGGACTTGCATACAGGAGCTTCCCATTTAAAAAAACACTGCTGTTTTTAATGTGACAATAGGATGATATATGATAGGTTTGTTCCAAAAATTCTTAACTTTTTTTACAGACGAGCATGGTATGATATTCACCAAGTGCTAAATCTTCTTCGATGGTTAGTCCAGCCTTTTCAATCAATGTTTCAAACACCGTAGCAGGATACATTTTACTGTTGCCATTGGCCATCACTGTAAAATATAGCGATGTGGCTTCGAGGATGAATTTTGACATCGGGAATTCCTGACGGTCGGTAAAAGTTTCAATGATGATCAATTCTGTATGTGCATCCATAGATGCGACACATGTGGATAGAATTAACAAAATTTCATCTTCTGAAAAACAATCCAAAAACTGACTCATCCAAATCACGTCCGCGCCTGTTGGAATTTGAGGGTTTGGTTTTAGCCAATCAATTTCCTGTCCGCTAATGCGATTAGCAAAGCCTGCATCTTTAATGTTTTTTAAAGCTTTATTCAACTGTCCAGGTAAATCAATGATTTTTACCTGAATATTGTCGTCATAATTAAAACATTGTAACGCAAACTTTCCAGTATTGCCGCCAATGTCGAACAAGAACTTTGGTTGGTTTTTAAACACACGTTTCAAGGCTTCTTCAAAAATGCCATCCGAATAAAAATGGTCAAATTCAAACCACGATTGTTGTTCTTTTGGTGTCAATTGCGAAAGGCCCTCATAAATAGTATCCCATTGTCCCAGCTCTTTTAAACCTGAAGGTTCTCCAGTTTTGATGGCCTCATCAAGATGAAACAAACCTTTGTAACAAATGTCGTGCGTAAAGTTTAGGTTGACGTTGACGTCTTTACTGTAATTTAAAAAATAGCCTGTTTTGGTAAGTTCGTAAATGCCATTTTCAGATGTACTGACAATACCGGCGCTTTCAGAAAATTCCAAAAGCACACCAAGTCCGTAGCGACTGATGGAGAGTTGCTCAGAAATATCGTCAATGGTGACGCCTCCGTTGTGGCGCCTATCAAAAATCAGGTCAAACACGCCCAATTTTTTTAAGGTGACTGATGATTGAAATATAAAAGGTGCGAAGGCTATTTTTTGTGCTTCCAGTAAAGCATCTGCGGCTCTAAGTTCTTTTTTCGACATAAGGGGTTATGATAATGTTCTGAAGAGTACTGCAGTATTGCAACCTCCAAATCCAGATGCGGTTTTTAAAAATGTTCGTAATTCTTTTGTTGTTGTTTCTTTGATAATGTTCAGCGGTTTTGAGACACCTAAGGTTTCAAATCCAGCGCAAGCAATTAAGGTGTTGTGATGTAATGATTGCATGCCAATTATGGTTTCCAATAACCCCGAAGCACCCAAGGTGTGTCCGAAATAGCCTTTTAAACTGTTTAGTGGTGTGTCCTGCAATCCTAATCTGTTGAATGCGATGGCTTCCATTTCATCATTAAAAAGCGTGGCTGTTCCATGGGCTGAAATATAATCGATAGTGTTGGAATCGATGTTCGCTTCTGCCAAAGCCGATTGTACACTTCGATACAAGCCTTCGCCAGTGCGCGACGGCCCAGAGATATGGTTGGCGTCATTACAGCTGGCTTCGCCCAAGAGTTCCACAGCGTCTTCAGAGAGATTATTTTTGTTTGAAGTTATCAATACGCTAGTAGCCACTTCGCCTAGGTTTATTCCTATCCGGTTTGTATCATAAGGTTTACTAGGAGCGTCACTCAAGGCATGGAATGAATTGAATCCAGAAATCACGAAATCAGAAACCAAATCTCCAGCAACCACAAAAACCTGATCGTAAATTCCTTCTTGAATGTAGCGTTTGGCAATAGCAACCGATAAAATCCCTGAAACACAGGCGTTAGAGATAACAATCGCCTCATTTTTGAAGCCAAAATAATTTTGGACAATTTTTCCTAGTTCACTCAAATACGCACGTTCTTGGGGAAATTGGCTTTGGGGACCCAATACGTCGATATTTCCTTTGGTGGTGGAGATGATGAGTCCGACACGGTCAGAGAGGTCAATTTCTGAGGCGTTTAAGGTTTTAGAAAGTGATAACAGCAACATCTTTTCTAGACGGGTGTATTCAGTGTTCGGTTCTAAAGTTTGAAATACAGAATTTAAGATTTCGGTTGGGATGACGGCTCCAAAAAATGGTTTGTAAAAACGAGAAGTATCTTCTACAAATTGAATCGCACGTTTTCCTTTCTTGAGATCCTCAAAAACGGTCGCGCTGTCAAACCCTAATGACGACGTCATATTATGGTATGATATATAGCACTTAGTCATGCAATAATGCGTGTTTTTCTTTCCAACTTTTATAGAATTCTGGCAGATTTAATGCCATATCACTCGTATCAAAATTGGTGAACACTTGAGTGGTTTCGCCGGTGCAGACTGTTTGGCCTTTTTCGTTTGTAATTCGGTAAGCGAACATGAGTTTTGCTGCCCGCGAATTGAGGTATGTCGTTTCAACTGTGGCCACCTCGCCATAACGTAAGGGCAATTGGTGTTCTAATACTGTTTTCACAATAGGAGTCGCATATCCATGAGTTTTTGCATCAAGATAAGTCAATTCAAAAGCCCTACCAAAAGCTTCACGACCTTCCTCAAAATATTTGACGTAGTGGCCATGCCAAACAATATTTAAAGAATCGACCTCACTAAATCGCACTCGGATTTGATGGGAAATTTTCAATGAAGAATTTTCCTGTTTTTCTGACTTTTTCATTTTTATACGTTAAGCACGAGATTCATTTCGGCGTTGGCAATTTCAATATTGCCGTTAAATATAGAAAGTTTTACGGTGGTGAGATGCATTAGTTCATAGACAATAGCAACTTCAGTTTTTAGACATTCATTTACTTTCGGCAATTGCTGAATGCTTAATGTTTTGATGGAGGCGATAAAGCCTTCTTTTGCAGGTTGATTTTCGGCATAATTTTTATAACCGGTGTATAAGGCCGCGGCTTGCGCCATATGTTCAATTAATCCGGTTTCTGAGAACTCATTATTTGCTACAAATAGATTATCCTTTAATATGGTAAAGCCTACGGTGGCTCTCCCTGCTGAAAATTCTAATAAAGAATCTACCATCATCATGGGTTCACGATGCGGCAGTAACTTTTTTATGCTTGTTATGTCAGTAATTGGTGTTTTCATTTTTTATCGTCCCAAAAATCATAAAAATTAAACCATTGCAACGGATATTTCGCGATCATTTGCTCCACATTTTCGGTATATTTTTTCAAGAGGTCATTCATGTCGCCTTTGTTGTAATCTATCCATTTGGCGTATAAATGATAATGTCTTTTTGGTTCTCGCATCACATATACAAACAACACAGGAACTTTCAACCGACTAGCTAAGTAGAAAGGCCCTAAGGGGAATTTTGCTTTTTTACCGAGCAACGTTTCCTCCAAACATTTGGTGTTATTCATATACCGATCTCCAGCAATACAAATAATCCTGTTGTTGGCCAAAGCTGCATTAATTTCAAAAATATGCGACAAATCATCCTTTACAACAATAAAATGGGTTTCTTTTTTTACATATTGCCCCAGATAGTCTTTTATTTCCTCATGATCTTGGTCGGTAATCACAATGCTAATCGAATCCTTTGCCAATCGCTCTTTGAAAAAATACTGTGCCAGTTCAAAATTACCAATGTGGGCACTGATTAGAATGCCGCCTTTGTTCATGGCTAAAACTTCAGCAATTTTAACTTCACCATCAAATTCATAAGTATAATTGCTTCTAAGACCCGAAGAAATGGCTATTTTATCAACTAAGGTCTGCCCAAATGTATAATAGGTTTTATAGATGCTCACCATGGTTTTCAATCGCGAATAGTGGAGCCTGTTTCTGAAATAATAGCGTAAACCGCGCACATTTTTTCCAGAAAACAAACAGAAATAAGGTACAGGAAGGTGCATCAATGCATAGGCCGCGTTAATTCCGAAATTCTTTATAAAAAACACGAAGACCTTAAAACCGAAAACAGTGCCCCTCGATTTTCCATCCCATTCTGCCATTTTGAGTGTGATATTTGGGCTTGATGTAAGCGCATTATTAAAGCGACAAATTTACGTGAATTTTTCGGTTCTGAAATGGTAGTAGATATTAGTGAATTCCACCAGTAATACCAATGACTTCACCGGTAATATAGGATGCTTTTTTCGAAGACAGGAACGAGACTAAATGCGCAACTTCTTCAGGTTTTCCAAAACGATTGGCAGGAATCATCTTTTTAAGAGTGGCTTCGTCCAAGTCTTCTGTCATATCTGTTGTGATGAATCCAGGAGCCACGGCGTTTACGGTGATGTTGCGTTTGGCAACTTCTTGCGCTAATGATTTTGTCGCTGCGATAACTGCGCCCTTCGCAGCGGAATAATTAGTTTGACCAGATACACCTTTAAGCCCAGAAATAGACACCATATTAATGATGCGGCCATAACGGTTCAACAACATTTTTTCGATAAGCTGATTGGTCACATTGAAGAATCCGTTTAAACTGGTGTTGATGACGTCATTCCATTCTTGAGGTTTCATCCACATAAACAGCCCGTCTTTGGTAATACCGGCGTTATTCACCAATACTTCAATGATGGCATCTGACTGTTGTTCCTGCCAAGTGTTTAATGCTGTTTGAACACTTTCGAAATTGGAAACATCAAACTGTATGATTTGCCCAGAACCTCCAGCGGCTTCGACCTCTTTTAAAGTTTGAAGTGCCGCTTCTTTATTGGCGTTGTAATTGATGAGAATTTGATAGTCTGAATCTTTGGCGAGTTGAATGCAAATAGCTTTCCCAATGCCTCGAGAACCTCCGGTGATTAGGGCGTATTTATTTTGTGTGGACATAGATTAGTTTTTGATTTCCTACAGAATATATCTGTGAAAAATTTTAGCCTTGTTGATTCATAAGAAATGCTTTAACCGCATTCACATACGGATACATCACAACATCTTCCTTAAAAATAGGAACAATCTCACGAATGGCATCATAAGTCGCTCGTGTTTTTGAAGAGACAGCCTCTTTTACGTCCAAATATTCAATAGCCTGAACTATAGTAATCAACTCGATGGCTAGTACTTCGTAGGTGTTTTCAATTACTTTTTTGGTAATCAGAGCAGCGTTGGTGCCCATGCTCACAATATCCTGATTGTCATTGTTATTGGGAATACTGTGTACATACATTGGGTTGGATAACATTTGGTTTTCGGCCGTCGTTGAGGTGGCGGTAAATTGAACGCCTTGCATCCCGAAATTTAATCCGAGTTTCCCCAAGTTAACAAAAGGGGGTAAAATGTTGTTGAGACTAGGATTGAGCAAATAGTTTAACTGGCGTTCGGCAAGCATAGAGGTCTTGGTTACCACCAATTTTAATTTGTCCATTTCCAAAGACACATAATCGCCGTGAAAATTCCCACCATGATAGACATTTTTATTTTTGACATCCACTATAGGATTGTCATTGGCAGAATTGGCCTCTTCAATTAAAATAGTTTCTACCTGATTGAGGGTGTCCAAAACAGGTCCTAATATTTGCGGCACACAACGTAAGGAATAATATTCCTGAACTTTATCTTCAAAAATAAAAACATCTTGAACGTCATTATACAAATGGTGTTCGCGTTTTTTTATTAAGCTGCTGTCTTTTAGATGGGCGCGCATGAGTTCTGCAATGTCACGCTGACCTTTATGTTTCTTGGTTTGATTCAATTCAAAAGAGAGGTGATCATCATAAGCTTTTACAATTTCATTAATGGCTGATGATGCGGTTATCGTCCAATTTAATAGCTGACGTGTGTAAATGGTGTTGACAATGCCAATACCTGTCATCACCGAAGTGCCGTTCATAAGGGCCAAACCTTCACGCAGCTCGATGGAGATGGGTTTTAGATTTTCCATTTTGAAGACCTCTTCTGTTGGGTGTCTTTTGTCCTTATATATAACCTCGCCTTCGCCAATCAAAACGAGTGCTAAATGCGCCAATTGTACCAAATCGCCGCTCGCACCAACGCCACCATGTTCATAAATGACAGGTGTAATGTCTTTATTGATCAATTGCACCATCAATTCTACAACCGACTTATGCACGCCAGAATACCCTAAACAAAGTGTGTTCAGTCGTGCCAACATGGCTGCTTTAACATAAAGCGGAGGAATTGGGTTCCCCGTTCCTGAAGCATGACTCCTTATTAAATTGTATTGAAGTTTTTGGCGCTCTGAATCTTCAATTTTATATTGGGCCATTGGGCCAAAGCCTGTATTGACGCCATAAATAATTTTGTTTTGTGAAAAGGTTTTTAAAAATTCAAAACTTTTTTCAACCGTTTCAAGTACGTTTTCGTTAATTTGAATGGATTGCTTTTCAAATAAAACGTGTTTGAAATCATCAATTTCTAGGGTTCCGTTAAGTGTGACCATTTAGAGCGTATTCACAAAGTTTTTTAAATAGTAGAATAACCAGAAGTAAAGTGGTTATTTTTGTGCTACAAATGTAAAATAATAAATCATTTAAATCCATTTGCAGTATGAAGGATGTTCAGGTTGATGTTTTGATTATCGGTGCAGGACCATCAGGTTGCGTGGCGGCAGCTTATTTACATAAGCATCAGGTGAATGTAAAAGTGGTTGAAAAAAATGTGTTTCCTAGGTTTGTTATCGGAGAAAGTTTATTGCCACGCTGCATGGATCATTTTGAAGAAGTGGGCTTATTGAACGCCTTGATTGCCCAAAATTTTGAGATTAAAAGTGGTGCACGATTTATTAAAGGTGATACGATTTGTGAATTTGATTTTGCGGAAAAATATACTGCAGGCTATGATTGGACCTGGCAAGCGCCGAGAGCAGACTTTGATTTTGCTTTAACTGAAGAATTGAAAAAGCAAGGTGTAGACATTGCTTTTAATCAGGAAGTGGTAGCTGTAGAATTTGATAAGGATGGGGCATCACAAACAACGGTGAAGACGGAAAATGGGGATGAATATAATATAAAAGCCAAATTTATCATCGACTCTAGCGGTTATGGGCGGGTTCTGCCCAGATTATTGAAACTTGATAAACCTTCCACAATTCCTGAACATTCGTCAATATTTAGTCATGTAAAAGAATTATATCGTCCACAAGGGACGGAAGGTACGTTTATAACCTTTGACGTGCTCGATACAGACACTTGGTTTTGGGTCATCCCGTTTAGCAATGGCAACACGAGTATTGGTTTTGTGGGTAAAACAGACTTTATCAATAGTTTTGAAGGAACACCCGAAGAACGTTTGGCTGAAATGTTAAAGAAATCGTCCTATTATTATGAGCGATTTAAAAATGTTGATTTTCTGTTTGAACCTAAAATCATTCAGAATTATTCTAAATCGGTAACCCAACTTTATGGGAAAGGCTATGCTTTAACCGGTAACAGTGCCGAATTTTTAGATCCTGTATTTTCCTCCGGTGTTACGTTTGCTACGGAATCTGGATTAAAAGCAGCCAAATTAATCACTAGAGAATTGAATAATGAACCTGTTGATTGGGAAAAAGAATATGCCGAGTATATAAAAAAAGGAGTCTCAGTATTTGCTTCCTACGTTAAAGAATGGTACACGGGAAATTTACAGACCATATTTTTTGAGGGTGCAGATAACAAGGAAATAAAACGCCAGATTTGTGCGGTATTGGCTGGGTATGTATGGGATGAGACGAATCCTTTTGTGAAAAATCATCATCGATTGATCAAGACAGTGGCTAATATTATCCGTTTAGAAAAGAGGTCTACCCAATAATAGTGTCTATTTTATCTAACTAATTCACGGTTCAAGAAATAATTTCTATTGCACATAATCTCAATTACTTTTTATCGTTCAATTTATGTATTCTAACTAAAATCCGAGCAGATAATTGTTCCCCGTATTAATTGTTGCTATTTTTAGGTAGATAAATAGTAGTGTTGGTCAAAATAAATGTTTGATATAGACAAAGTTACTGCTTCAAAATTAGAACTACATAAATACGTTTAAACCTGATTCTCTCGCGTGTTTTTTAGGTTTTATTTCGCTAAGGAAATTTATTTTTTATATTTGCTCGATAATGATTGTCCACAACAAAAAAAATATTGCAACCACCTTGGCGCTGTGCATAAGTGTTATTAACGCTTTTGCCTATATTCAGGAACCACCGATGCCTGAAGCGAGAGATGGTGGTGGTCCTCCTCCTCCTGTAGGCGTGCCCATCGACAATGGTATACTCATCTTATTTGCAGTTGCTATCATTTATGGAGTCTATAAAATCCTAAAACGTTCTAAAAAACAGGTTTAAACTTACAATTTCAGCTCATAAAGTCTTTTTATATATTTCCCTAAGACATCAAATTCCAAATTCACCACACTACTCTCTTCCAAAGTTTTAAAGGTTGTATGTTTATAGGTATATGGAATAATCGCCACGCTAAATTCGTTTTTCTTACTGTTGACTACCGTAAGGCTGACGCCATTGACTGTTATGGAACCTTTTTCAATAGTCATATTATTTAAAGAAGGATCATATTCAAAAGTAAACAACCAACTCCCATTTTGAAATTCGATAGATTTACAAACGGCAGTTTGGTCTACATGACCTTGTACGATATGTCCATCTAGCCTGTCGCCAAGCTTCATGGCACGCTCTAAATTAACTTCAGCACTCACATTTAAGTCACCCAAATTGGTTTTAAGTAGTGTTTCTCTGATTGCCGTAACCGTATAAAGGGCATCGTTTAAAGAGGTTACTGTTAAACACACACCGTTGTGAGCAACACTCTGGTCAATCTTCAATTCTGAGGTAATATTGCTTTTTATGGTGATGTGAAGGTTGTCATGATCTTGTTCTAAATTTGTAATGACTCCTAAATCTTCAATGATTCCAGTAAACATAATGTCGAATAATTGGTTAAATTTGCATTTGTGCAATGGTTTACAAAGATATGACTTTAATGAGTATTAGAGGTTGAAGTCATTTAGAAAGCACATTTAATCCGAGTGCCATTGTCAAGTATAATAAAAATTAGAATGAAAAAAGACGAGCGAATTAAAGTAGGAATTTCCATAGGTGATTTAAATGGTATCGGATCAGAAATTATCTTAAAGACTTTTGAAGACTCTAGAATGCTTGAATTTTGTACCCCTATTATTTTTGCCTCGATTAAAACGATGTCTTTTTTCAAAAAGCATTTTGATAGTGCCATCAACTTTCATGGCATTAACGATTTGACTCAAATTATTGATGGTAAAGTGAACGTGTTGAATGTTTGGAAGGAGAATGTGGACATCGCTTTTGGGGAAGAAGACTTGAAAGCCGGAGAATACGCAATAAAATCTTTAGAGAAAGCTACTGAAGCTTTAAAAACTGATGTTATAGATGTGTTGGTAACCGCTCCTATTAATAAATTGACAATTCAATCCGATACATTTAAATTTCCTGGGCATACAGATTACTTAGCCAAGGAACTCGGCGGAAACAGTCTTATGTTTATGGTTACTGATAAACTTAAGGTAGGATTATTGACGGACCATGTTCCGGTTAAAGACGTCCCGCAACATATTACTGCAAAGCTCATTGAAGAGAAAGTGCAAACCGTTTATGACTCTCTAGTAAAAGATTTTAGGGTCAACCGACCAAAAATAGCCGTAATGGGTATCAATCCACATGCAGGGGATAATGGTGTAATTGGGGGAGAAGACGAGAAAATACTCAAGCCAACACTTCTAAAAATTAGAGAAAAAGGCAAATTGGTATACGGCCCTTACGCTGCTGATAGCTTCTTCGGATCTAAAAACTATAAAAATTTTGACGCCATTATTGCCTCCTATCATGATCAGGGGCTCATTCCGTTTAAAACCATTACTTTTGGCGAGGGCGTTAATTATACTGCCGGACTTAATAAAGTAAGAACGTCGCCAGATCATGGTACGGCTTTTGAAATTGCTGGAAAAGGGACCGCAGATGAAACTTCTTTTAAAGAAGCGGTGTTTACTGCCATTCAGATTTTTAAGAACAGAAAGGAGTATCAAGAGCTTTCTAAAAACCCTTTAAGAAAAGCGTCCAAAAAGATATAAACATTTTTTGTTAATAGCTTCTTTCCAATACAAAAATATTTTCTATATTTGCAGGCTCAAAATGAATGCGATCATGAAGCCTTTGAAAGAATACGATATACAGTTTGTAGGTCTAAAATTAGGAAAGCACCATTTTGATTATCAAATTGGTAAGGAGTTCTTTGAGCATTTTGAGTACGATGATTTTAATGATGTAAATGTAAAAGTGGACTTGCTTTTTGAAAAGAAAACAACATTTTTAGAGTTGCATTTTGAAATTTTGGGCACTGCAAATATCAATTGTGATACTAGCAATGAGCCCTACAATCAAGAAATTGAAGGCGAATTTAATTTGGTTGTCAATTTTGGAGAGGAATATAATGATGAAAATGAAGACATTTTGGTGCTGCCCCATGGAGAGTATGAAATTAATGTGGCCCAAAATATTTATGAATTGATAATTTTATCAATGCCAATTAAACGGATTCATCCAGGAATAGCAGACGGCACGTTGCAGTCAGAAGTACTTAAGAAATTAGAAGAGTTGAGCCCTAAAGGCTTGGAAGAAAAAGAAAAGACAGAGGAGATTGATCCTCGTTGGAATACATTAAAAAAACTATTAACGGATAAATAACAATTTAAAATGGCACATCCTAAAAGAAAAATTTCTAGAACTAGAAGAGATAAAAGAAGAACACATTACAAAGCAGTAGTTCCTACAATTGCAACGTGTCCTACTACAGGGGAAGCACACTTATTCCACAGAGCTCATTGGCATGAAGGAAAACTTTATTACAGAGGTCAAGTGCTTATCGACAACTCTGAAAAAGAGGAAAATTTAGCATAATTACTATGCATGCATATAATAAAACGCTCAATCTTGAGCGTTTTTTTGTGTTTAATTTTCGAAAGTCTTAAAAACAACTTAATTTGCATCATATCTGACTAAGTTTTAGTAAATTCATTAATTATTTACTGCTTTTGACTGCTTTCAGTCAAATTTTAGGTCATTCTAATATAAAATAATGAGTAAAATCACTGCTGCAATTACTGCCATAGGTGGATATGTACCCGAATATGTATTGACCAACCAAATTTTGGAAACTTTAGTTGATACAAATGATGAATGGATAACCAAAAGGACAGGAATTAAAGAAAGAAGAATCCTCAAAGAAGATGGCAAAGGCACTTCTTATTTAGCCATCAGAGCCGCTCAAGACCTCATACAAAAGAAAGGGTTGGACCCTTCTGAAATAGAATTGGTAATTGTTGCAACCGCAACACCCGACATGAAAGCTGCTGCTACAGCTGCTTATACCGCCACGCAAATAGGTGCTATAAATGCATTTTCATTTGATTTGGAAGCGGCATGTTCAAGTTTCTTATACGGTATGTCTGTTGCTGCGCGCTATATTGAATCTGGAAAATATAAAAAAGTCCTTTTGATAGGTGCAGATAAAAACTCGTCAATGATCGATTATAAGGACAGGGCTACCTGTATTATTTTTGGTGATGGCGCAGGTGCTGCGCTGTTTGAGCCAAATATGGAGGGCTTCGGACTTCAGGACGAAATATTAAAAAGTGATGGCAACGGAAGAGAATTTTTACAAGCCACCCATGGTGGTTCTTCGTATCCTCTAACCCCCGAAGATGTAGCACAAGGCAAACACTTTATTTATCAGGAAGGAAAAATGGTATTCAAGAATGCTGTGTTTAACATGGCTGATGTTACTGAAAAAATATTGGAGAGAAACAATCTGGTAAACGATGATATTGCTTGGTTGGTAGCACATCAGGCCAACAAACGTATTATTGATGCCACCGCCAACAGAATAAATCTTGATGAGAGCAAGGTGATGGTGAATATCCATAAATATGGAAACACGACGTCAGCAACACTGCCGTTACTATTATTTGACTACGAGAAGCAACTAAAAAAAGGCGATAAATTGGTATTTGTGGCTTTTGGAGGTGGTTTTACTTGGGGCTCAGTTTACTTAACATGGGCGTATGATTCATAAACTAACTAACTTTAAAATATTTAAAATTCAATTATTATGGATATAAAAGAAATTCAAAACTTAATCAAGTTCGTGGCTAAATCTGGCGCGAGTGAGGTTAAATTGGAGATGGACGATATCAAAATTACCATTAAAACTGGTAGTGATGATAAAGGAGAGTCCACAACTTATGTGCAACAAATACCTATGGGGCAAGCTCATATTGCACAAGCTCCTGCACCGGCACCTGCACCAACGCTAACACCAGTGCCTGTAGTAGATGAAAATTCAAAGTACATTACCATTAAATCTCCAATTATTGGAACGTTCTATCGCAAGCCCTCTCCAGACAAGCCAATGTTTGTAGAAGTAGGTACTGCAATAAAAGAAGGTGATGTCTTATGTGTTATTGAAGCAATGAAATTATTTAACGAAATTGAATCTGAAGTATCAGGTAAAATCGTGAAAATTTTAGTTGATGATTCTTCTCCAGTTGAATTTGATCAACCATTGTTTTTAGTAGATCCATCATAACCAATTGGAAATTCCAATAAACAAATCCCAAAATCCAATACATGGAATTTGGTACTTGGTCTCGATAGCTATCGGGAGAAATTTTTAATTTGAAATGTTATGTTTAAAAAAATATTAATAGCCAATAGAGGTGAAATAGCATTGCGTGTTATTAGAACCTGCAAGGAAATGGGCATAAAAACAGTAGCGGTGTATTCTACAGCTGATGCAGAAAGTCTACATGTAAAGTTTGCTGATGAAGCCGTTTGTATAGGACCTCCTGCAAGCAGCGAGTCTTATTTAAAGATGTCCAACATTATTGCTGCAGCAGAAATTACAAACGCTGACGCCATACATCCGGGTTACGGGTTTTTATCTGAAAATGCTAAATTTTCAAAAATATGTGAAGAGCACAATATCAAATTTATTGGTGCTTCTCCAGAAATGATTGAGAGAATGGGAGATAAGGCATCGGCCAAATCCACCATGAAGAAAGCGGGTGTCCCTTGTGTGCCCGGAAGTGAAGGTATCTTGAAATCTTTTGAGCAAACCGAAATTTTGGCTACTGAAATGGGGTATCCTGTGATGTTGAAAGCCACTGCAGGTGGTGGAGGTAAAGGAATGCGCGCCGTATGGAAGGCAGAAAACCTTAAAACAGCCTGGGATTCTGCGCGTCAGGAAGCTAGGGCAGCTTTCGGAAATGATGCGATGTATCTCGAAAAACTTATTGAGGAGCCACGTCATATCGAAATACAGATTGTTGGTGATTCTCGCGGAAAAGCGTGTCATTTATCAGAACGTGACTGCTCCATTCAGCGCCGTCATCAAAAGCTGACTGAAGAAACGCCATCTCCATTTATGACCGATGAACTTCGTACTGAAATGGGATTAGCCGCAGTAAGAGCAGCAGAATATATTAAATATGAGGGTGCAGGAACTATAGAGTTTTTGGTGGATAAACACCGTAATTTCTATTTTATGGAGATGAATACCCGTATTCAAGTAGAACATCCAATTACAGAACAGGTGATTGATTTTGACTTGATTAGAGAGCAAATTATGGTGGCAGCAGGCATCCCAATCTCTGGAAAAAATTATACTCCAAAATTACACTCTATAGAATGTCGTATCAATGCGGAAGATCCGTATAACGATTTTAGACCTTCACCAGGAAAAATAACCACACTTCATGCCCCTGGAGGCCATGGTGTGCGATTGGATACACACGTATATTCAGGATATACAATACCTCCAAACTACGATTCTCTGATTGCGAAGTTGATAACCACGGCGCAAACGCGTGAAGAAGCTATCAATAAGATGAAACGTGCGTTAGATGAATTCGTGATAGAAGGTATCAAAACAACCATTCCGTTCCATAGACAATTGATGGACCATCCAGACTATTTAGCTGGTAATTATACCACCAAATTTATGGAAAGCTTTAAAATGGAAGCACCGGTTGAAGAATAACATTAAAACTCCGAAAGTCATTTTCGGAGTTTTTTTATGCTCGTGTGCCAACGTTGAGAAATAAAATTCTTACTAAATTTCTAACCTCCTAAACTATCTAATAAGTACAATGATTTTTTAAAGAGCGAGTTTATAATTCTTACTTTTATAACCTTAAATACTACCACTATGAATCTTTCCTATTGGGAAATAAAGAGCTATCTCTCCAACATTGATTACACTATTGTGGGCAGTGGCATTGTTGGACTCAATTGCGCATTACGATTGAGACAACGGTTCCCGAAAGCCAATATTCTCATTTTAGAACGAGGCTTTTTGCCTCAAGGCGCGAGTACAAAAAATGCAGGATTTGCCTGTTTTGGAAGTCTCAGTGAGATTCTGGATGATTTAAAATCGCATTCAGAGGAAGAGGTTGTGGATTTAATCCGAAAACGACGTAGCGGTTTAGACCTGTTGAGACAAAGCCTATCAGATATTGCTATTGGTTACAAACAACATGGCGGCTATGAGTTATTCGACCATAAGGATGATGAAGGCTATCACCGTTGCATGTCGCAAATGGGAAACGTCAATGCAATATTGAAACCTTATTTTAAGGGTGATGTGTTTGAAGTTAAAGAAAATACGTTCAACTTTAAAAACATTCAGAAACAACTTTGTTTTACACCCTTTGAAGGGCAAATTGATACCGGTAAAATGATGCGCTCACTTACGGATTTGGTGTTGCGTAAAGGGGTATTAATTCTTAATTCAGTGTCTGTTGAGCATTTTGAAGAGTTGAATAATCGAGTGCAGATCAAAACCAATCACTTCGAATTTCAATCGAAACAACTGTTAATCTGTACCAATGGTTTCGCATCAAAACTAATTGACGTCCGGGTAAGACCAGCCAGAGCACAAGTTTTGATTACAAAACCTATCAAAAATCTACCTATTAAAGGCACATTTCATCTCGATGAAGGGTATTATTATTTTCGTAATATTGATGATCGAATTTTATTAGGTGGCGGACGTAATCTGGATTTTAAAACTGAAGAGACAACAGAAATGGCCCAAACGGAACTTATCCAAAACAAATTGATATCACTTCTAAAATCAACAATTTTACCACAGACTCCGTTTGAAATTCAGCACCAGTGGAGTGGAATCATGGGAGTTGGTAGCACTAAAAAACCTATTGTAAAACCCTTAAGTACAAACGTCTTTTGCGGCGTCCGTTTAGGAGGTATGGGTATTGCCATAGGAAGTCATGTGGGAAGGGAATTGGCTGACTTGGTGAATTGACGGGTTATTATACTTGCCTAAATTTTTTAATTATTGGTCGTAATAGTTCCACACAAATCGTTTGAATCCATTCATTATTATGATAAAAAAGACACTCAAATTCTTCTTTAAAGTTATTTTATGGCTTTTGGCTATACCACTCATGGGGGTTGTCATTTACAAATGGGTGCCTGTACCTGTAACACCTTTAATGGTGATCAGATATATTGAACAAAAGGGAGCAGATACCAAAACCGTTTGGAAACATGATTGGGTGCCCATTGAAGAAATTTCTAAAAACTTACAGTTGGCGGTAATTTGTAGTGAAGATCAAAATTTTGTAAAACATAATGGTTTCGATATGGAGGCCATTGAGAAAGCTTTTGATAATAACCAAAAAGGAAAGAAGGTGCGAGGTGCCAGTACCATCAGTCAACAAACGGCCAAAAACGTGTTTTTATGGCCGCAACGGAGCTGGGTCAGGAAAGGAATGGAAACTTACGTCACATTTCTAATCGAGTTGATTTGGACCAAGGAGCGTATTATGGAGGTATATTTGAACAGTATAGAAATGGGCAACGGTATTTATGGTGCTGAAGCGGCATCGCAGTATTGGTTTAAAAAATCGGCTTCAAAATTAACCAAGAGTGAGGCAGCTGCTATTGCGGCAATTCTGCCACGACCTTTAAAATACCGTGCCAATCCAGCCACACCTTATATTGCGGGGCGTAAATTATGGATTGTTAGACAAATGGGTTATCATGGGGGTTTAAATTATGATTTAAAAGATGAAAAGTAACTCCCCACTGAAGCAAGAGCTATACGCCCAATGCGTTGATTTTGTAAAAGCACGCTATACGAACATACACACCCAGATCAGGGAAATTCAAGCAGCGCTGACTTCGGAAACCAAGAGTAGTGCCGGGGATAAGCACGAAACGGGAAGAGCAATGCTACAATTGGAGCGTGAAAAAGTGGGGCAGCAATTGGCGGAGATAGAAAAAGTTATGGAAAATTTATCTAAGATTGATATTACCAAATCAACAGAACTTGTCAGTTTAGGAAGTATTGTGTTCACCTCTCAATCCAACTATTTTATAGCAGTTAGCGCAGGACAATTTAGAGTTAATTCCGACTCTTTTTACGCCATCTCACCCAATACACCAATTGGTTTAGCACTTACTGGAAAAAAAGAGGGAGACCAGATTATTTTTAGAGACCAACAATTTATTATAGAGGCTATAGAATGAACAACCTCGACCCAGGGTACGAGGTATCAAGTATAAGTTCNNGCTTCGCAACTTTTAAAAATTCAGTTTCACTAATTAAAATTCAGCTCGCATTTGTCTTCTGTTCTAGTGATTTGAAACTAAAATAAAACACTATTCTCTGACTATCACAGTATCTTTTTTAGTAAAAACCCTTTATCTTTAATAAAAATTAATTGCTAAATCATCTTGTCTGGAAAATAAAGGAACCACTTTTGATGTGCTGATTATTGGAGGCGGATTAGCCGGTCTTACAGCAGCGATCCATTTACAAAAAACAGGAATTAGTGTCGTTCTCATTGAAAAAAATACCTATCCCAAGCACAAAGTTTGTGGGGAGTATGTTTCCAATGAAGTGCTGCCGTATTTACGTTTTTTAGGGATTAATGTCTTTGATTGTGGAGCGAAAAAAATCAACAGACTCCAAGTGTCGAGTGCCAAAAGTCAATTAATTTCAGCTGATTTGCCTTTGGGCGGATTTGGAATCAGTCGCTACGCTTTGGATGAGGCACTATTTTTAAAGGCTAAAGAAGAAGGTGTGCATATGGTTCAGGATACAGTAGTGCAAGTGCAGTTTTTGGATGAAAAATTTACTGTAGACACCAAAGAAAACGGACGCTATAAAGCGAAAATCACCATTGGCGCCTACGGCAAACGCACTAACCTAGACGTTAGTTTAAATCGTACGTTTATCAAAAATAAATCGCCTTATTTAGCCGTAAAAACGCATGTAAAAGGCGACTTCCCTGATGATGTGGTGGCGTTGCATAATTTTGAAGGGGGTTACTGTGGGGTGTCTAAAGTGGAAGATGACAGTATTAATGTGTGTTATATCACCAATTTAGCAGCGTTTAAAAAATATAAGGACATTGAGGAGTTTCAACAACAGGTACTTTATAAAAACAACCACATAAAAACGATTTTTGAAAATACCACGCCAGTGTTTGATATCCCATTAACCATCAGCCAGATTTCGTTTGACCGCAAACCACCGGTAGAAGAGCATATGATCATGTGTGGCGATTCCGCGGGAATGATTCACCCTCTTTGTGGCAACGGCATGAGTATGGCTATTAGAAGTGCTCAAATAGCCTCAGAACTTATTCTTGACTATTTTAAACATACCATTTCCAGAAGCACTTTAGAAGTATCCTACGCGAAAGCTTGGAATCAAAATTTCAAAAATCGGTTGAAAGTTGGTCATTTCGTTTCTAAATTATTCAACAATAGTACACTTTCAGAAACAGCGCTTATTACACTAAAAAAAATGCCCTTCTTGATGCCTTTTATTATTAAGCAAACCCACGGAAAACCGATGCTTGTAAAATGAGTTTTTTAATCGACACTAGGCATCGGACTGAAGCGGAAGAGATCATGGATGATTTTTCCATTCATGGCCCTGTACTTAATGATACGCTAAACAAATTGGCAACGATTAATAAATTTTTAGGTGGGAATGCGGTGACTATTAATGGACTGAAAATACTTTTGAAAGACCAACCAAAAACGCAGCCTATCACAATTATCGACCTGGGTTGTGGGGGTGGTGATATGTTGAGAGCCATTGCAAAATATGCTAAAACCGAAGGGTATCGGTTTCAGTTGATAGGCATAGATGCCAATAAAAACACTACGGATTATGCTAAAACTATTTCTGCAGAGTATGAGAATATTGAGTTTCTTAATATTGATGTGTTTTCTGAAAGATTTAAAACGCTGCATTATGATATTGTGATTAGCACGTTATTCCTGCACCACTTTAAGGAACATGAATTGTTGCAACTATTACGTCACCTATTTAAAATAGCAACGATTGGCATCGTGGTTAACGATTTACACAGACACCGATTGGCGTTTTATTTGTTCAAGCTGATCACAATTCCTGTAAACAATAAAATGATTATTGAAGATGGGTTGACGTCCGTATTGCGGGGCTTTAAAAGAAAGGAACTGGTTGAATTATCATCACAACTAAATAGTAAGTATCAACTCAAATGGAAATGGGCGTTTAGGTATCAGTGGGTGCTTAGGAGGTTTGAGGTTTGAGGTTTGAGGTTTGAGTTTCAGGTTTGAGGTTTCAGGTTTCAGGTTTGAGGTTTCAGGTTTCAGGTTTCAGGTTTCAGGTTTCAGGTTTCAGGTTTCAGGTTTCAGGTTTCAGGTTTCAGGTTTCAGGTTTCAGGTGAATGAAAAAGACATTGAAGTTAAAACAAAAATGTGAAATTTTGGCGCATTTTAACTTCATAAAAATCAGTTTAATCAGCAGTATCAGCGTCATCAGCGTTCCATTAAAAATTGTATCAAACACATGAAAGTAAAAATAACATCGGTTGCCAAGCAATTGCCAAAATATTCTAGAGACACAAAGGACATCATTCCGTATTTAAACGTGTGGCTAGATGGGCAGGAGGAGCGCTTTCAACGTAAAGTGATCAAATTGTTTGAAAATGCAGGGGTAGATAAGCGGTATTCTATTATGGATGCGGAAGAAGTGTTTTTGAATAGCTCTTTCGAAGAAAAAAATGACATTTATATCCGAGAAGTTATAACCTTAGGAGAACAAGCCTTATTGAAATCGCTAGAAAAAGCCAAGCTTCAGCCAACTGATATTGACTATATTATCACGGTCAGTTGTACAGGCATTATGATTCCGTCCTTAGATGCCTATCTGATCAATCGGTTAAAAATGCGACAGGATATTATCCGTTTGCCAGTAACTGAAATGGGTTGTGCCGCAGGAGTTTCAGGGATTATTTATGCCAAGAACTTTTTAAAATCCAATCCCAACAAACGTGCAGTGGTCATTGCGGTTGAATCGCCTACCGCTACCTTTCAGCTTGACGATTATTCCATGGCGAATATTGTAAGTGCCGCCATTTTTGGTGACGGTGCCGCAAGTGTAATTTTGTCTTCGTATGAAGATGATAAAGGTCCGGAAATTCTCGATGAGGCCATGTACCATTTTTATGATGCGGAGCAAATGATGGGATTTAAACTCGTCAATACGGGGTTGCAGATGATTTTGGATAAAGCAGTCCCTGAAACCATTTCAAGCCATTTTCCGCAAATTGTCCATCCGTTTTTAGAGCGCAACCAGATGAGTATTGAAGATTTAGACCATCTTATCTTTCATCCTGGAGGTAAAAAAATAGTACAAACGGTGGAGGAGCTGTTCGGTACTTTGGGAAAAAATATTGATGATACCAAAGAAGTTCTTAAATTGTATGGCAACATGAGTAGCGCGACGGTGTTATATGTGTTGGAACGTTTCATGGAAAGAGACTTGCCCAAAGGCGATATCGGATTGATGTTAAGTTTCGGTCCAGGATTTTCAGCGCAGCGGATTTTACTGAAATGGTAGTTGATAACCAAGTAAATCGGAATAATTTACAGAACAATTGATATGATTAATGAGTTTCAAAATAAAAATTATTGGGCCCTTATTTTGGGCGGCTCTAGTGGTTTGGGTTTGGCTACGGCCAAAACTTTAGCCCAACACGGCATGAATATTTGTATCATTCATCGTAATCCGCGAGCCCAAAAAGACAGTATTGAAACAGAATTTGATACCATTCGTAACACCGGCGTACAGTTTAAAGCCTTTAATGCAGATGCTTTTAAAATTGAGAAACGAAACGAATTAATCTCAGAATTAAAAGAGCTTTGTGGCGCAGAGGGACGTATTCGGACCTTGGTACACAGTGTTGCCAAAGGCAATTTAAAACCGATGCTTTCAGAGGATCAGCCTATTTTAAGTACTGACGATTTCAATTTGACTATCAATGCCATGGCCATTAGTTTGTACGACTGGACGCAAGCAATTTTTGAAGCAAAATTATTTGCTAACGATGCCAGGATCATCAGTTTTACGAGTGAAGGCAATACCAAAGCATGGAAGAATTATGCGGCAGTATCGGCTGCTAAAGTGACCTTGGAGGCGATTACAAGAAATATTGCTTTAGAATTTGCACCTTTCGGAATTCGGGCCAATTGCATACAAGCAGGCGTGACAGATACAGCATCTTTACGAATGATTCCAGGTAGCGAAGAACTAAAGGCACATTCCTTAAAAAGAAATCCTTTCAAGCGATTGACCACACCAGAAGATGTAGCCAACGTTGTATATCTGTTAAGTAAAGACGAAGCAAGCTGGATCAACGGCTGCGTGATTCCTGTGGATGGTGGCGAACATATCTCATAAACGGAGCTTATTGATTAAAATAAAAAACACCTTATGATTATGAAGTTTTTAATTGATAGAATCTGGATTGTAACACTGCTGTGTTCTCTGGTAAGCCTTGGTCAATCCATTGAAAATGACACTTCAAAAACAATACTACTCATACTGGGGTCTGGGAATTTAAATACGTCTATAGAACGGGCAGAAGTTGGTTTTAATGTTTATAACTCAAAAAAAGACGTCGACTATATTATTGTGTCGGGTGGTTGCGGGGCGCATAGTTCCAGTATTTGTGAGGCTACCATTATGGCTGATGTTTTAATCGCCAAAGGGGTTCCTGAAACTATAATTTATAAGGAAGAAAAGTCGAAAAGTACGGCTCAGAATTATTGCTACAGTCGCAACCTAAAACATTCAGATGGCACGAAATTAATTAATGACGGCGATCGGCTTTTTGTAGTGTCCAACCATTGGCATGCCATGTCGGTGTCAGGATGCTTTAGTGACAAAGATTTGGTGCATTCAAAGTATATCATTGAAGGTGATATTACTCCCAAACCAGATCATAAAACGGATTATGGCGCTATGTATGAAAACTGCATGAATAACCCAAATTACTGTAAATCTGTGCTTTGGCCTAAAATTGATGCTGCGTACAGTTTAAAAGACAAAAGGCGAGGTGTAGATATCCACAGTAAGTTTATTGAAGATATTCTGATAAGGGGTCAAGACTCTAGTGCTAGCTATTCCACAATAGCAGCCGCCCTTCCTGAATTTCTGGAAGATTGGAACTCAAATTTTGACGCAGCGTACTATAACAAATTCGAAAATCTTATTTATATATTTAAAGGTGAGCACTATGTCGCTTTAAAACCGGGATCTTCAACTATTGAAGATGGGTATCCCAAGCCGCTAAACACGTTATTTCCTGATCTATCAAATTATTGGCGGATGGGCCATTGGGATGCGGCCTTTTTTAATCCAAAAACAAAACATAGTTATGTTTTCAAAGGGGACCAATATCTTAAAATACCTTATAGAAAGAACAAATTACAAATCGTTGAAAGCCCTAAAATGATTTCAGATTTAGTTGTGAATTGGCCTTTTAATTGGGGGAAAGGAGATATTGATGCAGCCCTGTATACTGAAGCTACAAATGAAGTTTTGCTCTATCGAGGGCAAGAAATACTCAGACTTAAATTTGAGGGGGATCATTTGATCATTTTAAATACATCACCTCAAAAACTAAGTTTGGAATGGCCAACCGAATTTTTGGGAAACAGAAATTAAGTATTTTGTTAGGAAGCCTTAGAAAGTTGTGAATTCACCTTTTACAAAGAAAAAATAAAACTATAAATGACCTCAAAAGACATTATATCTTTATTGCCTTATGCAGATCCGTTTCTGTTTGTAGATGGTCTTTCCATAATTTCAGGAGAAGGCGCCACTGGGTACTATACATTTAAAGAAGCGGAATATTTTTTTAAAGGTCACTTTAAATCACATCCCATTACCCCAGGTGTTATTTTAACGGAGTGCATGGCGCAAATTGGTGTGGTATGCTTGGGGATATATCTGCTGAAAGATGATATAACTGAAAATTTTAAACCGCAAATTGCATTAACGTCAAGCTACGTGGACTTTTATCTACCCGTTTTTCCGGGGGAAACGGTGACCGTTATTTCTGAAAAAGAGGTGTTCCGATTCAATAAATTAAAATGCAACGTAAAACTTTTTAATGAAAAAGGCGAATTGGTATGCAGAGGCACCATTTCAGGAATGCTAAAATCTAAAAACCATGACTAGAGTTGTTATTACAGGAATGGGCGTTGTGGCACCAAACGGTGTGGGCTTAGAAGCGTTTAATGAGGCGATTAAACTCGGAACCTCAGGGGTTACCTATCACGACAATTTAAAAGCTGCTAATTTTTCGTGCTGTATTGGTGGGATTCCGCAGGTTTCAGAAGAAAAAAAATTGGAATATCTCACGCCTTTACAACTCCGAGGGTTTAACAGTTCAGGCATTTTGTATGGTTGTATGGCTGGAATGGATGCTTGGAAGGACGCCGGTTTTGAGATCGATCCTGATAGTGACTTGGATTATGAGTGCGGTTGCATTTTTGGTACCGGTACTTCAGGCGTTGAAAAATTCCGCGAAGCCATTTATAAAGTGGATGCCGGCGAGGTGAAGCGTATGGGTAGCACGGTCGTACTGCAAACCATGGCCAGTGGCATCAGTGCCTATCTTGGTGGGATTCTGGGTTTGGGTAACCAGGTTACAACCAATTCCTCAGCTTGTACAACCGGAACGGAAGCTATTTTAATGGGATTTGAGCGGATCAAGAACGGACATGCCAAACGAATGTTGGTAGGTAGTTGTAGTGATGATGGCCCTTACATTTGGGGCGGATTTGATGCCATGCGCGTCATGACTTATAAACATAATGACTCACCACAAAAAGGATCGCGACCGATGAGTGTTTCAGCAAGTGGTTTTGTGCCCGGAAGTGGCGCCGGTGCCATGGTTTTAGAATCTTTAGAAAGTGCTATAGAGCGTGGCGCGTGTATTTACGCGGAGGTTTTGGGAGGTCATGTTAATTCTGGTGGCCAACGCAATGGGGGTACGTTGACCGCGCCCAATCCGGAAGCTGTACAGCGTTGCATAACAAGTGCCATTGAAAATTCAGGAATTGAAGCCAAGACTATTGACGCGATAAACGGGCATCTGACCGCCACTTCAAAAGACAGTCTCGAAATTGAAAACTGGACCAAGGCCTTGGGTCGGACTGGGGCTGATTTTCCGTATATCAACTCGTTGAAATCGATGGTGGGTCATTGCCTCGCTGCTGCGGGAAGCATTGAAAGTGTAGCTACCGTGTTACAATTAAAGGAGCAGTTTGTGTTTCCAAACATCAATTGTGAGGATGTGCATCCTGAAATTCTGGAATTGATTGCTGATGAAAAAATTCCGAAACAGCTGTTAAAAAAAGAGTTGACCATCGCCGCAAAAGCTAGTTTTGGTTTTGGTGATGTCAACGCATGTATTATCTTTAAGAAGTATAACTAAATTATTCAAAAGGCTCTAGAGCTTATAATTTGTATGAAAAACGAAGAATTAATTGCCAAAATGAAAGCCATCGTCCAACCTTATGTTCAGGATGAAGGCGCTTTTAATGAGCTGTCAGAAGAGACGACATTTGTGGGCGATTTAAAAATAAATTCAGCCAATTTGGTAGACATTATTTTGGATGTGGAGGACGAATTTGATATCCGCATTGACAATGAGGAGATGGAGCAAATGCTTTCCGTAAAAGCGGCCATGGCAATTGTCAATTCCAAAATCGCTACCTAATGATTGGTAACGATATTGTCGATTTAGAATTTGCAAAATGCAATTCCCGTTGGCAAGAACAACGCTTTTTAGATAAGCTATTCAATACTGATGAACAGGATTTCATTCGTTCTGACGACCAGCAATTTCAAAATATCTGGCGTTTATGGACAATGAAAGAAAGCGTTTATAAAATCACTTCCAGAGCCGGTGGAAGGGTTCGGTTCAATCCGAAGGATTTTAAATGTGCTGTCATAAATTCCATCCAGGGACGGGTCTTTTATAAGAATGTTTCAGTGTCAACATTCACAAAAACACATCAGAAATTTATCCAAACTACTGCTTTTTTAAAGTCGCAGTGGACTTCAAAAATATTTCAATTTTCAAGTGCTGATTATAATGCCCAACACTCTGAAAGTGTTAGACATGCTTCAAAAGCGTATGCTGCTTATAAAAATGTTCCTAATAAGTCTGTTACGATTATTAAAAACCCCACAGGCATCCCACAATTTTATATTAATGGAGAAGTGCAAAAAGAACAACTCTCACTTACGCATCATGGCCATTATGGCGCGTGTGCATTTAACGTTCTAAAATCTTAAGAAAAACTTTCAAATCTACTTCTAAAGCTGTGGGATGCTCAAACCTTAGGATCGCATCCTCGTGTTCAGCTTCAATTAAATAATTCGGCCCTTTAAAATAATTTTGAACTACGCGTGCTTTAAGATCAGAATCTGCAACAGCCTGTAATTGGTGTGCATAAATGATTTGATCATTAAGCATATTTACTTCGCCAAAGAAAGACGCAATTAATGGGGTTTCTGGGTTGCGATACAACTCTTGAGGAGAATCATTGGCGATGATTTTAGAATCGTGAAGTACCAGCATTCTATCCGCAAAACCTAACACGTCTTCCTTATCATGGGTGGCGACAAGGCAGGTGATTTTCTTTTCTTTCAGGTATTTAAAAACACTTCGGCGTAAGGATTGCTTCTGGAAATTATCAATGTGGCTAAAAGGCTCATCCAAAAGGATAATCTCCGGTTGTTTTGCCAAGGCTCTTGCCAAAGCCACTCGTTGCTTTTGCCCCCCACTTAAAGTTTTGACTTTCGTTTTTGCAAAATCTTGGAGTTCTACAACATTTAAAAGCTCTTTAATACGCTCCTTCTTCTCTTCCGGAAAAAAGTTGGACAGGTGTTTGCCCACATTTTCTTCAACGGTGATAAAGGGCATCAAATCAAATTCCTGAGCCACATATTTCATATACTCGTAGCCAACTACAAGATTGTATTTAGGACCTAAGATCTCATTGTCTTTCCAGAAAATCTGTCCTTCATTTAAGTCATATTCGCCGTAAATCAATTTTAGGAGTGTTGATTTTCCAGAACCACTTTCCCCAATAATGGACAAGTGATCGCCTTGTTCTACCGTAAAGTCTAAATCTTTTAACACAGGAGTTTCCGTGTGTTTGGGGTTGTATGAAAAAGTGATGTTTTTTACGTTTAACATAGTGTAGATAAAAGAAAACCTTTCAATCCGTAAAACATCAGACTGAAAGGTTTTTATAGTTTAAAAATTGATGTTATTTGCCTTTAACCTTCGTCATGGTTTTATTTGGTAACTCTTTATAGCCCATATTGTAAAGCGTGAAACCGAAAATATCAGCATACTGCTCAATGGTTTTGCTTACAGGAGTTCCTGCACCGTGGCCTGCATCAGTTTCAATTCTGATTAAAGTTGGATTCATGCCAGTTTGCTTACTCTGTAATTCCGCTGCAAATTTAAAACTATGCGCAGGAACCACACGATCATCATGATCTCCAGTAGTAATCATAGTTGCAGGATATGCCACGCCCTCTTTCACATTATGGACTGGCGAATAGCCTTTTAAATAGTCAAACATTTCTTTGTTATCTTCAGACGTTCCGTAATCATAAGCCCAACCTGCACCTGACGTGAATGTATGGTAACGTAACATATCCAACACCCCAACTGCTGGGATGGCAACTTTTACTAAGTCTGGACGTTGCGTCATGGTCGCACCAACTAAAAGTCCGCCGTTTGATCCACCACGAATGGCTAAATAATCTGATGAGGTATACTTGTTGTCAATCAAATATTCTGCAGCAGCGATAAAATCGTCAAACACATTTTGCTTTTTAAGTTGAGTACCGGCATCATGCCATTTTTTACCATACTCTCCACCCCCACGAATGTTAGGAACGGCATACACACCACCTTGCTCCATCCAAACGGCATTGGCAATGCTAAACGATGGCGTCATTGAAATGTTGAAGCCGCCGTAACTGTATAAAATGGTAGGATTTTTACCGTTAAGTTCCGTACCTTTCTTATAAGAAATAAGCATCGGAATTTTTGTGCCGTCTTTTGAAGTGTAAAACACTTGCTTGCTTTCAAAATCCTCAGGATTATATTTAATTTCTGGTTTTTTATACACCCCAGAAGCCCCAGTTTTAGGATTGAGTGTGTAAATTGTGCTTGGTGTGATGTAATTAGAAAACGAAAAATAAACTGTTTCATCATCCTTTTTGCCTCCAAATCCACCGGCACTTCCTACGCCTGGAAGTTCAATTTCTCTCACCAATTTACCATCGTAATCGTATTGTTTTACTTGAGATACAGCATCCACCATATAACTTGCAAAAATATACCCACTACTTGTTGAAGCGCTTAATACATTTTCTGTTTCAGGAATAAAATCCTTCCAATGTTCTGGACTCGGATTTGAAGCATCTACAGTGACTACTTTTTGGTTTGGTGCATTTTTATTGGTGATGATATATAAAGTGCTGCCCACATTTTCCATAACAGAAGAATCCGTATCAAAATTGTTTAAAATCGTTACGATTTTACTGTTAGGTTTTGACAAGTCTTTCATTAATAATTTTGAACCAGACGTTGAACTTCTAGGGTAGATAAACAAATATTTTCCGTCTTCAGTAACGCTTCCGCTTACATAACGGTGTTTTTCTTCTGGTGTCCCACCGTAAATCAACTGGTCTTGCTTTTGAGACGTTCCTAATTTATGATAGAAGAGTTTATGTTGGTCAGTTTTTGCAGAAAGTTCACTCCCTTTAGGTTTGTCATAACTTGAGTAATAGAACCCATCGTTATTTTTCCAGGAGATGCCGCTGAATTTAACATCAACCAGGGTGTCTTCAATCTGTTCTTTGGTTTCAATATTCATTACGATGACCTTACGCCAATCGCTCCCACCTTCTGAAATGGAATAGGCCAAAATTTTGCCGTCTTTAGAGAAACTGATGCCGCCTAAAGAAACAGTGCCATCATTACTGAAGGTATTTGGATCTAAAAAAACCTCTTCTTTATCATCGTCATTCTTCTTTCTGTAAATCACTGATTGATTTTGAAGTCCGTCATTTTTATAGAAATAAGTATAATCGCCTTCAATAAAAGGGGCGCCAACTTTTTCATAGTTCCAAATCTCTTCCAAACGGTCCTTAAGCTCTTGGCGGTATGGAATATGAGCTAAATAATCGCCAGTAACTTTATTTTGGGCTTTTACCCAATCCCCGGTTTCTTCACTTCTATCGTCTTCGAGCCAGCGGTACGGATCATTTACTTGTTCTCCAAAATAAGTATCTACACTGTCCACTGTTTTTGTTTCAGGATACGTCACAGCAATTGCATTGGAATTTTTGAGTTCATTTTCGTTTTTGCAGGCGGTAATTGTAGTGAGAATTATTATAGCCAGCGCTAAGTTTTTCATAGGAGTAACGGTGTTTAGTGTTGTGTTCCAAAAATAAACAAAAAAGCCCCTACAAACGGATGTAGAGGACTTTTTAATATTTTCTTAAGAAATATCTTAATACGTTTAATCTTAAAAGTATTCCTTACAATTAGAGGCTAAGGCTAAAGGAGTTTATTAGCCATCAGGTATTCAGCAATCTGAATGGTATTGGTAGCGGCACCTTTTCTTAAGTTGTCACTTACAATCCATAAATTAAGTGAGTTTGGCTGTGATTCATCACGACGGATCCGTCCCACAAAAACATCATCTTTTCCATTAGCGTAAATTGGCATTGGATAGGTGTTTACATCAATATTGTCCTGAACTACAACACCTGGGGTCTGACTTAGGAGTTTACGGATTTCCGTCACATCAAAATCATTTTTAAACGCGATGTTTACCGATTCACTGTGACCTCCTTCTGTAGGGATTCTCACTGCAGTTGCAGTAACTGCAATAGAACGGTCGTCAAGAATTTTTTGAGTTTCTCTGACCAGTTTCATTTCCTCTTTGGTGTAACCGTTTTCTTCAAATACATCGCAATGTGGAATGGCATTTTTATGAATTGGGTAAGGATAGGCCATCTCACCTTGGACACCTGCCAATTCGTTTTCTAGTTGTTTAACAGCCTTCAATCCAGTGCCTGTAATAGATTGGTAGGTAGAAACCACAATCCTCTTGATACTGTATTTTTTATGAAGCGGTGCCAAAATCATCACCAACTGAATGGTAGAGCAATTGGGGTTCGCGATAATTTTATCTTCTTTGGTCAGCTGATCAGCATTGATCTCTGGTACAATTAACTTTTTAGACCCGTCCATTCTCCAAGCGGAAGAATTGTCAATAACGGTGGTACCCACTTCTGCAAATTTGGGAGCCCACTCTAAAGACGTGTCTCCTCCTGCAGAAAAAAGTGCAACGTCTGGCTTATTGGCAACAGCTTCCGCCAAACCAATTACCTTATAGGTCTTATCCTTAAACTTAATTTCTTTACCCGCAGACCTTTCTGAGGCTACGAGCATCAATTCTGTAAATGGAAAATTACGTTCTTCAAGAACTTTTAACATTACTTCGCCAACCATTCCAGTGGCACCAACAACGGCTACTTTCATAATTCAAAATTATTTAAGGAGCTAATGTAACCATAAATTGAGAGCGATTAAAGAAGATTTTAAAAAAAAAAGAACCCGATCCATTTGAGGAATCGGGTTTAAGTTAGGATATGAGGTGTAGCGGAATTATTTTTTTAATGCGTCTCTGATTTCCTTCAGCAAGTCAATTTCAGTTGGTCCTGCTGGTGCAGGTGCGGCTTTTGGTTTTTTAGTTTTATTATACGCTTTAACAATTATAAACAATACGAAACCAACAATTAACAAGTTAATGATAGAGTTGACCCACTTCCCATACATAATTGCATTTTCTGGTTTGGTGATTGTGCCATCAGCAGCAATATCAGCTGGAGATAAGACATATTTCATATCGGCAAAATCAACGCCTCCCGCAAAGTTACCTACAATAGGCATCATAATGTCAGTTACAAATCCATTTATCACTAAGCCAACGGCACCTGCAAGAATAACGGCTACGGCTAAATCTATAACGTTGCCAGTCATAATGAAATTTTTAAATTCTTTCCACATAATACATTGATTTAAGTTAGTTGTTAATTGCTAATGTATGAAAAATTGAGAAATGTTAAATTTCTAGGAATGTTTTATTCTCTAGTTAAAGGTTAAAGCCCTGCAATTCCATTGCAGTTACTTTAGTTTCTATAAATATTTTAGCCACGAACCTGCCCGTCCGTTCAGGCGGGTACACAAATAATTATGTGTTTTTTCCTATTCTTTATCGGCTATTTCACGAAACAGACTTTCAGTCTGCAAATATAAAACTATGGATTTCCAATTCATAGTGGTTTATTTTATGATGATGCGCTTTACCCGTTGCGAAATTGCGGTAACAAGCTCATAGGAAATGGTGTTTGCGGTATTGGCTAGGTGTTCTGCGGTATGCGACGTATCAAAAATAATGACTTCATCACCCTCTTCACAGACAATACCCGTAATGTTGACCATGATCATGTCCATACATACATTGCCAACAATAGGTGCTTTTTGGCTCTTAATAATCACATATCCTTTGCCTTGTCCGTATTGCCGTCCAATACCATCAGCATGACCAATAGGAATGGTGGCGGTGGTAATTGCTTCTTCACTTTTAAAGGCCCGATTATAGCCTACCGTTTCTCCTTTTTCAATGTGATGGATTTGAGAAATGACCGACTTTAATGTTGCTATCGGTTTAAAATTTTTATTTTCTTTTTCAGAATTACCGAAACCGTAAAGACCTATTCCGCTTCTGACCATATCGAGATGAGCATCAGAATAATTTAAAATTCCTGAGGTATTGCTGAGGTGAAGCAAAGGTTTATAATCAAAAACTTTCTCAAAGGTTTCGGTGATGTTCTTAAACGACTGTATTTGTTGCTCTGTAAATGCTTTTTCGCTTAAATCTTCACTCGCTGCCAAATGCGAAAAGATTGATTTTATATGTATCGTTTCTGACCATTGTAGTTTAGAATGTATTGTTTGGATATCCTCAAGATCAAACCCCAGTCTATTCAGGCCGGTATTAAATTTGAGATGGATGGGATACTGCTTTTGATTTTTAGCGGTAGCAACTTCTAAAAACGCGTTTAACACCTTCCAATTGTAAATGCTGGGTTCTAAACAGCGCTCTATAATGGTATGGAAACTTGTTGGTAACGGATGCAGTACTAAAATGGGTTTGGTAATCCCCGCATTTCTTAGGGCAACGCCTTCACCGGTATAGGCCACCGCAAAATAATCAACACCCAAATCTTGAAGATAGAGTGCTATAGTATCCGCATCATTGCCATAAGCAAAGGCTTTTACAACGGCTAAAAATTTAGTATCCTTTTGGAGTTTTGATTTGAGATATTCAAAATTGTGTTTTAGAGCAGAAAGATCAATTTCGAGTACAGTTTCTTGCGCTTTAGGCATTGGAATCTTTTAGTTTTTCAGTATCATTCACTTTCTTGGGACTCATTTTGTCTTTTGCCATGGCCTTGTAAAAAGCACCACGACTTAAAGGCTCATATTCATCCACTTGGCCCAACATAACCAGCGCATCATTTTGAGATTTTCTGTAACTGTATTGTGCCAAATTTCCGGTGCGGGTGCAAATAGCGTGCACTTTGGTAACATACTCGGCAGTAGCCATTAAATTGGGCATGGGGCCAAACGGATTGCCCTTGAAATCCATATCTAATCCCGCAACAATTACCCGAACGCCTTTGTTGGCCAAATCATTGCACACACGAACAATTTCATCATCAAAAAACTGGGCTTCGTCAATCCCAACCACTTCACAACCATCAGCCAAAATAGGAATATTTGCTGCGGCGGGAACTGATGTCGAACGAATTTGGTTAGCATCATGAGACATTACCATGTCTTCGTCATAACGTACATCAACAGCGGGTTTAAAAATCTCCACTTTTTGTTTTGCAAACTGGGCACGTTTAAGACGCCTGATCAATTCTTCGGTCTTACCAGAAAACATTGATCCACAAATAACCTCAATCCACCCAAATTGTTCTTTAGGATTTACTGTATTTTCAAGAAACATTTCGTAATTTTAACACTAAAACAAAGCTCATCCTCGTTTTATATAAAGGTGGCGTAAATTTATTAAAAATCATAAGCATAAATTAGAATTAAAGTTAAAAGTTATGAAGAAGAAGTTGGAGTCGGAATTAATGAGCATTGCGCATAGAATTCTTAAATTGAAGGGGAAAGAGAATGTTGCCGAACTGCATCGTGAAACAGGTCTTTTATATGAAAAATTGAGTGTTTTGAAATTTGCCAATGAAAACCTGGAACAAGGCTTACCTACTATAGGAGTGGATTCTTCATTCTTTGATATGTTAGATGTTGCCTTCAATAATAAAATAAGTGATAACATTGAACGTGGTGATAAAATATATGTCAATCTTGATGAAATAGAAGATGACGGCATCATGGAGCCCGTGATGGAGAAAATTAAAGATTTGGTGGCACAAATGCCTCACGAAACGCATGAAGTTGATGCCTTTTTTGAGCAGACACCGCCTCCAGCATCCGCTCCTACATCTCCTCCCCCAGAGGCGCTAGAGCCTAAGGACGATTTTGATGAATTGACTGCAGGTTTTAAAAATATGCCGGTGTTTGATCCTGTATCTGCATCCAAGTCTAAAGAGCAACTGAGAAAAACTTTGAATGATAAACTCAAACATGGCCTTAATATTGGTCTCAATGATAAAATAGCGTTTATAAAACATCTTTTTGATGGCCAGCGTGAAGATTATGAACGCGTCCTGTCTCAAATCAATACCTCTAGTTCTTTTGAGGAGGCACGGAATTTAATCCAGAATATTGTCAAGCCAGATTATAACAATTGGGAAGGTAAAGAACCAATTGAAGAGCGTTTTATGGGGATTATTGAAGGTAAGTTTGATTAATAGATGAGTAAATTATTTATTGTACCAACCCCTATCGGTAATCTCAAGGATATGACCTTTAGAGCTGTTGAGGTGCTAAAGGAAGTCGATCTGATTTTGGCTGAAGACACGCGCACGTCTGGAAAACTCCTGAAACATTTTGAAATTGCTACCCGTTCGCAATCGCATCATATGCACAATGAACATAGAACGGTAGAACATTTAATTGAAAAAATTAAATCCGGGACGACCATTGCTTTAATTAGTGATGCGGGTACGCCTGCCATTTCAGACCCTGGATTTTTATTGGCACGTGCCTGCATTGAGCACGGTATTGAAGTAGACTGTTTACCGGGAGCCACTGCATTCGTCCCTGCTTTGGTGAACAGCGGTTTGCCCAACGACAAATTTGTTTTTGAAGGGTTTCTTCCGGTCAAAAAAGGCAGGCAAACACGATTCTTACAACTTGCAGAAGAAACACGAACCATGATTTTTTATGAGAGTCCGCATAAACTCATCAAAACCTTAGCGCATTTTTGCGAGTATTTTGGTGAAGATCGGCCTGTTTCCGTCTCTCGGGAATTGACAAAACTCTATGAAGAAACCATAAGAGGCACCGCTAAAGAAGTGCTGGAGCATTACACTCAAAAACCTCCTAAGGGCGAAATAGTCATTGTAGTAGGTGGCAAACCTAAGGAGTAATCAATTTCTTATAACTTTTAGATTTTCCCTAACATATTCTGGTAAGAACTTTAGTATCTTATTAGCCATATATAGAGATTATGAAAAACAAACATTACAACGTTTTTATCATTGGTAGTGGTGTTGCCGGGCAAACGGCAGCTGAGATATGTGCCGAAAATGACTTGAGTGTCGCCATTGCTGACAATAGAGAATTTGGAGGCACCTGTGCGAATAGAGGCTGCGATTCCAAAAGAATAGTATTGCAGTTTTCAAAACTGATTTACCAAAGTCGGAATTTGAAAGGGTCAGGAATTCAAAAAATGCCCAAATTGAATTGGAAGAAAGTCCAAAAATTTAAACGCTCATTCTCTAATCCCATTCCGCCAAATACTGAAGAGAAAATGAAAGGCTTCGGCATTGCAATGTACCATCAATCGCCAAAATTTATCAGTAAAAATGAAGTGGAAGTCGAAGGTAAAGTGGTTTCTGCAGATTATTTTGTGATTGCCACAGGAAACATTCCTAGACCACTTGATATTGATGGGAAGGAGTACCTAAAAGTAAGTGAAGATATTCTGAATTTAAAGAAAATCCCAAAATCCATCACATTTATTGGATCAGGATATATCACCATGGAGTTTGCATGTATGTTGGCCACATTGGGTTCAAAAGTTACCGTTCTGGAAAGCGCTGAAACGGCGCTGGGAGACTTTGATCAATTTCTGGTTAAAAAATTGATTGCGAAGTTGGAAAGCTTAGGTGTGAAATTTGTTTTTAATGCTGAGGTTACAGCAGTTGAGAAATTGAAGAAGAATAAAAAGGTTTTTTATAGCTATAATGGGAAAACCAAAACCCAAAAATCCAGAATGGTCATTAATGCAACGGGAAGAATTCCTGCCATTGAAGCTTTAGAACTGGATAAGGCCGGTATTGATGCTGATAAAAATGGTATTGTAGTCAATGATTATTTACAAAGTAAATCCCACCCAAAGGTTTATGCCTGTGGAGACGTTTCTAATAAATCGCCGTCATTAACCCCACTTTCGGGATTGCAAGGTTATATTGTTGGGAACAATGTGATAAAAGAAAAATCAAAGACCTTAGATGTCCCTTGTGTGCCGTCCACAGTGTTTACAACTCCAAATTTATCTTCAGTAGGGTATGGTGAAGAAGACGCCAAGGCGCGTTACAAAAATATCAGGGTCTATCAAGGCGATTCTAGTGGTTGGTATAATGCCAAAAAAGAGAACGAAGACACCTATGCGTATACCATATTGGTGAATGAGCGCACGGATGAAATTGTGGGCGCTCATATTTTAAGTTCGGAGGCGAATGAAAGCATCAATGTATTTGCAGCCGCTATTTATAATAGTATGACCAGCAAAGAATTTAAGCGGATGATGATGACCTATCCGTCGTTTGGTATGGACATGAAAAAGATGATGGAAAATAAGTAATCATTGGGATGCAAGATTTACGTCAAAGCATAAAAAACTGCATGCTGTGTAAAGCGCATTTACCGCTAGGACCAAGACCGGTTGTTACCTTCAATTCCACTTCTAAAATTGTGATTATTGGACAGGCGCCGGGTACCAAAGTGCATGCCTCTGGAATTCCTTGGGATGACGCCAGCGGGAAGCAACTGCGAAGTTGGTTAGGCGTAACCGCTGAAGAATTTTATGATGAAAGGAATTTTGCCATCATTCCGATGGGCTTTTGTTATCCAGGACGAGGGAAGGGCGGCGATTTACCACCACGACCAGAATGCGCCCCGCAATGGCATACTCAACTTTGGGAGGTGATGCCAAATGTAAAATTGGTGTTATTAATTGGAATGTATGCCCAAAAATATTATTTAAAGAAAGACGCTAAAAAGACCTTGACGGAAACGGTGGATAATTATCAAGAGTATTTGCCCAGATTTTTTCCGTTGCCGCATCCCTCACCGCGAAATCGGTTTTGGTTGACGCGGAACCCTTGGTTTGAGAAGGAGGTTGTGCCGGAATTGAAGCAATCCATACAATCCATATTAACGAATAGTATTCAAGATGGAGATTAGTTTATCTGTTTGAAAAACTATAAGATAAAACAGACCGCAGGACATCGGGAGTATAACCCAAAACACAAAAAATTTGAGACACTTTAATGTGTGCTTTCCTTTGAGGTTTATTGTAATTAGTCCCATGTTTAGGTTATTTAATATCAAAATAGAGTTTTGCTTGACTGTGTTTCTTTTATCGGAATGACTATTAAAAAATTCTTTCTATTCATTTGTTAAGCAAATCTACCTTCATTGATAATTTTCTCTCGTTACAAATAATAAAAATAAGGATTTCGTCATAAGTTAAATTATCGAGGAGTCTGGTTTCAAATGAACCTCTTCTTCATGGGATTGGAAGCAAACTTTGTTAGGTTTCTCAAAATTATGTATTCTATCGGGACTCAAATTTATTGCCATCTACCAAAGAGGTAATCTTGATATTTAGTAGTATTTTTGGATAACGAGATTAAGAACATAAAAATTTAAAATACACATACATGGATCATAAAGTTATTACCCATTGGAAAGGAAATTCTCAATTTGAATCTGATAATCCGAGCGGAAAAACCCTATTAATCGACACTTCAGAAGAAGATGGCGGCAACAATTCTGGTTTACGTCCAAAAGCGATGATGCTTTCGGCTTTGGCGGGGTGTTCAGGTCTGGATGTGGTTTCTATCCTAAAGAAAATGAAAGTTGACATTTCAGATTTCAGAATGGATACTTATGGCGAATTGACGGAAGAACACCCGAAAACGTATCACACGGTGTCTGTAGAATATCACTTTTATGGTAACGATTTAAATGAAGATAAAATCAAAAAAGCAGTGGATTTATCTATTGAGAAATATTGTGGCGTTATGGAAATGTTTAAAAAGTTTGCCAAAGTGAACACGTCTATTCATTATCATAATAACTAAGTTTTATACCAAGACCTCACAGGTTTTTAAAACCTGTGAGGTCTGATCTATTATAAATCATCCAACCATAAATCATTCCCAACATGCGCTGGACCTTAAAACCCAAACCAGAGCTTTCCAAAATAAAGGATCTAGCGGAAGCCCTTCAAGTGGGGGATTCTATTGCGTCTTTATTGCTGCAACGAGGCATTGAAACCTATGAGTCCGCCAAACAGTTTTTTAGGCCAAGTCTAAGCGATCTTCACGATCCCTTTTTAATGACTGATATGGACAAGGCTGTAGCACGCATTGAGCAAGCCTTTGCCAAGGGTGAGAATATATTGGTTTTTGGCGATTACGATGTGGATGGCACCACCTCAGTAGCCTTGATGTCGTCCTATTTAAAAACGAGAATCGATACTGTGGCTACCTACATTCCGGATCGGTATGGAGAAGGTTATGGGGTGTCTATAAAAGGCATCGACTTTGCGGATGACAATGACTTTTCTTTAATCATCGCGCTAGATTGCGGGATTAAAGCCATTGATAAAGTCGCCTACGCGAAAGAAAAAGGAATCGATTTTATTATTTGCGACCATCACAGGCCCGGTGCTCAACTCCCGGATGCCGTTGCCATCTTAGATCCTAAACGTGATGATTGTAACTACCCCTATGACGAGTTGTGTGGTTGCGGGGTTGGTTTTAAATTGGTTCAGGCCTTAGCGTCAAATGATGGTAAATCTATTGAAGATTTGATAGCCTATCTTGACTTGGTGGCCACTGCTATTGGCGCGGATATTGTTCCAATTACGGGAGAAAATAGGACTTTGGCGTATTTTGGCCTACAAGTAATTAATGAGCATCCGCGTGCGGGCATCAAAGCAATTATTGATCAAACCAAGAAAACCGAAATGACCATTACTGATGTGGTTTTTATCGTCGCGCCAAGAATCAATGCTGCAGGGCGGATGAAACACGGTAATTATGCTGTCACTTTATTAACAGAGGAAGACCAGGAACTTGCACAAACCTATGCCGCACAAATTGAACAATTCAATTCTGATAGAAAAGAAGCCGATCAACAAATAACCCAAGAAGCCTTACTCCAAATAGAGGAATTTAAAGAACAAGAACGGCTCACCTCTGTGGTATATCATGAGTCTTGGCATAAAGGGGTGATAGGGATTGTGGCGTCTCGATTGATTGAAACCTATTACAGACCTACCTTGGTGTTTACCAAAAGTGGCGATAGATTAGCTGCTTCGGCACGCTCAGTTAGTGGTTTTGATGTGTATAACGCGCTTGAAGCCTGTAGCCATCATATTGAACAATTTGGGGGTCATAAGTATGCGGCAGGGTTGACCATGAAATCTGAAAATTATGACGCGTTTAAGCAAGCTTTTGAAGATGAGGTTTCCAACACTATAGATAAAGCGCTATTGACTCCAGAAATTAGAGTAGATATGGCGATCGACTTCAAAGATATTACCCCGAAATTTTACCGAATTCTGAAACAATTCGCTCCTTTTGGACCCGGAAATATGGCGCCGATTTTTATGACCGAAAACTTACAGGATACTGGCTATGGTAAATGCGTGGGTGGCGATGATAAGCATTTAAGAATTACCGCCAAGCAAGGACACTCCCAACAAATTGTAGGTATTGGGTTTAATTTGGGTGATAAATGTGAACTCATCACTGATAAAAAACCGTTTAAGGCCGTGTATTCCATTGATGAGAACCATTGGCAGGGTAATGTGAGTTTGCAATTGAAGTTAAGGGATATCAAACTCTGATTTTAATTTATTCGCTTCCAGAAATTAAATTAATGGCAGTTTGTTTTATTTTTGTGTCAAACTTCAATCGCCTTTCAAGATGCACAAGCCTGTATTGCGAAAGGACTGACACTTATGGAACAACAACCAATTAAGAAAGATCCGTACGCCGCACTCCGCATCAAGGAATTCAATATTTTTTTATTAGTTCGTTTTGCACTCGTCTTTGCCTGGTCTATGCAATTTATTGTGATTGAATGGCAAGTGTATTCCATAACAAAAGATCCGTTGTCATTAGGACTTATCGGACTCATGGAAATTGTTCCGGCCTTGTCCATGGCACTTTTTGCAGGACATATTGTGGATCAAAGTGAAAAACGCGGACTGCTTATCAAATGCATTGTTGGATTCTCAATCATCAGTTTAGGACTCTTTTTATTGACTTGGCCTTTAGTGGTGGACAATTGGTCCACCACTATGGTACTCTATAGTATTTATGCCTTAGTATTTATGGGAGGCTTGGTGCGGGCGTTTATCGGACCCACGGTGTTTTCATTAATTGCTTTGATTGTGCCTAAAAAATTATATCCCAATGCGGCCACTTGGAGCAGTTCTACATGGCAAGTGGCGTCGGTTTTAGGTCCAGCTTTGGCGGGTTTTAGTATCAGCTGGATTGGTGTGCATTGGTCCATGTGTCTAATTTTGGCGTTCGCCTTGTTGGCTTTGGTCAACTTGCTTCGTATTCCTAAAAAGCCGATTTTAAATCCTAAAATTGGCGAACCTGTCATGCAAAGCTTAAAGGAGGGTGTCAAATTTGTGTTTAAAACAAAAGCGGTATTGGGAGCTTTGACGTTGGATATGGTCGCGGTGCTTTTTGGAGGTGCTATTGCCCTATTGCCCATATTTGCGCAGGATATTCTTGAAGTGGGCTCTGAAGGATTTGGTGTGTTACGGGCCGCACCGGCAGTAGGTGCATTTCTTACAATGTTAATTACAGCCTATATCCCGATCAGTAAAAATGCAGGAATGAAACTCTTGGCGGCTATTTTTGGTTTTGGGGTTTGTATTATCGTGTTTGGTCTGTCTTCCATCTTTTGGGTGTCCGTTGTCGCCTTGTTTTTCAGCGGGGTGACGGATGGCGTTTCTATGGTGATTCGTCAAACCATCTTGCAGTTAAAAACACCGGATCATATGCGTGGGCGGGTAGCTTCAGTAAACTCCATGTTTGTAGGATCTTCCAATGAGCTTGGCGCTTTTGAAAGTGGCGTGACCGCAAAGCTGATGGGAACTGTGACTGCCGTTGTTTTTGGAGGTACGATGACCATACTGACAGTGGTAACTACAGGGCTTGTTTCTCCGTCATTTAGAAAATTGGATCTGAGAAAAGATTTGGAAGCGCACGAAAAGGAAGTTTAGTAGGTTTTTAACTCAAATGTCTCACCGTCAAAAACACCATAGGTAAAATACTGAATCCAATCGCCTAAGTTGAGGTAGGTTGAATGGTCATTTAACTTTATTTCCAGAGGTAAATGGCGGTGACCAAATACAAAATAGTCGCGGTGCTTATCTTCTAATTTTCGTTTGGAATACTGAACCAACCACTCTTTTTCTTCGCCTAAAAATTTGGCATCGCCATCTCCCGAGATCAATTTATTTTTTACAGAGAGATGTTGGGCAAGTTTCACGCCTAAATCAGGGTGGAGCCATCTGAAACACCATTGAAAAAACGGGTTGGTAAACACTTTTTTCATACGTTTATAGCCTTTATCGTGAGGGCCCAAACCATCACCATGACCTATAAAAAAGAGTTTGTCATTAAAAATGAACTCCTTCGGTTTATGAAATACCTCAATATTAAGCTCTTCCTCAAAATAGCCATGCATCCACAAATCGTGATTGCCCACAAAATAATAGATGGGAATGCCAGAATCACTGATTTCGGCGAGTTTCCCTAAAGTCCGTGTAAACCCTTTCGGGACAACGGTTTTGTATTCAAACCAAAAATCGAATAAATCGCCCAGAAGAAATATAGCTGCTGCATCATCTTTGATGTCGTCTAACCAAGCCACAAATTTCTTTTCACGCGGAAACGATTGTGCATTGGTAGGCGCTCCCAAATGGTTGTCAGAAGCAAAGTAAATTTTTTTTCCTTTGGGAATATTCATCAAACAAAGATATTAATTCCTGCCAAAGCAAGAATTTCATAATTAAACACTAGAGACTGAAGACTGCCAACTTTAGACTGCCAACTGATTACTGCCAACTGTAAACTGAGCACTGCCAACTAAACACTAGTTATCACTCGCAAACCATTCTGCAAAACTGGTATCAGTTTCCTGAAGTCTCAAAGCATACAGTTGTATGGTTTCTGGTAAATGTTTTTTAATCTTTTGCGCAAAATCAATCACCATCATTTCACTGGTAGGCTGGTAATCGACTAAAAGCACGTTGTGGTCTCTATCTGCCAATTCTTTCGCCAATTCTACATGTGGTGTGTTTTTATTGAATACAGTGGCATGGTCAAAAATATCCACAATTTCGGATTTAACAATTTTTTTCAAATCAGAAAAGTCAATCACCATCCCGTATTTAACGTTAGAAGGATCACTTATTGGCGTACCAATAACGGTAACCGATAATTTATAACTGTGTCCGTGCACATTTTTGCACTTGCCATCATAACCATAAAGGGCATGGCCGGTTTCAAAAGAAAATTGTTTGGTAATTCGGATTTTGCTCATATAGCGTCAATTTACTGCAAAGATATTCAAATTGTAAAAGGAAACCGTTTTTAGATTACATTTGGTCGAGAATCGTCACGTATTTATTTGAATTTCTCCTTTTAATTTGCTTTTAAATGAATCAACTTTTTGAAGAGATTGCCTTTGTTGAAAATCCTTTATACGAAAAGATCATAGAGGATATTATTGCGCAAAAGTATGCCATTGTTGAAGATTTTTTTACTGATGAAGAGGTCCAAATGTTGCGGCAATCTTTAATTGACAAACACGAAGAAGATGTGTTTAAAAAAGCCGCCATTGGCAATAGAGTCAATGAAGTTATCGTAAAATCCATTAGAGGCGATGTCATCTTATGGATTGACGAGGCGCATACCAATGCTGCAGAACATCTATTCTTTAATAAAATTAATAGTTTGATCAATTATCTTAATAAGACCTGTTTTTTAGGAATTCTTCGTAAGGAATTCCACTATGCCGTATATCCTCAAGGCACGTTTTATAAACGTCACTTAGATACGTTTCAAAATGACGACCGTCGAAAACTTTCGTTTGTATGTTATCTGAATGAAGCGGGTTGGTTGCCAGAAAATGGTGGCGAATTGGTGTTGTATTTAGATGACAACGGCAAGGAAGTGGAAAAGGTAATTTATCCGTTTCCAGGTAGGGTGGTTATTTTTGAAAGTCAAATCCTTGAGCACGAAGTAAAACCCGTCCATACCCAAAGATTGAGTATTACAGGATGGTTAAAAACGCGTTAAGATTATTTGTTTTTTCTGCGGTTATAAACATAGACCACAATCAACACAATAGCTAAGATTAAAAACAAGCCATTACCACCTAAAAAATTTAGAAATTCCATAGTTTTTTAATTATTCGTTGTCAAAGTTAATCGTTTTGAGGAGTTGGCAAAAAGAGTTGTCTAAATTTTATGATCAATGGTAAGCCTCTTGCAAGCATCCAAAAGGTCATCGCTATAAAAATGGCGTAGAGTTGATATTCCAAATAATCTAAATAGAGGAGGATTGGTAAAAAGACTAAGAATGTCGCACCTAACAAGACATTCCGTAGGTATTTCATACGCCCTAATCCTTTAAACATGCCATCAAAAATAAACGCTAAGGCACAAATGGGCTGCATCACAAGAACAATCCAAAACACCTCATAAAAGGCTTCTAAAACCGCAGGATCATTAGAAAATAAATTGCCCAAAGGATAGTATAATAGTGCTCCAATGGCCGCCAACCCAACACCTACCAAAATCCCATATTTTATAAGCTTATTACTTAGGGCTATTAATAAGTCTGGTCTGTTTGCTCCAAACAATTTTCCTGAAAGAATATTTCCTGCACTGGCATAGCCATCAATAATAAATGCGCCCAAAAACCATAAATTAATAGCAATGGTATAAGCAGCAATGTATTCTTTTCCGTAGCTGGTAGCATAGGCGTTTGCAAAATATAGGGTGACGTTTAAGGCTAAGGTTCTGACGAAGAGGTTGGCAATCATCAATAAAAATCGGTTGATTTCTTTATTGAATGGAAAGGTTATTTTTAGAGGAATAACCGTTTTTGTGAGTAAAAAATAAGCGGAACATAGAGCCATTAGAAATTGGGCAGCAACACTGGCATAGGCGGCACCTTCAATATACATGGGCTCAACGTAGCCACTTACGCCATACACGAGTATGATGTCTAAAATAATATTTGTAGAGGCCCCTATAATAGCAATAATCATAGGGTAGAAGGTGTTTTGTAAACCTCTAAAAGCTCCAAATACGGCAATGGTAAACAAGGTAAATGGAAAACCAAAGACGCGAATTCTATAATAGGTAACGCAATACTCTAAAATTAAATCGGAGGCATTATAAAGCTTAAAAATAAATTGCGCAAACGGGTAGGTGCCCAAAATAATCAAAACGCTTAATGACGTAATGATGAAAATGGCCTGTGCCGGCAAGGATTTGATGTCGTCCAATTGGTCTGAGCCCACATATTGCGAGACAATTGACGAAATAGCGCTGCGGGTTTGGCCCAACACCCAAATGAGCATGGAGATGAAGGCGCCAACAATGCCTACGGCTGCTAAAGACTCTGTGGCATTTACATCAATATTGCCCACAATTGCCGTATCTGTGATTGACAAGATTGGTTCTGATACCCCGGCAATAAGGGCAGGTATGGCAATGCGGTTGATATTTTTTAAACTGATGGTGGAATTCACAGGATGTATTCGTAACAATAAAATGGATGTTCACTTTGTTTAGGAAAATAAATGGATCCTAAACGCTTATAGCCGCGAAGTTCGTAAAATTTTTGGTTTCTATGGTTCTGGGAAAAGGTATCCAAGCGTATAGAAGCAAAACCATTTTCTTTACCAAAATTTTCAGCAAAATCCATCAGTTGCTGTGCATACCCTTGACCTTGATAATCTGGATGCACGGACAGACGGTGGATATATAAATTGTTTTGGTTGGGAGTTAACCACACTATCGGTTCATATTCCGTGTCCATCAAGGTAGAAATCACAATCGATCCAATAACAGTCTCTTCATGAATTAAAACATAGAGTTCATCTCTTTGGATATCTTTTTCAAAGGCAGTGCCGCTTGGGTAATGCTCATTCCATTGATAAATACCTTTGTGTACCATCGTGATGGCGCAAGCCTTAGTAACAACTAATATTTCGTCAATATCTTTAGAGGTTGCTTTCCGAATCATTTTAATGTCTATTTTTGCCCAAATTTAGTATTAAAATTACACATGAAGACTATTTTAGTTCCAGTAGGATCGTCAAAAAATGCCGTAAGCCATTTGCAATATGCAGTTGATTTTGCCCGAGCATTTGGCGCTAAGTTATATGTTGTACACATCTTTAATGTCACTACCAAAACGGGTGCCAACATAAAGGGTGAAGCCCTCATTGAGCGCGAAAGTATGGATTTTTTAAAGGCGCACGTCGCTAAAGTTGATACCACCGGTGTTGCCGTGGTTGTAAAAACCTTTAAAGGGAAATTGATACCAACATTAGAACTTGTTTGTCAGACTGCGGATATTGATTTAATCTTGGTGGAACCAAGAACAAATTCTATTAAGGAGGAAGTGTATTTAGGTAAAACTTCTGGTAAAATTATTAAACAAACTAATATTCCAGCTCTAATAGTACCAGAGGAATTTACGTTTAAACCCATAGACACTATTTTAATTGCTTTAAAATCAGCCGTCATTAAAAAAGATGATGTGTTTACGCCATTAATTTCAATAAAACGGCAATTCAATTCAAAAATTAATTTACTTTTGATCCAGACTCCGTTCTATAATGAAGGCGACTTTGTTATAAATAAAGAGTTGGCAGATTTGTTAAGCCACACAACATATAGTACAAATGCTACAACATTTCAGGGCGTTTTGGAAAATTATAAGGATAGTAAACCCAATATGCTATGTGTGGTAAGACGAAAAAGAGGATTTTTTACGAAGATTTGGGAGAATAATACCATTCTTAAAAAAGATTTTAATAGCTCCACACTGCCAGTGCTGGTTTTAGGTGGTTTAAAATAAAATTTCAAACCATAAAAGCGAGAAGAACGAGAGAAAAGTATTTAAAATCTGCCGCTGGTCGAAGGTGGCGTAAACATAATTTGGGGATGTAGCCCGCCTAAACGAATTTTATTCGGGCAGGCCCGCCTGAACGAATTCATTGGGGCAGGCTCAGTTGGCTACCCGCCCGAACGTACCGTTCGGTACGGGCGGGGAGCGCTTTAAGGCTGGACATTATGTATGTTGTTTATATCATATATAGTATTAAATTTGACCGCTATTATGTTGGTATGTCATCAGATTTCAAAGAGAGACTGAAAACACATAATTCTGGACAAGTAAAGTCAACGAAGGCATTTCGGCCGTGGGATTTGTTTCATTTAGAAGAATTTGAAACGAGAACAGAGGCTAGAACGAAAGAAAAGTATTTAAAATCTGCCACTGGTCGAAGGTGGCGCAAACATAATTTGGGGATGTAGCCCGCCTGAACGAATTCATTGGGGCAGGCTCAGTTGGCTACCCGCCCGAACGTACCGTTCGGTACGGGCGGGGAGCGCTTTAAGGCTGGACATTATGTATGTTGTTTATATCATATATAGTATTAAATTTGACCGTTATTATGTTGGTATGTCATCAGATTTCAAAGAGAGACTGAAAACACATAATTCTGGACAAGTAAAGTCAACGAAAGCATTTCGGCCGTGGGATTTGTTTCATTTAGAAGAATTTGAAACGAGAACAGAGGCTAGAACGAGAGAAAAGTATTTAAAATCTGCCGCTGGTCGAAGGTGGCGTAAACATAATTTGGGGATGTAGCTCAGTTGGCTAGAGCGCTTGGCTGGCAGCCAAGAGGTCGTCGGTTCGAGCCCGATCTTCTCCACGGGAAAAGCAATGCGAAAGCGTTGCTTTTTTGTTTTTATGTTGTTCTAACGCTATTTAATCTTACATTTAAACCATATCTATTGTTTTTTCGTAAGTTTAAAGTGTTTAAAGGCCCCAACCATGAAACAAAAACTACTCCTACTTTGTGCCTATTTTATATGTGCTGGCTTGTCAGCTCAAAATCTTATTTATAATTCTTCAACCAGCAAGGGAGAACTTTATGAATACGCTGATTTTATCAACGTTGGAGAAAATGATTACAGCCTAGCTGAGTTTCTTCAACAACAGGACACATTTACAGGATTCAACAGTCTGAAATCTGAAAATCACAGTGTTGGGTTTACATCTGACCATTATTGGATGCGTTTTAAAATGCAGAACATCACTGATGTCCCAATTGTTTATTATTTGGAAACGGCACGTCCTGTCACTGACAAAGCTGATTTGTATCAAACTTTAGACTCTGGTATCATCCATTTTCAAAGTGGTGATCAAATTAAGTTTGAAGACCGCCAAATACCACATCGTTCCACGGTTTTTAAAATTATGTTATCCCCTCAAACAGTACAGCAATTCTATATTCATTTAAAGAGTGATGGTGAAACAATTAATTTACCATTGGCTCTGTATTCAGAAACAGCATTCTGGATCATGAACTATAAGCAACAGTTATTTCTTGGACTGTTTTATGGTATGCTTTTTTTAGCGGGAATCATCTACTTATTTTTTTATATAAGTTTAAAAGCTAAATCTTTTTTGTACTATGGCATTTATGTGTTTTCAATCGGCTTATTGCAAAGCACATTGGACGGCTTTATTTTTCAGTATATATTCCCAAATGGTGGCTTTTTTAATGATAAAGCTGTGTTGTTTACGGCATTGGCCACCAATTTTTTTCTCCTAAAATATTGCGAGCATTTTTTAAGTGTCCAAACACAGCTCAATTCTTCCTATAAATGGTACAAATTTTTCTATGTAGTGATAGGGATTTTACTTCTAATGGTACTTATAAGCCCAAAAATGATGGCTTTTGTGTATCCGTTGAGTAATATAAACGGATTGATAAGCTTGTCTTTAATTCTGACAACGGTTTTTGTGATGCGCTACAAAGGTATGGCAGTTGATTCATTTTTTTCTATTGGAATATTCTTTTTAGTAGTAGGGCTTTTAGGATTTGTCATGAATAATTTGAGTTTGTTGCCGAATAATTTTTATACGCTTAACAGTGCTAAGTTTGGAAGTGGTTTGGAAGTTATATTTTTATCGTTATCCATGACGAATCTTATCAAAAGGTTGAGAGAAGAAAAAGAGACTTCCCAAGAAGAAGCTTTGACAAATTCAGAAGAAATAAGCCAACTAAAAACGTATTTCATGTCAAATATGAGCCATGAATTACGAACACCTATTAATGCCATTATGGGTATTGCAGAAATGCAATTAAGTAGCCGTTCTGACCAAGAGCATAAAAAGAATTATGAGATTATCAAAAACGCATCGTTGAGCTTATTGAGCAACATCAATGACATATTAGATTTTGAAAAAATTGAGACTAATGCACTGGAGTTAACCATGGAAGATTTTGATCCTTCAATTGCGCTTAATCAGATTAGCCGTAATTGGAAACTGGAGGCAGAGAGAAAAGGGTTAAAGTACCACTTTGAGATTGATCCTGAGATTCCAGCAATTGTTAAAGGTGATGCTGTACGGTTTGTGCAAATTATCAATAATGTATTGTGCAACGCTGTAAAATTCACAACTATAGGGCAGGTAAAGTTCACTCTAAAATGTACCTTTCAGTCCAAAAATCACTCGCGCTTTTCTTTTCATATTGCGGACACTGGTATTGGAATCAAAGATGACATGAAAAGGTATATGTATGACAGTTTTAGTCAAATGCGTTTAGATCATAAACGCCAAATTGGGGGCATTGGCCTTGGGCTTACGATTGTAAGGCAGCTAGTGGGCCTTTTTAAAGGAACAATTAAATTTGAAAGCAAGGAAGGAGAAGGCACTAGTGTTTTTATCGACTTGCCTATTGAAGTGGTTGCTAGACATAGGGAATATGCGGACGAATCAGTCTTAACAATAAGCTTATTCCCAGAAATGCATATCTTGGTTGTAGAAGATAATGTGCTCAATCAAATGGTGATGAAAAAGTTGTTAGGGTGTTCGCAAAACATCAGTTTTGTTGTTGTAGACAATGGACAGAAGGCTGTGGAAGCTCTTGAAAAAGATGCTTATGATCTTATTTTAATGGATTTGCAGATGCCTATTATGGATGGTTATGAAGCGACACAAATTATACGCAGCGGGATCTTGGGATCCGAAATTGAAGACATCCCCATAATTGCAGTTACTGCAGACGCGATGCAAGAAACACGTCAAAAAGTGTTAGAAATTGGGATGAATGATTATATGACCAAACCTGTTGATAAGGAAGTGCTTATGAAAAAAATTTACCAGCTACGAAGTTTAACATCCAAAACGGCCTAATGTTCAACATCTTTTTCAATAAAATCCAGGTCAGAATTACAAATCTCCAAAATCAATTTTTTAAGTTCTATATAAAACGCCTCTAATGTTTCTGGTGAGATGTTGTGTTCTTTGTCCCTGCTTCTCGCCGATGGTTTTTTTCCAAATTTTAAAAAATAGTCGCCCTGAAGGTTCTTGAAAGAAATAATCCCTGCTTCAATAGGTTGGGCAAATCTTTCAGTTTCATTGAGCATATAGGCATAAGCCAAGATTTGAAAACTTTTACTGTATTTCGTATAATCTGAAGTCATGTCTTCCCATTCGACTATTTCTACTTGCCCTTGGCTGACTTTTCCTGTCTTATAATCAATAATCCTCAGCGTACCATCAAACTCGTCAATTCGATCTACAGAGCCTCTTAAATGAACAGGAAATGCCAGTTCAGGAATGTTGAGTTCAATGTTCAGTTTTTTTTCTAGATCGATAATCTTAATTTGATGTCCCGCTTTTAAGGTTTCCATTTCCTTACTGATAAAATTGGACACATAGCGTTTTGCAACTTCAAGAATGATCAGATTCTTCCCTTTGGTCATGTCGCCTTCCTTATACAACGACTTAAAATGATGTGTGACGCTTTCATTAATCAAGGTTTTCATTTGCTTTAAATGGGCTTCTGTCAAGAATTGACCTTTATAAGGGGTATAAAAGTCCTCCAAAGTTTGATGAATTACACTTCCTAAGGTGTTGGCTGCAACTGTTTCTTCTACATCTTCAAAGCTCTGAATCTTCAGCACCTTTTGATAGTAAAAGTCGATAGGATTTCTGATATAATTGGTGAGAGAGGATGGCGAAAATCCGTTGGTCGCAACTTGCTGTAATTGTTGGGAAACGGATTCGGTTTTTGTAATAATTATGGGCGATTTTTGGGCCACCTCCACTTTAGGAACCACGATACTATGTTTGATGGCGTGGATATTTTCTATTTGAAGCTGCGTGATAAAACGACTTTTCTCACCACCGTTTAACACATCAGGTTCTGTATTATAAATGATATACACGTTTTTGGCACGTTGTAAGAGTCGGTAAAAATGATAGGTATACACCGCATCTTTTTCTTTATAGGTGGGTAAGCCATTCTCAAGTTTAACATCAAAAGGAATAAACGAATTTGTACTTTTTCCAGCCGGAAGGATGCCTTCGTTAACGGAAGAGATAATCACCGTTTCAAAATCGAGCACACGAGATTCCAACATTCCCATAATTTGAAGACCTTGTAAAGGTTCTCCTTGAAAATCTAAGGTTTCACTGCTTAAAAGTTCTCTGTAGAGATAGTAGAGGGTGGTACTGTTGCTAATGAGTGCGTACTTGGTATTGTAACGTTGGAGTTCATTGAAAATCTGGTTGAATCGATACAGGTATTCCAAGGCCAATAGATGTTTTGATTTATCTACATCGAGATGCGCTTTTAGGGTTAAGATGAGTTGAGAGCAGTTTTTAAGTGCTTTTTCTGGGTCATTATGCCAAGATTGAAATAAGAGCCTCATAACATCTTGCTTTGACTCTGCCAACCCAATTAGTTTCTCAACGGTTATGGTTACAATATTGTTGCTCTGGATGTAATTGATAATCTGACTGCTGTAATTGATGTTGTTGTGCGTTAATACAGATTGTATAGAGGCGTGCGATAAAATGGCAACCACATCCTTATAATAAAGTTCATTGGTATGATTTTTTTGAACCTTAAAAAGGGCATCAAATAAGGAAGCCAGAGGCACGGATTTCAAAGGAAGGCCCATGGTAATATTAATGGCCTCTACTTTTTCAGGTATAGAATTGAGTAGTGGCATTAAAAGCGTTTCATCTCCTAACACAACTGCGGTCTTTTTTAAATCGGCCAGTGGTAAACTATCTAACAACGCTCCAATATATTTAACTTGGCCAATGTTTTTTGGAACAGCAATGGTATGAATGTCCTTTGCTACACTGTAATTGTTACCTATCCATTGAATGTTATGATGTTTAAAATAGGGCCAATTTTTAAGATGTTGTCTTATAAATAAGCCGGCATCATGGATCGGGTTGTTTATAAATGCCTGGTCAATATCCCAATAAATGCTGGCTAATTTGTGTTGCAGCAATTCTTGGATAATGCGTTCTTCAGCTTTATTTAGGGCGTTAAAGCCAATAAAAACATGTTGTTTGTTTGGGTTGGAAGCTATGTAAGGTTCAATGCCGTTTACTGCTTCTCTATAGACTAAGCCTTGATATCCTTTTTTGTTTAAGATTAACTCGGCTTTAAATTTAGTGTAGTAAACTTTAAGACGGTTCCAAAAAGATAGATAGTTCTCAATATACGGCGTCTGCGGCTCTGATAACGACCAATGATTTAGTTCTTTAATCGATTTTAGGTATTCAAAAATATAGTCTGGTTCTATAAGGAACCGATCGATTTCATTAAAATCTTGAAGTAGGAGTTGGCCCCATTTAGAAAACTGATCAAAGGTTTCTTGTTGAGGTTCTGGTGTGAGTTCTTTGTAAATCTTGTAGAACTCAAAAAGGAGCTCGGTGTTGGTGGCGTAATTAAGTTCAGACAATTCTTCAACGAATTCTTCAATTGATAAAATTTCTGGCGCAAAAATAGTTTTCGAGATGCTTTGGGAAAGAATGTTCTTTAAGAATGTGCCCGCCCTTTTACTGGGCAAGATAAAGGTCAGATTTGCTATATCCGTCTCTTCTTTTTGTATGTGGTCTATTACTTCTTTTAGAAAACTTGTCATGTTATAAATATAAAAAACGCCCCGAATATCGGAGCGTTTTTTCTAAATATTATTAGGTGTTAAAACTTAGTTTGTAAGTTTTACTTCTACACGTCTGTTGTTAGTTCTACCAGCAGCAGTTTTGTTAGAATCAATTGGATTCTCTTCACCAAAACCTTTCGCTGTTAAACGCTCTGTTTCAATTCCATTTGCAATTAACCAATCTTTTACTGCAGTAGCTCTTCTTTCTGACAATAATTGGTTAGATCTTTCTGATCCAACACTATCAGTATATCCTTCTAGAACGAAAGTTGCTTCTGGATATTTGTGGAAGATAGCATGCATAGACTCTAACGTTTGGATAGATTCTTTTTTGAAGGTAGATTTACCTGTATCAAATAAGATTGTTCTAGCGTACTCGTTAAGAGTTTTCATTTCTTCAACAGTTGGCTTAACTTCAGGACAACCATTGTTTGCTACTGTGCCAGCTTCGTTAGGACATTTGTCATCTTTGTCTAATACACCGTCGCCGTCTGTATCTTTCCAAGGACATCCTTTGTTTGCAGCAGGACCAGCTTCATTAGGACATTCGTCATCTTTATCAGCTACACCATCGCCATCAGCATCAGGACAACCGTTTAATGCTTTCAAGCCAGCAACTGTAGGACATTCGTCTTTGTTATCTGGAACACCATCACCGTCAGTATCAGGACAACCGTTAAACTCAGCTAAACCAGCTTCGTTAGGACAATCATCTTTAGAATCTTCAATACCATCGTTGTCAGAATCTGGACAACCATTAAAAGCTGCTAAACCAGGAACATCCGGACAAGCGTCATCTTTGTCATATACACCGTCTCCATCAGTATCTTTTCCACCGAATTTAAGAGCTAAACCAACAGTATGTTGGAAATGTGTAGCTAAATAGTCTTCAAATGAATGCTTGTAAGCAGACTGTACAGTCATACCGATATTTTCAGAAAACCATAAGTTAAAACCTAAAGTTCCGTTTAAAGTACCTGCACCAATGTCGTCAACCCATGTGTAACCACCACCTACGCCTAAATAAGGCTCAAAAACAGGAGAGTTTACAAGACTTGCAAAACTGTATCTAACTGTACCATCTAATCCATAGTAAGATAAATCATCAGCTGAACTATCTCCAATTTTACTGATTTCGTTGATAGTACCTGCTGCGGTTAATGTAAATCCGTCAGATAGGTATCTAGAAACAGAGATAGAAGATAAAGAAGGCAAGACGTTGTAGTGATCTCCAAAATTGAAGTATTCATCAAAGATTTCACCTTGGCCGTCTTCGCCTGTTGGATAAAAGTCAACTGCGTTCACACCAACCCCAATTGCCCAAGGGTTGTTTTCGTCTTGCGCGTTGGCGTTGCTAAAGCTCAATACAAGCAACATAGCGAAAAATAATCTGCTAAGATTTTTCATATTCTAATAATTTAATTTTAAGTGTTAATTAATGGACAAAAGTAAGTTGTAAAATTTTATTAACAAAGACAAATATATAAAATATTATAGTAATTTTCTTAAAATATCAGTGTTTGGACTGAATTTAAATAATCTCCAAGCTTTTGCCAACCTTAATAAAAGCTGCAATGGCCTTATCTAAATGCGCTTTTGTATGAGCGGCTGAAAGCTGAACTCTAATTCTGGCTTTGTCTTTTGGAACCACGGGAAAAAAGAATCCTATTACATAAATTCCTTCTTGCAGAAGCATGTTTGCCATGGTTTGAGATAATTTTGCGTCATACAACATGACCGGTACAATTGCTGAATCTCCATTGATAATGTCAAATCCTGCTTTTTGCATGCCTTCTTTAAAATAGGCAGTGTTTTCTGCCAGTTGATCTCTTAGCGTGGTATCGTTGGCCAGCATCTCAAATACCTTAATAGAAGCACCAACAATAGCAGGCGCAAGAGAGTTAGAGAACAAATATGGTCTTGAGCGTTGACGCAATAAGGCTATAATTTCTTTTTTACCTGTAGTATAACCACCCATGGCGCCTCCCATAGCCTTACCTAAGGTGCCTGTAATAATGTCAATACGATCCATCACTCCCTTCTCTTCTAAGGTGCCACGACCTGTTTCGCCAATAAATCCAGTAGCATGACATTCGTCAATCATGACCATCGCATCATATTTATCAGCTAAATCACAAATTTTATCCAATGGTGCTACGATACCGTCCATAGAAAATACGCCGTCTGTTACAATAATCTTAAATCGGGCGCCCTTTTCATTGGCAGCGATAAGTTGTTGTTCAAGATCTTCCATATTGCTATTTTCATAACGATATCGAGCTGCTTTGCACAAACGCACCCCATCAATAATGGACGCATGGTTTAAAGAATCTGATATAATAGCGTCATTGGCATCCAATAAAGGTTCAAACACACCACCATTGGCATCAAAGGCCGCAGCATACAAGATGGTATCTTCAGTACCGTAAAATTCGGCAATTTTTTGTTCTAATGTTTTATGGATGTCTTGTGTACCGCAAATAAAGCGTACTGACGACATTCCAAAACCGTGTGAGTCCAAAGTGTCCTTGGCAGCCTTCACGACTTCTGGGTGTGAGGAAAGACCTAAATAATTATTGGCACAAAAATTTAAGACTGTCTCACCAGTGTTCAGTGTGATTTCTGCACCCTGAGGAGAGGTGATAATGCGCTCTTCTTTATAAAGTCCAGCTTCTTTAATGTCTTTAAGTTCTTTTTGTAAGTGTTGTTGTAGTTTGTTGCCGTACATGATGTATTTGATTTTATGCAAAGTTAAAATTCTTTTATTTGAATGTCCTCATTTATGTAAACAAGTATTTTTTTTGCCACACTAAAACCCATTTCTTCGAGAATAGTTTGGTATTCGTTAAGTTGATTATGATGGTTTATATGGGCAGTGCCCGTTTTGTAATCAATGATAACCGCTTGACGCGCGTTGTTGACTACAATCCGGTCTGGCCTTAAAATAAGACCTCCGGAGGCTAAAATGTCTTTTTCATTATAAACCTGCAATCCTGACTTAAAATACGCTTTTAATTTGTCATGGTGAACAATGCTGAGTATTATAGGTCTTAGTTCCACACATTGTTGAGCGGTTAAATCGCCTTTATTTTGAAACGCTTCAAAAACCACATCGATATCTGTGTCTGACTCTATTTTTGACATGATCAAATGGACCAGATTTCCTTTTTCTATAGCCGCTTCTTGTTGCGTATCCCATAAGTATCCGGCATTGGTGACAATCTTTAAATCATGATCTTCTTTGGCGACAGAAATAAAATGCTCTTGAGTTGTTGAAGTTTCTATTTTTTTGGGAGACAAGATGCGCGTGGGAGAGCCAAACGTATAACTCTTTTTGGAACTATCCCAAACGCCTAAAGATTTAAGGTAACTGATGAACAATCCTGAATACCACCCAAGCTTTTCGTTTTGTGCTTTATCAACATCATATTCTGAGATAACGTAAAGTTGCTCTACGGCGCGAGTGAGCACTACATATAACAGGTTCATACTGTCCAATTCTAATTGCGTCCTATATTCAGTGTACATGTTTTCACCTAAGGGGCCCAGCTCCTGCAACTCTTTATTGAGGTTAATAAAAACGTTAGAAAATCCGTTAAAAGCTTCTGGTGCTACGGGGAACCACACTTTTGGAGACCTATCAAAATAAATGTCTTGGTTAGCATAGGGGAAAATAACAATCGGAAATTCCAAACCTTTTGATTTGTGAATGGTCATAATCTGCACCGCATTATTGCCTTGTGGAGAGGTTATGGAAAGTTTCTCTTTTTTAATGTCCCAATGGGAAGTGAAACTTGAAAATCCCGCATTGTATTTCTGTGAAAAATCTAACACTTCATCCAGAAAAAATTGAATGTATGCATTGGATGTCTTATTGAGGTGAAACTGCCTCACTAAACTCTCTACTGCCTCATAAAAGGGCAATTGTAAAAATTGATTGAAATTGAAATACAAGTCGTACTCTTGGAGTCTTTCAAACATGTCAGAAGCCTCCAAATGCACCAGACCGTTAAAAAACAAATGTTTATCATTCAGATGAAGTTGGTGGTCTGCCAAATAACTCAGCGTTTCAATTTTCAACATGTCATTATAAGGCTGTGAAGCCAAGGCGATGATGCTGGTTAAAAATTGTACTTCAGGCGAATTTTTGAGCAGTAACGATTCCGAAGAAATGATAGGCACACCTTCAATACTCAAATATTCAGCAAGCGCAATGCCTTCTTTAGCTTTTCTTGTAATGATGCAAATGTCGCGCAATTCAAATTTGTTGTCCTGCGCTTTTTTGATCGCTTGCAGAACGTTGAATCCGTAGGTTTTATCCTTTTCTTCAGGTTCAAACTCTAATAAGGACAATTCTATATAGCCTTCTCCCTTTAAAAACGGCTGCTGATGGCTGGCTTCATAAATTTGGCGATGGGAAGGGTTCGTAACCACGAAGGAAGACAAATGCTTAAATAAACTATTGTTGAAATTTACAATGGTTTCTAAACTCCTATAATTGGCGGGTAGATTTTCAACGTTCTGTGGTGTTTGAAACGGCTGCTGCTTGGCTGTATATAAATCTATAAATTGTTCTGCCTTTCCGCCGCGCCATCTATAAATGGCCTGTTTGGCGTCTCCTACCAACATTGCGGAGCCGGTTTCGCCTTTTAAGTTTTGACCAGAGATGGCATTGTCTATTAAAGGAATTAAATTTTCCCACTGTTTTACGGAGGTGTCCTGAAACTCATCAATAAAGTAATGCTTGAATTTTTCACCCATCCGCTCATAAATAAAGGGCGCTGGTTGCGACTTTATTTCATTGCTGATTAAGCTGTTGAATTCTGAAATGAGTACCAGATCTTCATCGGCCTTAATATCTTGAAGACTATTATAAATAGCATTCAAAACGGATAAGGGAGTGATGTTTTTGAGAACATTCCTCAGAAATTTAAATTGGACAATGGCTTGCTTGGTTTCTTCAAACGCTGTATTGATGCTCGGTTGAAGATTGTCAATGGCAGTCATTTTATAGGCATCCAATCGTTTTTTGGGATACAATGGATTTCCGTCGCTTAGATCCTGTTGCCACTTTAAGCCAAAACTGACCTCAAAATTGCTTTCAGATAATTTTAAAAAATGTTTGGGTAGATAGCTGCTCGAGAAATCAGTAAACTGCAACCCATTGGTTTCAAAAAGCGATAAGGTTTCTTGTGCAGTTTGGGCAATAGCAGTTTCTAATTGACCAATTTGCGCAATAAGTTGTGTTTTAAGATTTTTAAAATCATCTAGCGTTTTATCTTTTAACAATTCAATATACGGGAGGTCATTTTCATTAATCAGTAATTGTGCAATCTGATTAAAATCAAAAGCCACATCCCAGCTTTTATCATCGTCAGCCTTTTCAATCGCAAAATCGACTAATATTTTGGTGAGTTCCTTTTCCGTTCCCGCTTTGTCAATAAGTTGATCTACCGCTTTGGCGAGAATTGTTTTGGTGTCTAACTCTACTTCAAAATTTAGCGGCAATTTTAAGTCATGCGCAAATGTCCTGATCAGTCTATGGTTAAACTTATCAATGGTAGAAATGTCGAAGGCCGCATAGTTATGGGCAATAGTATTTAAAATAATCTTGGCCTTTTCATGCAGTTCTTTGGAATCCATTTGGAGTTCTTCAGAAAGTATAGTGAACATTGGCGTAGGCTTCTCCAAAATGGATGGATTTGCAAAAGCAATAAGCATGTCTACCACACGAGCCTTCATCTCAGCAACCGCTTTGTTGGTAAAAGTTAGGGCCAATATGTTTTTAAACGCATTCTTTTGACTGGAGGTCAATAAGATTTTTAAATACACTTTTACAAGTGTAAAGGTTTTGCCACTTCCTGCCGAAGCATTATATATTGAAAACGGATGTTGGATGTCCATGTTTTGGATTTTGAGACAAGATAAAAACTAAAGCTGATTTATTTGGATAATTTTAAAGAATTCCATGGGTATGGACTAACTATACCTTACTGGTTGCCAACGTTAAACTTTTCTTAACTCTTAGATACGAAGCGGTTAATATTTTTAAATGCACAGTATTATGTGTAAATTTGGGTAGAATAAATATTAACACTTAAAAACATATACATTATGGCTTTCGAATTACCGAAATTAAAATATGCTTATGATGCTTTAGAGCCTCATATTGATGCAAAAACAATGGAAATACATCATACTAAACATCATCAAGGTTATACAGATAAACTGAACAGCGCTATTGAAGGAACTGATATGGCTGGAAAAACTATCGAAAATATTTTGATCAACTTAGATATGGATAATAAAGCCGTTAGAAATAATGGTGGTGGCTTCTATAACCACTCTCTTTTTTGGGAAGTGATGAATCCAGAAGGTAAAGGACAGTTGTCTGGAGACCTAAAAGCTGCAATTGAGTCTGAGTTTAAATCCGTTGATGCGTTTAAGGATGAATTCAGTAAAGCAGCTGCAACCCAGTTTGGTTCTGGTTGGGCTTGGTTGTGCGTACATAAAGGTGGAAAAGTTGAAATATGCTCCACACCTAATCAAGATAATCCATTAATGCCTGGTGCTGGGTGTGGAGGAACGCCAATTTTAGGATTGGATGTTTGGGAACATGCTTATTATTTAAAATATCAAAACAAAAGACCAGATTATATTAATGCATTTTTTAATGTGATTAACTGGAACGAAGTTGAAAGACGTTACGCAGAAGCGAAATAAGTTTCAATTATATCTTATAGAAGAGCAAACTCAAAGGGGTTTGCTTTTTTTTTTGGTTTAGATGGAATGTAATTGGGGTTCTAAATTAGAGATACCTGCGTTCGCAGGTATTCATGAAAAAAGGTGGACGAGTGTCCACCTTTTTTGCCCCAAATCTACCATAAACTTAACCTACTTATGTTATGGTGAAACAAATATAGGTAGACTAAAAGAGAATTCTTACATATATTAGATCAACGGCGAATAAATTAGGCTGAATGAAGTTTTAGGTTACAATTATATTATTAATTATACTATGATATTTATCAGTATTTTTTGAAAATATTATGTGGAACTTCATCAAACTAAATTTAAAAAGTAGGAGCATAAAAAAAGGTAAACCTAAGTTTACCTTTTTTTGCCCCAAATCTACCATGAACTTAACCTACTTATGTTATGGTATTGCTAATGTATATTGAATTTTAATAACTCTAATATTTTTTAGATTAACTGCGGAATTATCCGATTAAAAGAATATATTTCGGGCAATCCGCATAATCATCTCGTTTTCAAACTAGTAGGCACGGGCATTATTTCCTTCATAGAAATTGATAAATGCTTTATTGACTACACGATTTCCTCCCGGTGTTGGATAGTTTCCTGTGAAATACCAATCTCCAAGATTTTTTGGACAAGCCAGATGTAAATTTTCGATGGTTTGAAAAATGGCCTTCACCTCAGTTTTAACAGATGTATCGCAAATAAGCACTGCAATTTTATCTGAAATTTGTTCCGCAGTAAATTGACTGTAGAGTTCTTTAACAAAATTCCGAACCTCTTTATCTTCCAAATGCACCTGTGCAATACATTTAGTATACACTTCTTTTATAAGATGATATTTGTTGTTTTCTTTTAGTAGCTCAAGCATGGCTCTGAAAGCAATAAGATCTTCCAGTCTTGCCATGTCAATACCATAGCAATCCGGATAACGAATTTGTGGAGCAGAGGAGACCACCACTATTTTTTTAGGGTGTAGTCTGTCCATCATCTTAATAATACTCTTTTTAAGTGTGGTACCGCGTACAATACTATCATCAATAATCACCAAATTGTCTGTAGGTTTAATGACGCCGTAGGTCACGTCATACACATGTGCTACTAAATCATCCCGACTGCTGTCTTCCGTAATAAAAGTTCTAAGCTTAACATCTTTAATGGCAATTTTTTCTATCCGAGGTCTCTCTGATAAAATTTGTGTCACCTTATCTGCAGAGAGTCCACCGTTGCCTTCAAGAATGGCTTTTGTTTTCTTTTTGTTGAGGTGGTCCTCAAGCGTTTCAATCATTCCAAAAAATGAAGTTTCTGCGGTATTTGGAATATAGGAGAAGACACTGTTTTTAGTATCATAATCAATGGCCTCCAATACTTTTGGCATCAATAATTTCCCTAACTTTTTACGCTCCTGATAAATTTCGGCATCACTTCCTCTTGAAAAATATATGCGTTCAAATGAACATGCTTTACGTTCTAGCGGTTCTAATATTTTTTTAATGGCCGTTTCTCCTGATTTCTTGGTAATTATTGCATGCCCTGGCGGAAGCTCTTGTACTGCATCAAATTCTACATTAAAAACAGTTTGAATTACTGGACGCTCAGAAGCCACTACTACAATCTCGTCATCTTGATAATAGTATGCAGGTCTTATGCCAGAAGGATCTCGTAATACAAAAGAATCGCCATGGCCTAACAATCCCGCCATGGCATACCCGCCATCCCAATCTTTTGCGGAGCGTTTCAATATTTTTGCAACATTGAGACGGTCAGCAATCAATGGCGAACATTCATTTTTATTATACCCTTCATTCTTCAGTTGCTTATATTTTTTAGCAACGGCATCATCTAAAAAATGACCTATTTTTTCCATGATGGTCACTGTGTCTGCCTTTTCCTTAGGATGTTGTCCTATTTTTACCAATCCTTCAAATAACTCATTAACATTGGTCATGTTGAAATTACCTGCCAGAATTAGATTTCTATGCATCCAATTGTTTTGCCTTAAAAATGGATGTACACTCTCCACGCTGTTTTTTCCGTAAGTGCCGTAACGTACGTGGCCTAAAAGCAGTTCTCCAATATATGGGATATTCTTTTTCTGCAATTCGACATCATCCGCATATTCTGGGTGTTCTGTCAATTCTTTATTGATGCGCTCGTTAATTTGCGCAAAAATATCCTGAATAGGTTGTTGTGCAATGGAGCGCACGCGACTGATGTACCGTTCTCCAGGAGCAGTGTCGAGTTTGATACTTGCAAAACCAGCGCCATCCTGCCCGCGATTGTGCTGCTTTTCCATCATCAAATACATTTTATTGACCCCGTAAAAGGCACTACCGTATTTCTCTTTGTAGTAATCTAAAGGTTTTAAAAGTCTGATGAGTGCAATTCCGCACTCATGTTTTAACGCATCACTCATTGGGTTGTTTTAATTTTAGATGTCTTTAATAGTAAATTTTGTCGTAATAGAGTTGAGAGTATTACAAACAACGGGTATTTAAAAACGCGCTCCATTTGGAGCGCGTCAGTTTATTGCAATTCAATTGTATATCCTTGAGATAATTGTTGTTTATAGATCATGTCAAATAAATGTACTGTCATGGTTTTTAAACGTTTTTGGCAAGAACAATGTGATATGAATTTTTAATTTGTGATTTAAACATCATAGTAAATTGTCTTGTGTTATTGATTAGTGATTAATTGTTCTCTAAGACGATTTCAAATTGGGTCAATTGCTTGAATTGATCCAATCGTCGGTAAATTTCTTTGTCTTGAAGTGTTTGCATGCGTTCTGTTCCAAATTTCTCCACACAAAAAGACGCTAAAGTAGAACCGTAAATGACCGCATTTTTCATATTTTCAAAAGAATAGTCTTCTGTTTTTGCCAAAAATCCAGCAAATCCACCAGCAAAGGTATCTCCGGCGCCAGTTGGATCAAATACTTCCTCTAAGGGAAGGGCAGGGGCGAAAAACACATTCTCATCGTGGAATAACAGTGCGCCATGTTCTCCTTTTTTGATCACGACGTATTGTGGACCCATTTTTTGGATTTTACGGGCCGCCACCACAAGAGAATACTCGCCCGTCAATTGGCGAGCCTCTTCGTCGTTAATAGTAATGACATCTACTTTTTTAATGACAGCTTTTAACGCTTCAAGAGCGCAATCCATCCAAAAATTCATAGTGTCCAAAATCACCAGTTTTGGCTTCTTTTTCATTTGCTCCAAAACACTCATTTGTACTAAGGGGTGCAAATTACCTAACATCACCACGTTGGCATCTTTGAAAGCTTCTGGAACTGCAGGATTGAAATCAGCAAGAACATTTAATTCTGTTGCCAAGGTATCACGCGTGTTCATATCATTGTGGTATTTGCCACTCCAAAAAAAGGTTTTGCCTTCTTTGATGATTTCAACACCTGAGATGTCTATATCCCTATCTGATAATAAATCTAAATACTCTTGAGGAAAATCTCCACCAACAACCGACACAACGGCTGCATTAACGTTAAATTGGGACGCTGCCAAACCTATAAAGGTTGCGGCGCCGCCTAGTATTTTATCAGTTTTCCCAAAAGGAGTTTCAATAGCGTCAAAAGCAACGGTACCTACAATTACTAATTTGCTCATAGTGAGGTTTAAAATTTGCTGCAAATATAAGGTTTTTTAGCTACGAATTGGGCACAGTTTTCTGATAAAATAATCCTAAAGAATTGATTATTTCCTCCCAAAATCCGCAGGAATCTCACCCCAGGCTTTGGTTTCCCATTTAACCACAGTAGTGGTGTAAGTGTTAGTTTTAAGCCAATTTACTGCTCTATCTACCAACACAAAAAGCGCTTCGTTTTTAGAGTTTCGGGGTAATTTGGTATTACAGATTTTCTTTCTGACCCAACTCATGGCGGTTCTAGAGTCAGTGTAAATAATGCGTTGGCTCCCATTTTTTTTAAGCAAAGCCAAACCGTGTACGATGGCCAAAAATTCGCCAATATTATTAGTGCCTTCAGGGAATGGTCCTTGAATAAATAATTGTTTTTTGGTTTTGGTGTCCACACCTCTGTACTCCATAATGCCAGGATTGCCGCTAGAAGCCGCATCTACAGAAATAGAATTGAAATTAGGCTGACCAATTTTTTGCAGTTCAGTTTCTGAGAGTCCGCTCTTGAAACTTTTGGACTTACCAATATAATCTTTATAGTTGCCGTTCAATGCTTTTTTTGCCGCTTCAAAGGTTTCAAAAGATTTATATTGAGCACCTTGGTAATCTTTGATTTGGGCTTTGCAGTCGTTCCATTTCTCAAAGATTCCAGTTTTATGGCCTTTCCAGACGGTATAATATTTTTTCTTTTTTTTTGACACGAATTTCACGAATTTACACTAAAGCTTTTCGGATAAAAGCAATTTTTCAACCACTTTTGGAAAATGTTGCATTTCCAAATCATGTATTTTAGCCGCTACCGTTTCTGCAGTATCTGTTAGACTGACCTCACATTTTTCTTGAAAAATAATAGCACCTTCGTCATAATGTTCATTCACATAATGAATGGTGATGCCTGTTTCAGTTTCTTTCTTGGCAATTACAGCCTCGTGCACAAAACCGCCATACATGCCTTTGCCCCCAAACTTTGGAAGCAATGCCGGATGAATGTTGATGACCTTATTTGGAAACTCATGAAGTATAAACTCTGGAAACTTCCATAGAAACCCTGCCAACACGATTAAATCGGGTTGTGATGCCTTTAAAATATTCAAGACGTCATGGGTTTGGGTAAAAGCAACTCTGTTAAACGACAGTGCGCTAACTTTTAAGGACTTACAACGGTCTAAAACTTTGGCATGAGGATTGTTAGTCAATACCTGAATGACAGAACCCGTTTTTCTGTTATGAAAAAAATTGATTAAATTTTCAGCATTAGTACCACTTCCGGACGCAAAAATTACAATACGTTTCATCTGCTACGATCTCTATTTATATTATTGTCAGATGCTATTCGCTATCAAATTAAAAAATGTTCAGCAAAATTCCGTAATCTCATTTCATTTACAGATATTCGCTTCAATATTCGAAACAAAAAAAAGAATAAATATTAACAATTGGGAGCTAAAATAGAAATACTTCAATGTATATTTACTAAATTACAAACACATTGTAGAAATAAAAATGGGTTTTAAAGTAAAGTTTTTTATTTTTGCCAATTAATAAAACTTAAAATTAAAGATTATGTCAGACATTGCATCAAGAGTAAAAGCGATTATAGTAGACAAATTAGGTGTAGACGAGAACGAAGTTGTCACTGAAGCGAGCTTCACAAATGATTTAGGAGCAGATTCTTTGGATACTGTAGAATTGATCATGGAGTTCGAAAAAGAATTCGATATTCAAATCCCAGATGACCAAGCAGAAAACATTGCGACAGTTGGTCAAGCTATCTCTTACATAGAAGCAGCGAAATAAGTAACAGACTTTATGGAATTAAGGCGAGTTGTAGTTACGGGTTTAGGTGCGCTTACACCAATCGGGAATACCAAAGATGAATATTGGGAAGCCTTGATTAGTGGCAAAAGCGGTGCCGGGCCAATAACTTATTTTGATGCTGAAAAGTTCAAGACTAAATTCGCATGCGAATTAAAAAACTTTGAACCAACCAAATTTATTGATAGGAAGCTCGTCAACAGGATGGACAGGTTTACGCAATATGCTATGGTGGCTTCTGATGAAGCTATTTTGGATGCGAAACTTGATTTGAGTGTTGTTGATAAACTTCGTGTCGGTGTTATTTGGGGTGCTGGTATTGGAGGGTTGGAGACTTTTCAGGACGAAGTTCTAAATTTTGCCGCTGGTGATGGAACTCCGCGTTTCAACCCTTTCTTTATTCCAAAAATGATTGCTGATATAGCTCCAGGAAACATTTCCATAAAACATGGATTTATGGGTCCTAACTATACCACGGTTTCGGCCTGTGCATCCTCTGCCAATGCAATGATTGATGCTCTAAATTATATTCGTTTGGGGTATTGTGATGTTATTGTTACCGGTGGAAGTGAAGCGGCGGTTACCAAAGCAGGAATGGGTGGCTTTAATGCCATGCATGCCTTATCGACCAGAAATGAAAGTCCAGAAACAGCTTCGAGACCGTTTGACGCCACCAGAGATGGTTTTGTCTTGGGTGAAGGTGCTGGGGCCATTATCTTGGAAGATTATGAGCACGCAAAGGCTAGAGGCGCAAAGATCTATGCGGAAGTACTAGGAGGCGGATTGTCTTCAGATGCGTACCACATGACTGCACCACATCCGGAAGGAATAGGAGTTATTGCCGTAATGAAAAATTGTTTGGACAATGCTGGATTGAAGCCTGAAGATGTTGATCATATCAACACACATGGTACATCCACACCTTTAGGTGATGTTGCTGAGCTAAAAGCTATTACGGAAGTTTTTGGAGAACATGCCAAGAAAATTAATATCAATTCAACAAAATCCATGACGGGGCATTTGTTGGGTGCTGCCGGTGCCATTGAATCTATTGCTGCTATTTTGGCAATGGAACACGGTATTGTGCCTCCAACAATTAACCACACGGTAGTTGATGAAAATATTGATCCGCAATTAAACTTAACACTTAACAAAGCTCAAAAGAGAGATGTTAGAGTGGCTATGAGTAATACCTTTGGATTTGGCGGTCATAACGCCTGCGTATTATTTAAAAAATTAGACTAAATCCCGAATGAACTACATTCGTAACATATTAAATTCCCGTTCTAAAAATGACGGGAATTTTTTTTTGCAAATCCAAAAGATTGTAGGGTATAAACCAAAAAATAAAACACTTTACGTTAAAGCGTTTACGCATCGTTCCATGAATGTGAAGGATGAAAAGGGAATAGCACTCAATTATGAACGTCTTGAATTTGTTGGTGATGCTATGCTAGGGGCCGTTATTGCTTCTTATTTGTATAGTGAAGTGCCTGATGGTGATGAGGGCTATTTAACAAAAATGCGCTCAAAAGTTGTCAGTAGAGAGCACCTCAATGAATTGGGCAAAGAATTGAAGCTCATTGACTTTGTGGAATCGAAAATTCCAAAGAATAATTTTGGCAGTAACATTCACGGCAATTTATTTGAAGCATTGGTGGGCGCTATATTTTTAGATAAAGGCTATAAACAATGTGAAAAATTCATCTACAAAAATGTCATTGATAAGCACATTGATATTGAGACCCTGGAAGGGAAGGTGATCAGTTATAAAAGTTTATTGATTGAATGGTGTCAAAAGGAAAAGAAAACCTTCGACTATAATGTTTATGAAGATACTGGAAATGACAATATGAAGCATTTTTCCGTTAAACTCTCCATCGATGGGAAAATAGTGGCAAAAGGCAGGGCCACTTCCAAAAAGAAAGCTGAAGAGAAAGCTTCCAAACGAGCTTTTTTCGCCTTTCAAAATAGAATTAATCAGTCATTTAAGGAATAGTTTACGGACTTTTGATAAAAGTTACTAACTATAACGATTTCGTGCAGTAGAACCAGTTAAGAATTACTAAAACTTCACAATGCCGTGGAGATAAAAGTACTATCTTTACAGTTCATGTTGTTATTACTATGGCGTTACACAAACTACTTGTAGATGATTTCTATGACGCTTCCTACTCGCTTTTAGCCGTACATTGTAGGTTGGAAGATTACAGACTAGCCTATCTTCTCAATAAATATTTGAATCTGAATTTAACACGTCAGCCTCAAGATTTAGACTATAAGTATTTTGCCGCAACCTATCCAATTTATGAATGGTTTGATGAAAAGCTATTTACAACCTGGCACATGGTAGCAAACGTTTGCAAAAAGGAAGAAGACAGTTTACAAAGCTCGGGTTCCTTATTTTCAACCAGTGAGAAAGTCTTAAAAACCTATCATTTTTTACCAGAACTTAAAAATGTGGATTTTTTAATTAAGATCACCAATGAAGACCGGTACCTAGATGAAAAGGATATCTTAGAAAAAATACAAGCTATACCGCAAGTCATAACAACTTATACCATAGACATAGACCAACTAAAGTCTAAAGACAACTTAATTTTTTGATTAATGCAGAAACGTAAAAAAACTAAAATAGTAGCCACTTTAGGGCCAGCAACAAGTACTAAAGCCGTATTAAAAGCAATGCTTGATGAAGGGGTAGATGTGTTTAGAATCAACTTTTCACATGCTGATTATGCTGATGTGGAAGAACGCATCCAAATGATCCGTGAACTTAATGATGAATTTGGGTATAATGCAGCCATCCTAGGTGATTTGCAAGGTCCGAAATTACGCGTTGGGGTCATGAAGGGTGAAGTTGTGGTAAATGCAGGAGATGAAATCATCTTTGCAACTGGAAAGAAATTTGAGGGCACAAAAGAACGTGTCTACATGACCTATGATCGATTTCCACAGGATGCCAAACCAGGGGAGCGCATCTTACTTGATGATGGAAAGTTAATTTTTGAAGTGGTATCTACAGATAAAAAATCAGAAGTTAAAGCCCGCGTTATTCAAGGCGGACCTTTAAAATCCAAAAAAGGCGTCAACCTGCCAAACACCAATATCTCACAGCCCGCATTGACAGAAAAGGACATTGAAGATGCCATTTTTGCCATTAAGATGAAAGTGGATTGGATGGCCTTATCTTTTGTACGTCACGCAGAAGACTTAATGCAACTGAAAGAATTGATTGAAGAACATAGCGATCATAAAATTCCAATCATAGCAAAAATTGAAAAGCCCGAAGCTGTTGAAAATATTGATAAAATTGTGGCCTACTGTGACGGATTGATGGTGGCACGTGGCGATTTGGGTGTGGAAATTCCTGCAGAGGAAGTTCCATTAATTCAAAAGCAATTGGTATTACGCGCTAAGCGCGCAAGAATTCCTGTAATTATCGCTACGCAAATGATGGAAACCATGATTTCTAGTTTGACACCAACACGAGCGGAAGTGAATGACGTTGCCAACTCCGTAATGGATGGTGCTGATGCGGTAATGCTTTCTGGAGAAACTTCAGTTGGGCAATACCCTGTGCAAGTAATCAGACAAATGAGTAATATCATTAAAAGTGTGGAAGATTCTCCGTTGATTAAGGTGCCACAATCGCCCCCACATATTCGTACAAAACGTTATATTACCAAATCAATTTGTTACCATGCGGCCAATATGGCCAATGAAATCAATGCCAAAGCTATCTCTACCTTAACCAATAGTGGGTATACGGCATTTCAAATTTCAGCATGGAGACCAAGTTCTCATATTTTAGTATTCACGTCTAACAAACGTATTTTAACCCAACTCAATCTATTATGGGGTGTAAAAGCGTTTTTCTACGATAAATTTGTCAGTACTGATGAAACTATTGAAGATGTAAATGCAATTGCCTGTCAGAAAGGATATCTTGAGGCGGGAGACATGCTCGTTAGTTTGGCCGCGATGCCAATCCAAGAAAAAGGAATGGTCAATACCTTAAGAGTTACAGAAATTACGAGTTGTAGTTTTTAAACAGCAATAAGAATTTGATATTACAATATAAAACCTCAAAGTCACTAAGACTTTGGGGTTTATCGTTTTAAAAGGAGATTTGATATGATATGATCTGAGCGCAACCATTGAACAGTAATCGCATCTATTAGTTAAACCGTCTCCTTATGATTCAAAAGTTTCTGATTCCGTTTCTCATTCTATGCTGTTTGGGTTGCGGCAAAAATGACCTTTCTACCCAAAGTTCAATTACTTTAAAAGTAAACGATTGTGTGACTGCGTTAGAAAACGAGGTCCGTATTTGCCTAGACTCTGTTTTTAATGATTCCAGATGTGCCAAAGGGCTACAATGCGTTTGGGAAGGCGATGCTACGGCGGCTTTTACCTTAAATAAAAATAAAGTGAGCAAAAGCTTTAGTTTGCATACTAATAATGGGTTTCAAAATGATACGGTTATAGATGGTCTATCAATCAGGCTGCTTAACATTACACCATATCCAATTGCCGATGGTACAATCGAGGCTTCTGAATATAAGGCTGAGATAAGTGTGAGTGCATATTAGAGTAGCATATTTGAAATAGAAAAGACACTAAAACCCAAACTTCAGCTGTACACTGACACTTTTTTCTTTAAGTTCAGTTGCTTTAGAAGTACTGTCCTCAGTATTCAAATTGGACAATGAAATTCCCAGTAATCTTACTGAATTGCTCATCTTTTCCTGATATAATAAATCTTTGGCGGTGTCAAGAATGATGTCTTTATTACTTATAAAATAGGGTAAGGTTTTACTTCTGGTTTGCAGGGTGAAATCGCTATATTTTATTTTTAGTGTGATGGTTTTACCGGCCACTTTACTTTGCTCCAAACGTTTGGCTACTTCGGTGGCAATGGTATCCAACCGTTGGAGCATAAAAATTTCACTGGATAAGTTTTCGTTGAAGGTGCGCTCAGCAGCCAACGATTTTCGGATGCGGTTGGGTTTAACTTCGCTATTGTGAATCCCTCTTACAAGATTGTAATAGTAACTTCCAGATTTTCCAAAATGATCTTCGAGATAGTCTAAAGTTTTGGACTTTAAATCGCGTCCCGTAAAAATTCCCAATTGGTACATTTTATCTGCCGTGACTTTGCCTACACCGTGGAATTTCCGAATGTCCAAAACCTCCAGAAATTCTAAAACGTCTTCCGGATTAACCGTTTTTTGTCCGTTAGGTTTGTTGTAGTCGCTGGCAATCTTAGCTACAAATTTATTGACCGATATCCCTGCAGAAGCGGTGATACCAACTTCTTCTAAAATCCGTACCCTAATTTCTTGAGCAATCAAAGAGGCACTGGGATTCCCGGTTTTATTCACCGTCACATCCAAATACGCTTCATCCAAAGAAAGCGGTTCCACCAAATCTGTATACTCGTAGAAAATGGCTCTGACTTGTTTGGAGATGTCTTTATAACGGTCAAACCGTGGTTTTACAAAGATCAATTCCGGACAGTTGCGTTTGGCTTGCACACCACTCATAGCACTACGCACCCCAAATTTCCGCGCTTCATAACTCGCCGCTGCCACAACTCCGCGTTTCTCGCTCCCACCAACAGCCAAGGCTTTCCCTTTAAGTTCAGGATGGTCCATTTGCTCTACAGAAGCGTAAAATGCGTCCATATCTACATGAATGATCTTTCTTATTGGTAAATCGTTTGGCATGCCGTAAATTTATAACATCTAAGCGGAACAGAAATTATAAAAGATGGCAAAAACAGCGATTGTTTTGGGTGCAACAGGACTCACAGGAAACATGTTATTAAAAATGCTCCTGGATGATGAACGGTATGGTCACGTGACGGTTTTTGGAAGGAATAGTGTTGAACTAAAACATCCTAAATTAGAGGAATATATCATTGACCTTTTTCAACTCGAACACTATGCCAATAAATTTAAGTCTGATGAAGTGTATTGCTGTATTGGGACCACCAAAGCCAAAACATCTGATAAGGATACCTACGTCAAAATAGACTACGGCATTCCTGTAGCTGCGGCAAAATTATGTAAGGAGAATGGCATTGATACCTTTGTGGTCATCTCTGCTCTGGGTGCCAAAAAGAACAGTAAGGTGTTTTATAACAGGACCAAAGGCCTCATGGAAGCAGCGGTTTTAGATTTACAAATCCCCAAAACTTATATTCTTCAACCCTCTTTAATTACCGGAGAGCGGGAGGAATTTAGGTTAGGCGAACATATATTTAAAATTATAATGAATTTTATCAAGCCCATATTCCGCTTTGGAGATTTAAAGCGTTACCAGCCTATTGCTCCAGAAACCATTGCAAGATGTATGGTGTGGTTAGCGAATAATGACCATGATGCCGTACGTATAAAATCAAAGAAAATTCAGGAACTAGGTGAGCAAATTAATTGAAATAGAACGTAAATTTTTAGTCCTTTCTGATCAATTTAAGTCGGAGGCATTTAAGAAGACACGGATAGTACAAGCGTTTTTAAATTCTGATAAAAGCCGAACGGTGCGCGTCAGATTAAAAGGCGATCAAGGGTTTTTGACCATCAAAGGAGAAACTTCAGACGACGGCGTGTCGCGTTTTGAATGGGAAAAGGAAATTTCAAAATCTGATGCTGAAGCGCTTTTACAGTTATGCGAAGAAGGTATGATTGACAAAATTAGATATGAAGTTCAATCTGGAGAACATGTGTTTGAAGTGGATGAGTTTTTTGGGGTTAATGAAGGACTTGTAGTGGCTGAAGTAGAGCTCAATGAAGTGGCTGAAAACTTTCATAAACCAAATTGGCTGGGAGAAGAAGTGACGGGACAGTTAAAATATTTCAATTCTCAATTGGTAAAGCATCCATTTAAAAATTGGGATTAATATAAATCGATAAAAAGAAGCGTATGAAAACAATAGTTTATATACTAGGGGTATTGTTTGTGTTAACATCTTGTAGCGAAAAATACCGAAAAATAGATAAAGATGATGTGACCATCAGCTCAGAACGTTTAGATTCTGTAGTTTCAGAACCCAAAACTAAAACACAGCTCAGAAAAGATTTGCTCGATAAAGGCTTTGAGATTTTTGATGTGATCGATGAGAAAACCAAGGACACGATTATTATGCAGCAATATTTTATTGCTTTTTTGAAGAGTGGCTCAACTAAAATACAAAATGAAGAAGAATATAAACGGTTGCAAAAATTGCATCTAGAACATTTGAAAAAGATGTACGATATGGGCTATGCTGATATTTCTGGTCCGTTTGGGGATGTGGGTGAAATCATGGGGATAACGATCTATAACGTTCCAACGATAAAACTAGCAGATAGTTTGGCCAATGCGGACCCCTTGGTAAAAGCGGGAAGTCTAGAAATTGAAATCCACCCTTGGTGGGCGCCTAAAGGTTATGCTTTAAGGTAAGTTCATAAAAAAACCACTGTGTTGTACGGTGGTTTTTAAGTTATATATAGAAAAGTCATATTTCTCTTTCTTAGGACAACAGACTTTTTTACAATCTGCATCACAGGACATCTTGTCGCGGGCTTAATCTCACATCTTTTTATGAGGACAATTCGCCATGCATTCTGCATCACAAGTATGTTGTTCAGAAGAAAAGGCATCCACTGTTTTCATGCTATTCACGCTGTAGGTGTCTGAAACCGATACCACAGCCTCTTCAAGCGCATTTGGGGTAACCTTGGCGTTATCATATTCTACCATAGCCAAACGTCTGTCAAAATCGACCGTAGCAGATTTTACGCCTTCCATTTTGGCAATTTTCTTTTCAATGGTTTTTGCACAACCCATCACGCAAGTCATCCCTTCAATACCAAACTCTGCCTTTGCATAGGTCGCGTTAGGATCCAACGTTAATTTTGAAGCCATCTCTGGTTGCTCCATCTCTACTGTCTTGATCTCTGGTTGCGCATTGTCTTTACAACTTACTGAAACGAGCGCTAGTGCAGATAGCAATACAAATGCTTTAAGTGTTTTCATAGTGATAGATATCTTGAATTTTATAGGGGTTGTTGTATAAAAAGCTTAGAAAGATCAAAATTAAGGAATTATGATCTTTAGTGTGCCAAAATTCAACATTTTAACCTAGAAAAGTCTCGTTTCAATTTTGCTAAATAGGATTCAATTCTTTCAAGGTAGGCAGTAGAGGCTGTGAATCTTCCTCATAGCATAAACAATAAGAAAGCCTGAAGTATATGTCTTCAGGCTTTAAATAAATAAGGTTATATGGTATTAGTTGAAATCTGCTTCAGTAACACCTTCATTAACTCTATGATTGGTGACATTCATTTTAACTACTTGTGGCCCTGTAGTTACAGATATGCTGTACGGATACATCATTTCTTTTACAGGCGAGTAGTTACCGTAATTTTCTACAGTAGTAAATGTTTGACCTTGTAATTCAGACGTTTTTTCGACTCTTACTAAGTAACCCGTTTCTGCATCATAATAACGGAATGAATCTTTTCCATTTTCAGACACTTTAATCTTGTAAGCATCACTGCCATCAATACTGATAACACTTTCTAACGCTAAATTGCTTGGCTCAAAATACAATTCTGGGAAGATGGCATGCGTCGCTTTTTGCTCTTTAATTTGATCTTCAGTCAAGTCTTTTTTGGCACCTTGTTGCTCAATGTATCCAGTGGTGCCATTAAATTTTTGTTTCATGATGAGACCCATACCTTCTATAGTCATTTCCATAGAGGTTTTGTTTGGTGTCATCGCTTTCATTTCTCCCATTGGAGAAAACGGAGCCCCTTCAATGGTTACATTTGCGGTAGTCCATACAGACTTCACCGCTTTTGCTTTTTCTTTTCCACCAACGGCTTTAAAATAAGCATCCATTACGGTGGTTGTAGTCACGCCATCAGGGATTGGTTTTGTGAATTTTGGTTTGTCAACTGGGTTTGCATAGGTGTCAAAATACAAGATTGGAATACCTGTTTTTTCAAGGTTCTCTAATACATCAGCACCTTTACCTACAATAACGATACGTGCGTTTTCTGGTTTAAAATACGTGTTTGCAACACGGTTTACATCTTCAGCAGTTACAGCATTGATTTTTTGCAAAAACGTTTCGTAGAAGTCTTTAGGCAAATTGTTTAATTTAATGTTCAATGCATATCTAGCCACCGTTTGTGGACTTTCTAAAGCCAATACAAAGTCTCCTACATACTTTGCTTTTGCATTTCTAAGGTCTTCTGCACTTACAGGTTCTGATTTGATACGATTAATTTCCTTTAAGGTTTGAACCACCGCACTGTCAGTAACCATATTTCTTACCGCAGTACTTGCAGTAAAACGCCCTACATACTTGTCAGCATCCACCCCAGAACGCGCGCCATAGGTATAGGCGTGCTTTTCACGTAAATTCATGTTAAGGTAGCTCCCAAAGCCACCACCCAAGATTTTATTGGCGATTAACACCGCGTGATAATCAGGATGGTTCATTTTCAAATCGACATTGTTAGATAATGAAATGTTCGACTGAACTGCATTTGACATGTCTACAAAATTAATTTGTGTGTACTGAACATTTGGTCTTGCATCTGGAACACTAACTTTAACGTCTACAGATTTTGTAGAACTCCCAAAACGTTTTTCAACTTGCGACTTGATTTCCTTAAAGTTTACATCGCCCACAACTACTAAATACGCATTGTTTGGGTTGAAGTTTTCTTCGTAGAATGCGCTAATATCTTCAAAAGTGACATTATTAACAGATTCCGTAGTGATAAATTCTCCGTAGGGATGGTTAACCCCATAAGACAATGCTCTTCCTACACGTCCTGCAACAGCATCAACACTTTTTTCTTGAGATTTTAAGCCTTCAATAAGTCTTTCTTTTTCTTTATTAAACTCTTCTTTAACCAATAATGGATGCATAGCAGCATCTGCCATGAGTTCTAAAATACGATCAGAGTATTGAGAGAGTGCACTTGCGTACGCTCCTGAAGAACTAAAGCTCAATCTGGCACCTAAGAAATCAATTTCTTCGTTGAATTTTTCTTTTGAGATAGATGTTGTTCCATTGCCCAACATGCTACCAACTAAACTAGAAACTCCAGCTTTAGCGCCTTCAGTTTCTGGTTTGTTGTCAATGGTTAAGCTAAAAGAGACTCTAGGTAATTTGTGGTTTTCTACAACCATCACCTTCATACCGTTTTTAAGGGTAAATTCTTGAGGCGACTTTAAATCGATTTTTGGAGCAGGTCCAGGTTGCGGTTGTTTTGAACGGTCAATTTGTGCATGTACAGAAAAAGCCATAAAAAACACCATTAAGAACGCTGATATATAAGTTTTCATATGATTCAATGTTTGTTTAAGTTTTAATTATTGGTCATCTTTTTTTGGAAGATAGTCTAGTTCTAAACGTTGGTTAGGACTTAGGTACTTTTTAGCAACGTCTCTAATCTCTTCTCTGGTAATAGAGCGGTAGATTTCAATTTCGCTATTAATAAGGTTAACATCACCTTTTAATAAATAGTTAGTGGCTAAATTTTCAGCAATACCTTCTACGCTAGAATTGGAGTTGACGTAACGGTTTTCGAATTGGTTTTTCAGTTTTTGGTAATCTCTTTCTGAAATCAATTCGTTTTGAAGTGTTGCGATCTCCTCATCCATTTCACGCAATAAAGCGTCTAGGGTAACATCACCTAAAGGCAACGCTAAAATGGCAAATACACTGTAGTCCATTTGCCCAATGTTGATAGCTTGTGCTTGAAGGGCCATCTTTTTATCGTCAACCAATTTTTTGTAAAGCACTGAGCTTTTTCCACCACTCAAATAACTGGACACCATGTCTAAAATATACGACTCACGATCCTTAAAGCCTGGCGTACGGTAAGCCGCAATAACTGCAGGAATTTGAATATTGTTGTCGTAAGCTGTGGCCTTAATGGTTTCAGTGATAGGGGTTTCTTTAGAGAAATTTCTAACCACGTCAGCACCTCTTGGGATCTCACCAAAGTAATCCTTTACCATTTTCTTGGTTTTGGTCTTGTCAATATCACCAGCAACTACCAAAACAGCGTTGTTTGGGACATAATATTTCTTGAAATACGCTTGGAATTCCTCTAAAGTAGCGGCATCCAAGTCTTCCATTTCACCAATGTTTTTTTCTTTGTACGGATGCACTTTAAATAAGTTTTCTCCAACCGCCCCTAAGAATCCACCGTATGGCGCATTGTCATAACGCAATCGTTTCTCTTCCTTAACCACTTCATTTTGGGTGTCTACACCAATTTGATTGATGATAGGGTGCATTAAACGCTCAGACTCCATCCATAAACCCAATTCTAGATTGTTTGATGGGAACACTTCGTAATAATAGGTTCTATCTAAAGAGGTATTGGCGTTGTTGGTCCCTCCGTTTGAAGAAACAACGTTAAACCATTCACCTCGGGCAATATTTTGAGTGCCTTCAAATAAAAGGTGCTCAAAGAAATGGGCAAAACCTGTACGGTTAGGCTCAAAATCCTTTCCACCAACATCATACATGACTGAGGTAATTACCACGGGAGCTGAATTGTCCTGATGAAGAATGACGTGCAAACCGTTATCTAAATCAAACTCCTCAAATTCGACCTGTTGCGCATTGGCAAATGTGCCAAGAAGCAGCAAAGAGGCCAAAGAGAATAAACATTTTTTCATTGTTTTCTTTTTAATATTAATTATCATATACTGTAAGTAGCATTTAACTAACAGTTGTTACACTTAAACTCAAAAATATGAAATGATTGTAGTATTTAAGCACTTAAGCTATAAAATAAGTCTTAAAAATTGTGTTTATAAATAAATTTTTACGAATTTTAAGATTCATAAGCCTAAATATCGAACATCCATGAACAGATCTTTGTCAGTAGCTTTAAAATATGGATTATTTATTGCTGGTAGTTTAATTGCGTACTTCTTAATCTTAAAGTTGTTTAATTTACATAACAATATATGGTTGCGCTTGGCTAATGGTCTTTTTATGGCAGCGGGCATCTATTTCTCCATTAAGTATTACAAGTTTAAATTCAATTCAGAATTTTCATATGTCGATGGTTTTAAGACAGGATTGCTCACAGGCTTTATAGCCACAGGAATATTTGTTGTATTTATGGCGGTATATATGTTCCATTTGGATCCTGAATTTCCAGAAACTGTTTTAAGGGGCTGGTTTGATGATACTGGTCAGGGAGCAGGTTTGTTAATACTTATTATCTTGATGGAAGGATTGGCCTCAACAGCTGTGTTGACCCTCATGTTTATGCAAATTTTTAAGAAAAGTCAACATGTTGGCCAGCAGGAAGATTTAATTGATAATAGTCCGAAATTGAAGTAATAGAAGATAATTTCCATTTATTTGCAAGTCAATCCCAAATCCTTGAACCAAAGCGTTGTGCATTTTGGAATGTTATTATCCAATACTGTCAATAAAATAGTTTTTATAAACACGATTCTATCCGGTAAATCTAACGGAGGCTTAAGTGTTTTTAATGACTGCAAAGGTGTATTGTTTTCTGATTTGACAATTGCTCAATTTATCGAAAAGGAGCACCGATACGATAGTATTGAAATTTCAAAATCTGAAAACAGACAATTGCATACCTTTTCTTCGGGTGAACGCCGAAAAGTGTTGTTAGAATATTGTTTAGCCCAAACACCAGACTATATTATTTTAGACAATCCCTTTGATCATTTGGATCAGCAATCACGGATCGATCTATCAAATCAACTTGTTGAATTATCAAATTCTATTTCAATAATTCAATTGGCAAATCGCGAAGAAAATTTACTGCCATTTATAAATAGAAAAGGATATGTATATGATAATTCCTTCGACATTTTTGACATCCCTAACCCCTTCCAAACTCAACAAAGTAACGTAGCACCTATATTTCCTAGTTCATTATTATCCTATAATAAGGTTTATGAAAAAATCATAAAATTTGATCAGGTTCGCATAGATTATGATGATCAGCCCATTATAACAGATATTACATGGGAAGTTAAGCACGGTGAGTTTTGGCAATTAATAGGGCCTAATGGCTCAGGAAAAAGTACAATATTATCTTTAATTAATGGTGAAAACCCAAAGGCCTACGGTCAAAACATCACGATTTTTGACAAAAAAAAAGGAAGTGGCGAAAGTATTTGGAACCTCAAAAAGAAAATTGGTCATTTCTCTACCCATTTAGCCGAATTGTTTAAGAAAAATCATACAGTAGAACAAATGGTTTTATCTGGCTTTTTCGATTCCGTTGGCTTGTATGTAAAACCTAGTGGGTTGCAACAGGAAAAAGCAATTCAATGGTTGGAAGTCATTAATATAAGGCATTTAAAAAATGTCTATTTCAACAGATTGCCCTTAGGTCAACAAAGATTAGTATTGATAATTAGAGCATTAATTAAACAGCCACCTTTATTGATTTTGGATGAACCTTTTGAAGGGCTTGACCAAGAAAACACCAATTTGGTGGCGCAATTGCTAAATACTTTAATTGAAAGGACCGAGATAACCGTCATATATGTGTCCCATACGATAGAAAAATCATTGGTTCCGTCTCATATTTATGAATTAACACCCACTAAAAACGGTTCTATTGGACGAATAAAATCGTAGTTTTAAATAAAAGGCTGCTCTATGAATCTGTCTGGAAGACGGTAAGTTTAGGGCTTTTTTTTATTCGTTAAGTGTTGTTTTATTTGAATTTATTTGTTTTTGGAAAACGTATGATTCTGATTTTTCCGCTTTTATTCAAAATAATCAACTCTCCGGCCATAAAACGTTTGTAGATTAATTATTTAGGTGTATATTTGCACCCATTTTATAACAAAAATTAACTAATTTAAACGTAACGCTATGTACGCAATTGTAGAGATAGCAGGGCAACAATTCAAAGTTGAAAAAGACCAGAAAGTGTTTGTTCACCGTTTAGCAACAGAAGAAGGAAAGACCGTGTCTTTCGATAATGTTCTTCTGATTGGTGATGGTGACAATATTACTTTAGGCGCCCCAGCTATAGACGGAGCTCAAGTAGGAGCAAAAGTCTTAAGTCACCTTAAAGGTGATAAAGTTATCGTTTTCAAAAAGAAAAGACGTAAAGGTTACCGTGTAAAAAACGGACACCGTCAATCTCTTACTGAAATCGTTATTGAAAGCATTCTTGCTTCAGGAGCTACTAAAGCTGAGAAAACTGTAAAAGCAAAACCAGCAAAAGCTGAAAAAGCTGCTCCAGTTAAAGAAGCTAAAAAAGTAGAACCTAAAAAAACAGCTAAAAAAGAAGTTGAGGTCAGTGAAAATTTGGTTTCTCGTGCTGAGAACAGAGCTGAAGATGCACAGATTAAAATCAACATTGACAAAGTGCTTCATAGTATCGGAACTGCTCTAAAAGGAGATGCTGATGATTTGAAATTGATCAACGGAATTGGTCCTGTTTACGAAGAGAATCTTAATGAATTAGGGATCTATACGTTTGAGCAAATCAGCAAATTGAAAGCTGCTGATAGAGAAGAACTTTCAGCTATTGATGGCATCACCCGTGATAAAATCGAATCTGATGAGTGGGTAAAACAAGCAAAAGCTTTGTTGAAAGACAAAAAATAATAAAGTAAACAATTAAAACCTTAAGACAATGGCTCATAAAAAAGGAGTTGGTAGTTCTAAAAACGGTAGAGAATCAGAATCAAAACGCTTAGGTGTTAAGATTTTTGGTGGACAAGCTGCTATTGCTGGAAATATCATCGTAAGACAAAGAGGCTATACACATCACCCAGGTGAGAATGTGTATGGTGGAAAAGATCACACTTTACATGCACAAGTTGATGGTCTAGTCAAATTTACAAAGAAAAAAGACAACAAGTCTTATGTGTCAATTGAACCGTTTGAGGTTTAATTTTCATAAATTCTTTTATACATCAAAAAACCCTTTCTGTTAGTTATCAGAAAGGGTTTTTTAGTTATAGATCAGCCCTCACAGGTTTCCAAAACCTGTGAGGGCTTTTTGATTTATACAATCTGCATCTTCTTCAACAAGAAACTTGCATTCATATTCTTGCACACGCCTGTTTTAAATGTGTAATCAAAATGCAATTCATCATCAATGATTTCAGCATCAAAATAATAGTTTTTAACGTCTTCCAGTTCCTTCTCTATTTCGCATAAGCTTAAATCGTGTGTCGCAATGATTCCCGTGGCATTTGATGCTACAAGCTTTTCTACAAACTTGCGGGAGCCAATAGCTTTGTCTGTACTGTTGGTGCCTTTCAGTATTTCATCCAAGATGATAAAATACGGTTCTTGCTGTATAGCGTCTACAATGAATTTTAAGCGTTTCAATTCTGAAAAGAAGTAAGAGCTATCATCAGTTAACGAGTCGCTGGTACGCATGCTTGTAATTAGTTTTACGGGGTTGTAGCTGCTCGACGTGGCACAAACCGGCAGACCAACATTAGCCATCACAATATGAAGGGAGACCGTTCTCAAGAATGTGCTCTTACCAGCCATATTAGCACCTGTGACAATAAAAAATTGTTCATTTTCAATACTTAAGTCATTATCCACCCGCTTCTCCGTTTTTAGTAAGGGGTGACCTAAATTGATCGCATTGATAACGTATTTGTCAGTGGTAATGGTTGGAAAAACGTACTGTGGATGGTTAAATGCATAATTGCCCAAACTATTGTAAGCGTCAAAAAAGGACACCACCTCAAACCAATCTTCTACTTTGTTTTTATAAGCAGCTAGCCATTGCTCTACCTTGTAACTGTTTTTTAAATCGGTTAAAAAATAACCGTTTCCAAAAAGCGCAGAAATAAAATTGCTTCTATTATCGAGCGCGTCTAAAGCTTTTGAAAACTTATTGAAAATAAGTGAGGCCTGTTCTGATTCTGATTGAATTTGTTTTTGCTTGGCTATGAGCAATTCAGAGGTAAAGGTTTCGTTTTCAATTTGCTTGAGGAGCAAGGCGTATTGTTTAAAAGTGTCCTTCACTTTTCCTGTATGAAACGCCAAGTCATTAACTTTTTTCACATAAATTCCAGTAATCGCTAATCCTATTAAAAGCCAATAGCCTAAAAAGTCAATACTGAGTAGTTTTAAAAAGAATAATGCGAATAAGATGACGGTGCCTCCAAAGAACGCCATCGGAATCCATTTCATCGCTTTTGGTAAAAAGATCGTATGATCTTTTAGCCAAGTGATGATGACATGTGCAGAAGTTTCTACTTTTATCAAACTTGCGGTAGCGGAATATAATTGGCGCCATTTAGGTTTTGAAGCGAGTTCTTTTATGGCTTCCTGACGTTGTTCAATGCCGTCAACCGTATTGGCTTTTAACGCAGCAGCTAGTTCCTGTGTGCCTTCCTCAATAACCGTTCTATTGATAAATTGAAAGAATGAACCCCGTCCAAACAAATCGATGTCCAGACTGTAAAAATGTAAAGGATCTTGAAATATTACCCCTTGGTCTCTTGCATGAAAATTGCCAGAACTAATGTCCAGCTCTGTTTGATTGATTTCTGTTAAGGATTTTTTGAGCGCTCTTTGTGCTTTAAGGTCTGTATACCTCGATAATAGGAATACAAATACCAGGATGCCCACAACCGCGATTCCTGCAGCAATTTGCCAATTATAAAAGGTCAAATAAACACCAACTCCCGTAAGTATAAACACCAAAATACGGAGTGTGCTTAAAACGGTCATCTTTTTATGTAAAGCATTCGCTTCAGCCTGAAAGCGTTCTGAGTGTTGCTGGTAATAGGTATTTGGATGATCCATAAATAAAAAAGTTAAGTCTAAAAGTGCATCGCGTCTAATGTAGCGAAAATTGAAATGATGGTATTAACGGCCATAATGTAAAATTCTGGATGCATATTTTCAAAATCATCAGTAGGCTCGTGATAGTCCTTATGGTCTTCTACTCCGAAGTATAAAAAGGGAATGTTTTTTTTATGAAACGGGGCGTGGTCTGAAGACATCGTCCAATTTTGTAATCCGTCTTTACCGTCATGACCCATCAAAAGTGTCAACTCTTTAGGATTTTTAAAATTGGAAATGACTGTTTTTAAGGTGTCATTAAACGCTGTTCCCACTGCATAAAGTTCATTGTTGTCATTACGACCAATCATGTCCATATTAATATTGAGTTTAATATGTTGTAAGGGTACGATTGAATTTGCAACAAAATGGTGCGACCCCGCAAGACCCAATTCTTCGGCATCAAAAGCGGCCAAGATGACGGAGTGCTCTGGCGGATGGGTTTCGAAATACTCAGCAACTGCAAATAATGCGGCAACACCCGAAGCGTTGTCATCAGCGCCATTATAAATTTGATTGTTTTTTATGCCTTCGTGGTCATAATGCGCACTGATAACAATATAGTTTTCGGGATGTTGAGAGCCTTTGATGAGCCCTAAGACATTCACCCCATTATAAGTTTTGCCCCGAGCCGTAAATGAAAAAGGCTGCTGATAGTCTGGCACAAAGGGAAGTACATTTAAGTGTGTATATTTCTCAATGATGTAATTCTTGGCTTTTTCGGCGCCAGAGGTACCTGTACGTCGGCCTTCAAAAGCATCAGATGATAAGGTTTTGATGTGAACTAATATACTGTCCGCATTAAAAAGATAGGGGACCTGAATCGCGATTTTTTGATCGAGTTTCTGTGCGCAAGACCCGATAGTAAGACTAAGAACTGCAAAAAGTGTAAGCCACAATTGGTGCTTCATAAAGGATGGGGTTTAAAATATAAAGAAACAAAAAATCCCAATAAAGCATTGGGATTTTAATTGAAATTAATGACTTCCTAAGGGGGAAGTTGACTATAAGATTATCCTTTTAAGCTTGCCGCTAAATATTCGCGATTTAGTCGGGCAATATTTTCAAGGGAGATGCCTTTAGGGCATTCAACTTCACAAGCCCCAGTATTGGTACAGTTACCAAAACCTTCTTCGTCCATTTGCTTCACCATGTTTAAAACACGTTCAGTAGCTTCAATTTTTCCTTGTGGCAATAACGCGAACTGAGACACCTTAGCACCGACAAATAACATGGCGGAAGAATTTACACAACTCGCAACACAGGCACCACAACCAATACAGGTAGCAGATTCGAACGCCGTGTCCGCATCGTGTTTATTCACCGGAATAGCATTGGCATCAATGGTATTCCCAGAAGTGTTCACAGAAATAAAACCACCCGCATGCTGAATACGGTCAAAAGAAGTACGGTCTACAACTAAATCTTTAATGACAGGAAAAGCAGTTGCTCTAAATGGTTCAATATGGATGGTGTCTCCGTCATTAAACATACGCATATGCAATTGACAGGTTGTGATCAAACGGTCAGGCCCATGAGCTTCTCCATTAATGTATAATGAGCAAGTACCACAAATACCTTCACGACAATCGTGGTCAAATGCTACTGGTTCTTCGCCTTTATTAATGAGTTGTTCATTCAAAACATCCAACATTTCTAGGAAAGACATATCACCTTCAATACCATCAATTTGGTAATCTACTAGCTTTCCTTTGGTGTCAGCGTTTTTTTGACGCCATATTTTTAATGTAAGCTTCATGCCTTCAATATTAAGTTATTAAGTAATTGATAAATTGTGTTATTCGGTAACTCAAAATTCAATAGTCTATTTTTCTTTTTGTGTCTTAAGATATTTAATGTAGCCATTAAGTATCAAAAGTGTTTTATTGTGAATTGTTCGTAAATCGTTTAAAGTATCTGTGGAAATGTAATTTTCATCGAAAGCCACAATGCCATGGTCTAAAGTTTCAAATAATGAACCTCTTGCAATTCTGCAAAATTGTATGTTTTCTTGATAATGAAATCTGCCATAACCTTCAGCAATATTGTTTCCAACTGAACGAGATGATCGCCTTATCTGATCAATTAATACGTACTTTTCAGAACTTGGTAATTTTGAGATGATTGCGTTACTTACAAATAGTCTTAAACTTCGCGCTTCTTTCCAGCAGGCAAGTTCTTCAAAAGATCTATAATTATCCATGTTATGGCCTTAATAACTCACTCTCTCAATAATTTATTTATAACTTCTCTCTTTCACTTCAATATTCTCGTACTCCAATTCTTCCTTATGAAGGATAGCATCTTTAGGTTCTCCTTGAAATTCCCATGCCGCAACATATTGAAATTCTGGACGTCTTAAGGCTTCTCCTTCTTCAGTTTGGTATTCTTCTCTAAAGTGTCCACCAGCAGATTCTTCTCGTTGTAAAGCATCCTTAGCAAACAATTCGCCCAATTCTAAGTAATCTGCTACACGCATTGCTTTTGCCAATTCTTCATTGAATTCGTTTTGGGTTCCCGGCACTCTAACATCTTTCCAAAATTCCTTACGAAGCTCAGCAATTTCTACAATAGCTTCTTGTAAACCTTGTGCATTACGAGCCATTCCACATTTGTTCCACATGATTTTTCCCAGTCGTTTATGGAAATGGTCAACAGAATGTGTTCCTTTATTAGTGATTAAGTGATCCAAACTGTCTTTAACGTTTTTCTCTGCTTGATCAAATTCTGGTGAATTGGTAGGGATTTTTCCTGTACGAATATCCTTTGATAGATAATCACCAATAGTATATGGCAATACAAAATAGCCATCTGCCAAACCTTGCATCAATGCCGAAGCACCAAGACGGTTAGCACCATGGTCAGAAAAGTTGGCTTCTCCAATACAATACAATCCTGGGACGTTGGTCATCAAGTTGTAATCTACCCAAAGTCCACCCATGGTATAATGCACCGCAGGATAAATCATCATTGGCATTTCATACGGGTTTTGATCTACGATTTTTTCGTACATCTGGAATAGGTTACCATATTTCTCTCTGATAACTTCCTGTCCTAATCTTTTTACTAAAACGGCATCATCTTCATTTAAACCTCTAACATGAGCACGTTCCTTTCCGTAACGTTGAATGGCAGAAGCAAAATCCAAATAAACAGCTTCACCGGTTTTATTAACACCATAACCTGCATCGCAACGTTCTTTTGCGGCACGGGAGGCGACATCACGAGGTACTAAGTTCCCGAATGCTGGGTAACGACGCTCTAAATAATAATCTCTATTTTCTTCAGGAATCGCAGTCGCTTTTAATTTTCCTTCTCTAATAGCCAATACATCATCCATGTTTTTTGGTACCCAAATACGTCCGTCATTACGGAGTGATTCAGACATCAAAGTCAGTTTTGATTGATGGTCTCCAGAAACAGGAATACAAGTTGGGTGAATTTGTGTGTAACATGGGTTGGCAAAAAAGGCACCACGTTTGTGTGCTTTCCAAGCAGCAGTAACATTACTTCCCATTGCGTTGGTTGACAAGAAGAACACGTTTCCGTAACCGCCAGTTCCTAATACTACAGCATGGGCAGAATGACGCTCAATCTCTCCAGTGACTAAGTTTCTTGCGATAATACCTCTCGCTTTTCCTCCAACTACAACAACGTCTAACATTTCGTGACGGTTGTACATCTGGATTTTACCACGACCAATTTGACGGTTCATGGCAGAATAAGCACCTAATAATAATTGTTGTCCTGTTTGTCCTGCAGCATAAAATGTTCTTGATACAAGAACCCCTCCAAACGAACGGTTATCTAATAGTCCACCGTATTCACGTGCAAAAGGAACCCCTTGAGCCACACATTGGTCAATAATGTTTGCAGAGACTTCAGCCAAACGATACACGTTAGCTTCACGAGAACGGTAATCGCCACCTTTTACAGTGTCATAAAATAAACGGTATGTAGAATCCCCATCACCTTGATAGTTTTTGGCAGCATTGATACCGCCTTGTGCCGCAATAGAGTGGGCACGACGTGGAGAATCTTGGAAACAAAACGCTTTTACGTTATAACCTAATTCAGCCAAAGTTGCAGCGGCAGAACCTCCAGCCAATCCAGTACCAACCACAATAACATCAATGTTACGTTTGTTAGCTGGATTGACAAGATCAATATGATTTTTATAATTGGTCCACTTGTCCGCCAGTGGGCCTTCAGGTATTTTAGAATCTAAAGCCATATTAGATGTTTTTTAGTAATTAAAATGATGATAAAGTGCGATAAAAATAAATCCTAATGGGATAATGATTGCATAAGCTTTACCAAACCCTCTTAATCCTCTTGTATATTTATTGTTGGCTCCAACCGACTGAAATGCGGAACTGAACCCGTGTAATAAGTGCAATGCTAAAAACACAAAGGCAAGGCAATAAAGCGCCACGCGCCATACATCTACAAACTTGTGCTGCAATTCTTCGTAATAGCGGTATTCGCCATTGATCATTCCGGACATGTCGCCTTCAATGAATTTGGTGTTGATCTCCGGTAACCAGAAATCGTAAAAATGAAGTCCGAGGAACAACAAAATCACCCCACCTGTCCAAATCATGTTACGGCTCATCCAAGTAGAATTGGCGTTGCCGTTATTTTTGACATAGGCAATTTTTCGTGCGTTTCTATTTCTTATTTCCAAGATCATCCCCATCACAAAGTGAAAAATGACGCCCAAAATTAAAATGGGTTGGAAAATATATTGCACTACCCAAAAGGTTCCCATAAAATGAGACGCCTCATTAAATGTGTCTGCACTGAAGACCGATAGGATATTAATTGCAAAATGTTGTACTAAGAAAATCATGAGGAAGAATGCCGAAAGCGCCATGGCAAACTTTCTTCCAATTGAAGAATTTAAAATTCCGCTCATCTTTTGAAGGTTAGTTTAATGTTAGACAAAGATACACTTCAATCGTTTGAAAGCCAAAAAATTGATTTATTTATACTTATTTGGAATGATTTTAATTAGAAGAAGGTGGATTGGTTTTATATAATAATTCAGAATTTTAGGTAAACAGGGTTTTTTTAAAAATCCGTCCAATAAGTGTATAGCTACAAATTTGAGGTTAAAAGTTTCACAAAGCCTCAGAAGATTTTTTTAAGCAACCCGAAAACTGTAATTTTGAAAAAACTACACATTATGAAATACGATCAAATAGACAGCAAACTTTTTATAAAAAACAGAAAAAACTTTATGGCTCAAATGAAGCCGAGCAGTTTAGCTGTTTTTAACTCCAATGATATTTACCCTATTAGTGCTGATAGTACGATGCCGTTTCAGCAACACCGTGATATTTTTTATTTGAGTGGCGTGGATCAGGAAGAAAGTATTTTAGTGCTTTTCCCGGATTGTCCAAAAGAAAATCATCGCGAAATTTTATTCTTAAAAGAGACCAATGACCATATTGCTGTTTGGGAAGGCGAAAAACTGACCAAAGAAGCTGCATTTGAAACTTCAGGAATTAAAACGGTGTATTGGTTGAAAGATATGGAGAAAATCATGTTTGAATTGATGACCCAATGTGATACGGTTTATATCAATACTAATGAGCATTACCGCGCCAATGTAGAAACCGAAACCCGTGAAGATCGTTACACAAAATGGTTAAAGGAGAAGTATCCTGCGCATTCTGTGGCGAAGAGTAACCCAATTTTACAGCGTTTGCGTTCTGTAAAAGATCCCATTGAGATTGATGTGATGCAAAAAGCCTGTAACATTACAGAAAAGGGCTTTAGAAGACTTCTCGATTTTGTTAAACCAGGAGTTTGGGAATATGAGATTGAAGCAGAACTAATGCACGAATTTTTGCGTAACCGCTCCAAAGGTTTTGCCTATACGCCAATTATTGCTTCAGGTAATAATGCCAATGTGTTGCATTATGTAGTCAATAATCAACAATGTAAAGATGGTGATTTGATCTTGTTGGATGTTGGAGCAGAATATGGCAATTACTCAAGTGATATGACGCGTACCATTCCTGTTGGCGGCAGATTTTCAAAACGTCAGAAGGAAGTTTACAATGCGGTTAATCGCGTTAAAAAAGACGCTTCTAAACTATTGGTTCCAGGAACGGACTGGGCAGAATATCACAAAGAAGTGGGCAATATGATGACGTCAGAATTATTAGGTTTAAAATTGTTGGACAAAGCTGACGTTCAAAATGAAGATAAAGACTGGCCAGCATATAAAAAATACTTTATGCATGGTACTAGCCATAATATTGGTTTAGATACGCATGATTACGGTATTTTAACGGAACCAATGCAGGAAAACATGGTGTTTACGGTAGAACCCGGAATTTATATTCCTGAAGAAGGCTTTGGCATCCGATTGGAAGATGATTTGGTGATCCAAAAGAAAGGCGAGCCTTTTAACTTGATGGGGAATATTCCTATTGAAGCTGAGGAGATTGAAGAGATCATGAATTCATAAAATAAAAGTAGAGGCTCTTGAAAAAGAGCCTCACTTATTTTATACAATTATAACCTGATTGGTTTTTTATTAAGCCGGGACCAAATCAAATACATAACGGTTGAGCTTTCTTAAGGTTTCAATCTTATCACTGGTGTTGATCAATAATGAAATGTTATTATTGCTACCGCCATAAGAAATCATTCTCACACTCACATCCTGCAATATCTGAAACAGCTTTGGTGTGTCAGGATGGTAGACAATTTGGTTGCCCACTAAACAGACAATGGTTCTAAATTCATCGACTTCAACCATCGCAAATTTTTCTAATTCTTCAACAATGTCAGAACGATGTTTGGTGTCGTCTATAGTGAGCGATACCGCAATCTCTGAAGTAGTAATCATGTCAATAGACGTTTCATACTTCTCAAAAATTTCAAAAACCTTTTTTAGGAAACCATGGGCTAAGAGCATTCGGGCCGATTTAATTTTAATGGCGGTAATCCCATCTTTTGCGGCAATGGCTTTAATGCCTTCACCGTGAATGGCATTGGTAATTAAAGTGCCGTGGGAAGAAGGTGACATCGTGTTTTTTAAGCGCACCGGAATGTCCAATTCCTTTACCGGCGTGACGGTTTGAGGGTGTAAAATTTTGGCTCCAAAATACGCCAACTCCGCAGCTTCATCAAAAGACAGATTGGAAATGGCATGGGTATCTGGCACAAAACGCGGGTCATTATTATGGAACCCGTCAATATCCGTCCAGATTTGTACTTCTTTCGCTTTTAGCGCGGCACCAATAATCGTCGCGGTATAATCGCTTCCGCCGCGTTGTAAATTGGCTATTTGGCCATCAGCATCCAAACATATAAACCCTTGGGTGATGTAAATGTCTGCGTCTGGTTGGTTTTCAACAATACGGTTAAAGTTTTGACGGATATAGAAATTATCTGGTTCGTTAAATTTATCAATCCGCATAAATTCCAAAGCAGGCAGTAAGCACGCTTTTAGTCCTTCTTGTTTTAAAAAACGACTGAAGATAAACGTAGAGAGCAATTCGCCTTGTGCAATAATTTTATTGCTTAATAAGGATGAATAGTTGGCAATGGCAGCTTCCTTTAACGTTGCGAAAATAGTGTTGACATAAGCCTCTACTTCCAGTTTTAAGGTGGTGTCATTAATTAAATTCTGCACCGTATGTTTATAAGTGGTGTGTAAATCAGAAATGAGATCTAAGGCGTTTTCCCGTTCCTTAAACTTAATACACTCCGAAATTGTAACCAAGGTATTGGTGGTTCCTGACATAGCAGAGAGCACCACAACTTTGCGTTGGCCATCATTAATGATATTCTTAACATTGGTCATATTATCAATTGACCCAACAGAGGTACCTCCAAATTTTAAAACAAGCATAATTATAAGGTATTTAGGTGAGCTAAAATAAGTGGCTTACATTATAAAACCATAAGAATTAAAAATTTTGACTAATTTTGCACAAAATGTTATATAATTAACAAATGAGAACTATTGCCGCTTGTGTACAGGAAATTTTAATTGCGCAACCCTTCTTGGAAGAGGCCTTATCTCGAGGCATCATCAACTATTCAGCCCTTGCGGAAGAACTGGTAGTGCCTATTGGTGAACTGCTCAAAAAACCCGTAAAAGCAGGGGCGGTTATGATGGCATTGCGGCGGTACCAAGCGCCTGTGGACTTTGGAAGTTCAAGAAAGCTCAAACGCGTCATGCAAAATTTGGGGGATATTACGGTACGTTCCAATCTCACTGATTTTACGTTTCAGAACTCCAAGACCTTAATCCATAGCCATTCTAAAATAATGCGCGAAATGGATGGACTTTCTAACGTATTTTATGCTTTTACGCGGGGTATCCACGAAAGCAATATCATTATTTCATCCTCGCAAAGATTTAACGTCTTAAAAAGTTTTCAATATGAACTTTTAATTGGAGAAAAAGCGGAGCTCTCTGCAATCACTATCAGTTTACCGTCAGACAACAGTAAGGTGACAGGCCTATATTATCAAATATTTAAGCGTTTGGCGTGGGAAGGCATCGCACTTTATGAAGTAGTCTCAACAACTAATGAATTTACTATTTTGGTAGAGGACGAAGTGGTAGACCGTGCGTTTTCTGTTATGAAACGCTTGAAGGATTAAAATGCCTATACATATTAAGTATGATGAACATAAAAAGGGATGGGATAATCCAACCTAAATTATAAGGTCCTAAGGGGATGGTGCCAATAATACGATCTAAGTTTTCAGAAGGCATCAAAATCTTCAAAAAATCTGGAATGCTAAAGATAAAGGCGGTGATGACCACGCCTCTAAAAACAAGTGCTGAGGCCCATTTTTCGGGGATGACATTCAATAAAATCAAGATAATCGTGATGGGATAGATAAACATAAGAGCAGGAATGGCCACATCTATAATGTACTTGACGTCAAATTGTCCCATGACAATACCCATTAGACTCCCAATAATGGCCGTGATGGTGTATACGGTTTTGGAATTATTAAACAGGCCCTTTACATAATCTGCTGTACCGGTTACAATTCCCACGGCAGTGGTAAAACATGCCAAGGCAATTAAAATGCTCAATAAACCGGCACCCGAAGCTCCTAAGGTTTTATTGCCCAAACCGAGTAACAATGCGGATCTTGAGACATCATCTGGAAATTCTGAATTGTGCAATGACCCAATTAAAATAAGGCCTGTATAGATGATAAACAATCCAAAACCAGCTAATAGTCCTGATTTAAAGATGAGTTTTTGCTTTTCTGCTGCAGGGCTGGAATTTCTCAAATTAATAGAGATGATCAACACGGCGCCCACAACCATGGCTGCAATGGCATCAAAAGTTTGGTAGCCTTCTAGAATGCCATCAACAATTGGTGTGCTGAATTGTGTGGGTTGGACAACACCAGCCGATGAGAATATGGCAATTCCTATAATCGCCATTAATATGACAATGATGATGGGCGTAAGATATTTACCCAACAAGTCTAAGACTTTGGACCGATTCATCACAAAAATAAATACCAGGATAAAATAGATGGTACTGGTTAAGAGGCTGCTGCTATTGAAAAATGGGGCAATGGCCATTTCATGAGTTACAGAAGCTGTTCTTGGGCCGGGAAGCAGCAAGCAAATGCCGTACACTATAAAACAATAAATGATACTGAAAATTGGCGACACTTTTTTTCCGAAATCGTACATCGTGCCTTGTAATTTAGCATGTGCAACGATGCCTAAAATTGGAATAATAACCGCAGTAATGACAAAACCAATGGTGACCAATAACCATGCTTCTCCGGCCTGATATCCTAAAAAGGGTGGCAATATTAAGTTTCCAGCTCCAAAAAACATTGAAAATAGGGCGAAACCGGTAATAAAGATGTCCTTGGTTTTATTCATAGTATATAATTTTATTTTGATAGCCAACCCATTAGGGTCAACCAAAGACTAAAACATATATTTGCCGAATATAGATTAAATATGATATTAGAATACAAAGATATCCCAGTTTTTTACGAGGAACAAGGTCAGGGAACCCCCGTAGTTTTACTTCATGGCTTTCTAGAGACTTCAGTAATGTGGCAGGAGTTGATTCCGGCAATTGCCCAGAACTCTCGAGTTATTTCTATAGATTTATTGGGGCACGGTGCCACCGGTTGTTTGGGGTATATCCATACTATGGAGATGATGGCCGATGCTGTACTATTTGTCTTAAATCATTTGAAGATTGAAAAATCGATAATCATAGGCCATTCTATGGGCGGTTATGTGGCCTTGGCGCTTGCTGAAGCACATCCAGAAAGAGTAGAGAAACTGTGTTTGATGAATTCATCGCCATTTCCCGATTCATCAGAAAAGCAAATCAACAGAGATCGGGCTGTTGAGGCTGTAAAATACAATCACAAGAATTTCATCCGGATGTCCATTGCCAATTTATTTAGTCCCGATAATAAGGAACGCTTTGACGGAGAAATAGAGATTATTAAAATGATTGCCATGGATTTACCTATACAAGGGATTGTGGCCGCTCTTGAAGGAATGAAAATAAGGAAGGACAGAAGTATGTGGCTTAAACAACTAGCACTGCCAAAATTAGCGATTCTTGGCCGTAAAGATCCTGTTTTAAACTATGACAGCCTGCGACCACAATTGGAAGACTTGGGAGTTGAAATTATTGATTTTCCGGACGGACATATGTCGCATATTGAAAATAAGAAAGAATTGACTTACAATTTATTGCGTTTTGTCGAAATATAGAGTGCTTTAGCGTCAATTATGGTAATTTTCAGTAAGTTAGACCTCCTTAACCTACAGAACCATGAAAATACACAAAAAAGCACCCCGTCCACGGAAGCTCTACTGTCATCTCTTTGGTCATCAGTATCACGTGTCTAAAAAAGTAACTTCGCATGTCAATGAATATACTTGTGCCTGTTGCAAAAAACAATTGACTACCAATAGTGATGGCGACTTGACCGAATTAACCCCAAAGTTCAGAGAAATAAATTCCATATTAGAAAATATGTATATGCGCAAACGTGAACGTTCAGGGTCGCCTGTCTTCAGTGCTTCTGGCTACTAAATAATTTGTGTTTAAGCATGGGTAAAACCAAAGATAAATTCCGCCAAACAGAGCAAACGGTATTGAAAACTGCCTATATGTTTTGAAAGACAACCTGAGTCTGATTGACTTATTTTAAAAGGCTGTTTTAGTAGAATATTAACACATAATTTTTTCGGATTTCATTCGTTTTGATTACCATGTTGGATATTCTAAAAGCATGAGTTTTGAAAAATTTATATTGCAGATTATTTAATCACCAATTCGTCGTAAAAAACGACATTACGAAGTTCGTTAAGGAATACACCTGTTTACATTGCGGCACACAGTGCACCACTAGCGATCAAGGGGAACTAGTCCCGTTGACCGAGAAAAGGCGCGAAATCAATCAGGAATTGAAGTCGCTTTACAACAAGCGCAGGAAACGTAAAACGAACGCTTATTGATCTTTTAGTGCGTTCCAGCCTTTTGCTATTAATGGCACAAGCGTTTCGCCGCGGGTTACCAAATGCATCCCTTTTTCTTTTTCAGTCATATAGCCGATAACCGTTAAATTAGGGTTGCCCTTAATTTTAGGAAAATCTTCTTGAGAAATGGTCATTAATAATTCATAATCTTCCCCACCATTCAAGGCAATAGTGGTACTGTCCAGATTAAACTCTTCACAGGTGGAAATAACTTGTGGATCCAAAGGAATTTTATTTTCGTACAATTCTGCCCCAACATCACTCTGTTTACACAAATGAATGATTTCTGAAGAAAGCCCATCACTAATATCAATCATAGATGTTGGCTTTACTTGTAAATCTTTAAGCAACTTCACAATATCTTTTCGCGCTTCAGGCTTGAGTTGTCTTTCAACAATATAGGTGTACGGATCCAAATCGGGCTGATTGTTGGGGTTGACCTTAAACACTTCTTTTTCTCTTTGTAGGACTTGGAAGCCCATATAAGCAGCGCCTAAATCGCCAGTTACAACAAGGAGATCATTAGGTTTTGCACCGCTTCTATATACCACATCCTTTTTATCCACCTCGCCAATAGCCGTCACTGAAATGATCAATCCGGTAGTGGAAGATGTGGTGTCTCCACCAACAATATCCACTCCATACATGTGGGCAGCAGCTTCAAAGCCAGTATACAATTCTTCAATAGCCTCTAATGGGAACCTGTTGGATACGGCAATAGCTATTGTAACCTGCGTGGCTGTGGCATTCATAGCATAAACATCAGATAAATTGACCATAATGGCTTTGTAGCCCAAATGCTTCAGTGGCATATAACTTAAATCAAAATGGACATGCTCTACCAATAAGTCCGTTGTAACGACGATTTGTTTGGATTTAAAATCTAAAACAGCCGCATCATCACCGATGCCTTTGACGGTCGATTTTTGCGTAATTTGAAAATGTTTAGTCAAATGGTCTATCAGTCCAAATTCGCCTAAATCAGACAAGGCCGTGCGTTGTTGGTTTTTATCTTCTATCATATTGCAAATTTATTAATTAGCCCAGTAATACAAGCGTTTTTATCACAAAATTATGAAAGCCAGTACCTGTATTACCCTATAGTGCCATTTACTAATATAATGTTAGGTTGTATGGTTATACACTTCTTAAGTTGTATATTTGTGGTCTATTTAGAAATAATCTATATAACGCATGATAAAAGTATCTGAAACAGCTAAAAAGAAGGTCGTTGAACTGATGACTGAAGAAGGCTACAACTCGTTAACCGACTTTGTACGCGTTGGTGTGAAAAGTGGTGGATGTTCGGGTTTATCATATGATTTGAAATTTGACAAATCACAAGAAAATGAGGATAAGGTTTTTGAAGATAATGGGGTTAGAATTATTGTCGACAAAAAAAGCTTTTTATACCTCATTGGTACAACCCTTGAATATTCAGGAGGGTTGAACGGTGCAGGCTTTGTTTTTAACAATCCAAATGCCAATCGCACCTGCGGATGTGGGGAATCGTTTTCGTTGTAACCACAGAAATGATGTCTTAGGAATTTCTAAGCAATACTTGAAACAATTGGAAAAAGAAAATAAATTAAATCATAAAAAGTGTTGATCGAACATGGATTTTAGCTTTTTAGATTTTTTAGATAAATGATAATGACGAAATACACAGAAGACGATTTAAGAGAAGAATTAAAAACCAAAGAATACGAATACGGTTTTTACACAGATATTGAGTCTGATACATTTCCAATCGGTTTAAATGAAGATGTCGTTCGCGCCATTTCATTGAAAAAAGAAGAACCACAATGGATGACAGACTGGCGGCTGGAAGCGTTCCGTGCATGGGAAAAGATGATTGAGCCAGAATGGGCAAACGTGAAGTACGTAAAACCAGACTTTCAATCCATTTCTTACTATTCTGCACCCAACACAAAACCCAAATATGACAGTTTGGATGAGGTGGATCCAGAATTATTGGAAACGTTTAAAAAACTCGGAATTTCCCTTGATGAACAAAAAGCATTGGCGGGTGTGGCGATGGACGTGGTTATTGACTCCGTTTCAGTAGCGACAACCTTTAAGAAAACCTTGAACGAGAAAGGGATTATTTTCTGTTCTATGAGTGAGGCCATCAAAGAATATCCTGAACTTGTAAGAAAATATATTGGTACTGTGGTACCGCAAAAAGACAATTTTTATGCAGCCTTAAACTCTGCTGTTTTTAGTGATGGTAGTTTCTGCTACATTCCTAAAGGCGTACGTTGCCCAATGGAGTTGTCAACTTATTTCCGAATCAATCAAGCCAACACGGGTCAGTTTGAAAGAACGCTTGTTGTTGCTGATGAAGGGAGTTATGTAAGTTATTTGGAAGGATGTACCGCACCAAGTAGAGATGAAAATCAACTGCATGCTGCTGTGGTAGAATTGATTGCCATGGATGATGCTGAGATCAAATACTCAACTGTTCAAAACTGGTACCCAGGAAATTCAGAAGGTAAAGGTGGTGTTTTTAACTTTGTGACCAAAAGAGGATTGTGTGAGAAAAACGCTAAAATCTCTTGGACACAAGTAGAAACAGGTTCCGCAATTACCTGGAAATATCCAAGTTGTATTTTAAAAGGCGACAATTCAGTAGGAGAATTTTATTCCATTGCAGTTACCAATAATTTCCAACAGGCAGATACAGGAACAAAAATGATCCATTTAGGTAAAAACACCAAATCGACCATTATTTCAAAAGGTATTTCAGCTGGTAAATCCCAAAACTCGTATAGAGGTTTGGTTCAAATCAGTGCAAGAGCTGAGAATGCGCGTAATTTCTCGCAGTGTGATAGTTTGCTGATGGGGAATGATTGCGGCGCACATACGTTTCCATACATTGAAGTGAAAAACAAATCGTCCATTATAGAGCACGAGGCAACCACCAGTAAAATTGGTGAAGACCAGATTTTTTACTGTAATCAGCGGGGCATTGATACTGAAAAGGCAATTGCGTTAATTGTTAACGGCTTTAGTAAAGAAGTATTAAATAAACTCCCAATGGAATTTGCGGTAGAAGCGCAAAAATTGTTGGAGATCAGTTTGGAAGGATCTGTTGGGTAATCTCACATTTTCGTCATAAAGAGTCGTACAAATTTATAAAATAAAATAGTTCATTTCTGAAAGTCAACCTTTAGGAGGTGGTCCCGGAAGTTGTCGGGGTAATAATTGAAAGTTAAATCATATGTTGAAAATTAATAATTTACACGCAAGTGTTGAAGATAAAGCCATCTTAAGAGGCATTAATTTAGAAGTAAAAGCGGGCGAGGTGCATGCCATTATGGGGCCAAACGGTTCTGGAAAAAGCACCTTGGCATCTGTTATAGCGGGTAAAGATGAATATGAAGTGACCGAAGGAGAAATCCTTTTGGAGAATGAAAATATTGATGAGCTGGCGCCAGAAGAACGTGCTCACAAAGGGATTTTCTTGTCATTTCAATATCCTGTTGAAATTCCTGGTGTATCAGTGACCAACTTCATGAAAACAGCTATCAATGCAACCCGTAAAGCCAACGGTCTTCCTGATATGCCAGCTAATGAAATGCTGAAAATGATTCGGGAAAAATCTGAAATGCTAGAGATTGACCGTAAATTTTTATCCAGATCCCTAAACGAAGGTTTTTCAGGTGGAGAAAAGAAGCGTAACGAAATCTTCCAAATGGCAATGTTGGAGCCAAAATTAGCAATCCTCGATGAAACTGATTCTGGTTTGGATATTGATGCCTTACGTATTGTAGCTAAAGGCGTCAACAAATTGAGAAGTAAAGATAATGCAGTTATTGTCATTACGCACTACCAACGTTTGTTAGATCATATTGTCCCTGATTTTGTACATGTATTGTTTGAAGGACGTATTGTGAAATCTGGTGGTAAAGAATTGGCACATGAGCTTGAAGAAAAAGGCTACGACTGGATTAAGGAAGAAGTGAACGCATAGTTAGTTTGAAAGGTTTCTTGTTTAAAGTTTCAGGTTATGGCAACCATAAAAAAGTTTGAAGATTTAGAAATTTGGCAAGAGGCACGAAAATTATCTAACGAGATAAAGGAAATCGTTTTATCAACGGAATTGAAAAATGATTTTAAACTGAGAGATCAACTAAAAGGCAGTTCAGGTTCAGTAATGGACAATATTGCAGAAGGTTTTGAACGTGATGGGAATTTGGAATTTAGACAGTTTCTATCCGTAGCAAAAGGTTCAGCAGGAGAAACGAGATCTCAATTGTATCGCGTATTTGACTACGGATACATTACAACTGATACGTTGGAGAGATTAGTTCTTGAATATGAACAACTCAGTAAACGAATTTCCAATTTTATAACATATTTAAACAAACAAGATTTCAAAGGAAACAAATTCAAATGATTATAAAGCCATAATCAACTTGAAACATGAAACAAAAGAAACTTGAAACCTTACAGAATGGAATTAAAAGAAAAACTCATAGCCTCATTCATGGCATTCGAAAATCTAGTGGATATCGATTTGCCAGTACATGATGTGCGTAGTGAAGCGATAAAAGAATTTGAAGCTCAAGGGTTTCCATCCAAACGTGATGAAGCTTGGAAATACACGTCTTTAAACAGTGTTTTAAAGCACGATTATAGCGTATTCCCAAAACGCGAGAATCATATAGATTATAATGATATTAAAAAATATTTCATTCACGATATTGACACCTATAAGATTGTCTTTATCGATGGAAAATATTCGTCACACCTCTCTGAAACCACGCATGATGGTATTGATGTATGTTTGATGTCATCAGCATTGACAAAGCCTAAATACAGATTGATTATTGAAAATTATTTCAATAAAGTGGCTACAAAAGATAGCTTATCGTCTTTGAATACGGCCTTTTCTCAAGAAGGTGCATATATCCACATTCCTAAAAACAAATTGGTAGCCAAACCAATACAGATCGTTCATTTTTCAACAGGAAACGAAGCAGCATTACTAGTGCAACCGCGTAACTTGATTGTGGTGGATGAAAATTCACACGTTCAAATTATTGAGCGTCATCAAAGTCTGACTCAAAATCCTGTGTTGACCAATAGTGTTACTGAGATTTTTGCCAACAAACGTGCCATCGTTGATTATTATAAAATCCAGAACGATAATGAAAATGCCTCTTTAATTGACAGTACGTTTGTCAATCAGAGGCAAGAAAGTATTGCTTCAGTACATACCTTCTCTTTTGGAGGAAAACTGATCCGTAATAATCTCAATTTTTATCAAAATGGAGAGCGTATTGATTCTACTATGAAGGGGATTACCATTATTGGGAACAAACAACATGTAGATCACAACACCTTAGTGCACCATATTGAACCAAATTGCGAAAGTCATCAAGACTATAAAGGTATTTATGCTGACAGTAGTACAGGGGTTTTTAATGGGAAAGTACTGGTAGACAAAGAAGCTCAAAAAACCAACGCTTTTCAAGCCAACAATAATATCTTGTTGAGTGACAAAGCAAGTATTAATACCAAACCGCAATTAGAGATTTTTGCTGATGATGTTAAATGTTCTCACGGCTGTACCATTGGTCAATTAGATGAAAGTGCGATGTTTTACATGCGTTCTAGAGGTGTTCCAGAAAAAGAAGCGAAAGCCTTATTGATGTTTGCTTTTAGTAATAACGTTATGAATTCGGTTAAAATTCCAGAAATAAAGCAGCGCATTACCAAGATTATCGCTAATAAATTAGGGGTTAATATTGGGTTTGATCTATAGTTCCCACGATCCCGATAGCTATCGGGAGGGAATCTCATAAGTTAATTTCATTTTTTTTATTTGGAGCTATTTCCAGCTTTCGGCAGTCGCTCTCTCTGAGGAGCTCCAACAAATGCCTCAATCTGGGCTATGCAAAAACGATACCTATGTTCAACGTAGAAACCATAAGAAAAGATTTTCCAATCCTTCAAAGAAAAGTCAATGGAAAACCATTGGTGTATTTTGATAATGCTGCCACCTCACAAACCCCACAACAGGTTATTGATGCTATTGTAGAGTATTATTCATACTACAACGCCAATATACACCGAGGGGTTCATACCTTAAGTCAGGAAGCCACTGACAAATACGAACAAGCACGACTCAAAATACAAAAGCATTTCAACGCAAAGGCATCCCATGAAATTATCATGACCTCAGGCACAACACATGGTATCAATTTGGTGGCCAATGGCTTTGCCTCGCTACTTGAAAAAGGCGATGAAATTATCGTGTCGGCTTTAGAGCATCATAGTAATATCGTGCCTTGGCAAATGTTATGTGAACGCAGTGGTGCCATTTTAAAAGTCATTCCGATGAATGATGAAGGCGCGTTGGTCATGTCTGCTTACGCTGATTTACTGTCAGAAAAAACGAAACTTGTCTTTGTCAATCATATTTCAAACGCTCTAGGAACTATAAATCCTATTGAAGAGATTATTCAACAGGCTCATGCCGTAGGTGCAGCAGTGCTGATTGATGGGGCGCAAGCGTGTCCTCATGTGAAGCCTGATGTACAAGCTTTGGATGTCGATTTTTACGTGGCATCAGCACATAAAATGTGCGGCCCAACAGGTGTTGGAATGTTATATGGCAAGGAAGAATGGCTCAAAAAACTACCTCCTTATCAAGGTGGAGGCGAAATGATTGCTGAAGTCACCTTTGAAAAAACCACCTATGCCGATTTGCCACACAAGTTTGAAGCCGGTACCCCAAATATCTGTGGCGGTATTGCGTTTGGAGCTGCAATCGACTATATGAACGCCATCGGTTTTGATAAGATTGCCACTTATGAGCATGAATTGTTAGACTATGCCACAGCCCAGCTCTTAAACATACCAGGCTTAAAAATTTACGGGACATCAAAACAAAAAACATCGGTGATCTCTTTTAATTTAGCAGGGATCCATCCTTATGATGTTGGTACCTTGCTAGATAAAATGGGAATTGCCGTTCGTACAGGACACCATTGTGCTCAACCAATCATGGATTATTTTAAAATTCCAGGCACAATTAGAGCATCTTTTGCTTTTTACAATACTAGAGATGAAATCGATGCCTTGGTTACTGCCGTACAAAAAGCTCAATTAATGCTGTCTTAATCCGATCTAAATCCATATAAATAATAAGTTATAGTAATAGAAACACCCGAAAGGGTGTTTTTTTATGGGTATTATCGACCGGCCCGTATTGTGTAGTTTGTCGAAAAAGTATCAAATAATTAAATAGATCTGAATAATTAATATTTAAAAATCATAAATTGGGAAATCTTTAACTTAAAAAATATATTATATGAAAAAATTTTTCTTAGGAATGGCTGCTTTGGCACTAGTCCTAACTTCTTGTGATAAAAACGAGGAGGCAATAAGTCAAGAGCAAGAAAGTGTTGATATGAGTGACTTTAGCTTGTACACAGATATTGCCGTTACAGGAGAAGCGAAACCATCAGCCGATGGAAATTTGAAAAATTGTTTTTCAATGGCAAACCTGAATAGATTATTGGACGACACTCCTGGCTTATACAAAAAAATGTATGATGTGGAATATCAAACAAGAGTTAAGCAAGTTGGTAAAGGCAAGCCTGGCAGTGGAGGCGGAGAAGAACCAACACCACCAGATGACAATTTAGGTGTGATCACTATTCCTGTGTATGTACATGTGGTGTACAGTAATTCTAATGAGAATATATCTGATGCGCAAATTGCTTCTCAAATGTCAGTGTTAAACCAAGATTTTAGAAAAACAAATGCTGATAGCAATAGTATTCCTTCAGAATTTGCAGGCCTTGCAGCAGATACGGAAGTGCAATTCAATCTAATCAACACCTTCAGACACGTTAATTCAAAAACATCATGGGGTACTAATGACCAAGTGAAAAGCACTTACCCACCTGTAACACCACAAACGCACTTGAACATTTGGGTTTGTAATATTGGTGGCGGTATTTTGGGTTACGCGCAATTTCCTGGAGGCCCAGCAGCAACTGACGGAATTGTAGTAGGTCCTAACTATTTTGGTACTACAGGTTATGTGTCTTCACCTTTTGATAAAGGAAGAACGACAACACACGAGATTGGACATTATTTAAACCTACGTCATATTTGGGGTGATGGCAGATGTCAACAAGATGATTATGTTGCTGATACACCGTCTTCTGATGGACCAAACTACGGCTGTCCATCGTATCCAACGGTTAATTGTAGATCTACTGATATGACCATGAATTATATGGATTATACCAATGATGCCTGTATGAGCATGTTCAGCAAAGGACAGAAATCAAGATTGCGTACTATTTTTACCGCAGGAGGTCCAAGAGCCGCTATGGCAAATTAATACCTTCACATATTTTATAACAAGATGCCTCTTAATGGGGCATTTTTTGTTGACAAAATTATATGATCTTTAGCTTAAGATCCTTGTCTTAAATTAAGACCTTTGTCCGCTGTAAAGGTTTTAACTATGAAAGTGCGATTGGCGTCTGTTGTTCTATTGTTTTGTTGTTTTTGGCTCGCATCTTGCGAAGTGGTGCCCTCGGATAAAATCATCTATATTAACAATACTTTGATAGCGTGTGCTGACGGTGCCTCTGAAAAGTGTTTTCAAATTAAAATTACTGAAGATGGCGCGTGGCAGGCATATCCGGGCACCATTGAAGGTTTTGAATATGAGGAAGGCCTTTTTTATAAATTGAAAGTGTCTGAAAACGCTACCGATAACACTTCTGCGGAAGCAGAACTACCGTCGTACTCCTTGGTGGAAGTCCTAGAGAAAAGCAATACTACCTTGACCGTAGATAATGGCTATTGGATTGTGGTTGATATCTTAGACACTTCAAAACTTCCGAGAAATCCAGTATTTAGCGTTACCGAGAATACCATTGAAGGCAATACAAGTTGCAATAAGTTTTCGGGTACCCTCGAAATTGATAAACACACATTTAAACCGAACATTGTTAAATCAACAGAAATGGGATGCAACACATTATCTGTTGAACAGCTATTTCTTAAAACATTACAGGAGGTAGAGCGTTATAAAATTGAAGGCGACAGTTTGTTGCTCATGGATAAGCATAAGAAAAAAATTATCACCTGTGTTTATTCTCATGAATAATCCCGAAATTACACTTCATATCACAACTTTTTAAACGATACGTTATGAAATTTCTAATAAGCATAGTGGCATTGATGGTGTTCTCCAATCAATGCGGTCAGAGAAATGATACTACTAATACGGATTCACCCTCCACATCAGCTCAAGAGGAGTTAGCCATTATTTATGAAGCACAGTCCAGAGGGTTTTACGAAAAGCTGTGGGTAGATCAGTCCAGTATTTCTTTTGCAGATAATCGCGACTTAAGTAATGTTAAAACAAGGCCTATCTCCAAGGCCGACTGGGGTGAACTCGTTGCGCTTAAAAACGCACTCAACCTTAAAACTTTGCCCAATTTAAAAGCACCTTCTGAAAAACGATTCTCTGACGGGGCAGCAATTGGTAGTTTGACAATTAAAACGAAGCAGGCTGAAGTTGAAAGCAGCGAATTTGATCACGGCAACCCACCCAAAGAGCTCAAATCATTGTTAAATAAGTTGTTAAGCATCAAGGAAAAGCTCTGAAAAACAATAGATAAATCGTAACTTTGTATAAACTTTTAGAATGACTATAAAATCCATACAAGAAGACCTTATTGACGAGTTTTCAATGTTTGAAGATTGGGAAGAGCGTTACCAATATATGATCGATCTTGGTAAAACCTTGCCGCTGATTGATGAGCAATACAAAACTCAGGATAACATCATTAAAGGCTGCCAAAGTAAAGTTTGGGTCCATGCTGAAATGGAAGATGACAAAGTTGTATTTACAGCAGATAGTGATGCGATTATTACCAAAGGGATTATCGCGATACTAATTCGCGTATTTTCCAATCAACATCCAAAAGATATTATTGAAGCCGATACTGATTTTATTGATGCCATTGGTCTTAAGGAACATTTGTCGCCAACACGTGCCAACGGATTGGTGAGCATGATCAAACAATTAAAAATGTATGCAATTGCATATCAAACACAGTTGAATTGAGCTAAGAAGTTTTAAAATTTAGTTGGTATTTATTTATCTGTAACCCCACTAAACTCCTAAACTCTTAACTCCTAAACTTTAAAAAAATGAGTGAAACAATAGATGTGAACGCCTTAGGCGAAAAAATAGTAAGAGTTATAAAAACAATTTACGATCCAGAGATTCCTGTAGATATTTATGAACTTGGTCTGATTTACGATGTGTATGTCAACGAAGATATGGATGTCAAGATTCTGATGACCTTAACCACACCAAATTGTCCTGTAGCGGAGACTTTGCCATTGGAAGTTGAAGAAAAAGTAAAATCCATAAATGAAGTGAAATCTGCAGTTGTAGAAATCACTTTTGATCCACCGTGGACACAAGAACTCATGAGCGAAGAAGCGCGTTTGGAATTGGGGATGCTATAGGGGAGTTTTTAATTTGCAGCCTTCAGTTTGCAGTTTTCAGTTGACAGTCTTTAGTATATATAGTCTGCACCTTTTGGGCGTGGGCTTTGGTGGCCATAAATGCCCCGTTATGGGGCAATCCCATCTGTTTTTAACTGTCCATTAGCTGTGTATTGGCGCTAATGAAAATTTTAATATACACTTTTTGAACCTTGAAACCCCATAATGCCAAGACCTAGTCCCAAATCATTAAAGGATAAAGACAAAACAAGTTTAAGAAAGTCTTTTAGTGCCTTGGTATTTATTCCGCGTTTCTTTAAGGAAATTTGGGCAACCAATAAAAGACTGTTTCTTTTGTCTGCGTTTTGCCGACTCATTGGTGCGGTTTTACCCGTCATAATTTTATGGGTCGGGAAATTGATCATTGATGAGATCATCCTTCAAACCAAGATCGATTCTTCAGACCTCACGCAACTGTGGACATACGTAGCGATTGAATTTGGGCTAATTGTACTATCTGATTTGATGAGTCGCGCCATTTCTTTAACCGATGGTCTTTTGGGTGACGCCTATTCCATCGATTCGTCCGTTACCATCATTAAGAAAACCAATCAAATAGATATCAGTCTCTTAGAAGACTCTGAATTCTATGACAAATTGGAACGTGCTAGAGTCCAAACGGCGGGGCGAGTAGGACTCCTATCTAACGCGTTGGGCGAAGTGCAGAGTTTAATTTCCATAGCAACCCTGGTGGCCGGTTTGATTTATTTTGAACCCTATTTGATTATATTGTTGGTGCTGAGCATCATCCCGTCATTCGTCAATGAAATTTGGTTCAGTCAGCAGCAATACTCTTTGGCCCGAGGCTGGACGGCAGAACGACGCGAACTCGATTACCTTCGATTTATTGGTGCGAACAATGTCACCGCAAAAGAAATCAAACTTTTTGGGTTGACTGATTTTATCGTTGATCGTTTTAAAAATCTCTCTGAAGAATATTTTGAACTGAATAAAAAACTGGCGATAAAACGTTCGGCTTTAGGTTTTGTGTTCAATGTGTTAGGAACCATTAGTTATTACGGGGCCTATATTTTTATCATTTATCGCGTCATTTCTGGCGTGATCACGCTTGGAGAATTGACCTTTTTGTCAGGATCTTTTAATCGATTGACGCGTAATCTTCAGGAATTCTTTTCAAAATTTACTAGAATTACCGAAAGTGCGCTGTATTTGAAAGACTACTTTGAGTTTATCGACATCTCCATCGAACCAAAATATAATGAAGATCAGTCCTTACCTGAAAAAATTCAGACAGGATTTGAATTTAGAAATGTCCGGTTCTCGTATCCAGATTCAGATAATGAAATTTTAAAGGGTGTGAGCTTTAAAATTGCAGTGGGAGAAAAAATGGCGTTTGTGGGTCAAAATGGTGCAGGAAAGACAACCCTTACCAAACTGATGTTGCGATTTTACGAACCCACCTCAGGAGAAATTTTATTGGATGGCATCAATATTAACCGCTATAAAAGAGATGAATATCAAGAGTTTTTTGGAGTAATTTTTCAAGATTTTTTCCGATATGAATTTACGGTTAGAGAAAATATTGCCATTGGCGATATTTCGCAATTGGAGAATCAGGAGAAAATTGAAAATGCCGCCCAATTGAGTTTGGCTGATGAAGTCATCTCAGATTTAAAGAAAGGTTACGATCAACAATTAGGTAAACGTTTTTATAAAGGTCAGGAACTCTCAGGAGGACAATGGCAAAAAGTAGCCTTGGCAAGAGCATATATGAAAGATGCCGAGGTGATGATTTTAGATGAGCCTACGTCTGCATTGGATGCCAAAGCCGAAAGTGATGTTTTTAAACGCTTTATAGGCTTGACGCAAGGTAAAACCAGCATTATCATTTCGCATAGGTTTAGCACCGTAAGACAGGCGGACCGTATCTTGGTTTTGGAAGAAGGCAAAGTTTTAGAAATCGGCACCCATGTTGAATTGATGGCAAATAATGCCTTGTATGCGCAATTATTTCAATTGCAGGCGGAAGGCTATCAATAATGTAGGGAATCTTCAGAAAGCTTTGACAATTTCAATAGTAAAATGGAAACAGAATGTTTTAGTTTACTGTTTTATGACGATAACTTGGCTACAAGGATCCGTCTGTCATACCTCAATTTAATTGAGGAATAATCCTCTATGGAGACATAGGATTGCATCCTTTTCAAAATAGAATGTCATTAATAAATAGCTTAATTTTGCGGTATGGAAGATGAAATTATCAATAGAGTAGCCAATAGTAAATTATTGGTAGTAGACCTTGAAGATTATTACCCGAAAGGCCAACGTACCGTTCTCGATATTAAAGAATGGTTGTTTCAAGAACTGGTATTGCGGGAAAAAGACTTTAGAGAGCATGTAAAACAACACGACTGGGCACAGTATCAAGACCATTATGTGGCATTGACCTGCACGTCCGATGCTATTGTGCCGGCTTGGGCGTTTATGTTGCTCACCGTGCATTTGGAACCCTATGCCAAAACCATCGTCATAGGAAGTTTGGAACAATTGGAATCTTCAATTTATCAGGAGGTTATTCATAATTTGGATACTGCGGCTTTTGTAGATCAACCGCTGATTATAAAAGGATGTGCCCATAAACCCGTTCCAGCCAACGCGTATATTATGCTATCCCAAAAGTTAAGACCCATTGCAAGGTCTATTATGTATGGAGAAGCTTGCTCTTCTGTACCATTGTATAAAAGGAAGTCATAATCCCTTTGATGTCATATCGATTATATTATATCTTTGCACGTTTTTTAAAATTAACCCATTAAATTTAAAATCGTAAATTATGAAAACTAAAGTAGTTTTAACCTTTGTCTTGATGTTGACTATGACGTTTGGTTTTGCACAAACCAAAGAAGAGTTACAAGCTCAAAAATCAGAAAAACAAGCCGTAGCTGATGCAGCACAAGCAGAAGCAAATGCAATCCAAAAACAAATAGACGCACTTCCGGGATGGAAAAAAGGTGCTTTTGGTGTCATTGGTGGCAGTTTTTCCAATTTCAACAATTGGTACTCTCAAGGAACGCCTAACAACAGTACAGGTAATATTGGTATTAACTTTAATGCTTATGCCAACAAATTGGAAGAGACCTATTTTTGGAGAAACTCCTTAACGGTTAACCTTGCTTGGGTTAAGTTTGATGACAAAGATGATGCTACTGATGATGATAGCTTCAGACCAACAACGGATGTATTCAATGTGTCTTCTTTATACGGAAGAAAACTGAACGCTAAATGGGCTGCTTCTGCTTTAGGAGAATACAGAACGACCATTCTTGATAATTTTAATGATCCAGGTTATTTAGACTTGGGTGTTGGTTTTACCTGGACACCAATGGATAATTTAATCGTGGTGATCCATCCGCTAAACTACAACTTTGTATTTGCTGATAGTGATACTGTTTTTGAATCGTCATTAGGTGCTAAAGTTGTGGCCGACTATACCAGGCAAATTGGAGCTATTGCTTTTAAATCGAACTTGTCAGCATTCTATAGCTACGAAGATTCAGATTTATCTAACTGGACCTGGACTAACGCCTTCAGCTACACACTTTGGAAAAAAATTGGTGTAGGTTTTGACTTTGCTTTAAGAAGCAACAAACAGGAAGCTTTAAACTATGCTTTAGCTGGATTGCCTGCAGATTTTACTGGCGAGCAACCTAATTTTGACACTGTAGATAACGATTTGCAAACATATTATACGGTAGGTTTGACTTACAAATTCTAAACGCCATCATAAGTTCATAAAAAAATGCTACCTGTTGGGGTAGCATTTTTTGTTTGTAAGTGTTGAAGTTTTTATTCTTCTTCCTCTTGTTGGTAATCAGGATATAGAAAATTATTATAAGGGAAGCGCGCCACGTGAATGTCTCGCACTTCATCATAAACACGCTTTTTGAACGCCTCCATATTCTCTTTATTCAACGCTGAAATAAAAATGGCGTCATTCCCAATTTTATTCATCCAGGTCTTTTTCCACTCTTCCAGCGAATAATTTTCTTTGGTTCTCACCGCAATCAAATCATCCTTATCAAATGGTACGGCCTCATAAGAGTCAATTTTATTGAACACCATGATGGTTAGTTTATTTGCACTATCAATTTCTCCTAAAATTTTATCGACGCTGGCAATTTGATCCTCAAAGCTAGGGTGTGAAATGTCTACCACATGTAATAACAAATCGGCTTCCCTTACTTCGTCCAAAGTACTTTTAAAGGATTCTACCAATTGGGTGGGCAGTTTTCTGATAAATCCAACCGTATCCGTCATTAAAAAAGGCAGGTTGCCAATGACTACTTTCCGTACCGTGGTGTCCAGCGTTGCAAACAGTTTATCTTCTGCAAACACTTCGCTTTTGCTGATAACGTTCATTAGGGTTGATTTCCCAACGTTGGTATAACCCACCAATGCCACACGCACCAACTGACCTCTATTGCCACGTTGTACGGACTGCTGACGGTCAATGGTTTTGATCTTATCCTTTAACAGAGAAATCCGATCTCTAACAATACGCCTATCCGTTTCAATTTCGGTTTCTCCAGGACCACGCATTCCAATACCCCCTTTTTGACGTTCCAAGTGGGTCCACATCCCTTTTAAGCGTGGTAGTAAGTATTCGCATTGCGCCAATTCAACCTGAGTCCTGGCGTAACTTGTTTGTGCACGTTGTGCAAAAATATCGAGGATAAGGTTGGTTCTATCCAAGACCTTACATTCTAATAACTTACTGATATTACGTTCTTGAGCTGCAGATAACTCGTCATCAAAAATTGCGGTTCCAATGTCGTTCTCTTTGATAAATTCAGCCACTTCCTGCATTTTCCCTGTGCCTATAAAGGTCTTGGGGTTTGGCATTTCCATTTTTTGTGTGAAGCGTTTTACTACTTCGCCGCCTGCTGTATAGGTTAAAAATTCCAGTTCATCTAAATATTCTTTAGATGTCTCTTCATTCTGTGTTTTGGTGACAACACCAATTAAAACGGCCTTTTCTAAATTAATATCTTTTTTCTCTAACATAAATCTGATTAAAAGACAAAGTTACATAATTGATTGGCTATCATTTAGTATTTTTAAGACTTAAATTATCGATGTGAGCCTGCAACACCCAAATTCTGATACCCATACCATTGCTTTTTATAATACAGAGAACTTATTTGATCATCTAAACGATCCACTCATCATGGATACCGATTTTTTAGAGAAAGCAAATAAAAAATGGAATAAAGATCGATACGAAACAAAAGTCTATAAAACGGGAAAGGCCATTTCCAAAATAGGGTTTGATGATCTTCAAAAACCACCTTCCTTAATCGGATTGGCTGAGGTTGAGAACGATAAGGTTTTGACGGATTTGGTCCAAAGCACGCATTTGAAAGACCATAACTACGGATTTGTACATTACAATTCACCTGATGAAAGAGGGATTGATGTAGCCTTGTTATATGATAAAAACAGCTTTAGGTTAGAAACTTCTGAAACGATTACGTTGCATGTAGAGAGTAAATTGGGGGTACGAGACTATACGCGGGACATTCTTAAAGTGAGTGGCTATTTGAGGGATGAAAAGATCCATGTTTTAGTCAACCATTGGCCATCCAGACATCAAGAGTCAGATGCTACTGGGCATAAACGCATGTATGCGGCTCAAAGAGTGATAGGACTCATGAACGACATCCGAGATGCGGATGTTGATGCGAAAATTATCGTGATGGGCGATTTTAATGATAATCCCAAAAATGAAAGCATTCAATTTTTAAAGAATGAGCAGCGGCTTTACAATCCTATGGAAACGCTGCTATCTTATACAAGAGGCAGTGCCAATCATAATTATAAATGGATTTTATTTGATCAGATTTTAATGACTGATAATTTGTTGGCGCCCAAGAATGGGGGACTTCAATTTTTAAAAGCAGATATTTTTGATGATTCCTTCTTAACCCAATTTAGTGGCAAATATAAAGGGCAGCCTTTTAGAACCTATGTGGGAAAGAAATACAAAGGTGGCTATAGCGACCATTTTCCGGTGTATATTCAATTGAAAGAACAACAGCCTTTAAATGGTAGTGATCTGCATTCTGAAACTTAAAATTATTTTTTGGCTCTGAGATAACGACTAAACTACTTTCAAGAACAGCACTGCCAAAAACACCGCCACCACAGGAATTAACCACAAAGTAAAAATACCATACCCGGTTTTCTTTTTTTGATTGGCATTCATGATCTTTCGTTTTTTACCACTGTACTGGATCCAATTTGTAAAATACAGAATGAAGGAAGCAACGGCGAGCAATACCCAAGCATTAGTTCTGGACATGGTGTCCACATGCATTTGTTGGAAAAACTCTCCAAAAAAGACACCTAAAACAAGCAACAGGGAAGCTTGTACAAGGGTGATGTATATAATAGCAATACGGTTTGCCTTATTCTTATAGGCAGTGTTCTTATAGTAATTAAAACTATTGAAAAACAATTGGTCAAAAATCGTCATAGGCAGCAAAAATAATCAAATTAAGCTGTTCAAAGTAGCGTTATTTTAAATTAGTGAAACTCAATTTTTAAAAGTTGCGCAGCAATGAATTAAAAATTGTTAGTTGAACTAATCCCGCTTTTTAGCGGGATNNCTGCGTCGAAATAAAAAAGGAGCTTCTACTTGATACCTCGTACCCTTGGGTCGAGGTTGTTCATTTGGAGGTTAATAATAAAACATCATCAATTTGGTAGGCGCCATCCATAGTGGTGTCCGTCCCAGAGCCAGTCACCTTAAATGCCACATGAAATGTTCCTTTATATAGAGACAGATTGATCAAACCAGAGTCCACAAATTCATACCACGAGTTGCTTTGTGATGGTATGGCAGCTTCTATAGGCGTCCAGGTTGCGGTAAGCACATTGGTGCCATTATAATTTGTAGACACCAAAACTTCTAGGCTGTTATTGGGAGAGTCCAAATGGTGTTGTGCCGCCCTGAAATTTAGATATATATTAGAATTGTTGTCCATATTAAATCTTGGGGTAATCAACCAGGCAATATTTACTGGGCTCCGCGTACCAAACGTGCCAAACTCTGTATAGCCGTTGCCCTCTATGTTTTTTTCTCGCCATTTAGTAGTGCCGGCTTCTGCAAAATTAGTCCAACCTTTAAAGTTGAGATTGGTGTTATGTTTGGCAGATTCAAAATCTTCTTTGAATAAGGTCGAAAAATTTTCCAGACCTAAAGGTGTGCATCGGCTGTTGGTCATCACAACATCGCTTAGCGTATTTAGGGCAACAACCAACTTGCTGCCATCATAGGTTTTTGAAACCACTCCTGAAATAATTCCATTTCCGGTTGGGAGCAGCACGTCTTTAAAATCGGCATAGGAGCTGGTTTCCAAAATAAAATTTGAATAACCGATGGTTCCCGAACAGCTCTGTAATTGCCGTAGCGTATCAAAATCCTGTACGGGGTCAAAGTAGCGTTTACCTTCTAAATTGGGTACAAATTCGACACCGCTAAACTTGGCATAAATCCCGATATGAGAGCTGTTAACTTGAGAAAACGTGAGTTCTAAGGGTGTTAATTCAAGCGTAGTTGCGGTACGGAAGATGTTTTTAGTTCTTTGATTCTCCGTAAGTCGTACTACAGTAGTACCAAAGTTGTTGGTTTGGGTGCTTCCTCCAATGGTTGTCACACCATTTCCAACCCGTTCCTCTCCAATATAGAGACCTTTTAAGTTGATATAGACTTCTCTTCCAAGGTTGTATTGGTTGTTGGACTCTACTTGATTCGCAATCAATTTGATGCCAACTGTAGGGTTTTCTGGAGCATTCTGAATAAAAATTTCCTTAAAAAAGTTTCCGGATTTATCTGAAGAACTCACAACGCCTTTAATAAAAATGTTTGTGTCAATAAGGACTGGTAACGAATTGTTGTGTGTGTATTTTGCTTTTAATTCAGGGATGGAAATCTCAGTAGCTCCGCTGGCTAAAAGTGCTTCGAGACCTTTGTTCTCTTCAACCCCTAAGCCTTCTGGAATAGAAAAATCATCGTCCTGAACACATGATATAACAGTAAGGAGCACTGCCAATCCTGAGAGAAATGCTGTTAATTTAAGTGTTTTAATCATGGTTGTTGTATTAATTTAAAATCTCACATAAACATTTAAAAAATAAGTCGCACCGCGTCCGTACCAGTATTTTGAGCCAAATACGGGCGTATCGCGACCAACGTCTTCTTTTAGTTCTCTGTAATTGGCATTTCTACCTTGTTCAAACCCTCCGGTTTTGTGCACGGTGTCTAAGAGGTTATTGATACTTGCAAAAAAGCCTAAATAGTACTGCTTTATTTTCCACGACTTCCCACCCACCAAATTCACAATCATATAATCATCAAATCTCTCTTGTTTTAAAAGTTTTCGCGCCACCTCAGCGTCATAATCATTAAAGGGCAGTCCGTCAGCATCCGAATAGAAATTACGTGTTCTAATTAACGGGCTGATATCTACATAGGTGTTTTCAAAAAAGTTGGCCGTTGCACCAAACCACCAATATTCAGGATCACGGTATTCAAAACCTGCTGAATATGCCGTTTGAGGTCCACCCGCCAGTTTGTAGTTTTTTAATAAGGCCTTTCCATAATCAATGCCGCTAGGGTTGGTGAAACTTGAAGAGGTTAAATACAAATTTGGATTGTTGCTATAGGTAAATTGACCTACAGAGCCGGCACCTTTTATTTTAATGGTAGTTGTGAGTTGCGCCTCAAGCCCTAATTCTGCGCCAAAATGTTGTTTGTCAATGCCCTGTAAGATCTCCTGGACAAATGCTGAGGTCTGGTTTTCTGAAATCTCAAAACTGCTCAAACCATCAGCGTAGTAAAACGAAATTTCATTAGCATCTTCAATTTTAGAAAAGTAGCCAGTTAGTTTTGCTTTTACTATGGAAGAACGGAAAATATAACTGACATCGGCTGAGGTTATCTTTTCTTCTGATATGTTTTTGACTACATTTTGATTTTCTCTAGAGTTGGAATAGGTGTTTCGAAGTGAAGGTGCTTTTGTAAGGTAGCCAACATTAAAATTCAAAACATGCTTTCCTGTGATTTTATAGGTAAGTCCAGCCTTTGCGCCCACACCTATAAAATTTAATTTTTCGCCCTTTCCATAAGAATTATCGGGATAAATTTCGTGCTGATAAATTCCGTCACGAAGATAGGCTGTATGCGCAGCACTTAGTGCAGCGAAAAATTCCCATTGCGTGTATTTAAATTGTGCCTGCGCAAATCCAGAAATGACGTTGGCCTCAAGAATGTAGTTGTATCGGAACCGATCACCTTCACTAACAATCCTATTCGGATTTTTCAAGTCATATTGGATATTATCAAAAGCATCCATATTTAAAGCGCCGGTAGCCCCTAACAAATCGATAACTTCCGCAAAATTATCAGATTTTAATCGGGTGTAGTTGAGTGCTCCGTTTAAGGTGATATGGTCAGTTATATCAGAAATAAGAACAGTGTTGGCGGTGATTTGGGAATCATCATTGCGATCTTCATATAACAGATAAGCTGCCGTAGCGCCGCTACTATGTTTGGTTAAAATGGCATCATAGATTCGGTTCCAATCAATTTGGCCATCTTTCAAGAATTCCTGTTCCAACTGATAGGCGGTGGCATAATCAGGGCCATTGGAATTGGCCAAAGCGTAGCTTGGTAATTTTTGATAATAGGCACTATTCGGATTGCCGCCTCCCGGATAATCCAAGCGGCTATTGCCGGTTTTACCAAACTGGTAGGCCACATTTGTGTTTAGGGTTGTGGTGTTAGTAATATCCCAGTAATGATTCAGCATTATTATGGGCTCATTCACTTCTTTAACGCGTGAGTTGCGTTTTTCACCATCTTGATAGCCCCAGTATTCGTTATAGGTGATGCCTTTGAGATCATAAACTTCTTGAGTGTTGGGAGAAGATTTTCCTCTGCGATTGGGCGTGTAAATGGCAGTAAAATTTAAACTCTGCTTGTCATTAATTATTTTTTCTACAGATGCAAAAAAGGAATTGGAATCATAAAACGTAGCTTCTTGAAAGCCTTCATCTCCCCACCGTTTGCCAACAGAAAGTGCCACTGCCCAATCCCCCTTCATCAGTCCGGTGGCATAACTTCCAATCGCCCTATTGGTATAACTTCTGTCTGAGGAGGAATAGGTTAGACGTCCACCCTTTTTATATTCCGATGCTCGGGTGTTGATGTTCGTAGAGCCTAAAATGCCGCCAAATGTATAGTTTGATGGCGTCAAGTTGGAGGACAGTTCCTGATTTCGGAGGACATCATTCAGTCCGCCCCAATTACTCCATTGCGGTCTGCCGTTGTAAACCTTGTTCATTTCAATCCCGTTAATCAAAATGGTGCTATTCTCTGAGCTCAACCCTCTGATACTAAAAAACGATGCGCTAAATTCAAACGCAGCAGTACGTTGAAAGATGTCTTGTGAAGATTGTAAAAGACCAGAAATATTATCTGCCCCACCAATGGCGTCATCATTCAATTCGTCGTCAGAAAGGGTTATCGTAAACAAATCTACCGTATCTGCAATATTGATATCCAGCATCATGTCACTAATATCCAGAGTTTGGCCTTCATAAATGATTATGGGAAACCGTTTGGTGAGGTAACCGCTTTTCTCAACCTTTAAGATGTGATCACCTAATGGTAAATCTGCAGTAAAACTGAACTGTCCTTCAGCATCGGTTTCAACGGACTGCAGCGTTTCCTCAATGGTGATGGTAACGTTTGGTATGCGGGCAAGGGTTGTGCCGTCAATAACACTTCCCTTTACAACAGTTTGTTGCGCGGCCAAGGTTAAGACAGAAAAAAAACCAAATAAAAAAAACGTCACGCTTTTTCTCATAGGCTAATTTTTATTTGATCAGTCAGAGGTATGCTGACGTGAGGTCATTCATCACTTATTTGCTTGCATTGCTGCAAAAATTGAAACGGCACTTTGTTTTCTTTTTGTCTAAAGATGAGTTATTTAGGCCCTCATAAATGTACATTATTTCTAATATATATTTACATTTGGTTCAAAAATTATGGAAGTGAAATTAAACAATTTGTAAAATGACATTACAGACCTTACGCTTGAGCCTTGTTTTATTAGTGTTTGCATCCAATCTATGGTCTCAGGAGCCTAAAAAATTTAAGATCCATACGCTTGCATTTTATAATTTGGAGAATTTTTTCGACACCATCAATGATCCTTCAAAATTTGATGAGTCCAGCCCAATGATGGAGTTGCGTACGGGGAGGTCCGCTATTTATCATAAGAAAGTACGGAATATGGCACGTGTAATTTCGGATATCGGAGCTGATGACGCTCATAACGCTCCTGCAATCTTGGGAGTTTCGGAAATTGAAAATAGAAATGTTTTGGTCGATTTGGTCAATGATCCGCTACTATTAGCGAAAGATTACGGTATTATCCATTATGAATCTCCAGATATCCGCGGTATTGATGTTGCCTTGATTTATCAAAAGGCACTTTTTCAACCGATTTCAACCAGTAGTCATGTCGTAAAAATTTATGATGAAACGACTAGAAACCGAGTTCATACACGAGATCAGCTTTTGGTAAGCGGAAAACTAGATGGCGATTTGATTCATGTGATTGTCAACCATTGGCCTTCGCGGAGTGGTGGTGAAGAACGAAGTAGAAGCAAACGCATTGCTGCAGCTAAACTTAATAAGCGCCTCATTGATTCTCTTCAGGTCATCGATCCTTACGCCAAGATTTTTACGATGGGCGATTTAAATGATGATCCAATTAACGCAAGTTTAAAGGAGGTTCTGAACGCGAAAGCAGATAAGGATAAACTAGAATTAAAAGACATTTACAATCCGTACGAAAATTTTCATAAAAATGGATTGGGCACCACGGCGTATCGCGATGCGTGGAGTTTGTTTGATCAAATTTTAATGACGCAGCCTTTATTGGAAAAGGACTATTCGTCCTTCAGATTTTATAAAGCCTTTATCTATAATAAAAATTATTTGACCACCAAACGCGGGCGGTGGAAAGGTTATCCCTTTAGAAGTTTTTCAGATGGTGGCTTTACAGACGGCTTTAGTGATCATTTTCCGGTGTATGTATATGTGATTAAAGAGGTGCCTTAGAAACTATTAGTTAGTAATGCCAATCAAGGGTTGAAAAAAGAGTAAAAAAAGAAAGAAATTTCTTTCAAAAAATTAGTTTAAAAGTCTGATAATCAGTATATTTAAGGTGTATTCAACGCACTTTTAAATATATGATTAATCAGACCAAAGCCTTAAAATTAGTAAAAATCTACTCCATTGTATGCGATAGATTTGAAAAAGAGTTAAAATATACCTGTGAACGTTTCAGCAACAACAACAAACAAGAATTTACAGACCAAGAGATCATGACAATTTACCTATTCGCAGTGCAAGAGGAACAGCGCACGGACATTAAGCAGATCCATAGATATGCCTGTGAATATCTGCTTGATTGGTTTCCAAAACTTGGGTCATACGCTGGTTTCTCTAACCGGCTCAATCAATTGACAGAGGCCTTTAGGGGCTTTGCGGCCTCATTGTTTGATGATCTTTTGCCATCTGACTGTTCTAAAGGACAAAGCTTACTGGATTCAATGCCGATAATCACCTGTTCTGGAAAACGATCGGGAAAAGTGGCAAGGGACTTGACCAATAAGGGCTATTGTTCAACCAAAAGCCTTTACTATTATGGAGTGAAACTACATGCACTCGCCTTCAGGCGATTGAACAGCATTCCATTTCCTGAAGAAATCCTGATAAGCCCTGCTTCTGAAAATGACCTCAACGTTTTCAAAGAAGCTTGGTCAGGGAAAACCGGCAGAAGTTTTTTTGGCGATAAAATATATAACAATCTCGATTTCTTTACGGAACTGGAACAAGAAAAAAAATCGATAATGATGACGCCGATCAAAGGGGTCAAAGGGCAATGTCAAGCAATAAAAAATATGGATAAAGCTGCAAATGACCTGTTTTCAACAGCAGTGTCCAGAATTAGGCAGCCCATAGAATCCTTGTTTAATTGGCTCATACAAAAAACAGATATTCAAAGAGCAAGTAAAGTAAGGTCAACCAAAGGATTGTTGATCCATATATTTGGTAAAATTGCTTCTGCTTTTATAAGCTTAATATTTTAACCCTTGATTCGCATTAGTAATAAAAAAGCCACTTTCAAAGGAAAGTGGCTTTTTAAATTTTATGAGCTTGATCTATTACAAATCAAACTTGATGCCTTGTGCTAAAGGCAATTCGTCAGAATAATTAACGGTATTTGTTTGGCGACGCATATACACTTTCCAAGCATCAGATCCAGACTCACGTCCGCCACCTGTTTCTTTTTCACCTCCAAAGGCACCACCAATTTCAGCACCTGAAGTTCCAATGTTTACATTGGCAATTCCACAATCTGAACCCGCATAAGACAAGAATTTCTCTGCTTCTTTCAGTTCGTTGGTCATGATAGCGGAAGATAGACCTTGAGCTACACCATTTTGGGTTTCAATTGCATTTTCTACATCGCCAGAATATTTCATCAAATATAAAATAGGCGCAAATGTTTCGTGTTGTACAATTTCATAATGATTTTCTGCTTCAATAATGGCTGGTTTCACATAGCAACCACTTTCAAAACCTTCACCTTCTAAAACGCCGCCTTCAACCAAAACGTTTCCACCTTCAGCTTTTGCTTTTTCAATAGCAGCTAAATAAGTTTTTACAGAATCTTTGTCAATTACTGGTCCAACATGATTGTTTTCATCTAATGGATTCCCAATTTTGATTTGGCCGTAAGCACCAACAATAGCATCTCTTACTTTATCGTAAACCGATTCATGAATAATTAAACGACGTGTTGAGGTACAACGTTGTCCTGCTGTGCCTACAGCACCAAATACAGCACCAGGAACCACGACTTTTAAATCGGCAGTTGGTGTAATAATAATGGCATTATTTCCTCCTAATTCTAATAATGATTTTCCAAAACGTTCCGCAACGGTTTTTCCAACAATACGTCCCATTCTTGTAGATCCTGTTGCAGAAATAAGAGCAATTTTAGGATCTTTTGTCATGAATTCACCAACTTTATAATCGCCATTGATGATATTAGAAATCCCTTCAGGTAAATTATTATCTTTTAAAACGCCGGCAATGATATTTTGACAGGCTATAGAACATAAAGGTGTTTTTTCTGAAGCTTTCCAAACACAAACATCACCACAAATCCACGCAAGTGCGGTATTCCAAGCCCAAACGGCAACAGGGAAGTTAAATGCTGAGATGATCCCAACCACACCAATTGGGTGCCATTGTTCTCTCATCACGTGACCAGGACGTTCAGAAGGAATGGTTTGCCCATTTAATTGACGGGATAGACCCACTGCGAAATCGCAGATGTCAATCATCTCTTGAACCTCACCATAACCTTCTTGTAAAGATTTACCCATTTCATAAGACACAAGTTTTCCAAGAGGTTGCTTTAATTCTCTCAATTTATTACCAAATTGACGTACAATTTCGCCACGTTGTGGTGCTGGCACGTCTCTCCAAGTTTTGAATGCTTTTGTAGAAGCTTCCATCACTTTCTCGTAATCTTCTTTGGTGGTCGATTTAACCTTACCAATCAGTTTTCCATCTACTGGTGAATAGCTTTCAATAACTTCGCCGTTAGAAAAATTAGTGGAGCCTGTTGAAGTGCCTTCATTTATATCTTTAACGCCTAACGCTTTTAGGGCTTTTTCAATTCCAAAATCTGTAGCAACTGCTTGCATATATATTGTTTTTTAATTAATTAATGATGTTTGCGAAGATAACAATAATATGTCGCTTTTTGAAGCCTTCGGTCCTTAAAAATAAGCTAACTTTAAGGCTGAAATTCAATCTATACGCTATGAAAAACCTCATTTATGTCCCGCTTTTAATGCTCCTGTTTCTAAACTGTAAAAGTGATCAAAACACCATTACGGTGGAACAGGAAACAACTTCTGAAGCAGCAAAGAACAATACTTCCGAATCAAAAAAAGTGAATGAATTTGCCATTGTCATCCATGGTGGAGCGGGTACCATCTTACGTGAAAATATGTCAGCGGAAGATGAAGCAGCCTATAATGCGAAGCTGGAAGAGGCGATTCGCGTGGGGCACGAGATTTTAAAAAATGGCGGTACGAGTTTGTATGCTGTAGAGAAAACCATCAATGTTTTGGAAAATTCGCCACTGTTTAACGCAGGCAAGGGTGCGGTGTTTACAAATGCAGGTACTAATGAGTTGGACGCCTCAATCATGGATGGGAAAACATTAAATGCGGGCGCTTCTGCGGGAACTAAAACGGTTAAAAATCCGATTAATTTAGCTAGAGCGGTTATGGAAAACTCACCACATGTCATGCTCTCGGGAGAAGGTGCGGAATTGTTTGCAAAAGAGCAAGAATTAGAACTTGTAGAGCCGTCTTATTTTTACACTGAAAGCCGATTTAAAGCTTTAGAACGGGTAAAAGCGGCCGAAGCCAACAAAACTGCTCGCGATAAAACTGCATTTTATGATCCTACAATTAAAGATTCGAAATTTGGAACCGTAGGTTGTGTGGCATTGGATAAAAATGGAAATCTCGCCGCAGGAACTTCAACAGGCGGCATGACTAATAAACGTTGGGGACGTATTGGTGATGCGCCAATTATAGGTGCCGGTACCTATGCCAATAACGCTACCTGTGCTGTAAGTAGCACGGGTTGGGGCGAGTATTTTATCCGTGCGATGGTGGCTCACGATATTTCAGCCTTAATGGATTATAAAGGCTTGAGTCTTCAAGAAGCAGCGCGAGAAGTCATTCAGAAAAAGGTGCCTGATTTAGGTGGTGATGGGGGTATTGTTGCGGTAGATAAAAATGGCAACATGGTCATGGAGTTTAACACTGCAGGCATGTATAGGGCATCCATGGACGCTTCTGGAAAATTAACGGTAGGAATTTATAAAGACTGATTTGTAAGAAAATACCACTTAAATCTGCATTGGTTTTACAATCTTTGCAGCTACCCAACATCATGCGTTATGCCTTTTAAAAAAATATTTTCTTTTGTTTTCCTCCTTTGTCTAGTGGTTTCTTGTAAAAAGGATGATGCTATAAGTGAAGACACCGATAATCTCTTTAAGTTCCGAGACTATATCAGCTACACCACGGCAGGTCGTGTGTCTATCGCAGATCCTATTTTAATCAATCTCACTAATGATATAGAAGGGTGGACCGTTGGTCAGGAAATCACCGATGATATCTTAAAAATTGAGCCTAAGGTTCAGGGAAAATTGTTGGTAGAAAATGCGCACACGCTGATTTTTAAGCAGGAGAAACCACTACAATCGGATACGGAATATAAGATCAGTGTTAATTTGGGAAAACTCTATGAGGATCAACCTAAAGCATTCCGAACCTATACGTTTCAGTTCAAAACCATTGCGCCTAGTTTTAATGTGGTCACTACCAATTTACAATCTTACAGTAAAAAATGGCAGTATTTGGAAGCGACATTAAATTCGGCGGATGTTGTTTCTATCACAGATGCAAAACAGCTTGTGGAGGCTTGGCAGAATGGGAAGAAACTCAAACTGCAGTGGAATGAATCTCTAAATAGAGCAAAGGCATTCGAATTTAAGATTGATAGTATTAACCGTCTTGTAGAAGATAGTGACATCCTGGTCAAATGGAATGGTAAAGCGATTAAGGCAAACAATTCTGGTGAGCGTAAAGTGATGATCCCGGGGATCAACAATTTTACGATTGTCAATGTTGAAGCCGTGCAAACACCAGAGCAAATGGTGTCCATTAACTTTTCAGATCCCTTAAAAAAGCAGCAAAATTTTGACGGATTGGTGACCATCAAGTATTCCAAAAATCCGAAGTTTATTGTAGATGGTAACGTTCTTAAAGTGTATCCAGAATCAAAATTGGTAGGCGATGCGTTGGTAGATGTTTTTCAGGGTATTGCCAATACCGATGGTTTCAAACTGAAAAAAGCATTTTCTGAAACCATTTCTTTTGAAGATTTAAAACCTCAGGTGCGTCTCATCAGCAATGGCACAATTTTACCAAATTCGAACGAACTTAAATTCAATTTTGAAGCCGTTAATTTAAAGGCGGTGGACGTCAGGGTTATTAAGATTTTTGAAGATAATGTGTTGCAGTTCTTGCAGGACAATGATATGCAAAGTAATAATCAGTCGGCCATTAAACGAGTAGGCAGACGAATTGCCAAACAAACCATCACCTTGCAAGATGATGCGGTAGAAAATGATGGCAAATGGAAGGCGTATAGCATTGATCTGTCGAAGTTTTTTAAGGCCGATCCCGGTGCGATTTACCGCGTAGAATTGAGCATCAAAAAGGAATATTCCATCTTTGATTGTGATAATTATGCCAACATTGAAAATTCAGAGGACTCCTATGAGGACTATTATTACAATGATTATTATCAGGAGAATTACAATGAAAGTAACACGGAAGATGAAGATTTGCGTGAAGAAGAGTATTGGGACAATTTAATTTACAGTTATAGAAACTCTAACTACAATTGGGAAGAACGTAACAATCCCTGTCATGACGCTTATTTTAATGAAAACCGCGTCGTTTCTCAAAATCTAATTGCTTCCAATTTGGGTGTTATCGCCAAACAGGGTGCTAATAACACCTATTATTTTGCGGTGACTAATATTTTGGATACCAACCCTGAATTAGGTGCGACGGTAAAATTATTCAATTTTCAGCAACAGGAAATTGGGAAATTATCGACTGATCGTGAGGGTTTAGCAACATTTAAAAGTGCTAAAGTGGCCTCTTTTGCCATTGTCACCAAAGGTAAAAATACCAGTTATATAAAACTCGTGGATGGCAATTCGTTATCCTTAAGCAAGTTTGATGTTTCAGGAAACAGTTTGCAACGCGGACTTAAGGGCTATATCTATGGCGAACGTGGGGTTTGGCGCCCGGGAGATTCGTTATTTTTGACGTTTATGTTGAATGATAATGATAACAAGCTACCCAAAGGACATCCGGTTAAAATGGAAGTGACGGACCCGAGCGGGAAATTGATTTACAAAAATATCAGCACGGAGAATACCAATAATTTCTACCGATTTACAGTGCCAATAGAACCTGAAGGCAAAACCGGAAATTATAACGCAAAAGTTTCTGTTGGAGGCGCGTCATTTTATAAAGGGTTACGAGTTGAAACCGTTAAGCCAAACCGTTTAAAAATCAAAATCGATTTTGAAGACGAGGTCTTGTCCAGTAATGAGTCTCTAAATGGAACCTTAGATGTGCAGTGGTTGCACGGTACGCCAGCGAAGAATTTAAAAGCCGAAATTAAAGCCAAGTTTAGTACGTCTTACGAAGGCTTTAAGAATTATAAGAATTATGAATTTGTGGATCCTACCCGTTCGTTTTCTTCAGAAGAGATGACTGTTTTTGAAGGCAATTTAAATGAAGAGGGCATCGCAAACGTTACGAAACCTTTAAGCGTTGGCAAAAATGCTCCCGGATTATTGAACGTTCAATTTTTAGTACGCGCGTTTGAAAATGGTGGCGATTTTTCGTTGGATGCGTTCACTAAAACATATGCACCCTACAGCTCTTTTGTCGGATTGAAATCGCCAGAAGCAAACAAACAAGGATCGTTTTTTACAGATGAAAATCAAACCTTTGATGTTGTAACGGTTGATGCGAAAGGCAAACCTGTACAGCGCGAAAATCTTGAAGTTAAAGTTTATAAAATAGAATGGCGCTGGTGGTGGAATTCATCTGAAGACAACCTATCCAGTTATGTGTCTAGCACCTATCACAAACCTTATTTGGATAAAAAAGTTACGACGAATGCCAATGGGAAAGGGAAATTCTCCTTAAACATTCCTGAAAATGAACGTGGACGGTATTTGATCAGAATTACGGATCCTCAAAGTGGTCATGCCACAGGAAGAACGGCGTATTTCTATAAAAACTGGTTTCAAAATTCGCCTGATACAGATAAAGAAGCTGCCAAAATGTTGGTGTTTGCAGCAGATAAGGAAAATTATAATGTAGGGCAGTCGGCTCAAATCACTTTTCCGTCAGGTACTAAGGGTAGAGCGCTCATCAGTATTGAAAACGGATCTGAGGTGCTCTCTTATAAATGGGTCGTCACCAAGCAAGGTGAGACAACTGTAAATATTCCGATTACGAAAGAAATGGCGCCTAACGTGTTTGTCAATATTTCCTTATTACAACCACATGCAACCACGGCTAACGATTTGCCACTTCGCTTATATGGGGTTATTCCGTTGATGGTTGAAAATCCGGCGACGAAATTAAAACCAGAGCTCAAAATGCCAAATTCGCTGCAACCAGATCAGGAGTTTGAAGTGGTAGTAAGTGAGAATAATAAGAAACCAATGACCTATACTTTGGCGATTGTGGAAGAAGGCTTGTTGGATCTTACCCGATTCAAAACGCCAAATGCTTGGGATGAATTTTATGCGCGTGAAGCCTTGGGGGTTAAAACTTGGGATATTTTTGACGATGTGATTGGTGCTTACAGTGGGAGCATTGATCAGGTGTTTGCCATTGGTGGTGATGCGAATGCTGCTGCAGGTAAAAACAAAAAACCGAATCGATTTAAACCGGTGGTCAAGTATTTAGGACCGTTTAATTTAGGTGCAGGCGAGCGAAAAATACATAAAATAAAAATGCCAAACTATATTGGGTCCGTAAGAGCGATGGTGGTAGCAGGTGATGCGAAAACTGAAGCCTATGGAAGTGTTGAGAAATCCGTACAAGTAAAAAAACCATTGATGGTGTTGGCAACCTTGCCTCGAAAATTGAGTCCAGGTGAAAAGGTAACGTTACCTGTAACGGTGTTTGCCATGGAATCTAAAGTGAAAAATGTCAACATCAGTTTAAAATTAAGTGGAGGCATTTCGATAGTCGGCGCGGCATCTAGATCGCTCACTTTTGCCAGACCCGATGAGCAAATGACTTATTTTGAGTTGGATGTCAGCAAGGCAAAAGGCTTCAATACCGTTGAGGTGATTGCAACTGGTAATGGCGAAAAATCAAGTTATAAAGTAGATATTGAAGTATATAATCCAAATCCAATGACGTCGAAATCATTAGATGAAACTTTAGAAGCCAACGCTTCAAAAAGCATGGATTTTGCAACCTTTGGAGAAGCAGGTACCAATAGTGCAATAGTTGAATTTTCAACCTTGCCTCCAATGGATTTCACCAAACGTTTACACTATCTAATTCAATATCCACACGGGTGTTTGGAACAGGTTACTTCTGCAGTATTTCCACAATTATATCTGACTGATATTTTTGATCTAACCTATCAAAAAAAACAGGAAATCCAAAAGAATATTGAAAGTGGTGTAAAACGTTTGGGGAATTATCAAGTGGCATCCGGTGGCATGGGTTACTGGATGGGAGAGCATATCGTAGATGATTGGAGTACTACTTATGCTGGACATTTTATGTTGGAAGCTGAGAAAAAAGGCTTTGTATTACCCTTGACATTTAAAAGCAATTGGCTGCGTTACCAAACTCAAGCGGCAAGAGATTGGCGCCCAAGTTACAGAACTGCAAATACTGATTTAGCACAGGCGTATCGTTTGTATACGCTAGCATTGGCAGGAAGTCCGGATTTGGCAGCCATGAACCGCTTACGGGAGTTTAGTGAGATTTCCAATGACGCCAAATGGCGATTGGCAGCAGCCTACGCTTTGGCTGGTCAGAAGGAAGCTAGCCAAAAGATTTCGAGTACCGCTAATATTAATTTTACGCCGCCAAAGTATAATTATTACACCTACGGATCGGTGGATAGAAATCGTGCCATGGCTTTAGAAACCATGGTATTGACCAAAAACCCTAAAATGCGCGCGGTCGCACAGGATTTAGCTAAAGATCTTTCGAGTTCGAAATGGATGAGCACTCAAACCACTGCCTATAGCCTATTGGCCATGGCGAAAATGGTGGAAGCCAATGGCGGAAAATCGCTTAAAGTGCAATATACGTTCAACGGTAAATCTGAAACTATAGACACCAAAAGCGCTATTGCCCAACGTGAATTATCCGTTAAAAGTGGTAATAATACGTTCAGTTTTAAAAATAATCAAGATAATTTGGTCTATGTACGCGTTCTGAATTTTGGAAAATTGCCGCTTGGCGAAGAATTTTCAGAACAGCGCGGTTTAAATGTCTCGGTTGTTTACAAAGATTTAAAAAGAAACGTTTTGGATATTGGGAAGTTGAATCAAGGGCAAGATTTTGTAGCCGTGGTAAAAGTGAGTAATCTCAAAAATCAGGATGTGAATAATGTAGCGTTGACCCAAATCTTTCCTTCGGGATGGGAAATTGTAAACACGCGTTTTACTGCTTTTGGAGATACTACTACAAGTCAAGCGAGATATACCGACATCAGGGATGACCGGGTGAATTTTTATTTTGATTTACCACAGAAAGGTAAAGATGGCACAAAAACTTTTACGGTAATGTTAAATGCGTCTTATTTGGGTACTTATTATTTGCCAGGAATTCAGGTTGAAGCGATGTATGATAATGAGTTTATGGTACGAAGTAAAGGGCGGTGGATTGAGGTTATGAGGTAGATGAGAAAAATAAAACCACCTCGCCTTCATCCGGATACTCGGGCTGAATCCACTCCTCCTTGAAAAGGAGGAGAAGTTTAGATTGAGACCAAAAATTTCCTTCCCTTTTTAAGGGAAGGTGGCTTTAAGCTCCGGTAAGAGCTTAAAGCCGGAAGGGTTATTTGTTGACAAAACTCTAAAAATGAAATCAAACATCCATAACCGAAAATATCTTTTAGAAAGACGGAAGGAACTCAGAAACAATGCGACTTCTGCGGAAGCTACATTGTGGAAACACTTACAGGGAAATAAATTAGAAGGGCGAAAATTCAGGAGACAGCACAGCATTGAAAACTATATTGTCGATTTTTATTGTGCATCTGAAAAGTTAATTATTGAATTGGATGGTGCTGTTCATTTGGATTTTGCAATACAAAATTATGATTGTGAACGTCACCAAAAATTGGAGTCCCTCGGATTTAAAGTGCTGAGATTTGAGAATAAGGATGTCTTTGAAAATTTGGAAGGGTTGCTAAATGAGATAAAATTGAATTTTAAACAATGCATGAACCACCTCGTCTTTATCCCGATCCTCGGGCTGAATCCACTCCTCCTTGGAAAGGAGGAGAAGTTTAGATTGGTACTAAATTTTAAATTTCAATACAATTAAAAACTTCCTTCCCTTTTTAAGGGAAGGTGGCTTTAAGCCCCGGTAAAGGCTTAAAGCCGGAAGGGTTGTTTTTAATAAAACTCTAAATATGAAGTCAAACATCCATAACCGAAAATATCTTTTAGAGCGAAGGAAGGAACTTAGAAACAATGCGACTTCTGCGGAAGCTACATTGTGGAAACACCTTCAGGGCAATAAATTAAAAGGCAGGAAATTCAGGAGACAGCACAGCATTGAAAACTATATTGTTGATTTTTATTGTGCATCTGAAAAGTTAATCATTGAATTGGACGGTGCTGTCCATTTGGATTTTGCAATACAAAATTATGATTATGAACGTCAACAGAAGTTGGAGTCCCTCGGATTTAAAGTATTGAGATTTGAGAATAAAGATGTCTTTGAAAATTTGGAAGGGTTGCTAAATGAGATAAAATTGAATTTTAAACAATGCATATGAACCACCTCGTCTTCATCCCGATACTCGGGCTGAATCCACTCCTCCTTGGAAAGGAGGAGAAGTTTAGATTGGTACTAAATTTTAAATTTCAATACAATTAAAAACTTCCTTCCCTTTTTAAGGGAAGGTGGCTTTAAGCCCCGGTAAAGGCTTAAAGACGGAAGGGATTTAGAACAAATATTAAAAATAAAATATCAATTATTATCAGACCTCACAGGTTTCAAAAACCTGTGAGGTCTTTACTCATGAACAACAAATTAACCTACATAAAACGCCACAAATTCAAATCAACTCTAATTGTTGTAGTCCTGCTGCTGTATTATTTCTGTTTACCAAGGCAATTATTCAAAGATCCGACGGCAACAGTTATTACAAGCTCTAGGAATGAACTTTTGGGTGCAATGATTGCCAAAGACGGTCAATGGCGATTCCCGCATAATGACACGGTCCCTGACAAGTTTAAAACCTGTATCATTCAATTTGAAGATGCTTATTTTTATCAGCATCCTGGATTCAATCCGGTGTCCATAGCAAAAGCCTTAAAAGAAAATCTAACTTCTGGAGGTGTTAAAAGAGGCGGGAGTACCATCACACAACAGGTCATCCGTTTATCCAGAAAGGGACAGTCTCGAACCTATTTTGAGAAGATCAAAGAAATTGTATTGGCCACCCGCTTGGAATTTCGGGCGTCCAAAGAAAAAATTCTGTCCTATTACAGCAGCAATGCACCTTTTGGCGGAAATGTAGTAGGTCTCGACGCGGCATCTTGGCGGTATTTTAATAGAGATGCGTCCCAATTATCTTGGGCAGAAAGTGCAACACTAGCGGTATTGCCCAATGCGCGGAGTCTGATCTATCCGGGGAAGAATCAGGAGCAGCTGTTCAACAAACGAAATCGGTTATTGCATAAGTTAATGAAACAGGAAATTATTGACTCGTTAACTTATCAACTGTCCATTGCTGAGGGCTTGCCTCAAAAACCTTATCCGCTGCCACAAATTGCACCGCATCTGCTTCAAAAGGTTACCGAGACGCATTCAGGACAGTCGGTTCAAACCACTATCAAAAAGCCAATCCAAGATCAGGTCAATACCATTGTATCCAATCATTATCAAACTCTAAAACAGAACGAAATTTACAATGCCGCCGTGTTGGTTTTGGATGTGAAAACAAGGAAAGTTTTGGCTTATGTTGGCAACACGCCAACTGACAAAGCCCATCAGAAAGATGTGGATGTTATTGACAAACCACGGAGTACCGGTAGTATTTTAAAACCTTTTTTATACGCTGCCATGTTGGATGCTGGAGATATATTACCCAACACTTTGGTGGCGGATGTGCCTACTCAATTTGGAAGTTACAATCCTGAGAATTTTGACAAGCAGTATGACGGCGCGGTTTCTGCCAGTCGGGCCTTGTCGCGCTCTTTAAATGTTCCTTCGGTACGGATGCTACAGGAGTTTGGGCTGGATCGGTTCCATCATTATTTAAAAGCCTTGCATTTAAAAGACTTAACCTACAATGCCAATCATTATGGATTGTCCTTAATTTTGGGTGGCGCTGAAAGCAATCTATGGGATTTATGTAAAAGTTACGCCGCTTTATCTTCAACGCTCAATCATTTTAATGAAACTTCGAGTGAATACTATAGCAACGAATTCGCGGAGCCTACATTTCTAAATACTAAAACAATTGACTTCGGTAAAAAGACATCAGAGAAAACTTTGTTCGATGCGGCGTCGATTTATCTGACTTATGAAAGCCTAAAGGAGGTCAATCGGCCGGAAGGGAACGAAAACTGGGAATTTTATGACAGTTCCAAACAAATTGCCTGGAAAACCGGTACCAGTTTCGGGTTTCGCGATACCTGGGCCATTGGCACTACTAAAAATTACGTAGTAGGCGTTTGGGTAGGCAATGCAGATGGCGAAGGCCGGCCAGGATTGGTAGGTGTGCAAACTGCAGCGCCTATCTTGTTTGAGGTGTTTGATGTATTGCCAAACAGCGATTGGTTTTCGAAGCCCTTCGATGAAATGCAAGCCGTAGAAGTTTGCCTAAAATCTGGTTATAGAGCCTCTCCAAATTGCGATACTAAAGAAGAAAAATTCATTCAGCTATCTGGATTAAAAACGGCACCCTGTCCTTTTCATGTCTTAGTACATTTGGACAACACAGAACAATATCAAGTCAACTCGTCGTGTGAAGATTTGAGTAACGTCATCCATAAATCATGGTTTGTATTGCCCCCGCTTATGGAATATTATTACAAAGCCCAAAACCCCTTTTATAAACCCTTACCGCCATTTCGGGAGGATTGTTTGGGAGAGAACGGCGTTGTGATAGAGTTTATCTATCCAAAAGAAAACAATACCATTTTCTTGCCGAAAGATTTTGATGGTGAGACTAATGATTTGGTATTGAAAGTAGCGCACTCCAAACCCGAAACCTTGATATTTTGGTATTTGGACGAACGCTATTTAGGCAGCACCAAAGACATTCATGAATTTGCCATGAAACCAAAACGCGGCAAGCATATTATTACCATTGTTGATGAGTTTGGAAATGAAAGCAAGCGTTGGATTGAAATTTCAGAATAATGCTTCAGAATGAAGATTTAAAATCAGCAGTATCCGGTAAAACAGGTAAAAGTTTGCAAACTCCATAAAAGCATGACCTGGTTCGAGATCTTAAAAAATGACACCTTGTTTTTGAAAACCAATTTCACTAAGAGTGATTGGGCAAATTTAATTTAGAATAACGATTGTTTATCAGTCAGTTATAATCAAATCTTTGTTCTTGATTCTATAAGCGCAGCGGTCTTAATTCTTTATCGGACAATAATAATTTAAAATCACTATTTTTGTCTTCAACCATTCAAATAAAAAACTATGTACGAAACTGTAAAAATGCTGCATTCCTATTGGGCCTACTTGACCCTTTTGATGATTGTAATTGCAGCTCTTAATGCTCTATTTAAATATTTTGGAAAAAAAGAATTTCACCCTATAGATTTTAGAATCTCGTTGTTTACACTAATCGTTTCCCATATTCAGTTACTTATAGGTTTGGTTCTATTATTTGCAGGGCCTTATGTTAACGTTATATCAGAATTAGGTATGAAAGGCGTTATGGGCGATAAACTGTTAAGATCAAATATTGTAGAACATCCTTTAATGATGATTATTGCGGTGGTATTGATTACCATTGGTTACTCCAAACATAAAAAGAAACTGACCTCAACACCAAAATTCAAAGTATTGGCCATTTTTTACACTTTGGCACTCATCAGTGTATTGGCGAAAATTCCATGGAATACCTGGTTCTAAACCATCAAAGGTAATTTTAATCCACAAAAAACCAGAGCTATGAACTCTGGTTTTTTTTTGTGTTGTTGCTACTAGTTTAGATTTTTAAACATGAGTGTCCGGTAAAACAAGTAAAAAGTTTACAAAGCCTATTAAAGTAGGACCTGGTAAGAGAGATTAAAAATGGTCCCTTGCTTTTTGAAACCAATTTCACTTAGAGTGATCGGGCAAATTTAATTTAGAATAACGATTGTTTATCAGTCAGTTATAATCAAATCTTTGTTCTTTTCCCGATAGCTATCGGGACTATAAGCGTAGCGATCTTAATTCTTTATCGGA
>NZ_JAEHJZ010000391.1 GCF_016469035.1 Gelidibacter salicanalis | reverse complement strand
TGTACAGAATGAGGCACAAGTATTGAGACCAAACGCATATCCTTTACCCTATTTATACGGTTTTTACTCAAATTTCTTTTTTTCTACCATACAACCAGTAAAATAAGCAAGTATCAGCTAAAAAAGATCAAAATACATCATGAAGTTCCGGAAGTAAAAATGCAGTGATCTCCAAATAAGGCCTGGTCACTCGTTGTCAGGGTTACAAGTACTGAATGGGGGACCCCTAAAAATGGCCCCAAAAAAATGCCATTTCTTGGA
>NZ_JAEHJZ010000390.1 GCF_016469035.1 Gelidibacter salicanalis | reverse complement strand
CAGAATTTTGAAAAATGTATTACTTCGGGAGATCCATTTGATTTTGAAGCTGTTTTGATCACTGCTACAAAAAAAGAGCTTTGGGTACGAATCATTGGGCATTCAGAATTTGCAGGGGGTGAATACAAACGGATTTTTGGCAGTTTTCAGGACATTGATGAAAGAAAAAAATCAGAAATTAAACTGGCGGAGAGTGAAAACAGGCTTCGTACAATTTTAGAAGCTGAACCTGAATGCATAAAATTATTAGGTCCTAATGGTG
>NZ_JAEHJZ010000389.1 GCF_016469035.1 Gelidibacter salicanalis | reverse complement strand
GTGCTCCTCTCCCTCCGTCAAAAGCGGCGCCATCTTGACTTGGATGAGCGGTGAAGTGTCATCAAGAATAAGACATGAGAAGTAACGTAATAAACGGAGGGCGAGACTGTGATCAGATGTCAACTATGTATATTTTGCACACAATGGTTTTGTGCAAATCGTGGCTAAAAGTAATGAGATACGGGCGTACATGATTCAGATCGGTAGAGGCGAGATTCTCGGCCGCTTGGGAAACGGAAAGTAACTGCAAATGATTATTACAAGCGAAGAACTACATTCGAGTCTGATCGAGGCCATGCCGGCTTCGGCTGGTCTCT
>NZ_JAEHJZ010000388.1 GCF_016469035.1 Gelidibacter salicanalis | reverse complement strand
ATTTTCACTGGTCACTAAAATTTATGCATTCCATGAAGCTTGAGAGTTCAAAGAAAGTATTTTATTGTACGAGATTAATGGATGGTAGTTTTGTATTTTTGCCCTTAAATTGACGCACTTCTTTCCTTGATGATAATGCCTATTTTGTATTTTTTTATTTAAGAATTGCATACTGCATACGTATTCACATGTTTTCCAAATTTGACCCAAATGTCTTGTGCTTTTGGCATCTTTTTCGCATGTTTTACCATTTTTGAAAAAGTGCATCTTGGCTGTTACCTCTTTGGTGGAGTGATGGCAGTGTGAAGTGAATAAAAGATGGCATATTATTATCGTATTTGTTTTTGTTTTTACCAGAGGA
>NZ_JAEHJZ010000387.1 GCF_016469035.1 Gelidibacter salicanalis | reverse complement strand
CTGTTCCGCTTGCATCAGTCGTTTCAGCAGCTCCTCCTGACGTAGAGATAGCATAGGCTCTCCTCCCTTGGCATTTACTTTTGCCTATCATCATAAACGAAAATAGAACTCTTTGCCCAGTTTTTCTTTCAAATCGGGAACCACGATATGGCTCATTTGTATGAATAGGAAACAAGGGGAGGGATGCATCATGGGTTCTTTTATGTTTGTTGTTATGATCATATTGGCTTCTTTAGGAGCAATCATTGCCCATTTATTCACATCAAAGGATAAGCGTACGTCTGCTAAGCGTTCTTCACATC
>NZ_JAEHJZ010000386.1 GCF_016469035.1 Gelidibacter salicanalis | reverse complement strand
GTTCCGGTTGGGGAAGTATTGGCACTCGAAGGACAAGCTTTTTTTTAATCCTCACACAGTCCTTCCGGTGTGCTTTTTCAAAGATGGAAGATACCAGTCTTTCCGCGACACCAAGAGACGTGGGCGGCTGGATTGCACCCTCTTCAAGCCGGTGATCACGAACATTGGGCTTTGCCATGGATTCAATTCGGAATCGTTGGAGTCGCTACATCCTCCTCATCCGTATTTGGACGCCATGAAACGGGCATTTGCCCAGGAACTGAACCGTAATCTGTCCATTT
>NZ_JAEHJZ010000385.1 GCF_016469035.1 Gelidibacter salicanalis | reverse complement strand
TTGGGGACAATCTGGATCGAGGTTTGAACTCTTCTTTGACAACTTTCCAAATCAGTCGAGGAACATTTTTCACTTGGAAAGATCCTTGTATTCGAAACATATGAAGTACATATGTGGACAGTTTTTCTCACGAGCTTCAGCGAAAAATAGTTGCGTCAAGTTGTGGTCAAGGGTCTACTCTGGTATCTCTCGCTACATGGCAGAATG
>NZ_JAEHJZ010000384.1 GCF_016469035.1 Gelidibacter salicanalis | reverse complement strand
ACGAGAATAGATTCTACATTAAGCAAAATATCAGATATGACTCTAGTCGGATATAAAGGCGAACAATCTTTCTTCCCAGATTATGAGGTCAGATCACGTTTGTCTCTTCATGTCATTGCCCGCATTTTACTAGATGCCTACGTGATTCGAATGAAATAATCAATAAAGAAGCCTTCGAGACTTTGATCTAGAAGGCTTTTTGTCATGAAAACCTTTACACAATCTGAAAACATTTTCACTCCTGCGTATGAGATACTTTCTTTAGAGAAAAGAAAGAAGGTGAAACCAAT
>NZ_JAEHJZ010000383.1 GCF_016469035.1 Gelidibacter salicanalis | reverse complement strand
CACTGAAAATACATATATTTTGTAAAATGTATTTTACCAAACGTCCAATTTCCATGAGTAAAAAAATACGTCCCAAGTAACACAATAAGAAAAGTGCTGTATCTCAGCATTCTTAGCACTTGTATTTACACAGGTGCTACACGAAATGGGGTCTATACGTATTTGGGCTGTGCACAAAATAGTCGGCACTACAACACTTCAACCTTGTGGAACAAGTTTCCCGACCGAAGGATCGTCCTTTCCCAGATACCTTTCGGAGCTGAAACCAATAGTTTACTAGAATACCTGTAACATTGCATCTG
>NZ_JAEHJZ010000382.1 GCF_016469035.1 Gelidibacter salicanalis | reverse complement strand
ACCTTTCTGCTCCATGTTCCCTCACACCTGCTCAGGTACTTTAGCTCGTTAAGATACAAAAAGAAAAAAAGGTCAATATAAGAAAATGTGGAAATATCAACAGAAATTTGAGAAAATAAAATGTTTAAGGAAATAATAAATAAATATTTAAATAGAAAAGGGTTAAAAACAAAGAAATACAAAATCTATAAATGAAGTAAAACAATTAAGGATAATTATTTTAATATTTATTTAATTTTGTCAATTAATAATTATCTCTAAA
>NZ_JAEHJZ010000039.1 GCF_016469035.1 Gelidibacter salicanalis | reverse complement strand
CTTTTTTATTTCGACGCAGAGCGTCGGGGAATAAAACCCAAGGATCCCGCTAAAAAGCGGGATTAGTTCAACTAACAATTTTTAATTCATTGCTTCGCAACTTTTAAAAATTGAGTTTCACTAATTTAAAATGGTTTAAACAAAAAAAGTTGCCCATATGTAGGCAACTTTTTCAATTGTATGTTGTCGCACCAATCTCATTGGCACTATAAATTTTGTTCTTACCTTTTAACTAATCAACGTCTTCGTCTATTTCAACCTCCGGATCATCCTCACCCAATTCAGGGTCTTGAATTGCATCTGGATCATCGCCCTCAAAATTCTCATAGTCATCTTCATCATAATTCTCCATAGTAACCTGAAGCTTCGTGCTGACTTTCACTAAATATTTAGTGTCTTTTGTAGTCACCTCAACCGCTTCTACAATTTCATTATTGGCATTCTTAAAGGTAATGATATTATCATCATCATATCCATCAGGATATTTCTCTACCAACAACGAGAGAATTTCTGGTGTCAATTTTTTAAAGTCGACGATTACGCGTTTTAGATTGTCTCTTTTGTTACTCATAATTACATGTCTAATAGGTAGGCAAATACAAGTGGCGCTACAATGGTAGCATCACTTTCTATTATAAATTTAGGGGTGTCAATATCTAATTTACCCCAGGTTATTTTTTCATTCGGCACGGCTCCTGAATACGAACCGTAACTTGTAGTAGAATCACTGATTTGACAGAAATAACTCCAGAATGGCGTGTCTTTACGCTCCATATCTTGATAAAGCATTGGAACCACACATATTGGGAAATCTCCCGCAATACCGCCACCAATTTGGAAGAAACCAATACCGTTTTCTGAATTATTTGTATACCAATCGGCCAAGAACGTCATATATTCTATTCCAGATTTCATGGTACTTGCTTTCAATTCTCCTTTAAGAACATAGCTGGCGAAAATATTACCCATGGTACTATCTTCCCAACCTGGTACAATTATAGGTAAATTTTTCTCTGCTGCAGCATACATCCAAGAATTTTTAATGTCAATTTCATAGTACTCTTCAAGCACACCGCTCAACAACATTTTGTACATAAATTCATGTGGGAAAAAGCGTTCACCACTAGCTTCAGCATCTTTCCAGATCTTGACAATATGTTTTTGTAAACGTCTAAAGGCTTCCTCTTCTGGGATACAGGTATCTGTAACACGATTCAATCCTTTTTCCATTAAATCCCACTCTTCCTGAGGCGTTAAATCACGGTAGTTAGGCACACGTTTGTAATGTGAATGCGCTACCAAGTTCATGATATCTTCTTCAAGATTGGCACCTGTACATGAAATGATCTGCACTTTATCTTGACGGATCATTTCACCAAAAATCTTACCTATCTCCGCTGTACTCATTGCACCAGCCAAAGACACCAACATCTTTGAGCCTTTTTCCAATTGTGCTTCATAGCCTTTGGCTGCATCTACTAACGCCGCAGCGTTAAAATGTAAGTAATATTTTTCAAGAAAATTGGAAATAGGTCCTTTAGTTGTCGTCATCATTATCGAATTTAGAAAATTTGTTTGTACTTGAAGCTGAGTCGTTAAAGGTACTTTCGTACCCGTCTTCTACATTATCATCCAAGAATTTATAGCTTAACATTTTGTAATATAATTTTGCGGCAAGAAAATCTGACGATTTTTCTTCCGCGTCTGGACATAGTTCCACAATATCAAACCCTACCACATTCTTCTCTTCAAAGACTTTGCGTAAAAAGTCTAAAGTTTCATACCAAAGCAGTCCACCTGGCTCAGGTGTTCCTGTGGATGGCATGATAGAAGGATCAAAAGCATCCAAGTCAATAGTAATAAACACGTTCTCGGTCATTTGATCAATGGCGCTGTCCATCCAAAACTCATCACTGACCATATCATGGGCAAAATAAGTTTTTTCTTTGTCCATCACCGTGGTCTCAATAACATCCATACTTCTGATCCCCACTTGAATCAAATTGGTGTTTTGACTTGCTTCATAAACGGCACAAGCATGGTTACACTTTGAACCTTGATACTCTTTACGCAAGTCAGCGTGTGCATCAATTTGAAGCACGGTCAAATTATCAAAACACTCATTAAAAGCACGAATGGTGCCGATAGAAATGGAATGTTCTCCACCAAAAGCGGTCACAAACTTGTTGCGAGTAATATATTTCTTTACCGTTTGGTGTACGGCATCAACCATTTTTTCTGGAGATGAATTTTCCGTCACGGCATCCGCAAGATAAATACCTTGTTTGTAAACCTCGGTCTCTGTTTCAATGTCATAAAGCTCCATGTTTTCAGAAGCATCCAAAAACGCTTTTGGACCTTGGTCGGCACCTTTTTGCCAAGTACTGGTACCATCATAAGGCACAGGAATCAATACGATTTTGGCATTGTCTAATTTGGAATATTCCTCAGGTATTCCCGCATACGTTATATTACTGTTCATTTTGTAATAATTATTATTTTAAAAGTAAAATACAATTGGTGTTAGAATGTTATTAATATTGAGAAGCTTTTAGCTCTCATCCGTGTCGTTGTAACCTAATATTTTTAGTAAATCTTCACTTTTTTGTTGTTCGCTAAAGACTTTGGTTGTAAAATTACCATCTTCATCTTTATCAATCAGGATATGTTTTGGCGAAGGTATCAAACAATGTTGCAATCCGCCAAATCCACCAATGGTTTCTTGGTAGGCTCCTGTATTAAAAAAGCCAAGATACAAAGGTTTCTCTTTATTATACTTAGGAAGGTAAATAGCGTTCATATGCTGCTCACTATTGTAATAATCATCACTATCACAAGTTAATCCGCCCAACAATACGCGCTCATAACTATCATTCCAACGGTTAATAGGCAACATGACAAAACGTTTGTTAATGGCCCAGGTATCAGGAAGCGTGGTAATGAACGATGAATTGATCATGTTCCACTTTTCCTTGTCATTTTGTTGTTTTTGGTACAGTACCTCATAAATGGCACCGCCACTCTCTCCTACGGTAAAACTTCCAAACTCTGTAAAGATATTTGGCACATCTACTTCTTCTTGTTCACAGAACAATTGGATTTGATTGATGATTTCATCCACCATGTACTCATAGTCAAAATCAAATGCCAAGGAGTTTTTAATTGGGAAACCGCCACCAATGTTCAAACTATCCAAGGATGGGCAGATGCGTTTTAAACTGGTGTACACTTTTAAACATTTAGAAAGTTCATTCCAATAATAGGCATTGTCACGGATGCCGGTATTGATAAAAAAGTGAAGCATTTTTAACTTTACTTTTTTGTTTTCCTTAATCTGGTTTCTGTAAAAAGGGAGAATATTTTTATAGCCAATACCTAAACGAGAGGTATAAAACTCAAACTTAGGCTCCTCTTCTGATGCAATACGAATACCTATATTGAACTTGCCTTTAATTTCTTGGGACAGCAAATCAATTTCTTCATAATTATCAATAATTGGAATACAGTTTTTATGTCCGCTATTGATCAATCTCGCAATGTTTGTAACATATTGTGCACGTTTAAAACCATTACTGATCACATAGGTCTTATCTGTAATTTTACCTTCACTCTTTAATTTTTCAACAATATCAATATCAAAAGCTGAAGAGGTTTCAATATGGATATCATTTTTTAAAGCTTCATTTAAGACATGTTTAAAATGAGAGCTTTTAGTACAGTAACAATAATGATACTTCCCTTTGTATTTATGCTTTTTAATGGCTTTGTTAAACCAGGTTTTGGCACGTCCTATATTATTTGAGATTTGAGGTAGGTAGGTAAACTTTAATGGTGTCCCGTAATCTTCCACTAATTGCATCAAATCGATATCGTGAAACTGAAGGGTTTTGTCTTCCAGTTTAAATTCATCTTGTGGAAAATAAAAGGTTTGATTGATGAGATCAATATATTTTGTATTCATTATGGGTTATTAAGTTTTAAAATTCTGAAAAAAAAATCAATTAGAGTTATAAATTCCTGATAAATAATGAAAATCATACCTGAATTTGCTGATGCGAAGGAACACACACGAAATCGAGGTGCTTGCTATCGGAAATTCGATAATTAGAAGTAAGCTTTAAAATCTGGTGACTTATCTTATAAGTTGCTTTTGAAATTGACTTCTTAAAATTCAAAAGCCCAAACGTAAAAACACGATTCAAGGGTTCAGCAAATGAAGTGCAAAAGAAGTATAAAAAATTTAAAAAACAAGATGCAAAGGATAAAAATTTGCCCTCAATAGCTGAAGTCAGTAATGCTTGAAAAAAAATACAGCAGAAAGACCCATAAGACCTTAGTCCTGTGATCATTAAAGCCGTATAATGAGTGGATATTTTGCTTTGTAATTTAAGTTTATAGCTCCTTAAAATTAGGGAAGCATTTTTAAGGTGTTGATCTCTTGTTCTGTAAGGTGTTTCCAATGGCCACGAGGAATATCTTTCTTGGTTAAACCGGCAATTGCCACACAGTCCAATTTTACGATTTCATAGTTTAAATGATCAAAAATGGTACGAATAATTGTACTACCCGTATTTTTGATTTTTAAACCAATAAAGTTCTTGGCCTGACCGTCCACAAAACTAATTTCCTCCACACTGATGAATTTACCCTCAATAGTCAGTCCCTCTTGGATTTTCTTAAGATCTTCAAACTTTAAGTTCTTGTCAAGTTCTAGCTGAAACACTCTTGGCACCCCTTTTTTGGAATTGGTGAATTTTTGTGCCAACACATCGTCGTTAGTAAATAAAATCAATCCTAAGGAGTTTCTTCCCAAACGACCAATTGGTTTAATACGTGATGTTGTAGCATTAGCCACTAAATCCATCACTGTTCTCCCTTTACCCTCGCTGGTTGTAGTTGCAAAGCCTTTTGGTTTGTTAAGTAAAACATAAGCCTTCTTTTCTGGATTGATCCGTGCGCCATCAAAACGAACATCATCATCCAATTTCACTTTATAACCCATTTCTGAAACAATCTTTCCATTAACGGTCACATTCCCGGTAGAAATATGCATATCAGCATCACGACGTGAACAAATGCCAGAATTGGCGATGTATTTGTTCAATCTAATTTCATCTGGATTGGATTTTTTAGCGGGTGCTTTTTTATCAAAAGATGGTCTTGAAACGTCTTTTGAGTCTTTTTTCATCGGAGCATTCCCTCTAGCATAGCTCTTACTTTTAGGGCTATCACTTCCTCTTCCTGAAGCGGCAGAACCACTTTTGCCCTGACCTCTTCCTGAAGATTTTCCTTTTCCACTACTCCCTTGATGTCTACTCATGACTTAAAATTTTAGGCAAAGATACTTTATTATATCACTATTTTAGAGCTTGAATTTACGATTTTCATCAAATCCTATTCAATACAACGTTTACATTGATCAAAACAATGCAAAACACGCCCGCTACAATGATAAATTTCAAAATATTGTGCAATATGAGATAATGTGTTTTGGTTTTTGATTTCCATAACATTAAGAACACTACAACCAACAAAAAAGTACTTAAATAAAAGAAATAGTTCATGTATCCAATATCAAAATAGGTGATCAGCAAGAGTGTTGGTATCAGGGTAAAAATAGCCAAAACCGACAACATTATTTTTGAAACATTTTCTCCATAAACTACCGGAATGGTGCGATACCCCTGAGCTAAATCGCCTTTAATATTCTCCAAATCCTTGGTCAATTCGCGCATCGAAATGATTAAAAACAAAAACATGGCATGAAAAAAGATTACCGTTTCAAAATTTCTATAATAAATAAAAATCACAAAGAAAGGGGTAATGGTCAAAACTGCAGAAGTGAGATTCCCTATAAAAGGCAGTCTTTTTAATTTGTGTGAATAAAACCAAATCCCGAAAATATATAGTGAAAAGAAAATAACCGTATTAAACGATACATAACTTGCCATAACCACGGCCAAAAAGTTCAAGACGAAATAGAAGGATAACTTAGTATTTTGGCTCACCAATCTGTCCAGCATTGATTTATTGGGCCGATTGATTAAATCCTTTTCAGAATCATAAAAATTATTGATGATATATCCCGCCGCAATTGTAGACGCTGAAGCCAGTACTAACATGAATAAATTCAGGTCGAGCACCACTTCCCGTAAAGGTTTGTCATGTGCTAATATATAAATGGAGGTCAAATATTGGGCAAAGACCATGACCAGAATGTTATAGCCCCTAACCACAGAAAACATGCTAAAAAACTTAAGTAATAGGTGTTTTTGTTTTCTGGATAGCATAAAGACCGGTTTAAAGTAAAACCCAGTGACTATGGAATGGAGTTTGAAAAGGCATCATTAGGAATTTAAAAATTATAAACCACTTCCAGTTTGTAATCTTTAAGAGACTGTCGCGCTTTTTCTATATCTTCAGTAAAACCTAAAATATAACCGCCACCGCCTGAACCGCATAATTTAAGATAGTAATCATTGGTATCCAGTCCGTTTTTCCATAAAGCATGGAATTGCTGAGGAATCATCGGTTTGAAGTGATTCAAAGCCACTTTTGAAAGTTTCTTGGTATTGCCGAATAAGGATTTAAAATCTCCTTTTAGAAAGTCGTCCACACAAGCATCGGTATGCTTTATAAATTGATTTTTAAGCATTTTACGAAACCCTTCCTGTTTCATTTTTTCCATAAAAATGCTTACCATTGGTGCTGTTTCTCCAATAATACCACTGTCTAATAAAAACACGGCACCTTTTCCATCACTTTTTTGCGACGGAATACCCGCAGCTTCAATATGATCTTGGGAATTAATTAAAATAGGAATACTCAAATAACTATTTAAAGGATCTAAACCTGAAGATTTTCCGTGGAAAAACGATTCCATTTCAGAAAAAACCAACTTTAAGGTCATTAGTTTTTCACGCGTTAAGTTTTCTAAAACAGTAATTTTATCGAACGCATATTTATCATAAATTGCTGCAACCAAGGCACCACTACTCCCCACACCATATCCTTGCGGAATTGAGGAATCAAAATACATGCCTGCATTGATGTCTTTTTCTAAAATCTCTAGATCAAAAGTTACCAGTTCTGGGCTGATGTCTTTTAAGAATGCTACATACTTCTTAAGATTCTCATTAGATTTGATGGAAATCTCTGATTGAAGTCCGTCAGTTTTCAACGCACCGTTATAAAAATTATAAGGTATAGATAAGCCTTTGGAATCTTTTATGATACCATACTCGCCAAAAAGTAGAATTTTAGAGTAAAATAGAGGTCCTTTCATTGTATAATCTTCAGTTTACTGTTGCAGTGCCTTACTGGGCAAATATAAGCATTATTATTGGTTTTGGATGGCACCGAAACCAATTTGATCGCAAATATAGTGCCCGTTTTGACAATACGCAACTAACTCACTCTTAATAAACTGTAGGACTTCTTGACTTTGATCTTGCGGATAAAGCACATGCACATTAGCTCCTGCATCTAGCGTAAAACTAATATGTAACCCTGATTTTTGTCGGAAACTCCAAATTTTATTAATAATCTCTAGAGTATTGGGTTTCATCAGTATAAAATAGGGCATACTGGTCATCATCATGGCGTGTAATGTCAACGCTTCACTCTCAACCAATGCATTAAAGGCATTTAAGTCTCCCGATTCTAAAATCACCTTAAGATCGGCTAAGTTGTCATGAGCCTGCCGAAATCTATTTTTGGCATAAGGATGGTTGTGCATTAAATCATGACCTACCGTGCTGCTCACTTGTTTTTCGCCTTTATCCACCAATAAAATGGTGTCCTGATAATTCTCAAAATTTCCATGAACTTGATAAGGATATTTGATACCAAACAAATCGGTACTGCCTTCAATAACCACTGTGTTACCCCAAACTATCACATCGCCTTCAATGCTTCTACAGGCACTTCCTGATCCTAGACGCGCTAAAAAAGAAGCTTTCTGATTAAAATAATTGGCGCTAAAAAAATCTTCCGGCACTTGCACCGTACTCTCAGCAGCTAATAGTTTTTCAACACTCATTAAACACAAGGCCAAAGCACTCATGCCACTGGCTGAGGACGCAATGCCTGAACTGTGCGGAAAGGTGTTTTTTGTTTCAATTTTAAAGGCATACTGACGTAAAAAAGGCATATACTGCTCTATACGTTCAAAAAAAGTCTGAATTTTAGGTCTAAAATCTTCCTTTAACCCACCATCCAAATACACCTCAAAAGTAAAGGACTTATCTAAAGTCTCCTTTTTAGTAAAACTTAATGTGGTAATTGTTTTGCAGTTGCTTAAGGTAAAACTCAACGATGGGTTTTCAGGAATTTGATCCTTTTTTTTGCCCCAATACTTCACTAGGGCTATATTACTGGGAGATTCCCAAGTAACTTTTCCATCTTGGATGTTGGTGTCATAGGTAAGTGATACAAAATCGTGTTCAGTCATGTGCAGTTTTTTTTCGGAAAAAAAGTAATCTCAATAGACAAATTTTCACAGTAGTGCCTACAAAAATAAGAAATCCGATTCGTCTTTTCCACAGTTAAATAGCACAACCATCAATTTCATCATGTAATTATAGCTTAAGGTTGCACCTAAATTTTAAATGGTCGCTCAAAAGTGTTTCTATTTAATTTTTGAACACTAAGGTTCAGTTTAAGGCACTTTTACGCAGAAAATTGAGCAAACAGTCAATGAATGAACTGAATATAAACCTAAATCTCACAATCTACACAAGACAGAGACGCCTTGCTGATTTATAAACATCTGTATTATGCCATAGTATTTATTCATATTTCCAAATCTTTTATTATCACAGCAACTGACACTAATCGATAAAATTTGTACGTTTGTCGTTATTTTATTGTTTTTTTTTAAAATCCATACCCAAATAATGAATTTTTTAAAATCGATTTTGATCTTAATAACCCTGATTTGCATGCCCTATTGTAGTTTTTCGCAACTCAATACGGAGCATACTTACAAGAATGACAGATTAAATCAACTTATTTCTGCAGATAGTATATATGAAGCAACCCTGCTTTTAAATAATGATATTACCTATGCAGAAACAAATAACCTACCATTATTATTAGCCAATACAAATCAAGAATTAGGCACTATTTTTTCGGGGATAGAAAGTTATGAAACTGCAGAGTCATACTACCTTAGGGCTTTTCAACTTTTTGACTCCCTTAATAATAAAGTTGAGGTTGACCATACATTGACTGATTTGTCAAGAACTTATGTGAACGCAAGAAATTACAAAAAATTTGACAGTCTTGGCCCTATTGCCCTAAAACACTCCTATCAACTTAATAGTATTAATATTTTTTATAATTTGGGATCAAAGCTGATCAGAAACTATGCTCTCAGAAAATATGACGTTTCTTTAAAATTTTCAAATGTAGCTCTTCTCAGATTAGACACTTATACGTTTGCCACTGAAGATGAAATGGCTGAAAAGGAAAGAATGAGAATGACTTTTTCTTACTACAAAGCATTATCTCTGATTAATTTAAATCAGTTTGAGGAAGGATACGGGCTTCTCTTTACAATAGATCCTGATCAAATTCATTTTAAAAAGAAACACAATACCATCCCTTTAAACCAACTTGCCACCTTAAATTATTACAAGTTCAGATATTTTAACGAACGCACTAAACATGCAGATTCGGCTAATTATTATCTTCTAAAATCAGATTCCTTAAAATATATTACTATTAAGGAATATCAAAATAAACTCTCCAAAAACGGCGATCTTATTTACAAAATCATTAGTACTGAAAATGAGCTTCAACTTGCCAATTCTACAACAAAACAAGACCAAGCCTTGTCCAAAATCTTTTTAGTGGCTACGATAGTGTTGGGTTTATTGCTCGGTGCATTGGTAATTTTATTTTTTTATTACAATAAGATTAAAAAACGCATCCAAAAAATGAATTTAACGTTAAAGGAGTCCAATAAGAAGTTGAAAATTATTGACAAAGAACGTCTCGAATTCTTCTCTATCTTAAGTCATGAGCTCAGAACTCCTATTTATGGCATTAATGGTCTTGCCACATTAATTGAACAGGAACAATCACCTGAAAAAAGAAAAGGATACTTGAACGCACTTATTTCTTCCAGTAATTATATTTCAGTACTTATCGACAATGTTTTACAAATCTCAAAATTAAAGTTTGAAAATAAAAAACTACATCTCAAACCCACCGACATACTAAAGTTGGTTAATAGAATTTCGAGTTCAATAAAAGTTTCGGCGGATGAAAAAGGACTGATACTTTACACCAATGTAGAAAAAAATAATTGGGATGAATATTTACTCATCGACAAAGTGGTTTTAAGTCAAATATTAATCAACCTATCTTATAATGCCATTAGATATACCTCCAAAGGCTCTGTATCTATTGAACTTACTGAACAAAAGCGCACCAACACTCATGTTAATATACTTTTTGAGATTAAAGACTCAGGAATAGGAATTCAAAATAAACACAGGGATATTATTTTTAATGCTTTTGAAAACAAAACCTTTCTAGAAAAAAACAGTTCCGGATCAGGTTTAGGACTCTATATTGTAAAAACCTTGCTTAAAAGTTACAATGCGGATATCAAATTTTTATCAAAACCTAATGAAGGCAGTACGTTTTACTTTGACATCGACTTTGAAATAGCCAAATCATTAGAAGAAATATACCACCAATCCGCTCAATTAAACGATACTCCTACCAAAGTACTTGTTGTGGATGACAATACCATCAACTTGATGATCACTCAAAAAAACGTGGAGAAAATTCCTGGCTATATGTCTGGTACTGCCACAAATGGCAAGGAGGCCATTTGCCTTGTAAAAGAAAAAGATTTTGATCTGGTTTTAATGGATATCAATATGCCAGATATGGACGGGTTTGAAGCCACTAGGCATATCAGATTGTTTAATCCTAACATTCCAATTTTGGCCTTAACTGCCCTAAACTCTTCTGAAATTCATAGTAAAGCAATGGCTTGTGGCATGAATCATGTTATCACGAAACCCTATGATTTTGAGGAGTTTAAATCTATTATCCTAAAGTACCGCAATGTTCAGCAGGATTGAGCTAAACTATATGGATTGAGAGACAATATAAGCCCCCGTCCAGGCATTTTGGAAGTTAAAACCTCCCGTAACCGCGTCAATATTTAGGACTTCGCCCGCAAAATAAAGATGTTTGTAACGTTTACTTTCAAAGGTTTTAAAGTTAATTTCTTTGAGGTCTACACCGCCTGCGGTAACAAACTCTTCTTTAAAAGTACTTTTGCCATCTACATTAAAAACCGCCTTGGTAAGCTGACCAGATAGGTTGTCGAGCTGTTGCTTGTTCAACTCCGCCCATCGTGTGTCTTGCAAAATATCTGATGCTAAAACCAATTTCTGCCATAAGCGTTTTGGAAGCTCAAATTGTGGCGACTTAAAAACCGTTTTTTTAGCATAGTTGAGTTTACTTTCTTTTAAACACTGTATACACGCTTCAAAAGTTTGTTTGACAAAATTAATTTCAATTTCAAATTTATAGTTCCGCTGTGCCAGTTCAATCGCACCATAGGCAGAAAGCTTTAAAATGGCGGGCGCACTCATGCCCACATGTGTCATCAGTAATGGGCCTTCAGAAAACAAATCTGTACCGACAACTTTAATGTCCACGTTTTGAGCGACCACGCCCGGAATGTCATTAATTCGTTGGTCTTTTATATTAAATGTAAAAAGTGAGGGAACAGCTTTAGAAATACTATGCCCCATATCTTCTAACAATTTCCATATTTTAGAATTACTTCCTGTAGCAACAACCAGTTTGTTACAGAAAAATGTGTCGGAGTGTGTTTCGATTTTAAAATGATGCTCTATATCTCCGGATTCATTCTGAGAAGACGGTTCTATCTTTTTTACACTTTCATTATAGCACACCTCAACCTTATGCTTATCCGCCTCGGTTAAAAAACAATCGATGATGGTTTGCGAAGAATCGGAAATCGGGAACATCCGCCCATCCTCTTCTATTTTAAGTGCAACTCCTCGTTTTTCAAACCAATCGATGGTATCTCCAGTCATAAACTTATGGAAAGGACCTAACAGTTCCTTTTCACCTCTAGGGTAGTTCAAGACCAATTCAGAAGGGATAAATTCAGCGTGGGTCACATTACACCGACCACCACCAGAAATCCTTACCTTTTGCAGACCTTCTTTACCACGTTCTAGGATGGCTACCTTTAAATGTGGCTGTTTTTCAGCAATGTTGATAGCCGCAAAAAACCCTGCCGCCCCGCCTCCAATAATTATTACATCTTTAAAATTCATAAGCGGTCTGGAAAATCTGAGATGATGCCATCTACGCCAAACGATTTTATAAGCGTAATATCTTCAACAGTATTGACGGTCCAGGTGTTGACTTTATAACCTAAATCTTGAATGTTTAGCACAGATTCTTTCGTTAACAGATGGTACTCCGGATGGATGGCTTTCGCATTTATAGATTTAGCAAAATCTAGCGCTACATTAAGATTACCTTCAGTAAGCACAGCTAACGGAATATTTTTGTTGATATTAAATACCGTGGTTAATTCTTCATGATTAAAACTGGACACGTTAAAATCTTTAAAACTCCAATCTTTTGTTTCTGTATGAAGCTGTATGCTCTTACACACTTCAAAAGCCGTGCGGTCGCCTTTCAGCTCTATATTCAGTATGCATTTTTTATCAATTACATCCAATACTTCAAGCAAGGTCGGAATTTTGAATTGTCCGTGGACTTTCAAGTCTTTCAACTCTTCAAGAGATTTCATGGCAATTTCGCCAAATCCGTCCGTCAAGCGTTCTAAAGTAAAATCATGAAACACCACCAACTCTCCAGTTTGGCATAAATGCACATCAATCTCAATACCATCCACACCTAAATCCAACGCTTTTTGGATAGATTCCAAAGTGTTTTCTGCCACATGACCTTTGGCGCCTCTATGTCCTATTTTTTGTATGTTGTTCACTTAAAAGTGGTTGTTTGAAGTTTTAGTTTTGAAATGTTATTCTAATTCTTAGGACGCATCAATCCTTCCTGCGCTACGGAGGCTACAAGTTTTCCGTCTCTAGTAAAGATGTTTCCTTTTGCAAATCCGCGCGCGCCAGAAGCATTAGGAGACTCCATAGAATACAACATCCAATCGTCAAAATCGAAATCTCTAAAGTACCACATAGAATGGTCCAAACTTGCCGTTTGGGTATTACCCCAATGTGCTTTACTGGCATGACGATTCATGGCCGCAGCTAAAATATTATAATCTGAAACATAGGTTAAAATCTGTTGTTTTAATGCCAGATCTAAATGAGAAGCATCCCCTTTTAGCTTAAACCATACATTGGTGAAAGCAGGTAAATCTTCTGAATTGAAAGGATTGACTAGTTCAACAGGCTTGAATTCTACCGGACGATCGACTTCCAAAAAGCTTTTCATTTTTTTTGGAATGACCTCTCCAAACTGTTCTAAAATTTCTGACCAACCCATTAACTCTTCAGGTTGTTTGATGCCCTCTGCCATGCTGATTTGATGGTTGTGACCTTCTTCTTGATTCTGAAAGGAAGCAGAAAGTATAAAGATCGTGACGTCATTTTGCTCTGCAGTAACCCGTCTTACAGAAAAGCTCCCGCCATCTCTGGTGATGTTTACCGTATAAATTATAGGTAGTTCTAAATCTCCCGCTTCCAAAAAATAGGAATGCATGGAATGTAACACTCGTTTATTGCTTATAGTTCTGGCTGCAGCATTAAGCGCTTGGGCCAACACTTGACCTCCAAACACATTAGGACTACCTACAGTTTTACTAAAGCCTTCAAATTGAGCGGGATGAATTTCCTTTAAAGCGATAAGCTCAATTAAATCGGTTACATCAGTCATTGTCTTAACGTGTTTAAGCTTTTCAAAGGTATTTAAATGGGGGGACTTCTAAATTTAAATAAGTATTAAATTGTAAAATCTGATTCATTTAAAGTTTTTAACTTCTCCATCTGTTTTTTTATTACCGACAAATCCGTTTCATTTTTCTGATTGGCGATAGCATCTTGGTACAATGTACCAATCTCATTGACAATTGTTTTTCTATAGAGCTGATCAAAAGCCTCAGCATGTCCTAATAAATACTCGAGCATCATGAATAGTTTTTGAACTACAATAATATCATGTTTGCAATAGGTACGTAAGGCGGCCATCACATTATACATCAACATTTCAAAACTTACTGTTTTGATGCTTATAAAGGCATGGTCATCATCAAAGAGATAACTGCTGTCTCGCTTTTTCATACGGAGCACAAATAATTCCGTCATATAATCAATGGCATTAATTGCCGTACCTGGATCATTGATACCGGGGGACATGGCTTTTAACGCAATTTCTGTAATTTGCTTAAATGCCAAGACGTAATTTTCCTCTACGATTTCATTTTTTGAAAAGTTAAAAGCTCGGAGTGCATGGTCTAAGGTATCTCCATCCAATTCAGCACCAGAATATCTAAATAACGGAAGACTTTTTAAAATGTAGGTGCCTTTTATTTGTGATATCTCAATCTTAATCTCTTTTTCTTTGGCAAAAGAGGCAAGTGCATTTAAGCTAATATCCTGAAAATAACCTGATTTATTTGAAATTACTTCATTCCAACTTGACGTATCTGGAAATTGGGTTTCGATTGATTTCTCATTTTCTATCAATCGACTTAATCTGTCATAAGCTGAATCATAGATTTTATCCATAATCGTCCCAACCTGTATTTGTTGTGAAATGGAATGGATAAAATAAATGAATGCCCCTAAGCATAAGGTCATAAAAACAATGGCCAGTAATACTGAAAACCCAGGAAGTTGATATTTATCGCCGGTTGGTGTTATGGATACCAAAGTGAAAATGCAGTATAAAAGTGTAGAATTATAGATTCCTAAAATAATTTGATGTCTTCTATTAGAAATCAATCCGGGCAGTAACCGTGGTGAAAAATTGCTCGAGGCCTGATTGAGCAAAATCATTACCAAAGAAAAACTAAATACCATGATAGAAATTAAGCCTCCTATAAAAGTGGATAATAAGCTTCTCGCCGTTTCTGTATTATTAATTACCAAAAGTGGGGCATTTTCAATTAAGTATTTCGAGACGCCCCAGCTCTCCAAATAATACATAAAAAATGCAAATGAAAGCCCCAACAAACTAATAAGCGAGGGATAGAACGCAATATTGCTTTCTAGCTTAATGATATATTCAATAATGCGGTAAAATTGATTTTTCATAAATGAGATACTTCTCGATAAATCCACATTAAAAATTAAAACCTAAACCAAATGAAAATCGTGATCCGTCTTCTCCTGTAAATAAATTGAATGTTCCCGACAGCGATTTGGCTGCGGTAATTCTTAAACCACCACCATAATCATTATGCCATTTATCAGAATAATCTCCTCTAAACCATACGCGACCTACATCTCCACCTCCAAAAACAGTAATTTGTAAAGGTAATAAACGTGTTCTTATGGAAGGAAAACTATACCGCAAATCGGCGCTGGCAACCAAGGCATTTTTTCCTGTGAAGCGCTCTGCCCTGTAGCCTCTCAATCCAGAATCCCCACCAATGTTTGCCGCTTGATAGAACAAATAGTTATTTCCAAAACGGAATTGCGAACGCACATCGGTTTTAAGCACTAAGGTTTTATCCTTGGTTAACGCATTATAAAAACCAATATCAGCATTAATGTAACCGTACACCTCATCAGCATCTTGTAGATTAGTTCTGGCACCCACATCCAAATTAAACGTCATGCCTTTGGTTGGGTTTATTTTATTATCCGCACTTAAATAGTCATATTCGGCTTCCAATGCTCCAAAATAATGGCGCTCATAAAATTCCTCATCGCTCTTTGGACGAAACGTTGTTATAAATCGATCAGGTGAGGCATCCAGTTGAATGCCTTCAAATATTGCTCTAAACCCATAATCACTACCAAAAGCAGATCGTTTTAAAACCCCAATATGACCTCTATAAATGCTTTTTTTAACCCGGTTAAAATCATAGGCACCTGCATCATTATCGGTTTCATTTCCATAACCAAAGAAATTATTGGTATATGCTTCATTCGTATAGGCACCGCCAACGTTCAAATTCCAGTCATAAAAGAAATTGGCAAATTCACCATCATAATCTAACTTAAAGCCGCTGGTGTCAAAAGCGTATTTAGCATTAAATGCGTGTTGCTGCGAAAACGGATTCCGCTGAAACCCATTAATGGTGTATACCACCGCACCACCCAATAACACCCCATCATCAGGGTTATAACTAAAATTTGGGGTGAGTGAGGTGCCTTTGGTCCTGTTTTTTTCGAAATTAAAAAGATTTAAGGTGTAGACATCAGTGAATTTTACTTTTGCTCCATTTTTTGAAAGGACCGTATTTTCTTTTGATTTATGATCATAAACCTTAACTCGCTTCCCTTCTTTTATATTGTAAATATCATTGCCTTGCCCTCCTATGATTCTTGTGAAAATTAAATTTTCGCCTTCTCCATTAACTTCAAATTGATCATGGTCGTTCAATCCATATATCCACAATTCCTTGGTCACGTTACTATCAAAAGTCTGATCTAAAAACGGCTCGCTGATACCGCCATCTTTAAGTCTCGAAATCTTAACTTGAGTTAAATTCTCGTTCAAACGCGTAATTTCAAAATAATCGTCTTTATCTGTACCGGTCAACACGACCAATTCATTTAAATAATCATAATACCGACTAGCGATGTCCTGCATATTACCGCGACGTCCTTTCAACTTTACCTTAATATCTTCAATGATACTATCCTGAACCTCAACGGGTACATAACTAAACGCTTTTTCTATCACCTCATCTGTTATATTTTCTTCTAAAAATTTGGCCTGTTTTAACCATGCTTCTCTATTAGATTGTTGCAAAAGCACACGATCTAATTTTACACCCGCACTGTTCATCCATTTAATATCTGCTAGTTTTGCATCGTACACCTGAAGTTGTCTTGAAGCCCCAGAGATGACTCTAACGATATCCAACATGGTGCCATCAAAGTTTGAAAATACTTGGTCTCTATCTCTTGGAATAGGTTTGTATAATTTGTCTCCATTTTCCTGATTAAATTGCGCCCAACGCCATTGGTCTTGATGTCTGTCCCAATCTCCAATTAACATATCAAATAAGCGGGCTCTGATGTAGGCGTTTTCATCAATCCTGTATTTTTCATCTTCTCTGACCTTTTCAATAATGTCATAGGTACTTTCAATATCATCAGCATATCCGAAATTACGTTCGTCCGTATAATTTTCTTCGGGGCGCTCCTCAATCATGTACAACTGACCCCCATAACCTGCATTAAATTCCTCTAAATATTTATGTTTGGGAATGTAAAATATTTGAGGATTGGTATGGTAAATTTTTGCAGCATCTGACAAATCTGGAATGGCCATAAACGCATACGGATGAGCAGCGGTATAAAAATCTAAAATAAGACTTTCAATTTCGGTTTGTTCATAGGCATCTGCTACGTAAGAATTTTTAAAGAGTACTTTTTCCAAATATTGCGTCGGACTCTTACGCAGCGCACGCATATTCAATTCTCTTCCATCCTTAGTTTTAAGTCGCAAAGATTTGGTCTGATGCCCACCTCCTGCCCTTACCACTTCCAATCCGCCATAAAGCGTATCTAGGGTAGCCACAGGCACTTTAATGGGTTTACTATAAACACTGCGGTAACGATCTCCCAAAAGCATTTTATAGACGGAAGATTTATCGGTTTCCTCATCGGAATAAATCGATACTTCAACCTCTTTTGGAAAAGTATCCGGCAAAATAGAATAATCATAAGCTTTTGTAGGCGGATAGACCTCCTTTTGAAACAATAAATGCGGTGTATTGTTTTCTGAACCAAAAACTTGTACCCAAGAACTGCCGTCCTTAAACACTGTAAAAACAGCAAAACCTTGAAGACCATAGGCAAACACGCCGTGTGTCTTTAAGTTAACTTGACCTGTTTTTGAACCAGAACCAGAGACGATTTGTTTAATGTTTCCGTTATCAATGTATTGTAACGTATGTTCATGACCTGACACAAAAATAATATTGCCATTTTCAGTAGCCAAGTTTTCCAAACGATCCATCAAGTCATTATAGAGTTCATTGTATCTGTCTTGAATGGAAACACCGCCTTGGGCCCTAATTTGAGTTACCAATGATGCTAAACCTGGCATCGGAATTTTTCTCTGCATAGGAAACAAATGCTTTTCTAACGCAAATTGACCGCCATGAGTACTGTTGGTATACATAGGATGATGCATTGCAAATACGATAGTTTTGCCCTGGGCTTTCTTTATCTCACCTTCCAACTCGAGCATCAAGCGTTCTCGGGTTTTTATGACACAATCTTCATTTATGGTAGGATGACGATCCCAATTTTCAAGATACCATTGGGTGTCAATAATAATCAATTGAATGGTTTCGCTCACATCAATACTTTTAAGAGGACAACCGTTTTCAGGAAAAAAACTATTTTCATCAAGGGCTTCCTTAATGTATTTTTCTTCCAAACGCACACCAGTGACGCCACCAGCGTACCATTCGTGGTTACCAGGAATGAATATGGTCTTGCCTTTAAAATTTTCAACCGATTTTACTTGGGCATTAAGCATGTTTTCAGCAGAACCTCGGTACTTATGCTCAATTATAGGAAGGCCAGCAGGATAGATATTATCACCTAAAAACAAGGTGTAATCTCCTTTGGTATCCTTATCTGAAATATAGTTCTGAAAGGCTGTTAAACCCTGAGACATGCCGTTCATTGGTGACAAACCTGCGTCGCCCACCAAGTAAAACACCTTATCGACTTCTTTATTTGGAAACGTATTTTGTTGATCTTCCTTATCTAAATATTGCGCTTGGTAGGATGCACAGGCATTCAATAAAACAGCAGCTAAAAGGAGAATGGAGAGGTTTTTAATCGTATTCATTAAGGACTATTATTTTAAGGGCTTATGGATGTGTATACTGATAAACAAAGTAAACAAATTTCTGACTAGGCTATTACAATATGAACACTCGGCTTGTAAACATAAAATTTTATTAAAAGAGCTCTTCTTTTAAAAGCTACAAATTAATTTATTTCAGGCACCTGTCAAATGGAATTGATAGTTTTATTTACACAATAACTTCAGTATCTATAACAATATCACTCAATAAAGTTTTATGAACCGGACATTTTGAAGCAATCTCAACCAGTTTTTCTTTTTGAGTGGCATCTAAATTTCCTACAAATTTAAGTTTCTTAAGAAGATGATCAAAACGTGTAGGCTTTTCTCTGTCTTGCATTAAATCTTCACTATGTTTTTTTGAATAAGTGATGTATACATACACTTCCTGTAAATCCCATTTCTTGCGTTCTGCATAAAGTTTCAAGGTCATTGCTGTACATGACGCCAACGCAGCGCTTAAAAAATCATAAGGGGAAGGTCCAAAATCATCACCACCAAAAGATAGTGGTTCATCCGCAACAAAATTGTGCTTCTTTGTTTGTATAGAGGTCGTAAATTTATCTTCCAATAGATTTAGATGCGCTACCAATTGCTCGTTTTCTGTATCTAAAATTTTGTTGTCATGGGTATCAAAATACCGCTGCACCCATGCCCCTATCATATTACCTACATACATACTATCCTTCTCCTTCAGCAATAAATGATCGGCATCATTTAAACTTATAAAACTTTTTGGATGGAAGGCACTTATAAATAACTGCTGTGCATTGTCAATCCCCACCACCTGGTCAAACGGAGCGTGCATGATCAGGATAGGCTTCCGAAGTTGTTTGGTAATTTCAGGCAAATCTGTCTTATCAAAATCTTCCACAAACTCTTGGTTGATCTTAAAGGGGCGTCCTCCAATATTGACCTCAACATCGCCCTTTTCGGCAATCTCATCAAATTGGTGCGAAAAATGCCGTTTGACATGTTCTGTGGTGGCTGGGGCTCCAATAGTGGCCACGGCCTTTATATTATCAAGTTGTGATGCGGCCACAATTACAGCTGCTCCACCCAAAGAATGCCCTATAAGTAATGAAGGTGCTTCATAGTGCTCTGCCATATAATTATTAACTGCCAATAGATCTTCCACATTGGCAGAAAAATGACTGTCTGCAAACTCGCCTTCACTGTTGCCCAAACCCGTAAAATCAAAGCGAACCACTGCAAAACCATGTGTGGTGAGTGCTCTACTGATGTTTTTAACTGGTTTTAAGGTGCTACTACAGGTAAAACAGTGTGCGAAAACAGCGTAGTTATGAGGTTTTTGGTTGGCAGGCATCTCCAAATACGCTTGTAACCGCAAGCCCTTTGAATTCTGTATGTTGAGTTTTGTACTTTGCATAATAGGTGTTTTTTAAGCTTTTAAATGAATCACTTTATCCTGATCAACATGTTCTGAAAACTGCTGTAAAAGCACCTTCAGTTTTGGGTTGATATAAGTCTCACAAAAAGGTTTCTTAGGATTTTTATAATAGTAATTGGTGATGTCGTCTCGAGAGGGTTCAAAAAATTGAAAGAGCAATACCTGAGTGATGAATTTTTGATCCTGCTCTATCTGAAAGCCTTTAAGCAACTGTACAACGTCTTCATGCTGAGTGTTGTTAAAAGTGTATATGGCAGAACGGTATTTTCCCCTCATGGAATGGTCAGATTTACTTTTATGGGTAAACAAATGTATTTCAATTAAAGTTGTTAGCGTGACGCATTTAATATTAAAATGAACGATAACAGCTTCAGAGAAGCCACTATTGGATTTTGTAGACGTCACATACCCTTGTTCCACCTTTTCTACACCTTTTACGGACTGAAAAACCGCTTCTGTACACCAATGGCATCCGCCACCGAAACCAATTTTAATGATGTTTGGTGTCATGAAATCCTATGGTTTGATCTCCACACCTTTCCAAAAAGCGACGTGGTTTTTGATGGCTTTGGCTTTTTCAGAAACTTCAGGATAAAACCAGGCGGCATCTTTGTTTTGCTTCCCATCAACTTCTATAGTATAATAGGAAGCTAACCCTTTCCACGGACAGGTGCTTTGGGTATCACTTTTTTTAAAATAGTCTTTATGGAGACTGTCTTGTGGGAAATAGTGGTTGTTTTCTACGACTACAGTGGCATCATTTTCTGCAATAATGGTGTGGTTCCAGATAGCTTTCATTCTTATTTTTTTATCAATGATACTAAAATCTCAGATAAATTAGAAACGCTCTCGCTTATAAATCAAATAAATGGCTGATCAAATCTTTCATAATGACAGGTATAGCCGTCCGGTTTTCTCAGCAAATAATCTTGATGTTCAGGTTCTGCCGCCCAAAATTTAGAATAAGGTTCTAGCGTTGTAGCCACTTCACCATCCCACTTATTGGAAGCATTGACAATAGTAATAACTTCTTCAGCTACAGCTTTTTCTTCTTCATTCTGAAAAAATATGGCAGAGCGGTAACTTGTCCCTATATCATTTCCTTGTCGGTCAAGGGTTGTAGGATTATGAATTCTGAAAAAATAATCTAAGAGTTGTTTGAAGGACGTTTTATTAAGGTCGTAAGTGATTTCAATACCTTCAGCATGCCCAGGATGATTTCTATAGGTTGGTTGCTCGTTTTCTCCTCCAATATATCCTACTTCGGTATCCTTTACTCCCGGACGTTCTCTGAAAAGATCTTCCATCCCCCAGAAACAGCCGCCGGCTATATATGCTTTTTTATATGTACTCATTGTGTTTTATCTAAATTAATCTGTTATTAAATTGAATATTTTTGCCTTCAGCATTGTTTTGGTTGGAAAAACATCCTTTATGAACTGCAGGATAACATGCTGCATCCCACTTTATCACGGGCCCATTCAGGCCGTTTTGCAAACCATTGCTCATATTGGGGCTGTTCATCATACGGTTTTTTCATCATCTGAAACAATTCGTCGATGAGTGTATTATCACCCTTATCTGCTGCATCAATGGCTAATTGCGCCATGTAGTTGCGCAACACGTATTTAGGGTTGACGGCGTTCATTTTAACTACTCTTTCTGAATTTGAAATGGATTCTGTTAACAAGCGTTCTGCATAGCGGTCAAACCATGCATTCCATTGGGCTTTAATTTTATCAGAAAGTTCTGTTGGTGCATAAAAAGCGTCGTTGACGAGAGGTAAACCTTCAGATGCTTTCCCTGGTTTAAAGCTGCTCAATTGCCTAAAGAAAATCGTCATGTCCGTTTCCGTCAGTTGTAAGGCATCTTCCAACGCTTGAATCAGCAACACATCAGACGCATTTTCAGATTGCAATCCTAATTTGCTCCGCATCATGGCTAGGGACTGCGATTCAAAATTGGTGGTATAGGTTTCCAAAATCGCCTCCATAGCCTTCGCGTCTTCAATCAGCGGATACAGTGCATTGGCGAGTTGGTACAAATTCCATAGTCCTATATTGGGTTGGTTTCCGTATCTGTAGCGCTTGTGTTGGTTATCCGTCGTATTTGGTGTCCACCCACAATCAAAGCCTTCCAACCAACCATATGGCCCGTAATCTATGGTCAACCCGAGAATGGACATGTTATCCGTATTCATTACCCCATGCACAAAGCCTACACGTTGCCAATGAATGATCATCTCCAATGTACGGGCACAGACTTCTGAAAAAAACTGGGTATAGATATCCTTAGAAGGCGCTCCTAAATGTGGAAAATGTTCTTTTATGGTGAAATCAACCAAAATTTTCAGATTTTTATGATCCTGTCGTGCCGCGAATATTTCATAACTTCCAAATCTTAAAAAACTAGGAGACACGCGACTGACTATCGCTCCTTTTTCATATTCAGGATTGCCGTTGTACATCACGTCCCGCAGCACTTTATCTCCAGTCAAGGCTAAAGATAGGGCTCTGGTAGTAGGCACTCCCAAGTGATGCATGGCTTCACTACACAAGTATTCCCTAATGGAAGAACGCAGGACTGCCAAGCCGTCTGCTGAACGGGAATAGGGTGTTTCTCCCGCGCCTTTCAACTGAACTACCCAGTTTTTTTGATCATGTTCAACTTCAAACAAATTAATAGCACGCCCGTCTCCCAACTGCCCTGCCCAATTGCCAAATTGATGCCCTGCATAACACATGGCGTACGGCGTAGTGTTTTCAAGTACTATATTACCTGTAACTACGTTTAAAAACTTTTCAGATTCAGCATCGGATTTTGTTAAACCTAAGTTGTTCAACATTTCAGGTGACACATGCAACAACTCAGGGTTTGAGGTGTGTTTTGGCGTGACATAAGAAAAACACGCTTCCGTAACCTGCCGTCTGCTATTTTCGAGATTCGGATCTGCGGGTAATTGCGTGGTAAATTTATTTTTAATGTTAAGCTTCATTCGTTTTTTATTGGGTACCTATCCTATAATATTATTCCATTTGTCACTTCTTTTGGCTACCAATTTTATATATCCACAAACCGCAACGGCTTCATAGCCTTCTTCGGTCAATTTTTCAAAGGTTTTTTTAACCAACATTTTGCCAATGCCCTGACCGCGGATATTAAATGGCACTTCACTGTAAACCAAATGCATTTTTCCGTTTTGCATTTCATACTCTACTTTTGCAATTTCACCATCGACTTCCATAGTAAATTGTTGCTTGTCTTTGTCATGAATCACTTTCATAAAATTTTTATTTATATTAAACACTCGCATTTTTTAATTTGTCAGCATGCATGTTACGCAGTTTTGCCAATTTTGGGATGATGACCGCTGTACAATAGCGCTCCGTTTGGTTATTGGCAAAATAATCTAGATGATCTTCAGTTGCTTTATGAAATGTTTCCACGGGACTGATTTCAGTTACAATTGGATGTTCATAATAGGGTGCAATTTCTTCGACCACTACTTCAGCAATTCCTTTTTGTTCTAAATCATTGTAAAAAATGACTGAACGGTATTGCGTACCAACATCACCTCCTTGCTTATTTAGTGTGGTTGGGTCATGGCTCGTCATAAAAACAACCAATAAATCTTCATAAGTTATAAGGGATGGATCAAAATGCACTTGCACCACTTCAGCATGTCCTGTTAAACCAGAACAGACTTCGCGGTAGGTTGGCGTTCCAGGAACAGAACCACCCATATACCCTGAAACCACTTTATGCACCCCTTTTATTTCGTTAAAAACAGCCTCAACGCACCAAAAACAGCCACCACCGACAGTCATGGTTTCCAATTTTTTATGTGACATATGTTCGTTCTATTTGGTTAAACTTCTTTTTTAGAAGCATCCATCGTCATGGATTCAGAATTGACACAATAACGCAATCCGCTAGGTTCTGGACCATCAGGAAACACGTGTCCCAAATGCGCATCACACACATTGCACATCACTTCAACTCTAACCATTCCAAACGAAATATCTTTCTCATATTTTATAGCGTTCTCTTTAATGGGCTGCGTAAAACTTGGCCAACCTGAGCTCGATTTAAATTTTATGGTAGAGTCAAATAATGGCGTATCACAACACACGCAGTTGTACTGACCTTCTTCATACACGCTACATAGCGCGCCGGTTCCTGGAGCTTCCGTTCCTTTTCCTCGTGCAATTTTAAATTGCTCTGGGGTTAATATTTTGCGCCATTCTGCTTCTGATTTTTCAATTCTTCTATTGGGTTTGGGATTGCCATTTACGGCAAAATCCATCACATTTTTCCATGTAAGCATAAAATTCAAGTATTTTTCTTAAAGTTAAAAATTATAATATGCATTTGGACGGATTTTAACGTTTTGCATTACAAATAGTCGTCATAGTGTTCATTTACTTCATTTATTTTTTAGTAATTTGTAGCACCAACTTTACAACACATTTTATGACTGATATCATCAAAAACACTGAAGATTTTGTATTTAATCTTTTTAAAGAGGAGTTACCAAACACCTTTCTATATCATAACTTCACACATACCAAGCGTGTTTTAAAGAGCACGAAAGAAATTATTCAAAATTTAGATATCACTACTGAACAATCCACAATACTCCAATTAGCTGCCTTATTGCATGATACGGGCTATACCAAATTAAGAGATGGGCACGAAGAAGAGAGTGTTAAGATAGCGACCGCTTTTCTAGAAACACAACAGGTAGATCAAACTATCATTAACGCCGTTAATGAGTGTATTATGGCAACTAAATTTAAGGGCACTCCAAAAAATGAATTGGAAAGGGTTATAAGAGATGCGGATGCCTCCCATTTTGGCAAATCTTATTTTAACGAAGCCAGCGAATTTTTAAGAAAAGAACTAGAATTGCAAAACGTTAGGAAGTACTCTCCTTCAGAATGGCTTGCCGAAAACATAGAAGTACTCTCTCAAAACCATCAGTTTTATACGGACTATGCTCTTAAAAATTGGCAAATACAAAAAGAAGACAACTTAGCTGAACTCATTAAATCCAGTAAGAAAGAGAAAAAGAGACGCCAGAAAGAAAAAATGAAGGCGCAACTTAAAGCTAAGGCAAAAGATGCTAGCCCAGAACGTGCCATTCAATCCTTTTACAGAACGGCCCTCAGAAACCATATAAAATTAAGTGATATTGCCGATACAAAAGCAAACATCTTACTATCAGTTAATGCGATTATCATTTCATTGATGCTCTCTACTTTATTTTCGAAATTTGACAATCCATCCAATCAATTTTTGATCGTGCCTACCATTATATTAATGCTCTCTAGTATTACCTCAATGATTTTATCCATCATCGCAACGCGTCCTAATATTACAAGTGGCGAATTTACTAAAGAGGATGTGGAGAATAGAAAGGTGAACCTGACCTTTTTTGGGAATTTTCATAAAATGAAACTCGAGGACTTTGAATGGGCCATTAATGAGCTCTTAAAAGACAAAGACTATGTATACAGCTCTTTAACAAAGGATCTTTACTTTTTAGGGAAGGTGTTGGACAGAAAATACCGAATTTTGAGAGTGACGTACACCATTTTCATGACGGGAATGATCATTTCTGTAATAGCCTTTGCTATTTCATTTAAATTTTCACCAGCAGCTGATTTGGACGAAGTTTTAAAAACTGAAAAAAAGGCGATGAATCTGATTGAACTGAGACAAGACAGGTCTCAAAATTATTATGTCTAAGATTGTTTGATGTCACTCATCAAATCGTCATAGGTATAATAGCGCTGGTCTATTGAGTCTTTGTGGTATAGAATAGGGACACGAATAGCTTTTAATCCTGTAACACCTTGTAGATTTTCCAATTCTAAGAGTTCGATTTCGGTATCGAACACTTTCTTATATTGTAAAAATTTGATGTAATTAAGATACGCTTCTTCATCTTCTTTTTGAGAATAGATGATGGTTAGCTTTCCTTTTGTCGTAACCCGTTCATCGGTTCCTTTTATAAGCGCTTTGTCTACTCGTTTTTTTACCACCTCATAGCGTGCATTGTAGGAACCATCAACGTCAAATTGTTTTTCATCCATTCTAAAGTGAATGGATAACGGTTGATGTGAAACTAAAATCATGGAAGCGACCTCTACTGTAGCCGGAAATTCATGCTGGTTTTTGTAAAATTCATTTTCCATTTCTGCCATAACTTGAAGTTGCCATAGTCTTAAATTATAGAGGTACACCTCATTAAAACTCTGCTCTTTTGTAATTGATTCCCCAATATACATATTATGCTCAACGCCATCAGTCTTGTAGCGCTCAAAGAAATGCGGATACATCAGTTGTGCCTCTATTTGCTTCTGATCTATCACGAATGACATTTTTTTATTGATTAATGCGATGGTGTCATCATAGTATTTGCGGTAGTAATAAATAAGACCTAACTTCTCATTTATTTTACTGAAGTAATCTTCGACGGCATCCGCAATAGCACCGTTTTTAGTTTTCATGAACTCAAACAACGGATGAATTTCCTTTTCAAAAAACTTTACAATTTCCTGTTCAGTATCAACTTTAAAATGATCTTCCATTTCTTTTGATAGCTCATCCATTTGATAGTTGAGCTGCTCATAAATTGGCAAACCCTCAGTTTCTGATACCGTCGACAAAAGCTTCCTAACCAAGCTGATTTGCAAGGCCAGATCCTTGCGTGTGGCTTGATTTCTAGCAGCCGAAGAGCCTTTTACATCAATTTGCCCGAATAAAGGATAGACATCCGCAAATGCAATCTCACCAAAAGATACACTGATCGCGTCTCTCCTCTTTTTATCTAAAAAGATGCGTGCTTCCCTTTCAAATTTCCAACGCACACTCGGATGGATGGACGTGCATTCTTGCTGAATAACCGCTTCGATTAAATTTTCTTCGCTCTCTTTGGATCGCAATACAGAAGCCACAATAAATGGCATCACATCAATCAAAATATTGGCGTTAATACTATTCAGTTCAAGAACTTTGGTGGACACAATCTCCAATACTCCTAAGAGTTCTCCATTTGAGGCAATTGGCGCTAGTATCGCGCTTTTAATCCCGTGGTCATGCAAGGTTTTATATTGTGCCTTACCGTTGGTGAGTTGGTAGTATTTTTCAACATCAGGGATGGAGAAATAGGTGTTTTCTGTAATTAGTGCTTTATATGACGCTTCACACAATAAGGTTTTACAAGACCCAGCATCTTGATTAAAGAGCAAATAACTATCAATCCCTTCACCCGTAATGCGCTCAAATTGTTCTTCCGATTTATTATAAGCGACAAATCCCACTTTAACATCTTTCAGATTTAATAGCGATTCAAACAAATGTTTAAAATCTTCAGTAAAATTTTTATTCTGGCTGTTGGCAGACGCCAATAAACTAGATTTTATTTCTGAAATAGAACGATCATTCGTCACATCAAAAATATTGTTAATAGTAAAACCCTTAAAAATATAACTTTGCGCTGGGAATTTCTCGCGCCACAACGCCATGTTATCATAGCTCTCTAGTAATAATCTATGATCCGCGTCCGTTATGTCTGGTGCCTTTTGGGTTTTTATAATTTCTACAAAATCCGCATTATACAAAATTTTGTAGGTTCTTAAGATGCCATTAGCGTCCGGAATTTCATAAAAAAACGATCTTCTAAAATTGATATCATAACCGTAATGAAACTTTAGGATAATTGCACAAGCCTCTCTATACATATCATCTTGAGGCTGATTGGAAATTTTCAATTCAAAATCATCCCCAGCATTTTCAATAATTGCTGTGAATCTTTTGGACGCGTTAAAAATCAAACTATGTAGGACTACGGATGCGGTTTTGATTTCATTTTTGGTCAGCAATTCATTAAAGGAATCCTCCAAAATAATGTTGATTTCCTTTTGATAGGTATACAACAAATCAGTATTGGTAAAACCCTCTCTGAGCTCAGACGCAGCGTTTCCAGCTTGCAACACACGCTGCGCTTTCGCTACTAAAAAAGGATCTTTGCTTAAAGCGAGTTGCTCGTAGTAGTTTAAGAGTTTCTCAAAACTTATCTTGATTAGAAAAGGTGAATCGATATGCTCATTAATGTCTGTCATAGGGTCTTAATATATTCAAATCTACGGATTTTTGAGAAGGGTATAAAAAAAAAGAATCGTGACGTCCGATGTGAGCTTCACGATTCTAATCTATTTTTTCGGCAGCATCTCTACTTTTAGATTCTGGTAAACTTTGTAATTAAATTTAAAAAAAGATGTTACTCGGTTCTCGATATGATACACATTGTCACTTCGAGTGATTTTCAAGCACCATAGTGATTGAAAATAGTATCGAGAAGCGTGCGAAAACCTGAAATTTAATGACGTAAGGTTCTCGATATGTCCCGAAAGCCTTAACATAATCTGCCTTTATCAAATCATTTCCGAAGCTTTCGGGACACTCGAACTGACAACCAAACTACTTGTTTACGACTTGGACGATGTCAAATTTAAAATCACTGTGGTTCTCGATACAATTCCGATTAAAAATCGGAATCACGGCGGTTCTCGATACAGTTCCGATGAAAAATCGGAACCACTGCGGTTCTCGATACATTTTTAAGGATGACGCTACTGCGACAGCCTTAAAAACACTCGATCTGACAACCGATACACATTGTCACTTCGAGTGATTTTCAAGCGCCAAAGTGATTGAAAATAGTATCGAGAAGCGTGCGAAAACCTGAAATTTAATGATGTAAGGTTCTCGATATGTCCCGAAAGCCTTAACATAATCCGCCCTTATCAAATCATAAAAACACTGCGGTTCTCGATACATTTTTAAGGATGACGCTACCGCGACAGCCTTAAAAACACTCGAACTGACAACCGATACACATTGTCACTTCGAGTGATTTTCAAGCGCCATAGTGATTGAAAATAGTATCGAGAAGCGTGCGAAAACCTGAAATTTAATGATGTAAGGTTCTCGATATGTCCCGAAAGCCTTAACATAATCCGCCTTTATCAAATCATAAAAACACTGCGGTTCTCGATACATTTTTAAGGATGACGCTACTGCGACAGCCTTAAAAACACTGCGGTTCTCGATACATTTTTAAGGATGACGCTACCGCGACAGCCTTAAAAACACTCGAACTGACAAACCAACTATTTCAATTCTAAAAGGACAATATCGTATTCTGAATCTATTTGAACGCGACCGTCAATAACCTTTGACTCTTGTTTTGAATACGCATCACGCACTATTGCACCTTCCTTAAACACACCCGAAACGTCTAAGGTTTTCATTCCAATTGGCAACTCAAGACCTACCACTACCACATCTTCAAAATCATTCTTTTGGTAACGTCTATAAAACACATAAGGACTATCTGTGATCATTTGATGAACGCCAGCACCAACTGCGGGATGGTTTTTTCTGAATTGTCCCAATTTCTGATAATGTGATACAATGGTTATGGTGTTTTCATCAGATGCGATGGATTCCCAATTCATCATTGAACGTAAGGTTGCATCACCATTTGTACCTTCTATAACCAACGATCTTGCGGATTCATCGCCATAATACAACTGTGAAGTACCAGGAGACAATAATAATTTTGTAGCAGTTTCGAATGACTTTTGACGTGATGGGTCAAAAGGTTGCCCGTCATCATGTGACGACAGGTAATTCAGAACGCCATAGCCTTTCAGCGGATTGTGAAGCGCATCTCCATATTTCTTAAATAACTGCTCGTAGTGTAATTGTGCAGCGTCATACTTAAATTCAAAATTGATCAAACTGTTAAAAGCCTTATCAAAATAATTGATGGTTTGTCCTCCCAAATTATATGCTTTTACAGCTGAAATGCCGTAGCCATACACTTCACCCACCAAATAAAAATCATTGGCATCCAATACCGCTTCTGGATTATTGGTTTTCCATTCCTTAAAAGCAAAATCACATTCGGTTTTAAATTCCTGCCAAACGGTTTCCTCTGTATGTTTCACGGTATCTACACGATAGCCATCAATGCCATATTCCGTAATAAAATCCGTAAGCCATTTCATAATATAAAATCGCGGAGCTCTAGGATGCCCTGTACGTTCAAAAAACGCATCCAATTCTGCTACCTCCTGATCATAACGTCCTTCTGCTTTCCATTTCTCCACAAGTTGCGGTGGTAACTCCACGTGCTCATTACTTTCCGTTTTAATGTCGGGAAGATTTTTAACCAACGTACAGGAAATCGTCGCATCGTACGAACTATAATCGCAGGTAGGGTCTGTACGAACCCACTCATCGGGCCAAACAGGGTCAACGGGCGTGACTGGCCCCGTATGATTGATCACTGCGTCCAACACTACCCGAATTCCTTTGTTATGCGCCGCTTGCACCAAGGCTTTCAAATCGTCTTTGGTTCCAAAATTAGGGTCAATTGCCGTCCAATCCTTGGTCCAATACCCGTGAAATCCGGAAGTAACACCCGTACCTTCATCAGTACCACCATGGATTTGCTCTACAATGGGTGTCATCCAAATGGCATTGACACCAAGGTCAGAGAAGTAGCCTTCTTCAATTTTTTGGGTGATGCCTTTTAAGTCGCCACCTTCAAATCCTCTCAGTTTACCCGCTTCCTGCGTACGATCGAAATTCAGGTCGTTGGCACTATCGCCATTGTTGAACCGATCAGTCAATAAAAAATATAAATTGGCACCCTCCCAAACAAAAGGCACATCGTTGTTTTCTTCCATTGTAATTTGCGTATGTCCTTCTTTACAGCTCAATATTACCAAACTACAAAGCAGGCACCATAAAACTTTTGTCATGCTTAATTAGTTAAAATTTTATATGCCCAAGGTTTTAAAACCATTGCCTCTTCTTTAAGTTCTATAGTATCCCCATTCATATAATCTTTAAAGTTTCCGGTTACCGGTGCGGAAACGGATTGATCTTTATCAGAGAAATTTCCAATAAATGTAACGGTATGATCATCTTTGGCGCGTTGAAATGCCAAGACTTTAGCATTTGTAGTATCTAAGTTTGTATAAGACGCTGGATTTTTACCTCCATGTAACGCTGGATTTGTGTTTTTCAATTCGCCTAGTTTTTCAAGTAATGGCCACATGGTTTTTTTAGTTTTAGGAATCGAATCCTTTTCAAAAAACTTTAATCTGTAGTCCATATCGTATTCCATTCCTGAATAAATAAGTGGCATTCCAGGAATCACATAACTGAACGCGGTCATTAACGGTGCGGCGTCTTTCATACGTTCACTGATAGTGCCACTCCAAGAATTTTCATCATGATTGGTAATAAAATTCATAATGATATCATCCTTCTCGTATAAGGAGTCAATCTGCGTCATACGATCATTCCAAGCCTCCAAGCCTTTCTTGCCTTGGGCCAAATCATTCATCACATGGTGCGTATCCCAACCGTAAACCATATCAAAAAGTCCATCCTTAGCCAATTCTGGTTCCCAAGCTTCCGCTAACATAAAAATGTCTTTGGTTGCTCTTAATTGCGGAATAGCCTCCACCCAAAAATCAGTTGGGACAGAAGCCGCTACATCACATCTAAAGCCGTCCACACCTTCTTCTTTTAACCAATATTGCATGTCTGCAATCATCTCTTTGCGCATGTCTTTATTATCGTAATTGAGGTCAGCAACATCCGTCCAATCTGTTTCTACAGGATAGGTTACGTTGCCATCTTTATCCTGGGTGTAATACTCAGGATTAGAGCTGATCCACTCGTGGTCCCAACCCGTGTGATTTGGAACCCAGTCCAAGATGACATAAATCCCATTATCATGCGCAGTTTTGATGAGATTTCTAAAATCTTCAATGGTTCCAAATTCTGGATTGATTTTAGTAAAATCGGATACCGCATAATAGCTGCCTAAGTATTTTGATTGCTCTGCTTCAGGAAATTCTGATGCAAACTTACTATCCGCACCGCCCGTAGCTTTACGGTTGGTCTCGCTGATTGGAAAAATTGGCATCAACCAAATGACTTTTACCCCCAATTCTTTTAACTGCGGAATGTCTTTAGTGAATTCGTCAAAATGTCCCGATGGGGAATATTGACGAATGTTGGCTTCATAAATAACCCCGGTCTCTAGAACGTCGTCAGTGATCGTTTGAAATGTTTCTTCAGTGTTTTCATTAACTGTTAAGTCTCTTTTCGGTTCTTCCTTGCAAGCCGTAATCAGCATTAAACTGAAGGCTGCTAACATAATTTTTTTCATGTGTACTTACTTTAATTTGATGTTTAGTTGTAATTCTTTTGCCGTGTTCCATTCCAATGGAATGGTCACCGTGTTTTTATTTTCATTATAAGTGAACTCTAGTCTCTTACGTTTACTTTTGATCCATTTTGGTTTTCCGCCGATATGGTGTACTACAAGATCAATCATCTTAGATTGCGATTTATAGGTCGATCCAATCTCAGCTTCGAATCCGATTTCAATTTTAGAAGGAGTCGTTTCTGATTCGAAGGTCAATAGCTCATAGTTGCCTTTTTTATAAGCATTAGCGGTTACACCATCGTCGTTATACAATTGTCCTATACTTTTTTCAACAGATGCATCATGATAGTAATGAAGTTCAAATACATTTCCGTCATAATCCTTGGTACTTTGCATCGATTTTGCCATCGGAATGAATGCCCCGGCACGCACATAGGTAGGGATGTTATCTTCAGCCACGTTAACGGTTGCTGTTTGTCCGCCAAAAAATTTTTCGCCGGTATAAAAATCGAACCACGCGTTGTCTTTTGGAAAATAGAGGTCTTTGCTAGTCACCTTTGATTTCATGATTGGTGACACCAGAAAATTATCGCCCCAAAAATAGGTGGACGCTTCTGTCTTAAGCGCCTCAGTAGTGTCTTCAAAGAACAACGGACGCATTAATGGTGTGCCGTTTTTATGGTTTTGAAAACTCAAATGGTAATTATACGGTAGTAATTTATACCGCAATTCAATAGATTTTTTCGCCAAGGCTTTGGTGTGGTCATCCCAAAAAATCGGCTCTGCAGGCACATCTTCTTGCGCATGCGGACGGTAGATAGGCTGAAAAACGCCGTATTGCAACCAACGCGTATAGAGTTCCGGATCTTGAAGATTCCCCGCAAATCCGCCCAAATCAGAGTGCATATAGCCTAAGCCTTGCATGCCCATTTGAAGTGCAATTTCCGGTTGACTTTGTAAACCGCCCCAAGTTCTGTTGACATCGCCTGACCATGGAACCATCCCAAAACGTTGTGATCCGGAATATCCAGCACGCATTAAAACAAAAGGTCGCTGGTTGGGGAAGTCCGCTTTATAGCCTTCTGAAATCAAGCGTGCCCAATCGTGGCCATAGGTATTGTGGACTTCGTCTGCCGTTCCTGTAGCATGAAGCAACGCTGAAGGATGGACTTCAGGCTCACCTAAATCGCCCCATATTCCGGTCACACCTATATCTGTAAGGTCTTTATAAATAGTCCAAAACCAGGTTTTCCCTTTCGGATTATAAATGTCGATCAATCCAGTATTTCCAAAATAGAAATCATAGATGAATGGGTTGCCAATTGAATCTTTTGCCAAAACACCTTTATCAACAGCATCTTCCCATCTTTTAGACGTTGTTAATACAAAAGGCTCTGAAACCAATACCGTGTTTACATGATCAGATTTTAAATCTTTGATCATTTGGGTTGGATTTGGGAACGAATCTTTTAAAAATTCAAGATTCCCCATATGTCCCTGAATGTCCTTTCCGAACCAAAAAATATCGATGATGATGGCATCTAACGGTATTTCTTCATCCCTGAATTTCTGAACGGTTGCTTCCACTTCTTTTTGGGAATGATAGCCAAATCTACTAGAGAAATTTCCTAAGGCCCAACGTGGTGGCATGGGCTGTTTCCCAGTTAAGTCTGTATAATAATCAATCAAATCGGTCCACGAATCGCCCACAATAACTTGGTAGGTTTTTCTGCCAGAAATGGTTTCATAGGTTAAGGTGTTGTCTTTATTACTGTCCAAATCTAAAAATCCGATCGGCGCATTATCAAAATGAACCATATACTGCTTTGATGACAGGACTATAGGCATGGTGTAATTCATCAATTCCGAATGGGTTTCATAACCGTAATGGGCACGGTTATAAAGCTCCAATCGGTAGCCACGGCGGTTCATGCCTAAAGCGCGTGCACCACCACCATAAAGCACTTCGTCCTTGGTCAAATTGAATTGAATGGTTTCTAAACTGTCATTTTTAACATAGCCTTTTTTCTCAGAAATGACGGGTTTACCTTTATAACTGTAGGAAATTTGAAACGGCTGTTTTTGGATATTTACCGTAATTCCCTCTGTTTGAAATTTAAACGACTCCCCAACATTCAGCAACTTAGCTTGTATTGGTTCTGGTTTTAAAACGACCGCATGCGAATTGGGATTGTAGACTTCTCCTTCAGGAATAAAAGTGGTTTCAATGATGTGGTCACTAAACGGTATGATTTTATAAACCCCGTCACTGACTTTGATGTCCAGTACATTGTTTTTGTAAGCGATGGATTCAAACGTTCGGTTCGGGTTTTGGGAGAATCCGAGGGTTAAGGAGAGTAGGAATGTTATTACTAAGTACTGTTTCATATTTTGTGTTTTACCCTTCCGACTTTAATTCCTTATCGGGAATTAAAGCCACCTTCCCTTGAAATAAGGGAAGGAATTAGATGATTTTTTATTAACTAGACCTCACAGGTTTTAAATACCTGTGAGGTCTTCAATTCTGACATTTACTCGGTCTTCTTCAACAAAAACGTCAATGGAATGTGCAGTCGCTTTTGCCACGAGACTTCCGTATGCTCTCCGCCTTCAAACTTTAAATTTCTAAAGTTTGAGGATTCGTAATTTTTTTTCTTAAATATTCTATCAACTGTTGGCGCGTATTTAGGATAGAATTTATCCATGGTTTCTGTACCATAATCAAAATAGAATCTGTGTGTTTTTGGAGAAGGCACATGGTCTTCCATATACTCAAAAAAAGTATCGGCCAACACATCACTATCGTCAGGATTACCACCTGGCCAATGGGTAGACAAGCAAGCAGCAGCCCCAAAAACTTCTGGGTACTCGCAAACCGCGTACATTGAAATCAATCCGCCCATACTTGAACCAGCCACCACCGTATTTTCCCTATCCGTAAGCACCGAATAATTGGCATCGACGTAAGGCTTAAGTTCATGCACCAGAAACCCTAAATAATTATTGGAAGTGACCGAATCCAATTTAAAATTATTCAATCTCGCTTCTTCAAATAGAGAATCCTGAACCGATCTGGAAAGGGATTCAAAAGGCTTTTGAGGAAAATATTCACTGTGGCGCAACTCATTAATATTAAATGGTGCCACCACAATAAAATCTTTGGTAATGCTATCATTCATCAATTTAGCCGACACCTCATCCACTTTCCATTCTTCATTATTCCAGGTGATGTTACTATCAAATAGCATCTGCCCATCGTGCATGTACAAGACTGCATATTTTTTACGTTCGGAATAATCCTTTGGCAACCAAATGTCCACTTTTCGCGGTGGAATATAATTGGATGGAAAGTCATCAATCCGCAGTAAAGTGCCGCCTGCAAAATCGCCTTCAATAGTTTCGACAACCGCTTTTGAGGTGTCCGCAGGTTTTATTTTAGCCTTCTTAGTGTTGGTCGTACAGGACATCAAAACAGCGAAAATGATCAGTATATAGATGCTTTTTTTCATAGTATTATTAAAACCTCCAACCGCTGCATTTAAACAATCTGTTGGAGAAAGTAGGCCGTTTAAAATTCAATAATCATGGCTGTTTTGCCATCAACTTGCAAGGTGTTTTCTAAGGAAATCTGCTGTTCTGAAAGAATATCCCAACCCGAAGTATGTAATTTGATCATTTCTTTGAAGCGTTTCAGCTCTAAAGTCTGCGCTTCCGGATTGTTATTGATCACCACCATCACACGTTCTTCATCAGTATATCTAAAATAGACATACACGTTGTTCTCAGGAACAAATTGCATGGTTTTTCCTTTATGAATGGCCGATTTCGATTTTCTCCAATTGAAAACTTTCTTTGAAAATTCAAAAAATGCAGTTTGACCCGGGGTTCTTCCTTCTGCGGTAAATGCATTGATCGGATCGCCTTCCCATCCTCCGGGAAAATCATGTCGGATGTCCCCATCGCCTTTCAAATCTTTATTACCGCCCATGCCCAATTCGTCACCATAATATACCTGTGGAATGCCTCTGACCGTAGCCACCATGGTCATGATCATTTTATAAGTATTCAGATCTGCTTTATAGATTTCATTGATCCGATTGGTATCATGATTTCCAGCAAACACAAGAATGTTATTGATGTCTGGGTATAAAAAATCGTTGGCAAAATTCTCATAGGCTCTTAACATGCCCTTGTCCCATCCTTGCTCATCTTCAGCAAACATGAGTATAAGGGCATCGTGAAGCGTAAAGTCCATGACGGTTGGTAAATGCGAATTATAATTGTCTATAGCGCCAATCTTACTATCCTTTTGCCAATAGGCCATTTGTGCCTGATTATGCATCCAGACCTCTCCGGCGATATTTAACTTAGGATATTCGTCCATAATGGCTTTGGTCCATTTTGCGATGCCCTCCTTATCATTATAAGAATAGGTATCCACCCGAAAGCCATCCAAATCTGTAAATTCAACCCACCAAATTGCATTCTGAATCAAGTAGGTAAGCACCAAAGGGTTTTTCTGGTTAATATCCGGCATTGAGGTATCAAACCAGCCATTCATACACGCTTTCTTGTCTGACTCTGAAGCATTGGAATCAAATTGGGTGGTCATCCTGTGGCTGCTACGTTCAAAGCCGTTTTCGTCAGAGTCCCAAAAGTTAATCCAGTCTTTGGAAGGTAAATCTTGGATCATCCAATGCTTACTTCCCCAGTGATTCGTGACATAATCCATAAGGAGTTTCATGTCGCGTTGGTGCAGTTCAGAAGCCAAACGTTTATAATCGTCATTGGTACCGTAACGCGGATCAATTTTATAATAATCACTTTGAGCATAGGTGTGGTAGGAATGGATGGGCTCATTGTCCTCCAACAACGGCGTACTCCAAAGGGCGGTAACGCCCAGTTCATCCAGGTAATCCAAATGATTGATGATGCCCTGAATATCGCCACCATGACGACCTGAAAGCTCTGCTCTGTTGACCTCCTCAATGGTGTCGTCAGTGCTGTCGTTGTCTGAATTTCCATTCGAGAAACGATCTGGCATCACCAAATAAATCAAATCACTAGAATCAAAACCTTTTCTTGAAGCCGAATGGTCTCGGCGGGCTTTTAACTCATAAGATTGTGTCCCTAAGATAGTGTCATCCTTTAAAAATTGCAACTCATAGGTACCCGCATCAACATTTTTGGTGTTGATGGTAACAAACATGTAGTTGGGGTTTTCGGTTTTAACAACATCCGTAATTTGAATGGTGTTTGCAAATGCCACCTCATATTGGGCGATGTCCTGACCGTACACCATCAGTTGTACCTCGGAATGTTGCATTCCTGCCCACCAAAAAGGGGGTTCTATTTTCTCTACTTGCGCAAATATTGTCATGCTTAAAAGTACCATTAATATGAATGTTATAGTCTTCAATTTATCTCAATTTTAAAATATTCACAATACTAATATAAGGTCACACCTTCACGACATCTTGCGGGTATACCGTCACTTCGCTTCCATTAATCAAAATAGCCATGGCATGATCGCCTTCCAATTCAAATGTGGTATCTGTTTTAGAAACACTGATTTTAAGAATCTGATTTCTAAAATTGATTTTGAAGGAGTAGGCATCCCATTGTTCAGGAATCTTCGGGTCAAACGATAATTTATTATCTATAACGCGCATACCGCCAAAACCTTCTACAATGCTCATCCAAGTGCCTGCCATTGAAGTGATGTGAAGTCCTTCTTCCACTTCATGATTATAATCGTCCAAATCCAATCGTGATGTTCTTAAGTAAAATTGGTAGGCTTGCTCCATTCTGCCCAATTTAGCTGCCTGAATACTGTGTACACACGGCGACAAGGAACTTTCATGAACGGTAAATGGTTCGTAAAAATCGAAGTGACGTTCCAATTCTTCTGTCGAGAATTGATCTTCAAAGAAATAAAACCCTTGTAAGGTATCGGCTTGTTTGATGTATGGCGAACGTAAAATACGGTCCCAAGACCATTTCTGGTTGATAGGACGTTCTGATTTTGGCAAGTCTTTTACGGTAATCAATTCCTTATCTAAAAACCCGTCTTGTTGTAAGTAAACGTTATGCTCTTCTGAATACGGATAATACATATTTGTAGCCACTTGCTCCCAATCAGACATTTCGGCTTCTGTCAATTTCACCTTGTCAATCACGCGGATTAAATCAGATGCGAACTCTTCCTTCATTTTAGAAATGGTCTCCAAAGTGTAGTTCAGACACCATTGCGCGATATAATTGGTATAAAAGTTATTATTGATGTTGTTTTCATATTCATTAGGACCCGTAACACCTAAAATGACATACTTGTTTCTGAGGGTCGAAAAGGTGGCGCGTTGCTTCCAAAAACGAGCGATCGCGATAAGCACTTCCAATCCTTTTTCTGGAATGTAACTAAAGTCGCCCGTAAAGCGGTGGTAATTAAAAATCGCAAAGGCAATAGCCCCATTACGGTGGATTTCCTCAAAGGTAATTTCCCACTCGTTATGGGATTCTTCCCCATTCATGGTGACCATTGGATAGAGTGCTGCCCCGTTTTTAAATCCGAGTTTTTCAGCGTTTTCAATAGCTTTCTCCAAATGATTATAGCGGTATTCCAATAAGTTCCGTGCCACTTCTTGGTCTTTCGTCGCCATATAAAACGGAATACAATACGCTTCCGTATCCCAATAGGTACTGCCGCCGTATTTTTCGCCGGTAAAACCTTTCGGACCAATATTCAAGCGTGCATCTTTGCCTAAATAGGTATGATTTAATTGCATGATGTTGAATCTGATGCCTTGTTGTGCTTTTACATCGCCTTCAATAGTGATGTCAGACATTTTCCAGATTTTAGTCCACGCTTCCTTTTGATGCGCCAACATCTGATCAAAACCAAGTGCTGCCGCTTTAGCTAAGGTTTTTTGTGCAACCGACGCCAAGTCATTTTTATCGTGATTTCTATCGACGGTGTACCCACCAAACTTGGTCATGGTAACCGTATCACCTTTGGCACCCTTTGCAGTATATGTAAAGGATATTTTATGTTCAGATTTTGTAACTGATGGCGTTTCATTTAACTTCTGTCCGTTTAAAGACAATTCGGTTTGCATTGCGGTACACACATGAAATTTTGTTTTCATCGTATGCGATAAAATAAAGGCTTGTGATCCTTCAGAATTGACGCTTAGCGTATTCCAGAATTTATCGTCCCAATTACTATCCTCATTGGTAATGCCGGCGTCTAAATAGGGCTCAAAAATAATGTCAGCAGCAGTGTTTAATGCGGTAACGTTATATTGAATGGCACCAACTTCATCCATATCGATACTTAAGAAACGCTTAGCATTTACCTTAAGATCGATTCCGTTTTGAAGGGTCACTTCAAAAGTTCGAGACAACCAACCTTCCTGCATGTTGAGTTCCCTTCTGAAATTTCTAACGGTCTTGCAAGTTGCTAAATCTAAAGCTTCGCCATTAATAGTCACGTTGATTCCAATCCAATTTGGGGCGTTGATCACTTTGGCAAAATATTCCGGATAGCCGTTTTTCCACCATCCCACTCTGGTTTTGTCTGGATAATAAACGCCGGCAATATAACTGCCCTGAAAAGTGCTTCCTGAATACTGCTCTTCAAAATTGGCACGTTGCCCCATGGCACCATTACCGATACTGAATATACTTTCAGAAGATTTGACACGTTCGGCATCAAAGCCTTCCTCTATAATGGACCAATTGTTTGGTTGTATATAATCTTGATTCATTTCTTGTGAGATAAAAGAATAGAGAGAAGAGAATAAAGACTATAACTAATTAGTCTCTTTTCTAACATCTCTACTCTATGTTCTATTTATTTATTAATTTATTTAAAAAATCAGTATCCATATCCTGAAAACCGGCAAAGACAAAATCGGCTTCATGAAGCGTTTCTTTATCTCCAATCCCAATAGATACCATACCTGCGGCATTGGCTGCTTGAATTCCGGCAACAGCATCCTCAAAAACAATACAATCTTTGGGAGCGACCTGTAATTGTTCTGCCGATTTTAAGAATACTTCCGGGTCTGGTTTGGCTTTGGTTACATCATTGCCATCCACAATGACATCAAATTTTGAGAGGATATTGACTTTTTCTAAGATCATTCGCGCATTTTTACTTGCGGAACCTAAGGCGATGTGTTGTCCTGCCTCTCTTAAAAAATCTAAGGTTTTTGTCACATCAGGAAGCATCTCTTGTTCATCCATTGTGTCGATGTAAGTCAGGTAATCTTCATTTTTTAGACTCATGAGTCTCGTAAACTCAGCCTCACTAATACTTTTATTACCCCAAGCTAGAATCTTCTCCAAAGATTTAATTCTGCTGACGCCTTTGAGTTGTTCATTTTGTGTGTGGGTAAAATCGACGCCGATGCTGTTGGCCAATTTTTTCCAAGCTAAAAAATGATACTTTGCGGTATCTACAATAACACCGTCCAAATCGAATATAAATGCTTTTTTAGTCATGTTTTAAAGTCAAATCTTTTTTGTCGTTAATTTTGAATGCTAGAATACCCGCGATAATAAAACTTATACCGCTCACCATAATAGCATAAATAGCTTCATTGTTGTAGGCGTATTTTACTAAAGGCCCACCGATAATACCATTGATGATTTGTGGTATTACGATGAAGAAATTAAAAATACCCATATACACACCCATTTTCTTAGGCGTGATGGACCCCGCTAACATGGCGTAAGGCATGGCGAGAATACTTGCCCAAGCGATACCGATAAATACCATAGATAAAATCAGCCAATCTTCATTGGGCATGAAGTAGATAGACAGTAAGCCTATCCCTCCAATAAAAAGAGAATAGGCGTGGGTTTTTTTTCTGGAAAGTCTTTTGGCAATGGCCGGTAATAGGAAGGCGAAAATAGCGGAGATCCCGTTATAGACTCCAAATAAAATCCCCACCCAGTTTCCTGCTTCCTGATAGGTTTCACTGCTAGAATCTGTTGAAGGTAGGCCGTAAATATGTTGTGCAATGGCTGGTACGGCAAATACCCACATACCAAATAAGGCAAACCACGAAAAGAATTGTACCCAACTTAGTTGGCGCATCGTTTCGGGCATTTTTCTAAAATCCTCAAAAATGTCTGACAATTTTGCTTTCTGAACGATGGCATCATCAGCTACTGTTTTATGAAGCGCCTTTTCGTCTTCAAATTGCTGTAATTCTTCAGGCGAATATTCTTTGGTGGTAAAAATGGTGACTAAAATTGAGCCAATTAACACGCCTGCACCAATAACAAAAGACCATAACAGATTGGTAGGAACCGATCCGTCGGGTGATGTTTGTGCAACACCAAACCAATTACTCAATACCCAAGGCAACCACGATCCGATGACCGCTCCAATACCAATCAGTGCGGTTTGGATACTAAATCCTTTTGTGGTTTGTTCGTCAGAAAGATTATCGGCAACAAGTGCTCGGAAAGGCTCCATGGCAATGTTAAAGGAGGCATCCATAATCATGAGCATCCCTGCACCAACCCATAAGGCTGGTAAAATAGCGATCATAAAATCGGCTTGTGGAATAAAAATCATTCCCACAGATGCCAAAACCGCTCCTAGTAAAAAGAAAGGTTTACGTCGGCCAAAACGTGTCCAAGTATTGTCGCTATAATGCCCAATAACAGGTTGCACGATGAGACCCATCAGTGGTGCAATGAGCCAAAACCATGACAGTTCGTGCACATCAGCGCCAAAAATTTGAAGTATTCTGCTGGCATTAGCATTTTGTAGGGCAAAACCCATTTGGATTCCCAGAAAACCGAAACTCATGTTCCAGATTTCCCAAAATCCGAGCGTACGCTTTTTCATTAATAGTATGTTTAAATTAATACTATTGACAAGCGATAAAACTTATCAAAACTTATTTTGTAAGAAGTGAAAATAAAGTTTTGATGATGTGGCAAATATAGTAAAGTTTTTAAATCTGCACTATTTTTTTATTTAGTAGAATTTCTTTCGATGAGTTCTGTTTCGATAACAATGGTCGTGTAATGTTCCATTTCATCCTCGCGTTCAAGGTTGTCTATAAGCAGTTCCGCCGCTTTTTCGCCCATAAGCTGCCCGTGCTGACTCACTGTGGTTAAACTAGGTGTGGCATGTTTGGACAACACCCCATCCGTAAAGCCAATAAACTGAATATCTTCGGGAATTCTCATGCCTAAATTACGTGCCACCTTCATGGCAATAATAGCATACAATTCATTGACCGCAAACACACCATCAATGTTTTTATTTCTTTTGAACAAGCCTTCTATCTCGCGTTCTAAAGATTCCAAATGATCTTCAGACACCAATTCGTCATCCACCTTTAAGATTAAATCAGTCTCGGGACTCATCTTAAAATCCTCCAAGGCATTCAAATACCCTTGAGTCCTAAGTTTTCCTACGCTGACATAATCTTTTGTAGTAATTATCGCTACATTTTCACATCCATTGGATAAGAGTTTAGAAACTGCATTTTTAGATCCTTTTAAATCGTCAATAATAACTTTATCACAGTTGATTTCATTGACTATGCGATCAAACATCACAATGGGCATCCCTTGGTTAATGGTTTCCTTAAAATGATGGTAATCCTGCTGTTGCAAGGTTTCTTTTGAAATGGAGAGAATAAATCCGTCAATACTACCGTTGGCCAACATTTGCATATTGATCACTTCTTTATCAAAGGATTCATTAGAAAGTCCCACAATAACATTATACCCTCTTTTATTGGCCACCAACTCAATGCCCCTGATCACTTTTGAAAAGAAATGATGTACAATGTCCGGAATGATAACACCAATAGTTTTTGTTTTTCTATTCTTTAAACTCAGCGCAATATTATTGGGACGGTAATTATATAATTTGGCAAATGCTTGTACTTTTTGCCTGGTATCTTCACTGATTTCGATGCTATTTCTCAAGGCTTTAGAAACAGTTGAGATGGATACATCCAGCTCTCTCGCAATTTGTTTTAAGGTGATCTTCTTTTTCATAATAGTAGCTGGCAAATGGTTAGTTTTTAATGCCGATAATTTAGCAATTACACATCACATTACACGTCTCAAACGCAAAAGGTATGAAATTACCAGCAATTTGACTTTTTTATGATAATATTTAAATAAAAACGTCTATTTACAAAAAAGTTGTCAACACGCAAACGTTTTCGTTACTTATATGATAATGCTATTTAGTGGATTAACACAAAATTTACATAGATTTAACCCAAGAAGTGAAAATATAAGTGAATTAGTAAAACAATTAACTTTAAAAATAGTGTATGAAAACATTTTTAAATAGCATGCTGTTATTGGTATTTTTAATACCCACAGTCATGTGGTCACAAACCACTGTTTCTGGGACTGTAACAGATCAGGCTAACGTGCCTTTACCAGGAGTAAATATATTAATTAAAGGAACTGCCACTGGAACTACTACAGATTTTGATGGCAACTACAGCATCAGCCTAAAAAATGGCGATATTGTTGTGTTTTCTTATGTCGGGTTTAAACCTCAGGAAATGAGCTATAATGGACAACGGCCGTTTAATGTGGTGCTTATAGAAGACGCTGCCCAATTGGACGAAATTGTTTTAATAGGGTATGGCGTTCAAAAGAAAAGCAAAGTTCTTGGAAATGCCGTTAGAATTAATTCAGAAGATTTAAAAGATACACCTGTACCTTCTATAGATGCGGCATTACAAGGCAAAGCTGCTGGTGTTCAGGTTATTCAAGGTTCTGGATTAGCGGGCTCTGCCAATATTGTTAGAATACGGGGTATTTCTTCAATTTCAGCTGGTGGTGATCCATTATATGTTGTAGATGGTATTCCAATTACTCAAGATTACTTTCTGCAAGGGGATTCAAATGGTCAAAACAATAACCCTTTAGCCTCACTAAACCAGAACGATATAGAAAGTATTGAGGTTTTAAAAGATGCCGCTGCTGCGGGTATTTATGGATCTAGAGGAGCAAATGGTGTTATCCTGATAAAAACAAAAAGAGGTAAGGAAGGATTGAAATTCTCATACACAGGGAGTGTATCAACTTCAGATCCAACATATAATCCTCAAGTTTTAAACAATCAAGATTTATTAAAAGTATATCAAGAAGCTTGGGAAAATGATGGTAATACAGGTTTGGTCCCTTTGCCAAGAGGCATATCTTGGGAGCAAGCATTAAACACAAATACAGATTGGGTAGATTTAGTAACCAAAACAGGAATTTCCAACAGACATAGTTTTTCTGTTAATTATGGAAAAAGTAAATTGAAAACTTACTTAAATTTATCTTATGATGATACGGAGTCTTTCATTATTAACGATGAATATAAAAGATTAAGTGGTCGTTTTAACCTTGATTATCAAATTTTTAAAAACCTAAAATTAGGTATCAATTCTTCTTTAACCAGAGGTGTTTATGACAAAGTAAATATTAATGATACATGGCGTAATGCTCAAAGTTTTTCACTTCCGTTTTATTCACCGTTTAAAACTAATGGCGATGTAGATAATACTTTTGCAAACCCTTTGGTGGAATTAAGGTACCGAGACAGAAGATCTGAAGAAATGAGATCTATAAATTCTATTGCGATAGATTTTCAGCCTATTGAAAACTTATATTTAAGAGGTACGGCATCTCTAGATTATATGGATTTTAGAGATTACTACTGGCAATCATTAGAAATAGGAAGAATTGATGGAACACCAGAAGAAGAGCAAAACACGTATGCTTCAGAAACTCCATTCTTTGTAACTAACTATAACACAAACTTTACAGCATCGTATCTATGGGATTTGAACGATAAAAACTCCTTTAACTTTTTATTAGGTACGGAATACCAAAGAAGTGAACGTTTGTTATATCGTTTCGGAAACCCAGAAGGTTTTATAAATAGTCCTGTACCGCTTTACGAATCAGACGCTCCCGATTTTGAAAGAGAAAGTACTGGTAAATCAGCATTCTCATTTGCATCGTATTTTGGTCGTGTAAGCTATTCATTTAATGATGCTTTAGATTTAATGGCGCTTGCTAGGATTGATGGATCTTCTAGATTTGGCGAAAATAATAGATACGGATTTTTTCCAACATTTTCTGCTGCCTATAACTTTTCAAAACACGATTTTATTAAAAATAGTAAAGCTATCAGCTTTTTCAAAATTAAATCTTCTTATGGTATAACAGGTAACTCTGAAATAGGAAACGATTCAAGGTTTGGTGCTTTTAGTATTCCAAACTCAGGAAACGTTTATTTGGGCAAGGAGTACAAATCTATTATAAGATTAGATAACCCAGACTTAAAATGGGAAACTGCTCAAACTGTAGATTTTGGAGTTGAATTGAACTTATTTAATAATCGAATAGAAACTGAACTTTCTGGATACTATAAAAAATCAAAAGATGTTTTATTAGATTTATTTCAAATCCCTTCATCAGGATTTGGTGAGAGTCTGTGGTTAAATGCCGCTGAAATTGAAAATAAGGGTGTTGAATTTAATATCACCTCAAAAAACATAGTAAGCAACAATTTTTCATGGACTACCACTTTTAACATTGCACACAATGCCAATAAGTTAATTAGCTTGGGCGGTGTAAGTCCAGATTTATTAGAAGGAGGTTTTAATGATACTCGTGTTATTGAAGGACAACCAATTGGAACAAATTATTTAGTAAGATTTGCAAGAGTAGATCAAACAGATGGTTTGCCTATTTTCTTAGATAAGGAAGGTAATGAAACCAAGACGTTTGATTTGGCAAACCGTGTATCTGCTGGTTCTGTTATCCCTGATGCAACTGGTGGTTTTGGAAACAAATTCAAGTATAAAAATTGGGGGCTTGATACCGATTTTGTTTTTACAATTGGAGGAAACATTTACGATAGTTTTGCTAAAAGAGCTTTAGGAACATTTATTGATGGAGACAGTAATACAACAAATGTAAGGACAGATATTTATGACCGTTGGAGAAATCCAGGGGATGTTACAAATCAACCTCGTTTATTCTATGACCATAGTCAAGTGCAAGGTCTATCTAGTGTATGGCAATACAATCATACAGGATTTTTATATGATGCTTCATACCTTAGGTTAAGAAATATTACAGTTAGCTACTCAATTCCATCTTCCTTTTTAAATGGGACTGGTTTGAGCTCCTTCAAAGTAGCTTTAACAGGGTCTAATTTATTTACTTGGACTAAGTTTCCTGGTGGTGACCCAGAAATTGCTAGAGATTTTCAATTTCAAAGAGACAGAAACCTATCTCCTAATGTGTCTTATTTAAGTGTACCTCAAGCAAAATCATTCACATTTATCATTAATGCAACTTTTTAAAATGGAAACGATGAAAAGAAATATAAAATTATTATTAGGATTGTTTTTCTCAATCTCATTATTTGTTTCATGTGATTTGGAAGAACTTCCTGAAAATGTAGATATTGTAGGCCCAACAAGTTTGGCTGATCTTGAAGCACTTTTAAATGCGGGTTATAATAATTTAGGTTGGCCTTTAGGAGGAAATGCTCAGTTATACGCCGAAATTAACGGAGATAATATTAACGGACCAGGAGGACTAAATTCTGATGAAACTGAAATATATAATAGAAGTACTTCATTCTTTAATAATTCAATTAGAGATAATATGTATCGTGGTTTTTACCGAATTGTATTAGATGCCAATGTTGTGCTAAACCAAATAGAAAACAACTTAGATGCTATCGGTGTTACTGAAACAAATGCTAGAATTCAAGAAATAAAAGGCGAAGCACTTTTATTAAGAGCAATAGCTCATTTTGAAGTGTCACGATTTATGTCTCACTCTCCTGGATTTTCCTCAGACAATTCGCATTTAGGAATACAGTACATAAAAGAGATTAACAATGCCATTGGTCAAACTAGAGGAACGGTAGCAGAAAACTATGCCGATTTATTAAGCGACTTAAAAGAAGCTGAAAGTTTACTAAATACAACCAACTCCAGCGATCAAAACTATGGGGATAAAGCAGCTGCACAAGCCTATTTAGCTAAAGTGTTTTTTCAAGCCGGATTTGGCCCCGATATAGCTACTGAAGGCTCTAATTACCAAATGGCTTATAATTATGCTGATGCAGCTTTAATGAACACTTCGGCTGTCTTCGATGTAAATCTATATCAAGGAGGAGCTACGGGAACAGAACGATTTGCAGGTAATCTTTTAGATAATAACAATACCGAATCTCCAAACGTAGAAACCATTTTTGGTATTGTTTCAGAATCAATAGCAAATAGTAAAGGAGGTACCTTTCAACGTTATAGAACAGACACTTCTATTTCTAATACGACCATTAGAATTATGCAAGATCTATATAATTCTATTCCTTCAACAGATAAAAGAAAAGATTTGTTGGAAGAAATAGATGGTGAGTACTTTCTTTTAAAATTTAATAAAGGAATCTTTAATGTGCCTTTAGTTCACTATACTGAAATACTTTTAATTAGAGCGGAAGCTGCAGCAGAAACAAACAGTCTACTGCTAGCTGAAGATGATATAAATAGCATCTTAGAGCGAGCAGGTTTATCCACAATAAGTGGTTTGTCCCAGTCTCAATTAATCAATCTTATCAGAGAACAAAGGCGTATCGAACTGTTGGGAGAAGGTAATCGTGTAAGCGATTTAAAGCGAATTGGCATAGATGAAAATAGTTTAACTATAAGAAATGCACCATGGAACTGTAATGGTATTTTATTTCAATTCCCTGCAACGGAAGTATTTACAGGATTTATTCAAAACCCAACAGGAGGTTGTAACTAAAAAAATAGAACTATGAAAACGATAACATATAGCTTATTATTAAGTATAGCTTTAATCTTTACAAACTGTTCTCCTGATAATGAAGGAACGCACGGAACTATTGTAGATAGAAGTGAACAATTAACGGGTACGTGGTCTATTGAGACCGTTTCTCAAATAGATTTAGATGCTGAAAAGAAAGGATTTCCTGATTTTGCAACCCGAGTAGATATTACCAACGCCATTTCAGGTATGCCTTTTACAGATTTTACTTTACAAATTGGTGATGGAACATTATCCACAACCGTTGGAAACTCGCCAATGTCTTATGTTATATCAGAAGGAACTGGTACATGGACTTGGAATTCTGATGACACCGTAAATTTAGTAAACCAGCAGCTAGGCATAAATGCTTCGTCTGGTATTGAAACTATCATAAATGGTAACACGGTTTTGTTTTTAATTAAAACATACGCTGGAATAACCGGAGATAACCAAAAGTTATCTTTAAACTATGAAAGACTAGATGCTTCAGGTAATGCGGTAACGAGATATGAATACATACTAGCTAAACAATAAAAAATCGAATTATGAAAAAATTATTATTAACTATACTTTTTTTACCGACATTATTGGTTCAAGCACAAAATCCTGTTATTACAGGTAATCCTGCTAGTTATACCGTAATTGACGAAAATATAGAAATCCTATTTAATGTAGCTGGCGCCACTGATCGTGACGGTAAGTCATTAGAAGGAAAAGATCTTTATATCTGGAGTTTTTCTAATGCGGGAGACTCTAAGACGAATGGTGAGTGGACCAATATTAAATCCTCGGCAAAATTAGAAAAATTAAGCGATACTGAATATAGAATAAAGTTTCCTATAACTGATGGGGTGAACACTTACAGAACACTTGCTGAGCTTTATGGTGCAGAGGCTGCCCCTGGTTCGATAACGTCAATAGGATACTTATTAAGAAATCAGGCTGGAACGTTTCAAACAAATGATTTAACAATTCCATTTGCACCTTTTAAGTTTATAGAAAAAGAGGTGAGAACATTTCCTTCTCAAGCAACCACCAAAGATGTTGTAACATTCCGTTTTAACAAAAACTTTCCTGAAATTAGCAACCCAGCAATGATTGGTGCTCAAAATATCACATTGCATATTGAACCTGAAGTAGATGCCTTACTTGCTATTGAAATTGAAACAAGGTTTAATGGGCAATATTATGAGGCTGCTATAATTCCCGCTCAATCCTTTCAAGGTTTATTTGATGCAGGAACATTGTCTACATTAAAATACCACTTTTTCGATACAGATAATCCAACAATCCAATCTACTGAAGAGGAAATTGTATTAAGACAGGCAGCTAATTAAAATTAAACGTTATGAAAAAACTAGTATACAAAATATCGATAATTCTCTTAGCATTATTCACGTCTTGTTCCAATGATGTTGAATTCAGTTCAGACACTGAGGCTCTTAATGGTTTCAATATTGTAGAGAACAATGTAACATCCTATGTGTTAAATTCTGGTACTCCAGACAAAGCCATTGTATTAAATTGGAATGCAGCAGCACCAGGTGTTTCGAAAGTGCCAACTTATAAAGTGCTATTCTTTAATGCTGATGGAGAATTAGCCATGTTTATTAGTGATGATGAAGGCAAGAAAAATCAAGCAACACTCACATTTGCTCAAATTGATGAAGCTTTAAATGCTGCTGGCTTTGCTTCTGGGGCCATTGCAGAATTACAATGGCAAGTGGTTGCAACTAATGGCGATGTTGAAGTTTTTAGTGCCAAAAACAATATCTCTTTTACAAGATTTTCTGATAATGGTATTAAAGATTTTAATCTTTTAGCACCAGACAATAACAACCTTATTAAGGCAGATATTTATGGAGACCCAGATGGAGAAGTTACATTTGAATGGGAACCAGCAGAAACTACTATGGGTTCTGGAACCATAGAGTATACTTTATTATTCGATGAATTGGATGGTGATTTTTCTGAACCATTAATAACGTTTCCTATAGATTCTGGAACATCCTTTACAATGACCAATGCTCAAATAGGGGCAGAGTTTGCCAACACCCAAAATGTTATATGGACAGTACAAGCGAAAGTAACTGATGGTGTTACGGTGCTTAATGCAGCAAAGAAATACATTAACTGGGATGTTTTCGTAATTAACGAGCTTTATTTAGTAGGGAGTCATAATGGATGGGATAATGCTACGGCAGTACCTTTTGTAAATAATGGGAATGGTAATTTTAAATTACAAATTGATCTTCCAGAAAATGGCGAATTTAAGTTTTTACCAACATTAGGTTTGTGGGATGGCGATTGGGGAGAAGACCCAGCTAATCCTGGTAAAATAATTCAAGATGGGGAACAAAATCTTACTGTCACTACTGCTGGAACTTATATTATTACGGTCGATTTTCCAACATTAAGTCTTACAGTTACAGAATTCAAAGCACCTGATAATTTATTTATGGTTGGCTCTATTAATGGATGGAACAATGCTACAGCCATTCCATTCTATAATGATAGTAATGGTGTTTTTAGTTTAACTTATGATTTTGATGCTAATTCTGAATTTAAATTTTTACCAAATTTAGGAGCTTGGGATGGAGACTGGGGAGAAGACCCAGAAAATCCTGGTAGTTTAATTCAAAATGGTGAACAAAATATCAAAATAGCAGATGCTGGAAAGTATGTTGTAATTGTAGATTTCAATAATTTAACAGTAAAAACTTCAGCCATTAATAACCTGTTTACTGTAGGATCACAAAATGGTTGGAATAATACAGATGCAACACAACAATTTAATACCACCGGAAATGGTGTGTTTGTAAGAGTTCAAACTTTTGATGCAGGATCAGAGTTTAAATTGCTACCGGTTTCAGGCTCTTGGGATAATGATTGGGGTGAAAATCCTGATTCACCTGGAAAGTTGGTTCAAGATGGCGAAAATAATATTCCAGTAGCAAATGCCGGTACGTATATGATTAGTATTGATTTCAACACGCTGTCCTACAGCCTAACTGAAATACCAGATAATTTATATTTGGTTGGTTCTCCTAATGGGTGGAACAATGCAACGGCACCTGCTTTCACAAAACTCTCAGAAGGTGTCTTTGAAATCAGTCAAGTTTTAGTGGCTTCAGATGAGTTTAAGTTCTTACCTGTACAAGGTGCTTGGGATAATGATTGGGGAGTAAATCCAGCTTATTCAGGCATGTTGATAAGAGACGGAGAACAAAATGTGGGTGCTCCTGGAGATGGAACTTACACAATTAAAGCTGACTTTAATAAAGGTACGGTTACCATTCTTTAAGATTAAAAATAAAAGGGCTATTTGAAAAGTATAAGGTGATGTCATATTGAGCTTGTCGTAATAGTGCAACCTGATGACAATTAATATCGGTTACGACAGGCTCAACCTGCCACATCAAATTAAAAGGATTTTTTTTTTAGATAGCCTTTTTTAATACGCTCAAAGCATATTTCTGTTGAAAAACAAGATATGGTTGCAGCCATACATTGAATCCTTAAAATTCTTAAAGATGAAAAAAATTACATTTTACATAATGCTCTTCATGTGTTCGTTCGCTTTTGCGCAACAGCAAAATGTGACCTATACAGTTGCGCCATCGACTTTTGAGGAAAATCAGAATATCACAATTACATTTAATGGCAACAGCATTAATGAAGCAACTTGGGGCGTGACAACAAACTCGCTTTATCTTTGGGCCTGGTCCTATGATGTTAATCTCACCAACCAACAAGATTGCCCAACTAATGGTGCTTGGACGGCCTCTAGCGAGACCAATAAACTCAGCTATAATAGCAGCAATGACACCTATAGTATTTCCTTTACGCCTACTACTTTTTTTCAGAGAAATGGTATTGGCAGAATAGGTTTTTTAATCAAGGCTAAAAACGGAGACGGCAATAAAAAAAGCCAAGACATACTATTAAATGTAGGAAGTTTTCAAGTCACCTTAACTTCACCACAACAAAATAGCACCACCATCCTAACTACCGGTGGCAGTTTGAATATTTCCGCCACAAACTCTGGCGGTAATGCGAGTTATAATTTAATAGCCAATGGTGCAAGCATTAATACCAATGTGGACACCTCCAATTATCTTTTTACCCATTCAAATATTACGTCAAACCAAAATTATAAACTGGAAGTTACCCTGGCGGGAACAACAATCACTAAATTATTTTCGGTTGTTATAAAGCCTACTACGATCTCGGCAACTTTACCTTCTGGAATGATTGACGGCATTAATTATAATACTTCAGATAACACCAAGGCTACTTTAGTGCTTGACGCACCAAATAAAGATTTTGTAGATGTGGCAGGAACCTTTAACAATTGGGAGCCAAACAGCAACTACGCCATGAAAAGAGATCCTACAACTGGAAAATTTTGGTTAGAATTGACAGGTTTGGTTTCTGGTCAGACTTATACTTATCAATACTGGGTTTTTGAAAAAACACCAATTACAAATTCACCTGCTTTGGTAAAAACGGCAGACCCTTATTCTACATTAGTGTTATCACCATTTGACGATCCATACATTCCTGCAAGCTCTTATCCTAATCTTCCTGCCTATCCAGCAGGTCAAGAGCGTGAAGTAACTGTTTTACAAACAGGTCAAACACCTTATAATTGGCAGGTCAACAATTTTACGAAACCAAAAAAAGAAGACCTCATTATTTATGAAGTTTTAATCAGAGACTTTGATTCAGACCGGAACTACCAAGATCTAATCGATAGAATTGAGTATTTTAAAAACCTCAACATCAACGCTATTGAACTCTTACCTGTAATGGAATTTGAAGGCAACGAAAGCTGGGGGTACAACACTTCGTTTCACATGGCTTTGGATAAGTTTTATGGGGCCGAGAACAAGTTGAAAGAATTTATAGATCTCTGTCATCAAAACGGAATCGCAGTCATTCTTGACGTGGCCCTCAATCATGCCTATGGAAGAAACCCAATGGTCAGGATGTGGATGGATGATCCTGATGGTGATGGTTGGGGCGGTCCGAGCAGTGAAAATCCATATTTCAATACAGAAGCAAGACACAGTTATAATGTGGGGTCTGATTTTAACCATTCAAACGCGATCACTAAAGCGTATGCAAAACGGATTGTTAAGCATTGGATTGAAGAATTTAAGATTGATGGCTTCCGTTGGGATTTGACTAAAGGATTTACCCAAAATTGCACTGCCAACGATGAAGGCTGTACCAATGCTTATCAAGCAGATCGTGTAGCGGTTTTAAAAGAATATGCGGATTACTCGTGGTCCTTAGATCCCAACCATTATGTCATTTTTGAGCATTTAGGTTCAGAGAATGAAGAAAAAGAATGGGCTAATTATAAATATGACGAGGGAAAAGGCATCATGATGTGGGGTAATATGAACCGTGCTTATAACGAATTGACTATGGGTTATACCGCTGATATTAGTGGTATTGGTCATAAATCAAGACCGCAATTTCAAGGTCTACGTGTTATAGGCTATGCAGAAAGTCATGATGAGGAGCGTTTGATGTACAAAAATTTGATGTATGGCAATAGCACCAACAGTGTTCATGATGTTAAAGATTTAAATACCGCTTTATCAAGAATGTCCGCCTTGGGTGCTGTTACTTTAACTGTACCAGGACCTAAAATGATCTGGCATTTTGGCGAATTAGGAATGCAAAATTCAATTTTTACCTGTAATGATGGTACACTAAATATACCTGACGCTCCATTAGAAGAAGGTGGGGATGCTGGCAACCCACCGGGAGACTGTAAATTGGCCACCAAGCCACAACCACAATGGACACAAAACTGGTTGGGAGACACTAATAGAAATAAGGTCTATAACGACTGGGCACGGCTAATTAAGCTAAAAACAGAAGAAGATGTGTTTGAAGGCGACTATAAAATAAACACCAATACCCTTACCCCTTCCATTGAAATTTTCAATAATGCATTGCCGGGCAGTAGCCTTAAGAATGTGATTGTTTTGGCGAATTTTGATGTGACCTCTAAAACTTTAAATACGACCATCCCTTCCGGAGAAACTTGGTATGACTTAATGGATGATACAGGAAAGACAAGCTACAACCAAGCTACAATATCTATCGCTGCAGGTCAGTTTAGAATATTTGGAAATAAACCTTCTACATTAAGCACTGATGGTTTTGAAAGCACTTCCAGTTTTACCCTATATCCAAATCCGTCAAACAGCAGGTTTAAAGTAAATAGAGATTTTAATGGCTTAGATATTTATGACCTTACGGGGAAACACATCAAATCTTTTAAAGGCAACTTTACACAAAAAGATAGTTTTGATGTTTCTGATTTAGACCAGAGCTTGTATGTTATTAAAATTAATGATTATAACGGACATGTGTCTACTTCTAAATTGATTAAGATGTAAGGTTTATAAAAACGAATGTCATATTGAGCGCAGTCGAAATACTGTGACACCCCAAATACTAAGGTTTTCGACTGCGCTCAAACTGACATAGGCACTCAAACTGACATAGCCGCATAAACTGACCTCCTAATTGTACTTTTAAAGGTTTTCTAAAACCGTTTTAAGCACCACCGCTTGATTATGCTCAGTGTCTTTTGCGCCATACAGTAACGTAAGTGTTTTAGTTCTCGTATTGTTTTTCAGCTCCCTCAAAATCTCAAATTTATCCTCCAATTCGTCCGTATATTTCTCAGTGAATACTTCAAATTTTGCAGGCTTATGGTCAAACCATTTTCGGAGTTGTGTTGAAGGCGCAATCTCTTTAAGCCAATCGTTCAATTGCGCATCTTCTTTTAAAACTCCTCGCGGCCATAATCTATCCACCAAAACCCGATACCCATCATCTTTGGCAGGAACATCATAAATACGCTTTATTTGGATGTTTTTCATAAGATTTAAAACGCTTCGGTCACCATCTGATCTTTAGACACATTCAAATGCGCTAACTGCTCTACTACAGCTTCCATCATTGGCGGCGGGCCACAAATGTAAAATGGTTTATCATAGGCCAGTCCGCAATTTTTTAAGAATTTCTCTGTGATGCGTCCATGCGCTATGCCTCCAACCGTATCTTCCGACAGGATATTAATAAAATTATCACCCAACATGGTTTGAAATTCATTTTTAAGAATGATATCTTTTTCCGAATTATTTGCAAAAATAAGTTTGTTATCCCCTAATTTACCCTGCGATTTCAAATGTCTTAAAATTGAAATAAAAGGCGTCACCCCTGCCCCACCGGCAATAAATGTTCCTTCACCTTTGTAGGCAATCGCACCAAACACATCATTCAGGATCACCCGATCTCCTGCCTTTAAGGACAGTAGTTTTTCGGTAACGCCATTATGGGACGGATAGGTTTTTATCATAAACTCAAGATGTTCCTGTTCAGGCAAACCCGTAAAGGTAAATGGACGTCCTTCATTTTCCCATCCAGACTCATCTACAAACAGTTCTGTGGCTTGACCTGGTTTAAAAGTCATGCCTTCTGGTTTTTCGGTTACAATATGTAACACATCATGAGTGGCATGCGCTATTGATTTTATATGTACAACTTGATTTTTCATGGATTTCTATTTAACATTCTTTCATTTTATATCTTAAAGCATTCCATCTGTCATATAAATTTCCAAACCGAGCTATTACTGATTTGCCACATCTTATACGTGCTGCGCAGAATCTGCTTTATTTAAACTCAATCTAACTATACTATTTTGTGTATAGTTTTTATTCCGTTATTCTTTTCTTCAAATCCATTCTCTCGTGTAATATTCTCGTTATTTCAACATAGCCCTCGCTTAAAGTTCTGTAAAATATTATATGCCGATTTGCCTTCATTCCGAGAAGTTGCTTTGATATGCCTTCGTAGCTTTTTCCCAAATCTGGATTTTCAGAAATTTCTTGACAATTTAAAATTAGTTCATCGTAATATTTGTCAGCTTGTTTTTCCGACCAAACTTCAAATGTATAATCCCAAATCTTTGATACATCCTCAACAGCTTTGTTTGTTAACTTATATTCAGCCATTCGAGTGTTTTTTTGCCTTTAAAGTTTCAAGATGTTTTTTAGGGTCAAAGTCGTGCGCTATTCCGCTGTCAATTCCTTCTTGAATTGCGTTTTTTAAAGCAATAACTTTATTTTCTTCTTCTTCTAAAAGTCTTAAACCAGCCCGTATGACTTCGCTAACATTCTTAAATCTTCCTTTACTTATGCTACTTTGGACGAATTGGTCGAAATAATTCCCGAGTGATATTGATGTGTTTTTGTTCATTTGAATACTATTTGATTCAAATATACCAAAAATTGGTATGTTAGCAAAATTTGCTCAAATTGCACATCACAAACTGATAAACACATATGATCTAAGGATAGACTTGACAACTCTACCTCCATAACATCATTTCGAAAAAGACAGGTGTCATTTAACAAAACTTGTAAAATCCCTTATTAAGATAGGGTTTATTACACTAAAATTATTTTAACCGGACACTAATGAATTATTTTAAATTCTAAATTTCTATTCAAGATATTGATCCTTAGTGCATCCTTATGCGTTATCTAAAAACTGACGAAGCACGTATTGGAGGATGCCCCCATTGCGGTAATATTCAATATCTATCAATGAATCCAATCGGGCAATGGCTTTAAATTTAATGATTTCACCCTTGTCATTTTCTGCACTCACATCTACAGATTTGTGTGGCGTCAATCCTTCCGCTATTCCTGAAATAGTAAAAATTTCTGTTCCGGTTAATCCTAATTTTTCCGCGGTATCGCCCACTTCGTATTGCAGTGGCAAGACACCAAGGCCTACTAAATTACTTCTATGGATACGCTCATAGCTCTCCGCTATGACCGCTTTGACGCCTAATAAAAAGGTACCTTTTGCTGCCCAATCTCTTGAAGATCCACTTCCGTATTCCTTGCCCGTCAGCACCACTAAAGGCGTATTATCTTTCTGATAGTTCATCGCCGCATCATAGACGCTCATTTCCTCCCCTGTTGGTAAATACGCCGTGTAGCCGCCTTCCTGTTTAGCAAGTTTATTCTTGATTCGAACGTTAGCGAAAGTGCCACGCACCATCACTTCATCATTGCCACGGCGACTTCCGTAGGAGTTGAACGCTTCTTTTTTGACTCCTTTTTCTATTAAATACTGTCCTGCAGCAGAATGTTCATCAAAAGCTCCCGCTGGGGAGATATGATCAGTAGTAATACTGTCTCCCAAAACTAACAATGCACGTGCATTTGTAATGTTTTGAAGTGCTGGTGCTGTCTCTGAAATATTTTTAAAGAAGGGGATTTCTTGAATATATGTTGAGTCTTGGTCCCATTCATACAGTTTGCCTTTAGGAACTTCCAAGTTTCTCCAAATCTCATTCCCTTCAAAAATTTCAGAATAATTTTTATGAAAATCTTTTGGCGTCAATACCTCTTTTAGCACCGCATTGATTTCATCATCCGTTGGCCAGATGTCTTTAAGGTATACTGGGAGTTGATTTTTATCATAACTAATAGGATCTGTAGTCAGATTAATATCCACGCGTCCTGCAATTGCAAACGCGACCACTAACATGGGCGACATGAGGTAATTCATTTTAACTTGTGAATGCACACGGGCCTCAAAATTCCGGTTGCCCGAAAGCACTGAGCACACCACCAGCTGATTGTCATCTACCGCCTTAGAAATAGCCGGTGGCAGCGGTCCTGAATTCCCAATACAAGAGGTACAGCCATAACCCACTAAATGAAATTGCAAGGCTTCCAAATCTTTTAATAAATCGGCTTTTTTCAAATAATCCGTCACCACTTTAGAGCCTGGCGCTAAAGACGTTTTTACCCAGGGCTTGACGTCAATACCCTTTTCTCGTGCCTTTTTGGCCACCAATCCAGCACCTATCATCACAAACGGATTGGACGTGTTGGTACACGAAGTAATGGCCGCTATAACCACTGATCCGTCTGATAATGAATATTTCTGTTCGCCTTTATCAATCCAAACGGTTTTAAGCCCGTTTTTCTCTTTGGTTTCAATTTTTGTACCATCAGAGATTTCTTTAGGCGGAGAAGTAGGTTGATTGCCCCCTTCATTCTTCCACCTAATAACCGACTCCCGATCTTCATGCTCAATGTATTCGCGTTCAAACGATGAACTCAGCAAATCGATAAATTTCGGTTTAAAATTCTTTAAGAGTATTTTATCTTGAGGTCGTTTTGGTCCTGCAACGGTCGGTTCAATAGTAGACACATCGAGCTCTACAACTTCAGTATAGGTAATTCGGTCTTCATTCTCTCGCCAGAGCATATTGACTTTACAGTAGGTTTCTACCAACTTGATTTGTTCTTCTGAGCGGTTACTTTCCCGCATGTATTTTAATGTTTTGTCATCAATTGGGAAATAGGTGATGGTACATCCAAATTCTGGAGACATATTACCTATGGTAGCTCTATCAGGAACCGATAAATGATCTAATCCTGGACCGAACACCTCCACAAATTTGCCCACCACGCCTTGCTTTCTTAGAATATTGGCAATGGTCAATACCAAATCTGTGGCAGTAGATCCTAAGGGCAACTTACCGGTCAGTTTTAATCCAATCACTTCTGGCATTATAAAATAAAGCGGTTGCCCTAAAATTGCCGCTTCCGCTTCAATACCACCAACACCCCACGCCACAACGCCAATCCCATTGACCATTGGGGTATGACTGTCCGTACCCACCACGGTATCTGGAAACAATTGGCCGTCGCGTTCAATGACGCCTTTGGAAAAATATTCTAAATTAATTTGATGGCAGATTCCCATCCCAGGAGGAACCACACTAAAATTATCAAAAGACTGTTGCGCCCATTTTAAGAATTGGTAGCGTTCCTTATTGCGCTTATATTCCTCCTCCATATTACGCTGATAGGAATATTCCGTTCCAAAATAATCTACTTGAACAGAATGGTCAATGACCAAATCTACAGGTACGAGAGGATTTATATGATCCGGGTTTTTACCTTTCCTTGCCACTTCTGCCCGAAGCGCAGCAATATCTACCACTGCGGGAACTCCCGTAAAATCCTGCATCAATACCCTTGCAGGTTTAAACGGAATGTCCTTATCTATTCCTTTTGGCTCCCAATTCAACAAGGTTTCAATATTTTCTTTAGTAACCGAAAAACCATCAAAATGACGCACGGCATTTTCTAAGAGTATGCGAATTGAAAATGGTAGTTTATCTATATCATAACCCTGTTTGGCAAGCGCTTCAAGACTGTAATAATCATAGGTTTTACCATCAATGGTTAATTGCTTTTTAGTTTTAAATACATCGTTTTCCATAGGGTTAGTATTTGAGTTTTAGTGAATTGTGATAGGTCTATTTAAAATTTTGAAATGGTTCCATAATCAAAGCGATGCAATACGATCAAGCATCCACCACGTTTTAGAGCACATATGTCCTAATGAGTTGTCTAAAGTTAGGCATTTTAGAAGTCATTACGAATCTTATCCCTATAAAAATGACCTCTATAGCTACGGACTGTGCATACTGTAATCCTTGCGATAGTTATAGTAGAAAAGGACTCTCATTAAAATTCTACACAAGCAGATTAATCATAACCAGAATGGCAAGAATCACCCTAAAATCAAGAAAGGAGACCTATTAGAAAATAGTCTCCTTTTATATTTTTAGCAACACCAAACGTGCGTTAAAATTTACATTTTATAACTAAGTGGCACCCTATTTACTTGTATTACCGATTAATAATAGCCCATTTTACTCATCTTATCTTCAGTAATTGCCTCTGGTTTTCTAGTGGCGTTACGCAGTACCATATAACCAATTATTCCGCTCAAAATAGAGGCGAGTAGAATCCCAATTTTCGCTTCTTCCTGAATCACACGATCATCGAACGATAGGTTTACGATAAACAACGACATGGTAAAACCAATACCACAGAGCAACGAAATACCAAAGAGCAAGCGCCATATTTCTTGGGTTTGTGGCATGTTTTTGTAGAAAAATTTCAAAAGGATCCAAATAGCTAACATAATGCCTACAGGTTTCCCAATCAACAATCCTACGATGATCCCCCAAGTGATGGGGATATGAAAGGCTTCATTAAGAATTTGCGAATCAAATATAATTCCGGCATTAACAAAGGCGAAGAGCGGCATGATAAAAAAGTAAACCAGTCCGTGTAGTTTACGCTCCAAACGTTTTAATGGCGATTCCATCTCCCGTTGGGTTCTTTCAAGATAATCGTGCACTTTTGTACTGGTCATTGCCAGTTTATGATCTTTTGCTTCTCTAAATAAGTGGTAACCGCGTAGCGCATACCGCCGAATTTTATCGAGCTCCCATTCTTGCCGCAGCGGTAATGTCAAGGCCAAGATGACACCAGCAATGGTTGCGTGAATTCCCGAGGTCAACACAGCCCACCACATTATAAAACCAACAATGAGATAAGGTGTCAATCTGTTGACTCCTTTATAATTAAAGATCAGCAGAATCAAGGTACAGGCCCCGGCTATGCCTAAAGCTCCAAAATTGATTTCGTCAGTATAGAAAAATGCAATTACCAATACCGCAATAAGGTCGTCTACCACAGCAATAGTGGTAATAAACACCTTAGCCCAGGAAGGCATTCGAGACCCGAGCATGGCGAGGATACCAATAACAAATGCAATGTCAGTAGCCATTGGTATCGCCCAACCTTTTACATAATCAGTTCCCTGATTGAAGGCTAGATATATAAGCGCAGGAAATAAGGCGCCACTTATTGCGGCAACCACAGGAAATGTGGCCGATCTAAATGAGGTCAGCCGTCCAAATTTCAATTCGCTCTTAATTTCAAGCCCTACCAATAAAAAGAAAAGGGCCATTAAGCCATCATTTACCCAGTGGTGCAAGGTTTTGGAAATGTAGACGTTTTCAAAACCCATTTCAAATTTGAGTTGCATGACTGTATGATAAAAGCTATTTAAAGGCGTGTTAGCAACAATTAACGCACTAATTGTGGCAATGATTAACAATATTCCCGGTGCGGAATCATTTTTGAAAAAGGTCTCTATTTTTTTTGTTAGGTTGCTCATTTTTGGACACTATTACGTTCAAAGTACAATTTCCGATTTAATATTTTCTATTTCAATAAAATTTCAATTTTATTTTATTGAAATATTTTGACACACCAACCTGAAAACTAGAAAGTTACACCTAACAATACTATTAACTTGTTATAAACGCTCTCAAAACAACCGCACAAAAGAAGCTAAAGTGGTGTAATGTTTTACTTTAAATTTATGAAGATATGCAAAATTAGGCTCTTGGATGTTTTGTGCAATAATTGCGTAAATTCAGAATCACAGCAGCAATTAGCCTATTAAAAAACCCGAAAAACAATGTTTCCGGGTTTTCTGACTAACTAACTCAAAAAAATAAAAAATATTAACTTTTTCAAACATCGTATTTTTTTCACACGATGGATAGAGAAAACTAGTACCCAGTATTATTAGGGGTTAAGCTCGGATTTTTATCAATTGCTCCTTGTGGAATAGGCAAAAGATTGTTTTTAGGAGCTTGGAATTGTCTGTTCTCAATCAGATTTGATGGTAAGGTTAGAGACACATTATGATCGCCGTTTGGCTGTGTGGTTTCTAACACAGTTCCTCTTTTTGTGCCCATGAGGTCGCCATTAAGAACTTCTGTAGCTATACCCCAACGGATAATGTCATCTCTCCGAAGACCTTCCATAGCAAACTCAACGCGACGCTCATTTCTTAGTAGTTTTCTTAAACTTGTTTGATCAGCATATTTAACGCGGTCAACAGCAGGCATTCCTGCTCTTAATCTAACGGCATCCATAGCGTCATAAAGTTCATTATCAATCTGACTTAATTCAATTTTTGCTTCTGCAATGGTTAAAAGCACTTCAGCGTATCTAAAGATATAGATATCGTTCCCCATGTTCCAGTAAGGAGAACTAGGGTTTAAATCTAAAAAAGTAGTGTACTTTTTAAAGTTGTAACCCGTTTTTGTGGCATTATCAGCTTTGTTATAATAATCAGGACTAGTATCTTCAATTGAACTGTAAACCTTATTTGCAAATACCTGACCCGGATACACTATTGAGGCTCTCAATCGAGGATCTCTGTTTATATATGGATTGTTTGGATCATATTCGCCAGCTTCTTGAATGGTTTTACCATTTGCCATTTCGAAAGCATCAACCAACGATTGTGTAGGCACTACAGAAGACCAACCGCCAAGGCCGTTGGGCATAAATGGGGTGAAATTGACCGCATAAAAATCTGGTGTTTGCTGTACTGATAATATGATCTCCTCGTTTTGCTCATTGGCTGGGTCGAAAAGCCCTTCAAACGAAGGATGTAACGAATAGCCAGAAATACTTTGGGCGGTAGCTAATGCATTGTCATAATCCTCAAAGTAAAGATAGTAACGCATTAGAAGCGCTTGTGCAGCTCCTTTGGTAGCTTTACCATATTCACCACCAGAATAAGAATCTGGCAACATGCCAATTACCGTTGTCAATTCGTCTTCAATAAATGTACGAATAACGTCTTGTGAATCTCTTGGAACTTTAGCTTCTTCAGGAGTAGCAAAGTTTTGCTGGATTAAAGGAACGGCACCATAATTTGTGGTCAATACATAATATTTATAGGCGCGAATAAAACGTACTTGCGCTTTATAAACCGCTCTATCTGTTTCTGAAACTGCAGTTGCTTTATCAACATTTGCAAGAAACTCGTTACATCTGTTGATGGTTCCAAAGCCGTAATATGATGCACCTGCGTCTGCCGCAGATAGTTTCCCATTTCCAATGTTCGTCCAACCTTCCCAAGGGAAATTATTGTAGGCATTATCTGATCCAGCATCGCGATACATGATATCGTCTCCGCTTTGGAAGCCGCTATAGCAACCTGTTAAGGCCAGATCCAAATCTTTCTTCGACTTCCAAAACGTGGAAGGTGATAGTGCGTCATCAGGTGCTGTTTCTAAGAAGGAATCGTCACAAGCGCTGAATATAACCACTATTCCTAATAAGTATATTAATTTTTTCATCTTGTACTATGTATTAAAAAGTTAAATTAACTCCGAATGAATTCGTCATCACAACAGGATAACTACTACCACGTCCCGAAGGTGCTTCCGGATCCCATCCTTTAAGATAATTGGTTACCGTAAATAAGTTTTGAGCACTGTAATACACTCTAAGTCTTGAAACACCCCAATTGTCTAAAATATCACTTGGAATCGTGTATCCTAATTGAAGGTTTTTCATTCTTAGATAATCGGTGCTTCTCAACCAATAGCTTGTGGTTGAATTTTGAGGCATGCTCGGACCGTTGATACCGGCTATAAGTCGCGGGACGCTAGTGCTTGTGTTTTCAGGGGTCCAACGATCTAACCAAATTGCAGACGGTTTCTGACCATCACCATTTACGGCACCAACCGCATCAAAATCCATATACCCTTTACCTCCTGTGGCACCTTGGAAAAGCGCTTGCAAGTCAAAGTTTTTGTACCCTAAGCTCAAGTTAATACCAAAGTTGAAATTAGGTGTAGAGTTGCCTAACAAAACACGGTCATCAGCATCAACTTTACCATCGCCGTTTGAATCCATGTAACGCAAATCGCCCGGTTTAATTTGGTTTCCATAAATCGTGTTAGTTGGATAAGCATCAATGTCGGCTTGACTTTGGTGTAAACCATCCGTTTTATAACCATACCAAGAATCAAGGGTTTGACCTAGTTGACGAATTTTGCGTCCATCAATAATTTGGTCAGTGCCTGCTAATTGTACCAGCTCGTTTTTATTATAGGCTATATTTCCCCCAAAGCTAAAATCTACTTCGCCAAAGGTGTCTCTATAATTTGAACTCACTTCAATTCCTTTATTGTCCAACTTACCTACGTTATCAAAAAAGTTGTTTAAAGCGAATTCGTTAGGAGCAGGTACTTGCATAATAATACCTTCAGTCTGTTTTTTGTAGAGATCAACAGTCACATCAATCTTTCTAAATAAACGGGCATCCACGCCAATACCGTAGCTGGTGGTTTTTTCCCAAATTAAAGCACCATTTTTAGCGTTTGTTATGGCAGCTCCAGGAGTAATGACACTATTAAAAGGATAATTGGTTCCAAGACCTAAAGTTGGAATGGTAGGATAATAGGAATCTTGACCATCACCACTAAGTGCGTCTTGATTACCCAATTGTCCCCATGACACTCTCACTTTTAAATCGTTAATTGAATTTTTAGCGTTCTCAAAAAATGCTTCTTCAGAGATACGCCATCCAGCAGAGAACGATGGAAATACACCCACTCTGTTATCTTTAGCAAAACGAGAAGAAGCATCGGACCTCACGTTAGCTTCAAATAAATAACGTCCCATATAATCGTAGTTAATACGTCCAAAAAATGAAACCATATTAAGTTCACGCGTATATCCGGTATTTTTCATTCCGTTGGTAGATCCAGCATCTAAATTTGGAAGTTCAGTACTTGGGAAATTTTCACGATACGCTGTGGTTTTTTTAAAATCAAAAGATTCAGCATGATATCCAGCAAGTACGGAGACATTATGCACATCATTGAAGCTTTTGAAATAATTTGCCGTCAAATCGAATGTGTTACGCGTACTTGTTCTAAGGTCTTCGGTCAATTTCGTCGGTCCATGATATTTATTAGGGTTGTATTGATTTTCCTTATTCATTTCTGAATTGTCCTCTTCCACATTTCTATGAGACACTAAGGCTTTAATGTTCAAGCCTTCTAGCAAATCAATTTGTACAGAACCAATTCCTACAAAAGTTTTACGTTGGTAATTAATTTGTGGCCCCATATCCAACCATGCAATTGGGTTACCATCTGAAATAGTACCATAAGTTCCATCTTCATTTTTATAAGGAATCCAAGGTGCAATTCTGTTGGCTTGTCTGATAATTTGATCTATTCCACCACCAACATACGCATTATTTGGAGCTTCCCGATCCATTTGGGTATAAGACAGATTCATATTTGTAGTCAACCACTTTTTAGGTGTCACGGTAAGATTTAGTCGGCCGTTATATTCATTTTTACCCGTATGCTGGATGATACCATCTTGTTTTTGATGATTAACGGAAGCACGGTATTTAGTGACTTCTGAACCACCAGAAACGCCGAAGTTATTGGTGATTAAAAAACCTGAGCCTTGGTATAAAAGATCTTGCCAATCAGTATCAGGGTGGGTGTAAGGACTTGTTCCGTTACGGAAAAGCTCAATATCGCCCTCTGTAAATTTTGGTGCTTTACCACCATTTACTAAGGCCTCGTTGTATAAACGCGCATAATCATAAGAACCTAAATATTCAGGCAATTGCGTTGGCGACTGCCAACCAATATCACTCGTGTAACTTACTACAGGTTCACCAGATTTTCCTGATTTTGTAGTAATTAAAATGACCCCATTTGCTGCTTTTGAACCATAAATAGCAGCTGATGCAGCATCTTTAAGTACAGAGATACTTGCAATGTCGTTGGCTTGAACATCGTTTAATGATCCTTCCACACCATCAATTAAAACCATTGGTGAGGCTTGGTTTAAGGTACCCGTACCACGAATTCTGATACTACCACCGTCAGCACCCGGTTGACCCGTTTGTTGATTTACAGAGACACCTGGTAACAAACCAGCCAATCCTGCAGAGACGCTAGTGATTGGTCGGCTTTCCAGCATATCGCCATCCACAGTGGCAACAGATCCAGTAAGGTTTACTTTTTTCTGAACGCCATAACCTACAACGACAATTTCGTCCAAACTGGCAACGTCTTCCACCAAACTTACGTTTATTTCAGAGCGACCATCTACTTTGATTTCAGCAGTCACAAATCCTATAAATGAGATGACCAATGTGGCATCAGGATTTACTTCGATAGAAAAATTTCCATCAAAATCAGAGGCAGCGCCATTTGTAGTGCCCTTTTCAATAATCGTTGCACCTGGAACAAAAGTGCCTGCACTGGCTTCTGTTATAGTTCCTTTGACCTCAATTTTAGATTGTTGTGCATAAGCAGAACCGAGAAACAGGGATAAGAACAACACAAATAATAGTTTCTTCATTAGATTGATTTTAAGTTAGTTTTCATTTTATTAATAATATTCAGAGTATTCTTAGGCACCTTTAATACGTGTCCTTCATCCAATTGTAAGGTTTGCGTTTTACCCACATCCCTCTTGTAAAATCAGGAATATCCTGAGGTTCTCCGTTATTTTCTATAGACGCTTCTGAAAGGGGTGTAATAGAACTCCATGCTGCGGCATCATAAGCGTCCATTGGGGGCGCCAATTTTTCCTTAGCAGATTCTATAAAAGAATTGATCACAAAAAAGTCCATACCACCATGACCAGCATCCATGGCAGTTTCTCCGTACTTTTTCCATAAAGGATGATCATATTTTTTGAGCCATTCATCAGCATCATCCCAACGGTGTGGTTTTGATTTCCCTTCCACATAGATCCTGTTGCCATCAACTTCCCATAACCCGTTTGCTCCTTGTACTCTAAACCCTAAGGAATAAGGTCTTGGTAAATTAACATCATGTGTGATGATAATGGTTTCACCATTGGTAGTTTCTACCGTAGTGGTGATCACATCGCCTTGTTTGAATTTCAATTTGGCGTTGGGATGGTCCTTCCCACCATTGTCCACAATATAATTATGCAATCCGACACCCTTTGAAGCGTGGGAAGTCAATGACATGAGACGATTACCTCTATTGATGTCGCACATCACGGCCATTGGACCAATTCCATGGGTTGGATACACATCGCCATTCCTTAAGAGGGAATGCTGTGTACGCCATTTGGATTCAGAAATCCCTTTATCTCCAAACTCAACACCTTTCCCATAAGCTGATTTACCATCATTAAGTTTTACACCACGCAAATCATGTTGGTAGCCACATCTAAAATGTACCAGCTCACCAAACACATTTTGCTTGACCATATTTAAAACCGCCAATACATCTCTGCGGTAATTTACATTTTCAAGAATCATCAAGTGCGATCCTGTGGCTTCGTGTGTGTTTACCAAATCCCAACATTCTTCCAAAGTGTTGGCTGCAGAAACCTCCAAGCCAGTATATTTACCAGCCTTCATACTATCTACTGCCATTCTTGTATGCCAAAGCCAAGGTGTAGAGATTATAACAGCATCCACTTCTTTCAAATTCAAAAGATTTAAATAATCAAGATCTGAACTACCGAAAACCTGCGGTTTTGCAAACCCTGCATCCTTTATCATTTTTAATGCGAGATCTATTCTGACAGGATCCACATCACATATGGCAGTAACTTCTGTATCTTTTCTATGTAATACATTGTTTAAGTGATTAACACCTCTTAAACCGACGCCTATAAAAGCTATTTTTAATTTTTGGTCAGACGAGCCTAACATGGCGCCAAATGATACACTTGGAAGCATAAATAAACCCGCACCGGCTAAAGCCGTTTTTTTTACAAAATCCCTTCTTGAACCCATATTGAAATAGTTAATTGTTTAATAATCGTGCGCCCAAATATGAAACTTAACTGGTATAGAATTGGAGATATTTTAGGCGTTTTCAGGGATTGGGGAAGAACTGACGAAATAATACCCCTATTTGACGAATGAATGCCCTAAACAAGGATGGTTTAGCAAAACCCCGGTCGTGGCACACATTGGTGTACCAAACCTCTACCCTTAAAACTGTGGTTAATGACCTAACAGCCTACCTGTGTCCTGATTGAAAGCAAATTATATAAGCGCTGGAAACAATGCGCCACTTACTACCGCAGCAACAGGAAACACGGCCGAATTAAAAGAAGTGAATCGGTCGAATTTTAATTCGCCCTTAATTTCAAGTCCCACCAATAAAAAGTACCGTGCCGTTAAACCATCATTTCCCAGTAATGAAAAGCCTTAGTAATATACACGTTTTCAAACCCCATCCCAAGCTTGAGTTGCGTAATCTATTCTATATTAAGGCCCATCTATGCTTGTTCTCAGCCATATTATACTTATAAAAAAACCCGAAAAACAATGTTTTCGGGTTTTCTGACTAACTAACTCAAAAAAATATTAACTTTTTGGGATCTCTAACTTTGAAAAATCAATTATTGGCGCCACTCCATTGGCCGTTCTGGTAAATACAGTATCAATTGGTGTGGTGTCGTTAAAAAATCCGCAATTTTTCATAAAAAACTGGTTGCCCTCGACTCCGCCAGCATAGTCCATTCTTGATTCTTTTCTAGCCGTCGCATCTGCGGTAAATTTAGCTGTGGTCAATTCTGTCCATTCCTTATCGGTGCTGTAAATCCACTGGTTATTGTAATTCGCTTTTCTTGTAATGTTGCCCGTCTTTGTATCGAAATTTTCCAAAAATGAATACAGGTTTTTTAAGTATCTACTGGCTTGAGGCCTTCTAAAACTGGCAATTAAATTCCATCTGCCATCTTCTGGGGTGTAGAAATATGCAGTATAGTCTGTTGAATTATTTTCTACCGGCACCCCTTTCAATAAAAACTTATAGGTGGTATCTGACTTCCAATTGTAAACTTTATAACTCTGACCACCTGAACCTTCGTTGCCAAACTCGCCTGTGGTCACGCCAGCACCTTTACCCAATAATATTATTTTATGGTCATCAGGAATCTCATTGGGGTCTTGGGTATCAAAAGGACTCCAAACCGAAAATAGGATGCGACGCTCCGTTTCAGAATTGACCTGAATGCCAAAATAGCCATCCTTAAAACCATTGGCCATATAATAGGAGCCGATGACGTCTTCGCCTTTAGGAACATTAATTTCGTTATAAAAGTACACGACTTCCTTGTCTTTAGGCATTTCATAGGATAAGTGGACGGATGGTCCACGGCGTCCAAAATAAAAATCATCCTTTATAAAATAGACATGGCCTTTTGTGGCAGGACCGCCGATTAAGACTTTGCTGATATTGGCAACCACGGCTCCTGATTTCTCCAACCCCTCAATTTCAACAAAATTATAGCCTTCTGAAATCTCAAAAATACCTACTTCAATAGTTTTAGCATCAGTGTTTGATATTTCTATTGTTTTTGTTGTACCCCCTAGAGTAACTTTCAGTTTCGATATGCCTTCTGGCACCCTTACATTTAAGCCCAAGTGAAGCTTACCCGAAGTGTCTGTTTTAAAATAGGTTCGCATCACCTGATTCATGTCCGTCCACTGTTTGGTTTCAATGCTGGGGGTTTTCTTGTTTTTGTGTTGACTATTGACCATCCAGCTGTTAGGCTGTGCAGGGATTTCAGTGGTTAGAATAAGTTGTTCCTTGCTTGAGGTTTCGTTAGTAACCTGTTGGGGTTTACACGAAAAAACCAATACACAGAAGATTACCCAATAATGAAGTTTCATAAGTTATGTTTTAATTTTTGTTAAAAGGAGAGTTACAGAGCTCGTAACTCTCCTGCTATTTTTTCTCAATTACTTTATTGAAATCTCTACACGTTCGCCCTTATAGCCTAGGGCATAAAGCTTGTCAGTACTATTAAAAGATGCCACCTTAAAATTGTTTCTCGCGGCTATATGGATAATTTCTCCATTACGCTCTTGTTGGTAAACCACTGCATTACTTGTTCCTGAAATGCTGATCGTATTATTGCTTACAGATGCTGATCCTACCTGAAGCGTACCCTTACTTTGAAACATAGGTAAACTTTGTTCATGTAAAAATTCCAACTTCATTTCTGGTTCTGGATACCCTTTAGCTTTAATATCGGCTATGGCATTATCTACCATGGCCTGTGTGACTTGAATTGTGCCCTGCCCATAATCGTCCAAATCTTTATTAACAGCTTTAAGGAATCCCCATTTTATAAAGAACTCTGTTAAATCTGTTTGCGCAATCTCAGAGCAAATTTTAGCAAACTCAACCTGAGCAGCTCCTGATGTACTTGGGTCTGGATTGACCCTGATTTTTTCGTGAACGTCCTTGTAAAAATCTTTAATGCCTAGCACATTTGAAAAATACAATTGCAGTTGCCAGAACGGTACTAGCTTACAGAACACATCTCCATGTTCTCCATGAGCCAATTCAGTCGCTAAAATCTCTGTAAACGCTTTCTCATATCGGTTGTTAAACGGCTCAACTTTTTCTTCGTCAATTCGCGCTGCATTGCCCCAAGTGGTCTGAACATAGAGACTATAGATGTTATTACTTACTTCTGTCATTCCTAACCATCGCAATCCTGGTCGCGTTTGGTTAACATGACCCACTTCATGCGCAGGACCCCATGGTGAAGATCTCAAGGTGTTTGGATTACAAAGTGCTGGCATGGTGTTTTTATGATATTCCGTTCGATACGATGTAGCAAACATGTACATGTCTTGATGAGTATTGGTTCTAAAATACATGCGCGTTGGATTTGCTCTATCGTATTTATAGAAACCCAAGAAATCCTGTTCTAAGTCAACAATATCATCATACAGACCGATAAGCTCTACTATATCTGGCGTATATTGACGAAGGTCATCTGTAGTAAAGGATAAATGGGCATACTTACCTAACACATCAAAATAACTATATGGCGCATTATCAATCAGTGCTTTCCAATCTTCCTTTTTATGTTTGGCACTATCAAAATAGCCATTGATTTGACCTGTAGCGAAGTTCGCTTTAACATCATATTGGTGAGTATCTTGATAAATTAAATAAGCCAAGCCTTCCGTATTTGCTTTGAAACGATTCACGCCCGGTTTCAAAACATAGTCGATTCCTCCAAATCCTTGAGTATGATTAACGACTCGCAGAGATATCTCGCCTTGAAAATCATTCATAAAAACAACCATTTCAGTACCCCACTTCACATAAATACCGGTAACATTATCATAAATACCATAGGTACTTGTTTTGTTGCTAGCACTTATAATACTCGGGTCAGGATAACTCTTAAACTCTCCAATTCTAAAAGGTTCATACACTTCATTAAACATGGCCAATGCCATGGTTCTGATAAACTCATTCTCTATAGCTAGAATGTCTTCTCTTGTGGTCCCCGGTTTAAATTGCGTACAGGCCTTATCGCTAAAAACACTTAAGCTCGCTTCTAAAGCCATACTTTCTTTGTAAAATTCAATCTCGGCTAGACTTACAAAATTGTTGACACCTTTAGTTACTGATAATTTTATAGCCTTCGGGTTCTTAAACCCATCAGTAAATGTGATGATTTTTGGAGTATTGCCGTTTTCGAATACAAAATCCTTATATTTTACAAAGTCGTCTGAACCTTGCACCTTTAGATACACGGTAACTTCCTGGATAATTCCGTTGTTACTATCGCTTCTAGGATAAAGGACAAAATAATCGATTTGATCTTTATCTTCTGCAAAGTTATAGATTAGGTCTACAGGAAACACGGTCTGTCCGCCCCATTTACTATGGTAAATAGTGGTTTTATCGCCGTCTAAGGTTTTTTGTATGTCGGTGCCATTTTGGAATTCAGAGGCCGTCGCTCCGCTTGGTGCAATAAGTACATCTTTGTCAATGCTATTGGCATTGGCAGGTTTGTAAGTATCAGGATCTTGAGTAGGTGGTGGTGTTACCACTTGTGGTTCTTCCTTAATATCAACCTTGTCAGAGCAACTGGTAAAATGAAAACCTAAAATAAATAATAACAAAAATAATTTGGGATGCATAAGCATGGGTTTTTATGGTTAAAAATTTAATTAGTAGCATACGCGCCGATGAAGACCTTCTCTATTAATATTTTTTCATGTATAAATGATACTAAAAAATGAAAGCGGCATCTCTTTCAAAACACCGCTTAAATTATTATTACTGATACATGAAATATTATGAAGTGATTTAAATATATAAAGTCGTAATTCTAATAATCACATTTTCACATCCATTATAGTATTAATCCAAAATATATGGACTTACTTCACCAAGAGCTACAAACGCTGCTCCACCATCACTATGCCCTGATTTAATGATAATTCTAAAAAATCTAAAGGATTCCAATTCTTCAAAAGCAACTAACTGAGGTGCAACAGAATTTATCAGATTGAATTCGCCTAGGCTTCTCCAGGCTTCATTATCATCACTAACTTCAATTTCTATTAAGTTGATTCCACGAGACCCAGATTGACGTTGCGCAAATTCCATCCCGTTAATTTCTTTGCCAGTCATCATATCCACAGTTATATGATGTGGATAAGTAGATTGTTCTTCTGTACAACCAGACCAGCAAGAGTGCCAAAACGTATTTATATCGCCATCAATAATTCTTGAAGCAAACCCATTTGTACCTTCTCCTTTACTTTCTTCTGAACTGAAATCAATAACTTCCCAATCATCTTTGCTATAGTAATCTGGTTCTGGTTCAGGAATTATAACTTCAGAAACTCGAAAAATAGCTGTTTTAACCTCAGGATTAATTTTATACCCTGAAGCATCTATGATGGAAAGCGCAATTAAGTAATTATTGTCTATGTCAAATTTTTCAGGATCATAGATCATTGTTGAAAAGTTTGAATATTCTTCACCCTTTGGAATTGTCAATTCCAAAGTACTTATTGAATAAGCATCACTCGGGAATGGTATATACAATTTCTCACCATTAAGTTCTCGAATGTCATTAATACTATCAAACGCCCTAGTATCGATTGAAAAAGTAACATCAATATTACTGGCAGGCAAACCTAAAGCTCCAAAACCTGCGTTGAACATAACAGTATCTTTTTCTAAGTAACTTTCTTCCTCAAGAGAAAAAGTTTGTAGAGTTTTAATACCTCCTCTCGCTTTAGAGGTAAATATTAAGGCTCCTTCTTTATTGTCAGTTAACTCTTCGTATGGTATAGCGTCCTTCTCACAGGAGTGTAGTCCAAGTATAACTATTAGAGATGTATATAATAAATATCTTTTTTTCATTTTGTTTAAAGTTTTAAGTTCTAATAACCTGGGAATTGGACCAATTGCTTATTTCTATCCATTTCATTTTGACCGTAAGGCATAAAATAAAATTTCCGTTGCCATGGCGCTCTTGTAAAACCAATAGTTCTTGTATGGAACGCAGGATCAGATAAAAACGTTCCTTTATTCATGTCCATCCCGTAGAATGCTCCTCCTTGATTCGATCCAGGTAGCCCTGCAATTTTCCATCGACGCACATCAAAATAGCGGTGTCCTTCAAAACTCAATTCGATACGTCTTTCATGCCGTATTTCTTGGCGCATTTGTTCTTGGCTCAGCCCAGCTGTCATTTCAGGTAGTCCCGCTCTTGTTTTGATCCTATTTAAATAAAGCAAGATATTTGGATCTCCCGGATTTGACTCGTTCAAAGCTTCTGCATAATTTAAATAGAGTTCTGCCAATCTTATAAGCATTGCGGGTCTGCTCACCGTCACCCATGGATTTACACTAAATGTAGGATGAATATTTTTTCTGGCAGTATAACCAGTTTTCGGCCAGTCTCTAGGCGATGCTGACTTGCCTGAAGTTCCTGAATAGAAAAATTCGACACGAGAATTGTTAATACCCGATTTTTCAACGCCCGGATTATCGGAGCCATTAAAAGAAATATGCGCATAAAAACGTGGTTCTCTATTGGTGTACATCGCATTAGTGCCAGCCGCATAATATGTTGTTGCAGCATCAGTGTAAGTATCTTCGTTATAGATATCACTATCCTCAATACTTGTACCATCATCCATACGATATTCATCAACCAAACTTTGAATGACGGCAATACCGTTATAGGCAGTTCCCGCAGTAGACCGTGGCGCGGCATGAATTTCCCATTGACTGGAACTGCTTGAAGGTCTTACCCATATTCCCTCAGTTCTCCATCCATCCCAAAATAAATTGCGACTGGATAAAAACCCAGCCCTAAATGGATCTGAATCTTCTACACGGAATAAGCTTTTCCCATTAGCCTCAGCGATATCTATTGCTTCTATGGCTTTTTGTGCGGCTCTATCCCAACGGCTGGCATCATAGACTTGATTAAATAAAACAGTACCATCAAGATTTTTAAAATCAGCCAATTCTGTATTTCCATTAAAGAGCGGACTCGCATGGTAAAGTAAAATTTGAGACTCTAGAGCGGTAACGATAATTTTATTGATTCTTCCAATTTGAGTACCATCGACGGCATTTCCATCTAAATAGTAATCTACTGGTAAATCTGATTTCGCTAATGCTAGTTCAGATAAAACAAAATCAACACTCTCGTCCCAAGTACTTCTCGGAATTTGAAAATCATCTCCAGGTTGTCCAGGCTCAAGTGGCGCAAACGCAACCGGCCCGAGCTGTTTCATCATCCTCCAATAATAGTATGCTCTTAAAAACCTGGCCTCACCTTTATAATGCTGAATAATTTGATCTCCACCAGCCTGCTCTAATATTTCAATGTTTCCATCAACACGGTCTAAGAAAATTGTTGCTAAACGGATACGTTCATAAAGTGATTGAAAATTAGACGGTGTATTATCAGGAGTAATAGCACCGCTGTTGATCCCCGGATTAATCCAATTGCTGGCATCACTCTCATCAGTGGTTAGTCCGTATTGATAGTTGTAAGGTTGATCCCAGATATCAGGGATATTACTGAATAGTCCTGCCCACCAAGTTTCTGTTTGGCCGCGGTTAGAAAAAATTCCATCTACTGATAACTGATTATCGGGTTGGGTATCAAAATAATCTTTTTCGCAGGCTGTAAAAAGCGATACAAAAAGAATACTGAATGATATAAATGTTATGTTTTTAATATTTTTCATAGTCGTATTTATTGAAAATTAAAACGTAAACCTACGTTGTAAACACTAATATTAGGATAGGCTGCACCCCGTCCATCGCCAAGTTCTGGATCCCAGTGCTTCCAAGGTGAAATTGTAAAGAGATTAGTTCCGCTCAAAAACAACCTAACTTTCTGAATAGCATATTTATTTAAAAAACTATTATCCTCAAAAGTATACCCTATTTCGGCTTGCTTTAATCTAATATAATCAGCTCTTTCAACCCAATGTGTACTGGTGTAGTAATTAGTAGTTTGATCCTGATTCGTGGACAATCTTGGATAAAACGCATTAGGGTTAGGGTTTTCAGGTGTCCAACGATCATTGACTGTCGCGTACATGTTACCGTAATTTGCACCTTGTGAAAATGGTGTTGTTCCAAAACCACCTGCATAATTAAAATCAACAAGCGCAGTACCTTGAAAAAACAAGCTAATATCAAAACCTTTAAAACCTCCTCCAAAGCTCAATCCATAGACAATTTGGGGAACACTTCCATAACCAATGGCCGTTTGGTCATTACTGTTTATTAAACCATCCCCATTAAGATCTTTGTAACGAAGATCTCCCGGCCTTACATCACCAGATTGCACGGCTGCATTTGCAATCTGCTCTTCACTCTCAAAAAACCCTTGGGATATATAACCGAAGCGCTGGCTGATTGACTGACCAATCCTATTTAGATAAGGATACCTCCATTCCGGAAGACCATCAAATACAGCCTTGTTTTTATTGTAATTAAATGTTCCTTTAAAAGAGAAAAAGCTTGTACCACTCCAATTCTTGTTATAATCTAGCGTTACGTCTATACCCTTATTTTCGGTACGCCCCACATTGTTGTATGGAATATTACTTACTGTAAATCCTGAAACGTAAGGGATTACATAATTAGGGAGTAATATACCTTCTCTTTTTTCATGGAATAATTCAACCGTAAGGTCTAGATCACTATTAAGAAAGCTCAATTCAATACCTAGGTTTTGTCTATACGAGGTTTCCCAGCGTACATCACCACCAATTCGAGATTCATTATAACCACCATAACTTCGTTGTGATCCTGGAGCCCCAAAAGTATAACCGGCGCTGTTACCAATTGTTGTTAAGTATAAGAATCGTAAATTAGGATTATCAACCGCCGCATTTCCAGAAAGACCATAACTATATCTTAATTTAAAATTAGAAACGATATTCTGGAGGGGTTCAAAGAATTTTTCCTTAGAAATAATCCATCCAGCCCCAAAGGAAGGAAAGAAACCATAACGTTCACTATCCACAAAGTTATCTGAACCGGAGTAGGAAAAGTTAGCTTCAGCAAAGTATTTGTCAGCATAACCATAGTTTACACGTCCTACATAATTACGTTGTCTATATTGAATGGCTGCCTTATAACTAGTAACTCGATCAGAAGCATCTCTAAAATCAGATTGATTGAATAGAAGTAGACCTGAAACGTCGTGATCACCAAATTTTTGAGCATAATTTGTTGCCGCTTCCACATAAAATCTTTTATCACCAAAACGTGTCAACTCAAACCCTAACTCATCTGAACCTGGAGCTGAGATCTCAGTAATTAAATTACCTTCATCATCACGACCTGTTGCAAAATAGGTTTGCAAATTTCTTGATCGGGTTAAATTAGTACTATTGTTAACGTCATAAGCGAACATGGCCGTTGCGCTTAAACCATCTAAAACCATATCTAATTCCTGAGTTACTCTTAGATTCGATCTTATGGTGTTAGAGGCCTGGTTGGTAACACCAGATTGGGTTAATGCCATATAAGGACTTTGAAGTGTTCCTTTTATTTGTGGCCATTGACCATTGCTATATTGCGAAGGAATAGTATGCGGTGAAGAAGCCGTAGCAATATTAAAAATAGTATTCACACCATAAGCCGGTCGGTTATAATCAGTGATATAACCGTTTATTCCAAAATCCAATTTTGTATTTCTGGTAATATTTAAATTTAAGTTACTTGTAAAATTAAACCTGTTCAGCTTTAACTCAGAATTGTAAGAGTCAATATTTTCTGTTTTGAACAAACCTGACTCTCCGTAATAACCTGCAGATAAATAATATTGTGCTGATTCAGAACCACCACCAACGTTTAGAGTCACTCTATCATTACTCCCGAAATCCTTGAATAACACATCATACCAATCAACATTTGGATATAAATCCGGATCCACCCCACTCTCATGAAATCCAATAACTTCTTCAGTATAGGTTGGCGTTCTACCCCGCATGGTTAAACCTTCGTTGTAAAGCCTCATAAATGTTGGCCCATCCACAAAATCTGGAAGATCCGTAAATCTGGTAATTCCGTGATTGTATTCAGCATTAATTGTAGGTTTACCAATCTTACCGCTTTTGGTATTGATAAGTATAACGCCATTAGCGCCACGTGTTCCATATACAGCTGTAGCTGTTGCGTCCTTAAGCACTGTAAAACTTTCAATGTCTTCTGGATCAATATTATTGATATCACGATCTGGCACTCCATCAACTACTAGTAACGGGGCTTGTGGGCTGCTGGCAAAGGTTCCAATACCTCTAATAAATAAGGTTGCTCCGTCTGCACCAGGCCCCCCTCCTCTCTGAGTGGCAACTACTCCAGCTATTCTACCCGCAACTGCCGTGGTTAGATTTCCAGTAGGAGATCTAAGTTCTCTAGGTTTAATAGTAGCTTGTGCACCAACAACACTTTCTTTTTTCTGTTGTCCGTACCCAACTATCACCACCTCGTCTAAGCCAGCAGCATCAACTTCTAAAGTGACATCAATGACTTTTTGCTCACCAATGACTATCGTTTGAGTGGCATAACCCACATAAGATACAGATATAGAACGTGCCGTAGAAGGCATTGTAATACTATATTTTCCGTCAAAATCAGTTATGGTTCCAATAGATGTACCATCAACAATAACATTGGCACCTATCACAGGAACTTTATCAACATCTATTACAGTTCCCGTTATGGTTTTTTGAGTGCTCTGTGCCTGAGCCTCAAACCCAACGGTAACAAATATTGTCAACAATAAGAAAGTAAATAATTTTTTCATAAAGTAATTTTTGTTAGTTAATTTTCATGGTTGTTTAGTCTAATAAGATTCTTTAATCCAATTATAAGGTTTGCGTTTTACCCACATCCCTCTTGTAAAATCAGGAATATCCTGAGGTTCTCCGTTATTTTCTATGGAAGCTTCTGATAATGGTGTTATTGAACTCCATGCTGCAGCATCATAGGCATCCATTGGCGGTGCACTATTTTCTTTGGCCGATTCTATAAATGCATTTAGTACAAAAAAGTCCATGCCACCGTGTCCCGCTCCTGTAGCCTTCTCACCGTACTTTTTCCATAAGGGATGGTCATATTTTTCGAGCCACTCATCGGCAGCATCCCAACGGTGAGGATTCGATTTGCCCTCAATATAAATCCGGTTGCCATCAACTTCCCATAGGCCATTGGCTCCCTGAACTCTAAACCCTAAGGAATAAGGTCTTGGTAAATTACAATCATGGGTTATGATAATGGTTTCGCCATTGGTAGTTTCAACGGTGGTGGTAATGACATCACCTTGCTTGAATTTTAACTTCGCGTTGGGGTGATCTTTTCCTCCCTTGTCCACAATATAATTGTGCAGTCCGATACCTTTTGAAGCATGTGATGTTAATGACATTAATCGGTTGCCCCTATTAATATCACACATTACGGCTATTGGGCCCAAGCCATGGGTTGGATACACATCAGCATTTCTTAAAAGCGAATGTTGTGTGCGCCATTTTGCCTCAGAATACCCCTTATCACCAAATTCTACACCTCCGCCATAGGGTTGCGTGCCATTGTTGAATTTTACCTCACGTAAATCATGCTGATAGCCACATCTAAAATGCACTAACTCTCCAAAAACATTTTGTTTGACCATATTCAATACGGCTAAAACATCGCGACGGTAGTTTACATTTTCAAGAATCATCAAATGCGATCCTGTTGCTTCGTGTGTGTTCACCAAATCCCAGCATTCTTCCAAGGTATTGGCCGCAGAAACTTCTAGACCGGTGTATTTACCAGCTTTCATGGAATCTACCGCCATTCTTGTGTGCCATAACCAAGGTGTTGAAATCACTACAGCATCTACCTCTTTTAAATCGAGCAGGTTTTTGTAGTCATTATCTGATTTATCAAAAACTAAGGGCTTAGCAAATTTTCTATCGGAGATCATTTTTAAAGCTATATCAATCCGTTTAGGGTCCACATCGCAAATTGCAGTAACTTCAACATCCTTTCTATACATAGCATTACTTAAATGCATAATGCCTCTTTCTCCAATACCTATAAAAGCGATTTTCAATTTTTGATCGGACTCACCTGTCATGGCTCCAAACGATATATTTGGCAACATAAAAAGCCCAGCTCCAGCTAACGCCGTAGTTTTTACAAAATCCCTTCTAGAACCCATATTAATTAATAGTTAATGTTTCGTTAAATTATTCTATTCCCAAATGTGAAACTTATGTTATAAAAAGAGGGGCAAATTTTCAGCGTTTAACAGTATTATCACTGAAATGCTCAAAATTTACTCCTATTTGATCACTTTATACCCCTTCGCATTCTTTTTTACTATTACACATCTCATCATTATTCAACACATAGTTTTATATTTAATGAGATTAAATTCAAAAATCTCTGAAGATATTAACACTTATAAGCTATTTTAGACCTTTCATTAAAAACGCAGTACTTAGTTATGCACCAATTGAGAGACCGATGGACCATTTTTTACTTTTTCTTAGGAGTAATGCACCTATCATTAGCCCAAAATCATATTAACTTTACCCATATTTCGCCTTCATCGGATAATACGCCCATTGCCGTCACCAAAACCATACAAGATAATATTGGAAATATTTGGATGGTTCAAAAAGGAGATATTTACGTCTTTGATGGCTATAATTACAGTCTGATCCCTAGTAAAAGAATATTTCCTAAAGCCGATGGTGCAGCAATTATAAAGGATATGATTACTGACACCTCTCAAAACATATATTTGTCAACGTATCAAGGATTTTTAACCCGATACAATGCCGAGAAAGGTACCTTTGAAGATTTGACTCCTCTTTTAGAAAATCAGCGGGTCAGTGTCATGACTTCAAGAGATGGCAGTTTATGGATTATGACCAACACAGGAACGATTTACGCTTATAAAGATGGCACGATGGATCTCATTACGACCATTCCCGATCTATACCACAGATCTACAAAAATCACGGATTTTGCAGTTGGAGCCTCCAATACCCTATTTATTAGTACTGGAGACGGTAATATCCTTTTTTACTCATTAGCATCCCAAACACTAGAATATATAGATGCACCCTTTAATAATTACCCCGAAGACCTGATTCTGACCACTGATACTTATGACAGACTTTGGATTGGTACTGAAACAAAAGGTCTTTTCTTATATGATATCCCTAGCAAGACCTTTATTCAAGAGTCATTTTTTAAAGGCAATTATCACAATATAAAAAGCGAATTGTTCTTAAACCTATTTATTGACAGCAATGATTTTTTATGGGCAGGAACAGATGGCGGCGGATTGTACAAAGTCAACTTGACAACTGGCGATGTCCTTCTTTTTATGAAACAAACACGCAATGAGTTTTCTTTAAGTAGTAATACGATTCTTCATATTACTGAAGACAATCACCAAAACATCTGGATTACACCAAATTATGGTAACCTCAACATTCTTCCCAATGCAGCCAACACAATTAATTATCATGAAGGCTCTGATCAACAATATCCGAACAGAATATTAAGTCTTTTAAAAAGTTCTGACAACATTTTATGGGCGGGCACAGACGGATCAGGACTTACAAAAATTACATTTAATGGTAATGATATCATTAAAGAAGAGACTTTTTTTAATGATCCGATTACAAATAAGGGATTTTATATACAAACCATAGCAGAAGACAATAAGGGAAATATTTGGGTAGGTACTTATAAAAATGGTCTTTGGATATATGATGCAAAAGCCAGACAATTTAAAAATAGTCCTGTCTTTAATGTAAAAAACCAGAAAGCCTCTGATGTGAGAACGGTATATACAGATCGAAAGGGCCGCATATGGGTTGGTTCTAACACGTGTTTAAACATTTACAACGATGATTTCGTACTCCTGGCTTCTTTTGAAAATAACACTAACAACTTAAAAGGTTTAATTGTACAGAGTATAATTGAATCACAAGATGCGAAATTGTGGTTGGGCACTGTTGGTGGAGGCTTATTTCAGTTTAATGAAAATTATAATAAATTGAACGCCTCAACATTTATTGACCGCTCCATTCGCAATTCTGAATTGGATAGAATTAGAGGCATCAAACACATTGCTGAAGGTGCCTATAATAGCTTATGGCTTATAGACGATTCCGGAAAGTTATTAAAATATGACACCAATAGTAGCGTATTCTCTTCTTTTGAAGAATTATCGGCAATTTCCAACAAATCACTAACGGCAGTGATCAACATTGGAGATGACAACTTATGGATAAGTTCTACTGATGGCATTATAAATTTTAAAACACATGATTCAATTATAAAAACCTATTACAGTACAGACGGACTACAAGATAATACGTTCTTGTCCAGAAGTGCCTTTAAAGACCATACAGGCATGCTCTATTTTGGAGGTTTGAAGGGTTTTAATTACTTCTACCCTCAAGATTTATTTAAGAAAGAATCCCGTCCCATTCTGCAAATTAATAACATTGAAGTCCTTAATCAACCGGCCAACGTGTTATTGCCAGATCAAATTACAGAAGGTTTTAGTAAGCTAAAAACCCTAAAATTGAAGCATAATGAATCCTCATTTGCTTTCCGATTTGCTGCTATTGATAATGTCTTACATCCCAAATATTATTACGCCTATCGCTTAAAAGGCTTTGATAAAGATTGGATACTTAGTCATCATGACCGTTCCGCAACCTATACTAATATTCCTGCCGGCAACTATACTTTTGAAGTAAAAGCTGGCACGAAGGATGATACATGGGACGTGCCTACCAAAAGCATCACCATTAACATTGAAAAACCTTTTTGGAACAAACCCATTGCGTGGGTGTTGTACCTATGTGTTGGTTTGTTAATTATTTATGGCATCAGACGCTGGTATGGTTTGAAAAAGAACTTGTATTTAGAAAAAATAAATCACAAAAATGAAAATGAGCTGCATCAATTAAAGATGAACTTTTTCGCCAAAATGTCTCACGAAATTCAAACCCCATTAACATTGATCTTAGGCCCTATCGAGGATATGATTATCAAAGCTGAAAAAAATGGCAATTTACTTCTAAAACAACGCCTCAACATTATTGCCTACAACGCAAGGCGTCTTTCTAAAATAGCCTATGAGTTAACCTTGGTCCGGAATAAAGAATTGGACAAGTTAAGATTAATGGTTACGAAAAATAATTTACACGATAACGTTGAAGACATTGTACGTTCGTTTAATGAATTAGCTCGAAAAAAGAATATAGATTTTACCGTCAATAGTCCTAAAAATTTAACTGACACCTGGTATGATAAGGACAAAATTGAGCACATTATTTACAATTTGCTCTCCAACGCATTTAAATTCACCCCTAGAGAAGGCAATATTCAATTGATAGTGACTCCTGTCAATTTAAATAAGATGGTGAAAATCGCAGTGAGCGATTCTGGCGCAGGCGTTGCCAAGGAAGAGTTAGACTCCATTTTCGAGCTTTTTTATCAGTCTCATATCGGTAAAAAAAATAAAGGCACCGGTATCGGACTAGCGCTAACCAAAGAGCTCATTGATTTGCATAAGGGAACCATTGAAGTAGAATCTTCCAAAACAAGTGGTACAACATTCTCCATTACTTTCCCAGTAACTGATGACGTCTATACCGATACGGAACGGATTACTGTAGATTATGAAGATGAAGCTACCTATGACACAATGGAAGAGGAGTTACTATCAATAGACCATAACGATCCCAATATATTAAAAAAAACAGTTCTGATTGTGGAAGACACGCTAGACCTACAGTTGTTTTTAAAGGAATTGTTGGAACATCATTACAATATAATTTTAGCTGAGAATGGTAACGAAGGCTATTATTACGCCAAAAGCAACCTACCTGACCTCATCTTAAGTGATATCATGATGCCAGAATTAGACGGTATTGAAATGAGCAAATTACTTCAAGAAGATCAGCTCACAAAGCACATTCCTGTTATTTTAATGACCGCTAAAAATTCCACAAATTCAAAACTGAAAGGATTGAAATCTGGCGCCATAGAATACATTAACAAACCTTTTAACACCAATGAGTTGCTGCTGAAAATTCAAAATATTTTAATTTCTAAAGAATATATCATCAGCAAATACCGCAAAGAAGTCATTTCGAGACCTGAAGACTTTATAGAGAAATCTCAAGATGAACTATTTCTTGAAAATTTGGTGTCACATATTAACTTAAGATTGGAGGACTCTAATTTTAAGATGGAAGATCTGGTCGCGCCTTTAAACATGAGCTATTCAAGCATTTATAGAAAATGCCAATCTTTAACAGGCCATAGCCTAGTTGATTTTGTAAGGATTTTGCGTCTGAAAAAAGCCGCTATTTTAATCACTAAACATGGGTATACTGTTTCGGAAACTGCTTTTAAAACAGGTTTCAATGATCCGAAGTACTTTTCAAAATGCTTTAAAAAACACTTTAAGAAAAATCCGATAGCTTTTAAAAACGACGCTCTAGCTACAGGTGTTGACGAGTACTTAAATAAGCATGAAGTAAAATCTTAACGCAACTTGAAGTTCTTGATGTATTATAAGACGACGCAAATCATCTAATGGTGAGGCGGAAGAGTGGGCGTTATTGATCACAATTAAGTAACACCGCTATATCCGTTATTAGCCACCGTTTTTATGTACTATTTTATAGTCAGTCTATAAACGTTGGTTTCTCTTTGAATAAACCCTAATTTCTGATAAAGCTGATTGGCAGCAACGCGATCAGGACTAGACGTTAAGTTGATGCTCATTAGCTTTTCGGTTTTAGCGTAATCAATTGAAAACTGAATCAACTTTACGCCAACGCCTTTACCCCTGGCTGATTGATCGACCACCACATCCTCAATCCAAACTTTATCGCCTGTAGGTATTTTATTTAATACGAGCGTCATGGTGCCTAAGATCTCATTATTTTCCTCCGCCATAAAAAGCAGGGTATGTTTAGAGTTCACGATAGCCTTTAAATCTTCTTTTGTTGGCAATTGACAACTAGGAGCAAGTTGCGGAATTAAATTGGCAAATGCCTCTACTACAACATCCGTTACCAAAGTGAGTTTATAGATTTTCATAGACTAAAATTTAGAGGTTTATTTGTTTGGTAGTGTTATGATTCAGTTTGATTGGGTTGAAGATAATAAATTATCGGCGATTTCAAAGACGAAAGTAAGTGCTCAGTCGAGACGACTCATCGAAGTTTTTTAATTAAATTAGGTCTAAAATTAAATAGTATGCCAGAATTACCAGAAGTTGAGGGTTATAAAATTTATATTGACAACACCGCATTGCTCAAGACCATTACATCGTTCGAATGTCGTGATAACCGACTCCTCAAAAGTTCAAAATCTGAATTTGAAAAATATCTGGTCGGCAATGAATTTACCGAAACCCAACGCATCGGAAAATATCTGTTCATTAAAACCTCTGGCGAAAAAACTCTGGTGATGCACTTCGGAATGACCGGGAGACCCAATTATTATAAGGAAAAAGAAGACCGACCAAAGTTCGGTCATATCGTGCTCAGTTTTGAAAATGGCTTTTATTTCGCATTTGAAAACAAGCGGAAGTTTGGCTGGTGGGATTTAATTGATTCTATTACGGCTTATAAAGCGGAACGCAATTTAAGCGATGACGCCCGAGATTTAAGTTTGGAGGATTTTAAAACCTCCTTAAGCCTGAAAAAAACCTATATAAAAGCTGTCCTCATGGATCAAAGTGTGGCAGCCGGCATTGGCAATTGGATGGCGGATGAAATTTTGTACCAAGCACAAATCCATCCAATGCAAAAAGTGCCCGACATGAGCACTCAAGACATTGAACATGTTTTCAACGCCATGAAAAACGTCATAGAAGTGTCCATTGCCAATGATGCCCATCACCCTGATTTTCCGGAAGACTTCTTAATCCACCGTAGAAAAGAAGGCGAACCTTGTTTTCACACCGATGCCAACATCGAAAAAATCAAAGTTGGCGGAAGATCTACTTATTTCTCTCCAAAGTGGCAGGTGCTTGATTGACTCTAATTATCTGTTATCTAACTTTAGGTTTTCCAAAAAACAAACTGAATATATAGCCGAATGTAAAACAAGAGGCCACCCCAAAGAAGGAGTACATTAAAAAGTTGATTTCCGTAAACACACTAATATACCATATCAACAGCGCACTCACTACCAAGCCCATTAAAGTTCCTGTAGCATTAGCACGTTTGGTAAGCATCCCCAAAAGGAACATCCCTCCTAGTCCGCCTGTAAAAAGCCCTAAGAATCGGTAAAATTGATCCCATAATGATTTGATATTAGAACTGGCCATCCATAGTGCTAAAAGCACACCAAGCACACCCGTTACCACGGTTACAATCCTGGCAATTTTTAGTAATTTATGATCATTGACCCCTGGCTTAAAATGCATATGAAAATCGTTGCAATAGGCTGTAGACACAGAGTTCAAACTACTACTGATACTGGACATGGCTGCAGAAAATATCCCGGCTACCAACAAACCTGAAACCCCCATCGGCAATTCTCTGACAATATACCACGGAAAAATGGAGTCGTTATTGGACATCGCTGGAGACAGTTTGCCAGGCATTTCAGAATAGAACATAAATAATAAGGTACCAATCCCAAAAAAGATAATGGTTGCCGGCAATGTCAGCACAGCATTGGTATAGAGTGTTTTTTGAGAATCTTTAACGCTACTACTGGTTAAATACCGTTGTACTATGGTTTGATCCGTACCTTGGGTCACCATTGCAGAAGCGAGTCCACCAATAAACACCACCCAAAACGTCGATTCAGTAAAATTAAAATTCATGTTGGCTATATTGAATTTATCCCGTTCAGAAGCGTACGTAATCATATCTCCAAAGGAGGTTTCGGTATGAAGCATGATCCACGCTACCGCCAAAACACTACCGCCGAGCAGCACGATTACCTGCATCACATCGGTCCAAATCACGGCTTCAATACCTCCAAAGGTGGTGTAGAATACACAAAGCACGCCCATAATTAAAATACTGATTTCCACAGGGATGCCCGTCACAATAGAAATGGCCAAAGATGGTAGTAATAATACGATGCCTATCCGGCCTAATTGAAATAAGATAAAAGAGAAACTTCCAAAAGCACGAGCTGTATAATTAAACCGATCTTCAAGATATTCATAAGCCGTTTTTATCTTAAGCTTATTAAAGAATGGAATAAACACAAATGCGATAAGTGGCGTGATAAGGATTGCGGTGATATTTAGAAAAAAGAAGGACCAATCTGTCACAAATGCTTTAGCAGGAATGGCCATAAAGGTAATGGCACTCAATAAGGTTCCAAACACACTCAAGCCTGAAGCCCACCAAGGGATCCTGCCACCACCTGAAAAATAATCGTCCGTTGATTTTTGTTTTCGTGCAAAATACAGCCCAATCAGTACAGATATTAGCAAGTACAGAGCAAGAATTGTATAGTTCAGAACTCCGAAAGGATGCGCCGCATCAGCAATCTTAAAGCTTTGTGAGCCTGATGTTCGAATCCCTGGAGACACTTCTCCCGAGACAATAATAAAATCGCCGTTGTTTTTAAAGGCAAGTGCGGTTACCGGGATTTGGGTAGTTAGTTGATCATAAACAAACCACTTCTTAGTGATGGTATTATAAGCCAAAATATCTTTTGAAAATCCTGGATGATTATTTAAAATGCCATCACGTCTGGAGGTTAATGCAGTGGCTGTAGAATCATTGGGCGTTGTAGCCAGTTGCCGTCCTATCGTTTCCAATTCATCAAAAAGCACAGCGTCACTACCGCCATAAACCATTATGTGCATGGACCCCATGACCTCGGCTGAAGCGCCCATTAAGACGCGTGGTGTATCTTTAATTAACAAATCTCCCTCATCAGCCCAAACTTTATTTTTAAAATCATAAGATAAATAGTTGGTTAAGGCCTCCGATTTTTTTCCTGGACTTTCCGAGCGACCACCAATAACGAATAATTTTTTGGTGGTTTGTGTTTCTTGTATCGCGGTTGTATGTAGCGCTCTAGGACGTCCCGGAAAATCTTTTAATCGCTCCCAATTTTGCTTACCTTTTAAAGACAATCTATAAAATGAATTCGTGCTACCATCCTTAGAATTACCTCCAATAACATACACAAAATCTTCATCTACTACTGCTGACGTAAATGCCAATGGCTCCGGAAGCTTCGGATATTTAGTGATATCAACTTCTTTGGAGACCTTATTATAAGCCAATAAAAATACGCTATCACTTATGAGACCCTCATTATTACCGCCAATACATAACACGCCTTGAGCCGTACTAACGGAGGCTGAATACCCTAAAGGCATAGGCAATTGTGTTGTGGAGAGTCGCCATTGTCCATGTTCTAAAATAAAAACAGACGCGCTCCATACCTTTTTACCACCTTCCCAAGGCTTGCCTTCCGGAAAGTTAGCGCCTCCGGCAGCCAAAATCACACCGTTATGAGCCCCGCCCAACATCCCTGCATATCCAATGGATTCGCTAGTGCTATTAACCGCTGGCAAAGCCGGCAATTCTGAACGATCTAACTTGGATATTTCCTGACTACATAATGGCAAACACGTGAGCATGATTGCAATTAAGAGGACCGCTTTTTGGAGTTTCTTCATTTTAGAAATATTACTTTATTATTAAAAATTCGTTCGAATTCGGACGTAATCATTAAATTTATATTCGTTTTTCACAGCTCCAACAGATTACAAATGAAGCAAAACGGATAGTATTCATTATTAAATCACGTCGCTAAGTTAATAAAATAAGATTAATTGTATTATGTATTACATATTAATCGATATACGGCTTTTTTTGAAGTTAACCCATCTTATTTGATCAAGCTATTTTCGTTTCTCTTTTTCAAGGAATATTCAACTTTTAAATTAATTGGACTTGCGCTTCGATTTTTATAAAATAAGTTAACCAACAAGACGCAGTTGATACCAATCCAACAGTCCGCATTTTAATCTCTCTAAGCGGTTTCAATGTACCAATAATTGATCTCAGAATTTATAATTTTAAAATTCAATCCCCTCACTTGCCTCGATTTCGATCCGTTTTCTTTCTAGATTTTTGCGTAGACTATTCTATTGATTAAATAATACCCCATTTTGACGAATTACGACTACAACTCCTTTAAAGCATAGGTGGCTCCATTCCCTATTATTGTTATCTTTAGCCTCATCAGTCAGATGCTTACTAGCCACGGTTTACAATGCTTGTTTACGTTCAGCCTTATCTTATGCATCCAAAACATTTCAACAAGAAAACCCAACATGGCCTATCTTCAAAATTCCGCATTAGTCTTGCTCATCATCCTATGTCAATCGTGTGCATCTGTACCACCACCAAAAGCTGTAGGCCCTACACCGAGTGACCAGCAATTGGCATGGCAAGACATGGAGTTTTACGGGTTTATCCATTTTAGCATTAACACCTTTACGGATGACGAATGGGGTTATGGCGATAAATCGCCAGATTTATTTAATCCCTCTGAATTAGATGCAAGACAATGGGCAAGAATAGCCAAAGAAGCTGGCATGAAAGGACTCATTTTAACCAATAAGCATCACGACGGATTTTGTTTATGGCCTTCAGAATATACCGATTATTCCGTAAAGAATTCGCCTTGGAAAAACGGCAAAGGCGATGTGGTCAAAGAATTGGCTGAAGCCTGCAGGGAATATGGGCTTAAAATGGGGATTTACCTCTCGCCATGGGATCGAAATCACCCCGATTATGGCAAACCTGAATATATTGAATACTTTAGAAATCAACTGACCGAATTATTAACCAACTATGGCGACATTTTTGAAGTTTGGTTTGATGGTGCCAATGGTGGCGATGGTTATTATGGCGGCGCCAGAGAGATCCGTACCGTAGATAAAAAATCCTATTACGATTGGAAAAACACCATTGCCTTAATCCGGAAATTACAACCTAACGCTATTATTTGGAGTGACAGTGGACCCGATGCACGTTGGGTAGGCAATGAACATGGTTATGCTTATGAAACCACTTGGTCTCCATTGTTAAGAGATTCCATTTATGGCGGCATGCCAGAATACAGTAAAAAATACGCCATGGGCCAAGAAAACGGTACACACTGGGTGCCTGCCGAAGCCGATGTTTCCATCCGGCCGGGTTGGTATTATCACAAATCAGAGGACAACAAGGTGAAGACTTTGAAGGAATTATTGGAAATTTACTATAAATCGGTTGGTCAAAATAGCACGCTACTACTGAACCTTCCGGTTGACCGCAGAGGTTTGGTTCACGAAAATGACGAAAGACAACTCAAAAAATTAATGGCACAATTAAAAGAAGATTTTGCAACTAATTTGGCTTTGAACGCAAAAACTTCGGCTAACCATACCCGTGGGAACACATCTAGGTATAAGTCAGATCGAGCAGTAGATAGCGATAAAACCACATATTGGACTACTAATGATGATATCACTAATGCATCCATCACCATCGACTTTGGCAAACCAACGCTTTTTAATAGATTCTTAGTTCAGGAATACATCCCGTTAGGACAACGTGTGACCCAATTTTCTTTAGATGCTGAAATTGATGGTATTTGGAAAACTTTAGATAATCAAACGACCATAGGTTATAAACGTATTTTAAGACTTGATGATACCAAAGCAACAAAAATCAGGCTGAATATTGAAGGTGCAAAAGGCAGTCCTATAATCTCAAATATCGCTGTTTATCATGCACCATTAATTGTTGACGTTCCTAAAATGAGCAGGAACAAGCAGGGATTAGTAAGTCTCCAAACTCCAGAAGATGGACTAACAATATACTATACTTTAAATAGCGAGGAACCAAGCACGTCCTCTTCTAAATATCTAGCTCCCATCGCTATTGACCAACCCACCACTTTAAAAACGTTTTCAATAGATCCGGCAACCCAGCGCCAAAGTGACGTCATCACCGAAAGCTTTGACATTAGTAAAAAACTTTGGAAAATCACAACCTTTCAAGGTGTCTCACTTACAGATCAAGCTATTGATGAAAATCCGTTAACAGACTGGTCCGTCAATACACAAACCTTAACCAATTATAGTATTGATTTAGGAGAAACAACGGCCATTAAAGGTTTTACCTATACGCCAACCCAAGGCCGATGGGTTTCTGGCGTCATTACACATTATAGCTTTTACGGAAGCATGGATGGTGAAAATTGGACGACACTATCAGAAGGAGAGTTTTCGAATATTATCGCGAATCCTATACAACAGAAAATCACATTTTCAAAAGCTACTTCTGTAAGATATATCAGACTGGTAGCCAATAAAATAATGAATGATAAAGATGACGCCCTTATTGCTGAAATTGGCGTTATCACGAAATAATCCTATTATAAATTAAATAACCTATTCACATGAAAATTTCATTAGCGCTAATTATCTCCATTCTGTTTTTTGCCTGCAACAATCCGAATAAAGACTATCAAAATGCGACTTCAGATTATCAAATCATTCCGAAACCAGAGTCTTTAGAAATGCAAACCGGTCGTTTTGTAGTAGATTCAAAAACTACCGTTTCTGCAGCTGCTGGATTAGAACATGAGGGCGATTATTTGGCAGACATGTTAAGTCTTCTTACCAATGCCACTATTGATTTTGAATCAGGCACGTCTGGAACTATCCAGTTGAAAATTGATGACGCTATTGAAAATGAAGAAGGCTATGAAGTTTCCGTAACCTATGACAACATTGTTATTTCAGGCAAAACGTCAAAGGGTGTGTTTTATGGCATTCAAACATTACGCCAATTAATACCAGTGTCAAGCAATTCTGAAACCCAGCAAACATCAGACTTGACCATTCCAGCAGTAGAGATAAAAGACCATCCACGATTTGCCTACAGAGGCATGCATCTTGATGTTGCGCGACATATGTTTCCTGTGGCATTCATTAAAAAATATATCGATTTATTGGCAATGCACAAAATGAACACCTTCCATTGGCATTTAACTGAAGATCAAGGCTGGCGCATAGAAATTAAAAAATACCCAAAACTAACCGAAATAGGTTCAAAAAGATATGGTACAATTATAGGCCATCACCCCGGTACAGGAAATGACGAAACGGAATATAGCGGATTCTATACGCAAGAAGAGGTGAAAGATATTGTAAAGTATGCTACAGAAAGACATGTGACGGTCATTCCAGAAATAGAATTGCCCGGCCACGCCAGCGCCGCTATTGCCGCTTATCCCTTTTTAAGCTGTTTTCCTGAAGAACCTACAATAGTTACTAAAGATATGGGTTCAAAAGCCGGAAAAGAAGCTCAAGCCAACGGCACCCCAAAAATTGTACAGGAAACTTGGGGCGTTTTTGACGATGTATTTTGTGCTGGAGATGAACAAACATTCCAATTTCTGGAGGATGTTTTAGCAGAAGTAATTCCGTTATTCCCATCAGAATATATCCATATTGGTGGTGATGAATGTCCAAAATCCAATTGGAAAAGATGTCCCGATTGCCAAAAACGAATAAAAGACAATAATTTAGCGGATGAACATGAATTGCAAAGTTATTTTATCCAGCGTATTGAAAAATATTTGAATGCCAACGGCAAAAAAATCATTGGCTGGGATGAAATCTTGGAAGGTGGATTGGCACCAAATGCTACAGTCATGTCTTGGCGAGGTGAAAAAGGTGGAATTGAAGCAGCCAAACAGCATCACGATGTTATTATGACTCCGGGACATTCTTGTTATTTTGATCATTATCAAACTGAAGATAAAGACAATGAGCCTTTAGCCATAGGCGGAAAAACAACGGTGGCAGATGTGTATGCTTATGAGCCTGTTCCCAATGAATTATCAGAAGAAGAAAGCTCGTATGTTTTAGGCGCACAAGGCAATGTTTGGACCGAGTATATGGACACTACTGATGATGTAGAATATATGATTTTACCAAGAATGACTGCTTTATCAGAAGTGGTTTGGACTCAAAAAGAGGCCAGAAATTGGGACGATTTCAAATTGCGTTTAAATACGATGAAACACCGATACGACGCTATGGATTTGAATTACGCGAAACACGTTTTTGAATCCAAAAAAGACACCCTACAACAAACAAAACCATGAGAAAAACACTCCTATTTTTACTAATAAGCACTTTATGCTTTAGTGGATTTTCGCAATCTGACATCACGGAGAATGAGCTAAAAGATCATATTTCATTTTTAGCTTCTGAAAAAAATGCGGGCCGATTTCCCGGCACTAAAGCCAACCGTGCTGTGGTAAGCTATATTCAGAAAGATTTCAAAAAGCAGGGCCTTCTTCCTTTAGGGAAATCTTATAGACAGAAATTTAAGGCGAAATTACGTGTGGCCAAAGGAGTACCTGAAAAACGACTAGTAAAAACTTCTAATGTTGTTGCTTTTGTTGAAGGCACTGATCCGTTATTAAAAGATGAATACATAATCTTAGGTGCCCATTATGACCATTTGGGTATGGGTGGGCCTTCCTCCAAATCAGATCAAAAAAACACCATTCATTATGGTGCGGATGATAATGCTAGTGGCACCGCTGCTTTGTTAGAGATAGCCGAAAAGATAGCCGCTAACAAACAAAGCTTAAAGCGCAGCGTTATTTTTATTGCCTTTGGTGCAGAAGAACAAGGTTTATTAGGAAGTCAATATTTTGTAGATAATCCATTAGTGCCGCTTACACAAATTAAACTAATGATCAATATGGATATGGTGGGCAGACTCAATACTGCTAATCATGTGTATATGAATGGCGCTGGTACGTTTCCTGGTGGCGTTGCCTTACTGCAAAATTTAGGAGAATCTTTAGGTTTAACTCCGGTGGTGCATGCAGGCTCCGTTGGTGGTTCTGACCATGTGTCATTTTACAAAGCGGGCTTATCTGTTTTGGGAATTCATACGGGGGCGCATCCACAATACCATAGACCAGAAGATACAGTCGATTTAATCAACTTCCCTGGACACAAACAGGTCAGCGATTTCATATATACTGCAATAATGCAACTTGCAACTACCAATTATAAGATGGAATTTATTCCACAAGATTAGAGTCATCGGTAATCATCATGAAAACACATAAAATGAATATCCTTAAATGCCTCCAACTGTGTAGCGTAGTCGTACGTCGAAATGATTTTTAAAACTGTCTTTATGTTCATATATTTTCAGATTGTTTTTTGAGAATTAGAAAGTAAAACTTAGGGCTATTCAAATTGACCGTAATAGCTTAAAACGATGAAAAAATATATAATAAGTGCAACGCTAACAATCAATTAACATTATAACTTTTTGAACAAAATTTGAATTCACCTATAATCCCTAAACACTAAATAATGAAATTTATTTTATTTACTTTAATCGGTCTCTTTACCTTAACAAATTGTGCTGTAAAAACAAAATCCTTTACGGCATCTGAAATAGCCGTACTACCGCAACCCAATTCTTTAAAGTTGAATGAAGGTTCTTTTAAGATCACTGCTGATCAAACGATGTCTACAAATCATGACGCCCAAAAAACGGCCGCTGAAGATTTACAAAAGTATTTGGCAGAAACTTCAGGTCAAAACATCACATCAAGTGACAGTAATGACGCCAGCATCACTTTTGAACAAAATGAAAGCTTAGGGCCAGAGGCTTATGAGCTTACGGTTACACCAAAAAAAATACGCATTTTAGCTAATGATGCTGCGGGCTATTTTTATGGCGTACAAACATTAAAACAATTGGTAGCCATTGAAACTGGTGAAGGCACTAAAAACACTAGCTATTTAATTCCGTCAGTTACAATTCAGGACAGTCCGCGTTTTAAATGGCGTGCCTATATGATTGACGATTCACGTTACTTTCATGGCGAGGAACACGCTAAAAGAATGATTGACCAAATGGCGTTGTTAAAAATGAACACTTTGCATTGGCATTTGATTGATGATGCCGGCTGGCGCGTAGAAATAAAGAAATATCCCCTCTTAACTGAAGTTGGTGCATTTCGTGCAGACACTGAAATTGAAACTTGGAAAAGTGGAAAAACCTCAGGTGAACCACACGGTGGATTCTACACTCAAGAGCAAATAAAAGATATTGTTGCTTATGCCAAAGCACGGAACATTAACGTAGTTCCAGAATTTGAAATGCCAGGTCACTCCAGTGCAGCCATTGCTGCTTACACATGGTTGGGAACTGCTGGTGTCGATATTGACGTCCCAGTCACATTCGGGCGTCTTTATGATAATTATGACGTTACTAAACCTGAAGTTATTACATTTATTAAGGATGTATTGACTGAATTATTCGAATTGTTCCCTTCTGAAGTCATCCATATTGGTGGTGATGAAGTAGGTTATGAAGTGTGGGAGAAATCTGCTTCGGTTCAAAAATACATGAAAGAACACAATATCAATACACCTGCTGATTTACAAATTGATTTTACCAATAAAATTTCTCAATATATTGGAGACAATGGCAGACGCATGATGGGATGGAATGAAATTTTAGGAAAAAACATTCATACCGATTTTGCTGAAAAGAAAGGAGACCAAGAAGCCGAAACCGAATTGGCTAAAAACGTAATCGTTCATTTCTGGAAAGGCGATTTGGAATTATTATCTGATGCTGCTAAAAATGGGTATGCCATTGTAAATTCATTACATAGTAGCACGTATTTGGATTATGGCTACACGTCCATCCCTTTGAAAAAAGCATATGATTTTGACCCTATCCCGGAAGGATTGGATGTGCAATATCACAAAAACATTTATGGTACGGGAGCTCAAATGTGGAGTGAATGGACCCCAACACATGCTGATGTTGAAAGACAAACATTCCCAAGAATAGCGGCTTATGCTGAAGTGGGCTGGACGGAGTTGGAAAACAAAGATTATGACAGTTTTAAAGTCGCTCTTAAAAAAATGCAACAGCATTGGGACAGTGTAGGAATCAATTATTTTAAAGATTCTGACAAGCTTGAAGCAGAAGAAAAAGCCAAAGCCGAAAAAAAATAAACCACTATGGATTGGAAATCCATAGTTTTAAACAAAAGAATGAAATTCTTTTCTGAAAATAGTTTGTCATTCCGAATGAGGCACGAAGAGGAATCATAGTATTATAAGATTTCTCGTCACTCGTTCCTCGCTCTNNTGAAATATCCATTGTTCCCAAACCATCCTCGATGTATCTTTCAGAAGGCAGTTATACGTTTTCAAAGGACATCAAAATCTCTGTTGGTAATAACAGTCAAAAGCCAGCCGCCAAATATTTGTCAGATTTACTTGAAAAGGCAGCAGGTTTTCCGCTAAACATCATCGATACAAAAGATGAAAACGGCGTTGTGTTTATCGAGGACGAAACACTTGCAAGTGAAACCTATACTTTAGAAGTCACCGCAAAAAGCATCACCAT
>NZ_JAEHJZ010000381.1 GCF_016469035.1 Gelidibacter salicanalis | reverse complement strand
CACTTTGACCCACCTTCGAGAAATTGGCGAGAGAAACTGGTCCATTTTCTCAGCCAATGGAGATCTTGGCAGCTTTTGGGTGACAAAAAGCAGGTGGTCTGATTTCGGATTGAGATTGGGTTGTGGGAACGGTTGGGACCACTTTCTGGGTTAATATATCATTCTGGCTTAAGCGGCCAGCAGGATTTCTGTCCCAGTATGTGGGCATTGTTGTTT
>NZ_JAEHJZ010000380.1 GCF_016469035.1 Gelidibacter salicanalis | reverse complement strand
CATTATATTTATTCATCCAATATATTACCTTTGTAATATATTGGGTACATATGTGCAATTCCTGCGTGTGCAGATCATCCATCTATGATGTCTAAATCGCCGTCATGGTATTTTGTAGTCGAGTAGAATAATGGACTGAAAAGATATGGAAGCTACTTCAGTTTTTCACCAACCCTTGTCATAAATATTGCACTATGACTTTGAGCGTACTTTGAAAATCTGTTTTGACTTACTTCGTTACGGCCAGAATTAGCCGTCTTTGGTGTCTGTGCAGACGACTTGGCAAGCCTGGACGCTTGAGCAGAATGTATTTAGCCCGTCAGGGTGACTCGGTCGTCCGGGACAAAAATGCCCA
>NZ_JAEHJZ010000379.1 GCF_016469035.1 Gelidibacter salicanalis | reverse complement strand
CTCGCTCTCGCCGCCGCCCGCGACTCCCCCCTCCTCGGCCGCTCGCACCCTCGCCGCGTCGACGCTCGATCGCTGTTCGCGCTTCGCCTCCTCCCAATCCTCTCCGCCATGCATCTAACCCTCGAATTCGGGGGAGGGCTGGAGCTGCTCCTGGAGAAGTCCACCAAGGTGCACAAGGTGGACCTCCAGCCCAACGACGGCGATGGGAAGGTCGTGATGAAAGGGTTG
>NZ_JAEHJZ010000378.1 GCF_016469035.1 Gelidibacter salicanalis | reverse complement strand
CAGTACGCCAGAAGTGTTCAGAACACTCGGGATGAGTGTCGAGAACCTTCCGCAGCTGAGTAAGGAAATTGGTCTTGATTTAGAAGGAAGAACGGGTGGAGCTGTGACATTAGCTGTAGGGATGGCGTATATCTTTACGGGAATTCCGTTCTTTAGTCATTTGGCGTCTTATTTTTTCCAATTCGTCATTATGTTTGAGGCCGTCTTTATTTTAACCGCTATTGATGCAGGGACACGTGTGGCACGATATTTGATTCAAGACTT
>NZ_JAEHJZ010000377.1 GCF_016469035.1 Gelidibacter salicanalis | reverse complement strand
AACATTTGTACATGTAGTAGACACCATTATCAAGACCCTGGAGGAGGCCAATGTTATTCGGGAGACCCAGGGATTGGATGAGCACTCCCTGATAACGAAAAATTTGGATCAACACTCCCTGATAACGAAAAAATTGGATCAACACTCCTCGAAAACGCAAATATCGTCTCACTCTGTCACTGAAATAAGACTGTATTTCCTTCAAATTGAATTTCATCCTACGTAGTTCCTCTCGCTCTTA
>NZ_JAEHJZ010000376.1 GCF_016469035.1 Gelidibacter salicanalis | reverse complement strand
AGCTGAAAATCCTCGGAGTTTTTGGACTAACCAGTATGGCAATTTGCAAAACCCAGCCGCTCATCAACAGACAATGCATGAAATAGTAAAGGATCTTGGTTATGCTCCAGATTACCTTTTTGCTGCCACTAGCACCTGTGGTACTTTAATGGGTTGTACAGACTACGTACGTTTGAACAAGCTAAAAACTAAAATTATTGCGGTGGATGCTGTGGGCAGCATCATTTTCGGAACTCCTATAGGAACTCGAAAAATCCCTGGGCACGGAGCTGGA
>NZ_JAEHJZ010000375.1 GCF_016469035.1 Gelidibacter salicanalis | reverse complement strand
GTGCGCTGGATCTCGCGATCAGCACTAGTTCCTTCACTGAACCGCCGCCCACCAATGGCATCGATTTCGTCCATGAAGATTATGCATGTTTGATGATCACGTGCATAGCCAAACATTTCCCTAATCAAGCGGGCACTCTCTCCAATGTACTTGTCAATTATAGCACTTGAAACAATCTTCAAAAAGTTGGCATCGATGTTACTGGCAATAGCCCTCGCCAATAGTGTCTTACCAGTTCCTGGTGGACCATAGAGTAGAAC
>NZ_JAEHJZ010000374.1 GCF_016469035.1 Gelidibacter salicanalis | reverse complement strand
TTTCGAAGTGCATATGCCATTTAATCAGCGGTTAAGATTAGTAAACTGAACATACTACATCTGCTTATTTAGGCCGTATAGTTTCATGGGATAGAGACTATACTGTACAGTAGAAGATATTTCTACCCTTCTGGCAGGGGGGACAGACAGCTTGGAATACAGTTCTCTCTTTAGTGGGACACATATGCCCTATGCAATTTATGCAGTATCATGCTGGCTTAAACTGTTTCAGACCAAGGGCCAAATATTATAATAACATTTATGAGTGGATCACTGGAGCTAAGCAGAACTTTTTTTTAGCTTCAAGTCCTTTT
>NZ_JAEHJZ010000373.1 GCF_016469035.1 Gelidibacter salicanalis | reverse complement strand
ATCGCGAACAGCAGATCGCCGATGCCGCCGACAAGCTGGCCGTCAACATTGGTCTGGAAATCCTTAAACTGGTTCCGGGCCGCATCTCCACGGAAGTGGACGCACGTCTGTCCTACGACACCGTAGCCAGCGTTGCCAAGGCCAAGCGCCTGATCAAACTGTACAATGATGCCGGCATCAGCAACGATCGCATCCTGATCAAACTGGCTTCTACCTGG
>NZ_JAEHJZ010000372.1 GCF_016469035.1 Gelidibacter salicanalis | reverse complement strand
CACCGAGTGTTTCGTAGCGGTATTTCGCGCAGGCGATGTCGGTGGTGGTGTACAGGTAGCCGCCATCTTTTTTACGGATGATAACGCCCATCGGGTCGCCGTCTTTGTTTTTATATTCATCCAGATAAACGACCACGGCGCCTTCACTGTCGACTGCCAGCCCTTTGGCCTGCAGGTCGGAGACAATGCCAGGCAGCATGCTGTTGTACAGGCTTTCACCCATCACATCATCTTCTGTCAGGGTCACGTTCAGGCGGTTATACGTCA
>NZ_JAEHJZ010000038.1 GCF_016469035.1 Gelidibacter salicanalis | reverse complement strand
TTTTTCGATGTGTTAAGTCTTCAATTTTATCAAGTAATTTTTCAATTATCGCTTCCAATCGAATAACTTTGGACTCTAGTTCTGCAATACGATTTTTGTCGGAGTTCAAATTCTTTGTGTTTGACCCAAAGTAAACACACATTGGTCAAAGGTGCTAAAAACCAGACGCATAGTTGTTAGGCAGTAACGAACAAATGTTAATAGCACAGCTGTTTTTACAAAAGGTAAAATCTAAATTGTTAACAACTATGAGTTTCTTTAGATAGGCTGAATAGTTACAAAATAGGATTTGTTTCCACTTAATTCATATCCAATAATCAATGGGTAAATAGTAGCTAAATAAGATTCCATCTTATGATTTAGAGGTGGTACATTTTTAACCCATCTCGCATGATCTATAAGCGCTTTTTTTACCTCTGGGCTACCTGTTAGTTGATAGTACTTATGTAAACCTTGGGCAACATAGGTTTGCGAATAACCGTACCTGTCTAATACCAGGTTGCCTCCTTGTTTACCTTGTAATTCTAACATTATATCAATTCTTTCATCTAATTCAGTTTTATACTTTTCCAGCTTAGTGGCATCATATAGCTCCACTAAATTAAGAACAGATAAATATAATCTTCGTCCTCTTAAGTCGTGGTCTCCCCAAATTCTTTTAATATATGTGTCGCCAGTCATTTCAGCAACTTCTAACGCTCTTTGGTCCCCCGTTATATAATATGAAGCTATCCAGCCTTGTATCCAAACATGGGCACTCAGTAATGCGCTCCAATGTTCGTTTCCGTGTCTTCGTCCAATTCCTAAATAGGGGGTGGATTCAGGTTCTTCTAAATAATTCCAGAAGTCAACAGCTTCATTAATATCTCCCACATAAGATCTTTTTTTAGGCCAATGAATATTATCAACATCCATGCTATGTTTGCTCATGTTTTGAGCCATATGGTAATATTTAGGATTACCTGTTCTCATAAAATTTGTCCATAAACTAAAATCTACCGTAGGTTCATTGTTATTCCACATATGCCATTCATCATCAAAATAATAGGTCTTAACATCACCAAAATCAAAAATACTGTACCAGGATTCCCATTCTTGATTAAAAGCCATCCAATCGTATTTATACTGCAACGCGTTTTCAAATTCTGGAAATTTTGTGCTATGTGGGGCCATATTGCCATATACTTTAGATGAGGTATACCATTCTGGGTTCGTATGAGCAATTGGAGGATCTAAAACATAATCCATTGTATGTTCAATTACTTCTATTTTTTCGGCAGTATGAAAAAAGTAAATGAATTCTGTCGTTTTAGTGATACCTTGAGCAAAGTTATCCAGCATTTCTCCATCCAACTTTGTGTTTTCTCTTTCAAAACTCATGGGGTTAACACTGGCAGGCCATATATATGCATTTAGAGTATTTGTTTTAGGGTTCACTTCTAATTCTTTAGGGTATTCTTGAAGAAAGTTTTTAATTCCTACACTGATGCCTTTAGATTTATCTGAAATATTAATCCATCCCTTTGCTCTTTCTGCTTTGACAAGTTGGGCACCATCATTAAAAACTGTTGCAGAAAAACCTTTTTCTTTTTCAGTTGAAGTAGATTTTTGGTTGGATTTATTTTGTTTAGGTCCTGTTTGTAGAACCCCCATTTTTTTATTTTCTAACCCAGTGCTGTACAAATCAAATTCTTTATTTGTATTTAAATCTCTATCAACATTTGTAGATGTGCTAAATTGAATTTCTTTATCTAAATGATATTTAAATGTTAAACCACTTCCAGATATTTGATCATTTGGCTGTGTCCAACCTTTATCATCAGCAGTGTCTTCTGAAATTATTTTTTTATTTTGAGTAGCAATATTGGCGTGTTCGCCTTCTTGTATTTTATGCTTATCTGGCACGCCTGTATAGGTCAGGGTATGTAATATCTTAATATAACTTTGACCTGCATAGGCATGGATTCTTATAGTAATAAGGAGCGTTATTATTGTCTTCCTCATTATATTTGTAAGTACCTTCAACTCTAAAGATTGTATGTAAAGCCCCTGACCCTTTCTCTCTAAAAACGGTGTTTACAACAGCTTTGGACAAATCGATGCCAGAATCATCCAAAATATCTAAGAAAGTGCCTCTATAATCTTCAGGTGCGGAAGCTATTAGTTCATCTTCTGAATAATTTTTATCTTTATTTAGATCGATGAACACTTCGTCCAGAAAACCGTGACCTTTTTTGTTGATATTAAACTTCAAAACACCTGTATCTACAGTAATGCCTCCCCTTGGCCTCATGTTGTTTGCTGAGATAATCCGGCTTTCTGGTTCCATTGGATAAATGTCTTCTCCATATTCTAAAGTATAATCAGACGCTTCATCCGCAAAAAAGAACACCCAGATCCACTTGATGCTACTGTCAGCTGGCTCCCATGTTGTTACCTCAGTTGTTTGAGAAAGTATTTCCTTGCCTTTACTATTGAGCATCCTGACATTATCAACAGAAAACAATTCACCTTTTGGAAATGGAATTCCTAATGTTATAGGTGCTCCTGATTGATTATTTTCAATTTTTATTGGGAGCTGTTTTTGTGTTGCCGCATGTATGTTAATAGTAACAATTAATGCTAACAACAGAATTATTTTAGTTTTCATAATTTAATTTATAAAATGTTTTTATTATGGATGCATAAAGCGGCAGCGCCTAATATTGCAGATCCTTTGGTGCTCGATACTTGAATCACTAAATTTTCAATTTGTTTTTGATAGGCAAAAGATTTTAAGCTTTCAAACATAGAATCTTTAAAATAAGGATAAGCTTTACTTATAGAGCCGCCTAAAATAATGGCGTCAGGTGCTAATAAGTATAAGATTGATTTAATAGCTTCGCCTAAGTGGTTTCCGTATTCATTAAACGCCTTTAACGCGGTTGAATCACTTTTCTCTGCATTTAGAGCCATGTTTTTGGCAGTTGAATTATAGTGTTGGGAAAAGAAGAAGCTACTTGCATAGTCCTCTATGATACTCTCTTTATATGGTAACATCCCTATCTCACCAGCACCACAGAGTACGCCGTTGTAGAGCGCATTATTAATAATTATGCCCATCCCGATACCCGTCCCTAGAGAGAGACCAATTACATTGCTATAGTTCTTGGCTTCTCCGTAAGTAGCTTCACCAAGAGCAAAACAATTAGCATCATTATTGATAAACACTGGTAAACGAAACTCTCTTTCAAGGATTTCTTTTAAAGGGATTTTTTTCCATGCAGGTATGTTTTGTACATCATAAACTATCCCTTTAATTGGATCTACAACAGCGGGAACACCAACACCTATAGCTGTAACCTTGTCGGTTAAATTGTCACGAATAATGTTTTTCAAGCTTTGAATCGTTAGCTCTGCCGCTGCCTCTCTGTCCACAGCGATTTGGGACTCATTTTTAATGGAGTTATTCTCTACCAAACCTACATTTATTGTGGTTCCTCCAATATCGACACCTAAAACCTCTATATTCATAGTTTTAGTTGTTTTTTTTTAAACTTATAGTTTTGTTATTTACTAATGGATTGGCCCAAAAACCAATAGACAGAATAAATAATAAAGGAATTATTAGAAAGAACATCGCGGCTCTTAAACTGATAAGCTCTCCTAACCAACCCACTATAAAGGGAATAATGGCCCCCCCGGCTATACCAGTACATAAAATTCCTGATAGTGATCCATGGTGACTTTTAACGGAGTTAAGGGCTAAAGAGAAAATAATGGACCACATTACTGAGATGAAGAAGCCAATTAGAGGAAAGGCTATAAGCGCTGTTTCTAAAGAGCCTGTAATTGCTACAATAACTGTTATTATCGTAACTAATGTGGCCAAAATAAGTAGTTTTCTGCTATCCATAACTTTTAAAAGCAAAAGTCCTAAAAGACAACCTATCGTGAGCATTGCCCAAAAATAAGACACCGTATCCGCGCCAATTGTTTGAGCATCAACGTTATGATATTCCAATAAGAATTGAGAGATCCAACTCCCAATACCTTGCTCAGTACCTACGTAACAAAATATTCCGAAAAAATAAAGTAAGGTCCATTTGTTTTTCAAAAGAGATAAATAAGAACTTTTATCACCCGCCTTTTCATCCTCATTTTTTTCAACTTGTGGGTAGTTAATAAAAAGTACAACAATCAACATGATTAAGGCAATAAACGAAAAGACAAAATACAAGGAGACCCAAGGTAGGTTTACCGGAACAATTTCTCTTAATAAACTTGCAGCATTTTGTGCATTGGAGCTTACATCACTAACCAAATACTTATATAAATAAGGACTAGCAAAAGATGCTAAACCAAAAACCAATTGTGCTAAGACAGAATTGAAGGCAAAATGTTCTTCGCCGCCAGCAACCCTGAGCATGGGATTAATAACAACTTGCAGTATGGCCATACATGAGCCCAGAGTAAATAAGGTTATAGTGAACGTAATATAGCTAGGGTTTATCGCAAACAAAAAAGAAGCAAGCGACATCACCAAAAAGGATATCACCAATAAAGTTTTATTTCCATATTTTTCTGATAAAAACCCTGCAGGAATGGACATCACGCCATAAGCGATAAAAAACGAAAATGGGAGTAAACCAGTTAAGGTTAAGCTTAAATCAAAACTCTGCTTTACATCTACGATTATAGAGTTAAGAATATTTGTTATAAATGATATCACAAAGAAAATTAACATTACCAATAGTATGATATGGTAAAACCTCTTTGTCACTTTATCTTGGTAAGTCATGCTTTGTAGTTAGTTTAGTTAGATAGTTATTTTAGCGGTAATGTATTTCTGTTATTTTAACATTGGGAAAAAGTATTTAATTTCTTCATCTGTTGGCTGTTTTCCATATTCACAGATTTCAAAAAACTCTACATTTTTAACTTTAGAAACGTCTGTATTTGGATACCATTTCTTTAAAGCATCTAAACTGCTTTTGTCCAATACTTTTTCTTTTAAATAAACGTCTTTCATCCATTCTAAGCGTTCTTTCTCACCCTTAGGAATAGCATTCATATCCATTCCCATGACCCATGGCATCCATTCGAATACTTGAGATTCATGTGCGGCAAAAGCTCTTTGTTTTAGATCCATAACCTCATCTATAACAACAGCAATGTCTTTTGAAAAAGGATAGGGTTTTTGAAAACCATCTTGCATATATAGAAAAATCGGATTCTTCTTTAAGGGCGGTGTATCTGGGGTTACATTTGGAACAATTACTAAATAAGCAGCATCTTGAACTACAATCCCTGCATTTCTATGATCTGGATGATAGTCATTAGGGCGTAACCCAAGAACAATATCGGCATCCCAATCTCTGATTTTTCTTATGACCTGATGTCTCACTGCTAAAGTTGGGATCAGTTCGGCATCATGATTGTCCAGAACATCATATTCAACACCTAATAGTTCTCCTGCTCTTTTAGCTTCAGCCCTTCTTCTTTTTCCTAATACGCCGCCTCCCATATCTTGATGGCCGGCATCTCCGTTGGTAAGCGCAAGAAATTTAACTTTATGGCCTAATTTTGCATAAAGGGCAGCGGTTCCTCCAAACTTTGCATCACAATCATCTGGGTGAGCACCTATGGCAATAATTCTTAATGGCTCATTTGCTTTAACTTGAGCAGAAATATTAAAGCCCATGAATACGGTGAGTAGTAAAAATGTTAGTTTTTTCATTTTATATTATTTAGTTATTTAACATTGGAAAAAGTTCTCTAATTTCTTCATCAGTGGGTTGTTTGCCATATTCGCAAATTTCGAAGGATTCGGCGTGTTTTGCTTTCATTGCTTTTTGTGAGCCATACCACTTTGTTAATGAGGCTCTTGTTTTGTCAGAAATGGGCCTGCTCCAACCTTTGTTCAGAAATTCTCTTTTCTCCTTTTCCGTTTTTGGGACATCAAGCAACTTTCCGGCCGTCCAAGGGAGCCATTCGTAAAACTGAGACGTATGCGCATCCAGGGCATCCATTTTCTTATCAAAAACACTAGTAATATCTACAGTTATGTCTGCTTTAAATTCATTTGGTTTTTGAAAATGATCCTGTAGGTAGAGAAAAACAGGATTTTTTTTTAATGGTGGTGTATCCGGTGTGACATTAGGAACGATTACTAAGTAGGCTGCATCCTGTACCAAGACGCCTGTATATCTGTGATCGGGATGGTAATCTACAGGTCTATGTGTAAGCACAATGTCTGCATCCCATTTCCTTATTTCCCTGATGACTTGATGTCTTACTTCAATGGTTGGAAATAATTCTCCATCATGATTGTCGAGAACGGTATATTCAATACCTAATCTTTTTCCAGCTTCTTGTGCTTCTTTCCTTCTGATTTTGGCAAGGTGTCCCCCGCCTTTTTCGTAATGACCTGCATCGCCATTTATTACGGAAACAAACTTGACACGGTGGCCCATTTGGGCAAATAATGCCGCTGTGCCTCCCATTTTATTATCGGAATCATCTGGATGAGCCCCAAAAACTATAACATTTAGTGGCTCTTTTACTTTTTCTTGCGCATTAATACCTGATAAGCTACATATCAAACAAAATGTAACCATCGTTTGAATAATTATATTTTTCAAATCGAAATTTTTTAGAAGGTTTTTTAAAAATTACTTTTAATTGGTCACACGGTAGTAATGTGTGACCAATTAACAGTGATGTTAATTTGTGTTTTGAACAAATTTTGTGTTAAGATCCATTTCTCTTTGTGGTATATAAAATAGACTTCTTACTGAAGATTGAGGAATAAATGATTCTGCCTCGTTTACTTTTGTTGCAGCCACACCAAATCTTTTTAAATCTGGCCATCTGTGATTTTCAAAAGCTAATTCTACGCGCCTTTCCTTAAGTAGTTTGTCTTCAAAAGTACTAGAGGTTGATGCATCAATAGGAGCTAAACCCGCTCTGTCCCGTACTTCATTAATCAAATCATAAGCTTCATTAGATTCGCCTATTGCTTCTGCAAGCATTAAAAGAACATCTGCATATCTGAACACTACAAAATTGATGTCTGAATCGTTTTCTGTTGGTGGATCACTCTCATATTTTCTAATATAATTAGCTTCTACTGTAGCGCCAGCAGCGTTTAGATAGGTAGTTCCCATAGAAGGGGCAAACCTCAAATCGCCATTTTCATAGGCATTTGATAAGGATGCTGTTGGCCTATTTCTGCCAAAACCTTGTCCAGTTTGTAAAAATGCGCTCGGAGAGAAATCATTGGTAAATGAGCTTCCCTGACCTATACCGCCGCTTATAAATTCGACTTCAAAGATAGATTCTTTGTTATTTTCATTAGCAGCACCCCAAAGGTTTGCATAATCATTAAGTAATCCATAACCATAAGAACTTTTAATTCTTCTTAAAACTACTTCTGCTTCAGACTTTTTATTGAGAGTTAATAAAACTTTAGCCATTAACGTTGCAGCTGCGCCCTTAGTGGCTCTTCCTTTATCGCCACCTGAATAGGAAACTGCGAGGTTGTCTTCAGCCATTTCTAAATCTCCACTTATTTGAGTTAAAACAGTGTTAGCATCCACTTGAGTTAATTCATCACCAACACTAAATGGAGTTAATTGTAAGGGGATATTCGCATAGGCAATTGCTAAGTGATAGTACATTAAGGATCTTAGAAATAATGCTTCCCCAATAATTCTTTGTTTAACATCAGTGTTCATTGTTACGTTATCAATTCTTTCTAGAATAACGTTGCAATTGGCAATTATTGAATAAGAGTCTGTCCATGCAGCAGTGATCTGCTCATTTAAAGGATCTTCCGTGAATGCATTGATTTCAGTATAAACTCTGGCCAAACCAGTAGCATCTGGTCCTTGGTCCGTATTATCGCTTCTCATTTCAAACATGGTCCAATAGCCACGACCATATACTCCTTTTTTCTGTAACCCAGCATAACTGGCATTGATTGCAGAAATGAAGTCGTTTTCGGTATTATAAAAGTCTGCCTCATTTCGATTAGAAATAGGGGCTAAATCAGTAAAGTCGTTACTGCAAGAGCCTAAGACTAAAATGGACATCAATAGTATAAATTTATTTTTCATTTTGATTCGTTTTAAAATTAGAAATTAAGATTTAATCCTACTGTAAATGACTTTGTTAATGGGTAAGCTCCATAATCTTCGCCTGGTGTTAAACTGCTATTTGGGCTAGCACTTACTTCAGGGTTGTATCCTAAATAATCAGTCTTAGTAAACAAGTTTGTTCCTGTTATATAAATTCGTAATTTTTCAATACCTAATGCTTCATTAGCTGGTAATGTGTAACCAAGAGTCATATTTCTTAATCTAACAAACGAACCATCTTCTACCTGAAAGGATGAAGGTCTAGCATTATTTCCATGATTTCCCGATAACCTGTCAGCTCTGGGAAATTTTCCATTGCCTGGGTCAGCTTCAGATCTCCATCTATCATTGAATACCGCATATGAATTAAAGTTTGCTTCTCCATTTTTTAGATGTCTGCTAGTTAAGTTTAAAATTTCGTTGCCTTGTACTCCTTGTACCAAAAAGCTGAAATCAATTCCTTTGTAGCCAAATCTATTTGTTATCCCCCAAGTATAATCTGGAAAATAACTACCAGTTACAGTTCTATCAGCTGGGGTGATTTTTCCATCGCCATTGATGTCTTTAAACTTAAGATCTCCTGGAGCCGGCTTCGGTGCTTGCGTGTCTACCGGAGCGTTTGATATGTCCTGTTGGTTTTGGTAAATGCCATCAACCACGTATCCATAATAGCTTCCTATTGGATCTCCTATACGAGTGATATGTCTGATACCCGCTTGACCTGAAGAGAAAATAGGTTCACCTTTTGAGTTGAGAGACAATACTTCGTTCTTATTTGTAGAGAAGTTAATATCAGTTTCCCAAGTAAAGTCACCAACAAGGTTTCTACTTTTTAGAGCTATTTCAAATCCTTCATTCTTTACCTCGCCAATATTTTGTAGCGTTGTTTGAAAACCTGAAACTCCAGAGATACCAACATTGAGAAGCAGATCAGAAGTAATTGTATTGTAATAATCTGCTAATAAGAAAATCCTGTTACTTAATAAACCTACTTCTACTCCGATGTTTGTTTGCTGAGATTTTTCCCAAGTTAATTCTGGATTAGGTATAGTTGATTGTATTAATCCATTAATTTCATTTCCGTTGAAGTTGTAATTATTTGGTGAGAGTAAACCGATTGCGCCATAATTAGGGATTTCAAAATTTCCTGTTTCTCCCCAACTAAATCTCAATTTTAATTCAGAAATGGATTCTATTGATTTCATAAAATCTTCTTCATTTATTCTCCATCCTAAAGAAAAAGATGGAAAATAGCCAGTTTGATTATTCTTTCCGAATCTAGAAGACTTATCTGATCGAAAAGTTCCTGTAAATAAGTATTTATCATCATAACTATAATTCAATCTGAATAAGGCAGAAACTAGAGACCATTGCTCTCTTACTGAATTTCCAGCAAATACTTGTCCACCACTAATGGTTGTAACTAAATCATCTGGGAAATTGTCAGCTTGCACTTGTTTAATTCCAATATTGTCTTTTTGGGCTGTGTAACCTGCAATGGCATTGAAATAGTGAACATCAAATTCTTTCTCCCAATTTAGAGTGTTCTCCCAAAGCCAATTAACTTCTGTTGAAGATGAGGCTTGTGCGTAAGACACACCTTCCGTCGCTTCTCTAAACAGGAGGGAGTTGGCTCTATAAAAATCCCGATTATATACATTCACGTATGTGCCACCAAAGGTCTTGAATGTTAATTCAGGAAGTATTTTATATGATAATCCTAAAGATGCTCTTGTTTGAAACTGAAATAATTTATCATCAACAGCATCAATAATTGCTAGCGGATTACTTGCAGAAGTGGTACCGCCACCTAAATGAGATTGGTTATCTGTTTGGTTAAATGTACCATCAGTATTATAAGGTTTTACTGTTGGTGAATGAACCAATGCTGAATAAACTATTCCTGGAGGGGTTGCAAAATAGGGTGCAGATCCTGGCTGTCTTTGGTTTTCGGTAATTGTTGGCGCAACTCTTAAATCTAAATTAAGTTTCTCGCTTAGTTGAGAGTTCAAATTAAGCATTAAATTATACCTCTCAAAATGAGATTGAGGAATGATTCCTTCTTGTTTAAAATAACCTGCAGAAGCATGGTAGCTGGTCTTATTTATCAAGGGAGAAGCATAAGACAGGTTGTAACTCTTGGAATACCCCGTTTTAAATATTAAATCTTGCCAATCTGTATCAGTTCCATCCCAATTGATAAAAGAAAGTGGCAGTTCATAATTTGCGTTTCCTCTATCGCCTGGACCAATAGGATCGTTTACTGACGCTCCCTGTACATCTTGTAAATAAGCGTTGTTTCTAGCGTCACGTGTGTAATCTATTAACTCTTCAGCGTTCATTAGATCAATTTTGTTAGCAACACTTTGAGTGCTGTAAAAAGTATCAAAAGAAAAAACACCTTTATCTGAGGCTACTCCGCTTTTAGTGGTTATTAAAACAACCCCGTTACCACCTCTAGAACCATATATTGCTGCTGCAGAAGCATCTTTTAGTATTTCAATTGACGCAATGTCGTTTGGATTGATCGTGGCTAGTGGATTTACAGGAGGCGCTTGAAAATTCCCGCCGCGTCTGGCCAAATCTCCCTGAATTCCTAATGTTGTTAAATTCTTTGAAATGGGTATACCATCTACAACGAACAACGGATCATTACCAGCTGATATTGAACCAGAACCACGAACGCGTATGTTAGGGCTAGAACCTGGTTCCCCAGACGTTTCTTGCACTTGTACACCTGCAACTTGACCAATTATTGCATTCTCTGCACTGATCACAGGAATATTGACAATTGTTTGTGCCGATATAGATGAAACAGCACCGGTTACTCTTTTCTTGGATAGCGTTCCATAACCTACCACTACAATTTCATCTAATGCCGCAGCATCTGGAACCATGTTTATTGTTATTGTTGTTTTTCCCTCAACGTTAACGTTTTGAGTTTTATATCCAACATAAGAAACTATAATTTCTACATTATTGGCTAGGTCCACTTCAAACTTGCCATCAAAATTGGTGACTACTCCTATATTTGTTCCCTTTACCTGTACAGTTGCTCCTGGCAAAGGCATTCCTGATTCGTCCACAATGGTGCCCTTGAGCAAATTTTGAATTTGAGCTGTAGACCTAAGATTTATGGTTTCTATGACGTTTTTACTCACTATTTTTTTTGTCACTACTATTTGATCAGAAGTAATTTTATAATTCAAATCAGAGGAGGCTGAAAGTTCTTTTAATAATTCTGATAAATGAACTTTATTAGTTACTAGGTTAACTTGTTTGTTAAGATCAATTTCTGACGTTTCATAGAAAAACTTATATCCTGAAGAGTTTGTTATAGTTTTAAAAATCTCTTTTAGAGGTTCATTTTTAATGTTAACAGACAAAACGTCATTCTGTTCAGCTACACCGTAAGCCTCTACATTGGTACAAAAAGGTAGTAACAAGAAAAAAATGGTTCTTGTCAAAGTTTTTAGTCTATGTTTTTTGTGTTTTTTGATCATACTTTTCATAAATTTTGAGTTTGGTTAATTAGTTTACGAGCAATTCATATTTAATTCATTCCCTTCATCTGTTTTTATTAGGTTTATTAATTGAAATTGTATCTCCTTTTCTTATGAATGAGAAGTTAGTATGTAGTTTTATAGTGTTTAATATTTTTTCAATACTATCATTTTTAAAATTGCCATTGTATCTGAACTTCTCAAGTTCCATAAAATTATTAACGATTTTAACATTATAATGGCGTTCAAGAATTTTCTTAATAGTTTTAAATTGGTCATTTTGAAAAACTATACTGCCCTCTTTCCAAGCAATATATTTTTCAATATTTACATTTGTAATCGTTAAATCTTTTATTTTATGAGATGTTGAAGCTTTTTGTGATGGCGTAATAAGCGTGTATGTGTCTTCTTCTTTTATTTTAACCCCTACAGATCCTTCAACTAAAACAATTTCTGTCTTGTCGCTATCTGTGTAGCTAGACACGTTAAACTCTGTACCTAGAACCTTAGTGCTAGTTGTTTTAGAGTTTACGATAAATGAAGTGCTATTAATTTTAGACACCCTGAAGAAGCCTTCGCCTTCTAAGAAAACCTCTCTTGGTTGATCTTTTTTAAAAGCACCAGGAAATTTGAGTATAGAGCCGGAATTCAAGTGGACAGATGATCCATCTGATAAAATAACTTTAAATGTTTTTCCATAAGGAACAGTTAGTATATTTGAACATCGGAGATTTTGCTATTACTTGGTAAATACTTTAAAACCCCATTACTCACATCAGCAAGGGCATCACCATTTTTGGAGATTATGGTTTTATCTGTGTCTATACTGAAATATTCAGTATCACCATTCATAATTTGCAAGGAAATCTCATTTTTGAAATCCACAAATGGAGTTGTATCGTGTTGTTTATTTAGATAGTACTGTGAAGCTAAAAACACACCTATAAGAACCGCTGCATATTTTATGTAAGGAAGGAGATTTTGGAACTTTCTTGATTTGACATCCAGATGATGAATCTGCTCTAAAAACTCATTAAAATCAGTTTGTTGATCAATAGTGTTATTATATGCTATATCAATAAGTTGTTGGGCTTTTACAAACTCCTTAAATATTCTCTGGTTTTTTTCTGAATTAACCCAATTAAGGAGTTGCTCTTCTTCGAGAGGTGTTGCTTCATTCGCCAAATATTTGACAATGATTTTTTTGGCATTAAATTTCTTCATATTTAACGTAAACAGGATTATGCTTACATAGAAGACGGGAATATTTTAAAATACCCTCACTTTTATTAATAAAATTTTAACTATTTGACATCAATGATGCAAAAAACATGGTAATTAGTGAAGGAAATAGAATAATATACATGAATTTATATTATTCTTTAAGCTCTTTCTGAGTTGTTTTAGCGCTTTAGTCATGTGCCTTTCTACAGTTTTAATTGAGATATTTAGTTCCTCGGAAATTTCAGAATATTTAAGACCATCTTTTTTTGCCAATAAAAAAACATTTTTACATTTCTCTGGCAGTTTATTGACTTCAGAAATGACAAGAGCAATATTTTTATCTAGTTCATCATCAGAAATTTCTATTAGTTCATTTATAGCCTCATATTTTAATTGCTCAATAAGATGACCGTCTTTTTTGTTTTTTCTCTGAAGGTCTTGATACAGATTATAGCCAATTTTAAGAATGTATTTTTTTAAGGAATACTTTATAGATAATGAATCTTTCTTTTTCCATACCTTAATAAATGCTTGTTGAGACAAATCTTTTGATATGTCTTTACTGCCACATAGGGTGTTGAGGTAGGTGCAGAGTTCAAAATAGTATAGTTTATATAGGCGTTTGTAGGCAAGTTCGTCTCCCTTTTTTAAACCTTCTATAACTTTCTTTTGCACTTATTAAAAGTCTTGACTTTATTTAGAAATCATGATTACTCCATTTCTGCTTTTATAAATACGAATCTTTAGATATAATTTGACACAACAAAAAATCCTAATTTTCATTTCTGAACAATTCTATAATTCAATTTTAGTTTGGCAATGAAATAGATGATTAATTCACTATATTAGGTGTATAATTTATTTGTAATCAGTAGTTCCTGTCATTACATATAGCAACCAAATATAGTATGTCATTGGAACTATTACACTCAATTGCATAATTTCTAAATAAATAATAGGAGCATAAAAACGCCCCCAGTCAATAGTTATTATTGACAGTTAGTATTTGGGGTGTTTAATTGCAATTACAGGAGCTATTCTGCCTTTTAAAGACTACCATTATGGCAAAAATTATATCCGTAAGATTTCTTGAAGTTCCAGAAAAAATAAACGTAGGAGATAACGATACAGATGTTACGGTGGTGACCACCATAGAATTTCATGAATTGGATATTCTTGGGAAAATAGAATACTGTCTGCATCTGTTTGTTTATGATGTGCATGGAAATATTGACCCCCTATTAATTGTGTCCAATTGGGATGAAAGCTCCATTGTATCTATCGAAACATCCTTAGACCGACGAGATGATTATTTAGGAAAGGCCTCCGTTATTTTTAAAGCGGATAAAGAGCTATTAACCATTAAAACGCCAATGGCTTTAAAGCTAGGTTCAATTGATAGTAGGTCTACCTATTATACGCGCAGGTTGGAAGTGTTTGCTACGGCGACACCCGCATTCGGTCGGATTTCAAAATGGTCAGAACCCTATGATACGCAATTTCGTTATTAAGACCTTTACAATAGCAGCGCGAAATGTTACTGAAGTTCTTTTGTGGATATAACACAAAAAAAGCTCTAATGTTAATTAGAGCTTTTTCAAATTAATTGGTACTTAAATATCTTCAAGTACCTATATATATTATGCTGATACAGCTACCTTATTTTTTTTGTAATCACTTGGTGTGCAATCATAACGTTCTTTAAATATTTTTGAGAAATAGCTTCTGCTGGTAAACCCAACACTGTAAACAATTTCTGAAATGTTTAAATCTGTATTGATGATGAGCTCCTCTGATTTTGTCAATCGCACGGATCGAATATATTCGCAAATGGTTAACCCGTGTTGAAACTTAAAGCCTTCTTGCAATTTAGCGGCTGATAAGCCAACTCGATCACTTAAATTTTCAACCTTATGGTCTAAATCAGGGTACTCATTAATATATTCAGTTAGTTTTGAAATTAACCCAATCTCTACTCTGTTTAAAGACGTTGGTTCCATTTCTAAATTCTGAACATCCTTATTATGATGGTCAATTTCAAGCGCTAAGATGACGTTTACAATCCCTTTGGTCAGCAATTGACGCACTAATCCGTCTTGCTTGATACATTGGAGCTGTTTAATGTTTTCGGCTATTTTAAGGTTGTAAGAACCCACGTAAAAATAGTCTTCTGTTTTATTAGAAATAAAAGCCTCTCTTAAACTGCTGCTCCATTGAGAACTCTTGTTTTCTTCATGAGACGTATTGACAGTAATGAGAGTAGCAACGGTTTCAATATCTTTTTCTAAAAGAATGATATTTTGTCCAGATATTATATTGGCCACAATGCTGGTCTGAAAAGCATCGATGGTGTTAGTTGGACTTTCTCGGTCGAAAGAATGAGTCAGTTTTCCTTTTGAGCAATACATAAAATTGACGTGTCCTTTTAAAAGGGCATCAATGGTGATCTGAATATTCTGGTATGCTGTGAGATTAAACTCCAAGACGGCCAATCCATCTTCTAGAGCGATCGAGCGAATACTGCCTCGGGCTATATCATTATCAATTTCAAGCTTGTACTCAGTGGTGTTTTGGGCTAAGGTGCCACCAATTTCACTTTTGAGCGTTTCGAAAAAGGAATTAAAATCGTTAACTTTAGATGCAATTGTTATCATGGCGTGTATGGTTTTTGGTAAATTATAGAAATGTTAATGGGTCAAATTTTAAATTTGAGGCTTCGCTGTGGCTAAAACCCTAATTCTAGCATTTGAGGCATTGGAAACATTTTTTGGCAGCACCCGCGCTACTCTGGCGTATTGTTTAAGTTGTGGGTCTTGGTTAGTCTTCATAAGTGTTTATATAATGTAAATTTCTAATATTGATTTTTTAGCTATTGGGTCTTTTCGCAATTGTACGATTCATTATTACTCCTTTTTATTCATTCCTATAAGTCCTACTAAAACAGCCAAAAGCAATAAAAGATGAATTGAAGGTTTTAAAGCATATACAAAATAGCTTAGTGCCCATATAACTATCATGAGAACGGAAACAGTGTAAAAGAACGTTTTCATTTTAAAATCCTCGTGCATTTATTGTTGCTTATCGGGTACCCTACAAAGATGCTTCAATAGTACACCTTGTCCTTTACAGTATTTTCAGAATTGGTTATAGAATTCCCATAAACCCATAAAAAAACCACCCTATACGTTACAAATGGGGTGGTTTCTAAAGATTGTGTATGTGAAATTAACTCAGTGGAAGATAAATCGTGAAAATTGAACCGTTGTTAATATCGCCTTCTGCGGTAATATAACCATTGTGATTTTCAACAATTTTTTTACAAATTGAAAGACCGATGCCAGTTCCAGAATATTCGTTTTTGTTGTGGAGTCTGTTAAATAGAATAAAAATCTTCTCTGCGTAATCTTGGTCAAAACCAATACCATTATCTTTTACAGTAATGGTATGGTAGAGGTTGTGTTTAGAATATTTAATCTTTGGTAAATCACTGGCCTTGGTTTGAGAATAGGTAATGGTAATGACAGGAGCTGTAAGTTCTCGACTGTATTTTAACGAGTTACTCATCAGATTTAAGAACAATTGCTTTATTTGAAAAGGAATGACCTTCATTGAGGGTATAAAATCCGATGAAATCCTGGCTCTTTTGTCAGAGATGATTTCGACAAGATCGTGCTTGGCCGTTTCTAATAAGATGTTGATGTTGGAATCTTCTAAGGCTTCTTCTGATCTGTTTGTTCTAGAAAATTGAAGCAAATCATCTATTAAGGAGCGCATCCTTGTTGAAGATGATTTTATACGCTCTATATATACTTTGCCATTATTAGATAAATGGTCCTGTTCTTTCTCTTCAAGTCGTGATAAAAAAGTTTGAATCTTTCGTAAAGGTTCTTGTAGATCGTGACTGGCAACATAGTTAAATGATGACAATTCCTTATTGCTCCGTTCCAACTCAAGGTTTCTCTTTTCAATTAATCGGTAATTTTCAATCTCATCTGTAATATCAGCCGTGGTTCCTAATATCTTTTTATGGCCATCTGAATCGATTAAAAGTTTGCCATAGGCTTTAAAGTGTTTAATGCTCCCGTTTTTTTGAATGATTCTATAATGGATAAACGGCAAATCTTCATTTTCCATCATTTTGTTGACTTGTTCTGTTAGTTTATCCACATCGTCAGGATGGACAAAATCCATGTAATTGGCCAGATTGGCTTCAAATGACTGTGGTTCCTCGCCGAGTAATCGGTATAGATTGTCAGAATACTCAAATGTATTCTCTTCTATATGCCAAATCCAATTGCCATGTTTGCTGATAATTTCAGATTGCGTAGTGGATTTTTTAAAGGTTTCCAAGAGTTCATTCTTTTCTTTTAAAACTTTTAAGTTCTTACTATTTTGAAGGTAGGTCAATAATAAAATTAGAAGAGATAAGATGAGCACATAATACAGCAACATGGGTGTGTTGGAAATATTTTTTGAACTTTTTTCTTTTGAAGTGCCAAGCACATCACTTTCATGTGTAGTCATTTCAATGATTTTGAAACGTACACTGTTCATAGTTTGTCTTCCCTCTCTAAAACCTGCAATAAACTCGGGAGAATTTAGATTATCAGTTGCGGCAAGATCAAGCGTCTTTTTGAAAATATCCAAACTCTTAACAATTTTGGCTTTTAATTCAGCAATATTCTTTTGTTGTTCAGGGTTGTCCTTAGTGAGAAACTTTAAGTGTTCCATATTCTTGTCCAACTCCAAACTGCTCAATAACAGCGGTTCCAAAAAGGTAGAATCTCTCGAAATAATAAATCCTCTTTTTCCGCTTTCGGCATCTTTAAGAGCTGATAATAATTTTTCTAATTCAAGATGTACTTCGTAATTGTGTTGGACATCAGCCGTAGACCGAGAAAGTTGTCTTATGTGTTTATAGGCGATACCTCCCATGACTAATACCATAAATAGGCTAAAACCAAAGATGATTTTCAGGAAGCGTTCAGAATAGTAAATTGATTTAAAAGGCATCATTATAAACGTAATAAAAAATTGTCTTTGTCCAATCCGTTAGTGTGATATTGCCAATTTATGGTGACCACATCTGATAGGATCTTTTTAAGGATTTTGAAATCGCTAGGTTTTTTGATATAAATATTGGCACCCTGTACAAAGGTGTTTTCTATATCTTCTTCTGATGCTGAAGTAGAGTATATGGCAATGGCAATGTCTTTAAATCTGTTGTTGCTTTTAATTTCAATTAAACATTCCAATCCTGATTTTTTTGGCATATTCAAATCCAAAAAAAGAATATTGGGCAAAACCGAATCGGGAACATTTAAAGCGTCCATAAGCGCCACCCCATCTTTATAGATGTCTACTCTGGTCTGTATTTTGAGCTCTTCAAAAGCCTCTACAAAAAACAGTCGGTCATCTTCATCATCATCGGCCAATACAACATAGGTGTAATCTTCTTGCATTTTCTTACTTTTTAGTCTTTATTGTTTTTTAATTCTCTCCTTTTTGCAATAATGCGCTGAAAGGCGGTAGGGGTAATGCCTGTGGTGTTTTTAAATTGTGTGCTTAAGTGCGCTACACTAGAGTATTGCAATCGAAACGCAATCTCTGTTAATGATAAACCTGTATTTGTTATAAGTGATTTAGCGTACTCTATACGTTGTAAGATGATAAAGTTTTCAATTGAGGTGTAGGTAACCTCAGAAAATAGATTTGACAAATAGCCATAGCTGTGCCCCAATTTGTCCGACAGATACACGGAGCTTTTTACGTTAATAGCGTCATTGGTGTTAAATACCATATCAATTAAAGTGTCTTTTATTTTCTGCACTAAAATAACCTTCTGATTCTCTATTTTTTCAATGCCATAGGTGTCAAGGATAGCGTCAAATGCCTTCAACTTATCTGGCGGAACAGGTTCTAAAAATTCAATTTCCCCAAAATTTAACATCCTGTATTTAATGTTAAGTTCATCCAATTTCTCGTCGAGTATTGTCGAACAGAATTGCGTAAAATCGAATTTAATAAAGATTTTCATAGTGTAATTAAATGATGACTAATGTATATAATTATTTCAATAGGGTTAAAATGGTCAATGTATAGCGTTATTGGGTAATTGTCTGGCCTTATAAATACAAACCTATATTTTCTTGCTTTTACATCCTAATTTGTCAGACAGGAATGTAAATGTCAAATACGGAGCCTTCGTTTAAATTTCCGTTTGCTACAATATGTCCTTCGTGATTTTCTAAAATCCGCTTTACTATAGCAAGTCCGATGCCCGTTCCTGTATAGTCGTCCTTACTGTGAAGGCGCTGAAATACTTCAAATATTTTTTCATTGTATTGTGGTTCAAAGCCAATCCCATTATCTGTAAATTTTATGTGGCAATAGCGTTTGTTTTTAGATAATGAGGGCATGCCGGTTGATTGTCCATCTACTTCATCACAATTAATTTCGATCACTAGCGGATGGTCTGTCTTAGCAAATTTTATGGAGTTGCTTATCAAGTTGTGAAATACTTGTTTAAACTGTACAGGGATAATATTAACCTCGCAAATATTATGTAGGTTTAAGGTCACCTCATTCTGTTCCAACTCCTCACTCAGGGTTTCCTTAATATCATCAATAACTTCTAACAGGTCTACATTTTCAAATTTTGATTCCTGAATAGTGGTCCTAGAGTAAGCAATTAAATCTTGAATTAAATTTTGCATCCTATGTGCTGAATTCTGCATGCGCGAAAAATGTCTCTTGGCATTGTCCGATAAATGATTGTACTCCGTTTCTAAAATACGCGATGAGAACGTTTGTATTTTACGTAAAGGTTCCTGCAAATCATGACTTGAGATATATACAAAGGATTGCAATTCCTTATTCATTTTCTCTAAGTCTATATTTTTTTGTTGCAACTCGCTTGTTCGCAGTTGTACTTTATTCTCTAACTCCGTAGTAAACATTTTTTGTTCTTGAATGTCGGTACTGCTGCCTACCCACATTTTTATAGTGCCGTCTTTGTCTCTTTGTGGAATGGCCAGACTTAATTGCCAACGATACTCACCGTCATGTTTACGAAAACGGTGTTCAATCAAGAAATCATTGCCTGAATTGATGGCTTCCGTCCACTGCTTAAGGTTTTCTTCACGTTCATCCGGATGCACTATTTGTATCCATCCGTCTGCATTAATTTGATCCAGAGTCAATCCTGAATAATCAAAAACAGATTGGTTAAAATAATTCATATTACCTTGGGGGTCAGAGGTCCATACGTGTTGTGGCATAGAGTCTGCCAAGAGTCTAAATTTTTCTTCCCGCTCCAATAATTGCTGTTGAAAAGTCCGCTCTTCCGTAATATCCCTCACAGTTCCTAGCATGCGTTCTGGTTTGTTGTTATCGTCATAATAGACTTTGCCCTTTGCGTCTATCCAATGTATGGTTTGATCGGTATGGATAACTCTAGACTGGTAATGAAGGGTGCCATTGATAAATGCGCGTTTAAATTCTCTTTTCCGAGTAGGAAAATCTTCTGGATGAATATTGGCAACGAGGTCGTGATGGGATAATTCTCTTTGATCAGGAAATCCTAAAATTTGGTAACAGCGATCAGAAGCGTGAATTTCTCCCGTTTTTAAATCGACATCAAAAATACCCAAATCACTAGCTTCTATAATAAGCTCTAACTTCTCTTCGTTTTCTTCAATACTATTTTTAGCCTGTACAGTAGCGGTAACATCAGTGGTAACCACCATAATACCGGTAATAATATTGTTTTCTTTTAAGGGATGGTATACAAAATTGAAATACCCTGTTTCAGATTTATTATTAAGGTTTAAGTTAATTGGAAATTCGTAACCGTAAAAAGCATTACCAGTTTCATAAACGTCTGAAATTATTGAAACCATAGTATCTTTGACCTCAGGTAATGCTTCAAAAAGAGGCTTGCCTACAAATTGACTTCTTGTCTGATTTATAAGCTGCAGATAATTTTCGTTTGCCATTTCAATCCTATTCTCAGACCCTCTAAAAATAACAATACCAAGTGGGGCCTGCATGACAGAATCGCGGAACTTTTTTTCGCTATCCTCTACTTGCTGTTTGGCCTCATGAAGCTCAGTGACATCCGCGGCGGTGTTCATTACGGAGTGTACATTGCCATCACTGTCCAATAAAGGGGTAAAGCTATAATTAAAATAAAAAGTACTTATATGGTCATTATTAAAAAGATCGATCCTTTGGTTTTTTGCATGAAACGGAATACCAGTATGAAGCACGGTTCTAATTTGATCAAATACGGATTGATTTCCTAATTCTGGCAATATCTCAGTATATAATTTGCCTACCACATCATTTCCTTTTCCCCAAGCCGTCATCATAGTTTGATTGGCAAGAGATATTCTCATTTCTTCTCCCACATAGACTGCAATTGGAAAAGGAGCGCTCTCTACTAAAGCGCGCATATGTTGCTCACTTTCTTCTATTTTTTTTCTCGCCTCAACTTGTGGTGTGACATCAATGCCAACTGCCATGACGCCGTTAATAGAGCCTTCAGCGTCATAAAGCGCTTCAAATGAAAAGTTGAGATATAGTATTACGGGTTCTCCGTTTGCTGAGAACTTTACCGGCATTTCAGGTGTAGCAAACCGTTTTCCTGTTTTGGCTACATCGTCTACATATCCTTTTATTCCTTGCGATACCAGTTCAGGAAGGGCTTCAAACAAAGGGATGTTCAATACCTGTTGTTCTGTTCTTCCCCAAATTTGGAGGGCCAATTTGTTGGCAATTTCCACGCGGTAGTCGGCACCCCTCATAATGGCTATAGCTACGGGAGCCTGGAGCACCATCAGTCGAAGGTTTCGTTCACTTTCTTCTATCTTTTTTCTGGACAATACCCTTTCGGTAACGTCTTCTAATGTGCCCGTTAATCTGTAAGCTTCATTATTTTCATTAAACCATGCGCGGCCTTTGGCGTGAACAATAATTGGTTTCTCTGAAATAGGATTTTCTATGGTATATTCTATATCGTAGCTGTTCTCAGAAGCGTATTGCAATACCCTGTTAATAGCCCTAAGAACTCGCTCCTTATCGTCTTTTACTATGACATCAATGGCGTGGCTAAGTTGCATATGTTCCTGTAAAGGTAGGCCAAACCATTTTTTAAGTCGCGCATTGCAAGAGAACATATTATTTAAGGGGTTGTAATCAAAGGTGCCTAATTGCGTGTTTTCTATGACAAACTCCATTTCATTTTTGCTTTCTATTAAAGCAAGTTCATCTTTCTTTTTAGTAGTGGTTTCTATAAGTGTAATTAAGACGCCGCCAACCTCTCCAGAAGCCAATCTAATAGGACTATAAGCAAAATCAAAATAACAGGTTTCCACACTTCCATTACGGTTAAGAGGTAACATAAAATCTGAAAAACCAACAGCTTGTCCATTCATCGCTTCTTCTATTAAGGGGCCGGTAATGTGCCAGATTTCAGAAAAGGTGTCTTGAGCGCTTGCTCCTAAAGCATGTGGATGTTTGCTGCATAAAATTGGAAGATAGGCGTCATTGTAGAACTGAGCGTAGTCTTTGCCCCAAACTATAGAACAGCCAAAAAAAGGGTTATCCAGCATTACCTTAACCATGGTTTGTAGAGGCTGTGGCCAATTTTTAGGGTCGCCTAATGGCGTTTTGCCCCAATCTTTGGCTCTCATGAGTTTGCCCATTTTGCCGCCGCCTTCTAAAAAAATAGGTGTGGTTTTGTTGATACCCATGTATTAACTAAGGTTGAATAATAAAATGTTCTCTTGAACAAGTAGGTGTTACATTGGCATTGAATAATAATAATGCTTTTTCAATAACTGTTTTTATACTTGAAAATTCAGCCGGTTTTTGAATGTAATGAAGTGCGCCCATTTGATACAGTTCACTCACCACAGTATGGTCTAACGAAGTAGAATAGATAATAATTGGGATCTGGGATAGTTGATCTGAAGATTTGATCTCCGCCAGACATTCCATACCAGATTTTCGAGGCATATTAAGATCTAGAAAAATCAAATTTGGAAGGTCAGCATTTTCTGATGATAAAAAATTCATCAGCTCGACACCATTATGTACAATGGATAGGTTACACGCGTCAGATATTTCATCTGTTGCTTCCTTGAAAAAATCACAGTCATCTATATCATCATCAGCAAGTAACAAGTGTAGTTTTGGTTTTTCCATTTTATATTTCATATGCGTATTTCGATGCTATTTTATGAAATACCATGGAGGTATGTCTTTTTCCATAAAAAAAATGCAAGTTGTTAAAAATACATTTTTTTAGCAACTTGAATGTCTATTATTATTATTATTATTATCTCTTAAATTTTATTATTGACTTAATAGCTAATAGTTGGTGTTTTATAGAGATTTTGGTTCATTATTTGATAAGGTAGCATTTTCAGCATAGGCAATAGGAGTAAGTTTTAAGCTGGCATAAATATAAAACCCCCGCATTGATAATGCCGGGGATTTATTTTATAAGGTTGTTAATTTACAATTCTTAACCTTGAATATCTTCTAAAGTTTTTACACGATTTAATGTACCTTGTATGTCTCTTAATTGAGATTGTAATAGATTATTTACGTTAGGTGCTAGTGTATATTTTTTCATCACATCTTCATATTCATCAACACTTGCCTTTTCACCACGTATCACTTCTTCAAGAACTGCTTCATCATCATTACCTGCAACTGAACTTTTAATATCAATCCATGCCCGGTGCAATGTTCCGGTAACACTGCCACTCTCTTTTGGTTTTGCTCCCAATTGACGTAATTCTTTATCTATAGCAGTAGCAAAATGACTGCGCTGAACGGCTTGCTCTTTTAAAAAGTTTTTTAATGCTGGAGTTTTAGCATCCTGCATGGCTTTTTTGTAGCCCTTTTCAGCATCGTAATTTTTTTCTATGATACCTTGTAAAACGTTAACGGTGTCTTTATGTGATTGTTCTCTAGCTTCTTCTATTGAGGTTTTCATAATATTTGTTTTTTAAAGTTGATTACTAAATTACAAATAATTAGCGCTAAAATTCTTAAAGAAATCTTATTTAGGACAGGATTAACTTTTACATTCAATTCTCTTAAAGAATGTTAATGAGGGCTTTAATCGTCACTAAAATGGGGTGGATTTTTAAGTGGTCGCACAATCATCGAAAGAATTTAGAGATTTTTTGGTGTCTCTAAAATAACAAAGCACTTCAAATTTCTTTAAAGTGCTTTGTTTTATATAATAAGGTGTTCTAATTTATTTTTCTGCGGCAGCGTATTTCTTGCCAAGTTGGGTTAACATTTCTTTACTCATCTTTTTGAGGTCAAATTTAGGACTCCAGTTCCAATCTGTTTGAGCCACACTATCATCTATAGATCTTGGCCATGTATCCGCAATATCCTGTCTGAAATCAGGTTTGTAAGTAATTTTGAAATCCTTTATATACTTCTGAATTTCATCAGCAATATCTTTAGGTGTAAAACTAATGGCAGCTAAGTTATAGGAGGAACGTATGGATAATTGCTCAGCCGGTGCCTCCATAATTTGAATGGTAGCATCAATAGCATCATCCATAAACATCATTGGTAATTCAGTATCTTCTGAAAGGAAACTTTCATACTGTCCATCCGTAATGGCCTTATGGTAGATTTCCACCGCATAATCTGTAGTACCACCGCCCGGCAAGGTTTTCCAACTGATGATTCCTGGATAGCGCATACTGCGTACATCCACACCATATTTATCAAAGTAATATTCGCACCAACGTTCGCCAACCTGTTTGGTAATTCCATATACCGTACTAGGTTCCATAATGGTGTGTTGTGGGGTATGGTCCTTTGGAGTTGTCGGACCGTACACTGCAATGCTTGATGGCCAGAATACCTTACTTATAAATTTTGCCTTGGCCAGGTTTAATACATGAAAAAGAGAACTCATATTCAAATCCCACGCTTTCATAGGATATTTCTCTCCAGTTGCGCTCAACATGGCAGCCATTAAATAAATGGTGTCTATGTTGTGCTTTTCAACACAAAGAAGGATCGAGCCATAATCTTGTGCATCAACAATTTCAAAAAGACCGGAATTGACAACCTCTAAATTGCTATAATTAATGTCAGAAGCAATCACGTTGTCATCACCATGTATACTACGTAGTTTATAGGTCAATTCTGAGCCAATTTGACCACATGCACCAATAATTAGAATCTTTTCCGTCATTGTTGTTCGATTTAAATGCAAAAATACAAAGTTTTTTTATGAAGGAAATGGAATTCCAGGGAATGAATTGGGTCAATGTTATAAGATGGTGATATTCAAAATCCTCTAAGAAGTGAACATTGGGTAAAATTTACACGAACAGATTCGCCAAATTGTGAAGTTTATACACTTTATCAGTCCGACTTCTGATTTCTAAAATGCACAAACTATTGATTATAAGGTAATTGATGTTTTTAGGTTTTTATAAAAAGGTCATGGCATGTTTATTTCTTATTAGACTAGTAGCAACACATAATAAATATCATTTAAACTTTAAAAAATAAAATATTATGAAAAAAGTAATTTTATCAGCAGCGATAGTATTAGGAGGATTGTCATCATTTGCAGCCCCTGCAATTACAGCCAATCAAATTGATGAACTTGTAATGACTGCCCAAGAAGAATATAAAGAGATCAAAGCAGAAGACCTTCCACAAGCCGTAAAAGATGCTTTAGCTGCCGATTTTCAAAATGCAACTTTAGACAAAGCTTACGTAAATGAGAAGTTCGAATATAAATTAGAACTTACTATTGAAGAATCAGCATCCACGGTATATGCTGATAAAGATGGAAACTGGATTGAGAAAGAATAAAGATCCATTCTTATAAAATAACATAGTAAATAAGTAATACACATATAATTAAAAATAAAATATTATGAAAAAAGTAATTTTATCAGCAGCGATAGTATTGGGAGGATTGTCATCATTTGCAGCCCCTGCAATTACAGCCAATCAAATTGATGAACTTGTAATGACTGCCCAAGAAGAATATAAAGAGATTAAAGCAGAAGAGCTTCCACAAGCAGTAAAAGATGTTTTAGCTGCCGATTTTCAGACCGCCACTCTAGATAAAGCTTACGTAAATGCTGAGCATGAATATAAGTTGGAAATTACAGTTGATGGAGCGGCATCAACAGTATATGCTGACAAAGATGGAAACTGGATCGAGAAAGAATAAGCTTCCACTTTAGAGCAGAAAAAGGACGTTTTTTTAAAACGTCCTTTTTTTATGTTTTTTTTAAAGGGTTTACTGAAATTAACTTGATATTTTTGTAAAAATGAGGAATCCATGAGTACCATTCTTTTGGTTGAAGATGATGTTAGCTTTTCTGAAATGTTAAAACGTTTTTTAGAACGTCACCACCATTCTGTTATCTTGTCTTATACACTCGAAGATGCGAAACTAAAGGTGAAGGATACTACTTTCGATTTGGTTTTTGCGGATCTCAGGCTTCCTGATGGCGATGGAATTGCACTATTAAATCATATTAAAAATAAAGATGTCTCCATTCCGGTGGTATTGATGACTGGGTACGCTGAGGTGTCCACCGCTGTAAAAGCCATGAAGGACGGCGCTTTTGATTATATTTCAAAACCATTCAATCCTGAAGAAGTGTTACAAGTGGTTAAAAACGCCCTTCAGAAACCTACTCCTGATGCCAAACCAGCTAAGCCAATAATGCCTATTTTTGCGGAGTCTTCTAAAGCGACTTCCAGTTTGGTTAAAGGGATTAGTGGCGCTAGCAAAGTGTTATATGACCACATTAATCTTGTGGCTCCCACAGATATGTCTGTGTTGATTTCTGGCGAAAGCGGTACAGGAAAAGAGGTAGTTGCCAAAGCCATTCATTTGAGCAGTTCAAGAAAACTTCAGCCTTTTATTGCCGTAGATTGTGGTGCCATTCCAAAAGAGATTGCGGCCAGTGAATTTTTCGGTCATAAAAAAGGATCTTTTACTGGGGCTATCAATGATAAAAAGGGCCACTTTGAAGCTGCTAATCATGGCACTCTGTTTTTGGATGAAGTTGGTAATTTAACCTATGAGAATCAAATCCAGCTGTTAAGAGCACTTCAAGAACGACGTATCAAACCCATTGGAAGCAATGAAGAGATTGAAGTAGATATAAGACTGTTGACCGCCACCAATGAAGATTTATTGAATGCTGTGGAACAAGGCGATTTTAGGGAAGATCTCTACCACCGATTAAATGAATTTTCAATTAAAGTGCCCAATTTACAGGAACGCCGCGATGATTTAATTCTATACGCCGAATTCTTTTTAGACAATGCCAATCAGCAATTGAACAAGTCTATTATCGGGTTTTCTTCTGAAGTACTTAAAATTTTCCAAAATTATTCTTGGCCTGGAAATTTACGTGAATTGTCTAACGTCATTAAGCGCGCCACCCTATTGACTAGCGGTGAGGTGATTCAACCGGAGGTACTGCCCCAAGAGTTGTCATCCCCTCATAAAGAAGCGGTCACACGCTCTTTTTCGACTAAGGATAATGAAAAGGAATTGATCGTAAAAGCGCTTCAAGAGGTCAATAATAACAAAACGAGGGCTGCAAAACTGCTTAATTTTTCACGAAAAACCCTTTACAACAAGCTTAAGGAGTATAATCTGGACTGATATAGTCTTCCATTGCCTTGCAAAATGGTTCGAGTTCTACATCTAAAGCCTGCAAAATTTCATTATCTACAACTTTGGTATGTTCTAATTTTGCCAAATGCGGCACTATGGTGTGTGCTCCTAATTGTTTGAACATTGTGAGCATTCTATGGCTCAAATCAGTTATGGTTGTTAGATCTTTTTGCGCTTGGGCCGTTTTCAATTCTGCCATGTGTTTTTTGGTGTCTTTCAAAAATATCTCTAGAAGTGATTTTAGTGCGTCTTCATCATAATTTAAAAAACCTGCTATAGAATTGGTGTCAAAATAGTCACAACTGTAGGATTTTATCTTTTTGCTTTCTTCTGGTTTGGTAATCCGCTCCGGAAATAGTTCACTTAATATGTCAAACCAAATATGTGATGAAAATGGCTTGAAAACAACTTTCGAAAAGCCACTTTCAATATAATTTTCTGTAGCAATATCCGTTCTACCGGTCATCGCAATAAGGGGTTGTTGCTTATAAAACGGCATTTTTTTCAAAGTTTCCAGAAAATGAAAACCGTTCATCTTGGGTAATTGGATGTCTGTGATAACCACATCAAATTTCAGATTTCCCATAGCAGCAAGTGCGGCTTTAGCGTCTTCAAAAGTATAAGTAGTAATGTTGTGTTGTCCTAAGACATCCGTAAGTAATTGACGTAACGAAGCATCATCATCTATAATAACCGCTTTTAGTTTAAAATGGGAAGTCTCTGAAACGGTAGGTGTCGTTTCTAATACCACGTCTGAAAGTTTTACGGGGAATGTAATGATAAATTTACTGCCGCGTCCAGGTGTGCTGTCCAAGGTCAATTTTCCTTTTAAGATTTGCACCAATTTTTTAGAAATGGCTAAGCCCAATCCAAAGCCGGAGTGTTTGGAATCTTTGGTTTGATCCACTTGGGTAAACGCGTTAAAAATATCTTCCTGTTTCTCTCGACTAATGCCGATACCCGTGTCTGAAACAGTAATGCTTACCGTATCTATATTGTTTTTGGAATGTAATTGGGTGCTTATTGTAATGCTGCCATGGTCTGTAAATTTATAGGCGTTTCCAATCAAATTATAAAGCACCTGCTTAATTCTGAAAGGGTCAGACACTAGGGTTCGGTCGAGTTCTGGAGCGTGTTTAATATAAAGTTCAATTGGTTTATCCGCATAAATAGCTTTAATATTAGAACTGGTCTCATCTACTATGGTACGAAGATTAAAAGGAATGCTTTCTACAGTAATATGGCCGTCTTCCAATTTGGAGAATTCTAAAAGGTCATCTACCAATTGGCTCATATAGCTTGACGCATTTTTAATATGGTCTAAATAATTGCCTTCTTTAGTGCCTTGTGCAGTTTTTTGAAGTAATTCACTATACCCAGAAATGGTACTCAAAGGCGATCTTAAATCATGACTGACCATATTGATCAATTGCTCCCTACTTTTTAATAACGAATTGGTATAGGCGTTCGATTTCTCCAATTTTTCACGGTATTGTTGACTCTTCCAAAAATCATTTAAAATGACGATAGAGAATATCACTACCAGAATAAAACTTACCAATGCCGCCAAATAAATGATTCCGGTACTTCTGTCCAAGGCTTTTTGGCGTTGCGCCATGATGCTTTGAGAAGAGGCTACCATTTCGCGTTCTAAGGTGCGCAGTAGGTTCCGTAGCTGGCGCGAAGTGATGAGGTCATTCTCAACCAATTCGCGCTCTTTCAACATTAAGGATTGTTTTTGTGACGCGGCATCTTTCTGAATTTTATTGAGCATGTTCCGCGAGATGGTCACAATGGAATCAATTTGCTTCTGATCGACTTTACTTACCGAATCTTTCGCCTTTAAATCATTGGAAAATTGAATAAACCCTTCAAGGACTTCTTTCGTTTTGGGGTCTATCGCTTTTGGGTTTTCCACATAATCCTCTAAAGTCAATTTGCCCAAAATGGGATCAATACTTTTCAGTTTATTGATGGTCTGTTCGATAGATTTTTCAGAACTGTTATTTTCCTTTAGGCGCCGTAATTCATTCAGATCACGTTGCTTCTTATCAAAAATGACCTTCACACTATCCAATAATGCTTTTTGATACTCATTGTTTACTAAATTGGTGAGTGTATCAATGGTAGACAGGAGACTGTCGTTTTGTAGGAGATAAGCGTTAAACTGCGTATCTGTATTGAGCTGTACCGCCGCCCTTGATAAACTTTCGTTTTCATAAATATCTGCCACCAATCCGCTTATTCTGATCAGCTTATCCCGGTCTTTTAAATCGTCAGTTTGTGATGCTGTAAAATTTCTCAGTTCTGAAACCACAAGCCATCCTGAAATTGCCGCTAAAATACCGAGCGCGATATAGCCAAAAAGGACCTTAAACGTTATTTTTCTATTGGATGCTTTCATGATTACCGTTGTAATGGCAAAGCAAGATAAAAAATGTGTGTGATTGGTACGATATCAAATATTTTTTATCTCAAAATAAAAATTGGTCAGAAGCACAGGTTATTTAAAACGGGAAGTGTTGATAAAACGCTATAATTTACAGATCTCGTCTCCCTCTAAAGGAGCTCTAATTTCAATAATTTTTTTATTTACCTTTGAAACTTAATTGACCATCACCAATGTCCTGAATCTATGAAACAGTTAGTATTATTATGTGTCCTGATTTTTTTCAGCTGTAAATCTGAACCTGAACCTGTTGCAGGCCCTACGGATGCTCAAGAAAATATGTATACCATAAAAGCAGAAGACATTGAAAAACTGAAGTATACGGATTATGTGTTGAGCCCAGAAAGCTCAGCCGCCATTTTAGATTGGCAACTCTTCCAGGATTTACAAGGGCATATTGAACTTTTAAAAAGCGGCAATTTGTCATTCTTTAGAGTAGAAAAAGACATTATGAAGGAGTTTATAGTCGAATTGAAAATACAGCAACCACCGGTGGTCATAACCCCCGCTATAAAATCGAGAATGACCGTTTTAGAAACCAATCTCCTCAGGTTGCAAGATCTTTCCAATCTGGATAATATCAAAAAAGGAGACCTATTGGAAGCCATTAAAGAATTGCTTATTGCCGATGCAAATTTGAAACTTCAAATGAATAAAAAGTTCGAAAAGGAAGCGCAGCAAATTCAACTTCCTGTAAAGCAGCAAGAATAACTGCTCTAATAGCAATGATAATCAGTGTCTTGGATTCAAAAATACAGCACTGTTATCACTTGTAAATTATCTTAATATTGTGTTAAGATGTAACAAATCCACTGAGGAAGCTTCTTATTAATAACTAAATTAGGCAAATTAAAATCTTTTAAACACTATGAACATCAATCTTAAGTATGCGCTTGCAATTACCGGTTTGACCGTTACGACCCTGGTAGGTTGTAAGGAAGAACCCAAAAAGGACACCGCCATGAGAGAAGAAAAAATTCCTGGAATTGTCCTAGAAAATATGGACACTTTAGTAAGTCCGAAGGATGATTTTTACAAATTCGTCAATGGAAACTGGGAGAAAAACAACACTATTCCGGACGATGAAACCCGTTGGGGCGGATTTGGCGTTTTGCGAAAAGCTACCCGTCAAGATGTTTTAGACATTGTAAAAACGTCCAAAGAGTTGGGAACCTATGAAGATGGTACAGACCAGAAGAAAGCATTAATGCTTTTTGAAAGTGAATTGGACACTGTGGCAAGAAACACTGCCGGGATTGAGCCAATTAAACCAGCGTTGAGCGCTATTCAGGGCATAAAAAACCTTAATGATGTGCAAACTGTTGTGGCCACTGTAGATGGTGTAAGTTCACCTTTTACTGGTATCGCCGCCTCACCAAATCTTAATGATAGCAGTATGAACATGACTTGGGTATTTCCTGGAGGTCTTGGCTTACAAAGAGATTATTATTTAGATCAGGATGCTAAATCAAAAGAAATCAGGCAAAAATATGTGGCTCACATTGCAAAAATGCTTCAGTTTATCGATTACGATGAAGCCAAAGCAACGGCAGCAGCCAAGAAAATATTAGCTATGGAAACCAAATTGGCTGAGCCAAGATTGGATAAAGTTGCGATGAGAGATGCGCGCAACTATAACAATCCAGTAGCGTTTGCAGATCTACAAAAAATGACACCGGCTTTCAACTGGCAAAAAATGGTGGATGATTTAGGTATTGACAAAACCATTGAAACGGTCAATGTGATGCAACCAAAATATATGTCATCCTTGCAAAGCTTTTTAAAGCAAACGCCTATTGAAGACGTAAAAACATTAATGGTCTGGAACACGCTTGATAATTCAGCTAATTATCTATCTACTGAAATAGAGAAAGCCAATTGGGATTTTTACGCTAAAACATTAAACGGGGCCCAAAAACAACGTCCAGCTGAAGAACGTGCGTTAGGTACTGTTGACGGTGCAGTTGGTGAGGCTATTGGTAAATTGTATGTGGAAGCTAAATTCCCGCCAGAAGCTAAAGCGAAGGCTGAAGAAATGATTGCGGACGTTATTGAAGCGTTTCAAAATAGAATCATGAAATCTGATTGGATGACTGAAGAAACTAAGAAAAAAGCGGTTGAAAAATTAGATAAATTCACGGTTAAGATTGCGTATCCTGACGAATGGGAAGACTATTCAAAGCTTCAAATTAAAGAAGGAAACAGTTATGCTGAAAACATGTTGGCTGTGAGTACATGGGCAAGAGAAAAGAATTTCTCTGAAATCAATGAGCCAGTAGACAAGAAAGAATGGGGCATGGCGCCACAAACCGTAAACGCTTATTTCAATCCTCGTAACAACGAGATTGTATTCCCAGCGGCCATTTTACAACCACCGTTCTATAACTACACGGCTGATGCAGCGGTTAATTATGGCGGTATTGGTGCAGTAATTGGCCATGAAATCTCTCATGCTTTTGATGATTCTGGTGCGCGTTTTGACGGCGACGGAAACTTAAAAAACTGGTGGACTGAAAAAGATTTGGAAGAATTCACCAAGCGTGGTGATGCCTTGGCAGAACAATACAGTGGTATTGAAGTAATGGACAGTGTGTTTATCAACGGTAAGTTTACCTTAGGTGAAAATATTGGAGATCTTGGTGGTATATTAGGTGCTTATGACGGTTTGCAATTACATTTTGAGAAACACGGACGTCCTGAAAATATTGACGGATATACGCCAGAGCAACGTTTCTTTATGAGTTGGGCAACCGTGTGGAGAACCCTAACCCGAGAAGATGCTTTAAGAACGCAGATTAAAACAGATCCGCATTCTCCAGGTATTTATAGAGCGACACAACCTTTAAAAAATGTGGATGCATTCTATGAGGCCTTTGACATTAAGGAAGGCGATCCAATGTATTTGGCACCTGAAAAGCGTGTGAGAATTTGGTAGTCCTCTAACACTATGAGATATAAAAAAAGCAGTCTATTTTAAAATAGACTGCTTTTTTTTTACTATCAATGTTATATCTGACCGCTATTTACAATATAAGAATCTCTCAGTACTTAATTCTAATAGCGAAGCGATCTTAATTCTATCCACTTAATCAGTCCCTTTCTTACGAGTCAATAAAGCTTCTTTACTTATTTTGGCCATATTGAAATTCGGATCAATCGCCAAAGCTCTATTTAAGGTGGCTAACGCAATTTCTTGATTGGCGTCTTTATCTTCGCTATAGGTCACAATTGCCTTAAGGTATAGCAACCCCGCCTTTAAAGAGGTTTGGTAAGGCTGTTGTGTTTCGTAATAGGTACGTCTCATTTCATCCGTGACATTAGCCAAACCATACTCTACTTTTTCTTTAGCACCCGCTAAATCGCCAGTTTGCAACATTAAATCTGCAATTTCATAGGCAATGCTAGGTGTTGGCTTCTTGGCATATAGCACCTTGTAGAATTCTAAAGCACGCGCGCGTTCACCCAAGGCATTCAAGGCAATAGCTTTGATTTCTGTATTCAAGTCAGAATCCGTACCACTCTTTTCAATTCCAATGGTATTTAAGGCTTCCATATTTCTGCCTTCAGAAACATAGATATACGCTAAAGTATCTTTTCTGGCCTGGGTTGGTGCAATCACGTCTAGGTGAGTCATGGCATTGATAACACCTTGAATATCACCTTGCTTTTTCATTTGTTTGTAATACCCCTCAAAATGCTTTTGAAGTTCTGTTTTTGTTTGGGCAGTGATGCTCAATGAGCTCATCACAACCACCAATAGGATTAGTTTTTTCATGTTTTAATTAGATATTCAGTGTCTTTAAATCAGGACGTAATTAGATTGATTGCGCCAAATCTATAAAAATTAATAAAACAAACCCTTAAAAACGTGCTAATTGTTAGAGCGTATGAAGAAACACATACTTTAATATCTGTTCCACTTTTTTACTCGAAATAAATTTTCCATTACTTAATGAAGAGTGGTCAAATTGAGGGCGAGGCAAATTCTTGGCATCACAAACGGTAGTATAGTATACTTCTTTAGTAGGATGTTGCGGTGCCGCAGCGTTGAATTCAGTTTGCCAGTGTTCATTCTTAAGAATAGCCTTGATAATGCCAATGCAATCGTGCTGATGAATTAAATTAACGGGGCCAAGGGGGTCTTTAACTTCCTTCTTTCCCGAAAGGAATTTGGAAGGATCCCGATCATCACCAATCAAGCCACCAAACCTGACGATGGTAGTTTGAAAATTTTGATTGGTCTTAAAAAGCTGTTCTGTAGCAATGAGTTGTTTGGCGGTTTCTGATTGTGCGTTGGGAGTGCTTTCTTCTGTAATGATCGGCATATCTGAGGACTCTTCGTAAACCGAAGTGGAACTCACATAAAGTACTTTTTCTATTTCTGAATGTTCAATGTGCTCACAAAGCAACGCCATTTTTTCAGTAAAGTCAGAGTTTGGATGTTTTCGCAGTCCTGGCGGAATATTAATAATCAGAATCTCAGAATCTTTTAAACAATCATGGATGTTTCCGTCAATCTTGTCTTCAAAAATCTTTACCTCAAACGGATCTATTCCTGCGGCTTTTAGAAGGTCCAACTTGTCCGCGGAAGTGGTGGAACCCTTTACACTATGACCGTTTATGACCAATTCTGCAGCCAGTGGTAAGCCTAACCAACCACAACCAATAATACTAATGCGTTTATTCAAATGAAATGGTTTTTTTTATGATGATAGCGTCGTTTAATACAAATGGTTTCGGAATCATTGTGTTGGGACGTTTCGCGACTCGGAATAATTCATTCTCTAACAAGTCAAACGAAACCTCAAAAATTTGAAAAGAGGTTTTTTGAGCTGCCGGAACAGTGAAATTCAACTCTACTGATTTATGGTCCGTCACCATATAACTGAATAGTCTATTTTTGAAACGATATGTAAATACCTGGTCTTCCGTTGTACTTTTATCTATTTCCAGTCCGTTGATATTAAAAGACAGGAATGTATTCGTATCGTCAGCATAAAATTCTAAAGTATTGACAGTGCGTTGCGGGGAAATAAACACTTGGAGATGCCTGACATCTCCAATAACCGTATCTTTTTGAGTGTCAACATAAGGTGTTTTAAGCGGCTTAATTACTGTTTTCTTGCTATAAGATAGCTGCGTGCCATATTTACTTTCAAAGTTGATAGAAGACGCGTCAAAGGCGTCAGGGTCTTCAGTAAGGTACGCTTGGGTCCAATCGTCCAAAATTTTGTCATAAGTTGCCCAATGCGCCGCATCTGTATCAGCATCATACAAATAGACCAAACTGTTTGGTTTTGGACGTTCTTCATTAAAATCAGATTGGAAATGAGCCGCGACAAAACATCCAAAAGCAGCAAAGAACAATAAGAAGGCCCATCGATTTTTATAGCGCGAAAATCCGAAAACGGTAATACACAACGAAAACATGAGCGATACTAACAGCGTTGTGGCAACAATCGTTTTTAGTCCAAGCCCTACCGGAAACATCTTAATAAATGGCGACATGATCAGCAATAATGGGAAGAGCAGGAAGGTCATTAAAATAATGTCCGGACGTTTTTGTCTCACCAATACAAAAAGACTGAGCAACCCGAAATACACAGGGATGATAAAGAAGCTGGCACCTTTGAGCTTAAATGCTACGACGCCACAAATAATTAACCATAGTAATAATGGCGGAACGGCTAAACTTGCAGTGTTTTCGGGCTTATAAACCTTGTTATAAAGCCACATGCATACAGCTGTAGAAAACAAGGCAAACACCCAAATATATAAATGTCCATTGTACGGAAAACCGTGCAAAATTTCGCCATAATGAGGATACATTGCTAATAATAGTTTCCATCCAAAATATCCAACTATCCCGTTAATGAGCAGTGCACCAATCCCCGGAAGGAAGCCTATAGCCATATGTTTGGCGTTTAAACTTCTTTTATTAATTCCGTAAAACACCAAGGCACAAAAGATAAGAATAGCTAAAACGAGCATCGGTAGAATCCATGAATTTGGATAACTGACCATTTTAAAAAGTGGCACGTTAAAATAAACGGAATCCTCTGTACTCTTCAAGTTGTTGAGGTTGGCTTCTGAAAAATAGCTGAGCAAGGGCATCAAATAACTGCCTTGATGTTCTAAAGTATTTCGGTCCAGACGCTCATAGGAATCTAAGGCGGTATGGTAATCATAATGGTCATCAATAAAAGCGAAGTTTAGGCCATCAATATCGCCATCTTCCCTGAAATAGGTCAAATCAGTATCATTGGGAAGCATTTTATAAATGCTGTAGGCCAAAGAATTTGCAACGGGATAGTCTGGATTGGCTTCCTTAAACCCTTTGATTAAATTCTGATTGCCACCGTTGGTTTCTATGAGCATATAACTAGGACCACCGCTGCCACGGGCTTCAAAATTTAAAACAAGTCCGATGTCTTTTGCCCAAGGGTGCTGATTTACAAAAATGTCAGCGCCATTCAATCCTAATTCTTCCGCATCAGAAAACAGAATAATAATATCATTTCTAGGCGTTTTGCCTTCGCTTAAATAAGCACGGATGCCTTCCAAAATCGTCACCACTCCAGAACCGGCATCACTAGCACCAAAAGAAGCATGGGATTTACTGTCGTAATGCGAGAGCAGAAGTAGGGCTTTAGAATTATCATGGCCTTTGATGCGCGCTAAAATATTCTTGGGTTTTACAATGCTTCCCCATTTTTTATTATGACTGTAGACCTCTTGCACTTGGATTTCTAGGCCAAGGTCATTTAAGGCTTTGATCAAATAATTTTTGACCACTTCATGTTCGGGTGAACCTACATAATGTGGTTTTTTAGTGATGTTTTTGAGATGTATTAAAGCGCGTTCAGAAGAGAACGCAGTTGATTTTGTGTTCAGATCAGAAATATGGATGGGCATTAAAGCAAAAAAGCTCCAATAAATGGCCAAAATAATAAGGGCAAGTGCGATAGCTTTTTTTAACATAAAAACGAGGATTGGTTGGTAGGTTAAATCTACAAAAATAATTTGGTGTAAAGGGCTATTAGGTTAAATGGGGAATTTTAGTTAAATTTAAAGTTCACTAAATTAATAAGTTATGGCGATAAAGAGTTTTCAAGGCGCACGAAAGCAGCAGCAAAAAGGCACAACACAGTTGCCTTGTAGAGTGTGCGATTATATGTCGAGAGATCTGATTACATTTAGAACAGATCAGAAAGTCATCGAGGTGGTAGAAATCCTTATAAAGAACAAAATTTCAGGTGGTCCTGTGGTCAATGAAAAGAATGAATTGGTGGGAATAATTTCTGAAGGCGATTGTTTAAAACAAATTAGCGAAAGTAGGTATTACAATATGCCCATGGAAGATGATACGGTAGAGCAACGCATGGTTAAAAACGTGGATACTTTAGACGGTAACATGAATGTTTTTGATGCCGCCAATGTCTTTTTAGAATCCAAACACCGACGCTTCCCGATTCTGGAAAATGGTAAATTAGTGGGTCAAATCAGTCAAAAAGATATTTTAATGGCCGCCTTGGAGATGAAAGGCGACAATTGGAATTCGACCATCAGAACTAACAATTCCTGATTAACTTTCCCGCTTCACCAATGCATAAAAATCGCCTTCAATGGGTAAATAACCTTGATCATACACAAAGTAATACACCGTTCCTACTTTTGTGGTGTAAATACTTGTAAAATAATTAAAATCAAAACCTTTTTCAATAAGTTTCCCTCGGGAGACTTTTGTTTTTTGCTCGGGATTTAAACTTTCCAAAATCCGATAATTTTTCCGCAGCCTATTATTGGTGTTTCTGATCAGATTTTTACTGTCCTTATTGATGGTGTTGTTATAGGAATTTCTACAGGCATCACTGCAGAATTTTTTATCGGTTCTCCCGATAATTTTGTCGCCACATTCTAAACATTCTTTGCTCATTTTATGCGTTTTGAGGTCTTCTTGTGTCATTAAAGATATGCTTTCTTCCTGAATTCATAATTACAATCCTTTTGAAAGAATCAGCGTATTGGTGTTGTTTACTTTTTCAAAGACGTCAGTATGATATTTATGGGATTTTAAAAATTCAATTACCTCATTAAGGGCGTTGCTTTTTGTCTTTTCTAAGGAGGCGTTAAATAAAATGACGCCATTGCTGGTGGACGCATCAACAATCTGTTTCCAAAATGGAAGGGATAAAAAAGCCTTTGGTACTTCAGTATCAATAAATAAATCGACGATGATCAAATCATATTGATTTTTATGGACTTGCATAAATAGGAATGCATCCTCGCAGATAATTTGTAATTGGTCGTCTTCTTTAAGGTTGAATTCATTTTTGGCAAGGTCAATCACAGTCGGATCAATATCCACCGCTGTAATGGTTTTCAAATAAGAGAAATCGTTGCGTAAAGTTTCAACAACGCTACCGCCACCAAGTCCTAAAAGCAGAACGGAATTCACTTGTTTTAGATTGATTTTTTCTAGGCCAAATTTTAAAATCCTTTGTAGGGAGCCATAAGAATAATTGGCGTTTGCGCTGTCGAGATGTTTTATGCCGTTGTACCAAGTAATTTCTAAAGTCCCACTATAGTCCGAGTGTACTTTTTTTGTAAGAGGGTAGAAATAACTTAAAAGCTTTGCCATAGCTCAAATATAGTGTTTTTAAGCATCTGAATTACCCGTTTACAAACGACTACAAACATTTACAAACGATTTTAAATAGTTAACTACCGACTAACATAAAGCTCCTGATACATCTTTGCAATGTTGAATTGACCGAACGATATTCAATAGTATTAACTGTTTAACGTAAAAAATTAGAAATCATGAGCACATTAAGAAACAAAGTACAGTTGATTGGTAATCTAGGAAACGACCCTGAAATCATCAATCTTGAATCAGGAAAAACATTGGCGAAATTCTCCATCGCTACGAATGAGAATTACAAGAATGCCAAAGGCGAAAAAGTAACGGACACCCAATGGCACAATGTTGTGGCCTGGGGAGCCACCGCGAAAATCGTTGAAAGTTATTTGACCAAAGGGAAAGAAGTAGCCATAGAAGGGAAATTAACCTCCCGTAGCTATGAAACCAAAGAAGGTGAAAAACGCTATATCACAGAGATTGTCTGTAATGAATTGATGATGTTAGGTAGCAAATAGCCAAAACTCCCAAATACTAATAATCCCAAATCCCAATTTTAACCGATTGGAGTTTTGGGATTTATTTTCTAACTATGGCTCACTAATTTATCTATTAATATGAATTTAGTCTATTGTTTTCATCATATTGATGCACAGTTTGTAGACAGAACAATTGTTGATATTAAAAATATTTTGTATTTTTGTCTTAACATGCTTACCCCGCTTCCCGTTTAGATCAGCGCGCTCAGGGTAAGCTTTTTACTTTTTATGTCATTATCTTCATATAATAAACCTGCCCTAACTTATTCACAACAAATCTCTCAATTACAAGATCGAGGATTAATTATTACAAATATTCCAAGAGCACATCACTTATTAGAAAGTATAAGTTATTATAGATTAAGTGGCTATTGGTACCCTATGCTGATAGATAAATCAAATCATTTCTTTAAAGAAGGTTCTACCTTTCAAAATGCATTTGATATATATTGTTTTGATAGAAAACTTAGAATTTTAATCTTAAGAGAACTCGAGAAAATCGAGGTTTCATTAAGGGCTAAAATGATTTATATTCTGTCTCATGAATATGGGGCTTTTTGGTATCAAGATTCCAATCTTTTTAAAAACCACATTAGACATAGTAAAACTCTTGGAAGTTTGCAAAATGAATATCAGCGAAGTGATGAGGAATTTATTGAAGCTTTTCAAATGAAATATTCAAATGCATTACCACCAAGTTGGATGATGTTAGAAATAACATCATTTGGAACCATGTCTTTTTTATATAGTAATTTGAAGGGCGGAAGAACAAAGAGAATGATTTCAAATCATTTCGGTTTGAATGATAAGACATTTGCTTCTTGGATGCACAGTATAGTTTATTTGAGAAATGTTTGTGCTCATCATTCCAGATTGTGGAATCGAACAATGAGTATACAGCCTATTAAACCTCAAAACACATCAAAATGTTGGATAGATGATTCTCAAGTAAGTAATAAAAAAGTCTTTTTCATATTGTCAATGATGTTATTTTTGATGCAAACAATAAATCCGCAGAATAGTTTAGTTTTTAGGTTTAAAGAATTATTAGCCGAATATCCTAACATCGATACGGCAGCAATGGGCTTTCCGAGTAATTGGGAATCTGAAGATCTCTGGAGATAATCCAAAATTATCAAGCAGTATCAGAGTAAAAAAAATCAATTCTAGAATTTATTAAATTCCGCAACTTTCACATGAGGATTATTTTATTTGCACATTAAAAAAAGAGTTCCTGGGCCAATCGAAATGTATTGGCATGTGCTTCAATAATGGTTTTGATGTCTGGCGAATAGCCACCGCCCATACTACACATGACAGGAATGTTGTGGTCTTTGCAGGTTTGTAACACAAAACGGTCGCGTGCCTTGCAACCTTCAATGGACAGGTTTAATTTTCCCAATTTATCTGAAGCAATCACATCTACACCGCACAAATAATAAATAAAGTCGGGCTGTTGGGCAGCGATCAATTTTGGTAAGATGTCTTTTAAAATGGAAAGATAGGTATCATCATCACAGCCATTTTCGAGTGCAATGTCTAAATCGCTTTCTTCTTTTTTAAAAGGATAGTTGCCCTTCCCGTGCATGGAAAAGGTGAATACTGAGGAATCTTTCTGAAAAATTTCAGCGGTACCATTGCCTTGGTGGACGTCCAAATCGACCATAAGTATTTTCTTTGCTAAACCTTGATCTTGTAAGTAACGTGCGCCAATGGCTTGATCGTTTAACAGGCAAAATCCTTCTCCGCTGTTAGAATAAGCGTGGTGGGTGCCTCCAGCAATATTCATCGCAACACCATGTTTTAGTGCATATTTGCTGGCTTTCATGGTGCCATCTGCAATCATCACTTCACGTTTTACCAGAATTTCGCTTAACGGAAACCCGATTTTACGAATAGCTTTGGCATCGAGGGTTAAGTTTTTTAGATGGTTATAATAGTCGGCCGTATGAACTCTCAAAATAGGAGTATCGTCCGGAACTTCCGGTTCAAAAAAATTAGCTTCCGTACAGGTACCTTCATAAACTAATTGTTCGGGCAACAATTCATATTTGAGCATCGGGAAGCGATGTCCTGCTGGTAGTGGGTGTTTGTAAATAGGGTGAAATGCTATTTTAAGCATAAGTCAATAACTTGCGAAAGTGTTTAAGTTATACAGTTTTGAAAACTGTAGGTGTGCAAATTATAAAATCTATTTTAGATATTGGATTATAAAAGCAATAACCACGCTGACCATTAACCCGATGTTCACCTTGCCTAAGTCTTTCGCGATAATGATATAGGTGTATTTTATTTTTTTCTTGTTCAGTAAGTAGGTCATCGCCAGTTCTCTACCTGCCAAAATGCCAATAAAGACCCAAGTCGTACTCATGGGGATGGTGTTGAGGTTTCCAAAAACCAACAGGAATATACCATAAATAAGATCGATGATGGTGGCTGATCTGATGTGGTTAGTATCCTATTTATCGAGATAAAATAACTGTATTTTGGATTATTTTAACATCACATTGATATACCTTTGTGTTTTAAAATGACCTAATGTTCATATTACAAGGCGCCATACTTTACATCTTTGGGTGGATGATGATGCTCGGATCTTCTGATCTGACAGCATTGCCAACGGCATCTTATAATCCGGTGGACAAGATTGTGGCGTCAAAAGATCAAGAGCATGTACCGTTCTCGTATGATGCGGTTCTTGATGTCAACCAATCGTTTACTTACGAGACGCCAAGTGGGAAAACGTTTCCGCGGCCATTTAAGCTAAGCGAGAACACTGTAGCGCCTTTAAATTATCAACTTTCATATTATACTATTGGCCAGCAAATCATGGTCAATCTTACCACAAAAGCCATTATTTTTCCATTTCATTGGTTTACATAGACGCTTATTTAATTTGAGAAATAATCCATGAGGTGTTGCACGACACCCCTATAAGTCTATCTATAATTAAAATATAAAACAATGAATTTATCAATGAATTTGGTGATGATACTCGTATCATTATTCGTAATAGTGCCTGTAGTTTGGTTTGTCATAGCCGAAAAAAGTGGCATTTCAAAAAAGAAGAAGGCTTTTGATGCTATAGCCAAAGCAAATAATGTCCAATTTACATCTATAGAAATTTGGAATAATACCTGCTTGGGTTATCAAGAGCAAGGAAACCTATTGATGTATATCAATACACAAAATTCGGAGCCTAAAGTCCAAAAAATAAACCTGGATGAGGTCAGAAAGTGTGTTATTAATAAAATCAACAAAGATTACAATAATGGTGATAAACACTATTCTGAACTATCACGGCTCGATTTGGAGTTTAGCTTTCTGTCAAATACCAATCCGGTAGCAATTACTTTATATAATGGTGAGGATGACTTCTCGCAAAATCAGGAAGTTGCGCGTGCTGAGAAATGGTTGGCACTAATTGAAAAACAGAGATCCAATAAGAATAGCATCGTGGCAGCGTAAGCTGCACAAAGACATAAAAAAGCCATCTCTTATATCCTTTGGAAGTCTTCAAAGGAGCAGAAAAACAGAGGTGGTTTTTTTCTATAAAATAATTTACAGAGCATTTTTGTGTCAATTAAACTGCTACATTTACTAATAAAAGCGCTGTATGTTAATTTCTGGTTTTCTGGTTGTTTTAGGTTTTGTATTCCTTATTAAGGGTGCCGATTGGATGGTTAATGGTTCTACGCTTTTGGCCAAAAAGAATAAAATACCAGATTTAGCCATCGGGTTGACTATTGTGGCCTTCGGGACTTCAGCGCCCGAATTGGTGGTCAATACGGTAGCGTCATTTGAAAACCATTCGGATATCGTTTTGGGCAACATTATTGGTAGCAACAATTTCAACTTGTTTATGATTTTGGGTATTGTAGGTCTAATTTTTCCTATTGTCGTCCAATCCTCAACCGTTTGGAAAGAAATTCCCATTTCCTTAGTGGCAGCCTTGGTGTTTTTGGTACTGGCTAATGGCTATATTATTGGAGATATAGGAATCTCAAGAATTGATGGAATTATCTTACTCATCTTGTTTTTTTCCTTCCTGTTTTATATTTATAAACAGATGAAAAGTGATGTCTCAACCACTGAAGAGGTTGTGATTGCCGCTTCCAACTATAAAATCTGGGGATTTATTGTGCTGGGATTAATTGGTTTGGTCATTGGAGGGAAATTGATTGTAGATAATGCGGTGGCCATTGCCAGCAATTTAGGGGTGAGTGAAAAAATTATCGGTCTCACCATTATTGCGGCTGGAACGTCCTTACCAGAATTAATGACGAGCGTGGTAGCTGCCCTTAAAAAGAACAGCGATATTGCCATTGGGAATATTATTGGCTCTAATATTTTTAATATTTTCCTTATTCTTTCGGTGAGTTCTTTGGTGCGACCAATTGAATTCAGCCCCGTGTTTAATAGAGACCTCTATTTTCTCTTAGGAGGAACTTTATTTTTGTTTATGGCCATGTTTACCGGTAAACGAAAGACTTTAGACCGATGGGAATCTGGGGTATTACTGGCGGTCTTTATGGGCTATACCACGTATCTTGTAGTTCAGGAATTGCAATAGATTATCATTTGTGCAGTTTAAGTTGAATGCGCTTTCGCGGAATATCCACATCCAATACCTTCACAATAACCTGTTGGTGTAAGGACACATGTGCATTCACATCACTAACAAACGTATCGGACAAATTGGATACATGGATTAAGCCGCTTTCTTTGATGCCGATATCCACAAAGGCTCCGAAATTCGTGACATTGTTAATAATGCCCGGGAGCAATTGTCCTGCTTCCACATCATTGATGGTTTTAATAAGTTGATTAAATGTAAACACTTTAGCCTGCTCACGAATATCCAACCCCGGTTTTTCCAATTCTTTGATGATGTCTTGCAGTGTTGGAAGTCCAATGGTTTCCGTGCAATACGTGTTTAAATTTAATTTTTGGAGTTCTGTTTTGTTACCAATCAAGTCTGATATATTTTTCCCTAAATCCTTAGCCATTTGTTCTACAATAGAATAGCTTTCAGGATGCACTGCAGAATCGTCCAACGGATTTTTAGCCGATTTGACTCTTAAAAATCCCGCACCCTGTTCAAACGCTTTACCACCTAATCGGGGCACTTTTTTAATGGCTTTTCGGGACTTAAAAGCACCGTGTTCTTCACGATAATTCACGATATTTTCAGCTAATTTTGGACCGATTCCCGACACATAGCTCAATAAACTCGTGCTGGCCGTATTCAGATTCACACCTACGGCGTTGACACAGCTTTCAACTACGACATCCAATTCTTTTTTGAGTTTGGTCTGATCAACATCGTGTTGGTATTGCCCAACCCCGATAGATTTCGCATCAATCTTAACAAGTTCCGCCAAAGGATCTTGAAGACGTCTCCCGATGGATACAGAACCCCGAACGGTAACGTCATAATTTGGAAATTCATCTCGGGCTATTTTTGATGCCGAATAAATACTGGCCCCAGCTTCACTGACCACGAATACTTGAATGTCGTCTTTAAATCTGATTTTTCTGATAAAAGCCTCCGTCTCTCTTGATGCCGTGCCGTTGCCAATGGCAATTGCTTCAATTTGATAGGCTTCACTCAACGAACTTATTTTTTTCATAGCATCAATCGTGTCGTTTTTTGGGGGATGCGGATAAATGGTTTCGTTATAAAGTAACCCGCCTTGAGCGTCCAAACAGACCACTTTGCATCCGGATCTGAACCCGGGATCGATGGCGAGAATACGTTTTTCTCCCAATGGAGAGCCAAGCAGTAATTGTTTTAAATTTTTAGCGAAGACTGAAATGGCTGCCTCATCCGCCTTTAGTTTTGCATTTTGCAGGGCTTCATTGGAAAGGGACGGTAGCAATAATCTTTTGTAGGCATCTTGACTAGCGATTTTAATTTGATCTGCACACTCGTTATTGGAGCGTACAATGCGATCTTCAATTTTGGAAAGTGCTTTGGCATCATCAATGGCTATCTTAAATTTGATAAATCCTTCACTTTCGGCGCGTAATATGGCCAATAATCTGTGGGATGGGATACGGCTTAAGGATTCTTCCCAATCAAAATAATCACGAAATTTCTGTGCGTTTTCACTTGTGCTGAGCGCAGCCGAAGTATCATCAGCTTTTGCCTTCACGACTTTTGTTGAAATCATGGCAAAGCGCTCCAATTGTTGACGAATGTTGGTTCTAACATCGGTGCGTTCATTAATCCATTCGGCAATAATGTGGCGTGCGCCTTCCAACGCGTCATCTGCGGAAGCGACATCTCCTTTAACATATTTATAAGCAAGTGCCTCCAGATTTGAAGCGTTTTGACTCATAATCATTTTAGCCAAGGGTTCCAGTCCGTTTTGTCGCGCCGTGTCGGCTTTAGTTTTTCTGCTTTTTTTAAAGGGGAGGTATAAATCTTCTAGTGTAGTCAGGTCTTGAACACTCTCAATTTTTTGACGTAATTCAGGTGTCAAAGCCTCTTGTTCTTCAATTGCTTTTAAGACCGCTGTTTTTCGTTTTTCAAGGGCTTCAAATTGTTCCTTAAATTTTACAATATCGCCAATTTGCACTTCATCAAGATTACCCGTGCGTTCCTTTCTGTATCTGGATATAAATGGAATTGTGGCATCCTCGTTCAACAATTCAACTGTGTTTTTAACGGAAGATACTGGAAGTTTTGTCTGGGAAATGATATAAGAAATCAACTGCATGGCTGCGTTTTAAAGATAGGTTGCAAAGATAGGAAGATAAAAAAACTGTTTGAGGTTTCAAACAGTTTTGAGCTCTATGACTATAAAAGTTTAGCTTAATTAGCTGCCTTAAAGGTGGCCAATTTTTGATGATTTTCATCATACATAACCAAAGCGCGCTTTTCAAAGGCATAAGACCTGGTGGCATTCATGGTTTTTATAAATTCATTTTCAGTTTCCATTTCCGGACATGATTTAAGTGTGTTGATCAACTTGGAGAATTTAAGTTTCAACGCATCCCCAACCTCGTAGGCGCCCTGTAAATCATTACAACCAGTATTGCCATGTATGGTGAAATCATCATTAAATTCCACAAATGGATGGCCTCCTTTGGCTTCCTTAAGCTGAATTTCATCGCCTCTAAAAGCAACCAAATGCCATTTTTCACCTACCAATTGGTCCGTAACTTTCTTTAAAACATAGGCAGATTTTAATTCTCCAGTAGGTCTATTACCGTCGGCATCCAACAACGTTAAGGTGTTTTCTCCCACAAAATAGGGGTGTCTATCTGAGTCTGATAAAAGTAATTTTTGACCCTGATCATCCCATTTAAAAGTACCTTTAGATTCGAATGAGGTTGGCTCATTTCCTAAATAGGTTTCTTTTACCAAATAGGTATTATCGTCATTGATGGTTACAACGGTTTTAATGCCTTCACAGGAAGCACACGGCACTACGCCTTCATAAGTTCCCGCCCAATCTAAGGAGTTTTGACTGTTATCTGCCTTCGCCTCCATCTGAGACGGGTCCATAGGTTGTGTTTCTTTTTTAGTTCCGGAATTGCAACTCCAAACTACCAATAATAAAGTAAGACCTAAACTGTTTATAAGTGTGCTTTTCATTGTTTTTAGATTTTGATTTTAGGGAATTTATCGAAATACGATGACCCCAAAAAAATTTTAAAGGAATCTTAACATGAAGTTTTGGTTACTTTTTGTTTTCTACAGCGATTTCAAACGTGGCTAAAACATAGCCATTTTCGTCTTTAAAAGTCAATTCATTATTGACAATGATGTAACTGGCTGCTTTATGTATATTGCCCATAAAAACACTTTCAATGCCGTTATCATCACAGTACTTCATTGTTGCCAGCATTTGAGAAAACTCAATATTCTGATTATCTTTTAACCTAAAGGTGCCTCCAAAGGCGTTACAGCCACCATTGCCACCAACGCCACGATCTTTTGCAGTCAGCTTTATAAATGGTTGTTCTAGCTCTGTATTGCTAAGGTTTAAAATGTCCCCATTGAGTTTGGTCAATACCCATTTGGAGCCCACAAGTTGTGCTTCAGCTTTAGTATCAGGAGTTTCAGTTTTTGTTTGTGGGGCTTCTTGAGTTTTGCAACTAAAAAGAATCAGGCAACAAAGTAGTGATAAACTTAAAACGTATTTCATGGTGTATAAAGTTATAGGGTTGTGTTACTCAAAGATACAGAACTGTTTCAAGTTATGTTAAAAAAGAAAAATGCGTTTTTAACTTATTTGCAATCCGTTAGGCACTTTTGCGCCTGTTGTGGTATCAGGATTTACAAATACCAGTTTCCCGTCTTCAGCTTCTGTCATTAAAATCATGCCTTCACTTTCAACGCCTCTCAAGGCTCTTGGTGCCAAATTGACCAGCACCGTTACGCGTTTTCCAATCACTTCTTCCGCGGTAAAACTTTCTGCAATTCCTGAAACAATGGTGCGTACATCAATACCTGTGTCCACTTTTAATACCAATAACTTATTCGCTTTTGGCATTTTTTCTGCCTCAATAATGGTCCCCACACGCATATCCAATTTTGAAAAATCTTCAAAGGTGATGGTTTCTTTTTGAGGTTCTACTTTTCTATTCGCCACTTCGTTTGCTTTTTTGCTGGCCACCAGTTTGTCTAATTGTTGTTGAATGGTGTCGTCTTCAATTTTTGAAAATAACAATTCTGCTTTTCCAATTTGATGTCCGGTAGGAAGCAATACATCTTTTGATGAAATATCATTCCATGAATTATTCATAAGATTTTCCTGAATTGCATCACTTGAGTTGATCCCGAGGATTGATTTTAATTTATCAGACGTAAATGGTAAAAACGGTTCACTTAAGGTTGCTAAGGCAGAAGCTATTTGAAGGGCAACAAACATGATGGTTTTGGTACGGACTTCATCTGTTTTTACCAATTTCCACGGTTCTTCATCGGCCAAATATTTATTGCCCATTCGAGCTAAGTTTAGCAATTCCTGACTCGCTTCCCTAAATCTGTAGCGTTCAATAGAACTGGCAATCACGTCTGGGTAGGCCTTTAAAGCCGCTAAGGTGTCCTGATCTACGTCGCTAAATTCTGAAGCTTCAGGAACTACACCACCATAGTATTTGTCGGTCAACACTACCACGCGATTGATGAAATTGCCAAAAATGGCCACCAACTCGTTATTATTTCGGGCTTGGAAATCTTTCCAAGTAAAATCATTATCCTTAGTTTCAGGCGCATTTGCCGTTAAGGCATAGCGCAATACATCCTGCTGATTTGGAAATTCCTCTAAATATTCCGGCAACCAAACCGCCCAGTTTTTTGAGGTAGACAATTTGTTGCCTTCTAAATTCAAGAACTCGTTGGCAGGTACATTATCTGGTAAAATATAAGAACCTTCTGCTTTTAACATGGCTGGAAAAATAATACAGTGAAATACAATATTGTCTTTCCCTATAAAATGCACCAACTTGGTGTCTTTGTCTTTCCAATAGGGTTCCCAATCTTTGCCAACCCGATCGGCCCATTCCTTGGTAGAGGAGATGTAGCCAATAGGCGCATCAAACCACACATACAACACTTTTCCATCAGCGCCTTCAATTGGTACAGGAATCCCCCAATCCAAATCTCTAGTGACTGCCCTTGGGCGTAAGCCATCGTCAATCCAAGATTTGACTTGTCCGTAAACATTGGGTTTCCAATCCTTTTTATGACCTTCTAAAATCCATTCTTTTAAAAACGCTTCGTGCTTGTCTAAAGGCAAAAACCAGTGCTTGGTTTGTTTTAAAGTGGGAACGTTGCCGGTAATTGCCGATTTTGGATTGATCAAATCCGTAGCATTCAAACTGCTTCCACATTTTTCACATTGGTCGCCATAGGCTTCTTCATTTCCGCATTTAGGACAGGTTCCCGTTACAAAACGATCGGCTAAAAACTGATCGGCTTCAGCATCATAGAGTTGTTCGGTAACTTCCTCAATAAATTCACCTTTGTTGTACAAGGTTTTGAAAAATTCTTGGGCCGTGTCATGATGGATTTTTGCAGAAGTGCGTGAATAGTTGTCAAAACTGATTCCAAAATCCTCAAAAGATGTTTTGATGATGGCGTGGTATTTATCCACAATATCTTGAGGGGTGACGCCTTCTTTTTTTGCTTTTATAGTAATAGGCACACCGTGTTCATCGCTTCCGCAGATAAATGCGACATCCTTTCCAATAAGTCTTAAATAACGGGCATAAATATCTGCAGGTACATACACCCCAGCCAAATGGCCAATGTGGATGGGTCCATTAGTGTAAGGTAATGCGGCGGTAATGGTATAGCGTTTTGGATGGTTCATTGTTTGTGAAATCTGTAACCTCGAGCGAAGTCGAGAGGTGTTAGTTAATTTTAAATCTTTAAAGGTTTCGACTGCGCTCAACCTGACATCAGTCTCCTCAAAGAGGCCACAAAAGTACACATTTTGACCTCGATTTAGAAAAAAAATGTATTTTTACATTATGTCGAAAATCACATTTACCGTCGTAATAACTTGCTTATTCGTGCTGTTAGGAGCACAGGAGTTCTCTGCACAAGAAAAATCGTCAATTATAAAACAGCATACCCTTGTGCGTCCGCCGTATTTAAAGGTGGGAGACACGGTAGCCATTGTGGCCCCTTCTGGGATTTTAAAAAACCGAACGGCGGAAATAAAACGTGCGCAGGATTTGCTGAGCAGTTGGGGATTGCACACCGTTTTGGGTACCCATTTGTTTGCTGATGGAAACCATTTTGCAGGTACGGATGCGGAGCGTTGTGCCGATTTTCAAGAGGCTATGGATGACCCGACTATTAGTGCCATATGGGCTGCTCGGGGTGGTTACGGTACGATTAGAATTATTGACAAATTAGATTATACCAAATTCAGAAAAAATCCGAAATGGGTCATTGGCTATTCTGACATCACCGCATTGCACAGCCAACTGAATGTAGAAGGCTTTGAGTCTATGCACGCCATGATGGCCGTTAGTGTGACTGAAAATTTAGAAGACATCAAAGAAACTGTGCAAACTTTGAAAGATGCGCTTTTTGGAAAACCTTTAGCCTATAGCTTAGAAAGCTCCACCTATAACAAAATAGGCACTGTTACCGGACCGTTGGTTGGTGGGAATTTGAGTTTATTATACAGTATGCTAGGGTCTAAAACGAGCATTGACATCTCAGGAAGTATTTTATTTATTGAAGAAGTTGGAGAATATGCTTACAGTGTAGACCGCATGTTACAAAGTTTGAAACGTGCTGGATATTTTGATAATTGTAAAGGGGTGATTGTAGGCGATTTTTCTAAAGTCAGAAAAAACACAACCCCTTGGGGGACTTCTATGGAACAACTGATTTTAGATGCCTTGTCAGAATATAATTTTCCAATTGCTTTTAAAATGCCAGCAGGTCATGAAGATGATAATAGAGCACTGATTTTTGGGCGCACTGTTGAACTTTCTGTAGGTAAGGAAGCCAGTACGGTAAAATTTAAAAACTAGGCTCGGTTTCATAGGGCAACCGCAATTGAATACTGAATACTGAATAGAGAATAGAGAATAGAGAATAGAGAAGAGAGAAGAGAGAAGACCAACTGAAAATTGCCAACTGAATACTGAAGACTGAAAACTGCCAACTGAAGACTACCAACTAAACATTGCCAATGGCGCACCATAACGAACTCGGTAAAATAGGCGAAAAACTTGCCGTAAACTACCTACTCTCCAAGGGTTACGAGATTGTATGCAAAAACTATTTCTATCAAAAAGCGGAGATTGATATCATTGCAAAGCATGAACATATGATGGTTTGTGTGGAAGTCAAAACCCGAAACTCAGACTTTTTTGGAGATCCTCAAGATTTTGTAACGCCCAGTAAAATCAAATTATTGGTCAAAGCCATGGACGCTTTTATTATTGAGAATGAAATTGAGCTAGAATCACGTTTCGATATTATTGCCGTTTTAAAAAACAAGAGCAGAGAAGAAGTAACGCATTATGAAAATGCGTTTTATCATTTCTAATTAAAATGGGAATTTCATAAAAAGATAGGGTCAGCATCATCTCTAGATCCAGAGCATCCGCCCTTGTAATGGGATGGGATTATTTAAGGTATGTAGTTGTAAATTTAGCGATACACCTAATTCTTCTATTTTTTAGGGCAGAAAAGGCATCAATTTCTGAGCAGTAATTGCTGTTGAGGAGGTTTGACTTCACATAAAATTGTTGCGCCAAGTATCCTTAAACAATTACTTACAGCTGATCTTTTAAAATAGTAATGGCATGACGAAATAATCTATAAGGCCTAAAACAACTGGAACTCTAAACAGGTTAAATTTTTCAATATAATGGAATAATATGTAATAAGGCATGACAATTGTCATCTTTTAAACGGATTGACTGTTTTATATTTGGCGCTTAATTATTTTTTAGAAATTGCCGTTATGACAGCCTACAAACAAGCCCATAGTTTTCATATTCCTGTGATGGGTTTAGCTTATACTATAGATAGTCCCATTCGAGTTGCCCAATACGGCATCTCGTCCGTCATTTCAATTATTGACGATGACCTTTTGGAAAAAATGAATGCCTTTTATAGTCAGAAATTCAGTTTGCCCTACCAAGAAATTTCTCAAAAAGTTGATGACTATCGCGCCAAGCGTATCACAGCATATTTAAATTTGGTAGATACCATTGTTAAAGATAAATTTGGAAAATTTAAGGAAGAATTATCAGAAAGCAAATCAGCTTTAGAAAACTTTCTGGACATGCTTCCTAATAAATCGAGCATAAAAGAAGGACTTTCAAAAATGATGGAAGAAGGTGTGGTCCTCAAGGATACTATTAAAAGCTATATTGATGAACATTTAAATGTTGGTGAAATTGATGTGAACATCATGACCAAAATTGATAAAGATAATTTTAAGGGTTCTGAGCAATTACCTATAGAATTTAATGATGCACATGCGTCCCTTCGTGGGTTTGCCAATAGTAACTTGGAATCTTCCGTGGTGCTTTCGGCAGGAATGAATCCCAGATTGTATAGTTACTTTGAGAATTTCGAGGATTTCTACCCCAATAGCCAAAACCGATTAAAAAAGAAAATAATTTTAAAGGTAAGTGATTTCCGTTCAGCGCTGATCCAAGGTAAATTTCTGGCCAAAAAAGGATTGTGGGTTTCAGAATATCGCGTTGAATCCGGTTTAAATTGTGGCGGACACGCCTTTGCTACTGAAGGATTTTTACTCGGACCGATTTTAGAAGAGTTTAAAACCAAAAAAGAAGAATTACAGCAAGATACACATACTGTTTTTATAAAAGCATTGGCTGATAAACAGATAGAAATTCCTAATGCACCCTTAGATATCAAAATCACGGTACAAGGTGGTGTGGGGACTGCAGCTGAACATGAATTTTTAATTACTAATTATCATGTAGATTCTGTAGGTTGGGGGAGTCCGTTTTTGCTGGTTCCTGAAGCGACCTCTGTAGATGTTGACACCCGAAAACTGTTGGCGGAAGCCAAGGAGTCAGATTTGTATTTGAGTGATATTTCTCCCTTAGGTGTGCCATTCAATACCATAAAAGGATCTTCTAATGAATTTTATAAACAGAATCGGATTGAAAAAAATAAAGCTGGCAGTTCTTGTCCTAAAAAGTTTTTAGCCTTAAGTAAGGAATTTGGTCCTGAGGGAATTTGTACAGCCTCAAAAAAATATCAGGATGTCAAGTTGGAGGCGCTTGATGCCAGAAAGGAAACAATGACCACAACTAACTATGACACGGCAAAAAACAAGATCACTGAAAAATCCTGTCTTTGTGTTGGATTGGCAAATGCTTCTTATCTTGAAAATGACATTCCAATTAAAGGACAACAGCAGGGTGTGGTGATTTGTCCTGGGCCAAATATGGCGTATTTTGACAAAGAAGTGTCATTGTCTGAAATGGTAAGACATATTTACGGAAAAATAACTGTACTTCCAGAAACCTATAGACCCAATATGTTTGTTAAGGAATTAAAGATGTATGTTGAGTATTTAAAGAATGATATTGCGACGTTTACAGATGAACTATCTACCAAGAACGTAAAGAAGTGGACGGCATTTAAAAGTAATTTGTTAGATGGGATTGCTTACTACCAGCACCTCTTTGCAGACACTAGCACTAGAATTCAGGCGGACATTTTAATCTATGAAAAGGAGATCCATACTATTGAAATTCCTAAACTTTAAAATTTTATACTAATTTTTTCATCTTAAAGCTCTTTTCGGGCTTAGGGCCGCCTTGGTCTAAATATAGGAAAGGTTGTTTTTAATGGGATGGTTTTGAATTTAGTGACCATCCAATAGATAGTTATAGTCTTAAAGTATTCCGTTTTGTAACCGCTTGGGATTTATGTGTGCATTTCTTATCTGTAAAAATGCATCTCATCTATATAATTCCAAACAGAAGCAGGCAACATAGGTTGGACGTTTTTGCCCTTTTTGATGGATTTTCTTATAAATGTGGAGGAAATTTCCATAATGGGTGCCGCCACATGGTGAATTTTTGGGTGCTGATCAAACTGTGTCTCAACTACACCCTCTGAAAGTCGCGGATACACATAAAGGTGATGATTTTCTAAAATCAATTCGTAGTTTTTCCACTTGTGGAGACTTTTAAGATTGTCTTCGCCCATAATTAAGGCAAATTCGTATTTGGGATACTTCTCTTGTAAATAGGTAAGGGTATTGATGGTGTAATTAGGCTGTGGCAAGCCAAATTCAATAGCACTGGGGCGTAATTTATCGTAACCTTCTGTAGCACGGTACACCATTTCCAGACGATCGTGATTATTAAGCATGCTCGTTTTTACTTTAAAGGGACTTTGAGGGGTGACCACAAACCAAATTTGATCCAGATCACTATGTTCTGCCATATGATTGGCAATAATTAAATGGCCAATATGAATAGGATTAAACGTGCCAAAGTAGAGTCCGATCTTCATAATTATCGTTTATTGTGTGTTATGGTCAGATGTTAATTTCCTTTTATTAATCTTCAGGCGTATTTATAAAATCTGATACTAATGTGTAAGATTCCTGAATAGCTTTGTCAAGATCATCATTTATGACAATGACGTCAAATAGCGGAGCGGTAGCAAGTTCTGCTGAAGCTTTAGCAATGCGCATATTGATTTTGTCGTTACTTTCTGTTTGACGTTTTTTTAAGCGAATCTTTAATTCGTCAATACTAGGTGGCTTTACAAAAATTGCAATGGTCTGATCTGGAAATTTTCGTTTGATACGTAGTCCACCCGATACATCAATATCAAAAATGACATTCTTGCCTTTTGCCCAAATACGCTTTACTTCGGTTTTTAAAGTCCCGTAAAAGTTATCCCGATACACTTCTTCCCACTCTAAAAACTCATCATTTTTAATTCGGTTTTTAAAGGCTTGCGCATCTAAAAAGTAGTAATCCTTACCATCAGTTTCGTTATCTCTTTTCTCTCTAGAAGTGGCAGAAATGGAGAACTCCAAATTTAATTCTTCCTGTTGCAGTAAATGTCTTACCAAGGTGGTTTTGCCAGAGCCAGAAGGGGCTGAAAATACGATGAGTTTTCCTTGGGGGGTGATGTCTTTAATTTTGGTCACAAATGCTATTTTAATATAATTCTATATACTCTATTTTCTAAAGTACATTCAATAATTGTTCTTTTATCTTTTCCAGTTCGTCCTTCATTTGAACGACCAATTTTTGCATAGGGGCATAATTGCTTTTAGAACCGATAGTGTTGATTTCACGACCCATTTCTTGACTGATAAATCCTAATTTTTTACCGTTGGAGTCGTCACTATTAAGTGCTGACATAAAATAATCCAAATGATTTTTTAAGCGTACTTTTTCTTCCGTGATGTCAAATTTTTCAATGTAAAATACCAATTCTTGCTCAAATCTGTTTTCATCCACTTTTTCTTTCAACTCGGCAACACCTTTTAGCAAACGTTCTCTGACACCTTCAATACGTTCAGGGTCCATAGCGATAACGGCGTCTAATAAATCTGAAATATTTTTGACGCGATCAAAAAACTCAGACTCTAGGCTTTTACCTTCATCCAAGCGGTACTGCAGAATTTTATCCAATGCAGTATTGATCTCTGCGGCAATGTCATCCCATTCGTCTTCATCCATCTCATCACGCTCCGTTGTGACTGCATCTGGCAAACGAATAGCCATTTTAAGCAATTCAGTTTCGTCCCCGTCCACAACAGCTTTAAGTTGTTTGATGTACTGTTTTACGACAGTTTTATTGATTTGTGTTGAGGTTTCTTCGCCAGTAATCTCCATATATAAGGAAAAATCCACTTTGCCACGTTCCAATTTTGAAGCAATCAGTTTACGAATACCCAGTTCTTTTTCTCTGTATAATGAGGGCATTCTTGTATTCAAATCGAGGTTTTTGCTGTTCAGTGATTTGACTTCAATGGATATTTTTTTGGACGGAAGCTGTAATACAGATTTTCCGTACCCTGTCATGGATTGTATCATGGACTTATTTTAAAAGTTGCACAAAGGTAATGAAAATCATCAGGTTTAAAAGGGTAATAAATAACCGGAATTGTAGCCATACACTTAAATTATTTTAAATTTGCAAGCTTTAATGGTCAGAAAAGAACAAATGCTTTTAAAAGGATGCGTTGCTTTAATTTTTAGAATTAAAGTCTGTGTGCTCACTAAAACTTATAATATGAAAACAATGTACCTAAAGGAATTTGAAATACGATGGAGTGATGTAGATGCCAACAGACATTTGGCCAATTCAGCTTATGTAAACTTTATGAGCCATACACGAGTGGCATTTTTTGAGGACCATAACTTTTCATTGTCTAATCTGGCGAAGTTTCAGATCAGCCCCGTTATTTTTTACGAACATATTTACTACTTTAAAGAAGCGTTCTTGGGCACCCCAATCAGAGTGAGCCTTGAAGTTAAAGGGTTGAGTGAAGACGGTATGTTCTTTGAAATTGAACACAATATATACAATGATAAAGGAGAAAATTTGGCAACTTGTGAGCTTATGGGTGCTTGGATCAATTTAAAAACGCGTGAGTTGACACCTTTACCAGCGGAATTTTTGAAGGAAATGGACACCTTTCCAAAATCTGCTGATTTTAGAACATTGACGAAAGAAGACACTCGAAAATTCGGAAAAAAACCAGTTAAATTAAGCTAGTTTTCTAATCTTTATGAATTACTTTTTGGGCGGCCTCAACCGTTTTGGCGCTATTACCAATAAAAATTTGGTTGTTGTATATCACCACTGGCCTGCTTAAAAAGGTATAGTGTTCTAAAATATAATTTTTATAATCCGTTTCGGTCAGCGTTTTGTCCTTTAATCCTAACGTCTTGTAGCGTTGCGCGCGTTTGCTGAATAAAGCCTCATAGCTCCCAGCCAACTTGTGAAGCTCTTCCAATTGCGACGGTGTTATGGGTTCGCTTTTAATATCTTGAAGGACGACATCTGAAGGCAAATCCAAGGTTTTGATAATTCTGACACAGGTACTACAGGTTTTTAAATGGTAAATCTTGTTCAAAATAAAAATTTTGTGGTGCAATTGAAACGGTCAAAAATCTGCGTTGTATTTTTTCTGAGCTTAACAAATGTACCTAGTTCAACTTAGGTACGAGGTTAAGGATTTATTTTCAACACCCCTTTTAAATCGGCATAAGGCAATACTATTTTTGTTGCGCCTTGCGTATAGGCGGCAATTTCATAATTGTTATAGAGTAGGACTAACCCCTCTTTTGTAAATCCAATATTGGCTGGCAACTGAAAATCTTCCCCAAAGAAGAAATCTTCAATAGTTTCGCCTTCGTCTTCAGGTGTTGCTTGTTCTTTAAAGGCTTTTTCGGCAATAACTTTAAATTCGCTTTGGTTACTGATGATGTCATTTTCCTCTAAAAGCGCCCCCGTTTCAGGATTGAAATTTAAGTAGGTCAATCTGCTATTGCCGTGTGCACCACCAGTATCTATATACGATCGTAAACTGATGCTAACCACTTCGGCAGTCTCATATAACACGCTACCATCCACTTTTACTTCCCATTTCTGACTGGTATCTTGAAAATCTTTTTTGAACAATTTATATTCGTCGTCAAACTGTGCGACCGCTTCTTTAACTGAGATGTTGTTTTCTGTAGTTTCTGCCATATTCATGTCATTGGCAATTACATGTTCAATTTGTTGATTGATTTTTTCAACAACTGCTTTTGTCCCGACGGCTTTAGGATAGTTGATCACAATTACAGCATCTGCCGATGTTTCGATACGCTGGTTCTCAAAATTTAATTTGACATCTTCATTACACGCCGATATCACTAAGGCAATCAACAGAAAATAACTTATTTTTTTCAAGGGTAGTGGGGTTTTGTTAAACATTCAATAAAGGTATTACATCCTTTCGTAACCAACCAATTAAAGGTTAAATTTGTTATCATCAAAATTATATTTTATGAAATTCAACACCAAAACCATCCACGGAAATCAAGAACCTGATAAAGCTTATGGTTCAGTAATGCCTCCAATATATCAAACTACAACCTATGCGCAAACTACTCCGGGGGGTCATAAAGGTTATGAATATTCCAGAAGCGCCAATCCTACACGTACGGCGTTAGAAAATGCCTTTGCAAGTATTGAAAACGGTACTCACGCGATGGCTTTTGGTTCTGGTTTGGCGGCCATTGATGCCGTGTTAAAGCTTTTGAAATCTGGTGATGAAGTGATTTCAACAAATGATCTTTATGGTGGGACGTACCGCTTATTCACCAAAATATTTGAAGGTTTTGGGATTAAGTTTCATTTTGTGGGTATGGAAAACGCTTCCAACATTGAAGCGTATATCAATACAAACACAAAATTGATCTGGGTGGAAACCCCTACCAATCCGATGATGAATATTATTGATATTAAAGCGGCTGCATTGGTGGCCAATAAACATAATATTTTATTAGCGGTAGATAATACCTTTGCAACCCCTTATCTGCAACAGCCTTTAGATCTCGGTGCTGATATCGTTATGCATTCTGCAACCAAATACTTGGGTGGCCATAGTGATGTGGTTATGGGAGCGTTGGTTGTAAAAGATAAAGGATTGGCAGATCGACTATACTTTATACAAAATGCGAGTGGTGCAGTTTGTGGTCCGCAAGACAGTTTTTTAGTGCTACGGGGCATCAAAACCTTACATATTAGGATGCAGCGTCATTGTGAAAACGGAAAGGCTGTTGCTGAATATTTAAGACGTCATCCTAAAATTGAAACCGTATACTGGCCAGGGTTTGAAGACCATCCTAATCATGACATTGCAAAAGCACAGATGAAAGATTTTGGAGGGATGGTTTCTTTTACGACCAAAGGAAATAACTATGCAGAAGCCATCAACATTGTTGAAAAACTAAAGATTTTCACTTTGGCAGAATCCTTGGGCGGGGTAGAATCTCTTGCCGGGCATCCAGCAAGTATGACGCATGCGAGCATTCCTAAAGAAGCCCGTGAAAAAACCGGTGTGGTAGATTCTCTAATTCGTTTAAGCGTAGGTATTGAAGATGAAGAAGATTTAATTGCCGATTTAAAACAGGCGATAGGATAGTATGAATTACCGGATAGATAAAGTAAAAAGCAGATTTAGACTTGGTTTTTTTTAATCGAGATAATAGATATATCCAAAATTTAGCCACACCAAATAATCATTTGCTTTGTTGGATGGCAATTTATGATCTAGGCCATCAATAGTGTCCCTAAAATAATATTGCCATCTTAAATCTAGCATCAAATCTGACAATATGGATAATTTGTAACGCATACCAAGACTCCCCACAACAGATAGTGTGGTTCCCGGATCAACGTTTATAAATTTATCATCCCTAACTCCATCAGGGTAAAACCAAGGATCATAATAATTGGTCAAATTAGTGGGGTCTTTATCGCCATAAGATGTTGCCACCTTGGGGTAATATTTTGTCAAATGAACCCCTAAACTTACAAACGGAGCAAGCGCTCCAACCCTTACAGAAAAGGCTCTAATGCTCAATGGAAAATACTCCAGTTGGCTGCCAATATCAAAGTTTGTGGCTTCACCAGAATGCGCTCTTAACTTATCGGCCCAAACACTCGTTCTTATAGGTTCAACCCATTTTCCAAAATGTTCCAGCTTGGTTTGGTTCCAAGAAATTTCACTTCTAACTTTAAAGTGATCATTAAAATAGGTGTCAGTGGTATAGCACGAACAATCTGCTCTATAAGAAAAATTTATATAATGGATTAGACCTATCCCTATACCCGTATTGCCTGAGTTGGTTTCAAAATTATAACGTTGGCCAAAATCTGACTGAAATGCCACAGGCCCTGCAATAACGCCTATTTCATGAGAAAATCCTAATTGGGCATAACCAGCTGAAAATCCTATTAAAAAAAGCGCTAAAAAGGGGAACTGTTTTAATTTAAGCGCCATGTGCTTGCTGGTAATTAAGGTTGTTGGTCCAAACAAATATATGAAAACAGAGTTGAACTGCAAACAGAACATTCATTTCGTGGTAGTTATAATTTTATTATCCAGTTAAAGGTAAAAACCCTGCTCCNNAATCCATAGTGGTTTATTTAATTGGACTCCCAAAAAGCAAAAAAATTATTTCAACGCCGGTCAATGTAGCTCTAAAAAGCGCAAGATAATGTATCTTTGGAATACCAAATATTATATTTATTCTTAATAAACTGATAAATGAAAGACAAAATTGATTCTTTTTTAGAGCTTGTAAAAAAAAACAATGCCCATGAGCCAGAGTTCTTACAAGCGGTGCACGAGGTCGCAGAAACTATAATTCCTTTTATAGAGGAAAACCCTAGATACCAAGGAAAAATGTTGCTTGAGCGCATTGTTGAACCAGAACGCACCATAATTTTTAGGGTACCTTGGGTGGATGATAAGGGAGAGATACACGTAAATAGAGGTATTAGGGTGGAGTTTAATTCTGCTATTGGTCCGTACAAAGGTGGTCTACGTTTTCATCCCACTGTAAATTTAAGTATTCTCAAATTTTTAGGATTTGAGCAAACCTTCAAGAATTCGCTTACCACATTGCCCTTAGGCGGAGGTAAGGGCGGTTCTGATTTCGATCCAAAAGGAAAGAGTGATAATGAGGTCATGCGCTTCTGTCAATCTTTTATGAATGAGTTGTACCGTCATATTGGTCAAAATACAGATGTTCCTGCCGGAGATATAGGTGTTGGTTCCCGCGAAATTGGCTATATGTTTGGCCAATATAAAAAAATAAGAAATGAGTTTACCGGTATTTTGACGGGTAAAGCAATGTCTTATGGCGGCTCCGTAATTAGACCTGAATCTACTGGTTATGGTTGTGTGTATTTTGTAAAAAACATGCTGGCCGTTCAAAATGACAGCTTAAAAGATAAAACAATATCCATCTCAGGCGCAGGAAATGTCGCACAATACGCTTGTGAAAAAGCCACTGAGTTTGGTGCTAAAGTGTTGACCATGTCTGATTCTTCAGGTTATATTTATGATCCTGAAGGTATAGATGCTGATAAATTGGCATTTATTATGGATCTCAAAAATGTAAAACGCGGCAGAATTAGTGCCTATGCTGAACACTACCAGTCAGCATCATTTTACGAAGGGCGTCCGTGGGCTGTACCATGTGATATTGCTTTACCATGTGCCACGCAAAATGAATTAAATGAAGAAGAGGCCAAAATCCTTATCCAAAATAAGGTAATGGCTGTTGCAGAAGGGGCTAATATGCCGTGTACACCTGATGCCATTGAAGCGTTTCAAAAAGCACGAGTGTTGTTTGGGCCTGGGAAGGCTTCTAACGCTGGTGGGGTTGCCACTTCTGGATTGGAAATGAGTCAAAATTCGCTACGTTTAAATTGGGATAGAGAAAAGGTAGATGGCAAATTATACGATATTATGGATAACATCCATCAATCTTGCGTGACCTACGGTAAACAAGAGGATGGTTTTATTGATTATGTAAAAGGTGCAAATATTGCTGGTTTTGTAAAAGTAGCAGATGCAATGTTGGCACAAGGTGTAGTTTAATACACAAGAGAACAACACTTAAAAAAGACTTTTATAATGCGTTATAGAAGTCTTTTTTGTTTTCTTAATACCAATGAATAACGCTGAAATGTCGTTAGTAATAAATATCTTTGACACCTATTAACTAGCTATGATAAAACTGATTACAGCGCTTTTTTTATGTTGTGTGGTAAATGGGTCTTACGCACAGGATTTTTCGGACTTGTGGCAGGGCTATTTTTCCTATAATGATATTAAGGATGTTGTTAAAGGCAATAACAAAATTTATGCTGCTTCAGAAAATGCAGTGTTTACCTATGATTTGTCTACTGCCCAATTGGAAACCATCACGACCCTACATGGCCTGTCGGGCCAAACGATCACTACCATTGCTTACAACGACACTTACGGAACCTTATTGATTGGGTATGCCAACGGACTGATTGAGGTTGTTTCTGGACCTGAACACAACATCTTATCTGTGGTTGATATTCTTGATAAACAGACCATTCCGCCAACTCTGAAACGCATTAATCATTTTAATATGAGTGACGGGCTGGTGTATATCTCCACTGATTATGGGATTTCGGTATATGATTTGGAACGTCTTGAATTTGGCGATACCTTTTTTATTGGGAATGGCGGCAATCAAATTAATGTCAATCAAACCACTATACTGAACAATACACTCTATGCCGCCTGTGGGAATAATAATGCGATTAAATCAGCAGATGTTTCCAATCCTAATCTTATTGATTATCAACAATGGAAAACCTTAGGTAATGGTAATTTTGTATCTGTAGCACAAGTCGACAATCGCTTATACGCCGTGAAAACAGATCAGGTTATTTATGAAATTAGAAATGATGCTTTCACGGCTTTATTTAACTATTCAGGAATTCCTCTAGACACAAAATCGGTAGATAATAAATTGGTGGTAACCACCCCAGATCGAATTTACGTTTACAACAGTAGCTTTAATCTACTGACCACTGCGACACTCACAGCTGAAAACAATACACAATTTACGAGTGCCATCATCACTGAGAATATGATTTTTACAGGTACGAAACATTTGGGTGTTTTAAAATCAAGCTTTTTAAACGCCACTAGTTTTGAAGAAATAAAGCCAGAGGGACCATTGATGAACGATGCTTTTAAGATTGAGGCAGCACATAACACGCTTTGGGTAACCTATGGTGATTATACAGAATCTTATAATCCGTTTCCTTTACGGAGTTATGGTATGAGTCAAATGATTGATGACACGTGGAAGAATACACCGTTTGACGATCTTTTAACAGCCCAGAACCTAAATTATATTGCTGTGAATCCATTTAATCCGTCCCAAGTATTTATCAGTGCCTGTCAACAAGGCATTCTTGAGCTAAATGGGGAGGTTCCAAAAATTCTTTTGGATCACACCAATAGCGGACTGGAATCTTTGCGGGTGCCTTCGTCTCCATCAACAGTTTCTGTAAGACAAACGGGGTCTTTATTCGATAGAAATGGAGTATTGTGGACGCTTACATGCAGGGTGGATAAAGCTTTAAAATCCTTTAACCCGAGTACTGGCGAATGGCGTGGCTATAGTTTTAAGGACATTATCCCAGATGCATTTAATGATGAACTTGGTTTTGGAGATATTACCATTGATAGAAATGGGACCAAATGGATTGGCGCTTTCCGCAAAGGTGTGATAGGCTACAATGAAAATGGGTCTAAGATTAAAAATTTGAATACCGTAGCTCAAAATATGCCAAGCACTGTGGTCAACGCGGTAGCTGTGGATAATAACGGTCAACTGTGGATTGGCACCATTAAAGGCTTAAGGGTGCTTTACAATACAGCTGGATTTTTTGAAGATTCCAACGCCAATGTCAAGGAAATTGTGGTGCTTGATGATGGCATTCCTCAAGAATTATTGTCCAACCAATACATCACCGATATTAAAGTAGACGGTTCTAATAATAAATGGATTGGCACGCTTGATGCTGGAGTTTTTTATTTTTCTGCTGACGGACAGCAAACCATCTACCATTTTACTACAGATAATTCGCCATTGCCTTCCAATTTCATCAAGGATATTTCCATAGACGCTCAAAACGGAAAGATTTATATAGCCACCGCAAAGGGGCTTTTATCCTTTACTTCTGGAGGCTCAACTCCTAAGGAAGAATTGACCAATGCTTTTGTATATCCTAATCCCGTCAGACCTGAATATAATATTCTTGGCGCCAGCAGTTTAAATGATATCAATAAAGGCGTCAAAATTAAAGGTATTACAGAAAACGTTAATATTAAAATTACAGATATTGAGGGTAATCTTGTGGCAGAAGCACAATCTAGAGTCAATTTAAGAGCGTCAAGTTCTAGTTATAATTTTGCCATAGATGGTGGTACTGCTATCTGGAATGGTAAAAACTTAGCGAATAACATTGTAGCCTCGGGCGTTTATCTTATTATGATTTCTGATTTGTACTCTTTTGAAACCAAGGTCCTAAAACTATTGATTATCAGATAATGGCTTTACTCAAAAACATATGTTAGTCAAAACCAATGCTATTGTACTTTCAAAAATAAAGTATGGAGACCATGACGTGATTGTAAAATGCTACACTAAAAACCGTGGTGTGGTCAGTTATTTGCTGAAAGGCATATTGAAAAGCAAGCGGAGCAATTCTAAAATTGCCTATTACCAACCGCTCTCACAACTGGAAATTGAAGAAAACTACAAAGCCAATCATTCTTTACATTTTATAACAGAAGTTAAATTGAGTATGCCTTACCAAAGTATGCATACCAACATTTTAAAAGGGGCTATTGTGATGTTTTTATCTGAAGTGTTGGCATCTACATTAAAAGAGGAAGAAAGCAATCTCTCATTGTATGAATTCTTAGAAACTACCCTTCAATGGTTGGACCATGAAACGGAATTCGCTAATTTTCACCTGCTGTTTCTATTGGAGCTCAGCAAGCATTTAGGGTTTTATCCAGATACGACCCAGACCAGCTTTCCTTACTTCAATTTAAGCAGCGGCAGTTTTGAATTAAAACCCCAAAACAACTATACTATTTCAGGAGAAAATTTAAAATTCTTAAAGGCGCTATTAGGCATAAAATTTGATGAGCTAAGTACCATAAAAATGACCTCTACACAGCGGCAAACTTTATTGAACACCATGCTATTTTATTTTGAATTGCACCTGACCGATTTTAGAAAGCCAAAATCCTTACAGGTGCTAAATCAAGTATTTAATTAAAACTGACCACCATTATATGAAATTTTTTTTGTCATTATGTACGTTTCTGCTCATAAGTGTTTCAGCACACTCACAACGTGTTAAGATTTTAGAAGAAACGACGGGTCTTCCTGTTGCGGGGGCCGTAATTTATAATGCGTCAAAAGTTAAATCCACCATGTCTGATATTGACGGTGTTGCTAATTTAGGTCAATTTTCTTCTGACGAAATTATTTTTGTCGAGCATTTGCTGTATCAAATTAGCAGTTTCAGAACCTCTGATATCGCTAATAGAACCATTTATCTTAAAGCCAAAATAGAAGGTTTAGAAGAAATTGTGCTGTCGGCATCAAAATTTCAACAGAGCAAGCGGGATATACCTCAAAAAATTATAAATATCAGTGCAAAATCTATCGTGTTTTCAAATCCTCAAACCAGTGCCGACTTATTGGAAAGTAGCGGAAACGTGTTTATTCAAAAAAGTCAAATGGGTGGCGGGAGTCCTATGATTAGGGGGTTGTCAACAAATCGGCTGTTAATTACAGTAGACGGCGTACGGATGAACAATGCCATATTTAGGGGTGGAAATTTACAAAATGTTATTTCTATAGATCCGTTTGCAATTCAAAATACAGAGGTCACACTAGGTGCGGGTTCTGTAGTTTATGGGAGTGATGCGCTTGGGGGAGTGATGAGCTTTTACACCCAAAACCCCCGTTTGTCGTATGCTGATTCTTTATATTTTAAGGGTCATGTGGTCACGCGATATGCCACGGCAAATAAAGAAAAAACAGGACATGTCGATTTGAATTTTGGGATGAAAAAATGGGCATTTTATAGCAGCATCAGTTATACTGATTTTGACGATTTGCGCATGGGAGATCACGGCCCAGCTGACTATATCAGGCCAGAATATGTGCGAACTGTTGACGGAACTGATCAACTAGTTGCGAATGGCAACCCGTTGATTCAAGTGCCCACAGGGTATGATCAAATCAATTTTTTGCAGAAAGTGCGTTATGAGCCTAAAGAAGATTGGACCTTTGATTTAGGATTGTATTACACTACCACCTCTGACTTTTCAAGATACGACCGATTGATTCGCTATAAAGGTGATAATTTGCGTTCCGCTGAATGGAATTATGGTCCGCAACGTTGGTTTATGGGGAATGTGCAAGTGACAAAACTGAGCAGTAATTCTAATTTATATGATAAGATTCAAGCGACTCTGGCTTACCAGAATTTTCAAGAAAGTCGGATGGACAGAGATTATGCTAAGCCAGACAGAAATATCAGGGAAGAGGCGGTAGATGCCCTATCGGCAAATTTAGATTTAGAAAAACAGTTAGGCACTAGAACAGAATTGTTTTATGGCTTGGAATATATTTACAATCACGTGACGTCTTCAGGAAATGAAGAAAATATCCAAACAGGAACGACTGTCCCCACCGTTTCGCGTTATCCCAATGGATCCGATTGGCAATCTGTAGCCGCTTATACAAGTTTGAAGTTTAAACCCAATCCGAAGTTTGTATTTCAAACCGGTATGCGCTACAATCATGTGGTTCTAAACGCTGATTTTACGCAGAATAATGCCTATTTATATTTACCGTACACCAATACAAAGATTAATACCGGAGCCTTTACAGGGACGGCGGGTGTCAACTGGAATCCCAATCAGACCTTAGCATTGAAATTTAACGCTTCATCTGCCTTTAGAGCGCCTAACATTGATGACATAGGGAAGGTGTTCGATTCTGAGCCAGGAGCTGTTGTTGTGCCTAATGACGATTTAAAACCGGAACATGCCTATGGGCTCGAACTAGGGCTAAAGTTGAACTTTGAAAATAGAGTTATTGTCGATATGGCCACATATTATACCTACTTAGATAATACTCTGGTACGCCGGGATTTTACACTCAATGGGGAATCTGAAATTATGTATGATGGTGAATTGAGTACCGTTCAAGCCATTCAAAATGCAGCAGAATCCCGAATTTATGGATTTGAAGTGGGCTTAATGGTGAATTTTACAGACGCTTTGAAATTAAAATCAAATTATAATATTATTGGGGGTAGAGAAGAAGATGATTTTGGAGACAATACACCCCTACGTCATGCTGCGCCTCAGTTTGGAGATACACACTTGACATGGCAAAAAGATAAACTACAATTGGATGCGTTTGCAACCTATAATAGTGAATTGTCCAATAATCAATTGGCGACTTCAGAACAAGGTAAAGACTATATGTATGCCTTAGACGCCAATGGCAAGCCTTACTCCCCATCTTGGTACACGCTTAATTTTAGAACCCAATATCAGTTCAACAAAGCGGTATCTCTGACGGTAAGTTTAGAAAACATTACAGACCAACGTTACAAAACCTATTCCTCAGGAATTGCAGCTCCAGGGCGTAACCTAATCCTGTCTTTAAAATATACACTGTAAAACCGGGCTTGAAAATCACTCGAAGTGACAATGTTTACCTGTTGTCAGTTCGAGTGTCCCGAAAGCTTCGGGAGTGTTTTTAATAATGGATAAGTTGTTAAAGCTTTCGGGATGTATCGAGAACCTTAGGTTATTAAATTATAAGTTTTGGTACGCTTCTCGATACTATTTTCAATCACTAGGGTGCTTGAAAATCACTCGAAGTGACAATGTTTACCTGTTGTCAGTTCGAGTGTCTCGAAAGTTTCGGGAGTGTTTTTAATAATGGATAAGTTTTTAAAGCTTTCGGGATGTATCGAGAACCGAGTGTCTCGAAAGCTTCGGTAGTATTTTTGAAAAAGGATAAGTTCTTAAAGCTTTCGGGATGTATCGAGAACCTTTAGGTTATTAAATTTCAAATTTTGGTACGCTTCTCGATACTATTTTCAATCACTAGGGTGCTTGAAAATCACTCGAAGTGACCAATGTTTACCTGTTGTCAGTTCGAGTGTCTCGAAAGCTTCGGGAGTGTTTTTAATAATGGATAAGTTCTTAAATCTTTCGGGATGTATCGAGAACCTTAGGTTATTAAATTATAAGTTTTGGTACGCTTCTCGATACTATTTTCAATCACTATGGTGCTTGAAAATCACTCGAAGTGACATTCTCAACGCTATTATAATAGTGAATTTCTTGTTTTAGCAACGTTTTAATAATCGCTTCGTAATAATTCGGTCATTTGATAGTACTACTCGGGCAATATAGACTGCTTGGCTCGCTTGATTTAATTCATAAATTTCCGTGCTATTACTGCCCCTAAACTCATGCAGTTTTCTGCCTAAAAGATCAAAAATCTCCACTGATTTAATCGTTAGATGCTGCCCTGTTGAGAATTGAATATGACCGTTGTTGAGTTCAAAAATTGACAAATCCTCAATCTGAGAGGGAGCGTCCACGACAGCTAAGATGTGGTTCTCAAAATAAATCATAAATCGATCCCTAAAGTCGCCCGTTGCCGAGGTAAAGCTATAGTCGCCAGTAGAAAAGTCGTGGGCAAGGTCTAATAAATTATCTTTAATATAAATTTTGTGTTGGTCAAAGAACGGTCCTTGGGTCTGGGCAATAGAAAGTGCGTAACGTGTGGGTTGGGTCATACTTGTGTAAAATGCTAAGGGGAGTTGCTCTTCTAAAGATAAACTTGTTGGTGATTTGCCTTGAATTGCATATTTTTTAGTAAGTGTTGGGATTTCAGTATAGATGCTCGCACCTATCCCTGAAGAGGAATTGCGTTCTGCATCATAAGAAAACCCGTCAAATCCATCAGTAGCACCCTCAACATACGCCACTAAAATTTGGTTAAATATACCATTGTCTGAAGTCAGATTGATCCAAAACTTATTAGGCACTTCTGTGTGGTCATTTCTAAAGAATTGCGAGTTACTAGTGGCATCTGCCATCCTCATAGAGTTTTTAAAAGTTAAGGTGCCACCACTTTTGATGCCCTTAACAAAAAAACCTTGGCCTGAAGGAATAAAACCTAAGGGGATAATCTTATTGGCGCCTGCAATGCTGCCACTACCCGTTGTGATAATCGCATAATCAGCACCGTTAAAATTAAGCGCTTGGTTGCCTGGGTTGCTGGCCAGGGGAGGAGAGAAATGAGACCATAGATAAGCAGCCCCGTCTATAACCTCTGCATTAGCGCTGTGGACCATTTTAAAATCAATGGCAGATGCATACGGGTTTCCAACAAGATTCCAGTCGTTATCCGTAGGGAAACTATTGGTGAAAATGGGTACATGAATATTACCTGTATTAAATTCGCCATGAAATTCTGTGGTATCTATTCTCGGAAATGGAACGTCTGTTGTCTTAGAAGTGGCGGTATAACCAACGCCAGGTATCATACGTCCTGTGGCTACTTGCCAATCATCACCATTGTCGTCAACATTATTCCCGTCGATGTCTAAATAATTGGAGGCTTCAAAATAAAAGCGTCTGCTAGGCTTGGCCATGTTTAGAGTTCTTTCAACAGTTTCATTGTGCACTGGAGAACTCCAAAAGGTGTAATCGTACCATTTTTGTTTGAGGGCAGTAGACTTTTTTACATGTGAAGTACCGGTATTCCTCAAACTAAAGCTCCCTGCGGCAGAATCATCTCCTCTTTGTACCAGCGCCGCTTTGGATTCTACCACAATTTCTCCGTAATGAGATGCGGTGTTACCTCTGACAACCACATCGTTGGTGACTTCTACATAATACCCATCTGTAATATGTAATTTATAACCTGAATTTACGATGAGGCTACAGGTTGTAAAGCTACCTGTTTTGGATGTAGCACTATAATTTCCATCAATTATACCGATGGTTTTAGTGTTAGGGAGTGTTGGGCTCCAGCCAGAACCTGTCCAAGTGGTTTTTATGATTTTCAGGGGCACCACATGAGTAGCCTGATAACATTTGGCATTATTTTCACGAATCTGCGCATAAAATTGATACCCGTCAAAATTTTCTAAGTTTAGTATGTTGAGGTTTGAAGTTTGCTGTCCAAAATACATCGGGTCTGTGGGTGAAACTTCTATCCAACCTGCAGTTTTGGGCGCATTGTAAAACCATTGATATGCTAATGGTAAACCACCCTGAACACCTTCATTTGCGGAGATCAATAAGGATGTGGTTACATTACAGTTGGACAGGGGGGGTGTTGGCTGTAATGTGATTGTGGGAGATGCGCCACCTGAAAAATCGAAAACGCCAATGTTAGAATAATCGTTGGTGTTACACGACGTTGCTCCAGAGCCCACCCAATCAATCACATTCCAATCTGCGAGATTAAAATTAGGATTTGGAAGTTTGGATGCTGAGTTTGACCGTCTAAAGTTAAAACCCCGATCGCCAGTAATAATGGTGGCGTCCATCCACGTTTTATCCATATACACGCCAAATTCATCAACAACTATCGTATTGTTAGATTTTAATAATCGCAAGACATCGTGCTCATTGTCTTTTTTATTAATGCCTACCAAGGTATTCTTTTGCTGCGCCAATTGCCCGTTTCCCCCAATTTGAGGGCAGGTGTTACCGGATGTGGGTGCATTGGTAATTCCAACCGCAATGGTATAGGTGGAATTATGTGCTAAGTTTACAGGATTAAATTTTAAAGTGTTAGTAGCTGTTGCTGCGCCATTATTATAAATCCCCAACGTGTAGTTTCCTAAAGCAACTGTAGCACCTGTGCCATTGTAAATTTCAATATAACTTAAGCCGCCGGCCGTAGCATCGGTCACCTCGCTAATCAATAAATCGGACAGCACAGCACTGCCTTCACAACCGCCAATACTGCTGTCTATAACTGTAAATGGTGTCATACTCATACAACCAATACCGTCTACAATCCTTATATTGCCCGTAGCGGCACCAGCCGGTATGGGCAGCTCAATTGTTTTTGTGTTGATTAAGGTTACTGCCATTGGAATCCCGTTGATGGTTGCTGAAGTGCTGGGCCCATAATTAGACCCATTAATGGTGACAATGGTTCCCGCAGGACCACTCATTGGAGTTATGGCTGTGCTTGTGGCTATACAGCGACCGGTGCCCCGAATTGCAAACGTATAAGGATTTTCATCAGTATCATTATTCTCGATGGAAACGGTTGCATTTCTTACGCCGGCAGATAAAGGAGAGAATTGTACTTCTAACAGTGAATAGGTGTCGGGTGCAATAATGGATTCAGGAATTACTGTAATTGTAAAATCTCCTGAGTTTACCCCTAACACCGTAACGTTTAAAATGTTTAAGCTTAGATTTCCTAAGTTGCGAATGCGATAAGATTTAGATTGTGATGAACCTATCAATTGGGCTGCAAACAAAGTGTTGTCTGTACCTTGTGGATTTGTGTCACCACTAACAATTTCAGGAAAAGTACCCACATTGCCTTCAACTCTAATTTCTGGAACTTGGGCAAGCGTAGAAAATACAAAACTCAGAGATGCAAATAGTACTAGGTTGAATTTTTCATCCATAATTATATAAATAAATAATTACCTGTTACCACCTCAAGCACTTAAAGATAATTTAAAATGTGTAACAGTCAACGTGTTACATATTTTATTTTATTAACAAAATGTTGCTATTTTTGCATATGCAATCACATAAAACGTATACGGTTGAGGAAGCCCTAAAAAAAATGGAATGGTATTGCAGTTATCAAGAACGCTGCCATAAGGAAGTCACTCAAAAGCTATACGGCATGCATATGATTCCTGACGCCATTGACCATATTGTGGTGAAATTGATGCAGGACAATTTTTTAAATGAAGAGCGCTATGCGAAAGCATTTGTCAGCGGAAAATTCAGGATTAAAAAATGGGGAAAGCAGCGGTTAACGCGAGAACTCAAACAAAAGGATATTGGCAAAACATTGATTACTATGGCACTTCAAACCATCAGTGATCAGGAATATTTGGAGACATTTCATACGCTGGCTGAAAAAAAGGCAGAGAATATCAGAGAATCCAATTCTTTAAAGAACAAGAAAAAACTAGCCGATTATCTTTTTTACAGAGGTTGGGAAAGTCATTTGGTGTATGATAAGGTGAATGAATTGTTTTAGGGGTGAGGTTTGAGGTTTGAGGTTGTGCGAAGTATTAAAGTGTGTACTTGAAGGGTTAAAAAAAACTGCGTCATTCTGAAGAACAACGCAGTTTTAAATTAGTGAAACTCAATTTTTAAAAGTTGCGAAGCAATGAATTAAAAATTGTTAGTTGAACTAATCCCGCTTTTTAGCGGGATCCTTGGGTTTTATTCCCCGACGCTCTGCGTCGAAATAAAAAAGGAACTTCTACTTGATACCTCGTACCCTTGGGTCGAGGTTGTTCATTTGCCCTTTATCGCAAGTTGATAACGATAACTTATCCGGTGTGTTTTTGTTGAAATTAAATCGGAAAATGATTCATAAACTTGGGCAATCCACTACCTTTGCACTTTTAAAATTTCAACGTGGTTTTATCGCAATATACTAAAGAATTTAAGTACAACTTAAACTTGGCA
>NZ_JAEHJZ010000371.1 GCF_016469035.1 Gelidibacter salicanalis | reverse complement strand
CGGTCGTCAAAGTAGTCCTTTCACGTGGAGTGAAAGAAGAAGACAAGACTTGTCCTTGAGGAAGGACAAACGTGGACCCGTGGTTCCGAGGTGGATCAAGTCCACAGTTTCACTACACTTTTTCTGGGAGTTCACGGATACACTTGGCATGATGCCCACGGGCACGGACCTGTCCCAAGTGGTGGAACGGGCAACACGCCATCTCAACAAGGCTCTAAAGAGTTTGGGAAGGACCCTGGACACAATCCTCCAGGAGGACAATCGCATCCAACTGTCAGAACGGGTGAGTCTTAAAGATGAGCACAAGCATCTCAACTCTCTTCATGACGCGTATGAGGAGGCCTTGGCCGAGTACGACA
>NZ_JAEHJZ010000370.1 GCF_016469035.1 Gelidibacter salicanalis | reverse complement strand
TTGGGATGGCATAGGTCGTCTCTCCTCTCGCAAAGGGCATCACCGACTCCATGATGATACTCTTAAATCGCCCTTCGGGTGCGCCCCAAGCGACGACCCAAAGTTGGGGCAGGACCTCGAGTACCCCTTTGTTCAATTAGATCGACCTGATCTAGCTCTTTATCCTGATGGCTCCAAAGAGGCCAAACGCGTTGGCATAGGCTGGGCGGTCACCTGTGCGGATCAGGTGGTGGCAGAGAATTCCATCAGACTAGACGAACATGCGACGGTCTTTCAGGCAGAAGTCGAGGCCATCCGGAGTGGCCTCAAATGGTGGCAAACTTCAGAAAAACACAAGGAAAAGTCTCTTAAAATCCTGACTGACTCCCAGGCGGCTGTGGGAGCTTTAAAAGGGAAGTTTGTGACCAGCAATCTCGTCGGAGAGACCAAGAGCGTCCTCAAGCAA
>NZ_JAEHJZ010000369.1 GCF_016469035.1 Gelidibacter salicanalis | reverse complement strand
ACGCTATACAATACATTATAGATCAAGTAAACCCAGAAAAAGTAATACGTCCACCAGAAGAAGTGCACATAGAAGGTGGAGACGTAATGCTCTGGAACGACTATATTTTTGTTGGCACTTATAGAGAAGCCGATTATGCAAATTATATAGTTGCACGAACCAATATGGAAGGCGTTGCTTTTTTAGAAAAAACGTTTCCACATAAA
>NZ_JAEHJZ010000368.1 GCF_016469035.1 Gelidibacter salicanalis | reverse complement strand
TCAAAGGTATCTTGGGTGGCAGTTAGATTAAAACTCACACATTGATTTGCGAAATTACTGTATAGTACTGCTGAATCCAATACTACAATACCATTTGCATCGAGGTACAAAGTGGTGTCGGCACAAAACCCTTCGCCCACCGAAAATGTATCGAGAATGGTTACCACAGCAAAGCATGTATCGTAATTGTTTCCAAAATCTCGACCTATTAGCTGTACATTATTTGTTCCCACATCAAAACAATCGAAAGTGGTTTGAGACAAATACAAGCTAGAAATTTGACAATTATCTGCGCTATTATTGTCCACAAAACTAATATCTA
>NZ_JAEHJZ010000367.1 GCF_016469035.1 Gelidibacter salicanalis | reverse complement strand
CTGGTCCAAACATGTGGCCATTCGGCCAGCTGGGATTGGTGGACTTTCATGACAACTGATTCAAAGAGTTTTTCCGCTTTGCCGCAAATTCAATTGACTGGAAGAAAAAGCTTCGAAGCATATGACCAAGAAGACATATGTACCAGCTCCAGCCATATTCCAAGTGACTGGAGACAAAAGATGAAGTGACCTTCGGAGCTG
>NZ_JAEHJZ010000366.1 GCF_016469035.1 Gelidibacter salicanalis | reverse complement strand
AATGATGTGTGGAATGCTTTCTAAATCATCTAGCTGCATGCCGACGGAGTGCACTTTGTGGACGACCTCACCATCACGATTAAAGTAATAGCCAAAGGCCTCTGTCACTGCGTCATGCTCATCAATCTTTTTTAAATCTTCAGCTGGTGTGTTTCGTCTCATCGCCATTGTTTTTGCTTCACCGATTCCATGAATGAGCATCGTGGATGATTTAATCGTTTGAAGCACTTC
>NZ_JAEHJZ010000365.1 GCF_016469035.1 Gelidibacter salicanalis | reverse complement strand
TTATCTCAGTCGACACATCATGACTGTTCATTGCCAGAATGCCCGTTTTAAAGAGAACCGTGATTTGGCAGGATTCACTCACATTTATGGGTGGGATTTCACTTGGGTGGGGAACGACTGGGGGGCTCCACTTTATTTCGACCCAACTTCTGACGAGCCATGTTTCCCTGTCTGGCTAATCTGACACGGCCCTGACATGGAACATCAGTTTCGATGCGATTTCGAAAGAGCATCCAGTTCTTGTCCACTTGTTCCACGGAAATCTAGA
>NZ_JAEHJZ010000364.1 GCF_016469035.1 Gelidibacter salicanalis | reverse complement strand
GGAAGAATAATGTATTTATCAGGTTACATACTGTAGGTACGCATAGTTATTGTTTGCATGAGTTGCAGTGAGGGGAACATGAAGGTCTGTATGGACAGAAAGGTCAACTTTAGAAAACAATGTATGGCATGTCAGTGTGTTATGATGACTGACTTTATGTTGTATTCAATATCAATAATCCCAAAACACACCACTCAAATTCCAGCTTTAGTGCTCACATCAAACGATCTATCCTAGATATTTTG
>NZ_JAEHJZ010000363.1 GCF_016469035.1 Gelidibacter salicanalis | reverse complement strand
CCCTCGGCCAGGTTCTCTTCCCCTCCAACGTCGCTACGAGGTTGACCAGGTCGGAGACAGCAGGAGTTGTCTCACCGCATCTTCCCTACGCAGCCAACACCCTGGTGGACAACGGAAACGCCCTGTGGAACAAGCGGATGGCTTCGAACGTGGCCCAATCAATATACAGATCGGCCCCTATTTGATCAATGTCATGCAGGTCTGTTGTTTACTAATGCTGTTACTTGATTTGTACCATGATACGATGTGTGAAAACTGTTTTTATTCGTCATAGCTTCTGTTGAGATTCATAGTAAACATTTGTTGTGTTTTGTTTGTGTGCAATTTT
>NZ_JAEHJZ010000362.1 GCF_016469035.1 Gelidibacter salicanalis | reverse complement strand
AGGGCCTTGACGGTGGACCTGGCTCGGGCACCTCCTCCTTGCGACTGCTTCGGCGGTCCTTTTTATCAGGTTGAGGCTGAGGAGCCGCCCCTCGAACTCCATTGGCTTGATGAGCGGCTGCCACAGCCTTATTGTGCTCTTGGATGGCTTGGAAGTTCTTCCTGAGCGTGTTCTCTCCGGGGGCGTGCAATATGGAAGAAGGCTGTCCGGCCGCATTGGGATCGGG
>NZ_JAEHJZ010000037.1 GCF_016469035.1 Gelidibacter salicanalis | reverse complement strand
AAGCTGGAACTGGTTGAACGGGTTTTTTGGAATCCATTCCAACTTAACGGCCAGGTTGACCATCTTTTTAAAGCGCTCCATATGTTTCATAACACCATTGTTGGACAGCACCAATTCCTTTTTTGAATTTTTGTAACCTCTCAGGAACTGCTCAAAATCACAAATGAAACGATAGTTCAATTGTTTTAGGTAAATGTCATCCACCTTTGAAACTTTGCTCAAATACTTCAGCAGATACCGTTCTGTAGTGTAATAATTTTTCATGGTGCCGTATTTCAGAATGCTCACCATGTTGGTGTTATGGTAGGTCATGAGCTCAGTCAAAGTCTTATGGTTCTCGTCCAGACCCAAATAACGTGCTTTAACGGCGTTTGCCGTAATGATCTTTCCTTCTTCCAGTAATTGCTTATGGCAGTCCAATAAATGGCTATATACTTGGTCTAGGTAGGTATTGAGGACTTTTGTTCTGTAGGAGCTTCCACGTGCCCTGTTCCTGTTGCTGTCCCAATCCCTTAAAAGTGTACACCTTTTTAAACTGATTTCTGAACGTTTTTGGTTGACTGTGATACGGGCGAAGATAGATAATTCGCTCGTGTTGCCTCTGGGTTTCCTTGTGTAGAAAATCACGGCAAAGGTAGTGTTTGTCTGCATTGTTGATGTCTTTGGTTAAACAAAAATGGTTTAAAGACAAAAGTCAAATC
>NZ_JAEHJZ010000361.1 GCF_016469035.1 Gelidibacter salicanalis | reverse complement strand
AAGTGCCACACTCTGTGCGCAAACCGTGGAGCAATGCCCAAAGTGCCACACTCCGTGCGCAACCATGGGTCGACATGTCTGTTGCAAGCCTCAAGATGGGTGCCAGTCCCACCAAGCTGTGCCAGGAGCAAGTCCCACCAAGCTGTGCCGGGAGCAAGTCCCACCAAGTTGTGCCGGGAGCAAGTCTCACCAAGATGGGCCTCTAGCAAGTCCCACCAAGCTGGGA
>NZ_JAEHJZ010000360.1 GCF_016469035.1 Gelidibacter salicanalis | reverse complement strand
GAATTATACGATTTTTAGTGACTTATCAAACTTACTGATCACCCTGTATAGAGGACAGTTTCCTGCAGGCTTTGAAAGTAAGGGTTTGTTTCTCTAATAAACACCATGGCGGATGAAATATGAAGATCAATGAGGAAAAGATCACCTCCTTTCAAATAAGGGTTCAACAAGGGCTCAAATTCAACCTCGGACCACTCTACAACACAACCCATCGATTT
>NZ_JAEHJZ010000359.1 GCF_016469035.1 Gelidibacter salicanalis | reverse complement strand
GAAAAATAACACATTGTGGATCGAACACAGCTTGCAGCGCTTGAATATCGTGTAGTTCTCCGAGCAACTAAGCTGGTCTTGTTTACTTATTCAAGATTGAATCATATTCGCTCTTCAGTATGGCTGAAGTAAAATGTTTTGAAAGAGAGCGGGAAAAAGTTGAAACCATCTCTAGCAAATTGTTCGAAGAAAGCTCCTTGGCGTGAGATACTGTATATGCCATACGTTTCGTTCAGTTACTAAGGTTCCATTCAATTTGATGAAATCGTGGTTATTTTGCAAGAGACATTTGACATCTTAGGTGATAGATGAAGATCGCAAATAGGGACGAAGACCCGTCCCCCATACTGCTGAATCTACA
>NZ_JAEHJZ010000358.1 GCF_016469035.1 Gelidibacter salicanalis | reverse complement strand
CATGTGGTTTAATTCGATGCAACGCGAAGAACCTTACCTACTCTTGACATCCAGAGAATTCGCTAGAGATAGCTTAGTGCCTTCGGGAACTCTGAGACAGGTGCTGCATGGCTGTCGTCAGCTCGTGTTGTGAAATGTTGGGTTAAGTCCCGCAACGAGCGCAACCCTTATCCTTTGTTGCCAGCGAGTAATGTCGGGAACTCAAAGGAGACTGCCGGTGATAAACCGGAGGAAGGTGGGGATGACG
>NZ_JAEHJZ010000357.1 GCF_016469035.1 Gelidibacter salicanalis | reverse complement strand
GAGGGTGACTATGTCGAAAAATAGTATAAATACAGTTTTTCTCTATCCCTCCTTATTGATGAGTAATTTCATAATTCCGGGTTATGTTTGATCAGCCCTCGTACGTGCTGGAGGTGGTGCGGAAAGTACAAACGGGAGCACCACCTCCAGCGTGACGTCACAATAAGGTTCTTAGACGCGTCCTCGCAATCAATGAAAGACAGACTTGCCCAACGACGGTTTCTATTTG
>NZ_JAEHJZ010000356.1 GCF_016469035.1 Gelidibacter salicanalis | reverse complement strand
CCCAAGCACGCAAGCACGCCTTGGAGTTGCTCGAGTCCTGGCCACTAATTGCAGACCTGGCCCAATGGTGGTGAACAACGCAGTGCTGGAAATAATACGACAATGTCTTCGGGGGAAACGGATTTTCTCGTCATCCCTCCTCCCACTTCTGGAAAACCCATAGACGGAGAATGGATCAATTATGCGGTGACTCTTTCTTACCGAGAATACCAGTCGAAACAGACGAAGCAGACGAAGTGCGGGCTTCGTGCCGGAAATGAACTAATTTGAGGCTGGCATATTATCATTATTGCCCGGACTGCAAAAATGGCTCCACTCAGCCGCCACAGCCGACTAATAATCTACGGCGCGTAATG
>NZ_JAEHJZ010000355.1 GCF_016469035.1 Gelidibacter salicanalis | reverse complement strand
AGGGATACATTGTATTTCATGTGATTCACCCTCGTGGAACGATTGGAAAGTTCTGTTTGTTTGGACTTTTTGACCTGGCATCCCTGCCCGCTCTTTTGCTCACACTAAAGCTCACACGTGGGATAAATGAAGATAATAATGCATGATAAATGTTTCACTTCACTACCTAATAAATGATTTGTTTGAACATATAAATGAGGGCCCAAATTATATAGATATATTTG
>NZ_JAEHJZ010000036.1 GCF_016469035.1 Gelidibacter salicanalis | reverse complement strand
TTACCGACCAGACACTAATTAAACATATCTTACCACCCGTTTGGCAGCGATGCTCGCCAACAACATCACAAACTTTTAAAATATAGAGATGTAACTAACCAACCCTTATTTTAATTGTAACCTTATATGAACTTTATCATATAAGGTTTTTTTGTTTAGAGCTGGAATTTAATTTATTTAACTAGCACTAGGAGAGCTGTATGTGAATTACCTTAACGTATGGGAATCCATGGCAATGATGATTAAAATCATGTGCTGATTGTCCTGATTTATGTAATTTTAAAGGAGTAAACAATGCGACATGAAAAATATTCTGCTTTTAACTGATTTTTCCGATCCTTCAAAAAATTCGATTTCCTATGCTCTAAAGTTATTTGAGAAAGAAAAATGTGCATTCCACCTGCTTTATATTCAAGATTCAACAAATTATACGACAGACGACGTCGTGTCTCAAGCATCAACGAGTTTATACGATGCGCTCATTAACAAGAATCGTTTAAAACTTATTGCGTATGCCGCGCAATTGGAATCAGAATTTGATACTGAAAACTTCAACTTTCAGATAATGGTGGATTTTGATTCCATTATTGCGTCCATTAAACAGAGCGTTAGAAATAAAGACATTGACCTCATCGTAATGGGTAGCAATGGTGCTACTGGCGCTAAAGAAGTTGTTTTTGGAAGTAATACGCTAAATGTAATTCGTAGGGTGAGTTGCACCACATTGGTCATACCGGAGGATTTTGCGTACCAGCAGCCAAAAGAAATGCTCTTGGCACTCGACCCTTCAGATGAATTGCAAGGAAAACCATTAGACGAATTTTTCAAATTTGTTACGGCCCATAATTTAAAGGTGCACATTCTGAGATTTGATTCTCATACTGACGATCATCACTTTAATGAAACGGACAATGCAGCACTAAGCGGTTATATGAAAGACGCCGCCTACAATTATCACCTCATAACTAATATCCCCATGGAATATGCTGTCGGGACCTATTTGCAAACTAATCCTATAGACATTTTAGGGCTCATTATGGAGAGGCAAAACTTTCTAGAACATTTATTTGCGGGTTCAACCACCACTAAAATCAGCAAGCACACGCATTTTCCAATGCTCGTTTTTCATGCATAGCGAAGTTTTGATAGCTACGGCTTGCTCTCACCTCATCGAATTGATTATAGGATGATGCCTTTGAGGTATTCCATCATTTCAGATTTGAATTGCGCCGTTTGGGTTAAAAAACTGACAAGCTCCAACTCAGTATCATGATAATTTCTAAGGAAGTAATCATCACAGGATAATTCGTCACACTCCACTTTAAGTTGCACTTCCTTGTATTGTTTTTCAACTGTTGTGGTCAATTTGGAAGTCAGCTTCATGTGTTGATCAATTTGCGCTTTGAATAACTCAATATTTTCAAATAGGTTGGGTGTTTTAGGATTGAAAATAGTAGAGCCCAACACGTGTTTAAAAAACTCCAACTCTTCCTGTAATAGCACTAACCGTGATTCGTAAAATGCCAAGTTAAATTGAAGTTCTTCAGAAGTCTTGTCTGTGTACGCGTATTTATGTATCTCATATTTTTTCATGGTTGTATATTTTAAACGATTAAATCTTCAACATCATTGAGTTTGGGGATGCACACATTCCAATTATAGGTATCTTTAATTTTAACTCTTAAAGCATCTGATGCAGACGGCTCGCCATGGATAAGATAAACTTTTTCAGGAACATTGACAATCTCACTCATCCAATTTAGTAATTCTTGTTGGTCAGCATGGGCTGATAAACTTTGCAGGTGCTTAATGGTAGCTTTTACTGGATAGTACTTGCCACCAAATTTAATTTCATGTACGCCATCAAATAACTGTCTGCCACGCGTGCCTTCTGCCTGATACCCTACCAATAAGACAGTAGTAGAGGCATCATCGATAAGTTGCTGCAAATAAGTGAGGACTCTTCCTCCGGTAACCATACCGCTGCCCGCAATGATTATTTTAGAGCGTTTGTCATCAATCGTTTCCCAGGTTTCTTTGTAAGATTCGATAATGTTTGCATGGTTGCACATGGCATTGTATTCTGAATCAGATAGTCTGTGCCATTTTGGAAAGCGTTGGAAAACATCCAACACATTGATGCCCATGGGGCTATCCACAAAAACGGGAATGTTGGGAATTTTATTTTTTTGATATAATTTCCAAAGTATAAACATTAAGGTTTGAAGGCGTTCTACGGCAAAACTTGGGATGATGAGGTTCCCCTTTTTATGAATGGCCTCTAGGATGATATCGGTAAGTAACTGCTCTACATCTTCTTCAGGATGCCGTTTGTTGCCGTAGGTGCTTTCTATAAATAAAAAATCGGCCCATTCAGGACGTTTTGGATTTTCCAGTAAATAATCATTGTTTCTACCAATATCTCCAGAAAACACAAAACGTTTAGAATTGATGTCCAATTCTATAAACGTGGCACCCAAGATGTGTCCATTGTATTGAAAGCGGTAGGAGATGTGTTCTGAAAGCTTCACCCATTGGTCTTCCACTTCAGCGTGAAACAAAAGAATTGTTTTTTCTGCTTCTCCAATGGTATAAAAAGGGAGTGCAGGGTTGTGCTTGGTGTAGTTTTCGTCGTTAGCCCTTCCTGCATCTTCTTCATGTATTTTAGCGCTATCTCTTAAAATTATTTCAGCAATGGCTAAGGTTGGTGCGGTACCAATAACTTTACCGTTAAAACCTTGTTTTACCAGTCGGGGTAAATAGCCAACATGGTCTAAATGCCCGTGGGTAAGGAGTACTAGGTCAATACTAGGAACATCTATAGGAAGGTCAGTCCAATTGCGTTCGCGCAACTCTTTCAGTCCTTGGAACATGCCACAATCTATTAGGATATTTTTTTCTGAAGTTTCAAGAAAAAATTTTGAGCCAGTAACAACGCTGGAGGCTCCCAGAAAACTAACTTTTATATGTGGTTCCATAATTTTAAATTTTACACAGGAGTCTTATCTCGTTCTTAATTTTAGATTTGCGGGTTTCTGAAATTCCCAGATGATCCAAGAAAAAAACATCGTCTATCAAGTCGCGACTCAGCACCACGTCTCTACTGAGTAAAAATTGCTTTTCGCGATTGGTCAATAATGTGGACACCGTAATGGGGTACAATCCCAATCGGTCTATGCGGTCTTTCAATCCGTCGTTTTTTGGAAGATCCCAACTTAGCAGGTATAGCCCAATGCACTTTCCGTATTGCAAAGCGTCTTCGGTAAAACGCGTGTTGGTAACTACCCAACCCACATCTAAAATTGTGTCATGGGCTTTTGATTCCCAATGGGTTTTGACATCTTTAAACCGTGAGGCAATATATAAAGGGACTTTAACATTGCAATTTCGACCTTCTTCATTATGAAATTTACATTCTATAAGGCTGGTGGTTCCATTTTTTGTAGCCACCACATCTATCTCATGGCTTACACAATGGCCTGACATGATCTCGCTGACATGAGCGTCATAACCTGAGTACTTTAAAATGGCACTTATAAAACGCTCAAACGGATACCCAGTAGGACCCAACTCGTAGATGGCTTTTTTAAGTTTATATCTTGAGGCTAGGTAGCCGCCCTTCTTTTTGAGTAAAGAAAATGCTCTATTGTAGATTTCTTTGGTTGAAATGCCATCGTACAATTCGTCTTGCACTTTTTCAATAATTTGATCAACAGTATGCTTATCGGCGCCTGACTTTCCTAAAGAAGTACGCAGTTTGTGTACTGAAAATTTCACATTTTCACCAGAAGATTTAATAATGTTAACATTAGTATCCATAGCTTCGTGTTGGAATAGTGATTGTTAAATCGTGCGTTGACAGGACAGATGTTCTACCCTAAGTCATCACTTAATAATTGATGATACTTTTTGCTTTAACTTCTCAAGTCGTGCATGACCAATATTGGTACTCTAGACTCATATGCGATGCCTTTTACTAAAGGCTGATTGATGATACTGGCAAAAAAAGAATGCTTTTTATTGATGAATGCTACCATATCGCTTTCTCTACTTTCTACAAAACAATTGACGGCAGCGGGCACGGATATATTTCTTAAAAAATGAAAGGCGTGATTGACATCATGGAAGTAATCTTCCAATTGTTTTTTCTTGGCCATTTGTTTGGGATTCAGTGTCTCTGTTTCTAAAATATGCAGCACTTTTATAGAGGCGTCGCATCTTTTAGCAATATCTATAAGGTATTTTAGATTGTTGCCTTTAAAATGGATCTTATAACTTGTGGGAAAGACGATCTCTTGAGGAAGGCCCGATTTTGCCAATTGTGGGACCACTATAACGGGGCAGTTCCTGATTTTTTCCATCACGCTCAAAGCCGTACTACCGTAGATTTTACTGCGGGAATTCGTTTCGCCCCTAGTGCCCATAATAATGAGTTCAATGTCTTTTTCTTCTACCACTGTTTTAATAGCCTCTAAGGGATGATTACATATAGAAATGATTTGAAAACTATGCTTTGGGTTTCCTTTTTCTCCAAACACTAAACTATTCATCACCTTCTCCAATCTACTTAGCGATTCCGCTTTTGAAACTTCGTAGAACCCATTCCCTGGTTCCATATTCATCAAACTTTCGATGTTGTTGGAATCAATAAAGAACACATTCATTAGATAGAAAATGCAAGGTTCATCTTTATAAAGTTCTATAGCATAATTAATGGCTTGAGAGGCATTAAGCGAAAAGTCTGTGGGTAATAATATTCTTCGTTTCATGAGTGCTTTTTTAAAATTATTTAATGAATCTAAATGCGTGTTTATTGATATACATCGTCGATTATTCACTCGGAATAATTAAAAATGGAATGATGGGTTGGTATCCTATTTTTTTAATAATGGGTTCTTTAGTCATGTTCTCTATAATACTATGTTTGTAATTGAACATGGCCAAAATGTCAATATTCAATTCTTTAATGAAATCGTTAATGATCTCAGATTTTGTAGAGTAGGCAGGCATCCAATGGAAGCTATGTTTGTTTTCTTTGAAGATTTCCTTTAGCATATCCACGTTTATTTGTTGTTTATTACTTAAGGACTTTTCAACATTAATATGCAATATGTTAATGTGGGCATCATGTAATGCCGCAAAATCCTGTAAACCTTTCAGCATTGCAACATCGTAGGCACGGTTAAAATCCGTTGGAAAGGCGATCTGTTTTGGTGCCACAAATGTTCTGCTATCTGGTACTGCAAGTACAGGACAACCTGTAATGTTTTGAATGGTTTTTACGGTGTTACTGCCAAAAAAGAACTTATCTACGCCTGTGGCTCCTTTGGTTCCCATCACGACTATATCTATATGATACCTTTCAATACTATTTTTAATGGCATATAATAATTCGTCACCACTCATAAGTATTTCAAAAGTATGCTTGGTGTTGGTGTTTTCTTTATCGGCTCTGGCTTTTAGTTCTGTTAAGTCCTTTTGTGACGCTTCTTTTAAGCTGGCAATAAAATGACTGGTGATAAAGGTTCGTGATTGTGCATTTGAAAAGTAATAGGAATTTAGAAAATAGAAGGTGCAGACTTCATGAGCATACAATTTTAAAGCGTAGGTTACCGCGCTCCATGCGTTATCTGAAAAATCAGTAGGTATTAAAATGGATTTTTTCATGTTTTTTAGTTTTGAGGGTTAATTTATGACGGCATCACCAAAAAGGGAACTGTTAAATGAAACCCAATTTGGTTGACCGTCGATTTAAAAAATATATTTTCAAAAAATGATTTTTTATTATTGATCATCACCAGTAAATCTATGGGCTTTTGCGCTTGAAAATTGATAATGGCTTGCATCACATCGTCGCCTGACACCTCGTTAAATTCATGATTTTCTTGAGACATGAGTTGTTCAAGACTGGCCTTGTTTTTAAGTTGGACCTCAGATAGTGGAGAAGTCAGCACATGTAGAATGTCAATTTTTGAAGTCTGCGTTTTAGCAAGTGTCAGTAGTGATTTGAATTGGGATGTTTGGTACACAATCCCATAATCTGTAGGAAACAAAATAGTGGTAGGCGAATTATAGGCAAACCCTTCAGGGATTGCCAATACGGGACATTTTACATTTTTAAAAACTTGGACGGTGTTCGATCCAAAAAGCACCTCTTTTGCGCCTGTAGCACCCTTGGTGCCCATAACAATCATGTGTATGGTATGGGTGTCCGTAAATTCTATAATACCGGAGATTAAGCTGTCAAATCTGGCCATGTCCTGAATTTCGTGGTCAGGATTGTCGCCAAACGTATCCTGAATACGTTGCTTTAAAGTTTCTAAATGCTGTTGTGCTGTGTTTCTAATCGTGTCCTGCAATCCAAATTGCGCTGGATACCCCAATACATATTCCACATGATAAATAACTGGAGTATAGGTGTTCAGTAGGTAAAAAGTACAGACCTCATCCTTAAAAAGATGCATGGCATAACTAATGGCATTCCATGAATTCTCAGAAAAATCAGTTGGTAACAGTATGTTCTTCATAGCTTATAAGTTGAAAAGGTTACGCATCTCTTTTGATGTTTTGCATTGCCAAAAATGGAACGTTGAGCTTCAAGCTCAATTGATCAACCCGAGATGGATATAAAAACGATTCTAAAAATGATTCCCTCGTATTGACCATCACCAACATATCTATAGGGTGATCTTTAACATATTGTTCAATAGAAGATACTACATCTTTACTGTCTATAGTTATAAAGTTAATCTCGTTATTACACAACGCTCCTCTCATAAAGAGCTGGTTGTCTTCTTGTCTGATGGACAGTTTTTTACTTTTGGAAATATAGACCACATCAATGATAGAGCGGTACGGCGTAACGATATCACAGAATAGTTTAAGCTCTCTTCTTTTGTATGGGATCAGATAATTTGTAGGAAATAGAATATGTTTTGGTTGTGTGTAGGTCTGCTTTTCAGGAATGGCTAAAACTGGACACTGTACATATTTTAAAACCTGTAAGGTTTGGCTCCCAAACGTAATTTTTTTGTCATTGCTCTTGCCTCTAGTGCCCATCACGATCAGATCAATATCCTTTTCATCCACAATTTTGTCGGCTTCGTCAATAAGAATATTGTTGGCAGATATGGTGTGATAGTTATGACGTGGATTGGGAGAAATGTCATTGATTTCTTTCAAAATACGCTTCAATTCCGCCGCAGATTTATCTGCCATCAGTTTGGTAACTTGATCAATATTTTCCCGGGTCAGAGATGTCGTTTCTTTATGAACGGCATCCTGGTAGGCATGCATAATGTAGAAGTCGCACTTTTCGTACTTTAAAAGTTCGAGCGCATATCTAACGGCATTCATTGCATTGTCTGAAAAATCTGTTGGAATTAAGATACGTCTCATGGTTTCCGATTTGTTTCTGTTAAAGTTAGAAATCAAATCAGACAAAACCTATGATAAATATCAGATACTTAGCGGGAAAGCGCAAGAAATAAATGAATTTTAGTGTAAGACCAAAAAGGGAACATCAGTATGGTAACTGATCTTTTTAATTTTAGAATTGAACAGGATGTGTTGAAAATAATTGAGGTTTTTTGCAACCATGGTAATCATATCTATATTCCTGCTTTCTACAAAACATTGCACGGCATCTTCTACTTTGCTGTTGGTCAGGAAATGAAAGCTATGGTCAAGACTACTGAAATAATCTTCTAGAAGTTCTTTATTTTTAATTTGATCATTATGTAACACCGCATCTTTTCTGCTAATGTTTAAAATCCGAATGGCGGCAGCGTGCTTTTCAATAATATTGACTACGGGTTGAAGAACGTTAATATTATACAGCATTGAGAAATCGGTGGGGAATGCCATTTCTTTGAGATTTTTAAACGTAGCATTCTCAGGGACCACTAAGGCGTTGCAATGCACCTTAGTAATAACATCGCCAGTATTGCTTCCTACAATTATCTTTTTGAGTCCGGAGGCACCTTTGGTGCCCATCACAATCATGTTTATTTTTTTCTCACGGACCTGCTGTCGTATGGATTCAACCAAAAAATTATGGTCTGTAATGGCGTAGAATTTGTGCTTTTTATTGGTAGAGATGGTAGTGGTAATAAGGTTTATGGTGTCTCTTAACCTTGTTTTTGCAGTTTGGGTGTACACCTCATTAACCTGTAAACTAGATACAAGGTACGGCGAATCACTAAGACCTATATCATTAGGTTTTATGACGTGCAGTAAATAGAAATTGCATGCCGATTCTTCAAACAAATTCAACGCATAGGTGATGGCATTCAATGAGTTTTCTGAAAAATCTGTGGGCAATAATATATTTTTCATGGGTTAAATCTTCATGAAGCAAATGTAGACGGCATTGTCCCTTTAAAAAATGATAAAAATCATATCTGATTCTCAAGGAGTTCTAACTAATGTTCTTGAGTTTTTCTATATCTAAAATTCTAATGTTCCTACCTTCGATCTCTAAGATGCCTTCCTTTTTGAAAGAAGACATGGTTCTTATCAACGTTTCTGTGGCAATACCTGCAACACTTGCAAGGTCATTTCGGGAGATTCTGATAGGTTCTTCAGGTTTTTTATTCAGCTTTTCTGCAAATTTTAAAATGGTGGTGGCTGTTTTTTTATGAACAGAACTGTAGGCCATTTGTAGGAGTTGGTCTTTGGTGCCTTTCAAATCTTCAGTTAATAGGTCAATTAACTCCATAGTGACCTGATGGTTGGTGTTGAGGATACCTTTTAGGCTATGACTGGACAAACTGACCAATTCAGTTTTCTGAATGGCCGTTGCGGTTTCTTGATAAGGGGTGTTTTCAGTAAAAGACGTATAGCCAAACAGGTCATCTTCCTTGTGCAATGCAGTGGTTAATTCTTTACCCTGCTCATCTAATTTATGACATTTAACAAGCCCTTTAATGATCAGATAAATGGTATTGGAATGTTGGCCTTCTTCATAAATATTGTCGCCTTCAGCAACAATTATAGTTTCGCCGTTGTCATCAAAAAAATTTTTGAGATCGTTTAAGGTGCGTAATTCGGTTTCGTTTTCAGCAGTGGTGAGGGTTTTTTCCTGAATTTCTTTTAAGATAGATACTTTGGCCAGCCTGCTTTCAATAGCGCTGATCAGTTCGTCTTCGCTAAAAGGTTTGGTAATATAATCATCGGCGCCCAAATTCATGCCTTTTCTAACGTCCTGACGTTCTGTTTTGGCAGACAAATAGATAAAGGGGATGTGCTGGGTGCTTTCGTTTTTAGAAAGTGCTTCCAGTACGGCATAACCATCCATTTCTGGCATCATGATATCACAAACAATAAGGTCTGGAAGATGTTCTTTGGCAAGAAGCACCCCAATTTTACCATTGGGTGCGGTCATGACTTGAAAATCTGAAAGTTCTAATAACTCTGCAGTATTTTCTCTTAAAACGGTATCATCTTCTATTAATAGTAATCTTTTCATTGTTGTGCCTTGTTTGGTAATGTGATTTTAAAAACACTGCCTTCGTGTTGCTTACTGGTAAATACTATCGTGCCTCCTAAATTTTCGAGATGACTTTTAACGATGTTAAGCCCGATGCCCGTACCCTGGATGTTGAGCACATTTTCAGCCCTAAAATAGCGGTTGAAGATGTTTTTTTGCTCAACTTCAGGAATGCCTATCCCGTTATCCTTTATTTTAAATACGGTGTTTTTATCGTTTTGTGAAATTTTAATCTCAATATTGGTGTGCTCTGGAGAGTATTTTATTGCATTATGGACAATATTGGACAAGGACAGCTCTAAAATTTTTTCGTCTTGATGTAGTGACATGTCATCAATGTTTTCAGGATAATGAATGTTCTGTCCGTCTTTTAAAAGCATATTGGCATTATAAATGACCTCATTGAGTACTTTGCTCAATTTAAAAGTCTTAAAAGTATAGTTGACTTTTCCTGTTTCTAAGCGTTCTACAGAAAGAAAATCATTAAGAATGTTGTTGAGATAGTGCACCTTGCTGATGATGGTGTTCAGATGCTTGTCCCGTTTTTCCTGTTCTTCTGCCAATTTATATTTGCCTAATAACACCGTGGAAGACAAAATCCCACTCAAAGGTGTTTTGAATTCATGAGAGACTAAGGATAGAAATTTGGTCTTGAGTTCATTGAGTTCTATTTCCTTTTTAAGTGCAATTTGGGTTTCTTTCTCTGCCTTAATCCGGCGTTTATTTTCACTGTCCAACTCTAAATTCGCAACTTTAAGTTCTTCGACACTATGGTTTAGGGACTTGGTGCGTTCTTCAACTTTTTTCTCCAGCTTGTTATTTAGTTCTAATATTTGCTGTTCTTGTCTTTTTCGGTCGCTAATATCAATGATAAGGGCCATGACAAAGGTTTTGCCGTAAATTTCAAAAGGATTTAATCCTGCTTCAACGGGAAAAATAGAACCATCTTTTCTTTTGCCATAAATATCACGGCCTTTCCCCATTTGTCGCCGTTCATGCTTTTCCATAAACTGGTTAAAATGCCCACCGTGGGTGGCATGATATTTTTTAGGAATCAGGGTGTTGAGAGACTGACCTACCAGATCCTCTCTTGTGTATCCAAAAATAAGTTCAGCTGACGCATTAACCTCCATAATTGTTTGGGTTTCATCAACTATGATGACGCCTTCAGAAACCGCTCCCAAAAGGATTTTAAATACTTTTCGTTGATCTTGTTTAAACATGGATTTTTGGCAAAAAAATAGAAGGGATAAAAATACAAAAATTTGGTCTTATATAAAGCCAATACGCCTATATATCCCTTAATATCCACTCCAGCAAGGTTTGGTAAAACAAATCAGTCCTATTTGGTCTCTATAGCTTCATGTGTGGCAAGCTCTAGAGATAGGTTATTTAAATTTTAAAGATGTTGGATGGGCTTAAAGCATATTTTTAATGGTAAAAATGAGCGCTATGTGGTTTTAAAAGGCGGACTAAGTGTCTCATAATAAAGAAATTATTCTTGCCGTCATGATGGATGTCATTTCCCAACGTCATAATTAGGGATATTTTTATACCTAACCATGAACCATAGCATTATGAAACGTTTATCTAGTTTAATTTTTATGATGGGCTTTTTCACATCGTCCAACTATTAAAATTATCAATTTTGTTATAACGGATGCCTGCACTGATCGTGGGAATAAAAACGTAAATCAATTGGGGTTTGCTAGAGCGGTTTTAAAGAAGTCTAATTCAAATTCGTCAATATTGAATAGCAAGCGCAGCAGAAAATTAATGCTTTTCACGCTGAAAAACCTTATGTTACATAAAAATTACAGACAAATAATGCAGTTAAGTGATATGAAAATTGGTTTAGTGTTATCTGGTGGAGGCATGCGGGGTGCTGCACATATTGGGGTCATACGGGCGCTGGAAGAACATCAGATTTATCCTACGCATATTGCCGGATCTAGTGCTGGTGCGATTGTGGGGGCGTTATATGCCTATGGATATCAATGGAATGACATACTGGCGTTTTTTAAAGAAGTTCAATTATTGGGTATTACAAAATATGCCATTAACAAACCCGGATTTCTCGATGCTGAAAAATTTTATGATGAATTCAAGGTCTATTTGAAGGAAGATGATTTTTCAGTTTTGAAAAAGAAATTATACATCACAGCTACCAACATCTTGAACGGCAAACTCAAAATATTCGAAAAGGGCGAATTGATTAAACCTGTTTTGGCATCTGCTGCTTTTCCTGGTTTGTTTGCACCAGTAAAAATTAGAAGTTCCTATTATATAGATGGTGGAGCTCTTAATAATTTTCCGTTAGAACCTTTAAAACAAAAATGTGATATTATTATTGGCGTTTATGTAGATGGCTTTGATGTACTCACCATAAAAGATCTGAAACATTCCCACAATGTGGTAGAGCGGGTGTTTAAAGTAAAATCTGTACTGGAAAACCAGCACAAATTTGAAGCTTGCGACCTGATGATCCGTCCTGCTGCACTAAATAAATTTGGAACCTTTGACAGGAAAAATATTTATGAGATTTATAATATTGGTTATAGCGCTACTAAAACGGCGCTTTCAACTTTTGATCTAGAAAAATTTAGAATTCCCGCGAAATCTTCTCGATAGAAAAAATGTTTGGAATTCCTTTAAAACCAGCTATGGTTTATAGGCAAATAAAATAGTGTCCGGTCTAATAAATGTGCCGCTCATTTTAAGTTCTACTTTAGGCCTGAAGTTATTGATTGTTTGGTTTCCTAAATTGAACCCAGCAAGCACCTAAAAAAAAATGCGCACGCAATAGCTTTAAAAACAACCAAGAACTCTTATTTTCGCAAAATCAATTGAAAAGTTTATTTTTCTGTAAAACCATTCAAGGTGCAGTGAAGGGCAAATGTTCTAAAAATTCACTGCAAACAATTGTCAAATGCGCATTATTGAAGAAAGGATTGGCACAATTTTCAATGCGCTAAATACTCAGTAAAGTTACAATTTTGTACTCTAAAGTTATGAAAACATATAAAGTTAATAAGGTTGATGGCAACCATATAAAAATTAATGGAAGGGGAGATCATCCCCTATGGGAAAAGGCAATCGTGTTGAATGATTTTTTGTCACCGTGGCATTTTGAATCTGTGGGCGATATTGAATTTCGGGCATTACATGATGGTGACTCACTTTTTGTATCTTACAAAGTAAACGACACGCACTTGCATATTGACAGTACTGACGATTCTAAAGAGAGCGTCAATAATTCCGATAGGATAGAATTATTTTTAAGGAGTGATAGGCACCTTAATCCTTATTATTGTCTTGAAATAGATCCCTTGTCAAGAATTCAGGATTTTATTGCCAGACCAAATAAGGAATTTGATTTTTCATGGGATTGGCCAAAAAAAGATATTGCTATCCAATCTTATATAGCACCCACTTATTTTTGCGTAGAAGTAGCACTCAGTATGGCCTCGTTAAAAAAATTCGAGCTTATTCAGACGGATGGAACTATGGAGGCAGGAATTTACCGCGCCAAATACAACCAACAACAAAACGGACAGTTTGAGCCAACCTGGATCACTTGGGTAGATCCTCAAACATCCTCGCCCGATTTTCACATTGCGTCCTCTTTTGGGAAATTAAAACTCGACAATTATTAAGGCCTTAAAAAAGGCGTCACATTTTCTGAATTTATAATATCAATTGGCAATAGAAACTTCTCAGGAATTTGTTTGTCAAACACCAGATATTCTATTAAGTATTTTAATCCTAAATAGGCCTGCTGTCTGGGGTTTTGGTGGATAAGGAAATCTATTGTGCCACTGTTCAGGTAATTGACGTTGTCTGACAATAAATCATATCCCACTAGTTTAATGTGGGTTTTGTTTTCTGACTCTAATAAACGTGCCACGTGGAAGGCCTTTGAATTGGTTACAAAAATACCTTCTATATGAGGGTGATTGTTTAAAAAATCACGTAGTTTATCTTCAGTTTCAAAATATTTGATCTTACAGGTTAAAACGGAATCTTCAAAAAGGTCCATATCGTCATAATAACTTTTAAATCCTTTTTCCTTTTCCTGCATATGCACCGCATTTTTATATTTTTCATCAATATGTACAATAGCCATATCACCTTTGTTGCTAATGCTGTGGAGTAGTTTAGCGGCTATTCTACCACTTTGGTAAAGATCCTGCCCTATAAAATTTGCTGAAGATGAAATGATCTGGTTATTAAAGGTACCAACAGGAATATTCAATGATTCATAATGTTTTAAGACACTGGTGGCTTCTTTATAAAATAAAGGTACCATTAAAATAACATCAGGCGCGGTCTTTAACATAGTGTCATTACAAGCTAAAAAATCGTCAGTATCAGTCGGATCAAATAAAAACGTGTTGATCTGAACGTCAAACGCGCTAAATTCAGACAAAGCACTGTTAATGCCATCTATACATACCGCCCAATACGCATCTATCTTAGGATCAGGGATCAATACCCCAATATAAAATACTTTATTATTTTTTAAATTTCGGGCAATCAAATTGGGTTGGTAATTAATTTCTTCAAGAAGTTGCTTCACTTTTTCTTCCACATCTTTCGCAACATTCCCTCTGTTATGAATGACCCTATCAACGGTTCCTTTTGAAACACCCGCCAATAGGGCAATATCTTTTATGGTATATTTTTTCATGAATGACATTTGTTTAGCACACAATAGATGTTTATATTCGCATTACTGTGTTCGAACACAATTTATGAAAAATCTTTTGTTATATCAAATTCAAATCTTACGTTTGTGTAAAACAATTAAAAATGTGGATTGAGGGTTTAGTGGTTGGTGTTTGATAATCAGTAAATTAACTTTAAGAATTAAAAAAAAAAATTCATGGTAGAGACAAACAAACCTACATTGGTCATTTTGGCTGCAGGAATGGGGAGTAGGTACGGTGGTTTAAAACAGATAGACGCGTTTACACCACAAGGTGATACAATTATCGATTTTTCGTTATATGATGCCCTGGAAGCAGGGTTTGGCAAATTTGTTTTTATCATAAGAAAAAGTTTTGAAAAAGAATTCAAGGAAAAAATAAATAAAAAACTGGAAGGCAAGGCTGAAGTGGCTTATGTATATCAGGAATTTGATAGCGTTCCAGAAAAATATATAGATCCAAATAGAACCAAACCTTGGGGTACAGGTCATGCCTTATTGATGGCCAAAGATGCGGTGAATGAAAATTTTGCCATTATCAATGCTGATGATTTTTACGGAAGAGAAGCCTTTAAGGTCATGGCGAAGTCCTTATCTGAAAAGGACAAGGGGTCTTATGATTTTAATATGATGGCGTATCTTCTTAAAAACACGGTGTCAGATCATGGCCATGTAGCTCGAGGAGAATGTGAAGTTGATGAAAATGGCTATTTGATAGATGTTACTGAACGTACGCATATTGAAAAAATTGATGGTGAGCTGATGAGAAAGGATGAGAACGGTAAGTTTATTCCTATTGATGGAGATACCGTTGTGTCAATGAATTTCTGGGGATTTACCCCAAAATGTTTTGAATTTGGTGGCGAATTGTTTGACGCATTTTTAAAAGTGAACAAGAACAATCCAAAAGCGGAATTTTTTATACCGTATGTAGTCAATGAGATTTTAAGATCAGATAAAGCGAGTTTAGAAGTTCTCAAATCTGATGCGCAATGGTTTGGGGTAACTTACAAAGAAGATAAAGAAATTGTAGAGGCAGCCATAGGAAAATTGAAGAAACAAGGGGTGTACCCAGAAAATTTATGGTAAGATGATAGCAGAAAAGTTGAAATTTATTTTTGGACAATTTGAGCATGACGCTGAATTTGAGTCCTACAAAGAGTTGGCTTCCGGTCATATCAATGATACGTATTTGATAAAGACCCAAAATAAGCCATATTTTGTGTTGCAGCGGATCAATCATGGGGTGTTCAAAGATGTTCCAGGACTTATTGAAAATAAAGTGATGATTAGTAATCATATCAAAGAAAAGCTGAGTCACTTATCGCCTAAAAAACAAAACAGACGCATCCTGAGGTTTTATACCACAAAAACAGGAGATCCATATTATAGGGGAGACGAAGGAAATTACTGGAATCTCATGCATTTTATTGATAAAAGCGTGACCCATGAATCGGTGCCAAGTGAAATTATTGCCTATGAAGGGGGGCGACTGTTAGGTCAGTTTTTAACCTTAACGAGCGATTTTGATGCGTCCAAATTAACAGAAGTCATTCCGAAATTCCATGACATGTCTTTCAGATATTGGGAGTTTGAAGAAGCCAGAAGATTAGCGTCCAAAGAACGTCTGGAAAACGCTAAATTGTATATAGAGATGGTGGAAAGTGCAAAAGAAGAAATGCACATTCTACAAAATTTGAAAGAATCTGGAGATATTAAAGTGCGTGTAACACATAATGACACTAAAATTTCCAACGTTCTATTTAATAAACGAGATAAAGGGCTGTGTTTGATCGATACGGATACCGTTATGCCGGGCATCGTGCATTATGATTTTGGAGATGCTATTCGTACCATTTGTAATACTGCGGCAGAGGATGAAACCAATCTCGATTTGGTAGAGTTTAATGTCGAATATTACAACGCTTTTACTGAAGGATTCTTAAAGAAGATGAAAAAGTCATTGACACCCACAGAGTTGAAATATCTGCCCTTGGGAGCCAAAACAATGATTTTTATTATTGGTTTACGGTTTTTAACAGATTATCTCAATGGAGATAGTTATTATAAAACGAAATATTCCGAACATAATCTTGATCGCGCCAAAAACCAATTTAAACTTTTACAGAGTTTAAGTGAGAAGTTAGGGGTTTAAAACCTATTAAATTGATAATTATAGACACGCAAACCAAAACTAAAAACCGAAATAAATTATGTCACTAACCAAAATCCTGTCACTATGAGCACTACAACTAAAAACAATATCGTCCCAATCGTAATTATTGGCGGACTCTTTGCCATTTTTGGTTTTGTTACTTGGATCAATGGAGCGTTAATTCCCTTCATGAAAACTATTAATGAACTTACTGAAGCCCAGTCTTATTTAGTAGCCACGGCATCATATATTTCTTTTGTAGTCATGGCATTGCCTGCATCTTACATCATCAATAAAGTAGGATATAAAAATGGGATCTCATTAGGATTGGCAATTATGGCCGTTGGTGCTTTGGTATTTATACCTGCCGCTGATGCCCGCACGTATTGGTTGTTTTTAGTCGCTATTTTTATTCAAGGCATTGGGATGACCATCTGTCAGACTGCTGCCAATCCATACATCACCATTTTGGGCCCAATTGAAAGTGGCGCTAAGCGTATGGCAATGATGGGTATTGCAAATAAAGTTGCGGGAGCACTAGGTTCTTTGATTTTTGGGGCCTTATTATTATCTGGTATTGATGAGGTAAATGAAAAATTAGGCAGTGTTTCTGCTGATGAGAAATCGGTGCTTTTAGACACCATGGCAGATAGTGTCCACACACCATATATTGTTATGGCTGTGGTCTTATTTATTTTCGCGTTCTTAATAAGGAAAGCGGCGTTGCCGAATGTTGAAGCAACCGTAGAAGATGAGGTAACTACCAACGGATCTACTCAAAAAACCATATTTCAATACCCACAATTATGGTTAGGGGTCATTGCATTATTTGTATATGTTGGTGCAGAGGTGATTGCGGGAGACACCATTATTTCTTACGGTATATCCTTAGGTATACCGGCCACAGAAGCTAAATTCTTTACCACCTATACGCTCATGGCCATGGTTGGAACCTACGCGCTAGGAGTGTTCTTAATTCCGAAATACCTCAAACAAAAAACGGCTCTTGTAGCAAGTGCCATATTAGGAATCATATTCAGTATCCTTATTCTGTCAACATCAGGATTTACGTCTGTATTATTTGTAGCGGCTTTAGGAATTTCTAACGCTTTAGTTTGGCCAGCAATTTGGCCTCTGACCTTAGACGGTTTAGGCAAGCATACCAAAACAGCGTCTGCACTTTTAATTATGGCAATATCGGGTGGAGCTATCATTCCACCATTGTACGGGCGTATGGTAGATGCCAATAAACATGAACTCATTGCTAGTGGAATTCAGGAGGCCGACGCTTTGTCGACGGCTTCGACCAGTAGTTATTGGATTTTGATTCCGTGTTATCTGACTATTTTGTTTTTTGCGCTTTGGGGTCATAAAATTAAAAGTTGGAGCAAATAATTTAAAGAAACGAATTGTTGAGATGGGGGAGAATAAAACATATAAATGGGGAATGATTGGTTGTGGTAGCGTAACGGAAGTGAAGAGCGGTCCTGCTTACCAAAAAACTGATGGATTTGAACTTTTCGCTGTAATGCGAAGGGATCTGGCTAAAGCAGAAGATTATGCGAGAAGACATAAAGTGCCTCACTTTTATGATGATGCAGATGCCTTAATCAATCATCCGGAGATTGATGCTATCTATATTGCTACGCCTCCAGATACGCATGAATATTATGCGCTAAAAGTTGCAGCGGCGGGCAAAATATGTTGTATAGAAAAACCAATGGCGCCGAGTTATGCGGCGTGTATAAGAATCAATGACGCATTTAAGGATAAAAACCTACCATTATTTGTGGCGTATTACAGAAGGTCATTGCCAAGATTTTTAAAAATAAAAGAATGGATCGATCAAAATAAAATAGGGGCTATCCGGCATATTCATTGGCAGTTTAGTAAACCCACCAATGATCTCGATGTCTCCAAAACATACAATTGGCGTACAGACGCTACTATTGCACCAGGCGGATATTTTGATGATTTGGCCTCTCACGGATTGGATTTATTTGTATTTCTATTGGGCACTATCAAAAGTGCAGAAGGAACAGCAGAAAATAGATTGGGACTCTATACCGCAAAAGATACAGTAACAGGAAAGTGGACGCATGACTCTGGTGCTACAGGGTTTGGAACTTGGGATTTTGGAGCTGAGGAGCGTCAGGATATCGTAAAAATCTACGGGAATGAAGGAAACATAACATTCTCAGTATTTGGAGAAAGCCCTATCATTTTAGAGCGTGATGAAGAAACAACAAGTTTAAACATCGCTCACCCAGAACATATACAAACCTACCATGTTCAAAACATGAAGTCGTACTTGGTTGGAGCGTCATCGCACCCTTCAACGGGAAAAACCGCTGCCCATACCTCTTGGATTATGGAACAAGTTTTACAAAACAACATTAAAGTCATTAACAATTAAAATAAATAGCCATGTTAAAAAGCACCATCGATAAAGCTACTGGTTTCGAAAAAAGGTTTGAAAACATTAATACCAAGGTCTTTGAAGATTCTCAAGCAGCTTCAAAAGCCATCGCTAAAGAAATAGCGAAACTCATTAAAGTAAAACAATCTCAAAAACAACCTTGTGTGTTGGGTTTGGCTACAGGTTCTTCTCCTAAAGGCTTGTATGCTGAATTGGTGCGTTTGCACAAAGAAGAGGGTTTAAGTTTTAAAAATGTGGTGACTTTTAATTTGGATGAATACTATCCAATGGAACCAGACTCGGTGAATAGCTATGTCCGTTTTATGAAAACCTTGTTATTTGATCAAGTAGATATCCTGCCAGAAAATTGCCATATTCCTGATGGAAAATTAGCAAAAGCGGATATTGCTGATTATTGTAGCCGTTACGAATCGAAAATAGAGGTTTTGGGCGGCATCGATCTGCAAATTCTAGGAATTGGTGGGAATGGTCATATTGGTTTTAACGAATCAGGCTCCCTACAAAACTCTAAAACACGATTAGTTGCCTTAGATCATATTACAAGAGTGGCTGCCAGTAAAGATTTTGCAGGATTATCTAATACACCAAAAACGGCTATTACTTTAGGTGTAAAAAAGATTATGGAAGCCAAACGTGTCATCCTTATGGCTTGGGGTGAGGCAAAATCTGCTATTATTAGAGCATCTGTAGAAGGTCAGGTTACCAATCAGGTACCGGCATCCTTTTTACAGGAACACAACAATGCAACATTTGTATTGGATAAAGGTGCAGCATCAAAATTAACACGTATCAATACGCCATGGTTGGTTGAAAAAGTAACATGGACGGATAAGCTGATCAGAAAAGCAGTGACAGGATTGGCGCTGCATCTCAAAAAACCTATTTTGATGCTCACTGAAGCAGATTATATAGAAAATGGGATGAGTGATTTATTGGCCGATTATGGAAATGGTTACGATATCAATATTAAGATTTTTAATGATCTCCAACATACCATCACGGGTTGGCCAGGAGGGAAGCCAAATGCTGACGATACCAAGCGTCCAGAACGTGCGGAACCAGCTAAAAAACGTGTGCTGATCTTTAGTCCGCATCCAGATGATGACATCATCAGTATGGGCGGAACTTTTAAAAGGCTTCATGAACAAGGTCACGACGTACACGTGGGCTACCAAACTTCCGGAAATATTGCCGTAGCAGATGAAGAAGCCCTGAGATTTGCAAATTTTGTAATTGATTACAACGAGAAATTTGGAATAAATAGCGACGCCACTGGAAAGATCTACACCAAAATGGTTAAAGCGCTTAGAGAAAAGAAACCAAGTGAAATTGATATTCCTGAAACACGTTACATCAAAGGATTAATCAGAAAAGGAGAGGCCAGAGCTACGAGTCATTTTGTGGGCTTAACAGACAAGCAGATCCATTTTATGGAAATGCCTTTTTATGAAACAGGAACCATTGATAAAAAACCGTTGGGTGAGGAAGATATTCAATTAACTATCAGTTTAATTGAAAGCATTAAACCACATCAAATTTATGCAGCTGGAGATCTGGCTGATCCGCATGGCACCCATAAAGTATGTCTTGATGCGGTATTTGAAGCGGTAAAAAGATTAAAAGACAAACCATTTATGAAAGATTGTCGTGTGTGGCTTTACAGAGGTGCATGGCAAGAGTGGAATGTTGACGAAATAGAAATGGCAGTTCCTATGAGTCCTGAGCAGGTCTTAGAAAAACGCCATGGCATATTTAAACACCAATCACAAAAAGATGGTGTGGTATTTCAAGGGGCAGACTCTAGAGAGTTTTGGCAACGTGCAGAAGACAGAAACAAGGAAACTGCTGATACCTATGATCAGTTAGGCCTATCGCATTATGCAGCAATGGAGGCATTTGTAAGATGGCATTTTTAACCACTATTAAGGAAAATGAATTATGATGGAAGTAACCATGAAAACCTTGTCAAAAATGAGCGGCTATTCCGTTTCGACGGTATCGAAGGCGCTACGTGACAAAAAAGATATCAGCTTAAAAACGAGACGGATTATAAAAGAATTGGCAGAAAGCTGTGATTTTGTACCAAATAACTCAGCTATAGCGCTCAGATCCCAAAAGAGCAACACTATTGCCGTTATTGTACCGCAAATTGATTCCAAGATTTATGGAAGTATGCTTAACAGTATACAACATATAGCTTTTGAACAGGGCTACCGTGTGGTGGTGCAGCAGTACCTCAATGGTGAGGACGGCGCTTTTGAAAGTCTAAAGAGCTTGAGAAATGGCGGAATTGACGGGATCATTCTTATTGGAACTTCTAGTAAATTGGATGCCATCAAGAAAAATGCTGCAGAACATTTTATGCCGACCGTCGTAACGAAGATTGAGAATTCAGATCTAAAATCAGATGATTATAAGCATTTTGGGAAAAAAATTATTCACGCGCTATTGTCAAAAATAGAAGCATTGAGTACTGGGATGCAAATACATATGGTATAACTTAAATTTAGAATATTTATTCCAATTCATTGGAAGCAACGATTAATTAAATACGGATTACAACACCTATAAATGAAACACGATCAGGATTTGAGTGCTATACAGGGTCACCATTGGGCTTTTGAAATGAGCTTTTCGTGTGTTGATAAATACGATCAATTTGTCAATTGGTTGTCTGACGAATTTTATTTCTTTCAACAGGATCAAGGTCAGTTTTTGACCATTTATTTTCCTAACGGACAGATAAAAGTGAAAAATGAGGATGAAGACGGGAGCAAGCTACGTTCAAAATTAACCATTGAAAGCAAATGTCGACATGTCGGCTTAAAAATTAAAAAGAAACTTTCAGACTTTCTAAATCATATAGAAAGGTATCATATACTCAGCCAAATATAGAGTGCATTTTGTTAATTCGAAAAGTGGAAAACCCTGTAAACATTATGTTTATGGGGTTTTTATTTGTTATTGGCTAGTATGTCTTAAAAATTGAAATGGGATGGCGTTATCATAAAATTATTCAGTTTTCAGTAGGTGTTGCCCTCTTTCATAAAATGCTGTCCTTTGATACTCCGGAACCAATAAGCCTCCTGTAGCCCAAACTATATGCGTTGCGTTTTTCAAATTGAGGTGGTGTGTTTTGGCGTATTCTGATATTTGGATCCGTTGAGGTCCGATTAATCCTGCAGTGGCTGATGGTTCTAAAAAGATATTTTCGGAATCTTTTAATTGTGCTAAAAGTTTAAAGAGCTGATCATCTTCAAGGGTGAAAATACCACTGACCAAATGCTTGCTGATTTTTGTAGCGAAATGTGACGGCCGCCCCACCGCCAGTCCATCTGCTTCCGTTTGATTGTCCAATCCAATATCTTGTACGCTAATATGGCTCATCTCAGCCGTAACCAATCCCGTTAAGACCCCTGGGCTATGTGTGGGTTCTATAAAGAAACAATGTACATGGTCCCCATAAATTTGCTTTAAACCAAAAGCTATGCCGCCTGGAGAACCTCCAACACCGCAAGGCGAGTAGACGAATAACGGATGATCCACATCAACCATCACTTTCTGGGCTTTTAATTGCTCGGCAATCCTGAGAGCGCCACCAGTGTAGCCAATAAATAAATCTTCAGAATCTTCGTCATCCACAAAATGGGCATTGGGGTCAGTCAATGTTTGCTGGCGCCCAGCTAAAACAGCTTCACTGAAATCGCCATCAAATTCAATAACAATAACACCTTTTTCTCGCAACAACTCTTTTTTCCACTGTTTCGCATCAGCTGAAACATAAACAGTGACTTCAAAACCTAACTTCGCACTCATGATACCAATGCCAAGTCCGAGATTTCCAGTAGAGGATACACCAATTTTATACTTCCTAAAAAACTCGCGGAATTCAGGAGCCAACAACTTACTGTAATCATCCTCTTTTTTCAAAAGCCCTGCTTCGAGGGCTAATTTCTCCGCATATTTGATGATCTCAAAAAATCCACCACGCGCTTTAATGGAGCCCGCAATAGGTAGTTCATGATCACATTTTAAGAACAACCCTCCATCAAAGTTTCCGTGATTGCCTTCCAAAACAGCCTTCATATTCGGGATTTCTCTGAGAGTCGATTCCAAAATACCAGCACTTTCACTAGTTTCTGGAAAAGCTTTGACAAAAAATGGCGCAAAACGGATCCATAACTGTTCTGCAACTTCCATATCTTTCATACCTAAGGAGAATTTAGGTGCATCGTCAAATGGTAGCAACTCAGGGTTTATCCAACTCACAGGCTTTGCATCTATGATGTCTTGAAGGATCGGAGTATTTTTTATTAATGCATCTATTTCTTTTTTGGAATACATGGGATCAAATTATTTTAATTATAAGATCATCAAAAGTGACAAGGAGCTTAAGGTTTCAATATTTGCCACAACAAATCAATATTTAGATGTTGTAGAAATCGTTCTGATTATTCCGCTCTTTTAAATTCCAAATCCTGAAAATCATAACTGAAATCCGTCAATGGCGATATCGGACTCATCATGAAACCAATCGCTTTTCCTTGGGTGTCTAAATTAAAATTCACAAAAGCATCAGCTTTTAGCGCGGCGTCATTCCAACGGACGACATAAGTTGTTCCTTTGTAAAACGTCATTGTTCCAGTTAAATCCGACGATTTTTCAGACTTAAAAATAAGGGTGCCATTTTGGTCAGTAATAGCGACATTGCCAAACCAATTGTCTTTATAGGTCCCTACATAATCTGCTGGATTCGGTTTTGGAGCTTTACTTTTCAGTTGTGCGGCAATGTCTTTTTCTAAGGCAGAGACAATGCTATCCTCTTCCTTTTCGCCGGCCAATCGGCGTTCGTTATACTGTTTGATGCGGTCTTCATCTTTGATGCCAAAATAAGCGTCCTTAATCGAGTTTGTAATTGCGCTAAACGCCGCACCACTTTGTTGGTTGGTAAGGACGATAATCCCTAAATCCAATTCAGGAATCATGGTAACTTGGCTGACAATCCCTAATAATCCTCCCGTGTGGCTGACTTGAAAATAACCATTCACATCACTCAAAAACCAACCTAAACCGTATGCGGAAAAATGAGTGTTATAAGGGCCTTTGCCGCTTTTAATCAAGGTTTGTGGCGTCCACATTTCTCTATGTTCTTTAGAGCTAAAAAGACTATCGGTTAGATTTTTACCATATTTTCCATCATTCAATTGCGCTTGTACCCAAGTGCTCATATCGTTGATGGATGCATAAATTCCTCCTGCAGGGGTAGAGATTTGTGTAAAGGTATCAGTGGTCAATTCCAATGTGCCGTTAACTGGCGCATGACCATCAATTCTATTCGGATCGGCTTTTATTTGTGGAAGTGACACTAAAGAACGCTCCATTTGTAAAGGCTTAAAAAAGTGATCTGAGATATAATCGTCAAATGATTGTCCCGAAACTCTGGAAACAATCTCACCGGCTACAATATATAAGAGGTTGTCATAATCAAATTTACTGCGGAAGGATGACACCGGTTTTAAATAACGAAGATTGTGAATCATCTCGTCTTTAGTAGTCGTATTAGAAGCAGGAAACACCATCAAGTCGCCCGCACCAAGACCTAATCCGCTACGGTGGGTAACAAGGTCGCGCACTGTAAATTCTCTGGTGACGTAGGCATCGTAGAGTTGAAACTCAGGAATGACGTCTATCACTTTGGTATCCCAAGTCAGTTTGCCACGGTCAATAAGCTGTGCTAAGGCCGAGGTCGTAAACGCTTTGGTATTTGAAGCTACCCCAAAAAGCGTGTTTTCATTAACTTCAGCGTTTGTTTTTACTGAGCGAACGCCGTAGGTGTTTTTATGATAAATTTTGCCATCTTTTAAAACCGCTACAGCTATGCCTGGAACATCAAAAGTCTGCATTGTTTTTTGAACTAAACTGTCAATTTGGGTCCTGCTCAAAGCCTGAGCATTTACAGAAGCCTTGACAGAAAAGAAAAGTGCCGCAAGAAGAAGCGTTTTAAAGGTAATTGATTTCATGAAAGAGATTTTAAAAACGAATCATTAAAGGTATTGATTTTTTTAATTTTTTATGTTGAAATTCTGGTGTCGGATTTAATTTCTTGCAGCAGAAATTTTTCCACTAGATACTTTTTTTGCACATTACGATGTAAATTGAGCTAAAAGTGCTATTTTCATTGCGATGAAATTACATTTAATAGATCGGAGTAACACGACAGCTACACTTTCAGTACGAAAGAATAGTTATGCCAATTTTCTTAAAATCTGGCATTACCATCCAGAACTCGAATTGGTAACCGTTCTTAAAAGTAAGGGCACGCGATTTATCGGCGATAGTATCAAGAAATTTCAACCGAAAGACGTGGTGCTGATCGGGAAGAATTTGCCGCACATGTGGTTAAATGATCCTAAATACTTCCAAGAGGACAAAACCTTAACTGCAGAGGCCATTTCGATCCATTTTAGAGAGGATTTTTTAGGAGACAGGTTTCTACAATTATCAGAAATGAAACCTATTGTCGCGTTGTTTAAACAAGCAGAGCAAGGAATTCAATTTAAAAATGTTTCAAAAGTGTTGCGGCAAGCGATAATAAATCTTAATGACGAAACGGATTTCAATAAAACACATCAGTTTTTAGGCATCTTAAATGAGTTGGCAGGGCATGAAGATGTTAAACTCTTGGCTAGTTCGGGCTATGTGGCCTCATTAAAACTGGAAGAGCCTAAGCTGTCTAATAAAGTGATTGCTTATATTTTTAAGAATTTTAATACCGATATGGATCTGGCAACCGTGGCTGAACTCGTCAACATGAATCCTTCCGCATTCAGTAGATCCTTTAAACGCGTGCACCGCAAAACATTTTCAAAATACGTCAATGAAATTAGAATTGGTTATGCCTGCAAACTACTCATGGAAAATGAATTGAATGTTGCGGCAATCGCCTATGAATCTGGGTTTAATAATTTGTCAAATTTTAACCGACAGTTTAAAGTCATAAAAAACATGTCGCCATCTATATATTTAAAAAAGCATAGTAATTACGCTCCTGATGTCATTTAAGACCCTCAAGTGCAAAAATAGTATTAGCAAGAGTGGAATAATGAGTGGACTTCATACAATTCATACTCTAGATTTGTAAGGTTAAGAAATGACTCGATATGAAATCTTCGATATTTCATTGAGTCTTGTAAACAATATCTATTAACAAATGAAACAAACAATAACCATTACCGAAGTCCTTACCAAAGATGTACGTTTCCCAACAAGTGATGAGCTGGACGGTTCAGATGCTATGAATACGGATCCGGATTATTCCGCGGCCTATGTCATTTTAAAAACGGACCACCCTGAATTTGAAGGTCACGGATTGACCTTTACCATTGGTCGTGGTAACGAATTATGTGTCTCAGCCATTGAGTCGCTTTCACATTTAATTATTGGAAAAACCTTGGAGTCCTTTACTCAAAATATGGGCGATTTCTATAAGATGATTACGGGCGACAGTCAATTACGTTGGTTGGGTCCTGAAAAAGGGGTCATCCATTTGGCAACAGGTGCCTTGGTCAACGCTGTTTGGGATTTATATGCTAAAGTGGAAGGCAAGCCAGTCTGGAAATTAATTGCTGATATGTCTCCGGAAGAGTTCGTGAAATGTGTGGACTTTACCTATATCACTGATGCTATCACTCCCCAGGAGGCTTTGGAACTTCTCAGAAGTAATGCCGCTACCAAGCAAGAACGCATTGATACTTTAATGAAAAGTGGTTATCCTGCCTATACGACCTCTGCAGGTTGGTTAGGCTATCCCGATGATAAAATGCGCAGATTATGCCAAGAAGCGAAAGCGGATGGTTTTAAACATATGAAAATAAAAGTTGGTTCTGATTTGCAGGATGATATGCGTCGAGCACAGATTATCCGTGAAGAAATTGGAGATGATTTACAATTGATGATGGATGCCAACCAAAAATGGGATGTGGATGAAGCGATAGAAAATATGGCATCGCTCAAAAAATTTAATCCCTATTGGATTGAAGAGCCTACAAGTCCCGACGATATTTTGGGTCACGCAAAAATTGCCAGAGCTGTAGCACCTATAAAAGTGGCGACGGGAGAACATTGCCAAAACCGGGTCATGTTTAAACAATTGATTATGGCAGATGCGTTACAGATCTGTCAAATTGATAGTTGTCGTGTGGGTGGCGTTAATGAAATTTTAGCCATTTTGTTGATGGCGGCAAAATTTAAAGTTCCTGTGTGTCCGCACGCTGGTGGTGTAGGGTTGTGCGAGTATGTGCAGCACTTATCCATGATCGATTATATTTGTGTCAGTGGCACTATGGAAGATCGGATTATTGAATATGTAGACCATTTACACGAACATTTCTTCGATCCTGTAGTCATTAAAAATGGTGCTTACATGCCACCGCAACAACCAGGATATAGCATCACCATGAAACCAGAATCATTAGAAACCTATAGTTTTCCAAACGGAGAAGTTTGGACTAAAAAATTACAAAACGCATAATTATGGTATTCAGTTTAAAAGGAAAAACAGCCGTCATCACTGGTGGTGGAAGCGGCATAGGGAAAGCCATTGCTACCACATTTGCTAAACAAGGCGCACATGTTTGTATTTTAGATTTTAATACAGATAATGGTAATGCCACCGTTTCAGAAATTAAAAATGAAAATGGATCGGCCAATTTTTATCAATGTGATGTTTCCAATCAAGGGCAAGTAGAGGACATTTTTAGCCAAATTGCCAAGACCAATGCCATCGATATTTTAATAAACAATGCCGGAATAGCGCATGTTGGCAATATAGAAAACACGAATCCCGATGATTTGGACCGTTTGTACAACGTTAACATTAAAGGGGTTTATAACGGCATGAAAACGGCCATCCCATATTTTAAAAAGCAGAATAAAGGAGTGATTATCAATATGGCGTCTATTGCCTCGTCGGTTGGAATTTCTGACCGATTTGCCTATTCCATGACCAAAGGAGCGGTTTTGACCATGACCTATTCGGTGGCAAAAGATTATGTTGCTAACGGGATCCGATGTAACTGTATTTCTCCAGCACGAGTGCATACGCCGTTTGTAGATGGATTTATAGAACAAAATTATCCAGATAATCAGGCTGAAATGTTTGAGAAACTCTCAAAGACCCAACCAATAGGACGGATGGGGAAACCTGAGGAAATTGCCCATTTGGCATTGTATCTATGTAGTGATGAAGCGTCTTTTATCACAGGAACTGATTTTCCTATTGATGGCGGATTTATTAAATTGAATGGTTAAGTCATATTCAAAATCACGTGAAAATCAAGTTGTGCCAGTAAAAACTAATAATAAAAATTAAATAATACCTCAAAAATGAAACTCATAAGATTCGGATCAGAAGGTCAAGAAAAACCAGGACTTCAATTAGAAAATAAACGTATAGATGTCAGTGCATTTGCTGAAGATTTCAACGAAAAATTCTTCGAAAACAACGGATTGGAGCGTTTAAAGGAGTGGTTGAAAACTAATGAGGCAAGTTGCCCTGCGGTTGCCGAGAGTCTGCGCTTAGGATCGCCTATTGCAAGACCTTCAAAATTGGTGTGTGTCGGATTAAATTACGCACAACATGCTGCGGAAGCGGGAATGAAAGTACCATCAGAGCCAGTTTTGTTTTTCAAATCTACTACGGCAATCGTCGGTCCAAATGATAAGGTCATCATTCCAAAAAATAGTGAGAAAACGGATTGGGAAGTGGAATTGGCCATCGTTATTGGTAAAAAAGCATCGTATGTGTCGTTAGAAGAGGCAGACGACCATATCGCGGGGTATGTCTTGCATAATGATGTATCTGAACGTGCGTTCCAAATTGAGAAGGAAGGCCAGTGGTGTAAAGGGAAAGGATGTGATACGTTTGCACCTTTAGGACCATTTATGGCCACTAAGGATGAAGTTAAAGATCCAAATAATTTGAAATTGTGGTTAGATGTTAACGGTGAGCGTTTGCAAGACTCGTCAACCTCTGATTTTATATTTAACGTACAGCATGTAGTATCCTACATCAGTCAGTTTATGACCTTATTGCCTGGCGATGTGATTTCAACCGGAACCCCATTTGGCGTTGGGTTAGGATTTAAGCCACCACGTTATTTAAAATCAGGAGATGTGATGCGTTTAGGCATTGATGGTTTAGGTGTACAAGAACAAACAGCAGTAGCTTACAAATAAATGAAACGAGCATGTTCAAAATTTAATAGCTCAACGGAAATGGCTAATCGCGAACAGCATGTGTCCAAAAAAAAACAATAGATAAATACACATGAAAATAGACGCACATCAACATTTTTGGCAATTTAATCCGCAAAGAGATGCGTGGATTACGGATGGAATGGGTGTGCTTCAACGTGACTTTTTACCTGAAGACTTACATCCGTTATTGCAACAGCATCAGTTTGATGGTTGTATTGCGGTACAAGCGGACACTTCAGAAAAAGAAACTGAATTCTTATTGGATTTAGCAGAACAACACATGTTTATTAAAGGTGTTGTGGGGTGGTTGGATTTATGTAGTGTTGCTATTGATGAACGATTGGAGCATTTTTCAACATATGAAACCCTAAAAGGTCTCCGACATATCGTGCAAGCGGAACCGGAAGGTTTTATGCTGCGAAAGGATTTTCAACGCGGTATGTCTGCGCTGGAAAACTACAATTTCACTTATGACATCTTGATTTTTCCACATCAATTGGAAGAAGCCATCGCATTGGTCAAAACATTTCCTAACCAAAACTTTATACTGGACCATTGTGCAAAACCTTATATCAAAGACGGCAGAATAAAGACCTGGAAACGTCATATCCAAACACTATCAGGCTTTGAAAATGTCGCCTGTAAAGTGTCCGGATTTACTACAGAAGCAGATTGGAACAATTGGGACAACACCACCATGCAACCTTATTTGGATGTGGTTTTTAAAGCCTTTGGAACCAAGAGAACACTTTTTGGCAGCGATTGGCCAGTGAGTGTAATGGCGGGAAATTATGCTGAAACGGTTGGTCTTGTTGAGGATTATATCGCACAATTTTCAGAAACCGAACAACAACACATTATGGGACGTAACGCACAAGCGTGGTACCATTTAAAAGATTGAAACTATGGATTTAAAACTGAAGAATAAAGTAATAATTGTCACGGGAGGTTCAAAAGGTATCGGCAACGGTATTTGTAATGTATTAGCTCAAGAAGGCGCTGTTCCGGTGATTGTAGGACGCACTGAATCGGATGTTTTAGAGGCTGTAAATAACATAAAAGAAAGGGGAGGGAACGCATTTCATGCTATTGCTGAACTGACCAATAAGGAAGCATGTAAAAATGCGGTTGAAAGTGTGATTAAGAAATTTGGACGTATTGACGGTTTGGTAAATAACGCAGGTGTTAATGATGGTGTCGGTCTTGAATCTGGTAATTACGATGACTTTATGTTGTCCATTCAACGCAATGTGGCCCATTATTACGCGATGGCTCATCACGCATTGCCCGAGCTTAAAAAATCTAAAGGTGCTATCGTGAATATTGGCTCTAAAACTTCAGTTACCGGTCAAGGTGGAACATCAGGTTACGCCGCTGCCAACGGTGCCAGAAACGCATTGACTAGAGAATGGGCGTTAGAATTATTGCCGTACAGCATTCGTGTAAACGCCGTAATTGTTGCGGAATGTGATACACCACAATATTCCAATTGGTTAAAAACCTTCCCAAATCCGAAAGAACGATTGGCTGAAATCACCAAAAATATTCCTTTAGAAAACCGTATGACCACCACTACTGAAATCGCCAATACTGTCGCATTTTTATTATCAGAATTATCAAGCCATACTACCGGACAATTGGTGTTTGTTGATGGTGGGTACACACATTTAGACCGCTCCTTATAATGATGAAAAACCTTACTAAACAACCAATCGTTTCCCGAAACATTCTCCTGCCATTCATATTGATAACCTCTCTATTTGCACTATGGGGAATCGCGAATGATTTAACCAATCCTATGGTGTCGGCATTTAAAAAAGTCATGCCAGAACTTTCAAATACACAAGCGTCATTAGTGCAATTTGCCTTTTATTTTGGATATTTCTTTATGGCTTTGCCAGCAGCGTTGTTTATTAGAAAATACAGTTATAAGTCTGGAATTATTGTTGGATTGACCTTGTATGCCATTGGCGCATTTTTGTTTTTTCCGGCGGCAAAATTCGAAACTTTTAATTACTTCTTGATTTCCCTTTGGGTAATGACCTGCGGATTGGCATTTTTAGAAACCACTTCTAATCCGTTGATTTTAGCCTTAGGACCTAAAGAAACTGCAACCCAACGTCTCAATTTAGCGCAATCATTCAACCCCATAGGCTCCTTAACAGGAATGATCATCGCGCAGGTATTTATTATTGATGCTCTGCGATCCGTAGATTTTACGGAAGAAACCTACCAAGCCTTATCCAATTCAGAAATGGCCGTCATTCGCGAGAACGATTTAAGCGTCATCAGTGTGCCATACATTGCTTTGGGTATTTTGGTTTTGGTAATCATGGGGGCAATCATGGCAGTTAAATTTCCGAAGGTGGAAGCGCATTCCAAAATTGCACTTTCAAAGACCTTTAAAATTTTGGTTAAGAATAAAACCTACATCACTGGGGTGGTAGCGCAAATTTTTTATGTAGGTGCCCAAATTATGTGCTGGACTTTCATTTTTCAATATGTAGACAATTTGAATGCAACATTACCAGCCAACGAACAACTCACCGCAACTTGGTATAATGTTGGCGCGATGCTATTATTTTTGGCAGGAAGATGGCTTGGGACGCTCTCAATGAAGCGTTTTAGCCCGGCCAAATTGTTGTTTGTTTTTGGAATTGGCGGTGTAATCACTACGATGATCACTGTCTTTGTCGGCGGACATTTAGGATTGTACAGCCTAGTTGCCACATCACTTTTTATGAGTATTATGTTCCCAACCATTTACGGTATTGCTTTAAATAATATGGGCGATGAAGCTAAAATTGGTTCAGCCGGTTTGGTGATGGCCATTGTAGGCGGCGCCCTATTGCCAGTTTTACAAGGAAGTATATTAGATATTGGCGGCCCAGGTTTTAGCGATGCAAAAATCTTAGGCTATATACCGGAAGTTAATTTTTCGTTCATTCTGCCGTTAATTTGTTTAGCCGTGGTGGCATTGTTCGGATATAAAACTATGAAGCATGAAAACGCATAGATACTGTTTTGCACTCGATTTGATCAATGATGCCGAATTAATTTCGGCCTATAAGAAACATCATGAAAAAGTTTGGCCGGAAATTGTTGAAAGTATTAAGGATAGCGGCATTGAAAACTTAGAGATTTATGTTGTTGAAAATCGTCTCTTTATGATTATGGATGTTAACGAGGGTTTCTCATTTGAAAAGAAAAATGATAGGGATGCCAACAACCCAAAAGTTCAAGAATGGGAGAGCCTTATGTGGAAGTATCAACAAGCACTTCCTGGCGCAAAAGCTGGTGAAAAGTGGGTATTGATGGATAAGATATATCATTTAAAAGCGTAGCATAATATGGAATTGACAATAAACCCTAAATATCCGTCTGTAACCGATTTAAGGAACAGGGCGATGGTAAAAATACCAAAGTTCGCTTTTGAATATTTGGACGGTGGTTGTAACGAAGATATCAATTTAGATAAAAACCGTACAGATCTGCAAAAGGTGGAATTGATGCCACAGTATTTGTCAAAGTTTGATAGGTCAGATACTAAAACTGAATTGTTTGGCCATACCTACGATGCGCCTTTTGGTATAGCTCCAATAGGACTTCAAGGTCTCATGTGGCCTAACGCTCCAGAAATTTTAGCCAAAGCCGCGTTTGCTCATAATATTCCGTTTATATTGAGTACGGTAACCACATCAAGTATTGAACGAATTGCAGAATTAACGGAGGGCAAATCCTGGTTTCAACTGTATCATCCCGCCGATGAAAAAGTGAAGCGGGATTTGCTGGATAGAGCCGCCAATGCTGGAACTGATGTGTTGGTGATTTTAGCCGATGTACCTACGTTTGGGCATCGTCCACGTGATATTAGAAATGGTCTGGCCATGCCGCCAACCATGAGCTTAACAAATATTCTTGAAGTTTTTACAAAACCCGATTGGGCGATTCAAACTTTAATTCATGGCCAACCGTCTTTTAAAACCATGGAAGCTTATATGCCCAAAGGTTTAAATTTGAAAAAGTTGGGTGAGTTTATGGACGTGACTTTTTCTGGACGCTTAAATGAAGATCGAATCGCTTCAATAAGAGACCAGTGGGAAGGGAAATTAGTGATTAAGGGCGTGGTCAGTGAAGAAGACGTGCAGAAAGCGATCAATTTAGGAGTAGATGGATTAATTGTGTCCAATCACGGCGGACGTCAATTGGATGCCGGCCAATCTACCATTGTACCGATGACGCATTTGGCCGAAAAATTTAAGGGCCAAATAAAAATGATGGTCGACTCTGGTTTACGTGGAGGTCCTGATATAGCAAGGGCCATGGCAAGCGGCGCAGAGTTTACGTTTATGGGACGCAGTTTTATGTATGGTGTTGGTGCTTTGGGCAAAGAAGGTGGGAATCATACCATTTCGTTGATGAAACGCGAATTTCAGCAAGTGATGGAGCAGGTGTGTTGTGAGAAAGTAGAAGATTTACCGAAGTTTTTGGTGAAGTGATGGAGATTTTAGAGAAGAGAACAAAGAACAAAGAAAATAGAATAGAGAACAGAGAACAGAGAGAAGAGAAATTCTCGATTTATAATTCACGATTTATTAATTACTCACCCTCTTAAATTCTCCTCCTCGGGAAGGAGGAGTGGATTCTGCTTCCGGAGAGAAGCAGAAGACGAGGTGGTTTTTGGTTGATTATAAGTAGGATTATATTTTGAACAGGGAACAGAGAGTAGAGAGTAGAGAATAGAGAATAGAGAAATCTGGAATCACAATTCACAATTCCCAAATTAAACTACCCTCTTAAATTCTCCTCCTCGTGAGGGAGGAGTGGATTCTGCTTCCGGAGAGAAGCAGAAGACGATGTGGTTTTTGGTTGATTATAAGTAGGATTATATTTTGAACAGGGAACAGGGAACAGGGAACAGGGAACAGAGAACCAAGAACCAAGACTTGATTTGAACTAACTGATAATCATTCGTGATTCTGAATTAAGTTTGTTCATATTTTACCTGTTTCCTGAATACTCATATCAAATTAATATAAAATTAAAAAGACATTGAAAAGTTTAAAATTAGCATGTAGTGTGTACTTCATTTTTCTGACGATGACAACCTTTGCTCAAAAAAGTAATCCTTTAGAACTGTGGTATGATGAGCCCGCTACGGTGTGGATGACGCAAGCCTTACCTATTGGAAACGGTTATGTGGGTGCCATGTTTTTTGGAGGTGTTCAGGAAGAACAAATTCAATTTTCAGAAGGCAGCCTGTGGTCTGGGGGGCCTGATTCAAATCCTGACTACAACTTCGGGATGCGTGACAGTGCCTATAAGCATTTACCTGAAGTAAGAGCCTTGTTAAAAGAAGGCAAAAAAGCTGAGGCTCATAAAATTGCCCAGGCTCAATTTACCGGTATTATTAACACCGGGAAACAGTACAATGCTGATTTTGGCGATTATGGAGCGCAACAAACCATGGGCGATATCTTCGTAAAAGTGGGACATACGGGAGAAGTTGCCAACTACAAACGCAGTCTTGATATTAGCAAAGCACAGGGGAAAGTTACCTACAATATTGGCAAAGATACCTACAACCGTACGTATTTTGGAAATTACCCAAGCAATACTATGGTGTATCGTTTTGAAAGTTCAAAAAAGACGGATTATGAAATTCGATTTGAAACACCTCACGAACTGGTTTCTCAAAATTTCAATGCTGGTATATACACTTTTGAAGGTAAAGTTGCTGATAACGGAATGCCGTTTGAAACGAAGTTATCCTTGAAAATGTCAGATGGTAAAATCACCTACAAGGATGGTATCATTTATGTAAAAGGCGCGAAAAATGTAGTCATCTTGAACACTTCTGCAACAGGGTACAGGCTTGATTATCCTACGTATAAAGGAAACGATTATAAAGCAGGCAATAACGCTGTATTGAAAAAATGGGAAAGCACCACATTTGATCAATTGAAGAACGAACATGTTACAGATTATTCTAATTTATTTGATCGCGTCAGTCTGAATTTGGGCGAGGGTCCAACCCTAAACATCCCAACTAATGAACGCTTAAATGCCTACGCGAATGGTTCAGATGATAACGCTTTAGAAAGTCTGTATTTTCAGTATGCACGCTATTTAATGATAGCAGGCAGCCGACCAAACACCATGTCGATGCACTTACAGGGCAAGTGGAACAACTCCACCAATCCGCCATGGGCTGCTGATTACCACAGTAATATTAACTTGGAAATGATTTATTGGCCTGCAGAAATGACCAATCTTTCAGAATGCCATGAACCGTTTTTAGACTTGATTGAGAGTTTGGTAGAACCAGGAAAATTGGCTGCCAAAGAATTTTTTAATACCCGTGGTTGGATGGCCAATACCATGATCAATGCCTTTGGTTATACCTCACCAGGATGGGGCGTAGATTGGGGATTCTTTCCAACAGGTGCAGCGTGGTTTTCGCAACATTTATGGGACCATTATGATTTTACACAAGACACAACCTATTTAAAAGAGAAGGCCTATCCAATCATGAAAGAATCGGCGCTCTTTTGGATCGATTACCTTACTAAAGATGAAAACGGTAAGTTGGTGTCCACACCGTCATATTCACCAGAGCACGGTGGGATTTCACAAGGAGCTTCTATGGACCATCAAATTGCCTGGGATGTTTTGAACAATTCTATCAAAGCTGCTGAGGTGCTAGGAATCAACGACGACTTCACCAACATAGCCAAAATGACTAGAGATGGGATTTTAGCACCTAAAATTGGCTCTTGGGGACAGTTACAGGAATGGACAGAAGATGTGGATGATCCAAAAAGCAATCACCGTCATGTCTCTCATTTATTCGCCTTGCATCCAGGAAATCAAATTTCAACGGCGAAAACGCCAGAATTAGCTGAAGCCTCCAGAGTCACCTTAAACGCTCGTGGCGATAGCGGTACAGGCTGGTCGCGTGGTTGGAAGATGAACTTTTGGGCACGTCTTAATGACGGGAACCGCACCCATAAAATGTTGAAAAGCTTACTCAAACCTGTTGCAGACACCAGTGTTGACATGTCCACCGCTGGAGGAACCTATTCCAATTTATTGTGTGCACACCCGCCATTTCAATTGGATGGTAATATGGGGGGCGCTTCTGGAATGGCAGAAATGCTGCTCCAATCGCACTCAGGAATCATCGAATTATTGCCAGCTTTACCGGATGCCTGGAACTCAGGAGAAGTGACAGGATTAAAGGCGCGTGGCGGATTTGAAATAGATATGCTTTGGGAAAATGGACGTATCCATACAGCAAAAATCGCAGGACAACCAAATGAATCAGGTCAAGTTAAAGTTAATGATGAGGTGTTAACATTCAGTTTAAATGCTGATGGGGTGTATACGTATGCGGCTCAAAAATAGAAATTAGTAAGAAAGGGCTATTTCGTGATTAGAAGGATTAAATTAATCTGCTCCAAACTCTAAATCGTCAATGCTGATCACACACCAACCTTGGGTATGGATGAGCACCCAGATCACATCTTTTTTGATCTCAAAATGACTAATGGTAAAATTGGCGACATTCCCCATGATGGAAACACCCTTTGTCGTTTTTAGAGTAGACGCCAACTGAGCATTTATAATTTCGATCTTTTCCTTTACAATTGGCATTAGATCGAGGCTCAAGGCGTTGATGATTTTTTTATAAATAAAGGTATTCAGTACAGATTTTAGCAGGTTATTAGTAACCCAATTTTTTCCGCTACTGTCCATGTTATAGGCTTCCACATATAATTTTTGGGTGTCGACATTCAACTTTAAATCCGCATGGACCGACACTTCAACGGTATTCCTATTGAATAGCAGCGTGAGCGGTTGTAGGCGCATCTTTAGACAGAGATTGTACGCATTGTGTTCACTTTCGGCAAGCTTCAGATCTAGGATTCTAAAATAGTTAGAGCTGTTGCCCTTCGCGTCTTTATGACTGATGTTGGTATCCCTAAATTTTTTCTTCAGGAAGGTATCAAGGACTTCAAAGCCTATTTGAACGGGCAATGTTAATGAAATGTCTTGATCAGACGGTGTTGGATTGGAATTCATAAAAAGAGCATTGAGAACTAGAAATTTAAGATAAATTTTGAAGGTAGATGGCCTTCTTACGGGGTTATCTTATCTCAAATGAGCAATCAGCACATTCAGGTGGTGGGTTTTTAGTTGGAATAATGAATGCTGTGAGAAAATTTCAATAGAGTTACTTTAAATTTATATTATGGCGTGATTAAACAAGCCACACTGACATTTCAATTCCCGCCACACTATAGTTTTTGGGATAGTTATTTTATTTTTCCGTGTGTTAATTGGATATCTTTAATTTCGTAAACATCTGTTTTAAAACATTCTAATTTCTTTGGATTAAAAATGGCGATATTGTAACCATCTGAATTCAATGAACTTTGATATTCCACACCATCAAATCCTAAAGATTTAATGAATTCCGATATATATTGGGTAGGAATATAATCTAATGTTTGGTCACGTTTTCTAATGGGTAAAGACAGTTCCTTTTGAAGTGTTTGAATGAATGGAATATATATTAAATAATTTTCAATTTCCTCAATTTCTGACCAATAAATCGGGTCGTCTTTTGGATTTCGAAGATTTAATATTTTAATATCTTCCGTTAGTTTGAATTCACCAACAGTTACATAGTCAAATAGTGATGCTCTAGTCTCATACATTGATGTTTCAAGGCTATCAGCTACGTACAGGTATGAAATTCCTTTTGGGTTTGCTCTGCCGCTTGAAGCTAATTCAATTGGTGGGTTTCCCATTTGCTCGCAAGGAAATCCACTTTTATCTGAAACTCTGCATCTAAAAAAAATCCTCCCTTTTTTGATGTTTCTATAAAAGCTCTCGTGCAGAAAAAACGTTTCTAGTTTTTTTAGGTCAATTGTGTTCTGAATATGGTAACGATTTACAAATTTAATTTCTTTTTTAAATTCGTTCCAAACATTATGTATGTTATCTGCCTGAGTTTCTAGAAATGGCTTGCGTGTTAAGGAAACATTGCTATTGAAAATTGATTCAAAAACTTCAATTTCATCCTCAAAAATAGCTTTCAATAGGTCAGTAGGACTTTCAACAATTTCACTTATTACATTAAAATCTTCTTTTAATGATTCAGAAATTTGAGAATCTGAATTTTCATCAGGAACATAAAGAGAAAGTATGTTTCTGAAAAATGGTGACAATTCTCTTGCTGAATAAATAGAAGTGTTAACGGTATTGCAAAAATCACAAGATCCAGTTCTATCATCCCCATTAATAATGCTAATAAGATATGAACTTGTAAAGCAATTAACGCAACAATTCATAATTAAATATTGTTAATTACTAATTCTATGTGATTCATTATAGATAGTTTTTTTAAAGTTCCTAAACCTGGAAAATGACCTCTTTGTTGCAAATCTCTAAATACGTTTATCGCAGCAGTATTTTTATTATTTTGGTCACACCAAATAACCAATTTATTAATTGCCTCTGAAAATTTACCACCTATATCTGAAACATCTTCATTCGAATCAGACACAAAATGTTTTACTTTAATTCTGTCGTTATCTACATAACTTAAATGAATAGCAACAGCTCTTGGTAAGAACCCAGATTCGGAATAGTTGTCTCCAATTGTTAGAAAATCTGAAAAACCTACAAAACCGTCTTGTTGATAAAACCTATACTCATTAGAAAAATCACTCTCTTGATTTAAATAGTCAGCATTTCTTGATTGCTCTTCGAAGTAGTCGTCAAGACTTACTAGTGTTGCTGGTTCAAATTCGCGATAGTATCTACGACTTGTTTTTGAAAAGTATATTAAATTATAAACAATATTTAGCTCACGATTCAATAATTCAATATTATGATTACTAATTTCAGTTTTATGAATTAGTGTTATTCCATTATAGTTTAATTTTAATCCATTTAAAAAATCAATTAGAACTTCAATGTTTGTCTCTGTTTTGGGATGAATTATGACTGCTAATTGATAATTAGTGTAATCTACTGGAACAGATGTACTAATAATTTCTACTATTTGAGCGTATTGACTTTTTAAATCACCGACTCTTGGGTTAATTATAATATTGAAATTCGCATTTCTATTAGCTAATTCGGTAAGTGTTGTATTTAAAGTACTTGAAGATTTCACGGGTTCAATTACAGGTGAAATTTTGTCTAATTCATGTGGAAATAAAGCACATAATTCTCTTAAAGCAATTAATTCAAATTGTTTACCTCTTAAATATGGGAAATACATATTTTGCTATTTTTATTTAGAAATGATTTTAATTCCACGTATTCATTTTCGGAAAAATCTAAAGTATAACAAATATGTTTTAAGCTATCTGGAATAGATTTATCTTTGATCTTTTTTGGATGTGAAATATTTCTAGATTTAAGTTTCCTAATTACTAATTTTTGAAATAATGAAATTTCTATCTCTTTAGCAAGATTTAAACACTCTCTAAAAATCCTAGTATTAGAGACATCAGGAATAAATTTATAATACTCTTCAATTAAATCTAGATATTCCTGTTTTCTTAATGTTTTAAATAATGTCTCGTAATTAAAAGTTGACACATTACTTTTTGCTTCTTTTACTGTTTTTAATGAATTTCTTGATGTTAATTCCACAATTCCAAGGGTGGAATTTACATAAAGTTCCATTAATTTGTTAATATATTTTGAACTAGTTACGATATAAACTTTGTCTCCAAATTTGCAGTAATCTAATATTTGCTTATCTAATTTTTCAAGATTATCTAGCTCTGTTTTTATCTCATAAACTCTCGCTTCTCCGTTTAACAAAACAAAATCAGCAATTGACTTTCCAATATTGAATTCGTTTAATGCTATTGTGTTTTTTAAACTATACTTTTTTAGAAGTAATTTGTTTGTAAGTATATTTTTATAAACATATTCATTCCTGTAATTTTTTAAGAGTGAATTATAAATAACATTTATTGCGTCTAGGTTAGTTGTGGAATCCGTAACTGTTATATGTTTTTTTATTTTGTAAAATGTTGAATAACAGTCACCTTCTCGTACAATCTTTTTGAAATTAGATGGCGAAATGATTTGCGACAAACTACGAATTTTACTTATGTCAGTTGCTATTTCCATATAAAAGCAAAGTTACAAAATTTATATTGTCGTTTTCTGCTTAATTCCGATGTTGTTTTTTAAGTCAGTGTAATTAATATCAACTATTATTTGACGGACTTCTGATCATTAACCCACCAATTTAAGATTTATTCAATAGATGTACTCCATATCTTTTAAATTTCTTAAATAGTTCTATGGTAATAATCCTACAAGGTGTAGTAAGGCTAACTAAATGGGGAATTATGATAAAAATTAAATGGGAATAAATTTTAGTTTATATATCATACTTATACGGTGTCTTTTATTAATGCCAGCTTATTTTTAAGTGTAGAAATGATGAATTCAGAAAGCATAATTGTCAGCTAAAACTAAAAATCCCCGTAACCATTGTGTTTGCGGGGGTTTTTGTTGTATCGTCAGAGACAACGACCATCCTTTCAACTTTTGGGTTTTTATATTCCTTCCCAAACGGTAAATTTTTAGAGGTCAGCTTGATAAAGCAATCCTAAATCTGCCCCAAAGCGCTGAGATTTACCACTTGGCTCCACAATTCCAGCATCACCTACATACACAAATTCCTGTTCAGAAAACAAATTCCACAACGCAGAATTGACCGCTAATTTTGGAATGGGTTTATAAATAGAACCAAAATCGGCTCCGTATGCCCTAGGTGAAATTTTCTCACCTTCTTGCTTTACCACTATGCGTGTGTCATTAGAATGAAATCCAATTCCGGTCTTTAAGAACCATTGTAAATTTTGGTTAGGATTATAGAGAAAATTTAATTTGGGACTCACAACTGCTTTCTGCTCTGCTTGCAAGGTGTAGGTTTCTGCCAATTGGTCTTCGTACATAAATTTAAAATAATCTAAACGCAGGGCTGGGGCAATGGTGAAATTTCCCAATTCGAAATCGACATTGACATAGGCAAACAAATTGGATTGGTTGATGTCTCCTAATTTCAGATGGTCTAGCGTTGTTTTTCGGTTTAAAGTATGAGACAATTCAACATCATCAATAATGTCATGCCTCAAGCCTATGCCTGAGGTTATAGTGGTTTCAACGGAATTCCATTGTAGATTGTTTTTTAAGGAGGCATTAAATCTAGGGATATTCCTGTCTTTTTTTTGTTTATCTGGTCTGCAGATAGGTCTTATTGAAGGAAGTTGAAATTGGAATAGCGTTCAAATCCATATCTGCCCTAAAAATGATTGGATTTAAATCCAAAAAACGGCAATTTGGACAGGTAAAAAAGTTGTAATACAGAACGTTAAGTCTTTGACTGGCTAATTAAGTCTTAAACAGAAAATAGTACTACGATTCCATAAATAAATATTACTTTTGAAAAAATTTTTAAGCGTCCCTGATAATTTAAACGATGAATAAGAAAATAACGCAGGCCTTATTTCTGCTGCTTGCTGTATTATTGATTTCTTGTGCAGATCAAGATAAAAATAACGCAAAAGGAGAGCAAAAGGACAATTTAGTCCTGGCAATTGGCGGGGAACCCGATAACGGTTTCGATCCCACCACGGGTTGGGGGCAATATGGGTCGCCTCTTTTTCAAAGTACGTTATTAAAATATGATAAAGATTTTAAAATTCAACCTAATGCTGCCATCGATTATAAGGTAAGCGAGAGCGGTCTGAAATGGACCATAACACTTCGGGATAGCATCCAATTTTCAGATGGAAAACCCCTTACCGCCAAAGATGTTGTGTTTACTTTTAATACCGCTAAGAATAGTGCGTCCGTTGTTGACCTCACCAACTTGGAAAAGGTTGATGAAATTGATAATCATACCGTTGAATTTACCTTAAAACAACGTAATTCTACCTTTATTTTTTATCTCGTGAGCCTTGGTATCGTTCCTAAGCACGCTTATAACGAAGCATACAAAGAAAATCCGGTTGGCTCTGGCCCTTATAAAATGGTGCAGTGGGATAAAGGACAACAATTAATCCTGGAAGCCAATCCTTATTATTTTGGAAAGCAACCTTATTTTAAAAACTTAACTTTTTTGTTTTTATCCCAAGACGCAGCCTTTGCCGCGGCCAAATCCGGTCAGGTCGATGTCGCCTCGGTTTCGCCCACATTGGCTGATCAAAAAGTCGAAGGGATGAAGCTTGTCAACTTGAAAAGTGCCGATAATCGTGGCGTAGTATTGCCTTTTGTGCCAAATGAAGGAAAGACAGTGAACGGTCATCCCATTGGGAATAATGTGACCTCAGATATAGCAATCCGGAAAGCCATAAATATTGGGATTGATCGAGAGGCTTTGGTCAATGGGGTTTTAAAAGGATATGGAACACCGGCGTATACCATAGCAGACCATTTGCCCTGGTGGAATCCTGAGACGGAGATAAAAAATGATGGTGATATAGAAAAAGCCAAAGAAATTTTAGAGAACGCTGGTTGGAAGGTAAAAGAGGATGGTATCCGTGAAAAGAAAGGAACTAAAGCAGAGTTCACCTTATATTATCCAGCAAATGACCAAATTCGAAAATCCTTGTCTATTGCTTTTGCCGATATGATGAAACCTTTGGGGCTCAAAATAGGGACGAAAGGCAAGAACTGGAATGCGATAGAAAAAGAGATGCATTCCAGTGCTACCTTATTCGGTTTGGGCAGTCATGATCCGATTGAATTATACAATGCCTTTAGTAGTAAAGTGCGGGGTCGAGGCTTGCACAATGTAAATTATTATGCCAACGATTCGGTTGATGCCTATTTTGAAAAGGCACTCCAGGCCCCATCACAAGAACAGGCCAATTTATATTGGAAAAAAGCACAATGGGATGGAAAAACCGGATTTTCCAATATAGGAGATGCACCCTGGGTGTGGTTGGTTAATCTAGACCATCTATTTCTTATGCGGGAAAACCTGATTATTGGTCCTCAAAAGGTGCAACCCCACGAACATAATTGGCCCGTTACTGATTTTATTGAATACTGGCATTGGAAAAACTAAAATAGCATAAGAAAAAGGTTATTAATGATTACATTTATCCTGAAAAAATTAGGAAAATTGGCTGCATTACTGGCGGCGATCAGCATCTTGTCATTTATATTGATAAGTTACTCACCTGTGGATCCGGTTCGTTCCTATATTGGTGCAGAAATATCAAGGATAAGTCCTGAACAACAGAAAAACATCGAACAATATTGGGGTTTAAACCAATCGAAACCCCAACAATTCCTCCAATGGGCCAAAGCTTTGACTCAAGGTAACTTAGGAACATCCTTAATTTATCGAGAACCCGTTTCTGAAATTATAATCGATAGGTTTTCTGCCTCCATTGCGCTTATGGGTTTAGCCTGGTTGTTTTCAGGTGTTTTTGGATTTTTACTGGGCATTCTTGCGGGGATGAACGAAGGTTCTTTACTGGATCGACTCATTAAAAGTTACTGTTTCATTTTGGCCTCTACGCCGTCTTTTTGGCTTGGGTTATTGTTATTGATGTTTTTTGCTTCGTGGCTGGGCTGGTTCCCAGTGGGCTTGGCTTCTCCTGCCGGCAGTCTAACGGGGGAAGTAAGTTTTGCAGATAAAATTAACCATTTATTTCTGCCCGTTCTTACCTTGAGTATCGTTGGAGTGGCTGGTGTTGCTTTGCATACAAGGGAAAAATTAATTGAAGTCTTAAACAGTGAATTTATCCGATTTGCTCGTGCCAAAGGAGAAAGCGGAATCAAACTATTTTGGCGCCACGGACTGCGGAATATCTCGTTGCCGGCCATCTCTTTGCACTTTGCCTCCTTTGGCGAACTTTTTGGCGGTGCCGTTTTGACTGAACAGGTATTTTCCTATCCCGGTTTGGGGCAGGCGGTGGTCAAAGCTGGTTTGGGGGGAGATGTGCCCTTACTTTTAGGAATCACATTGTTTAGTGTGATTTTCATCTTTGTCGGGAACTTTATAGCAGATTTACTGTATGTCGTTATCGACCCAAGGATGCAAATTAAACCTTCCCATGACTGAGTTGATTTCTAAATATTTGCCCTTGAAGCGTTCCAAAAAAAGGAATCGACGAAAACGAGCCTTAACTTTTTCTGTCTTAGGCGTTATTTTATTGCTTATTCTTGTGGGTAGCGGTTTCTTGATAGACACTCAAGGTCTGGTGGTAAATTTTGATGAAGCTAATAGCGCCCCTTCATGGAGCCATCCTTTTGGTACAGATTGGTTGGGACGGGATATGTTTGTTAGAACGGTTAAAGGTTTGTCCCTAAGTTTTTGGGTAGGATTGCTCGCTGCTTTCATAAGCGGAGTGATCGCCTTGATTCTTAGTTTATTATTGCTTGTAAACAAAACACTGGATTCATTGGTTACCGGACTTATTGATTTATTTCTTGGCGTACCACATATCGTAGCGCTTATTTTAATCTCCTTTATGCTTGGCGGCGGACTTTACGGGGTTATTATTGCAGTGGCTTTAACGCATTGGCCGCGATTGGCACGTTTGCTAAGGGCAGAGATTATGCAGATAAAAAATAGTGAATATATTTCGGTTTCCCGACATATGGGGAAATCATGGTTTTGGATTGCCCAACATCATATTTTACCACATTTAATGCCCCAGCTGTTTATCGGTTTTATCTTAATGTTTCCGCACGCCATTTTACACGAAGCCAGTATCACCTTTTTGGGCTTTGGATTGTCTTCAGAGCAACCAGCTATTGGAATTATCCTTTCGGAAGCAATGGGGTATTTATCTTCGGGCATGTGGTGGCTGGCAGTGTTTCCGGGTTTGATGCTTTTGGTTATGGTGGCTGTTTTTGATAGTTTGGGACGTAATTTGCGTAAAGTATTCGACCCGTTTAAAGGGCAAAAACATTGAGTTTGACGATGGAAAAGCTGAAAAAAATACCGTTTTCTGAAACAAAAGAGATGAAGTCTTTATTGGAGGTTAAAGATTTTTCGCTTTCATTTCCACAGTACAAAAAAGGATTTCGAGAATCCTATATTGAAGTAATCAAGGATTTTGAATTGACCATTCATCCGGGTGAAATAGTTGCAGTGGTAGGTTCGAGTGGGTCGGGAAAAAGCTTGTTGGCAGATTCCCTACTAGGGATTTTACCTGAAAATGCAGAAATCAAGGGGAAGATTTATTTTGAAGGGGTAGCGTTAACTGCAAAACGCCAGCAGCAAATCCGGGGTAAGGAGATTTCACTAATTCCACAATCGGTAATGGCTTTAGATCCTTTAATGAAAACGGGTCAACAAGTACAAAGCAGTATCCAAAACAAAAAAGAGAAGAAAAGAATACAAAAGGAAGCATTTCAAAAGCTGGGCTTACCAAAAGACACCCATAAAAAGTATCCTTTTGAACTTTCTGGGGGAATGGCCAGGAGGGTTTTAATAGCAACCGCCATGGTAAGCGAAGCCAAATTAATAATTGCCGATGAACCCACTCCCGGTTTGGATGAGCAAGCTTTGGAAGAGACGCTAACCCACATCAAACAACTCAGTGAAAATGACAGAGGCATGATGTTTATTACGCACGATATTCACGCAGCTTTAAAAATCGCTGATAGAATTGCGGTTTTTTATGGCGGTGAAACCGTAGAAATTGCCAACAATGAGGACTTTTTAGGAAAAGGTGAAAATTTAAGGCATCCTTATACAAAAGCTTTGTGGCGCGCTTTGCCAGAAAATGATTTTAAAGCCTTAAAAGGAAATCAACCTGAAGCTGGGGAAGTATTCCCTGGCTGTGTGTTTGAACCCCGATGTCCTATAGCGACTGATTTTTGTAAAAAAAACAAACCAAAGTCTGCGATGGTAAATAATGGAATAGTAAGATGTTTTTATGCTGAAAGTTAACAACATAAGTTTTGGTTATAACTCAGAACATGGGGTATTCAAGGACATTAGTTTAAGCCTAAAGCCTGGGGAAATCCTTGGACTGTACGGAAAAAGTGGCATAGGTAAAACTACTTTTGCCAAAATTATTGCAGGTTACCTCAAACCAGATACAGGTTCAGTAGTGGTAGATGGTGAAACTTATCCTTTTAAAAGGCGAAATCCTGTACAATTAATTGGGCAGCATCCTGAGAACACCATTAATCCGCGCTGGCAAATGAATCAGGTTTTAGGAGAATCTGGCGTATTTAGCGATGAATTTTTACGGGAATTGGGAATTAGTAACGAGTGGATGCACCGTTTTCCCTCTCAACTTTCGGGAGGAGAATTGCAGCGGTTTTGCCTTGCAAGAGCTCTTGTGCCAGAAACCAAATATTTGATTGCAGATGAGATGACCACGATGCTTGATGCTATTACTAAAGCACAGATTTGGGAAACTGTTTTGCAGTTAATTAAGCAGCGTCAACTGGGAATGTTGGTTATTAGTCACGAATTCCCCTTATTAAAAAGAACATGCCATCGCATTCTTGATTTTGAAGACCTTTTAGGTAAAAATTAAGGTTTAAATGTTTTATTTAAGTACATGACAAAAACGAGAAGACATTTATAATATCTTGTTTTAGGGCATTCAAGAAAAGTTCCATGAGGTGGTCCAGCCCATATTTGAATATACTTTTTGCCTTCCTTCCATGTTTTTTTATGGGTTTGGACTTTATATTTTTATGTAAAAAGATCCCAACCTTGTAACACCGCACGAAAGCCACCATTATCAAGAGCACCAGTTTTTCTATCCGCTCGATATCCTGGAGGTGGGTCTTTTCTATATCGAAGCCACTGGATTTCATGGATTTGAAGCGCATTCCTGCCCGTCCGGCTGGCGGGTCTATTTGCCATCTTTGGGCCTAATTTTTTTGCGGGCCCTCCGGTTTGTTGAAAGAACCCAGGATCAGGAAATCCAGTTTATCATCCCTGGCATATGTTTTTTGCCCGGACAAATTGCACAACTCGCCGTTGACCCCTGACGATCTTTGAACAGTGCCTGAGCTGGCCCAAGGCCAGGTTGTGGAAAAGGAGGGCTGCTTTTATTTCTTTGTTTTTGTGGGGCAGGAACGCTTTGAAGTTGTTGCGGATGCGTATATGGTACCTAATGTTGTTGTGGTTGAGGTAGCCCAGCCATTGCTGCCCCACAAACTCCCTATCGGCAACCAAGGATTCGATCACATCTTTTCTAAAGAGCCTGATGAAATGTTCCACCATGTCAATACGTTCCTGGCTGCTTGAATTCCCCCGCTTGGGCAGCATCGTAAAGAGCAACGGAAAGGCCACACCTTGATATACCACCCCGAGCATGAAAATGTTGATGTCCAGCTGTCCAAACTTCCAATTCGTCTGGTCAATACTCAACCTTATCCCTTGTTTTTGGGCAGCAAATTGAAAACAAGCTTGGCCACAAGATCGCTGTCCATGGCATACTCTGAAATGAAACGCTGGATACGCCTCAGGGAGGAATCCTTTTTGGCACCGGCGTAAAAGGCATTGGGAGTTTCTCGAAACCCACGGTCTGCACCTTGCAAAAGGCAATGATAAAGTAAGAGATGAACTTGACCCTGGTCAAGTTGATCCTTCCTTTGAAATGGGTATTGAGAATGAAGTTAATTGTGTATTTTTAAGGCAAGCATTGGTTGTCTCCATTAGAAAAATAGGGCGAATTATCAGTATAACATACTGATAATCAATGATTTATATTGCATTTTTAACATTTATTTCGTTGATTTTCAGAGGGTTGTATTTTTGTCATGTACTAAAAAGTTTTATAATAATTATATTTATTTACAAGTTTTTTAAAAAAGTAGTGATTATAAATCACTACTTTTTTTTACCCATTCTATAGATTCAGCTCTTTGGATCTTCATTCTAGTGCAAGCTGCCTCATCTAACGAGACATTAAAAACTTTTGTATACTTTAAGGCCACCTCCAACTACACTTCAATCTCATAAAGGTTGTTTGGGTTTCCTGCCAAAGATTCGATTATGGCTATTGGCCGTCTCTGCCTGTGGGTGAAGTGAGTACGTGTATGGAGCTTGCGTTTTTTCCCTGCCATGGTACTCCTCCAGTTTTCCTCCACGTATTGCTGGAGTATGGCTGCCATCTAGGTCTGAACTGGAGAGATCCAAGAGAGATTTGTATCTTTTCAAAAGAGCTAGCCAGCAATTTTTTCAATCCCCGTTGACAAAGCATAATGGCCTTTTCATCAAGAAGGCATCTGTGTAGGACAATTGATGCCATTGCACGCACGTTACTATTTTAAAAGCGCATTAACAATCTTGACATTGTCACTATAGTTAAATTACTCGTTTTTCTAGTGGGAGAGGTGTGGAATAATCTCCTTCTTTCTTGTAACCCACGGTGTACATAAAGAATTGTTTTTGAATATGAAACGTTGGGAACGCAATTATGGGCAACCCTTCTATTTTTCACAAAAAGTTTAAATCACTTTAATGTCAAATTAAGAGCCAGCCAGCCAGAGGTGCTTCAACTTTATATACGAAAAAACATCTCGAGAATACAACTTAAGCCCCATCTCACTCATCGGAAAAGAACCAATTCAGGCAACATAGTTTTAAGCTTCAGCCTTACCGGCCATCAGAATCCTTAGTCATTAACAACAGTATTTTTTTCGTATTTGTTATGAATTGTTAGTATAGCCAATCCAAAAAGAACAGCCACAACAATTAATATAGTGCTAATTAATCCGCTGACTCCAAACGACATTCGTATTAAAATTGTCGAAATAACAAATCCAGAGTTTCTGATAATTTTATGAAACTGGTCTGTATAAAAGAATGAAATTAAAAGTAGTACGACATCTACTAGAATTAATACAGTAAAAAATTGTTCAAAAAAGAGATTATTGATACTTTCAAATGAGGTCAATTCGCTGAATGAGATGGAAATTTCCTTAAACCAGTCTATAAGTGTATATAAAGCCATAACAAAAAATAAGGGCACCAAAATAACTGCAATTAACCTTTTCTTTTTAACAAATCTTTCAATTACTGGTTTAATACTTGCATTCTGGACACCTTTTCGTTGTCCTTGTTTTTGAAACAGGAATATTAAATAAAAAAGTAAAAGCGAAGCGACTAAATCATAGGTAAATTGTAGGTCTCCTTTAATTTCAAACCAATTTGCAGAAAGCTCCAATGCCGATAAATCCTTAAACAATTTACGGATTATAATAAGCGTAATAATTTCATATTGCTTTGTGATGTAGGTTGTAAACGACTTAGGTAAATAATAAATTAATAGATAAACCTCATAAATAAGAATAAAAGAGAATGGGGTATAGATGGCAGATATAGGGTTATTGAATAATTCCGAGTTTGATGGAAAGTCTATATAATTTAATTTCAAAAAATAGATGACCGCTAAATGAATAAAAAAACTAATGAGCGCCACTTGGAGAATGATCACTTCAGTTTTCCCACGAGTATTCTCTGAAAGAAGCTTGTCGAAGAGAAATGATACTATGTTATTTTTAGTCATATTTATAACATTTTAGTGACTTAACCATTTGAGATTTCTCGGTTGTAGCAAATCCTTGGTTAAAAGTTTATTGGTTTAAAATAAGTATTAATTATGGCATCCATAAAAAAGCAGGAAGTCCAGTATCTTTCAAAGTAAACGAGTGACAACCATCACTTCAAAATAGCCACAGTTGTTCCAAAAATCATATCTTGAACGAAAATTCAACATTTTTTATTGATAAACTGGGCTTGCTGTAAAAACTCAATTATTACTGTATTTTTTAAACAAAAGGAAAGCGGAAATTAAGTATATTTAAGTATCAAAAAACCAAATATAAAACTAAAATTTCCGCAGTGATTTCTAAGGAGGAAGTTACTGAAATTTTCTTTAACATCTATGAGTTCCACGAGGTTTTTGAACCTGTCATTATGCAAAAAGTTTGTTGACTTTCCGCACTCGTAAATCACAAATACTATTCGCTAATGTAGATTGCTTTTGTGCTTTTATCCAACACAATACACAATTTATATGCATTACCGTCAAACACTTAACTACAATGAGGCCACAATGTATCAGGACTTTTGCCCGGCTACGGTCTTCTTGAATAGTGTTTGTTACTCAAGTCTTCAGTCAAATATAAAGGAGCCAGGGCCATCGGCGTATTAGGCGGAAAGAAATTACAGGTGTTTTTTGAAAATTTTAAAGATTATAAGTCACTCCAATAGAAAAATTTCGCAATGGTGCAGGAGAATAAGACTGCCCTCCAACATCATCAAAAGAATCAAAGGCATACGAGGCATAATTTTTATTGAAAAGATTGGAAATATCAACAAAAACTTGACCCTTATGAGACAAAGCTCCTCCCAAATTATAAAAGAAGCTGGCATCGACAAGTGTATATCCTTGGTAAAAAAAGGAGTTGTCTACCCCAGTAGCATATTTCCCGATATCCCTTAAACTCAGGCGTGCGCCTAGTGCAGATTTTAACGTGTAATCTAAGGAGAGGTGCGTTATCGTTCTTGGAACATTGAGCACTTCCTTCCCTTCTAGGGTTTTATCAACATTATCCATTATTTCGGTCCTAGTATAGGCAAAAGAGCCTTTTAAGCTTAAGCGTTCCAAAGGTTCCACTGCGAGTCCTAACTCAAGCCCACGACGTTGTGTTTTCCCTGAATTAAAGAATTCTCCAGAACCTGGGGCGGTTTCAGTTACCTCTTTGGAAGTATTCAAAATAAATCCGGTTAAATTTAGGTTGAAATGATTTTTATAAGCATATTCAACGCCAGCTTCATATTGCCAGATTTCTGAAGGCTCTAGATTTACATTACTATTATAGCGGGTAATGCCACTAGGAAGGGTAAAACCGTTGGAAACATTGGTTTTAAAATCAAATCCTTGAAATAGGGTAGAGCGAAAACCAACCTTCGGACTTAAATGCGATAAATTGTTGAGCGACTTTTTTTCTTCAGGGGTACCTGGGTCATTTAATTTTAAACTGCCGTCATAAACATCATAGCGGACACCGAGGGTTGGTCTAAAATAAGAACTAATTTCAAATTCCCCTTGGGCGAAAGCTGAAAAGGATTGCAGTTTATTATGGCGATTCTTGCTAAAATCCCGTCTCACTCTATTTTCAGTAGCCCAACCTTTAAAGTCGCTAAATTCGTTATAAAACTCAAGGCCGCTTACCCAATTCACATCAATTGAACCTATGTTATGTATTCCGTTTAAATTGGCACCTACGGCATATACATCACGAACTATATAATCTTCGGTTTGTCCTCCCAGTTCGAAACCATATTTACTAAAACGTTGGTAATCTTGCTGTACTGCATATCCAAAAACCAACAAACGCAGGGTTTTGTTAAAACTATGATTGACATCAACACGTTCAGAGACATAATTCTTATTCCCACCATCATTCTCAGCATTAACAGCCTGTTTGCCCCGTCTATCTTCGTCGTAGAACTGTTCACCGGGGATGTAACCTGGGGCGTCCCATTTTCCGCTATAGCCTTTAAGGTTTAAGGTAATATCGGTACGCTCAGTGACGTTATAAGCCACACGTGCATTCAAATTTCCTTTAAGGAATTCAGAGTTTTCCGTAAAACCGTTTGTTCTGTACAATTGCGCGGCAAAATTGGTTTTCAGAGTTTTTTTACCCAATTCGAAAGGCTGTCCAAAGGCAATTTGTGCATCAAAGGTTTCGAAAGAGCCACCCTTAAGACTCAAATCTTGGTATACTCCACCTTTTCTGGTCTCAAAAGCCAAGGTTCCAGCCATTCCATACCTCCCGAATAATACCGACGACGGACCTTTATAAACATCTACCTTACTAATATTTATGGGGATTATTAAATTCATATCGGCATAGCCGTCGTGAGCGCCTTCTCCCTCGTTTAGGGATACACCATCAACTTCTATAGCGGCTTGGCCCTCATGGCCCGCACCGCTAAAACCCCGCATCGTAAATACATCGGCCACACCGCCTTGGTTATAGGCGCCAATCTCCACTCCCGGTACTTGATTTAAAATTTGTTGTGCGTTGGTAAGATGGAGGTTTTTAATGGTGTTGAGGTTAACAGTACTAATGGATGCTACCCTATTCCGGGTTTTTAAAGCACCGCCCTTAATTGTAATTTCTTTCAATTGGAAGGATATTTCTTTGAGGTTTATCTTCACTACAACAGTTTTCCCCGCTTCAACCTTTATTCTTTTACTTGCGCCATCATAGCCAATAGCAGAGGCCTCCAAGGTATATTCTCCCACCGCTATATCGCTAATGACAAAACGTCCATTGTTATTTGAAAAGGCACCTTTATCAGTTCCTAAAACCAATATATTTACATTGTCCATAACAGAACCTGCCTCAGAGATTATTAGACCTTCAACTTTGCCCTTCTCTTGGGCAATAATTCCAGAAATGTTTATAAGACCAGAAAGGAAAAATAATACTTTTGCAAACTGCATTTTGGTAAGGTTTTAGGTATAGAAAGGATAAATCAGCGCCGGATTATTTTCTTCGTATTTTTTAATAATTGACATTCTATAAGTTATTTAAGTGTAAATTGGTTACCTATTATTTTAGGTCTGGCGTCCAATCTTCATCCAAATCTATATCTATTGACGCTTTTTTATCTTTACCTAACTCTAAATGTACATGTGGCTCATCTATAATTTGGTCTTGCCTAAATGTTGGCTTTTTCAGAAAATAAACAAGGATGGCCGAAATAGCGATGAGCACAATAGCAGCATAATATGCATATGTATATGATCCGGTTGCGGCTTTAACATTTGCTGAAATTTGTGGGCCTATGATTAAGGAAAAACCCCATCCGTAATACACAAAACCATAGTTGGCACCATAATTTTTCAATCCGAAATAATCTGCAACGATCGAAGGAGTGATACTTAATGCTGATCCGTATGCCACACAAGCAACTACAATTCCAAAAATTACCGTATATGGTGTTGTATACATTGGGAAAAGGAACATGTTTATTGCAGCAAGGGCATGGATGATATAATAGGCATTTTTTCTTCCTATTTTGTCAGAAACTATTCCTCCTGATGCTCTACCCGTTGAATTTGATATGGAAGCTATAGGAACCATAATCACCAGTAATCCAGCAACTGTTGTAGCATAAGCACCAAGTTCGCCACCAGTCTGCACTAACATGATATCGGTTACGTTTCCAATTACCAATGCTCCGGCCGAACAAAAGAATGCATAAATTACCATCAACATCCATGCTTGTGGAGTTTTAACAACTGTCCCTACAGAAACACTAGGTGTATGCATTTGCGTCTCCTTTAGAGGTTTGCTGTCATCTCTGTCAGGTTGTGGGATAACATATCCTTTTGGAGGATTTTTCACCATGTACGCCATTGGTAGCCCAATAAGTAATATCAAGCCTCCCAAAATCATAAGGGTTTGTTCTAGCGAAAAGCCCAAACTTTTCAAAAGTAAAACTTCTAAAGGACCTAACCACAAGGCTCCCAAACCAAAACCAGCAACGACCAAACCATTGATCATCCCTTTTTTTGATGGATGGAACCATTTCATTGCTGCTGGACGGGGGCAGGCGTACACAAATCCTATTCCTGAACCAACGATAACCCCAAATGTAATAAAGAAAAACATGGGCGTATGTGTTGCAAACCCAGATAAAATGGTACCCAAACCTACCATGGTAACTCCCATTATCATTACCTTTTGGGGTCCAATTTTATCTTGTAGTGTACCAGCCACAATTAATATGGCGGCAAATACCATTCCTCCAATGGAATAAGGAAGACTTAACTGACTAATTTCCCATTGGTCATATAACCTCCCTCCAGTCTCGGGATCAATTGTGTATTCAATAACATCTTTTAAATTACTCCAAGTGTATAAAATACCAACACTAAAATTGGATAAGATACCCGCGATGAGTACCTTCATTGACATTTTTTTTGCTGCTTTAGCATCCATAAAGATATATTTAAGTTAATTGTAAGTTCAAATTGAAAAATGGGAGTTTTCCTGTACAAAGACATAGAATGCCATCAGACGTTTTTTATTTGACGCAAATTTAACCCCAATATGTCCTAGGCTTAAGCTCGAAGTAATAAATGACCTTATAGAACTGTAAATGCAGCCATAAAATTAATATGTGTAATTTTAGGCGTTAATTGTCCTTGAATTAGGAAATATGACCAATTAAAAATCAAACTTTCATGAATTTTTATTGATTTTGATTCTATGAACCTGATTATAGTTTATGTAGCCAATTTTAAATTGGATTTATTTTTAGAAAGACACAGAAAGAGGGCATTGGTAACATCTAAAAAAAGAGAACATAATAAACGTATTAAGACAAAACGAAGCAAGTGAAGCCTATAGAGGTATTGAAAGTATTGTGATACGCTCCCAAAATACATTCGTTGCAATGGGCAAAGCGTTATTTGGGTTAGATTGAAAAAAGCAGGCACAAAAAACTATCTGGTAAGGACTTACTGATTTAAAAAATATATTGGATAGGATGATCCTTATTGTGGGATTAGATCTGTTTTAGTGAAGCTGTAAAAAGCTGTTGCCTGACCATTGAATTCAATTTGCAAGGATCTTATTAATCGATTGGGAACTCCTATTAAGGACTGTTCTAAAAATCAGGTAAAGTAAACGTGAATTTAGACCCCTTGCCCAATTCGCTTTCAACCCAAATGGCGCCATGGTGTCTTTGAATAAAATCTTTGGTGAGGATTAAACCCAGACCAGTTCCTTTTTCTCCTTGTGTACCTCTGGTTTTTTGAACATACTGAAAATCGAAAAGTTTCTTGATTCTTTCTTCAGGTATACCAATTCCGGTGTCAGAAATAATGATATTTACCGCATTGGTTGTTTTTTCGCAGATTATTTCAATAGTGCCATTCTTGTGGCTGTATTTAATGGCATTGGAGATTAAGTTCCTTAGGATGGTGCTCAGCATATCTTTATCGGCATATACCAGTATAGGACCGTCTGGTATTATAGTTTTAATTTCAATATTCTTATGCATTGATTGATAGCTTAAAACTTTCAATACATTATTTACGATATCGTCAATTTTTAGGTTTTCACGAGTAAACGGTAAATTTCCTTTCTGTATTTGAGCCCAATTTAAAAGATTTTGCAACAATTCAAAGGTGTTTTGGGAACTGCTTTTTATAATTTGGACAGATTCTTTTAATTCTTCATGTTCATTGACGACAGGATCATCTAACAAAAGGGTGCTAAAACCAATGAGTGAATTAAAAGGACCTTTTAAATCATGGGCTATAATGGAGAAAAAAAGGTCTTTGGAAATATTCAATGTCTGTAAGTCCTTTGTGATTTCTCTGTTGATCATAAGACTTTCATTAAGTTTCTTTGTTTTGTTTTGAACAGATATTTGTAATTGATCAATGGTCCCTTTTTTTAGTTGTAAAGCCGATTGAATAATGACTACTATAGTTAAAATGATAATAAATAAAAGAACAGAAATTATGATTATACTTTTTTTAATTTCACTTTCCAAGGTGGATAATTCTTTGGTGGTTCGGGTTTCCAACAATGCATAAGCCTTGTTTAATTCTTTCATTATTAATATAACCCGCTTGTGATAATCCTCAGAGTTTACCAAGTCAATTGCCTTTGTTTGATTTGGCACCGCTTCAAGAGTGTTCAGACTTGTAGGTGCCTCTTCTAAAACATGAAGTGCTTCTATTTCTAGCTGAGTTAATAAAAGGGAATAGTTTAGGGCATTGGAAATCCTCTCCTTTTCAAGTGTGTCCAATTTTGCAGTGGCTATTAGTTGAGAGCCCGATTTTTTTATCGTTTTTATAAATGGGGGGTCTTGCTGCTCTTTTGTGGTTAAAATACCCCAGTAAACCCTGTTAAAATTCTCGGGCCGAGGCGATACGCCTTTACTGATGTTTAAGATTTCAAAATATTGATTTTTGTAAAGCGTGTCCTTTGTATTGGTATACAATCTGGCTAACCTGGTAAGGTCTTCAGAATTTTGACGGATTTCGTTTATTATTTTTTCAGATTTAAATTTATCATCTAGTATCTGAGAATATGTGTTTTCCCCTTGGTAGATCTTATAAAAAAAAAAGATCACTACAACTATTATTATAGCTAAGCTGATGATCTTAACGGTTAATGCCAGGTACTTATCTTTATAAAACACAACGCTTCTTTTTTTTTATAAAATAGGTTTTTACATGACTTTTTCGGTAAAGTAATACCGTCAATTTTTTGTGAATTATTTTCCATGCATAATCAAAATGATGATATTTAAAAGGGGAAGATAGTAAACTGGATGATAAAAATTAAATTTTTTTTATTAGGAGTTTCCGATTAAACTTTTAAAGCCGATGATCTTGAAATTTTTCCCGCTCTATGTAATTTGGTTCTATCACAAGCTAAACTACTTTGAACAAAAGTAACAACTTTTATCAGACAGCCCATTATCAATCAAATGTTAAAGTTGATTTCCCCAGATTTTATGGGCCGAACAGTCTTTTCAACATTATAGGGGGAGGATGGATCTGTGTACATAAAAAGAAATGGCCTTCGCGTTAAGACTTATTGCATATTGGGATAGTGAAAAGGCAAAAGTGTATACATTTATCACGAAACATTTTGAGCTAGAACGGGATAAAACGGCTGCAATCTATAAACCCAGATGGCAGATAGAGACGATGTCCACTAGACTTAAACAGAATTTTCCATTTAAATATTTTCTTGGAGACCCTCAAAATGCGATTGAAATACCGACCCCGCCTACTCGTCGGGCAGATTTACTGCAGAATTATGATACTGCTACTTATGTTTGTCTTTCAACACAGAACAAAAAGAAAATGGGCATACTTTAATATGGTAGCGATGATCCGGTTCTATCGTATGACCTATATCGATATCTTCAAGAAACTTGAAGTCCCAAACAAACAATGGAAAGGTTTGGTCACAAACCTACCGATCCAAAATTAGCCCTTTTTTAAAATACACCCCTTGCTATGGACAATAGGGAAAAATACAACGATTTTATTGAGCGTAGTTCTTGCTTTTAACAAAATATGAATCATTCTTTGATCAATTTCCGTAATTTCGTCACACTATAGTTCTTTAATCAAATTACTGTTACCAATATGACTTTACAAAGCCAAATTGTGATTTATGACGATTATCATAGAATATGGTACTCAACCGCTGTAATTTTACCTAATAAATTACTCTCCTTGAGGTTTAAGCGGAAAAGTTTAAAAAACGGAAAGTGTTTCAACACTATGAAAAAAAGTATAATTCGGGGTATGGGAGAATATATTTTCAAATGGCATAACAACCCCTTATTGATGTGCCATTTGGTTTTTCATTGAAGCATAGGAAGTTATAACAAAAGAAGTAGGTGAGGGGATGTTCAGTGTGTCTCCGGTTATCCATCGTCCAAAATTATTAGTATTTTAAAGAGCATTCTTGCAAAACAATTGTTTCAAGATATCCAGAGATTAAAGTGACACTATGGGGCGGTAAGTTTTGGACAATTGGCTATTTTGGCCAATAATTGGGCTTTATTATAAAGAGGTAGTGATTCGAGTATCTTTGAAAAATCGAAGAATGAAAAAATACATTCAGACCAGCAGACGTTATTGTGATACCTCGATGGCCCCGCCTAAGGGAGTTAATTTAACCAACAAAATTTTTAAAAATTAAGTAAATGATAGGAGCAGTAATTATCGATGACGAAGTTGAAAATATAAAATTAATAGAGCGGTTGATGAAAAAAGAATGTTCGACAGTTAACATTCTTGGTGTTTCCAACACAAAAAGTGGAGCAGTTGAACTGATCAATAAAGTACGTCCCAACCTCATCTTTATGGATGTGAATTTAGATGCTTTTTATACAGGATTTGATGTTTTGGAGCAAATTGAACCGCTGGATGCTAAAGTGATTTTTGTAACATCGTATGATGAATTTGCTATCAAAGCATTTGGTTATAACACCATTGCTTACATCGTGAAACCTATAAATAAAACGGATCTGGTTATGGCTGTTAATAAGACCATTACAGAACTTGAACATAAAATATATACAAAAGAAGCACAATTAGTAAGTCTTCGTGAAAGTATTAATTATGATATGCGTCAGATTATTGCAGTAACTACAATAAATGATATAGAATTAATAAAGGTGGACAATATTATTTATTTATCTTCCGATAGTCGTTATACCCATTTTTATTTAAAGGACGGGAAACATATAATATCATCTAGGAACCTCGGGAAATATGAAAGTTTAATATCAGGAAATTTCTTTCGAATTCATGCTAAATATTATGTGAACGTGAATTACCTTCATAAGATTCATAAAGAGATGGGATCTTGGTATTGTGAAATGGAAACTGGAGAATTGTTGACCATTTCTCAACGTAAATATGCTGATTTTTTGAAGTTTTTACGATTGAAATAATGAGATTTAAATAAATCCCATTTAGTATAGTATCTACGGTTTTTCAAATCTCTTACAAATAATGGGTATAAGCCCGTTTTGTAATGTAAGCTATAAGTATAATTTGTCCGCCTATACTTGACCAATTAGTCGAAACTATTGATGTAACAGATCCTTTTTGCCTTGGTAAGCAATCTGCACCATTTCAGGGTCCTGGCCGTGGTCTTTTTACCACCCCTAACACTAATATCCATCTCCGCGTAATCGGAAATGTTCACTTAAAAGTGCTCTTGGCGCTGAAGACTATACTTTTTTTGTCGAAGTACTCCTTGAATGTTTTGTCGATCTCTTTCGAGACTTTCAGAACCTACTATTTTTACCTTGAATTCTCGGCAGTGACTGTTCTATTTTCCCATATTGATGTTTTCCAGGGAGTTGATTCAACCTATCACGGCGACGTTTGATTGTCTTTACCTGCCACACCCCTTTCTGGGTCTTTTTATCGCTTTTTCTTTCCATCACCTAAAAGTCAGCACGTTTGGCTATTGCCCCACCTATTCTGAGCGTGAGATACCAAAGCGTATCGTAGCGCGAGTGGTACAATTGCCGTTGAAACTCCAGGGTAGAAGTGTCCTTTTTACGGTAGGGCATAAGGCCATGCCAATATAACGTGTCCAAACATTGCCATGCTGGCTTGGCCATAGCCCATAGGGTTTCTTATATTGTATGTCTTGCATACAATACCATACTTTTCCCAGGATGTCCTATAAATTAGCGGGTCAAGAACCCACGTCGGGAAATTATTCCATAAAACGAAATAGGTCATAAGATCAATTTTAGATGATATTGTTTGTCAGTTAGTTGTAAGCAAGTCTTTGTTCTTGGTTCTAACAGCGAAGAGGTCTTGATTCTTTTCCCTGACAACAATATTTAAAAATGATAAAAGGTCTTCTATTTTCAGCGGTGTTTAATTTGTAAAAGGAAGAATTAACGACTGTTGTTATTTATTTGTACTTCAATTAACTTGTCTTTTCTGCATTTTTCAACGAAATACCGACGCTTATTACTTCGAGTTGAGAAAATCCAGTTAACAGCTCTAACTTTACCTAGGTTAAAGTCTAAGATAATACAATTCTTAGCGCGTATAAGCAAGAATCAATTGTGAAAAATATAACAACATTCCTAAAAATTAACATTGGTACTTTAGTATTGTTGTTTGCGGTCTGTTTTTTTGCAGTTAATGACAACAGTAATGCTGTTAGTGAAACAGGACTAGCTGATGTTGCTCATGCACAAAACACTTCTAATATTAAAGTATGGAATTTGGCTTCCATGGAAATGGAGGAATTTGTTGCTACTATAAACAAAATTCCCGATTATGAGCATTTTTCTAAAAATAAAAGAGATAATATAGAAAATCCCACAAAGGATTTGCCTTATTTAATATCTTATAGTAATGGAATCAATACCGGATCGAAAATCGGGTTATTCATTCTTTATTCTTCTATTAAAATTCCCTCCTGATTTACCAATAATCCTAGAAAATAGGGTTGATGTTTTAAAACTTGTTTAACAAATCCCATCAATAACGGGATAGTATTGTTGAATGTTGAAGTATTGGTAATTTTCAATTCACCTATTCTAAAGTAATGCACGAAATATTTTTAATTCGAAATACTTTCGAAAGAATCGAGGAAGAGTTTCCTGAAAAATTTGAAAGAGTTTCAGAAATACATTTAAAGATTGGCTTATTGAGCAATGTTCAGCCAATTCTTTTGACAAATGCGTTTAAGGCATTTGTAATGGAGTTCCCACAATATTATAATACGAAGTTGATTATAGACACGCTTCCAGTTATAATATCCTGTAAATGTGGGGCTAAAACTAAAGTTAAAATGAACCGTTTTGTTTGTGAGCGCTGCAAGGATCCTTGTAGAAATATCATTCAAGGCGAAGAATTATTTATAAACGAAATAAAATTCAAAAACAAAAATGAATACGACGAAACCTAAATCATCAAGAATTACAGCAGGAAGTGTAGATACGGAACATGTATCACTAAATCTTTTAAGAGCCAATGATTTTGTGGCCCAAAAAATTAGAGAACAGTTAAAAGATATTTTGGTAATCAATGTATGTTCTTCTCCTGGTAGTGGAAAAACCACTTTAATGCAAAAAACAGGCGAATTGCTTAAAGGTAAATTAAAAATGTCTGTACTAGTTGCAGATCCAGAAACAGATAGGGATGCTGTACGGATGAAAGAATCGGGTATTAATGCATTGCAAATTGTCACTGGGGGAATCTGTCATATAGAGTCGCAAATGATATTACAGGCCATTGACTTGATTGATCTGGAAGGTACTGATGTGTTGTTTATAGAGAATGTAGGAAACTTAATGTGTCCATCCTCCTTCGATTTGGGAGAGGATTATAGAGTAACCCTTATTTCAACTACAGAGGGAGATGATAAGCCAAGAAAGTATCCTAAAATGTTTCTGACCAGTGAGTTGATGTTGATTTCTAAACTTGATTTGTTACCGTATTTACCATTTTCTGTGGAAGCGGTAACAGAGGATGCAAGAACAGTAAACCCTGATATTGATGTGCTGGAGATTTCTTCCTTAAAAGACACAGGACTGGATGCTTGGATACAATGGATTCAGACAAAACTTGAGGAGAAAAAGAACAAAAACAATTATAAATAAATTTTTATGGGAATATCCAAATTTATTAAAACAAGCTTTGTAGGAGTAGGTCAAATATTTCTTCAAGATAACGGATGGGCAGGTGTGCTTATCACAATCGGAATGTTTTTTAGCCATTGGGCATTAGGGGTAGCATGCATATTAGGAGCCATTGTAGGCACTATAACGGCAAAGTTACTCAAGTACAAAGAAGAGGATATCTTGTTTGGTCTATATGGTTTTAATGGGAGTTTAGCTTTTATGTGTGCAATATTTACCTACGGTTTAGTAGATGCATCAAGTCCGATAATTTGGATTATAGGAGGTGTATCTGCTATAATTTCAACCGTAGTTATGAATCTTTTTGTAAGAAATGGTAAGGTAGCATATACGTTTCCATTTGTAGTAACGTGTTGGGTAACGTGTTGGGGGTTTAGCCACTTTGGGGTTATGGGGCTCGTTCAAACTACACCAGCACTTCCAGATTACACATCAACTATAGCTGCTATTCAATCGCCATTTTTTGCTTGGGCCGAAGTTAATTTTGGTGCCCACTTTATAACTGGTATTTTAATCTTTTTAGGTATTGCTATTGCTAATCCGCCAGCTGCAATGTATGCTACTGTTGCGGCTACCGTGGGAGCATTGTTTGCACATTATATCTTAGGTATAGACGCCAATACCCTTGCCAATGGTATCTATGGCTTTTCTCCAATATTGGTAGCTTGTGCATTTGTAGGTCCCAAAATTGCTGACTTTCTCTATGTTATCATAGGTACCCTGCTAGCGGTTTTAATTCACTATGCATTTAGCCAATTTATTGCGACCTATACCATAGGTTTTATTATTGCAAGTTGGATTATGCTTGTGGTAAGAGCAAATGTAGACAAATCGAATCCGGATACCACAAAATTAGTTAGAATGATGAATCCCTGATAGGGATTGTTGTAAAAACTGTAGTAACGCTACTTATTGAATTTATTAATTAACGAATTATTAATCATTTAAATTTTAGAATTATGCACTTAGTACCAAGAGAACAAGAGAAATTACTGCTTTATTTAGCTGGCACTGTAGCCGAAGACAGAAAAGCTAAAGGTTTAAAATTGAACCATCCTGAAGCTATTGCTTTTATAGCAAAAAGGCTTATTGAAGGCGCACGGGAAGGTAAAAAAGTGGCCGTCTTAATGAAAGAAGGAACTACTTATCTAAAACGTGCAGACGTTATGGACGGTGTTGCAGAAATGGTACATGATGTACAAATTGAAGCAACATTCCCTGACGGAACAAAATTAGTTACTGTACATAATCCTATTGCTTAACCATAAAAAAAAGAAATTATGAGCGCAAAAAAAAATTACATAATTCCTGGCGAAATTATTTTCGCGAAAGGGGACATTGAATTAAATGCCGGAAAAAAAGTTACTAAAATTAAAGTAACCAATACTGGGGACAGACCTATACAGGTAGGTTCTCACTACCATTTTGCTGAAACAAATTCTGCTTTAGAATTTGATAGAGCCGCTGCAGAAGAAAAAAGGTTAAACATACCTGCCGGTCTATCGATTAGATTTGAACCAGGAGAGACTAATGCTGACGTAGAGTTGATCAGATTTGGGGGTTCTTGTGTGATTAGAGGATTTAGTCTGAGACACGAACAACAGAAATTGAAATCTTTAAAATTAAAAAAATAATATTATGAGCAAAATAGATAGAAAAAAGTATGCGTCAATGTATGGCCCTACAACGGGAGATAAAGTTCGTTTAGGAGATAGTCACCTATTTGCAGAAGTTGAAAAAGATTATACAGTTTATGGTGAAGAAAATAAATTTGGTGGGGGTAAAACCTTAAGAGATGGTATGGCTCAGTCTGCTACGCACACAAGAGATGAAGGCGTATTGGATTTAGTAATTACCAATGCCTTAATTATTGATTTTTGGGGTATCGTAAAAGCAGATATCGGTATTAAGGATGGTAAAATTTCAGGTATTGGTAAAGCTGGTAACCCAAATACAATGGATGGTGTGACTCACGGTATGAATATCGGAGCCTCAACTGAAGCTTTAGGTGGTGAAGGTCATATTTTTACTGCTGGTGCGATAGATGCGCATATCCACTTTATTTGTCCACAGTTGATTGATACTGCTTTATATAGCGGTATTACAACTATGATTGGCGGTGGTACAGGACCTAACCATGGTACATTGGCTACTACGGTAACTCCTGGAGCTTGGCATATTCAGAAAATGCTGGAATCATTGGATGAATTACCATTGAACTTTGGTTTGTTCGGTAAAGGTAACTCTTCTTCTGAGGCTGCGATAATCGAACAAGTTGAAGCAGGTGTTTTAGGATTAAAATTGCACGAAGATTGGGGTTCTACGCCTTCTGCTATTGATTGTTGTTTAACCGTTGCGGATAAATATGATGTTCAAGTAGCAATTCATACAGATACGTTAAACGAATCTGGTTTTGTTGAAGACACTATTAAAGCTATTAATGGTAGAACTATCCATACTTTCCATACAGAAGGTGCTGGTGGAGGACATGCTCCTGATATTCTTACCGTTTCTGCTTTGCCAAATGTTTTACCTTCTTCTACAAACCCAACTAGACCATTTACTGTAAATACAGCAGATGAGCATTTAGATATGTTAATGGTATGTCACCATTTAGATAAAAACGTAAAAGAAGATGTATCATTTGCAGATTCCCGTATTCGTCCAGAAACTATTGCTGCAGAAGATATTTTACATGATTTGGGCGTGTTCTCCATGATGAGTTCAGATTCTCAAGCCATGGGTAGGGTTGGTGAAGTAATTTGTCGTACTTGGCAAACTGCCGATAAGATGAAGCAACAATTTGGTGAACTAAAGGAAGATAAGGGTACTGATAATGATAACTACAGGATAAAAAGGTATATTTCCAAATACACCATTAACCCGGCAATTTCTCACGGGATATCCAAATATGTAGGTTCTATAGAAGTTGGAAAAATGGCCGATTTGGTAATGTGGAGAGCAGACATGTTTGGTGCTAAACCGGAATTGATTATTAAAGGTGGGATGGTGTTGGCATCTAAGATGGGTGATGCCAATGCATCTATTCCAACCCCACAGCCTGTGATCAACAAGCCGATGTTTGGTTATTATGGTAAGGCAATGAAGAATACTTCTGCATTGTTTGTTTCACAAGTTTCTATAGATAAAGGGATCACTCCTGGATATGGTTTAGGAAAGAAAATCTTACCGGTAGTAAACTGTAGGGACATTAGTAAAGCTGATATGGTTCATAACCATGAAACTCCTAAGCTTGAGGTTAATCCTCAAACATATGAGGTAAAGGTTGATGGTAAAGCAATTACTTGTCCGCCTATTGATGTAGTGCCAATGGCACAGAGATATTTCATGTTCTAATAAATCCTTAATTGGATTATCGTGTAGCGTGCTGAATACGTGGAGTAGCGTATTCAGCATTGTTACACTATAGGAATTAATGATATTTTCTTATAGAGAAAGGAACAAGTTGTGTTGATCGCCATTTTGTAATACCAGAAACAATTGAAAAGATGGATTTTCACAAAAGACCCTATCATGATGGTAAGTGGAATTTTGTCACTGATGGAGATAAATTTTTCATTTAAGAAAAAATTAAAAATAGTCAAATGAAGCTTGAAACAGGCTCGTTTTAAACAGAAAAAAGGTATGGCTTACACTATCCTGCCAAAGTGATAATTTGGGTAAATAGCTATCGAATATTTAGTAATGGCGAATTTTCATGATACCTCTCAGGGGTAAGATTAGACGACATAAAACGCACCATTACAATGAGTTACAGGGCGTGTAGGTGTAAACCATCCAAAGTGGATTTATTTGCAATAAAACAATTTTTATACGTGAATGATAGACTAGCAATTGAAGATAATAGTAGTAGGGCGGAGCATCAACGTTGATGGCTTTAAATACGGGGTCTAAGTAGCTTAAAATCACCTTGGTCATTGGGATATGAAACGTATTGAATATAAAAAGAAATGAAACTCAATTTGCAACAGAAATTCCGTTTTATATGAAAGCATCGGTCTCCTATAGTTTTTAACAAAAACATTGAAAGCAATACGCTTTATATATAAATAGATATGAAAATTATTTCTGAAATATTAGGGAATTTAAAAAGTAGGAAGAGCATCTCAAAAGAAATAGATTTCTTTGATTTAGAGTGGTTCGAGACGACTCGAAAAATTTTGAGAAAAGAAACCAGGAATGGAGAAGAAGTGGCAATACGGATATTAAAGGAAAAATTTAGAATCAAGCATTTGGATATTTTCTTTGAAGACGACACTAAAGTTATTGTAGCCAATGTGCTACCTGCTGATGCAGTTGTTGTACAACCTGTTAATATGCGTGAGATGGGCACTATTTGCTATGAAATAGGAAATCAACACATTCCTATTTTTATTGAAAACAACGAGATCATCATACCATTTGAGAATCCCATTTATAATTTATTAAAGAGAGCGGGATATTCACCCCTAAAAGAAAAACGAATTTTTGAAAATATGCTAAAAGCTGCTCCAGTTCATTCAATTAATAATAACACAAAAATAGATATGGATAGCTTATTTAGTAAGGTCTTGCCAAAAACAAAATAAAGATATGAAGATAAATGCATTATTAAGTCTATTGCACGTGGCTGATCCTAATTTACCTATAGGTGGGTTTTCTCACTCAAATGGTTTAGAAACCTACGTTCAAAATAACCTAGTAACTGATCAGGAAAGTACCCTGTTATTTTTACAAAAAATGATGAAGAACAATATTTTACATAACGATGCTTCCTATGTAAAACTGGTGTACCATGCTTTGGAAGCCAACGATTTTAATCAAGTAATATTCTTGGACTCTGAGTGTACCGCTTTAAAAAGTCCAAAAGAAATTAGAGAAGGGAGTCATAAGTTAGGAACACGATTATTTAAAATCTTTAGATCTAAGAATGAACATCCTCTATTAAAAGAATTGGAAAGTTATATAGCTTCAAATAAAGAGGTTGCAAATTACGCGGTTATCTATAGTATAGTTTGTTTTATAAGCGAAATTTCCTTGGAAGAAACCTTAACAGCATTTTATTTCTCTACGGCATCTGGGATTATTACCAATGCGGTGAAGTTGGTACCATTGGGACAATTACAAGGACAGGAGATATTATTTAAAATTCAAGAAGAAATAGAAGATTGGGTACATCAAACTATTGCGTTGGATAGGGACCTTGTAGGGATTTCCAATGTAGGATTTGATTTGCGTTCCATGCAGCATGAACGCTTGTATTCTAGGTTATATATGAGTTAAATAATAAGATATTAATTAAAATATTCAATGATTATAATATGAGAAAATATGTAAAAATAGGGGTTGCTGGTCCAGTAGGAGCTGGAAAAACAGCATTGATAGAAACCCTGTCAAGAAAAATGGCTAAAGATTATTATATAGGTGTGGTCACCAATGATATTTTTACTAGTGAGGATGAAAAATTCTTACAAAAGAATAGTCTTTTAGATGCCGATCGAATTATTGGTGTAGAAACTGGAGGTTGTCCTCATACCGCCATTCGAGAAGACGCAAGCATGAATTTGGAAGCTGTAGATGAGTTGGCCGAGAGGCATCCTGATATGGAACTGTTATTTATTGAAAGTGGTGGCGATAACTTAGCTGCTACTTTTAGCCCTGAGCTAGTAGACTTTACAATATTTGTTACAGATACTGCCGCCGGAGAAGATATTCCTAGAAAAGGTGGACCTGGAAATACACGGTCAGACTTATTATTGATCAACAAATTTGATCTTGCTCCTTACGTGGGTGTCAATTTAGATAATATGAAAAGGGATGCCTTAAAAATGCGTAACGGTAAACCATTTGTTTTCACCAATATAAAAACAGGTGAAGGTGTAGATGCAGTAATTGGTTGGATTAAGAAGTACGCTCTTTTAGAAGATATCAACGAGCCTGCTTTTGCAAAATAATTTTTAACAATAGAATATTTCTACGTACGTCCATTTTTAAGACTAATAATAGGTGGCGTGGAAGTGATTTATAAATTTCCAATAACTAGTTGGAATAATAATAAAATAGGCACATGAAAAACATATGCGAATTGAAAATAACAACAGGGATTGTTGATGGATTCCATCGGTTGATGGAACCTTACTTTACAGTGCCTTTTGGATTGTTGCGTTTTGACGCTAGAACACCTCATGATCCGTGGTTAAGGTATATGATACGAAGTTCTTCTCCGGGAATATTGGCTGGCGATTTTTACGATATGGAATTTTACGTAGAAAAGGATACAGCTTTAGGATTGGAAACCCAAGCGTATCAAAGAATTTACGAAATGGACGAAGGTGGTAAAGCCAAACAAAGTATGAAAGTAACGGTTGAAGAAAATGGATTCTTGCATTTTATTCCGCATCCACTAGTACCTCACAAGAATTCAGATTATTCAGCTAAAAACACCATTCATTTAAAAAAATCATCACAATTAATCTGGGGAGAAATAATTACCTGTGGGAGGAAAGGATCAGGAGAAATCTTTGATTATAAAAGATTAATGAACCACACAGAGATCTTTGTGGATGATCAACTTATTTTTAAAGATAAGGTACTGTTTGAACCAAAGAAAATAGATGTATTAGGGATGGGTCAACTTGAGGGGTATACACATCAGGCCACATTGTTCTCGTATACTAATAAGATAGAGTCCGAAGAATTGTACTATTATTTATTGGAGCGTCTTAAAGGTGAAGAAAACATAGAATTTGGGTTGAGTACAACTTTAGGTGATGGTGTGATCATTAGAATAGTGGGGAATAGTGGCGAACAACTTTTTCATATTTTGAAAAGTATTGAAGAGCGTATTCTCGACACTGTTATTGCTGAATTAGTATAAATCAGTTATGATGAACATGTCCCTTCCATTTATTGCTGGCACTGTGGCTGCTACCTTACACGTTCTTTCTGGTCCAGACCATCTTGCAGCAGTGGCTCCATTTGCTATAGAGAGGGTTAAGAAGGCCTGGAAGGTTGGTATGCTGTGGGGTGTTGGACATTTATCAGGAATGCTTTTAATAGGAGTATTATTTCTCTTATTTAAAGATTTGATTCCTATTGAGGAAATTTCTAAATATAGCGAGAAGCTTGTTGGTTTTGTGCTTATTTTATTAGGAATATGGATTTTTGTAAAAATTCTGAGATCTAACAAGAAACGTCGTGATAAGCATATACCTGTCCATTCTAATGACAACCCATTGATACATGGCCATGAACACTCACATGAGGCCGATAAAGGTCATTTTCATGATCATAAAGAGGTTAGGAAAGGGAATGTAACCACCTATTTTGTCGGATTAGTACATGGTTTGGCAGGGATAGCCCATTTTTTATTGTTTCTACCTGTTATCGGGTTTGCCTCAAAAACTGAGTCTGTAAAGTACATCTTTGGGTTTGGTGTGGGTACATTATTAACAATGACCATTTTTGCTGTTGTTATGGGGCGGATAGTGGCGTTTTCAAAAAGAAATTATAATCAACACCTTTTTCAAGGTATTCACATGGGGAGCGCTGTATTTGCGTTTCTATTCGGAATATATTGGGTAATGGTAAATTAATTCTTTTTAAACGCTTTATTGAGAATATATAAATTCCCAGTCCAATTGATACATAAAAAAGAACATTATAAATCGAATAAATACTCTTGAAATTACCATTTAAATATCATTATAAAATTAGATTAATTATAAAATTAGAAGATTAAACTTATGAAAAAACAATTATTAACACTAGTGGCATTAACACTTTCTATTGTTCAATTTGGTTATAGCCAAGAAGCAGAAAAAGAAAAACAATTTGAAGTAAAATGGGGTGGTTACGTAAAAGGTGACTATATTTTGGACACACGTAGACTAAGTGATTCTAGAGAAGGTCAATACCTTGTAATACCTTTGGGAGAAAAACTTGATGCCAACGGAGATGACCTTAATAAAGAGGTTGGTTACAACAGTTTTGCTATTGAAACACGTTTAAAAGCTAGTTTTACAGGACCAGAGTTTTTGGGTATGCAAACTGCAGGTGTTATTGAGGCTCACTTCTTTGGTTCTAAAAGTTCAAACATAAATGGCCTTGGGTTAAGACATGCTTTCTTTACATTATCTAACGATAAAGTAGAATGGTTATTCGGTCAATACTGGCACCCTACTTTTGTTACAAACGTTTCTCCAGGTACTCATGCATTTAATGCAGGTGTTCCCTACCAACCATTTAGCCGTACTCCACAAATACGTTTTTCTACTAAAGGAGATGTGCGTTTTACAGCCGCTATTTTAACAGAAAGAGATTTTACTACAGCTAGTGGGAGAGGAGATGGTTATGGTGGAGCAGCAGTAAGATTTGCTGGGATACCTACTGTTCACGCACAATTACAGTTTGGTGATGATGACAATATTGTAGGGGGTATTGGAGCTACCGCTAAAACTGTTGATTTAAATGATAGGTTAGGCACTTCAGCTTTAGCTCAAAATGACAATAAGACAAGTTTATCTTTTATGGGGTATGCTAAAGCTAATTTAGGTGGTGTGGTAACTTGGAAACTATATGGTCAATATGGAGGTAACACCACTGAACAATTAATGTTTGGCGGTTATGGTAGAGAGTCTAATGGTGATATTTTAGATAGTAAAGTATTATCTGCTTGGACAGAATTTAGTGGTAAATTTGATGACAATTTAGGTTGGGGCCTCTTTGTAGGTTATACTAAAGATGCTGGTTTTGGGGATGATTATGATTCACTTATCACTTCTTCTGAGGTTGAGAATTCCTATAGAATTTCTCCACGTTTGGATTATACTGTTGGTAAAGTAAGATTTGGTGCTGAGTTAGGTTATACAACTGCCCAATATGCCAATGGTATTGATGCTACTAACGGAGATCTTATTACAGCGGGCGTAAAGGAAGTGGGTAACTTTAGATCTGCTTTTTCTGCAACTTATTTCTTTTAAAAGATTAAAATTTAAATACTAAAAATCGGAACCCATGGGTTCCGATTTTTAATTATTGGTTTAAAACGGGGATCAGAATTAAAAAGTTAGCGTGCAATACCATATTGCGTTTGAATACACTGCAAAAAGTATTTAAGTGAAATGAGTATAGTATAACAATTTTAAAAATTCTAAATAACAGTTAGAAACTTAAATAATTGGATCATGTGCCACGAAATAGATAAACCCCTAAGGCTTGGTTTTAGAAATCCGAAAATTTCCGATGATCTGGTTTCCAAAATTAAACCCTTACAGGGCTTATTTTAAGTGTCTGAGCAAGCTCTCTGAAGACTGAAAATTTTGTGTAATTCTAAAGTACAGTGATTTATTCCAGTAGAATGTTCAAAGGGATTTGTATTATTAAATTTTATGCCAATTATTAACAGTTGCGGTAAAAGAACAGGGGCTGAAGAAATTACAGATAAAAGGTTTTGCTCCACAAAAAATTAGAGATATTCCGGTGATAAATAACATGCATTAATCCCTAGCCATAAAGGAACTTTACCATATACAGAAGGTATTGTGATCTGTAAGCTACTAAAAAGGATTTAAATATTGTTAAGAAAAATTGATCAGGATTTTGGGGAAGTTCCTTTTTGGCGATCAGATCTGTTATGACTCTTGCTTTTTTTGATGGTTTATACACCAAAAATTAAACACCCATCCTAATGCCTATCAGTGGGATTAAAGGGAAATGAGAGATTCTTTAAGCAATGAGGTGTTGCGTTATGAAACGCGCCATTCAAAATTTGTATCAGCCATAACACGGTCTATAGCATCGTATTTTAATTGGGTGTATGAAAAAACTCAAATCCAAAACACGGGTAAAGTCAGGTCTTTTCAAGGTTTAATTGTGCATGCTTTTGTAAACTGACTGTTTGTTTTTTAAAGCCAATTTTAAACCTTAATTTGGATTAATACCAAAAGAAAATTAGAAATTGAACATAGCTAAAATTTTCGAAAACAAAAAAAAATGGGTTGTTGAGAAACTCAAAATTCACCCATATTATTTTAAAAATTTATTGAAAGATCAAAATCCGCAAATTTTATACATTGCTTGTCCGAATAGTCGCGTTTTGGACGGAAGAATCATTGTGTTCAGCCAGGTGACGTGTTGTTCATAGAAATGTTGCGAACATGATACCTACCACAAATTTAAATGTGATGTCTGTTATACATACAAATAATGAGTTAACTCTAAAAAAAATAACTTAGTAAACATGAAAAAGGGAGAATTTACGCCAAAATTTTTCACGCTTTTAAAAGCAGGAATTACCAGAAAACAATTGTCTAAGGATGTGATGGCTGGAATTATTGTGGGAATTGTTGCTTTGCCTTTAGCCATTGCTTTTGCCATTGCGTCAGGAGTTTCCCCTGAAAAAGGAATTATAACCGCTGTTATTGCAGGGATAGTTGTTTCTGTTTTAGGAGGTAGCCGCGTTCAAATAGGTGGCCCTACCGGCGCATTTATTGTGATACTTTATGCAATAGTTCAGGAACATGGCGTTAACGGTCTTACCATCGCCACAATTATGGCTGGATTTATAATCATGGGAATGGGTTTTATAAAACTTGGCAATTATTTAAAATTTATTCCATATCCTTTAATTATCGGATTTACAAGCGGCATTTCGCTCATCATTTTTTCCTCCCAAATCAAGGATTTATTTGGAATGCCAATTGAATCCTTGCCCGCAGATTTTGTTGATCAATGGGTAGTTTATGGACGTCATTTTACCCAAATTAATTGGGTTGCATTTACCGTTGCCGTGGCTACCATCTTAATTTCTCTCTTTTTTATTAGGATTACCGCTAAACTTCCCGGTTCTATAATTGCCATTATTTTAAGCACCGCCGTGGTTTACTATTTTGATCTTCCCGTGGAAACAATTGAAACTAAATTTGGTGAGATTCCTAATAGTATTTCCATGCCTGCCTTTCCGCATATTGATTTTGCGATCATCAAATCGCTTATACAACCTGCCATTGCCATTGCTTTATTAGGAAGTATTGAATCCCTTCTGTCTGCTGTGGTTGCAGACGGTATGATTGGCGGTCGGCATCGCTCTAATATGGAATTGGTAGCACAGGGTACCGCAAATATTTTCTCAGGACTTTTGGGGGGTATTCCTGCTACAGGAGCCATTGCCAGAACGGCTACCAACATAAAAAATGGCGGTAGAACACCAATTTCAGGAATTGTTCATGCGATAGTTCTATTATTGATCATGTTATTGATGGCACCTGTTGCAAAGTTAATTCCGCTTTCCTGCTTGGCTGGAATATTAATTGTTGTTGCTTGGCATATGGGAGAATGGCACCATTTTATTGCCTTATTTAAAAGTAACAAAATGGATGTCGTTGTGCTACTTACCACTTTCTTTCTTACTGTATTTTTCGATCTAATTTTAGCGATAGAAATAGGTGTGATTTTATCCAGTTTTATTTTTATGAAACGCATGAGTGAGGCCACATCCATAAAAAACACATCAAATTTTCTTGCTTCAAATGATAGTTTTGGCGATAGACTTTTTGAGGAAGAATTGTCCGAAATTCCTAAGGACGTCCTTTTGTACGAAATTAACGGCCCGTTGTTTTTTGGGGCTTCACAAAAATTTCAGGAGGTAATTACCGATTTAAACCAACAACCCAAAATATTGATTTTAAGAATGAGAAATGTCCCCTTTATTGATGCCACGGGTATACATAGGCTGAAAGAAATCTGTCGTCAGTTGCAGTCAAAAGGAACAACAATAATAATATCGGGTGCAAATCATGAAGTTAAAATGGAATTGCTAAAAGCTAATATGTATACAATGCTCAATAAATACAATATATATGATGATATTAACCGTGCCATAGAGCGTGCCAAAAATATTTTAGAAGCGGAAAGTCAGGGCAAACGCACCAGTTAAAATTAAAAAACACCTCTAATCATCTATAAATAAATTGTTTCGGCTCTATCATAAGTAAGCCTGATTTGACTATACTGATACAAAACAAAATGCCCTTACGTTAAATTCATGGACAATTTTACTTTGTTCTAGTGGGTCCTAAATTTCTCTCTTTGATACTCGTTGACCTTAGCACCTGACTCAATAATCTTGGCCTCCTTGTCACTAACAATCGGGTGGAGATTGTCCTTATAGAGGCTTACAATTCAATCTTTTTTCTCCGATGAGACAAAAACTGGCGTTGTGCTCAAGGATGTTTTTTATCGCTACATTTAGAACACCTTTTTGGTGTCTTAAGTTGATGCTCTTTTTCTAATCTGTAAAGTTGCCACATGTTGGGCTAGCTTTGGGGAATTTGATTGAAACGAGCGCCTAAAATCCATAGCCAATTGCTAAACCATAATTAACTGCCTCAGTTTTGCCAAAATCAAAATTGACAGCTGGTCCATAGGATAACTTCCAAATATGAAAGTCATAACCCACGCCTATCCGAAATAAAAAACTAGCCTCCTTTTTAGCCTCATGTCCTGTGGCAGTATGTTCCTCCGCAAAGGCAACTAAGGGTGCCGTAATAAATTTTAGTCCTTTATAAGGATGAACAAATGCCGCAACCCCTGCCAGAATTTCTTCTGATTCCGCTAGAATAAGCTCTCCTAGAACACCCAGTCCAATGAGTTTGGAAACTCTGTATTCGTAATCTAATCCAAGGGTATATGATGTTGATTGGTGGGTAAAATTTGTTGTGGCGCCATTGAATATAGCAAGATGATGTTTACCGGTGTGAGTTTGAGATTTTGTTCTTTTTTGTTCATCAATTTGTTGTGCATAACTAAAGGGACTCACTAAAGTAAGACAAAACAATAAAAATTGTGAGTATTTAAATTTCAATTTCATAGTGTTTGGATTTAATAAAAGTTATAGTATCCTTGGCGCATTCTAGGTCTTAACGCAACAAAGGGTGCTAATTGGTTATGATGCAATTTAATTTTTTGCTTCCAAAAAACCTAGTCTTTTTCAAGGCATTTTGGACAGAAAAAATTAGATAAAGTTTTGTTCTAAACTTGACTGGGTCTGTTATTGAGTTTATTTTGTATACTTTTTTTAAGTACATGACAAAAAACTAAAGAGGCTGAATTCTAGCGGCTTATTGCCCGTTAATAGGAATTTTTACAAACAATCCAATCCATATTTTGAATATGCTCACAGCTCTTCGTCCATGTTTTTTTATTGTTATTTTTTTTACGTTCTGATCCACAAAGTCACCGATTTTGTAACACCAGACAAAAGCAATTATGTTAACAGGAAGAGTTTTTCCAACCTGTCCAAATCGGTTACATGGGTGTCCCCAATATTGAAACCACTACTTTTCAGTCCCCTAAAAAGTGTTTCTATTTGCCATCTCTGCTTGTAATGAACCATTGCCATCTCGGGTTTATTGAATGAGACGATGATCAGGAATTCCATTTTACCATCTCTGTCAAAAGTTTTACTTCCGGTTAGATAACATTTCTGGCCATGGAGTGATACGATTTTTGGATAGTGATAAAACTCGCCAATTCTTAAATTGTTGAACAGCCAGAACGCTTTAATCTCTTTTTGTTTTTGATAAGAATAAATTTTGAAATTATTCCTGAGCCCAATGTAATATCTAATATTGTTCTCATTTAAAAATTCCAGCCATTTGTCCCCAACAAACTCTCTATCGGCCAGCAAACAATCTATGCTTTGTTTTCCAAACCATTCTACATATTGCCTGACCAGATCGATTCGTTCTTGCGTATCGGAATTTCCCCGCTTATCCAACATTTTAAACATCAAGGGAAATGCAACATTTTTATAACTGATTCCCAGCATTAAAATGTTGATGTTCTTGGTTCCGAACTTCCAGTTGGTCCTGTCCAGCACCAAAACCAAATTAGTTCTTACGGGCAACAAATTGAATATCAGTGATGAAACCAGCTTCATGGGGAAATCAAACTCCTTCATGAATCTTTGTATCCTTCTATAAGAACTGCCCTTATCTACTTCGGTATCGAATTCGGAGGCCAGTCTGTCATAATTAATTCTCTTTACCTTGCACAGGGCAGTTATAAATAAACAAATGGGCTTGAACCTGGCCAAATTGAATTCTCCCTTAAAATGGCCTTGTAAAACCGAAATTAACAGTGTACCTTTATCTTTAGGACTGGTGTTCTTCAATAGAAAATTATGTGGTAATAATCTTATAATGTAATGGACATGAGTCTTTTATGCAAATGTCTGACCAGCTATTTTATTGATTTATTAATGGATATATATATTTTTGTCATGTGCTAAATCAAAGTTTTTTAAATGGATTTTAGCTATAGCAACTTGTGCCAGTAATTCATTGTTTAGGCCAGTCACATATGATTCTGAATTGTTTTTTACGGTATTTATTGGAAATATAGCAGGAGAGAAAACCTTCCAGTTTTTATTTTTTATCAAGCTATTTTTAAATGCTGCTATAATTTCTGAGTCGTCTGTAGCGACATCAAAATTTTTAAAATCGGTATCAGTTTTGAAAAGTGACACCAAATTGACAACTGTTTTTAAAATACCTGTTGCTACGTAACCCGCCAAGAGTGGGTCAGTAAGAGTTTCGGGTTCCGACTGATAATCAAATGGTGGTTTCGGAACCGTTATAGCATCCTGATTGGCCTTTTTAAAGGTTTTGGACAAGACCTCCAGATCCATTTTAAATGCAACAAACTATTCCAGCCCTTGTATACCGACGTCATCGTATATAACAAATTGCAGCGTTTTATTGTGAAAGAAATCATCATCATTGAGTTTTTTATATAACTGTTCAAAGGCGATGTTTAAACTTCGAAGTGACAATATGTTGCTCTCAATAAAATCACCACTACTTGTAATATTACCCTCTAATGAATTAACTTCAGGTCCCTTAAAAAGTTCTCTTTTAGCAGTGATTGCAGCTGCTTGTGCTTCAGATTTTGCCTTTTCACTCTCGGATTTAGCTTTTTCATTTGCTGCGGCTATTGAAGTTTGAATAGTATTGTAAGCTTGAGCCGCAGCTAATTCTGATTGCGCGATTTGGTCTTTTAACGCTGCAATTACCGCTTCTTGTTCGAGTTTTATTTCTTCAGGAGTTTTCTCTTGATCTTGTGCTTTTCCATCTGTTGTCATAAAAACTGTAATTAATAATATGAACGAGAAAATAATTGATACCCTGAATTTCATACTTAAGATTTTGACTAGTTTTTGAAAAATAATCGCTAATAGTATTTGAATTTGTAATGAACTTTAAGCTATTAAATAGCGACATCTCAATGATATTTTTATTTTAAAAACAAAATTATATGATCAGGGGGAATTGTTCGGGGATATTATAAATATATAAAACACACTTTATAAGTATCTATATTACAGTTGTTTATTGTGAAAATTATTTTTTAAGTTCTGAAAAAAATTAATCTTTTTAGACTAAGGTTTGATAGGGAGATTAAAAATTCTGATTCGATGTCCTCGATGGTTGTGCAGTTATATGAAGTAATCTGGGATGATCAAAAAGAATGGAAATAGAACCATCTAAAAGTTGAACAATATTTGATTGAATTACTATTTGTTCATCTAAATGACACAAGGGCTTCGACCAGTCTGGGGGCTAAAGTACTGGGTATTTGTGAGGTTAAGCAAAAATTGTTGATAGAAAACAAGAACAATGGCTAAATATAGAAAGGGCACTTTTTAAAAAATGTAAAAAGTTTTTGTTGCCTTTTGAGGGTTAGGGTGCTTGAGGGTTTACCTCCAGCTTTGTTTTGGGGGCTTAGCTCGTGATAGGAAACTGGAACATAGGCCATAGCAGGGGAGTGAGAAAACAGGCCATAGAGAAGAATATTAATGATTGGATAAAAATTATAAATCAATATCAAAAGGTTGATCCTGCTTCCTCGCCCTTTTATTTCTACTGCTTCTGAAATTTCTGCTACGCTTGGTTAAGTAACTTACAAAAGTCATTGCAACAGAAATTAAAATGACTGCAATAATTATCTCGTATGCTTCGCTTGGAATGTTCATAGAATTAATATACGAAAAATATTTAACTCTTACGCCGATGTTGATGTTTTCCACCAACAGCTTTTCCAACTCCTTTATTTGATCTATAACCGTTTTTTAGTTGAAGTACTCTTTGTTTTGTTTTCGAGAAATAATTGGTTCCAAACAGCAGTGATTGAATGGCTCTTTTTGTATTCTAAGATTAAGTCAAGATTGTTGGTGAAAAACACCAACAATGGCGAATGTACCCTACAGTTAAGTGAAAATTGTTGGTGAAAAACACCAACAATGGCCAAAACTCTTACGCCGCTGTTGGTGTTTTCCACCAACAGTATTCCCAAACACCAACAATGGCCAAAATTCTTCAAATGATGATTTTATAAACAGAAAAGTGATTGTCTCGAGTTGTTGGATTTTTTATCAAAAATTAAATTTTGATGTGGCTATACTTCAAATAGGTGTTGTAGGTGATGCTTTTTTTGAATCTGATTAGTAAAACATCATAATTATATAAATTGAGTCATTATAATAATATGTATATTTAATTATTATGTCCGATAAAGAATTAAGACCGCTGCGCTTATAGAATAAAGAACAAAGATTTGATTATAACTAACTGATAAACAATAGTTATTCTAAATTAAATTTGCCCAATCACTCTTAGTAAATTGGTTTTAAAAAAAAGTGTCATTTTTTAAGATCTCGAAACGGGTCATGCTTTTATGGAGTTTGCAAACTTTTTACTTCTTTCACCGGACACTGCTGATATTTAATCAAAAAAATCAAATATTTGTTTTTGTTCAGCGTAAATCTGCGGGATAATTTTTCCATACGCTTATTTTTGTTTCCCGCTGGTTATGGAGATGTTCGAAGATTTTTTTACAGTAGGACAAAAAACGGATATGCAATAAAATTTATTATGAAAGAAAATAAGATCAAAACATCTTGGGAAATTAATGCTGAACAATGGATACATGTTATGGATAAACAAGAAATAGCTTCTCGAAAATTCACCAATGAAGCTATCGTTTCTGTTTTAAAAGCATCTGAAGCTAAAAAAATTGTAGATATTGGTTGTGGTGAAGGTTGGCTAACCAGAGCAATCACCGAAATGGGAAAAAGCGGCACAGGCATTGACGCCACAGTTTCACTTTTAGAAAACGCTAAAAAAAAGGGAAAGGAAGCCTATCATCACATCAGTTATGAAGACCTTGTAGAGGGCAAATTAATTCCCAAAGCCCCTTTTGATGCTGCCGTGTTTAATTTCTGTCTTTACCAAAATAAAGAGCTGATTTCACTTTTAAAACAATTGAAAAACAGTTTAATTTTTAACGGAGAGATTATCATTCAAACCTTGCATCCCCTCTATTTGACTCAAAATCAATTGCCATACACATCGCAGTGGATAGCCGATTCATGGAAAGGATTACCAGGAAGCTTTTTGGACGGACACCCATGGTATGCCCGAACGTTTGAACGTTGGCTCCTCGATTTTCAGGAAGCTGGCTTAATTGTAAATGCAATCATTGAAGTTAACAATCAAGATGCCATTCCTATTTCTGTAATATTTAAAACACAGGTAAAATGACAATCTATAAAATATTAGGGTTAGTGTCTGGTATGCTTTAGTCGATTCTCGAGTTTTATCTGCTGATAAGTTGTTGCACTTACGCCGCTGTTGGTGTTTTCCACCAACAGTATTCCAGCCGGGCAGTAACAATTCATTACGGAGTCAAAATTGTGAACAGCGTCCGCTATATCGGAATGCTTATAAATGTTGTCAAGAGAATAGCGCGATGTCTTCCAGAATGCTTATCACCCGTTACCAGCATTCTCATGAATTAACTTATTTTTTATAAAGCTCAATCTCCCGTTCAGATGCCATAAAACAAAAAGAACAGGACAACTAAGTGTGACCTGTTCTTTATTTTATTTCCGAAATTAGTAATGAATGTTTCTAAGCTAAAACTTATGCCTCACAACTGGCACAGTCTTTTTTCTGGGCAAACTTTTGGGCGGCATTCATACTATGTTGGTAATAGAGAGATTTCAATCCGAGTTTCCATGCGGTAACGTGAATTTTATTGATCTCCTTAACTGGCATATCTGGATGAACTATAATATTTACCGACTGGCCTTGATCAATATGATTTTGACGGTTAGCCGCTTGGTAAATCAAATCTAATTGATCGATTTCTGAATAGGTTTTAAAAACATCTTTCTCTTCTTCAGTCAAGAAATCAAGATGCTGGACGGAACCGTCGTAATCACGAATGTCTCTCCATACTTCTAATGTATTCATACCTTTCTCTTCAAGCAGTTTCTCTAAGAATGGATTTTTAATGGTCGTCTTTATCTTGGCGATATCTTTTACATACACATTAGACCAGACAGGTTCAATGCCTTGTGATACCTGTCCTAAAATGAAAGCCGATGACGTGGTTGGAGCAATCGCGTTTAAGGTGGCATTACGTCTTCCGTAACCCTTGAGAACTGTGGGTTCACCAAATTTTTCAGCCAATTCTTCAGAGGCTTTATATGATTTTTCTTGGATCACTTTAAATATCTCACTGTTTAAATCATATGCTTTTTGACTGTTTAAAGGAAGCATTTTAGATTGTAATAACGAATGCCATCCCAAAACGCCAAGTCCTAAAGCACGATTGTCCTTGGCAAAGTTATAGGCGCGTTCCATAAACAGGAAGGTTTGCCTGTCTTCTCGGCGATCAGAGTCGCGGTAGGCTTCTAGTTTATCAATGAACTCGGTAATAACGGCATCTAAGAAATAGACCATGGTTTCAACCGCGTCAGTATTCTTCCATTTATCATAATGCAATAAATTAACCGAAGACAGAACGCATACAAAAGACCAGTCGTCATTTGATGGCAACATTATTTCGGTACAGAGGTTACTAGCATAAATTTGTAGGTTTTTATCCTTGTAAACATCTGCGGCAGAATTATTGGCATTGTCTTTAAAGAAAATATATGGGTAACCCATTTCCCCTCTTCGCTGTAGTACTTTTGCCCAAATAGCACGCTTTTTTTCATCGCCATCTATCATCTCCTGCATCCATTGGTTGGTTACCGTTACACCATGGGTGAGCTCCTGAATAGGATTTCCTTCTGTACCGATTTCCAAAAACTCCATGATATCTGGATGTTCGACCGGTAAATACGGTGAAAAACGGCCACGCCTTACAGATCCTTGACTCACAACGTCCACCATAGATTCAAACAATTGCATAATATGGACCGCACCGGAAGCCTGCCCGTTGTTTTTTACTTCCGCCCCACGATGGCGAATCTTTCCAAAATACCCTGAGGTTCCTCCCCCAAGTTTAGACATCATTCCCACTTCAGATTGGGTGTAGAGGATGTTGCCCATATCATCACCAATATGCGACCCGAAACAACTGATGGGAAGGCCTCTTTCTTTTCCGAAATTTGACCAAACAGGAGATGCTAATGAGTAGTAACCTTCAGACATATAGTTGTAAAACTTATCTGAATACCCTGGGATTCCCAAGATGTGTTCAGCTCTATCTGCTATTTCACGGATGCGCACCTCTGCAGCTACGCCTGGTGACAGATAACCTGACGCCAAAAAGTTACGGCTATGCTCATTAAGCCATTTGAAGCCTTGGGGTTCATTTTTTTCCGTTTGATGGAGCGCTTCTTTTCGAGCGTTTACAAGGTTGTCAGTTTCGGAAATTGTTTTTGAAGTCTGTGTGTCGAGAGTTAGATTTTGTTCGTTCATTTAAAATAGGTCATCACTGGTTATACTTTGGGTTCTTTTACTGTAGTTGATAGAGCGTTTGACGAAGAAGTCGCCATGTTTGGTGCCAATAATCTCATCGTCAAACCATTCGGTTTGTGCCAATAGGGTTTCGTCTATCTCAAATATTTTTTCAATCCCTATACTTTCAAGAGAATTGTTGAAGCGGTTTTTAATAAATTCATTGACCACATTCTTAGGCAAGAAGTCCAATTCTCCTTCCTCAAAAATCCAATCGACGATCCTACTTTCAGAGGTAAAGGCTTCTCGACATACTTCTTGGATCATGCCATTGTAACTTTCATCAAACCATTCTGGGTTTTCTTGTTTGATGATTTTGATAATATCAATTCCAAAATCACCATGGATTTGCTCTTCCTTGGATGTGGCCTCTACAACATTTGAAATGCCTTTAAGCATATTTTTATGCTTGTTGAATGCCATAATGATCAGAAATTGTGAGAATAGCGACACGTGTTCTATAAAAAGGGAAAACAAGAGAATAGATTCGGCATACTCCTTATGATCCTCACTTTTGGCATTTTTAAGAGCAGTTTCCAAATACTGAATCCGCATCATGATGGCCGGCTTTTTCTTTAGGTCCTTAAACTCTTCGTTGAGACCTAATATTTCGAGTAAATGGGAATAGGCATCGTGATGGCGCACCTCGCTTTCCGCAAAAGTGGCACCTACTGAACCAATCTCTGGTTTTGGCATCCTGTGATAAATGTCGCCCCAAAAACTCTTAACAGCCACTTCAATCTGTGATATGGCCAGCATGGTATTTTTAATGGCACTGCGCTCAACTTCTGAAAGTCGGGTTTTGAAATCCTGTATATCACTTGTAAAATTGAATTCGGTATGTATCCAATAGGAATGTCGTATTGCAGGAACATACTCATAGAGTGCTGGATATTCATAAGGCTTTAAATTGATTCGCTTCTCGAATATGTTCAGCTTCCGTTTTTGGGTCTGTTGATTCCTGAAGAGGATATACCCTTTGGCCACATCAAAAAATCCGCTTTCCATTAATTTAGTTTCCACAAAATCCTGAACCTCCTCCACGGTAGGAATATAATTGGCATCCAATCGTTTTCTTTCTAAAAGTGCTTTATGGACGTTCTCAGAAATGCGCTGCGCATCTTCGACTACACCGTGTTTTGCAGCGCTCATGGCCTTTAATATTGCATCTGTAATCTTTTCTAAGTGAAAGGGTTTTGTGCTAAAATCTCTTTTTAAGACGTGGGTAATTTCCATTGGGATAAGGCTAATAATTATAAATGTATGTGAAGTGTAAAGATGGAAAATATAGCAACATCTTTCGATTGAGACTTTATATTGTTGTCAAATGGTTATTAACAATTGAAAAAAAACTGAGGAATAATCGGGAGGTGACTACGTAATGAATCTGTATCAATTTAAAAAAAGAAGCAGCACCGGCATTTAGGAAGTCCAAGAAAAACAACGCTCAACAATTTCAAAGGCCCCTTAAGGAGAGGAGTTTTAAGGATTGGATAACACTAAAATTTTATATAATTGCCATATTTTTCAAAATGGAAGATCTGACTGAAACAGGGGGAGCCACCCTAACCGAGATAGCTAAAGCTGAAGAATTGGGATGTGAGATTGTAAAATTATTTCCTGGTGATGCTTACAGTCCGAATTATGTAAAAGCCATAAAAGGTCCGTGTCCTTGGACGAGTATCATGCCAACAGGCGGCGTGGCGCTAACAGAAGAGAGTTTGGCGGCTTGGTTTGGTGCAGGTGTAACCTGTGTGGGTATAGGGTCTAAGCTTATTTTGAAGGATACGAATGGGAATTTTAACTATCCTGAAATAGAACGGTTGACCAAGTTATCTATTGACTATATCAAGCAGCTTAAAAGTTAAGATCTTTAAAATCACAGATTAGCAAACTGATTGTTTTATACTTATGACTACTAATGAGGTCATCAATTTTTTTAATTATACCTAACATCCGCAAGTGATGTTAACAAGAAAGTGGAAAAGTCAATAAAACCAGAGTCTTAAAGCCTTTTCCCTTTCAAATATTTTCACCAATTTAGGTGAAAACATCCTTGCAGATGAAAATTACACTTTCTTCCGATAATATCAAGTCTTTTGGTGGTCTTAATTTTATTTCAGCCGAATTCGACAACTCACGACTTCCGGCATTAATTACGAAACACCTTGGAGAACGCTCGCCACAGGCCCAATTCAGTTTTAGCGATGCAATAAAAAATATGTGGTCGATCATCTTTGCAGGTGGAGATTGCGCCGAGGATATTTGTGCAAACCTAAGAGAAGAATTTTTGCAGATTGAAAATCTCAAGGTTTGCTCTCCCGATACACTTCTTCGCCTTCAAAAATCTTTATCCCTGGACAAGGAAGTTCACATTGGCAAGTCCGGCTCGGTAAATGACATTAGCAGGCATGCCACGCTGAACGGACTAAATTTAGACATGCTGTTGCAGTTAAAGACCCTGGTTCCCAATAAATCGTATGATCTTGACTTTGACCATCAGTTCGTCCCTTGCGAAAAATATGATTCCAGAAAGGGCTATAAAATGGAAAAGGGCTATTTCCCGGGGGTGGCAAGCATTGGTAAAGAGGTCGTTTACATAGAAAATAGAAACGGTAACAGTAATGTAAAGTTCAAACAAGCTGATACACTAAAAGATGTGTATTCAATGCTAAAAAACAAGCGCATTAAAATTGATAGAAGCCGCATGGATTGTGGCTCCTTCACAAAAGAGGTCATAGAAATAGTAGAAGCCAATAGCGAAAGATTTTATATCAGGGCCCAACGTTGCAGCGAACTCTCCAACAGGGTAAAGGATATGAAAGATTGGAGAACTGTGCGAATCGGATTATTTGATGTGGAGGTATGCAGTATTGATCATACTCCCTTTGGAGGAGAAAAAACATATAGATATGTAGTTGGCAGGCAAAAGAACGGCACAGGACAAACAGATGCTTTTTTTGGGGACGACTTCACCTATAGAGCAATAGCAACGAATGACCGAACTTCCACCGACAGGGAAATTATTGAATATTACAACCAAAGAGGCGCAACTGAAAAGATATTTGATGAAATGAACAATGATTTCGGTTGGAAAAACCTGCCTTTTTCATTTTTAGAAGAAAACACGGTCTATATGATCTTGACTGCCATGTGCAGGAATTTCTATTTGACGATCTTAAAGAGAATAGCTGAAAAAGTATCGTTTGTAAAGCCTTATTTCAGGATTAAGAAATTCATATTTAGATTTGTGACAGTTCCTTTTAAATGGATAAAAAGAGGACGACAAAAAATACTCAAACTGTTCACCGATAAGTCGTACCATTTGTTGTTGACATAGGGATTGGAAAGTCCAAAAGCCTATGCCATGGGGAAGGTACGCCCTGATGTGGCTCTAAAACCCCCTAAATGCGTTGAATTGGGAGATATTAAATTAAAAAGACCGACGGCTTCGCAAAAATAAGGCATGCCGAAAAAAAGAAGGGATAGACGATCAAAAAACAACTGAAAACCGGTTTGAAATGACGTTTTTTGACTTAAAGAATAAATTTTAAAAAAGCAAATTAGGAACTTGCGGATTTAAGGTGTAATTAGATACAAAAAAACATATATATATCCATAATAATTTTCAATTGAATATCATTAAAGAATTAGCATGAAAATTAAAAGTATTTATGTTTAAACTATTTAAAATCCTTTAGCTATTACTATAAAAATGGACATCAAATATAATTAGATTAAAAATTTTTAGTACATGACAAAAATTAAAAATGTTTGAAAATGCAAGAAAATAACCGCTAAAAATATCAAATAAAAGACTGGAATTCAGTGTATTTGTTAAAATCAAATATATGACTAAAAGAGATGTCGAAATTCCACTAAATTACTTATAATTTATACTTTAATGACGTTTGGTGTTCTATAACAATCGGTTTTTCAAATTCTCAAATGTCTGAAAATGATTTTTTAAATTTGGAAATTCGAGGTCTAAAGCATTAGAAACCAAGACTAACTATATTTGCCACATAATTTCCGCATACTTTTAGGAATTTTAATCTGAATTTGAAGATTCAAAAAAATCATTGAAGAACAACAATTGATATTTTAAAGAATTTGGCCAGTAGTTCCAATTATGTTTTCCTGGGCGTTCAATATAATCATGTGGAATATTTCTTTCAAGTAATTTCTCGTGAAATCTTTTGTTGCCATCGTAAAAGAAGTCATCAAAACCACAATCCAATATTAATTTTAAGTTGTCCCCTTTCAACAGATAAACCATATTCATCACTGTGTTTTCTTCCCAGTTATTTTTGTGTTCTGAATAATTTCCTAATCGCTTATGTAGATCCCAATTGTTTGGGAAAGGACGAAAATCTAAACCTCCACTCATGCTCCCTGCTGCGCCCCAAATATCCTGATGTCTGAAACTAAGGTAAAATGCGCCATGCCCACCCATACTCAAACCTGTAATGGCCCTTGCCGAACTTTTTTTAAGAGTATTGTATTTTTTATCGATGTTGTCGATTAGTTCTTTAGAAATATAGGTTTCATATTTTATATTTGGGTCTACAGGACTGTCTAAATACCAACTTGTAGAACCGCCATCAGGACAAACAATGATCATGTTGTAAGTGTCTGCATACGCTCTCAGTTCTGGAGCCTTTGTAAGCCAATCTGTATAATCTCCACCAGCACCATGTAGCAAGTATACGACTGAAAAACCGTTTTGTTGAGTTGTATAATTGTCTGGCAGGATGACAATATTAGGAATAAATTTGTTCATGGATTTGCTCTCGACCATTAGGGTGTCCACCTCTGATGCGAATGCATTTATGCAGTTAAAAAATAATAAAAAAGCTATTAATTTAATTTTCATCTGGTAATTATTTAATAGGTGTAACCTGTTTTTATGTTCGGTAAATTACAAAATTAATGGAGCTAATTCTCCGTAAAACCCAATCAAATAGATGTTTGGCTTGTTATACGAGGATGTTGGTTTAAGGTCCCTCTTATGTTAAATCTCTCTTAGCAACATTCGTGCGACCCATATAGCATAATTTGCGTTACCAATTCTATCCTCTTTATGATGCCCCCAAAACTTTTGAAATTTATTATGCTATAGTCACCTTGATGCCTTTTTCTTCAATCTTTTTCTTAAGAATTTGCGAAAGCCCCTTATCAGTGATAAGTTCATGAATTTGATCGAAGTCGCAAATTTTAGCAAAGCTCTTTTTTCCGAATTTGGAAGAGTCGGCTAAAACAATAATTTTCTGTGCAGAGGCCAGCATTTTTCTGTTTAATTGTGCTTCCTCCAAATTTGTTGTGGAAAGACCAAAATCTAAATTTAGCCCATCAACACCCAAGAACAGTTTGCTACAGGAAATATTATTCAAGATATGTTCGGCATAGGATCCTATGACGGAACCCGAAGAATGCCTGATATAGCCACCAAGTTGAAGGATTTCAATGTTTTTGTCGTGTATGAGATGCATTACCACATAAAGTGAAGACGTTATAACCGTTAGTTTGTGTTTGGGTTTGATAAACTTAGATAGCGCTTGTACCGTGGTACCTGAAGCAATCATGATAGAATCATTTTCATCAATCAATTGGGCAGCACACGCCGCAATACCGTTTTTCTCCTCAACGGAAATTTTCTCTTTTTCTCCAATCGCCTTTTCATTGATGTATGGATTCTCCAAAGAAGCTCCCCCGTGCGTTCTGAATAATAAGCCCTTTTCTTCCAGCGATCTTAAATCTTTACGGATAGTTACCGCTGAAACATTGAGAATTTCACAAAGATCCAATACTTCAAGATGTTTCTCTTTAGCTAATTTTTCTAATATGGTTTGATGTCTTTTCATTTATTTAAAATAGTTTCCTATAAGCTTAATCGCTGTGCTTCTAATAAAATTTTCGCAAATCACCTTCGCAAATATAATTAAATGAATGGTTTCCATAAAAAATCCCAACAAGGGTTTCTTTATGGATATCCATTTGTAGTGTTGGTTTCAAAATTCTATGACTCGGAGAATTTTGAATAATTAAAACGATGATCAAAAAGAAGACCAACGCAATGATAATATTAATAATAGCGAAAGAAGTCTTCTGATTATTTTATCTGGAATTTAGAATCCTAGGCAGATTGTACCATCTGAAGCCCTAAGTAGTGCTGAATATAATTAAATATAACGTTCGTTATATTACATATTGCTTTAAATAGTTTCATTTTATTTGCGAGATTACGAAATTTTGTCTATTATTGAGTAATAAATAACAAAGTGAAACATTATGATATATAATTTGAAAGCCGTTAAATTTACGCTTAACGTTAATATATAATCAAAAAAAACCATCATTATGGGAAAGCACAAAGTACTAAAATCAGACTGCAGCAATTTAAAGCATAATATTAGTTTAACCTTGAAGGCAGCTGAACTACCTATTTTTGAATTTAATAAAATGAAATTCGTATGAAAAAAATTACTCAATTTTGTAGCTTATTGATGTTATTTGGACTGGTGTCAAATATACATGCACAAAGCATAACAGGTACTGTTTATGCAGATGGTGGCCCGCTGCCGGGCACTACGGTTATGGTAAAAGGGACGACCAAAGGTGTTGTTACTGATTTTGATGGAAAGTTTAGTGTAAAAACCGATACCGGAGATGTGGTATTGGTTTTTTCCTATATAGGATATGTGACACAAGAGGCTGTCACTAGATCTGGCGCTTTTTTAGAGATCGTTATGCAAGAGGATACCAGTGCTTTGGACGAAGTGGTCGTAACCGCTTTGAATATTTCAAGAGAGGAAAAGTCTTTAGGGTATTCTATATCAAAAGTTGACGGAGAGGAAATAACGAAATCTGTAACAGGCAATTGGTTAAATGGGATGTCTGGCAAGGTTGCCGGTTTGACTTTTGATCAGGCAGGTTCCGGGCCCAGCGGATCGATTAGGGTTACTCTGCGGGGTGATCAATCCTTGAACTATGGCAATAATGAAGCCTTATTTGTAGTTGATGGTGTTCCTATAACGTCAGGAGCTACTGCAACAAGGGGTGTTAGTAATTATGCTCAAGGAGATGCTCCGATTGATTTTGGAAATGGAGTAAGTGATATCAATCCTGACGATATTGCTTCGGTATCTGTATTAAAAGGTCCTGCAGCAGCAGCCTTGTATGGTTCAAGAGCGGCCAATGGCGCTATTTTGATAACCACCAAAACGGGCAAAAAGAACAAAGGTCTGGGAGTGTCTGTTAGCTCTTCGGTAACATTTGAAAGAGCAGGCTATTTTCCTGATTTTCAAAAAGAGTATGGAAATGGCTCGGACTTAGGTGAAAATGAATTTTCACTGTGGGAACTTACTCCAGAAATGACCCAAGACGGCATGAGTGTTCCTAGGCGTTATTCGCGATATACCTTTGGTGAAAAATTTGATCCTGAAAAGCTCCGTTATTTATATGCTTCCAAAAACTGGGACACTGGAGAGTTTACAAAATTACCTTTTGTGTATCAGGATGATTGGTATACAGGTTTATTTAAAAATGGACTGACCACAAGCAATACCGTAAGCCTAAGCGGAAGTAATGGAAAGGGAACCTCTACACGCTTCTCTGCAACCGATTTCAAAAATGATTGGATTTTGCCAAATACCGGATTCAACAGAAAGTCGGTTTCTCTATCGTTTAACACGCCTGTAACTGAAAAGATAAAGTTAAGCGCCAAAATTAATTATTACCTAAAGGAAAGTGATAATATGCCTGGCGGCGGTTACAATGAAAATAATCCAATGTATGCTTTAACCTGGGGTTTTAATGTCAATAGTATCAATGAATGGAAAGAGGAGTATTTTGAAGGAAGATACAATTATGCCAATTGGTTTGCCCAAGGAGAAAATGGTCAAGGATTAGTATATCCTTCTACAAACGGCTTTAATCCTTATCGCACACTTTATGAGGAGTTGAACGCCCAGAAAAAAAATCGGGTTTTTGGTAATATTGATTTTACCTTTGATTTAATGAAAGGCCTTGAGCTGCAAGTGGGCTCAGGATTGGACTGGTCAGACGAATTTAGAACACAACAAAGACCTTTTTACACAGCTGATTATCAGAATGGTTTTTATCGTGAACAGACTGTTCGGGTTATTGAGAACAACAATTCCGTCATGTTGCGTTACACCAATAATGATTTTGTAGATGGACGATTTGGTCTATTGACAATGGTAGGTGCAAATAATAGAATAAATGAGTACCACAATAGTAAAATAACATTGAGTCAAATTGGGGAAGAAAATATATACCATACCACCAATCTTCCAACTGGTGTAATTCCTGATCCTTATAATTACAGAAGTAACAAAATAGTCAATAGTATTTATGGCTTGGCATCTTTAAGTTGGGATGATACCTATTATTTGGATATTACAGGACGTAATGATTGGTCAAGTACGCTTTCTAAAGGAAATTGGTCTTTCTTTTACCCATCGGTTGCTGCAAGTATTTTGGCAAATGAAATCTTTGATTTTAAAGAGAATGTGCCTTGGGTAGATTTTACAAAATTACGTTTATCTTGGGCTAATGTAGGTAATGACACTTCACCTTATTCGTTAGATCAATATTACGGAAACTCTTCATATCCCGGAGGCTATACCTTGCCAGGGACAATCCCTGACCCACTTATCCAACCTGAAAACGTAGAGAGTTGGGAAGTTGGTATAGAGGCAAAACTTTTCAAAAATCGTATTGGTTTTGATGTGACCAAATATTATTCATCCACTACAAATCAAATTGTTTCAGTAGATGTTGATCAAATTACTGGTGCTACTGGTTTAAAAATCAATGCAGGCGAAATTACTAATGAAGGTTTAGAGGTCTCCCTCAATTTGGTGCCTATTCGGACTCCAAATTTTGAATGGTCATTTGATGTTAATTGGTCAAAGAATAAAAATAAGTTAGTCAGCCTCCAAGAAGGTTGGGATCCGGAAGAACCACTCCAAACGGATATGGGAACAACCATTGGAGGAAGGGTTTACGTCTATTCATATGTAGGTCAGGAAATGCATCAGCTTTATGGCCGTGGTTTTCAAAGAGCTCCGGAAGGTTCTACCTATACTGACGAAAACGGGACAGAGATAGATGCTTCAGGAATGCATTTGGTGAACGCTGATGGTTATCCAATTCTTGATGAATCGCCAAACCGAAAACTGGGTAGCGTAAACCCTGATTGGAGAGGCGGTATGGTACAGCGCTTTAGATACAAGAATCTGACCTTATCAGCTACCTTTTCAGGCCAAGTGGGCGGAAATACATTTTCAGTAACCAACTTTGCTCTTTCTTACCAGGGAAAACTTACAAACTCTTTGGAGGGTAGGAATGATGGCCTTGTTCATGAGGGTGTCAATGTCGTAGAAAGTACTGATGGCACAGTAACCTATACAAAGAATACAAATGTTACCAAGGATATTCAAACCTATTATAATTCGTATGTCTGGAACCGTAATAATGCCGAATCCAACACCTTTAGCAACTCTTATTTGAAATTAAAGGAATTGCGTCTTAATTACAGAATGCCACAGGCAATAATGGAAAAAACTGGTTTTCTCACGGATTTGACTTTTGGCGTATACGCTACAAATGTATTTACAATTACTGATTTTCCGCAATACGATCCTGAAACAGGAATGCTCAATGGTTCTGATATTTATAAAGGGATTGAATCCATGTCTTTCCCTATGACAAGATCCTATGGCTTTGACGTCAAATTTTCATTCTAATCATTTTAAAAATAGTGATATGCACAAAATAAAAATTATAATAATTGGATTTCTAACAGTGATGATATCTTGCACCACCGATTTTGAAGAAACAAATACGAACCCTAACACCACCAATGTTGGTCAAATTAAAGCCAGCGGTATGTTCGAGCCATTATTATACAATGGCGGCAATTTTTGGCTGAATTATACATGGTATTGGAACAACGAATTAGTGCAGTTTACGGCTTTCACAGGAGGGACTACACGCCAAGAACATCGGTATTTTATCAGTGATGCCAATTGGCAAAGTGTATGGAACGCCTATAGTCGCTATGGTAACAATGTCACCCATATGTATGATTTGAGTGTGGAGCAAGAGGACCGCTCTTTAGAGGCCATAGCAATGACTTTAAAGGTACTGTACATGTCCAACCTTACTGATATGTTTGGCGATATCCCTTACTCAGAGGCTTTTAATGCTAGAAAGGCAAATGGCACAACAAAGCCAAAGTTTGAATCTCAAAAAGAAGTTTATGAACAAATGTTTGAGGATCTAAATACTGCGAATGCTATTTATGCCACTAATCCCGTATTTGAAAAACCATCATTGGATGGTATGTATGGGGGATCAATGGACAAGTGGCGAAAATTTAATAACTCGTTATACTTACGATTGCTGATGCGGGTGAGTGGTCGTCCTGAAATGAATGCAGGAACAAAAATAAGTGAAATATTAAATAACCCTTCCTTATATCCCATTTTTACATCCAATGCAGATAATGCAACCGTTGTATTCTCGGGCAATGACCCTTATAGGAGTCAATTTGCGGATACCAATGAAGGTACGCTGACCAGTTCAGGCAGAAAACTAACGGAACAACTTATAAAAATGACCGTCATAAAAGATATCAATGATGAGCAAACCTATGTTGATCCTCGCCTTCCAATCATAGGAAAGAAAAACCCAAGTCTAAGTACCAATCCCAATAACATATGGAAAGGAACCATTGCTGGGGTCTCTGAGCAAAACCAAAGTGCTGCTGACCGTGGGAGTTCATGGTTAAATACAGCAGTACTAGCTAGAGTAAATGCCCCTGCGACTTTTATGGATTATGCCGAGGTGCAATTTATATTGGCTGAAGCATCCTTAAAAGGTTTGATCCCAGGTGGTCCTACAGAAGCAAAACAATATTATGAAAATGCAGTGACAGCTTCCGTTCAAAAATGGGCAGAATACGGTCAGTTCAGTGAAACTCCTGTGACCATTACGGATAGTGACATTACTGAGTTATTACAATCTGATTTGGCATCATGGGACAAGGCGACCAATACCGCAGAATTAATAGGCAACCAAAAATATCTTGCCTTATTTTGGATTGGTATGGAAGCCTATCATGAATATCGTCGTACGGGCTATCCTGTCTTAACCGTTGGAGATGGTGCCATATTCAATGATTACATTTTGCCTACAAGATTTGCCTATCCTACAACCACTTTGGCAACAAATTCCAAAAACGCTCAAGAGGCAATTGATAGAATGGGGCCAAATACTATGAAAACACCTGTATGGTGGAGTAAACAAGCTATTTCTGGAGGAAATTAAAAATTGTGAAAAAATCTAAATATTATGAACACAAAAATTATTTTAAATATAAAATCAGTAAGACTGGTATTTGCATCTCTCTTATGTCTATGCGCTCTTGTATTTATATCTTGTAGTGACGATGATGACGTGATTGAAAGCGAATCGTATTTCAATATCGAAGAAAATCCAACTGGAATTGTAACAGACATTAAAGGAGTTTCTAAATCTTATACTGTACGTTCCAACGGTGCTTGGCAAATTGTGGCACAAGAAAATGTAGATTGGGTAAAGGTGTTTCCTTCAGAAGGTAAGGATGATGGGATTTTTAAATTTACAGTTAAGGAAAATACAACTTTTGATGCACGAAGTGTGAATTTTGCTTTCATAGTAGACGGAAAAGAACAGCCTATTCTCTTTCGTGTAGATCAAGAGGCAAATGTTCCTTTTATTATTCTACAAGATGCTGCGGATGGCATTTCAATTCCTTCGGCAGAGGGTAATGTCGCTATTCCTGTAAAAGCAAACGTTGATTGGAATTATACATTAGAAAACGGTGATTGGTTGAGCGAAGTTGAAGTCTCTGAAACTAAAATCGTACTTCTTGCTTCCAAAAACAGAGGTGATGAACGTAGCACTAAATTAATTATCAGTTCTGCAGGCTACCCTGATTTGACTAAAGAGGTTTTGATTACTCAATCTTCTGGAAATGTGATATTAGAAGAAAATTTTGATTGGTTAAACTACGGTAGTACCATATTTTATACGACTTCAGGAGAAACTAGAATGGATTCTTGGACAGCTGATGAGATGGCTAGAGGATGGAACAGTACTGTCAGTGAAGATGCGGGCAATCAAAAAGTAGTATATGCACGTACTGGGTTTCTTAAATTAGGTAAAACAGGTTATGGCGGCGATTTAATTTCACCGGCTCTCTCAGCCCTGACAGAACCTACCAATGTTAAGGTCACTTTTAAAGCGGTTCCTTATAAAACAAAGGGTGGTACAGAAGACGACAATAATTTGAAGGTAAGTGTGGTAGGGCCTGGGACTACGAGCGTTAACTCATTTACAGTTGATAATTGGCCAGATTATGATGAAGATCCTGATAGTACCGACATTTGGTTAAAGGAAGAAAGCACTTATGAGTTTATAATTATGGGTGCCACTGCTGAAACCCAATTGAGGTTTCTGGGAGGTGATTTTAATCTTGTGGGAGTTGGAAAAGGTAAGAATCGTATTTTTCTTGATGATATTAAAGTGAAAATCATAGAATAACAAAAAGATATCATAAATGGAGAATAGTAGAAGAAAATTTCTTAAGGTAGGCAGCCTCACTACATTTGCTGGAATAAGTGGTATGGCATTTACCAACTGTAGCAAAAATGGGGTTGATGACATTGACCAAAATATTGGTCTGAATATTTCAGAAGTTTCAATTCCCTCAAATATTGATGTCGTTGAAGGAGGTGCTGTAATTTTTAGTGGAAGAGGCTTTAAAATAGTAGATACTTTTAAATTTGTCTCAATTTCAGACGCTAGCATAACCTTTACCAGTGATGCCTCGGCCGTTTCTGATAAAGATGTAAGTTTCATTTTACCGGCAACATTTACTACCGGAAATTATAAGATTTCAGTCACTCGGGGCACCTTGAGCTTAGTGTTAGGATCCACCCTGTTTAACCTGATTGCAGATACTAATATTCCTGATATTGGTGGCATGACGGTAAAGGGGATGGTATTCTCTGATGGAGAAGGTATTGCAGGGGTAGTTGTTTCAGATGGGTATGAAGTTACGGTCACAGATGATAAAGGGATCTATTATCTTCCTTCCCTTAAAAAAACGGGATTTGTATTTATTTCAATTCCTGGTAACTATGAGGCAACCACCGTTGGAAATATACCCCAATTCTTTAAGCGCTTAAGTAATAGCGTAAGCACCGTTGAACAAAAAGATTTTTCTTTGATTAAGGTCGATAATGAGAAGCACGTGGTTATACCTATGGCTGATTGGCACTTGGCCAATCGCAACAATGATATTGATCAATATACCGGTAAGGTTCTTCCAGATGTCAATGCAAGTATTGATAAATATTCCGCAGATGGCACCAAAGTGTATGTACTGACCTTAGGTGATATGACTTGGGATACCTATTGGTACAATAATAATTTTGCCCTGAAAGAGTATGTACCGTATATGAATATGCTCAATTGTCCTGTTTTTAATTTAATAGGGAACCATGATTATGACCCTTATTTTGCCAATGATTGGGAAGCTGAAAATGAATACAGGGAAGTTCTTGGGCCAACGTATTATTCGTTCAATTTAGGTAAGATCCATTATGTTGTGCTGGATAATGTTGAATATATAAATACGGGGGGCTCCCCAGGAACTGTTGGCAGTCGTAATTATAATTATTCCATTGATTCTGAACAGATCAAATGGTTAAAAAAAGATCTTGCAGCCATAACAGACAAAGGTACCCCTGTTGTAGTGGCGATGCATGTCCCATTATATAGTAAGCCAACCCTTGATGTAAATGGTAATCAGATTAATAAAGTTAACCTGGACAATGGAAGTGCTTTGATTGACGCCTTACATGATTTCTCTACAGTCCATGTATTGACCGGCCATGTCCATGTAAATTATAGAGTAGAGGAAGCGTCAAATTTAATGGAGCACAATACAGGGGCTATATGTGCGACTTGGTGGTGGACAGGTAAAAACGGTTATGCCGACAATCATATCTGTAAAGACGGTAGTCCCGGAGGTTATGGTGTTTGGAGAATGAATGGAAAAAATCTAGATTGGATCTATAAGGGAATTGGACATAATGAGGATTATCAATTTCGAACTTATGATTTGAATTCTGTACACATTACCGCTGCTAATTTTGCGCCTAAAGCTACAGATGCTGATTTGGCCCCCTATGTGGAATCTTATGGACAGCCAAATAATAACAATGAAGTTTTGATTAACGTTTGGGCCTTTGAAAAGAATTGGAAAATTGAAGTTAAAGAAAATGGGATAGAACTGTCAACTAAAAGGATAAATGCAAAAGATCCATTACATATTATTTCCTATGATGCGCTGCGTTTAAATGCTGGAGCAGTTCCAACCGAAGCTTTCGTAACTAATAAAACCCCACATATATTTAAGGTCACCGCTTCGGCACCCAATACTACATTGGAGATTAAAGTAACAGACCGTTTTGGCAATGTATTTCGTGAAAGCATGGTTCGACCAAAAGCTTTTACTTATGATATGATCTAATTATATAAGTTATCCTTGTTTGTGAGCATTTTTAGATCTTGATTGGCTCTATTACTGGCATCAAAATAATTTTAATAAAACACCTATGACAAGAACTATTTTATCTTTTAAAACCTATTCAAGAATGGCATTATTACTCGTTTTCTTAGTGATGCTTGCCAGTTGCAAAAGTGTTAATAATCCCGTTATTGCCCATAGGGGAGCATGGAAGGCCTCAGGCTTACCAGAAAACTCAATTGCTTCCCTTAAAAAAGCTATATCGCTAGGGTGTTATGGATCTGAATTTGATATCCATCTTTCAAAAGATGATATAATGGTTGTAAATCACGATAAGGACTTTATGGGGATTGATATTGAAACCTCCACTTATAGCGAGCTATTGGTTAAGGAACATACCAATGGTGAGAAGATACCTACCGTTAAAGCATATTTGGAGGAAGGCCTTAAACAAAAAAAGACCAAATTGATCTTGGAAATTAAAAAGGCCCCTGCTGGTTTGGAAAGAACATTGAAATTAACAGAAATGGCTGTGGATATGGTGAAAAGTTTAAACGCACAGTCAATGGTAGAATATATTTGCTTTAGCTATGAAGCTGGTCAATTGATAAAAAAACTAGACCCAAAAGCTAAGGTAGCATATCTTAATGGTGATAAAACCCCGGCCGAAGCTTTTTTGGTGGGTTACACAGGAATAGATTATAATTTTAAAACCTTCTTAAAAAATCCCCATTGGATAAAGGAAGCTCATGATTTGGGCATGACGGTCAACTATTGGACGGTAAATAAAGAAGAAGATATGAGGACTTTGTTGGACAACAAAGTAGATTATATTACCACCAACGAACCAGAATTGCTTTTTAAAATTTTAAACAAAAACTAAACTGTCATTATGAAATTTTTGACCAAGTGTAACAAATTATTACTGCTTCCATTTTTCTTATTATGTTTCGTATCCGCATATACACAATCTTATAAACCAATTGATAGTTGGCCATTAGATACCAACCAAAAAATTAAAAGCTTCTTAAATTCCACCTTAATTATCAAGGAGCGCAAAGTGGCTGTGTTGGATTGTGACGGTACATTGTTTGGACAAGCCCCCCATTATTTAGCTGATGAAGCCATGTACGCCTTTGCTAAAGACAGATATGCCAATGGAAATGATAGTATATCAAAAGCTAAAATGGCGATTATAAAAAATTTATCGGAAGGTGACAATGTGGGTACGAATTATGTCACCAATCGAATTAAGTTCTTTTCTGGCTTATCTCCAGATGAAATGGAAGCCGTTGGCAATTATTATTTTCATGAAATGTATCAGACAAAATTCTATCCTGAAATGCGTGAGCTTTTAGCTAATCTAGAAACATATGGGTTTGAAATTTGGGTATTAACCGCATCTCCAGAAGTTTTATATCAAAAATTTGTCAGTGAAAATTTAGGAATACCTGTTAATCGAATCATAGGTGTTAAATCTGTTATTAGCCATGGTAAGATAACCGATAACATGGTCTATCCAATTCCACAGGATTACGGTAAGGCAGAAGCAATACAAACCGTTATAAAGTCCCGTCCTTTATTTGTTGCAGGAAATAGCAGGGGCGATCTAGAAATGATGAACGAATCCGTTGGAATTAAAATGATTGTAAATCCTGATGACAGTAAAGTTGAAAAAGGGGAACATGCAGGAGCCATGGATGGATATACTGTTAAGAAATATTGGGACAAGTACGGAGGACTTACGGTGTACAGCAATGACATTCCAACAGGTGATTATGAATATATATCCCAAGAAAGACGTATAAAGCCTAATAAGAGTAATCCAAAAGTTAAGCCCTAAAACTTCACAATAAAAGAATTCTATGGACATTTTTTAAAATAAAAATTCTGACTCTTATATGATTTTAAGTAAGGATCAAAAGTCATGAAAATGAGATTTTTAGAAAAAAAATGGTCTTTAGGAACCCGTATTTTTAAATGAAAAGAAAGTAATAGTACTAAATACAAGCAAATTGTTCAGTAGAGAAACATTATTAAAACAAATAGTTGACAACCAAGATTGGGATGTTATTATCGTAGGTGGTGGTGCTACGGGTTTGGGCGTAGCATTGGACAGTGCGACTAGAGGGTTTAAAACACTTCTCTTGGAGCAATCCGATTTTGCAAAAGGTACATCCAGCAGAAGTACGAAACTGGTTCATGGTGGTGTACGTTATTTGGCTCAAGGTAATATTGACTTGGTCAAAGAAGCTCTGTATGAAAGAGGTTTGATGCTCAAAAACGCATCTCACCTCGTTAAAAATCAGTCGTTTATTATTCCAAACTATAATTGGTGGGACACCATTCTTTACACGGTAGGTCTGAAAATTTATGATTTGTTAGCGGGTAAGTTGAGTTTTGGCTCCTCCATCCGTATTTCAAAAAAGAAAACTTCCAAACGGCTTTCTACCATCCAAACCAATCATCTTAAAGGCGGGGTGGTCTACCACGATGGTCAATTTGACGATGCCCGATTGGCAGTCAACATTGCCCAAACCTGCATTGAGCAGGGGGCGACGGCTTTAAATCATTTTAAGGTTTGCAAATTGCTAAAAAACAAAGAGGGAAAAGTGAGTGGGGTCATGGCAAGAGATGCAGATGGTGGTGTTGATTATCAACTCAATGCTAAAGTGGTCATTAATGCCACTGGCGTATTTACCGATGAGATCCTTCAGATGGATAAATCAGATGCGAAAAATACGGTCAGGCCAAGCCAAGGCATTCATTTGGTGTTGGATCGCTCTTTTTTGCCTGGTGAAGATGCCATTATGATCCCTAAAACGACCGATGGTCGGGTGCTTTTTTTAGTGCCTTGGCATAATCGCGTCGTGGTGGGAACGACAGATACCTTATTGGACAGTCACAGTTTGGAGCCAAAGCCCTTGGAAAAGGAGATTGATTTTATTTTGGAAACGGCGAATGCATATTTGAATAAAACGGTTTCAAGAAGTGATGTCCTGAGCATATTTGCCGGATTGCGTCCCTTGGCAGCTCCAAAGGACGCTTCAGAAAAAACAAAGGAAATTTCAAGGAGCCACAAGGTCATAGTATCCGACTCTGGGTTGATGACGATCACTGGCGGTAAGTGGACTACGTATAGAAGAATGGCGCAAGACACCATGAATAAGGCAATATCATTGGGAAAATTACCCCATAAAGATTGTCGGACGAAACATCTGGCTATTCACGGAGCCGATGGTTCAGCTGATGATTCAGACCATCTTTATATATATGGTACTGATCAAAAAGCCATTGAACAACTGATATCAACATCTCCAGAATTGGGTGAAAAATTACACCCACGGTTAGAATTTTTAAAGGCGGAGGTGGTCTGGGCCGTTACTAATGAAATGGCGCGAACGGTTGAAGATGTCCTAGCACGACGCGTACGAATTTTATTTTTGGATGCTAAGGCAGCCCAAGAGGTCGCGCCCTATGTGGCTGAAGTTTTATCACAGTATTTAGGTAAAGCTGACGGATGGAAGGAAGCACAGATAGAAGAATTTAGGCAATTGGCAAATCAATATATACTATAGTTGATATCATTCTTAAGTATTTGGGAATGTTCTAAATCTATTTATAAACTTAAAAACAATTTAATATGGCGGAATACATACTTGCTTTAGACCAAGGTACAACAAGCTCCAGAGCTATCATCTTTAATAAAAAGGGTGCGATAATTTCAATTGCTCAAAAGGAATTTACCCAATATTTTCCCAAGCCAGGTTGGGTAGAACATGATCCATTGGAAATTTGGTCCACACAAACAGGCGTTGCGGCAGAAGCAATTGCAAAAAAAGGTTTAAACATAGAGAATATTGCGGCCATCGGAATAACCAATCAGCGTGAGACCGTTGTGGTTTGGAATAAAAAAACTGGAAAACCTATATATAATGCTATCGTTTGGCAGGATAAAAGAACCTCCGGTTATTGCGATGATCTGAAGAAACAAGGTAAGAACGATCTCATTAGAGAAAAGACGGGGCTTGTTATTGATTCCTATTTTTCTGGTACAAAAGTGAAGTGGATCTTGGATAATGTGAAAGGTGCAAGGGAAAGTGCGGAAGCGGGAGATCTCATTTTAGGAACCATTGATTCTTGGTTGGTATGGAATTTTACCAAGGGAGAAAAGCACATTACGGACGTTACCAATGCATCCAGAACAATGCTTTTCAATATTAATACTATGGACTGGGATGATGAACTGTTGGAACTGTTGAGCGTTCCAAGAAGTATGTTGCCTGAGGTAAAGGCATCCAGTGAAGTTTATGGACATACCAATTCTACATTTTATGATGCGAAAATTCCGATAGCAGGAATTGCAGGAGACCAACAATCAGCTTTATTTGGTCAAATGTGTACTAAACCTGGAATGGTGAAGAATACTTACGGCACGGGTTGTTTTATGCTCATGAATATTGGCGATAAACCAGTCGTATCCAAGAACAATCTCTTGACAACTGTAGCATGGAAAATTAATGATAAAACCACATATGCCTTTGAAGGCAGTATATTTATTGCTGGTGCCGTGGTACAATGGCTTCGTGATAGTCTGAAAATCATCAGGACTTCTTCTGATGTTGAAAAATTGGCAAGTTCAGTTGAAAGCTCAGAGGGCGTGTATTTTGTTCCTGCTTTTGCCGGTCTTGGTGCACCACATTGGAACCAACACGCCCAGGGAACAATTTTTGGCTTGACCAGAGGCAGTACAGATGCACATATTGCACGTGCGGCGTTGGAATCTATTGCCTATCAAGTTATGGACATCCTAAAAGCTATGGAAGCAGATTCAGGAATTTCCATAAAGGAGCTTCGGGTAGATGGTGGTGCAACCATCAATGATATGTTGATGCAGTTTCAGGCCGATGTACTTAATACAGAAACTGTCCGTCCAAAAATTGTCGAAACCACAGCCATGGGGGCGGCGTTTTTAGCTGGATTGGCCGTAGGTTATTGGGAGAACCCGGAAGAAATTCAACAAATTTGGCAGACCGACCAACGTTTTAAACCTAAAGAAAAGAGAGATGACATAGAGAAAGATATCAAGGGCTGGTATCGGGCCATTGATGCTTTGGAATATTGGACGAAGGAAAAATAACCTAAATTGTTAGTTGGGAAATTGATGATTCTTTTAATCAAAAAACAACTTTCCCGTGATGGACATTAATAATCAATACTAAGTAACATAAAGAATGACACCATTTATATCAGAAATTATAGGAACCGCTTTATTAATCCTTTTGGGAGGGGGCGTCGTTGCAAATGTTGTGTTAACTAAAACAATCGGAAACAACGGTGGGTGGATTGTTATAACCACTGGATGGGCATTGGCGGTTTATGTGGCCGTTGTGGTGGCATCACCTCACAGTGGAGCCCATTTAAACCCCGCCGTAAGTATAGGTCTGGCAGTTGCAGGTATATTTCCATGGGAAGATGTTCCTACCTATGTGTTGGCTCAAATGCTTGGCGCCATGATGGGCTCCGGAACCGTCTGGTTGGTCTATAGACATCATTTTATGGCCACAGAAGATCCACAGGCCAAAAAAGCGGTATTCTGCACTGCGCCAGCTATTAGAAATGTGTTTTCAAATTTTCTAAGTGAGGGCGTTGGTACTTTTGTATTGATATTTTCAGTTCTTTATTTTACCGATGCGTCAATTGCAGAGTCGGAAACTGTTATTGGACTGGGGTCTTTAGGTGCTTTGCCTGTAGCATTGGTGGTGTGGTCAATTGGTTTGTCATTAGGTGGTACAACGGGCTATGCCATCAATCCCGCTCGTGACTTGGGTCCAAGAATTATGCATGCCATCTTACCCATCCAAAATAAAGCTTCCAGTGACTGGACTTATTCATGGATTCCTGTTTTAGGACCTATTGCAGGTGCTTCTTTAGCTGCATTCTTGATGCTGGTTTTGTCTTAAGTTTTTGTTAGAACATTGTATTGAAAATAGCCTTTATTTTTTCGTAAGGGGCATTCATTTAATAGTTGGTAGCCATGCCATTTTTTACAAATTCTGAAGTTTTACTTTTGAATCATTCAAATAAAAATCTGATCCATTCCACTATAATGTGGTCTTAATAACCCTTATGATTGTTATGTTTTTCACCTTATTTGAAGAGGGAATGAGATGTAAAATTTCACTAAAATATTCTAACCTCTGATATTATTTTGGTATCTATAAGAAGTGAAATCTGAGCCTCCAGATCACATGTTTACATGGATAATCAGAAAATTCTTTGGAATTCTGCAACTCCAATGGGCTATTGACGAAATCAATTTAACAGCTCAAAAATCAATTCACCTTAATAGTCGGTCCCTGATAAAAAAAAATCATTAAAAGTGGGACAGGAACAAATATTTTAATAAGTTTGTCCTGTAAACTTTAGGGGTGTTCTAAATATTTGGAACTGAGAAAGACCCTTTGAACCTGATCCGGTTAGTACCAGCGAAGGGAAAAGTAACAAAACACACTCCTAATTGTGTGGACCTGCTTTTTATAATTGTACGCCATCTAAGGCTGTACTTTCATTTCAAATTGATCCTTTCTCAAACCTTTTAATTTTTACAGCATATTTAAAATATACTGTACTATGATCAAATTACGGGTTAACGAGAAATCTATAGAAGTCAACAACGATTTCAACATCCTTCAATTACTTAATCAAATAAACTCACCTCAAGATGGTATTGCCGTCGCAGTTAATAATACCATTGTTGTAAAAAATTCATGGGAATCTAAAACATTGTTAGAAAATGACACTGTTTTGATAATTCAAGCTACTCAAGGTGGGTAATACCTTCATTCAATACAAACAGATTCACTTAATATCATTCCATTATGAAAAATAAGGACACCGCACCAAAACAAGGAACAATTACAAGACAGTCTTTTCCAAATTCTAAAAAAATCTACGTACCAGGTAAAATGCACCCGAACATCAAAGTTGGAATGCGTGAAATATCTTTGAGTGATACAAAAGATTCTTTAACAGGAAAAATGACTTCCAATGAATCGATAACCGTATATGACACCTCCGGCCCATATACAGACCCTAACAAGGATATCGATATACATCAGGGTATTGAAAGAATCCGCGAGCCATGGATTTTAGATAGAGATAATGTAGAAGAATTAGAGGAGTTTTCTTCAGACTATTCTAAGCAGCGTTTAAACAACAAAGACTTGGACCATATGCGTTTTTCATTGTTGAAAAAACCACTACGCGCAAAAGAGGGGCAAAATGTAACACAGCTACATTATGCCAAAAAAGGAATTATTACACCAGAAATGGAATATATCGCTATTCGTGAAAATCAACGAATTGATGAAATGACTGAAATTAGAAAGCAGCACAAAGGAGAACACTTTGGTGCCTCTATTCCAGCTAAAATCACTGCAGAATTTGTGCGAGATGAAGTTGCCAGAGGTCGTGCCGTCATTCCATCCAATATCAATCATCCAGAGGCTGAACCAATGATTTTGGGACGAAATTTTTTGGTGAAAATTAACGCTAATATCGGTAATTCTGCTACGACATCCTCCATTGAAGAAGAAGTTGAAAAGGCAGTTTGGGCCTGTCGATGGGGAGCAGACAATATTATGGACTTGTCCACCGGTCAAAACATCCATGAAACCCGAGAGTGGATTATCCGTAATTCTCCGGTACCCGTGGGAACGGTGCCAATTTATCAGGCCTTGGAAAAAGTAAATGGCATTGCTGAAGATTTAACATGGGAAATTTTTCGCGACACTTTGATTGAGCAAGCGGAACAAGGCGTTGATTATTTTACAATCCATGCCGGCGTACTGTTGCGTTATGTGCCTATGACCGCCAATCGGGTCACAGGAATCGTTTCTAGAGGAGGTTCTATAATGGCAAAATGGTGTTTGGCGCACCATAAGGAAAGTTTCCTATACACCCATTTCGAGGATATTTGCGAAATATTAAAAAAATACGATGTTGCGTTCTCATTAGGTGATGGCTTACGTCCTGGTTCTATTGCCGATGCCAATGATGAAGCCCAGTTTGCCGAATTGGAAACTTTGGGAGAATTAACAAAAATAGCGCGTAAACACGAGGTACAATGTTTTATTGAAGGACCGGGACACGTGCCCATGCATATGATCAAGGAAAATATGGAGAAGCAAATCGAAGTCTGTGACGAAGCGCCATTCTATACCTTGGGCCCATTAACTACCGATATTGCTCCCGGCTATGACCATATCACTTCTGGTATTGGTGCGGCCATGATTGGTTGGTTTGGCTGTGCCATGTTATGCTACGTTACTCCGAAGGAACATTTAGGATTGCCCAATAAGGAAGATGTACGGGTAGGGGTAATTACCTATAAAATAGCCGCGCACGCTGCTGATTTGGCAAAAGGTCATCCAGGGGCGCAGCATAGGGACAATGCGTTGAGTATGGCACGTTTTGAATTTCGATGGGAAGACCAATTTAATTTAGGTCTCGACCCTGAGCGCGCGCTGGAATATCACGATGAAACCTTACCTGCAGATGGTGCAAAATTAGCCCACTTTTGTTCGATGTGCGGCCCCAAATTCTGTTCCATGAAAATATCACATGAAGTAAGAAATTTTGCCGCTAATAATAACATTGTGGAAAATGAGGTCATCCAAAAAGGAATGGATCAAAAATCGCAAGAATTTAAAGATAAAGGTTCAGAGGTATATTTGTAATGATTTGGAAGTTCCCACGCTTAAAACTAGTTAAGGTCGGCGTTTCTTTAAAATCTTTTGCAGAAAAAGCAAAAGGTTGCCACTTCAACCCCTAACACAGAAGAGGCATAATATCAGACATATTTCAGTAACTTTTATAAAAAACAATAATCTATTATGATAATTCTAATAGCTCCAGAAAAGGATACCGCTCACGAAATAGAAATTCTACACCAATTATTTGAAGAGGGATTGGAATGGTACCATCTTAGAAAACCGTTTAAAAATTTCGATGAGCATGTGTCGTATTTAAATAAAATAGATAAGAAATACCATAACCGAATTGTCGTGCACAGTTTTCATGAATTAATAAATGCCTTCAATTTAAAGGGCATTCATTTTCAGGAACAAATGAGAATAGATAATATAGACAATCCAGGACGGTATTTTAAAAACTTGGAAATGTATGGTAAAACTATTAGCTCCTCCTTTCATGAACCGGAAGCTATAGAAGATTGCTATTTCGAGTTTGATTACCATCTATTAAGCCCCGTATTTTCATCGCTATCCAAACAAGGTTATAAAGGTCGTGGCTTTGATGTGAATCATATTGATAAAACCATCATCGGAATGGGCGGTGTAAGTTCAGGAAACATCGAATCTTTTAAAACTTTAGGTTATAAAGGTGTGGGTGTTTTAGGAGGGGTCTGGAACAGCGCTCATCCTGTGGAGGCTTTTAAAGACATAAAAAAACTATTTTGAGCAAACACAAATTCATACTAACCATTGCCGGGCATGATCCTAGCAGCGGTGCAGGGATTACTTCAGATATAAAAGCCTTTGAAGCTCATGGGCTTTATGGTCTGTCAGTATGTACCGCGATCACCGTTCAAAACGATATTAAATTTAAATCTTGTAGCTGGGTGACTACTGATACTGTTATGGCTCAAATTGACATCCTCTTTGAGCAATTTGAAATCCATGTTGTAAAAATCGGAATTATCGAATCTTGGCAAACTTTACTGCTTATTTTAGAAAAACTTCATGCCCTAAACCCTGAAATAAAAGTCGTTTTAGATCCCATTCTTACAGCAAGTGCGGGATTCGATTTTCATTCCAATGAAGAACAGAGTGTGCTGGATAATATTTGGCAACTTTGCTATATAATAACGCCTAATTATAATGAAATTCAGAATTTATATCCTGAAATGACCATTGAAGAAACACTTAACCACATCAGTAATTTGACAAATGTCTATCTAAAAGGTGGGCATAGGGCGGATAAAAAAGGATGGGATGAACTGTACCATAGTAGTATTGTGGTTGTCAATATTCCGCCTAATACAGCTGAGGTTTTTGAAAAACATGGAAGCGGTTGCGTCTTTTCCTCCGCTTTGGCCAGCAATATTACTTTAGAAATTGAATTGGAGGATGCTTGTAGAAATGCTAAACTTTATACAGAACAATTTTTGAATTCTCACACTTCGCTACTAGGGATACACCATAAAACAGTATTAACATGATATCAAAATTACAGTATATATCACAGGGCGATAGTCCAAAAGACCATTTGGATAATATTACAAATGCATGTAGATCAGGTGCCGACTGGGTGCAGTTGCGTCTAAAAAATTTGGAGTATGAAACGCTTCTAAAAACAGCAGAAAAAGCAAGAGAAATCACCAATCATTATCAAGCCCGATTCATTCTAAACGACCACTATAAAATAGCCAAAGTAGTAAATGCTGACGGCGTTCATTTGGGAAAAACAGATGCGTGCCCTATAGAGGCCAGAAAGCACTTATACAGTTGGCAACTCGTTGGAGGAACAGCAAATACCAGTCAAGATTGCAAGAAGCTTATAGGTAAAGACGTAGATTATATAGGATTGGGACCTTTTAGATTTACGAATACCAAACATAACTTAAGTCCTATTTTAGGCTTGAATGGCTATATAAACTTACTGCAATCTCTTAGGATCGAAATTCCCATTATAGCAATAGGAGGAATAACCCTAAATGATGTTTCTGTAATTATAAAAACCGGTGTTTATGGTATTGCGGTATCTCAAGAAATCACCCAAGATTTCAACCAAATTAAATCATTCCAGAAGCTTCTAGGAATTTCAAAACTACAAGAAGACCTATGGAATACAAATCAAAATTCAATATGAAAGATGTGCTAAAAATAGCCGATAAAACCTTCAATTCCAGATTATTTACTGGGACGGGTAAATTCAGTAGTTCGCAAGTAATGCAAGAGGCTATTGTTGCTTCTGAAAGCGAATTAGTTACGGTGGCCTTAAAAAGAGTAGAATTGGATAACGAGTCTGACAATATATTGGTGCACCTCAAAGAAAAACACATGAATGTGTTGCCAAATACATCCGGAGTAAGAACAGCCAAAGAAGCTGTCTTTGCTGCGCTATTGGCCAGAGAAGCCTTAGGAACACATTGGATAAAATTAGAAATTCATCCAGATCCTAAATATTTATTGCCAGATCCGATTGAAACATTAAAAGCAGCCGAAGAGTTGGTCAAGTTAGGTTTTGTTGTCATGCCTTATGTTCATGCAGATCCTGTGTTGTGCAAGCGTTTAGAAGATGTGGGAGCACAATGTGTTATGCCTTTAGGAGCTCCAATAGGCAGTAATAAAGGGATCATGACCAGCGATTTTTTAGAAATTATTATAGAGCAAAGTAATGTCCCTGTAATAATAGATGCTGGCATTGGAGCACCATCGCATGCAGCGTACGCTATGGAATTAGGTGCAGATGCAGTTTTGGTTAATACCGCTATTGCCGTCAGTCAAAATCCCATTCAAATGGCTATCGCTTTTAAATTAGCTGTACAAGCAGGTAGAATGGCTTACAAAGCAAAACTGGCCTCTAAAAAACAATATGCAGAAGCAAGCAGTCCTTTAACATCCTTTTTGAATGCGTAGTTTTAAAAATACTTTCGATTTATACGATTGGGATACCCTAGAACAAGACATTTATAATATTTCTTCAAATGATGTTCAGCGCGTATTAGGAAAAGAGAAGATCACATTGGAAGATTTTAAAGTGTTGATTTCTCCGGCCGCTAAACCATTTATTGAACAAATGGCACAGCGTAGTCAAGCGCTCACAAAAAAGCGTTTTGGAAATACCATCCAAATGTATCTCCCTATGTATCTTTCTAACGAATGTCAAAATATTTGTACCTACTGTGGATTTAGTATGACAAATAAAATAAGGAGAAAAACACTTTCTGATAAAGAAATTCTTAAGGAAGTAGCCCACATTAAACGCTTGGGTTATGATCATATACTTTTAGTTACGGGAGAAGCTAACAGTACAGTTGGTGTTTCATATTTAAAAAATGCCATTTGTTTAATTAGAGCACATTTTTCCAACATTAGTATTGAAGTACAACCTTTAGATCAAGACGACTATGAATCTCTTATCGAAGAAGGTCTGTACGGCGTATTGGTATATCAGGAAACATATCACAAAGCCACTTACAAAACACATCACCCGAAAGGGAAAAAATCAAATTTTGATTATAGGATGGACACTCCTGATCGCTTAGGGAAAGCTGGAGTCCATAAAATTGGAATAGGAGCGCTGTTTGGTTTGGAAGACTGGAGAGTTGATAGTTTTTATACCGCATTACATTTAAAATATTTACAGAAAACCTATTGGAAGACAAAATATTCCATCTCATTTCCAAGACTTCGTCCGCACGAGGGCAATGTGGAACCTAAAGTTGAAATGACAGATGCCGATTTGGTGCAATTAATTTGTGCTTACAGATTGTTAGATGAAGATGTAGAATTGTCCATGTCCACACGCGAAAGCGCCAACTTTAGAAACAATATCATCAATTTAGGGATTACATCAATAAGTGCGGAGTCTAAAACCAACCCTGGTGGTTACGCTGTTGCTCCAGAATCATTGGAACAGTTTGAGATTTGCGATGCACGCAGTACTGAGGAAATCAAACAAATGATACAATTCCAAGGTTATGAAGTTGTTTGGAAGGATTGGGATGAAACATTTTCAAAATCAGTTTAAAATGAATTTATCCGCAGAAGAACAGGAACAATACAGCAGACATTTACGTCTTGATGAGGTCGGAATAGCTGGGCAATTAAAATTAAAGCAAGCAAAGGTGTTGGTCATTGGCGCCGGCGGACTGAGTTGTCCTGTGCTACAATATTTGTCAGCAGCGGGCGTGGGTACGATTGGCATTGTAGACGATGACATTATTGAGCATTCCAATCTCCAGCGGCAAATACTCTACACTCATAAAGATCTTGGCAGGTATAAGGTAAAATCGGCTGTTGAACGCTTGCAAATGTTGAATCCGTATATCCAATATAATGCTTATCAAACAAGATTAACAAAAGACAATGCTCTTGAATTATTCGCAGACTACGATATTATTGTTGACGGAACGGACAACTTTCCTACACGTTACCTAATTAATGATGCCGCTGTATTACTTGGCAAACCAGTAGTCTTTGGATCTATTCATAAATTTGAAGGACAAGTATCCGTTTTTAACTTTAGAAATGGGGCAACCTACCGCTGCTTATATCCAACACCACCAAAAGATAACGAAGTTCCTAATTGCTCAGAAATTGGAGTATTAGGTGTCTTACCTGGCATTATCGGGAGTTTACAAGCCAATGAAGTCCTAAAAATAATCTTAGGTCTAGGAAAAATACTGTCAGGGCAACTATTGACTTTTGACGCGCTGTCCTTAAAGCAGACGCTGTTTTCTGTTGAAAAGAATATATCGATTAACATCACAACTTTGGAAGATGATTACCAAGCATTTTGTGGCATTCCCAAAGATATCGAAGAAATCAGTTATCAGAAATATGAAGAACACATATCAAGTTTTAATCTACTCGATGTGAGAACACAAACGGAGCGAGATGCATATTACATTAACAGCATTCATATTCCGTTGGATGAATTGTCCGAAAGATGCCATGAAATACCTGATAATAAGAACTTGTTGGTATGTTGTCAATCTGGAATCCGCAGCAAATTAGCGATTGGAATACTAAAAGAAAAGAGATTTGGGAGAGCACTTGTGAATTTAAAAGACGGATTAAAAAGTCGAAGCTCATGACTATAGAAAACAGAAAATCTGTTCTATTGCAGCGACTTTAATTGCCATAAAAAAAAGAACAGGTGCAAATTTGCTTTGACCTGTTCTTAAATGTATTTGGTAACTTATTATGTGCCTATTTCACAATAACTACTATGCTTCACAACTTGCACGGTCTTTTTTCTGAGCAAACTTTTCGGCAGCATTCATACTATGTTGGTAATAGAGAGATTTTAATCAGAGTTTCCAAGCGGTAACGTGAATTTTATTGATCTAATTGATCAATTTCGGAATAGGTTTTAAATACGTCTCTTTCGTTTTCTGTCAAGAACTCAAGATGCTGTACTGACCCATCATTGTCACGAATATCTCGCCAAACCTCAGGAGTGTTTTTTCCTTTTTCTTCCAGCAACTGTTCTAAATACGAGTTTTTTATGGTTGTTTTTATCTTGGCAATATCTTTTACATACACATTGGACCATATTGGTTCTATGCCTTGTGAAACCTGACCTAAAATAAAACCTGAGGATGTGGTTGGAGCAATTGCAGTATCTTTCCATGTATCAAAATGCAATAGGTTAACCGACGACAGAACACATACAAAAAATATCACTGAGGTGAAGCACACACTTGAGATGAATGCAAAAGGCAAAGGGATCTTAATTTGGACGTTTGCTGTACGGTCTTTACACAATGCATTAATTGAAGATGGATTTGATAAACTTGAAAACAATTTTTTAGAAAACCAAATATCTAGTAAATGGAGTTTGAGGGTGAAATTTGTCAGAAAACAGATGGCGAAAAAAAGAGGAAAATAATAAAGAAGTATACAAAATAGCTAAAAAATAACGTGGTACAATTACTAAGAATTCGGCTCGCTGATAGACAAGAGCTGCATATTGTGTTGACAAAGTCGGTGGAAAAAACCGCAAATAGGCATTTAGTGATATAAACCTTTATCCAACGATTCTATCAATTTTTACGATGGACAGACTTTTTGGCTTTTAAAAGACATTAGTTGCTGTATAGCATTACCGTTAAAGTGAGGGAAAGCCAGTAAGCGTGACAGCAAGAAAACCACCAATAATTATATGGATCAGGGTTGAAAAGGATGTGGCCTATGCGATTCCTGAATGGTGCTCATATTTGGATCAGAAAAGAAAACTGGGTTTGACTAATCGATTTAGAAAGCAAATTGATACATTAGGTCTGATAAATGAAGAGTTGGTCTTGAATTTAGTGCGAAATTGAAGACTTTTTTGATAATGTTTGTCAAAACCTAAAGAAGGCCCTTGGATGAATATAACGTTGACCGAATACATCAAGAAAAGAAATGGCGTATCTTTAGGAAGTCCAAAATCATTGAGAAATAATCTCCATCGTTCATTGGGAGCTAAAAACTTTTCTACGTTCTGGAACTATTGGAACCCGATTTTTGGATACTATTTGGGAATATATGTGTTTAAACCCCTTAAGAACGTTTTTCCGAATGCGGTTGCGTTAGTTCTAACCTTCATTTTTTGCGGATTGTTACATGATGCTGTTACCACATTATATCGTGGAAAAATATCATTGTTCTTTACAATTTGGTTTTTGATAATGGCAATTGCTGTTTTAATAACTCAATTTTTAAAACAGAATTATTCGAAACATATATGGATTATTCGTGCCGTAGTTAATTTGGGCATAATCGGTATTTGTTTTTTATTGACTGTTTATATCACAAAAATTCTAGTTGTTTAAATTTATATTTTCAGTCAATTACTGTACAGATAAAAAAAGACGCCTCTTAACGGTAGAAATTTTTTGGAAATCTTCAGTTGAAAGTATTTAAAAAACGGGCCATACAAATAAACATGAAACTAAAATCTCTCAATACCTTATAATCATTAGAATTCCTCGATGTTCTGTATCAGTGGGATTAGAGAAAAGTTTGAAAACAAATGGTTTTTTGAAGATATTAATACTATCTTCCGTTGGATACCTCCAAAGCTCTACCTTGTGTTTTATGGTTCCAATGGTTACATTTTTAGCTTAAAATCAACACTCAAAAATCTATGAACAAACCTTTACATCAATTCTTCGAAAACGATCATCGCCAGATTGATATATTCTTGAATAAGGCAATTGAGCAACCAAACGACATTGAAATGAAGTATTACCATCAATTTCGAACCCGATTATTGCGACACATTAAAATGGAAGAGAAAACACTTTTTCCGGCAGCTAAAAAAGTAGACCCTGAAGTAATAAAGAAAGTCATTCCACAATATCGACTCGAACATGGCGCAATTACTGCATTAATGGTGCCTCCGCCTACGGTATCTCTAATAAAAGTGATTAGGTATATCTTAGAAAAGCATAATAGGGATGAAGAGGAGCCAGGAGGATTATATGATATTTGTGAAGCATTGACTCAGGGACAAACCCAAGAACTTCTAGACGAACTTAAAGCTACAAAAGAAGTTCCCGTGCAACCTCCAAATCCTGCACCGATTGCTATAGCAGCGGCCAAAAGAGCATTAGCAAGAGCAGGTTATGATTTTGATGAAATTGTTCGCCTCACTCATAAATAATAGATTGACCCATTCTATGGTGTAAAAAAATAGGGAGCCGTATGTGACTCCCTGGAAAAGATTAGTTTTTGGTCTTGATCACCCTTACTTTCCACTCTTCGGGACCTTTAATAATATATTCCCATTTAAACGGATCTTTGCTTTCTGCTTCCATTTGATAGTAAAGAGGCAAAGGATCATGATCGTTAATAAACTCAAAAGCTTCTCCAGGTTTTATATCGGCAAAGCCTTTATAAAACATTTCGTGGCGTTCTGTTGGAGGGAAAGGTCGCAAATCAAACTCATTTACTACGGAAAATCCATCAACTCCTAGACCACTTTTGACTTCTTTAATGATGTGTACTACAACTTCATTGTGCGCTTGCTTTTTGTATATCCAAGAATGTTGTCCTTCAAATTTATTCACGAATATGGCATGAATTTCCTTAGGGTCTTCCGCGGCAATAAGTTCCATGACATCTCCTTGTTCCATCATCCCATAACGATGAAATACAATTTGTTTCCATTCTTTTTCTTCAGCTTTTCGAAGATCGAGTAAGGTTGATATTTCCGTAAACTCTCTGCCCTGAGAAGCTTCGGTGCGGGTCACTTTTACCTTCCATTCCCGTCCGCCACGATTTAGATATTCCCATCCAACCACATCGCCATATATAGAACGAAATTCATAATACAGCGGAATCGGATCATGATCATTGATAAAAATAAAACTCTCCTCTACAGGCAATTCTTTGAAGAGTTGAATTAGCTTTCTATGCCGTTCTATAGGAATATGTACGCGCATGTCTAGCGCTTCTGTTTGGGTTTTAGTATCCATAGTAGTTTAAGATATAAAGATGTTGTTATTAATAAAGGGCAATTTTAAGGCTTTATTTTGAGAAAATTAAACTAAAAACCTTTTATTAAAGAAAAAAAGTACTTTAATACTTTTATTGCAAATTTATTTTTAATTTTGACTAAAATTTATTAACAAATATTACTCCTGGCCGGTTTAAAAAACTGCCGGATCTTTAAAATCCCTATAAAAAATGGAAACAACACTTGAGAATATCCTAAATGTTACTTTACTAGAACCACAACAAAAACACCCCACCATATTTAACCGTTTTAATGAATTAAAAGAAGGAGAGAGTCTGATCATACACAATGATCATGATCCAAAACCACTTTACTATCAGTTATTGGGACAAAAAGGAAATATATTTACTTGGGAGTATTTGGAAGAAGGTCCGGCATGGTGGAAAATAAGAATCAGAAAACGCGTTTCTGGCGAGAATGAAGAAACACTTGGAGCTTTGGCTGCAAAAGATTTACGTAAAGCAGAAGTGTTCAAAAAGTATGGTTTGGATTTTTGTTGTGGTGGTAAAAAAACAGTACAAGAAGCTTGTGCTGAAAAAGGTCTGGATCTAACCAAAGTAGAGCAAGAACTACAACAGATTGATAAGGTGCCTTCATCGCGCCCAATGCCTTATGATGAATGGGAATTAGATTTCCTTTCAGATTATATTGTGAATGTCCATCACCGTTACGTGAGAAAAAATTTACCCGATCTTACAGCGTATGCTGAAAAGGTCATGGAGGTTCATGGGGAACGCCATCCGGAATTGGTTGAAATAAAGAATCTGGTAAAAGATGTAGGTGCAGATATGCTGGCGCACATGGAAAAAGAAGAACAAAGATTGTTTCCTTTAATTAACTCCATGATAAAGGGAAGTAAAGAAACTCCTTCACAAAAAACTCTAAGTTCTAAAGAATTTCAAAATTTTATAACACATCACGAAGCAGAACATCTGTCCGTTGGAAATGAAATGGATGACATTAGAAAACTGACCAACAATTATACCTTACCCGAAGACGCTTGTGCCAGTTACACTTTACTATATCGTTTGTTGGATGAGTTTGAAGAAGATCTTCATTTACACATTCATTTAGAAAATAACATCCTTTTTCCTAAAGCCATAAAATTAGAAATTCAATTACAACAAAGCGATGAAACCCATTAATGCAAATACAAAAATTGCGCACCTGCTTAAAGCACATCCAGATGCCATGGAGGCGATAATTAGCATCGACCAAAAGTTTGATAAACTAAGAAATCCACTGCTCCGGAAACTGCTTGCCGGCAGAACCAGTATTGCTATGGCATCTAAGATGGCCGGCTGTCAGGTAGATGATTTCTTTAGCAAACTCAAACCCTTAGGTTTTGAAATTGATACTGAGACCGTAGCCGTTGTTGAAGACAAAAAGGAATTACCTGCATTTATCACGACACTAACCAAAAATCAGATAATTGATTTTGATGTACGTGAATTATTGGCATCTGGTAAAGACCCCTTGACTTTAATTTTAGATAAGATGAAATCTATTCAAGCAGGGGAGGCCTTAAAGGTTATCAATACTTTTGAACCGGTGCCTTTAATAAAAATGTTGGAGAAACAAGGATTTGATGTTTATGCGGATATCATAAGTAATGAGTTGGTAGAAACCTATTTCTATAAGAGATCCGATAACACTCCTGTTGAAGTTAAACCAAAAGATGGTGCAGACAGTGGGTGGGATAGTGTTATGCAGCGTTTTATTGACAAGTTGGTTACTGTAGATGTGCGGGAATTGGAAATGCCCCAGCCTATGCTTACCATCTTGGCAGAACTTGATAAACTACCAGTTGACGAAGCACTTTATGTATACCATAAACGCATCCCAGTGTTCTTACTTCCTGAATTGTCAGACAGAAAGTTTGACTATCGTATAAAGGAAATCAGCGAAGGAGAGGTTCGTCTTTTAATTTTTAAAAGCTAAGATGATTGTCGCCGGAACTAATAGCGCTATTAAAAACACTTCCTATAAAGTAGTGTTACCTTTTTATGGCTATGCTGCACTTTCTTTTCTAATTGCCACTATTTTAATACTAACCAATACTACCGCATTTACCCAACATTATTTTAATCCGCCTACCTTGGCCATTACGCATACCATGGCTCTTGGATGGGGAACTATGATTATTTTGGGTGCAAGTCACCAATTGTTTCCTGTAATGATAGAAGGAAAGTTGCACAGCAACCTATTGGCTTACTTGTCGTTTGTCTTTGCGGCTATTGGTATCCCATTATTGGTTTTTGCATTTTATGAGTTTAATATGGGCGTAGTGGCCATGATAGGCGCTATACTTATCAATCTTTCGGTTATCAGTTATTTGGCCAATTTGTGGTTAAGCATATACCATAGTAAAAGCCGAAATGTACACGCTGTATTTGCGTTTACGTCGGTTTTGTATCTATTTATGACTACTTTGCTGGGGCTTTTATTGGTTTGGAATTTTTCTACCAATGTCCTATCACAAAGTTCTATTGATTTTCTCTCACTCCATGCCCATTTAGGAATCATTGGCTGGTTCTTACTGATGATTATTGGTGTAGGATCGCGGTTGATACCCATGTTCCTCATTTCAAAATATGAAAATCAAAAACGGTTATGGCTGGTTTATGTACTTATTAATCTGGGACTGATCAGTTTTATCATTATGTTTTTCTTATCTGTAAAAGTAGAGTTGTATTTTATTCCGATTGTGTTAATTGGATTAAGTGTTATACTCTTCGGAAATCATATCTACTGGTCTTATACCAAGCGTATTCGCAAAAAGGTGGATGAACAAGTAAAGATTTCTATACTATCAGTCGCTTTAACCATTGTTCCAGTAATTGTATTGATTGCCATCATTATCATGTTCGCAACAGTTAGCAGTTCTCAGTTGGTAATGTTGTATGGATTCACCATTTTTTTCGGTTGGATCACAACCATAATATTGGGAATGACCTTTAAGACCTTGCCTTTTATTGTTTGGAATAGAGTTTATAGCAGAATCGCGGGATTAGGAAAAACTCCAAATCCTAAAGAACTTTTTAACAATAAAATTTTTATTATGAATGGCGTGGTCTATCTGGTTGGTTTTATAATCTTCGGATTGGGGATTGTTCTAACAAATGTTTTACTTTTAAACATTGGTGCCGTATTTCTTTTAATTACTGCGGTACTGTATAACTTTAATGTATTTAAAATTCTCTTTCATAAAGCAAAATTAAATGAATATAAAAACAAATAACCCCGAGAAAAACGAACTTGCTATAACTGCTTTATATGAGGTTATGGACCCTGAGATCGATTTAAACATAGTTGATCTAGGCTTAGTATATGAAACTGATTTCAAAGAAGAAAGTAATGACGTTATCGTCATCATGACTTTGACCACTAGGTTTTGTCCGATGGGTGAATCTATCGTAGAATCAGCCACACAAGCGATGCAACAATCGTTTCCTGAAGATAAAATACAAGTAAAACTAAGTTTTGAACCACCTTGGGATCAAAGTATGATTTCTGAAGCAGGTCAATCATTTTTAAACACATAAAGATGTTAAGCAATACATGTAAAACTGCCATAAAAGCTGTTATTTATCTCGCTTCCAAAGAAGAAGCTGGAGAAAAGCTGGGTGTAAAGGAAATTTCCCAGTATATCAATGCCAGTGAACATACCGTGAGCAAAATATTGCAAAATTTAGTGCGCCAAAAGATAATTATGAGCATTAAGGGGCCCTCTGGGGGATTTTACATTACAAAGGAGCAACAATTGCAGCCTATTATAACTATTGTGGACACCATAGATGGAAAGGATCTATTTGAAGAATGTGGTTTAGGTTTGAGCAAATGCTCTTCGTCACACCCTTGCCCCATTCATGATGACTATAAAAAGGGGAGAGAAATTATTCAAGAATTATTTAAGACCAAAACTATTAATGTGCTTTGCGAGCCAGTAGGGAATGGACTGGCATATTTAATTGGTTGATTATAGAACACTATGGAGTAATAAAAAAATCCATAACACCGACCGTCCTTGTCCAATGCATTTCGAATATTCAAACCATGGTTTTTGATGCTGAAATGGTTTCAAGAGAGGAGGATTGATAGCTTAGCAGAGAAATTATTGGGTGGCAAATCTTATTTGACAAGTGCGAAGTGGTTGAAAGAATGAAAAGATATTTTTCTTTTTATAAAGGACAATTTTATACTCTAGGAGATTTTAATATAGCCGAAAAGAAAATCCAAGCGAATTTAATCATTAAAAACATTAAAAACAGATGATACTTGCAATCGATTCTGGCAAAACGACGATTGGTAAAAATTTTCAAAACAAGGTGGAATTATCATTTTCCGGAAAAATAAATCGCAGGGATTTTGGGTTGACTTGGGCTGGAAAAAATGCGGCAGGAGTCCTAATTGTTGGTGATGAAATTAAATTAAGTGCCAGGGTTCAATTCGTGAAACAAGGGCAATATGCGACTGAGCAACTCAATGAATGTGTGCTATAAATTAGCTTTAACACTAAATTTATGATCCATTCCAGGAAAAGAAAGAATATTAACAGCGCTTTACAATAATGATGTTGTCACCTATAAATAATTGTTGAATCCCATTTAATTGAAAAAGAATTCCTCAAAGCTCTACCTCGAGATTTTTATTGGAATTGCCATTCTTGTAAAATCGGAAGATTCATGAATTCATTATCATAAAATTCCAAATTGTGAATCAATCAGTTATCAAAATAGAGATTATAGGAATGACCATGCTTACACTTTTATGAAAATTTCAATCCATAATGCCTAACCAAAAATCTATACTTATGCAAGCTCCAAATTCCAAGTTACAAATCCAGCAAGAACTTGTAAATAGTATTATACATGGCTTCGGAATTATTTTTGGTATCGTAGGGATTCCTATCCTGATAGCCTTAGCCATAAAAAGCGATAATACACCTGGCATTATCGGCGCAGCAATTTATGGATTTTGCTTTTTACAACTTTTTACGTCTTCCACACTCTATCATGGTTTTCAACATGTCGAGGCAAAACGGGTTCTACAGATTCTTGACCACATCAGTATTTATTTCCTGATAGCTGGCACTTATACGCCGTTTTTATTGATCTATATGAACAATACTTTCGGTATTACATTGCTAACTGTACTTTGGAGCCTGACCGCCATCGGAATTATTTTTAAGATTTTTTTTACCGGCAAATGGAATATTATTTCTACGCTCGCTTATATTGCAATGGGAGGTATTATGGTTGTGGGGGGACGGACATTCTTTGATGCAATTCCCACTGGGGTATTGGTAATGATCCTTATAGGAAGTTTGCTTTATCTTTTGGGTGTTATTTTTTACCTTTGGAAAAAATATCCCTATAACCATGCCGTCTGGCATTTCTTTGTATTGGCAGCGGCAGTTTGCCACTATGTGGCCATTTTAATGGCCGTGTAAAGGTTGATAAAATAACTAAAACAACTTTCTACAGTAAATTATTTGTTGAATATAACCTTACCTGTTTTCTTAATTGCTAAGCTCGATTAAGTAATGCGAAAAAAATGACTTTAAAAAAGATTGAATTACTATCAGAATGACTGGTTGTGTTTTCTATGGCTGAAGATGATGCCAGTATTACAAGGTTTTTAATTGGTATCGTTGAAGAACGACCCAGCGCATCTTTTAAATCGGTAACGTATAAAACATTACTCGAGAAATTTGAAGAGATGCCTGAAAGAGTATTCAATTTTATGATTTTTCCGTTCTTCGGAGACAACGACCATAATTTCAACTTTACAGTGTTTATAGGGCTTCCCAAAGGAGTGGTTTTTAGAGGTCACCGAATTGGTCTCGATTTAACAAAGTTTAACGTTTGTGTTGTCTCCAGAATGTGAAAATGAACCAAAATATTTCAAATTTTATTTTTTCGATTTGTGAATTGCGAATTGATTTAAAATTGATTCGGTAATTAAGGGTGTTTATTAAAATCTGAGATACAAATACATAAAATTATAAACATATTCAATTATCATCATATGTAATTACGCTATATAGATGATATCACCGATTATGATCTTGTCATGTTCGCATTTCTTTTTTCAGATAACAAATGAGATAATTTAACTCTCTTTATTTTGCTTTCTATCCAAATAAGAAAATCAAAGTACTTTAAGGTTTGTTTCTCGTAAATATCTTTAGAGATAAGTTTGAACTTCTCTTCTTTTTCCGACCAAAGTTTTGATCGTTTTGAATTTAAGTATGGTAGATTGTGCTTATTTACAAATTTAATAATCTCTCTTTCTATTTTATAACTTTTTTTTGCCATTTGTATTTCTCTATTTAAAGTCCGAGATTCATATTTTATAAATTCAAAATCTTTCATCTCATATAATATCAATAAATTAACTAATCTAATGGTTCTGTAAAGAGGGAGTTGAGTGTAATCTCTACTAGCAAATATAATTTTATTTAAAATTTTCTGAGCTTTTTTGTATTCTCCCAAACCAAAGTGAATCAGGGAAATGTGCAATTTGAGTTCAGCATTTTGAGATAAGCTCAGCAGGTTTTCATTTTTAAGTAAATCCTTAGCACTCAACTTCATTTTATTGTGGCTAGAAACAAAATCACCATTATCAAGCAATGGTATTAATTCATAAAGAAATATGGTGCATTGTATTCTTAAATTAAAATATTGATGAGATCCTTTAAGTTTTTTTAATTGTTCCACAAAATATGCCATGCCTTCATAATTTCGTTGGCTTCTCAAAGTATCTAAAATTCCTTCTAAAGTAAATAGGTAATAAATTGGAGGTTCAGACCAGAGGTGTTTGTTTTTCTCCATTAGTGCGTTCAGTTCGTAAAATGAACGTTGAGCGGATTTAAAATCTCCCACATCAATTAAATAATTTGCCTGAAAAAGTTGATGTAACTTATCAATTTCTACATTTTCCTTTGTAAACGAATTTATGATGCTCATTTCACTCATGACTAAATCATTGAGCTTGTTTTTTTGTAATTCTGTTCTGGCATTTCCTATATAAACCATTCTATGTTTCAATAATTCAAGCAAGGAAGAAAGTTGATTTGTTTTTTGAATAGTCAACAAGGATTCATTTAGTTTAAATTGTTTTTTGAGTAAGGTGTTTTCGTCTATATCAGGGTAGTTTAGAGAGAGAAGATAATCTAATTCAAGACGAGATGATAAAAGAAAAGCATACTGATTTTCGTGTTTTAGAGCTGTATTTTTAGTCTTCTTTAACAATTTAAAACATTCATTATAAAGTGATTTTTCAAATAATATTCGAGCCTTGGATATATTGTCAAATAATAAAAAATTCAAATCTTGGTTTTTTCTTAAATCTAAGATTGAATTCAGTAAAAAGTTATGCAAATAAATTACAGAGGTTTCAAATGAAGTCCCTTTGCAAACGGTGTCATATTCTTTTCGAACTGAATCGGCGGTAGCATTTTTCTTTTTAAGAATAATGTGATAAAGATTCTCAAAGTTTGAAGTTGAGTTTATCATAGAACTGCTTATGGACTTTTTTTCAGCTTTTGTCAATGAGTTTATAAGGTATATTAAAGATTCTGATTTAGTCATTTTATAAACAATGAGGTTAGATATATAATATTAGAAACAAAAATTAAATTTAAAATGCTGTTTATTAGTGTCTTAAGTATTTAATTTTCATTTTATAAATATAAAATTAGTTTAATTTTTGATTATTACCATTATTTATTTCTGATAAATTTGAGAATAAATATAGGCGCTTTGAAAAAAAATATAGGAATAGTTTTAGGGGTTTTGCTTTTTATAATTATTCAGCTTTTACCAACGCCAGAAGGGATGGGTTATGAAGCTAAAGGTGCCGCTGCCGTAGTTGTGCTCATGAGTATTTGGTGGGTTACAGAGGCTGTACCGGTTTATGTGACTGCCTTCGTTCCACTCGTTTTATTTCCTTTTTTTAATATTTTATCACCATCAGAAACCGCTTCAAATTATGGACATAACTATGTGCTCATGTTTTTGGCAATCTTTTTTTTGGCTAAAGCTATTGAAGTTCAAAATCTACATAAAAGAATAGCTTTAAAAATTCTCACTTTCTTTGGTACCAGTCGTTCCAGAATTATTTTGAGCATGATGGTTGCCACCGCTTTTATATCTATGTGGATTGCTAATATTACAACGGCATTAATGATGCTTCCGATTGGTCTGTCAATTATTGAAAAGGACGAAAATATAACGGGTGGGAAAAATAATTTCGCACCTGCCTTGATGCTTGCCATTGCTTATTCGGCATCAATAGGGGGGCTTGCAACCTTAATAGGTTCTCCAACCAATATGATTTTTATTGGAATATTTGAAAAACTTTTCCCTGAAGCTCCAACATTCAATTTCTTTAAATGGTTGAAAATAGGCGTGCCAGTAGTATTCATTTTTCTTCCAATTTTTTGGCTGTTTATTGTAAAGTATTTTAAAATCGATGGCAAATTGAGTGATAATTTAAATGTTGTAAGAGAAGAGTTAAAAGCTTTAGGTGGAATCAAGTCAGGTGAAAAAAGAGTGTTATACGTTGCTGTTTTAACTGTATTTGCCTGGGTATTTAAAGAAGCAATTTATATAGGGGAATTTCATATTTATGGTTGGACTGAAGTTTTGGGTGTTTCGGATCGCATACATGATGGGACTATTGCGATGGCTTCGGCAATACTGTTGTTTATTATTCCTGCAAATAAAGATAGAAAGTTGTTAAACTGGGAAGAGGCCAGACAAGTGCCTTGGGGTGTTGTCATTATTGTTGGTGGGGGTTACGCGGTGGCTAATGGATTTGATGCTACAGGTTTGGCAAATTGGTTAGGTGGTCAACTCACTTTTGTGAGCAATTTTTCCTTTTTTACTATTCTTATTGTTGTTATAGCGTTTGTTTTGACTTTTACAGAGTTTAATTCAAATACGGCCAGTGCAAATATCCTTCTACCTATCTTAGCAAGTACGGCTTTAGCGGCAAATATGAACCCATTGCTTTTCATGATTCCTGCAACCGTTGTTTGTTCGTGTGCCTTTATGATGCCAGCCGCAACTGGGCCAAATACTGTGGTTTTTGCAAGTAATCGTGTTTCTGTTCCAGAGATGATAAAATGTGGGTTTTGGCTGAATTTAATTATTTTGTTAATGTTACCTTTAATATTCTATTTTGTGATTATTCCATGGCTTGGAATTGAATTGGAATTGCCAGCATGGGCATTGCAAGAGTAAAAAATTATTCAATTAATTATGGAAATGACTAACGAGTTTTGTGCTGGAAATAAAGGTGAAAAGATAAGGTCTGATTGTTTTGTGTCTTTGGAGTTAAAAGAGGAAGGAGTCATTGAAATAGGTTTGTCCAGTAAGGTTGAATCTAATTATGGCAAGCATATTAGGCTATTGTGTCTTGAGATCCTTGATTATTTTAAAATTAGGCATGCTATTCTAAACATAGAGGATAGTGGTGCTTTAGATTTTGTTATAGCTGCAAGACTTGAGGCGGTTATAAAGCAGGCGATAATTACAGATAAGGAATTTTTGCTAAAGTTTATTCCTGAGAATGAATTGGTAACCACTAAAAACAGACATAGGGTTACAAGGTTGTATTTGCCGGGTAATACACCTAGTTTAATGCTCAATTCTGGAATCCATAAGCCTGACGGTGTTATCTTGGATTTAGAGGATGCTGTCGCATTCTCAAAAAAGCAAGAAGCACGTTTTTTAGTAAGAAATGCTCTCAGAAGTTTGAATTTTTTAGGCGTGGAGAGAATGGTTAGGATAAATCAATTTCCAGAGGGATTAAAAGATTTGCCCTACATCATTCCTCATAATGTAAATCTTGTATTAATTCCTAAGTGCGAAGATGAAGTTCAGATAAAGACAATAAGCAGTCATATAGATAAGATTCAGAAAAAATCCGAATCTATCAATCCGGTTTGGTTAATGCCAATAATTGAAAGCGCTAAAGGCATTTTAAACATTATAGAAATAGCTAAGTCCTCAGATATGATTGTTGCAATTGCTATTGGATTGGAAGATTACACAGCAGATCTTGGCGTAAAAAGAACCCCTTTGGGTCTGGAATCTCTTTTTGCAAGGACAAAAATTGTCACAACATGTAAAGCGTTTGGTATTCAGCCTATAGACTCAGTTTTTAGTGATGTAGAAAACTTGGAGGGGCTAAAGGAAAATGTGCTTGCATCAAAATCAATTGGTTTTGAAGGTATGGGGTGTATTCATCCAAGACAAATTGAAATAATCAGTAAGCATTTTGCGCCAACGGATGATGAAATAGAAGAAGCAAAAACGATTGTTTTCGCCTATAATGATGCCATTAAAAATGGGTTGGGCGTTATATCGCTTGGGACTAAGATGATTGATGCTCCAGTAGTTGAGAAATCAAAAAATATAATTAAGCAAGCAATTTCATCGCAAAGATTGGATGAAAACTGGACCGATTAATAACTTTAAAGTATGAAAAGAGAAAATAATATGCTTGTAAATGCTATTGATAGAGAGGTGCCCAGTACTGTGAATGGTAGTAAAGTAATTCCTTATAAAGGTGTTGATAAACACAGGCCAGAAGGTTTTAAATATGCTCCTAAGGTTGCTACTTGCATTGACTTTCCAAATGATGGAAATAAGCTAGTCTCGGGTTTAAAAGAAGCGTTAATTAAATCTGGACTAAGAGATGGTATGACAATTTCCACGCATCATCATTTTAGAAATGGGGATCTAATAGCTAATAAAATATTTGAGATTGCTTCGGAACTAAATGTAAAAAATTTAATATGGTTTCCTTCAGCTTCATTTGAATGCCATTCTGAATTGATTAAATACATGGATAATGGTACAATCCATCATATAGAAGGTAGTCTAAACGGAGCACTCGGACGTTATGTTTCATATGGAAATATGAAAGGAATGGGTGTTCTTCGATCTCATGGAGGGCGCTACCAAGCTGTTCAAGATGGTGAGGTGCAGATAGATATTGCGGTTATTGCTGCTCCAACAGCAGATGGTTTTGGAAATGCAAATGGCGTTAATGGGCCATCGGCTTGTGGTTTGCTCGGTTTTGCACTGGCAGATTCTCAATATGCAAATAAGGTTGTTGTTGTGACCGATAATCTTGTGCTTTTTCCATGTTTACCTTGGCAAATTCAAGGCAACTATGTGGATTATGTGGTAAAAGTAGATAAGATTGGGATTCCTGAAAATATATTGTCTGGAACCACAGCAATTACAAAAAGTCCTGATCGCTTATTTCTTGCTAAACTGACAGCTCGCTTTTGTGAACATGCTGGAATTATAAAAGATGGGTTTTCCTTTCAGGCAGGAGCGGGCGGAACATCTTTAGCGGTTGGCTTTTATTTTGCCGAAGTTCTTAAAAGAAAAGGTATCAAGGCGCGCTTTGCAAGAGGTGGCAGCAATAAGTTTTTGGTAGATATGCTCAAAGACAATTTACTGGATTTTATATTGGATGGACAAACTTTTGATTTAGATGGGGTGAATTCTATGAGACATAACCCTAATCATGTTGATACCAGTCCATTTACAAGTTATAACTATCATGGTAAGGGCAATTTCGCACAACTGGTAGATGTAGTTGTCTTGGGTGCTACAGAAGTTGATGTCAATTTTAACGGAAATGTGGTTACGCATTCAGACGGTCTTTTATTACATGGATTGGGCGGATGGCAAAACTGCTTGTTTTCAAAATGCACAATTTTACCTATACCGCTTTTTAGGGATAGAATACCGGTAATTAAAGATCATGTGACAACTGTTTGTGGACCTGGAGAATTGATAGATGTTATAATAACCGAAAGGGGTATTGCTATCAACCCTTTGCGGAAAGATTTAATCGAGAAAACTAGAGGATCCGGGTTGCCAATTAAGTCAATCTATGAATTAAAAGATGAAGCTGAGAGAATTTGTGGTGTTCCACAAAAACCAGTATTTGGAGATGAGGTTGTTGCTATAATTAAATGGGTTGATGGTACCGTGATAGATTCCGTAAGAAAGGTTATTGAATAAGTTAGATAAGGATTTGTTGCATTATTCACCTATCTCTTGAACTATAATTTGTTAAAAAAACAGCTTTAAAATGTATTAAAAATCGATTTTTGAACACATAAAATGCTTATAATAAGATTTTTATAAAAATTTATATCAATTTAGACTTATGTTTTTTTTAAAAAAATTGTTATCAACTTGTTAAATTAAATAATACATTCATTGTGATAATAAAATAATTTATGGATAAGAAGAAAATATTTGTTATAGGAAGTTGCAATACAGATATGGTTATTAAAAGTGACCGTTTACCAACGCCAGGGGAAACAGTTATTGGAGGTACATTTCTGATGAACCCTGGAGGAAAGGGTGCCAATCAGGCAGTAGCTGCTGCCCGTCAGGGTGGACTTGTTACGTTTGTTGCCAAAACAGGAAACGATGTGTTTGGTAAACAGTCTTTAGAACTTTACAATTCTGAAGGTATAAATACCGATTTAATATTATCTGATCCTAAAAATCCTTCGGGAGTGGCACTTATTATGGTTAATTCTGATGGTGAAAATTGTATAGCAGTAGCATCCGGATCTAATGCCAATTTAACCCCAAAGGATATTGAAAAGTTTAAAACTCAGATTGGTAATGCTGATTTGATATTAATGCAATTGGAGATACCTATTGAAACTGTTGAATACGTGTCGGAATTGGCGTTAAAAAAAAAAACACCAGTTATACTAAATCCAGCACCTGCAAGGAGCTTGCCTGAAAAATTATTAAAAGGTCTTTTTCTTATTACACCTAATGAAACTGAAGCTGAAATCCTATCGGGAATAAAGGTTAAGGATTATGAAAAGGCAAAAGAAGCCGCCGATGTTATTAGTGGAAAAGGAGTTGCAAATGTAGTAATCACTATGGGGTCTCTTGGAGCATTTGTTAAAGAAGGAAATAATTATTCTGTAATACCTGCAGATGAAGTTAAAGCTATAGATACTACTGCTGCGGGAGATTGCTTTAATGGAACATTGTGTGTTGGTCTTTCAGAAGGCAAATCCATTACTGAATCTGCAAAGTTAGCTGTAAAGGCTTCTGGACTTTGTGTACAAAAAATGGGGGCCCAGTCTTCAATTCCTTATAAAAAGGAATTGACTTCTGCAAAATCAATAAACTAATTAATCTAAACTTTAAAATCGAAGAATATGATAACTAAACTTATCTTTAAATTGGGGGGTATTACAAAACTAATGGTCTTACTGGCGCTCGTTTTTACAACAAATAATTTGTTCTCTCAAGATATTAACGTTACAGGACAAGTGAAAAATGAGGAAGGTTTACCTCTTTCAGGTGTCAATGTTTACGTGAAAAATTCACAAACTGGAACCCTTTCAGATTTTGATGGAAATTATCAATTAACAGTGCCTTCATCTGCCACTCTTGTTTTTTCATATGTTGGGTATAATCCTCAAGAGGTGGGAGTAAATGCTGCTAATCCTGTTATCAATGTTGTTCTTCAAGAATCTCTCGAAGGTTTAGATGAAGTTGTTTTAATTGGTTATGGACAATCGACAAAAAAGGAAAATACGGGTGCCGTAACATCCATTAAGTCAGATGAATTTAACCAAGGTCTTTACAGTGACCCCGTGGGCCTAATCCAAGGGAAAGTAGCAGGTTTATCTATTACCCAGCCAAATGGTGCTGACCCTTTATCAGGTTATCAAATTTTATTGAGAGGGGCAAATACCTTAACATCAGGACAACAGCCATTAATAATAATAGATGGAGTAATAGGAGCTGACCTAAAAAATATAAATTTCCAAGATGTTGAGTCCTTTGATGTTTTAAAAGACGGTTCTGCAGCAGCAATATACGGAACAAGGGGAACAAATGGGGTTATTATTATTACAACAAAACAGGCTATAAATGGTAAAGGCACCTTTGAATATTCTTCTCAAGTATCAGTTCAAGTGTCCCCAAAAGGTGTACAAAACTTGACTGCCGATGAATTTGTAGACGCTATTAATACCTACCAGCCATCAAGAACAGGAAGTCTTTATGGAAGTAAAACAAATTGGTTCGATGAAGTTACAAGATCAATTCCAATCAGTTCACAAAACACAGTTTCATTCTCTGGTGGTGACGAGGTTTTCTCCCATAGGTCTTCCGTTACTCTTAATCAAAGTGAAGGTTTGCTGCAGAGAAATGAATCGAAACGTTTGTTAATTAAAACGAATATTATACAAAGCTTTTTTGATGATGCAATTAAATTGAATTTTAATTTAACAAGAGGAAGTAGAACATACTCTCCTGCGAATTATGATATCTTCAGACAGGCATTTTTTCAAAATCCCACACAACCCGTTTATGATGATACTAATCCTGATACAGGAGGTTACTCATTTGTGTCAGGCTTAGAATACTACAATCCTGTAGCTTTGCTCAAAGAACGCACTAGGGATGGTAAAACTAATGACATATTGGCAAATTTACGGGTTACAACAAAGCTTACAGATTATCTAACCTGGGATAATTTTATATCGGAACAAACGTCTGAATGGGAAGATAATTCCTATAGAACTAATTTTTACCCTACCGCTTTAGGAGCAGGAGGAGAAGCGGAAATTGCAAATGGTAGAAGCAGCGATGTGCAATTTGAGAGTGTTTTAGATTTTCATCAAAAATTTGGAAATCATAATGTAGGAGTTATTGGAGGTTATTCATTTCAAGAAAGTAAATTTAATAGTTCATTTTTGAGTAACACAGGATTTGATTCTGATACTTTTTTATATAACAATATTGGAGCTGGTTTAGGATTGCCTGAAGGAAATGCAAGTTTGGGTTCGTACAAAAGTAAGAGTACATTGATTGCGTTTTTTGGTAGAGCAACCTATAATTATAAAGAAAAATACTTGTTGTCAGCTTCTATAAGAAAGGAAGGGTCTTCTAAATTCGGTGATAACAACAAGTGGGGAGTGTTCCCAGCTATTAGTGTAGGATGGAGAATTAATGAAGAACAATTTTTAAATGACGTGAAATGGGTAAATAATATAAAATTGCGTATTGGATATGGAGTTACTGGTAATCAGGATTTTGCTCCCTATCAATCCCTTATTTTGTTAAATAGAGTTGGGAGTTTGTTTTATAATCAACAATGGATCAATTCATACGGTCCTGGACAAAACCCAAATCTAGATTTGAGATGGGAGAAGAAAAAAGAATATAATGTTGGATTGGATTTTTCCCTATTTGACCAAAGGTTTAGCGGGAGTTTAGAGTATTATAAGCGGAAAACCGAAGATCTTTTATGGAACTTCGAAGTGCCGGTGCCACCTTATCTTTTTAATGAGTTGTTCACAAACGTGGGCACGATTAGCAACACAGGAGTTGAAGCGACTTTAAATGGATTGATTATCAATAACTCTGACTTTAAATGGAGTACGACAATTACGGCAAGTCACAATAAAAATGCTTTGGATAAAATATCTAACGCTGAATTTACTCAAACATCTTACGAGCGTGGTTTTGTAGGAGGGGCTGTAACTGTTTTCACGCAAAGAATAGAAGAAGGTCAGGAACTTGGTTCATTTTATGGGCCAGTGTGGTTAGGTGTAAGTGAAGATGGTGTAGATGTGTTTAAGAATCAAAACCCTCTTGGTGTTGTAGATAAAAGTGATTGGGAGAAAATTGGGAATGCCAATCCTGATGCCATTATTGGATGGAGCAACAATTTGAGCTACAAAAACTGGAATTTAAGTTTTGCCATGCGTGCAGGTATTGGAGGAGATGTTTTAAATGCTTATCGACTGTATTATGAATCCTGGAATGGCATTGGACTAAGAAATGTTGTACACACGCAATATGAAAACCCTGAATTTACAGGAAACATTACATATTCTTCAAAATATATAGAAGATGCATCTTTCTTAAAATTAGATAACATTACTTTAAGCCATGATTTTAAAATTAACTCAAAATACATCTCAGGCCTGAGTGTTTTTGGGTCGGCGCAGAATGTGTTTACCATTACCAAATATAACGGTATAGATCCTGAAGTAAATTTAGGGGGTATAGAGCCTGGTATAGATGCTTTATCATATTATCCAAGAACAACATCCATAGCTTTTGGATTGAACGTAAAATTTTAATTATTTAAAAAGAAACTATTATGAAAACGTATTTTTTAAAAATCGCACGACCACTATTACTAATTTGCTTAGTGTTTTCTTGTACTGATTTATCTGAAACAGTCTATTCAGAAATAGATGCCAATAATTTCTTTAACAGTGAAAAAGACCTTATTGCTTATACGGGACGGGCTTATACCAAATTACAAAGTTATCCTGGCGAACAGTTTTTATGGGCGCTTGGAGAGAATGCTTCTGATGAATTGGTGATACCTGCCAAAGATAATGGAGATTGGTATGACCAAGGGAGATGGGAAGTCATCCAAAAGCACACTTTAAGCAGCTCTACTTCGAATAATAAAATCTTGACAAAATCTTGGAACCTCGTTTTTGAAGGGATTAGCGCGTGTAATGAGATATTATCTGTAATTACACCTATCGAATTTAATAATAAAGAAAGAGTGGTGGGTGAAATTAAAATTCTAAGAGCTTATTATTACTATTGGGCCATAGACTATTGGGGGAATGTGCCGTATTCAGTTGATTTTGCTGAAACAGAACTTCCACAGCAACAAAATCGTAAATTTATTTTTGACTTCATAGTTAATGAAATCAATGATAATGTAGGTGCTCTTCAAGATTTGCCGACGCCTGAATATTACGGAAGAGTTACCCAAGGAATGGCTTACACACTTTTGGCAAAAATGTATTTAAATTCTAAAGAATGGACTGGTGAGGATAAATTTTCTGAAGCTGTAGCGGCCTGTGACATGGTTATAGGAACAGGGGCATATTCAATAGAGAATAATTATTTTTCCAACTTTTTGGTAAAAAATGAAAACTCTTCCGAGAATATATTTGTTATTCCATTTCATCCAAGTTTAACAGGAGATGGTTTTTATTGGGGCTATCTTTCGTTAAATCCATCAAGCAAGGCATCGTTTGACATGATTGCAGATCCATGGGATGGATTTGTTGTTCAACCAGATTTCTTTGCTAAATATGCCGAAAATGATTTAAGGAGGAATTCATTCTTGTTTGGTCAACAATATAATAGTGGTGGAAATCCTATTGTAGAGGGTGGCGAGCCATTTATATATACTCCAACTATTGAAGATTATACGTCACGTAAAAAATGGGAAGGCGCCAGAATTGCTAAATACCAATATCAAAAAAATATAAATTATGGCGCTGATATGGAAAATGATTTTGCTCTTTTTAGATATGCAGATGTCCTTTATATGAAATTGGAAGCGCTCTACAGATTAGGAAGGGCAGGTGAATTTATAGATAACTCTGATCTGCAAAAGATACGAACCAGAGCTGGGTTAGCACCTTACACTGTTGGGGATTTATCAGATTCGGAATTGTTGGACGAATTTGGGCGAGAGTTTGCTTGGGAAGGCAGACGAAGACAAGACTTAATTCGCTTTGGTGTCTATGGAAATGCGTGGTGGGAAAAACCAGCTTCAGGGCCAAACAAAAAATTGTTTCCTATCCCTCAAACAGCTTTAAATACTAACCCCAATTTAGCTCAAAACCCAGATTAATGATGAAGAAACAAATTCTAATTTTAATATATGTTTTAACGCCTTTCCTATTTGTTAATGCTACAGATAATTGTGCGGTAGATCCGCCATTGAAATACAAAACAATACCTGTTGAGGAATTAAGAGATAAGATAGCAGGTGCTTGGATAGGTCAAATGATTGGGAATATCTATGGTTTACCGCATGAGAATAAATATATTGATGCACCAGGCAAGGAAAATTGGCCTTATGGGTACGCAAAAAACTTGGACAAGCTCAAACAATATAATGGAGCGTTTTCTGATGATGATACAGATGTAGAGTACATGTATTTATTAAATATGGAAAAGTATGGTGTAGAGCCAACTTATGAGCAAATGCGCGAGGCGTGGATGTTCCATATAAGAGATCGTGTTTGGTTAGCTAATCGAGCAGCATTAGGTCTAATGCATTATGGCTATACGCCACCTTTTACAGGGGATAAAGAAATCAATCCTCATTGGTTTCAAATTGACCCTCAGTTAATAAATGAAATATGGGCTTACACTGCTCCGGGCATGATTGACTATGCCGCTCAAAAATCAGATTGGGCAGCTCGTGTCACAAGTGATGATTGGGGTACGGAACCAACTATACATTACGGAGCCATGTATTCAGCGGCATTTTTTGAAAAAGACATCAATAAATTAATCCAGATTGGTTTAGATGCACTGCCTGAAAATGGTCGATATGCTCAAACAGTCCGAGATATGATTGCGCTGCACAAAAAACACCCTAAGTGGCAAGATGCATGGAAGGAAATGGCATTGAAGTATTATGTTAATGAGCCTGATTTAACAAAAACCATTTGGAATGCTAATTTAAATGGAGCATGTGGAATCTTAGCGATGCTTTATGGAGAGGGAGATTTTCAGCGGACATTGGATTTATCTTGTGCCATGGGATTTGACGCGGATAATCAAGCTGCAACTGTTGCTGGTTTGTTAGGTATTATTTCTGGATTTAAAGCATTGCCTAAAGATTTGTACCTACCTATCGAAGGTTGGACTAAACCATTTAATGATACCTATATCAACATTACACGCTATGAATTGCCAGACGCTAGTATTGATGATATCATAAATAGAATGCTTGCAATGGCCCTTAAACTTATTGAGGAAAAGGGTGGTTCGGTTTCTCAAGGTAAAAACCAGAGAGTTGTAAAAATCAATACGAGTGCACAGTTTAATGCGCCCATAGAGTTTTACATTGGCCCACCTGCAAAAATGGAAATTAATCAACCTGTGGATTTTACATTTTATAGTGATGCCAACAAAGGGTACAATTGGTCTTTAGTAGAAGGACAGCTTCCTCCAGGGACGAAGTTTGATAAAGGCCGTCTCAATGGAACTCCGCAATTATCAGGTATATTTCCTATTAAAATACAGCTTGATAATGGCAAAACAGTATTATCAAAAACATTTGACTTATTGGTTAAGAATGAGAATCTTGCTAGAAAAGCAGACTCTATAATTGTTAATGTTCATATTTTAAATGAAGCGGTTTTGGACTCTTGTTGGACTACCTTTGGCCATTCTATGTATGCCAAAACTCCTGCAATTATAAATGATGGCGTGTTTAATGGGGCTAATTCGGTTTTTTATAGTCTTGCTGCAAAAGCAAAAATACCTAAAGTTGATTATTATGGTTATGAATGGGATGAGGCCCAAACTATTGATATGATGGTGTTTTCTACAGGTGGTATGGAAGAGTTTGGAGGTTGGTTTACATCCTTAAACGTGCAATACAAAAACGAAGAAGGTAAATGGGTTGCAGTTGAAAAACAAAATTTAAGTCCAAAGTTACCTGAAACTGATATTGTTTTTTTTCAGCCGCATTTTGCTGAATACATTTTGACCTTCAAACCAGTAACTACAAATGCAATCCGAATTATTGGAGATGCAGCAATTCAAGATCATTGGAATAAATACACAAAAAATGTATCAGGATTTACATCAATAGCTGAACTGAGTGTTCATAATTCGCAAAAATCAAAATAGATATGAATTTAACAAAACAGAATTTTTTAAAAGGATTTATGATTATTTTGATTTTTGGTGCGCTATCGTGTCAAGATAAAACATCAAAAACGGCAGATGCTCAAGAGGATGTAAATGAACCAGCAACAAAAGAATCATTCGTAATTTCAAAGCAAGAATTACAGAACAAAATAAAAGGAGGATGGGCAGGACAAACCATTGGAGTGGTTTATGGAGCTCCTGTGGAGTTTAAATACAATGGCTCTCTAATAAATGAAAATCAGAATATTCCTTGGAACGAACATTATGTAAAATATTGGTGGGATAAAAAACCAGGACTGTTTGATGATATTTATACAGATCTAAATTTTGTAAGTGCTTTTGAAAAATATGGTATTAATGCTAGTTCTGAAGCTATAGCAAAGCATTGGTCCAACACAGCATACCATTTAGCACATGCTAATCAAGCGTCACGATATAATATTTTGAACGGGATAATGCCACCTGCATCGGGTAATTGGAAAAACAATCCCCATGCAGATGATATTGATTTTCAAATAGAAGCAGATTTTATTGGTCTAATGGCGCCAGGAATGGTAAATAAGGCCACAGAAATAGCTGATAGAGTTGGTCATGTCATGAATAGTGGGGATGGTTGGTATGGTGGTGTCTATTCATCTGCGCTGTATTCATCAGCATTTATTTTTGATAATCCAACTCAGATAGTTGAGAACGCTATCAAAACAATTCCAAAAGGAACTCAGTTTTATGAATGCATCAGTGATGTTATAGCGTGGAAAAAGGAATTTCCTGATGATTGGAAGCAAACTTGGTTTGAATTACAAAAAAAATGGAATAATGATACTGGCTGTCCTAAAGGTGTTTTCTTGGGGTTCAATATCGAAGCTAAAATCAACTCTGCTTATGTAACCATTGGTTTGTTGTATGGAGATGCTAATTTTTCGAAATCTGTAGATATTGCGGCGCGATGTGGACAAGACGCCGATTGTAATCCTGCAACTGTAGGTGGTGTTTTGGGAGTTATGACAGGATACGACGGTATTCCAGAATTTTGGTTAAAACCACTTCAAGAAATAGAAAACGACAATTTTGAGAATACAGATATGTCGTTGAGTATGGCCTATGAATTGAGTATGAAACATGCTTTACAAGTTATAAAGGATGAAGGAGGGAAAATAGAACAAGATCAATTGACTATTCCTATAAAAGAACCAATTGCGGTAGCCTTTGAACAAAATTTTGAAAACACTTATCCTATTGAGCGAAATAAAATAGACGAATCTTTTACAGATGAAATCAATTTTGAATTTACTGGGAATGGTTTTTTACTCTATGGTAATATGGCCAAACGATCTAAGGTGGATGTGAAATATATAGATAGGGTCTCTAAAAGAACTTATGGATCAGAATCCTTTGGATTGGCGGAACCAGATGATCCTTATGTGGCTTTGATGGAAGTTTATATTGACGATAAATTGGAAGAAACCGTGAAATTGCCTATGATGAATTCAGCAAGAAGATTAGAACCAGCATGGAAATATAATTTACCAGAAGGCAAACATACTTTGAAATTAAAATGGTTGAATCACAAACCTGAGTATGAATACAGGATTAATGACTTAATTGTGTATTCAGAAAACAAACCAGGGAGCAATATACCCATGTAAAACAACACTCATATGACAGTTAGATTTTTAAAATATTTATTATTCACAGCGGCCACCGGTTTTTTAGTTGTTAGCTGTAATCAAATGAATTCTCAAACTTTAAAGCACAGTAAGCCTGTAGAGACCTTCAAGGTGTTTTCTAAAAAAGAATTAAAGGATAAAATACGGGGCGGATGGGCAGGACAAACTATTGGTGTGACATTTGGAGGGCCAACTGAATTTAGATTTAAGGGAACGATGATCCAAGATTATCAAAAAATAGTATGGCATGACCACTACATAAAGGAGACTTTTGAATTGGATCCAGGGCTTTATGATGATGTGTATCTTGATCTCACATTTGTAAATATTTTAGAAAAAGTTGGACTAAATGCTCCTGTAGATGCATTTGCTTTGGAATTTGCCAATGAAGATTATAAATTATGGCACGCTAACCAAGCGGCGCGATACAATATCTTAAATGGAATAATGCCTCCTGCTTCTGGCCACTGGATGAATAATCCCCATGCTGATGATATAGATTTTCAAATAGAAGCCGATTTCGCAGGTATGATGGCTCCAGGAATGACAAATACCGCATCAAAGTTTTGTGATGATATTGGGCATATAATGAATTATGGTGATGGATGGTATGGTGGTGTTTTCGTTTCTGCCATGTACACAGTCGCTTATATCTCTGATGATATTGATTATGTTATTTCACAAGCATTAAGCACAATTCCTAAAGAAAGCCTTTTTTATAAAACGATTGCCGATGTCATTGAATGGCATAAAAAACATCCCGATGACTGGAAAGAAACTTGGTTTGAGATAGAAAAAAAACATTCGTCAGACAAAGGATGTCCAGAGGGTGTTTATAATTCGTTCAATATAGACGCTAGGTTAAATGCCGCTTATGTTGTAGTCGGCTTACTTTATGGAGAAAAAGATTTTTTTAAAACCATGGATATTTCGACAAGATGCGGACAAGATTCAGACTGTAATCCAGCTACGGCAGCAGGTATTTTAGGTGTTATGTTTGGTTACGATGGCATACCAGATTATTGGAAGCCTGCATTGGAAGAAGTTGAAGGTTTAAAATTTCCATATATGGAGATTTCCTTAAACGAAGTTTATGATTTAACTTATAAACACAGCCTTCAATTAATTGAGGAAAATGGAGGGGAAGTTAACGGCGATAAAATTAAAATAAAAATTCAAAAGCCCGAAACGGTAAGATTTGAGGAATCTTTTGTTGGACTCTTTCCATCTGAGGAGCGCTATTTAAGACAACACTATACTGATAAAAATATTAATATAGGTTTTAAGGGAAATGGCATTGTCGTTCTTGGAAATGTAAATAGCATTTGTAGCGTACCAACTAGTGATTATGTAGCGCTTTTAGATGTATATATTGATGGTGAAAAAGTGGAACAAGTCAAAATGCCTTATGATTACATAGTTCGAAAATATGATGTTTTTCATAAATATTTATTGGATAATAAAGATCATCACGTAGAAATTAAATGGGTAAATAAAAATCCAGATTTTAGTATATATATGAAATCAATTGTTATTTATGCTGACTCTCCAAGTATTTGAAAAATAATAAACTGAAATGTTATGCCTACTAAAAATTTAGAATATCAGCTTAACAAAATATTTTATTTTTTCATATTCTGTTTAGTCATTTTTAGTTGCTCTAGCAAAGACAATGTTTCTGAGCAAAATCCTTTTCCTGGGGAGAGAGAATTGTCGTTTAAGAGATTGCTTACCAATCAGACATTTTATAGTTCAATTTTAGGTGAAAACGTTGATTATGCCGTTTTGTTACCTGACGGATACGACACATCTACTGAAGATTATCCCGTAACCTATTTATTTCATGGTTTTGGAGATAATGAAAAAGCATGGTATACACACGGAATGATACAATATTATTCTGATCAGTATAAAGGAGAGATCACGTCCATGATTTTTGTGATGCCAAGTGCACATAATACCTATTATGCAAATAGATATAATGGAATGTATCCATATATGAACATGCTTACCATAGAAATGGTTCCTGAAATTGATCAATTATTTCGAACGAAAAATGACAAGAATCATAGGGCAGCCATGGGTTATTCTATGGGAGGTTATGGCGCATTAATTCTCCCTGCCTTAAACCCGGATGTGTTTTCTGTGGGAGTCCCTTTGAGCATTTCTTTTAGAACGGACGATCAATATATGGCTGAACCGCAAAGCGTTTATGATTATCAATGGAGTCCTATTTTTGGAGGCATAGGTGCGACTGGTCAAAGTCGATTTACAGATTATTTTAAGCAATATAGCCCATTTTACTTCTTTGAAAATCAAAATGCTGTTAATTTTTCTAATCTAAAACTGCTCATTGATTGTGGAGACGATGAGGAATCACTTTCAATTACAAATGATAAATTGCATACGGTGCTTAGAGATTTGAATATCTCACATGAGTATCGGGTAAGAAGTGGCGGACATTCATTTGATTATTGGAAGGCATCTTATCCGGAAGCTTTAAAGTTTATTAGTGATGCTTTTCAAGGCATAGGGTATAGCGCAGAACCTACTCCAGCAATTATAGGGGAATCTATTAGTAACACGGCTTATGAAACCAAAACAGTCAGCGGACAATCGGTTAACATCTTAAAAAATTCAAACTACGGTGTTTCAGATATATCTAGGTTTCCAGTCTTGTATTTGGCTCATGACACTGGTAATCAGCCGACTGAAAGTAAGTTGGCCGCTCTGTCTCTACTTTATAATGCAATGAGTAATCAAAGTATACCATATTCCATAATTGTAGAAATTCCTTTAACAAATGATTTGAGTTTTGCTACCATGGAGCAAATAATTTCTTATACGGATTCCAATTATCGCACGCTTGCACAAAAAGAAAAAAGAGTTTTAATAGGCAATTCAAAAGGAGGTCTAAAAGCGGCTCAATTTATAAATAATGAGTCGTCGTTTTTTAAGTCCTGTTTTTTATTTAACGCTAATTTAACTGATAATACTGTAGCACCGGTAGCGGGCACTTTTTATTATCTCGATATAACTGATGATAGTGCGGAATATAAAGGCTATAACACTATGTATAAGTCTATAAGAGAACAAAATATAGGCTATGAATATAGGGTAAGGCAAGGGAACGATACCTATCAGTCGTTTTTGAACGGATTAAGTAATTCTCTTTCCATTCTGAAAGAAAAAATATAAATTAAAAATAGACCATAATTGATGAGAACTTTCGTAATAATCTTGTTGTTTATCTTGCAATCTCCTATGGGGTCAGCTCAGGATATGGTTGTTACTTACGAAGGGAAATCGATCGAGAGTAAAATACTTGGTCAAACGGTTAAATACTCAATCATTCTTCCAAAGGATTATCTTAAAAGCGAAAAAAGGTATCCAGTGGTTTACCTTCTTCACGGATTAGGTGGTAATGATTATTCTTGGTTAGAATATGGCAGGTTAGGCCAGCATATTGATGATGTGGTAAACAAAAACGAAATCCAGTCCATGATTTATGTGATGCCCGAAGGCTACAGCACCTATTATGTGAACGATTTTTATGGAAAATTTTCATATCAGGATATGTTTGTAAATGAATTAGTTCCTTTTATAGATGCTAATTATAGAACTATGCCTAACAATAAAAATAGAGCAACTATTGGGTTTTCTATGGGAGGTTTTGGAGCATTGATTCTTCCGATAAAACATCCTGAAGTATTTTCAGTTTGTGTGCCATTAAGTATCTCAGTTCGAACTGATGATCAATATATGACTGAAGATCCAACTGAATGGGATGAACAGTGGGGAAGACTTTTTGGTGGCGTGGGAATATATGGGGAAGACCGAATTACTCAGTATTATAAAGATAACTCTCCTTTTCATCTATTCAATAAGACCAATTTAAATCGATTTAAAGATTTGAAGATTTTTATTGATAATGGAGATGATGAGCAAACCTTAAGCAAGAGTAATGAAGAGTTACATATCCTACTAAGAGATTTGAATTTCGACCATGAATTTAGAGTAAGAAATGGTGGGCACAATTTTGAATATTGGAGAGGGTCATTGACAAACGGTCTAAATTTTATTGATGATGCATTTAGTCAAAAGCCGTATCGAGGGGATGTAAAGGAGCATTTTTCTGATACTGTCAACGCTGCTAAATTAGATTTAAAGCTAATGAATGATGATGGATTTGACGTCTTGTTACCTGTGGATTATACAACGTCTCTTCGTTATTATCCTGTCGTTTATTTCGTGGGTAAATTTGCGAATTCAACTAAGGTGGCTATCGCAAACATGCTAATGCATCAAACTAAAGCAGTTAAGTTTCCACCTATTATTTCTGTTTTTATTGATTTAAAGTCAGAAATGTCTTTTGATTCAATTATGTCCATTGCTAAATCGAATTATCGTATTAGGGAAGGTCGTCGTTTTCAGTCTATAATAGGATTTAAAGAAGCGGGTGCAAAAGCGTTTGACTATGCAGTAAAAAATCCTGATTTTACTTCTTGTGCTGTATATGATGCGCCTATTGACATTGAAACGTTGAAAGCGCTTACAGAGGATCAAATAAAATCTTTAAATCGCACTTGGTTCTTTGTTTCTACAACTGACAAAAGCATGAATTATAAATCCAATGGGTTAACGCATATACTATTCAAAGAAAAAGATATTTATCATGAATATAGAGTAAGTCAAGGCAAAGGGAATGTTGATTGGTTCCTAAATGAGCTTTCAGATGCCTTAGATTTCAGTCAAAAAAAGATTCACTATTAAAAAGAATATAAACTACAAACTAATATTTAAACTTATAAATTATGAAAAATTCAATTAAGTATTTAAACTCAATTGCTATTTGCTTGACCTTAATTTTACTATCATCTTGTACAAATGATATAAGTGGTGAATCAGATTTTCCAGTGGTTCCGGATTCCAAAATTAAAAAAATAAGTTTTGATGGAGGTTATGGCATAGAAAGTTGGGAATTTACCTATGACGGAAACGATCGTGTAACAAGTATTTCAAATGTTTATGACGGAGGTACACCTGAAGTTATTATGTATGATTATGCCCAAGCAGGAAAATTGTCAATAAATAAAGGTGGTAACTTAACTAATTATACTCTTGACGGAGAAGGCCGCATTAGCAAAGAATTATGGAATGACTCAGGAACTGAGTACGCAGCTTTTGAATATGATGGCGAAGGTTTTCTTGCAAAAATATTTGAGCATTACAGTGGCGCAGACCATTTAAAATATGAAAATAAAATCAACAACAGTAATATCACTAATAGAGTTAGGTATGAGGACGATGGTGTTACAGTAAGGGAAGATAGAGTGTTTGAATATACTATTGCCAGTAATCCAAGTTCAATCCATCAAACATTTACAGTTGATTCTCAATGGAAGACTGTTGGAGGCTTATATGGAAGACAAAGTAAAAAGTTAGCTAAAAATTACCTCAGGAAATTAACATCTGATCCAGACTCAAATTATGGTGCCACCTTTGACTATACTTTTGATGATCAAAATAGAGTGGCCACTCAAATTAAAAACGGAACAGGTAGTGGTGGTGGTTTCACTGAATCTTGGTCATATACGTATTACGAAGAATAAAATATCAATGTTGTTTTATTATTTCCAGTTAAAATAATGCAATGTGAGTTCAACAAGAATAATACTAACCAAAAAAAAAATGAGTCATGTTTATAGTAGACAATTACCTTTTAGCTGTTTTTTTATGTGTCATAACAATGTTATGTTGGGGATCCTGGGCTAATACGCAAAAATTAGCTTCACAAGAATGGGGTTTCGCACTCTTTTACTGGGATTATACCTTGGGCGTTGTATTATTATCATTAGTGTTTGGACTAACTTTAGGGAGCAATGGCGATAGTGGACAGGCTTTTTTACCAAATTTGGGAGATGCTTCTTTAAATGCAATTTTTTATGCCTTTCTAGGAGGGGTTGTATTTAATATTGCCAATTTATTGTTAGTCGCGGCAATAGACATTGCAGGTATGGCTATTGCATTTCCTATAGGAATAGGAATTGCGTTAGTTTTGGGTGTCATAGTTAACTATATAGCAACACCTTTGGGTGATCCTTTATTGTTATTTATGGGCGTGGGGCTTGTTGCTTTAGCAATTATTCTGGATGCTTTGGTTTACAAGCGAATTTCAAAGGGAGTGGCAACAACCAAAGGAATAGTTATTTCTTTAGCTGCGGGTGTGTTGATGGGGTTCTTTTATAGATTTGTAGCCGCATCCATGTCAGTCGATTTTTCTAATCCAACAGAAGGCCTGTTGACACCTTATACAGCGGTATTTATATTTTCAATAGGAATATTTATTTCTAATTTTGTGTTCAATACTTTTTTTATGTACAAGCCAATAAGTGGTGAAAAAGTATCTTACAAAGATTATTTTAGTTTAGGTACTCCAAAGCTTCACCTGATAGGAATTTTTGGAGGCGTAATTTGGTGTCTCGGATTTATTTTAAATATGATAGCTGCGGGAGAAGCTGGATTTGCAATTTCATACGGATTAGGCCAAGGAGCGACTATGGTAGCTGCAATTTGGGGAATATTTATATGGAAAGAATTTAAAGATGCTCCTAAAGGAACAAACAAATTAATAGGTCTAATGTTCTTATTATTTATTGCCGGACTTTCTTTGATTATTATGGCTAAAAATGTTGGAGTATAAATATTCCCAGTTTTTAAAAGGCTCTTTTTTCAAATATTGTTGAGGGCATTTTATTTTGTTCTTAGGAATAAATGCATCAAATAAACTTTAGTACATGACAAAAATTTAATTCACTGAAAATCAATAAATTAAAGGTTAAATAATTAATATAAAGCATTGATTTTCAGTATATTAGATGAATAATTCCACTTATTTGTCTAATGAAGAAAACCAATGCAGTCACTAAAAATAGTGAATTAACTTTAGTTCTAAACACTCATTTGCGAGGTAAAATCAATTTAGCCCGACTCAAACTTATTTCTCACTTTATTATTGCTTTGTGCAAAGTACAGACCGTGACTTTTGAAAAACTATCGAATGCTTTTGACACCAAAGCAGATTCGGAGTCTTCGCTAAGGCGCATACAACGGTTTATTGCCAGTTATAGTTTAGATCCTGACCTAATAGCACGTCTTGTCTTCAATCTACTGCCTGCACAAGAGAAACTTATATTGAGTATTGACAGAACCAATTGGAAGTTTGGGCAAACCAATATCAATATATTTATGCTCGGCATTGTTTATAAAGGGGTGGCATTTCCTCTGTTGTTTACTATGTTGGACAAGAGAGGGAATTCCAATAGCCAAGAACGTATCGAGCTGATCAATAGGTTCATCCATCTTTTTGGCAAAGAGGCCATTGGGTCTGTTGTCGCAGATAGAGAGTTTGTGGGGGAAAGATGGCTAGAGTTTTTAAACAGGAACAAGATTAGGTACCACATACGTATCCGCAATAATTTTAAGGTATTCCTGCCACATAAAAATAAAGAAATAAAAGCATCCCATTTGTTCAATCGGTTCAAGGCCAATGAGTTTGTACATTACAATAAAATTGTTCGGGTCAATGGACAACTCTGCTATCTGTCAGGTTGCAGGCTCAACAACAGAAATGCGAAACAAGATTTTCTGATTATCGTATCGTTTAACAAACCTGAACAGGCACAAACAGATTACAAACAGCGATGGCAGATAGAGATGTGTTTTAAAGCAATGAAATCTAGCGGATTTGATATTGAAAAGACACATCTGCAAGATATTCAGAGAATAGAAAAACTGGTATTACTGGTAATGATTGCTTTTGTTTGGTGCTATAAAGTTGGAATTTATTTGCACCAGATTAAGCCAATTACGATAAAAAAACATGGTAGAAAAGCCAAAAGCATCTTTAAATATGGGCTTTACTTCTTGGCTAATGTGTTGCTAAACTCTGAAAATCAAAAAAATATAGATGTATTTCATTTTTTGTCATGTACTTAGCAAATAAACTTAAAATTAAAAACCCTGTAAATAACATATTTATAGGGTTTTTGTTGTGGAATGATGAGCAAAATTGTGAGAGGAAAACAATCAAACTTTTAACCTTCCAGCATTATATGGTATTCAAAAGATGTTGTTTTAAAGAGGTCACTGAATTAACCCCTACTTAATAAATATTTAAACCTCGTTTGAAAGGTTGTGTTTGCAAAATATAATAAATACCGTTCAGCCCATTCCCCTCCATTTCGCTGAAAAAACTCCATTCCAGGAAAAGCGCTTCACTCAAAAAAATCTTGGACACAATCCCAAAGTTTTTAGGAGATTCTATTCACCATCACGATTGGATCAAATCTCGTCATAACCACAAATGTTTCAACTTTGGAATAGCGTCCGCTTCAGAAACAAATCACTTCATCCTTTTAATCCACAAAGTTTTAAAATTCAGAACGAGACGGACTGCATAATCGGTCGCATACTCCCTTTTATAAGTCCTTACTCATCCTGAATTTTAGTAGAGGTTGCTGAAAAGGTAACGCGACGGCTCTATGGGAAGTAAATGGAATTAAATGAATCGCACGTTCATTGTTTTAATGTGGTCGTTCTTAAAATAGTAATACCATTAAAATCCCACTTAATCAAGTTCCTTTGAAAAGGAAAACGCTCTGGATATAATAAGTATATGGATATATGTCATTTTGGCAACCAATTGCCAGCATTTTAACCCAAATTACATGGCTCAGCTATTGTTCTATTTCAATGAAGGTCAAAAATTTAGAGGCAAATTTTTATTGTATTTTTTTGAGGATAGTTTAAAAACACGAAATGAATCCTGCTAAAAAATGAATTGCTTACAATCATTCAAATTTGGCTTTTTAGCTTTTGATAAAAAGTATGGAAGCACCGAAATGAAATGAAGGAATGGAATAGCAAGAGGATAACACGCTACGCGATGTTAAGTACTCCTTTTTGTTTGTAAATAACTGATAGTTAGTTGTTTATGAATATATTAATTTCTTGACTCTCAACGATTTGCGACAAACGCCTTGTGAGAGCCCATTTTTAGGGAAGAATTTGCGACAAATCGGCGAATTATGGACTCATTTATTGGAATTAGATTCAAAAAGGAAACAGCCAAACGTTTTCAGGAATTTTCAAGAACGCACTTCAAATCGCACACCGAGGCCATGGCGACGATGCTCGATTTTTTCTTCTATAATGAGATCTCACCAAAAGAAAAATTTGGCCCGACGGGACGAACTTTAGAGGCTAATTTGATGAAACGGATGAATGCCATTATTGCCATTCAACGGGATATTGAAAAGACCCAAACAAAGCCGACAGTCGCCATGCTGGAATCACTTTTTAAAATTGAAGGATCCACCACAAAACCTTTGATCTTGGAGAAAAAATTTAGCGAAGAAAAGAAAACGGTCCTTTTTGAGGAAAAACGAAAAACGACTAACGAACCCTAAAATATGGAGCCATGTATATCACTATCACACCACAAAAATTAGGAGGCACGTACTCGCAAAGTTCAGCGGATTTTGTAGGCTATCTGGAGAAAGAAAATCAAGGTCTGGAACAGGAAGACATGGAGTGTTTTTTCAATCAGTATGGCGATGGGATTTCAGCTAAGGAAGTCATTAAGGAGATTGATGGAAATACGTCAAAACTCAAAAAAATTGAACCCAAATTCTATTCCATCACCGTCAGCCCGTCCCAATATGAACTGAGTAGGTTACAGAATTCTAGCGAGGAATTAAAACGGTACACCCGTGAGCTGATGAAAGATTATGCGGCATCTTTCAATCGTGAAATTAACGGACGCCCGATTCGAATCGACGACATAAAATATTATGCAAAAATCGAGCATCAACGAACCTATAAAGGAACTGACTTCCAGATAAAGGAAAACCAACCCTACGCTTCTAAAATACTACAGCTCAAAACGGACATTCGAAAAATTGAAAACGGGACAATGACTGGAAATAAAGCTGAAAAAGAAAAAGAAATTGCAAAATTGGAAAGGGAAGCCCCACACCAGCAGGATGGCAAACGTATAGTTCAAGGAATGGCAAAGTCAGGTAACCAAAGCCATATTCACATTATAGTAAGTCGCAAGGATGTGTCCAACAAAGTTAGTCTTTCGCCAGGGAGTAAATACAAGGCTTCTGAGGCGGAGATGCATGGAAAGAACGTGAAGCGTGGTTTTGATCGGAACAGTTTTTTCGAGAAGGCAGAAAAGACATTTGACAAGACCTTCGGCTACCAAAGAAACTTTGCCGAGACCTACCAAGCGCGAAAGGATTTTATCAAGAACCCAAAAATCTATTTTGCAGCGCTGATGAAATTGCCTACCAATGAAAAAGCATTAGCGTTCAAATTTATGGGCAAAGCAGGTATTCCGATGATGCCTAGTATTCCAGTAACGCAAGGACAATTGGCAATGAAAATATTTAAAGGACTGCGACGTGGTGCGGAAGTCGCTATCAAATCAAGTTCCATCGGAATCTAATTTTAGAGCTATGCATCTGAACAATCTCTTAGCAATATTTTTCCTTATTGGTTTGACCAGTGTTGCTTTCTATGGAATCTATAGGATAAGTAGATATGCATTTATTATTAACTTTTTAATCCTTGGAGCTTTTGTCTTTTATCTAAATGAAGATTTTCAATTGATTTTGATAGCGCTCTATTTAGGTTGTCCGCTCATATTGGTTAACGTGGGCATGTATGTTTTTTTACATAAAACAGATCAACCTAATAACGGGAACCTAAAATATCAGGTCAACTTTGCCACGGATAAAGGGAATTTCCAACTCGACAACATCAAGCGAGGGGCATCAGTTATCGGTTCTGCGGGAAGCGGCAAAACTGAGAGCGTGGTTTATGGTTTTCTAAAACACTTCCGGAAAGAAGGTTTTTGTGGTATCATTCACGATTATAAAGATTTTGAATTAACAGAAATGGCGTACCCGCTTTTCAAGAATGGCAACATCCCATTTAAGATCATTTCCTTCGATAAAATCATTCACAGGGTAAATCCTATTGCGCCACGTTATCTGGAGAATGAGGAGAGCGTTAACGAGGTGTCTCGGGTACTGATTGAAAATCTTTTGGAGCAAAGGGAATCCGGAACTTTAGGAACCACTAAATTCTTCAATGATGCTGCGGAGGGATTGATTGGTGGATTGATCTGGAAATTAAAAACGGACTATCCCGAATTTTGTACACTTCCTCATTTGATTGCCGTATATCAATTTCTAAACACTGAAAGCCTTATCAAGTTCTTGGAAACCAATACCACATCAAGGGCCATGGCAGATGCGTTTATCAGTGGTAAGGATTCTGAACGGCAGACTGCAGGCGTAAAAAGCACCTTGGCCAATGCACTGAAGCGCATTAGTACACAGCGCATCTTTATGGCGTTGTCAGCTGATGAAGTGCCTTTGAATATCAATAGTGAGGATAATCCCGCCGTCATTTCTGTAGTAAACAATCCGAAATTCGAAACTTCTTATTCGCCAGTCGTCGCTACGATCATCCACACCATAACTAAACAAATGAGCGTTCGCAATAGCAAACCTTCATTTCTTTTAATGGAAGAAGCACCGACCATTCGGTTATTGAATATGCACCGTATTCCCGCGACATTGCGGGGTTATAACATCTCAACGGTCTATGTGATGCAGGACAAGATTCAAAATGATATGATGTACGGGGATAAAGCGAGTAAGGCAATTTTAAGCAACCTGTCCTACCAGTTTTTTGGCAAGGTCAACGACCCAGACACCGCCAAATATTATGAACGTTTCTTTGAGATTGTGAAAGATCCAACTAAAAGTGTGAGTCGAGGCTATAATCTAGACTTTGATACTCGTGTGACTACCGGGGAAAAGGAAATACCGAAAATTAGGGCAGATGTATTCTTTAGATTGAAGCAAGGCGAATTTATAACGTATGCGGATGGGAAAGATAAAAGGGTGCAGTTTAAGTTGGCTAATATCCAAAGAGAGTTGCCGAAGGAATCAAAGCAGTTTTCTCAGGATGATTTGGCGGCTAATTTTGAGAAGGTTTATGAGGAGGCGCGTTCGATATTTGATTAGTATTAAGGTGGTGCAATAGGTGGTGTAACAGGTAGTCAAATGAGTGGTCAAATTGGTGGTCAAATATTTTATTTATTATTTAGGAATATACAACGGCTTATAAGATAATTTCCCTATCGAAACTGGCTCAATTACTTGAAAAATATTTACTTTATTATAATTGTCTTTGACGATATCCACTACTGTATTTATAAAGTCTTGCTCGGCATCACAGCCAATAAGTACATTTTGTAAAGATGAAGGCTTAAATTTAATCTTTCCAGTTTTTTCCTTGAGAAGACGAAGTTCTTTTTCATAAGACCATTTTTCCGTTTTTTTATAGAACAAGTCAATGATGTGATTGGGTTGTGAAATTGCGCTGTATTCTCTTTCTTTTATACGTGAGACATAATGAATTGGTAGAATATTATGAAAAAAAGTAGAGTCATCACTACTGTCAAAATGAAGGCAGATACCCTTGTTGTTTTCTGAATAGATGTCCCATAGTTTCTCATTCATTGGGTACATTGTAAAACAGGCTATCCCAAAACTCGATACAAATGGGTTTATTTTAGTTGAAGCAAATTCTTGAAGCCTATCTGCATCCATATTCTTATCAAAATAAGCTTTGGTTTTTGGGTCTAGAATATTCTCTGCAATTGTATTATAAAGCAGCTTTTGTTCTTCAGGGTTAGTTGACAATTTCACAAATTCTGGATTAGAATCTAATTCATCATTAAGTGAGTCCCTATCTGAAAACCAAATATAATGTTCTTGAAGCTCGCTTAAAGTATTTACATTGGGTGGACGGAATCGAAATACATTAGGTATTCCCATTTTTATTGTTAGCTCGTGGTCTTGGTCAAAAATACTATACACAGTTTCAAGTCTATAATTGTCGCTAATTTACAACAAAAATTGTATATTTGTCTTAAATAAGCAACATTATGAACTCAAAGAAAACCATTCTTCTACCAAAATACCAGAAGATTTTTGAACAGATAGGGGGAAATATCAAGCTGGCGCGTAAGAGAAGAAAGCTAACTACGGAACAAGTTTCCGAGCGTGCAGGCATTCATAGAGCTACGCTTTATCGTATCGAGAAAGGCGACCCTGCAGTTTCCATAGGTTTGTATTTTAATGTGTTCAGGGTCCTGAACCTTCAAGATGACTTTCTGAAGCTGGCCCAAGATGATGAGTTTGGAAGAAAATTACAAGACCTTGATTTATTATAAATATTATGGCAACAGGAAAGTTTGACATCTATGTGTTTGCAGATTGGGCAAGCTTAGAAGAACCAACGCTGGTCGGTACACTTTCGGCGCACTTCGCCAAGGGTAAAAAGGCGTTCAGCTTTGAGTATGACAAAGACTGGTTAAAAACCGATGCCCAACGGTTATTAGACCCAGATATAGAATTTTATTCAGGGCCACAATTCCCGACCAACAAAGAGAATTTCGGGATCTTTCTGGATAGTATGCCCGACACTTGGGGTAAAACCCTTATGAAACGCAGATCCGCACAAGATGCCAGGGCAAATAATGAAAAGCCGCAGACACTTTATGAAATAGATTATCTGCTTGGTGTTTTCGATGAAAGCAGGATGGGTGCCTTACGCTTTAAAACTGATCTGGAAGGTCCTTTTTTAGACAATGATGCCCAAACCCCTACGCCACCTTGGTCTTCATTGGTCGATTTACAGGAAGCGGCAAAACAATTGGAAAGTGACGACCAAAATGATGACCTACAAAAATGGGTTGCCATTTTAATTGCGCCCGGTTCTTCATTGGGTGGTGCGCGGCCTAAGGCCAATATTTTTGATTCTCAAAAAAACCTATGGATAGCAAAATTCCCATCAAAGACAGATACCATTGATAAAGCCGCTTGGGAATTTTTGGCTTATCGGCTTGCTATTGCATCGGGTATAGAAATGGTAGAATCCAAAATAGAAAAGATAAGTGGCCAGCACCATACTTTCCTGACCAAGCGATTTGATAGGCATAATGAAAAACGTATCCATTTTGCCTCTGCAATGACAATGACCGGTAATACAGAAGATTCAATAAAGGACGCTTCCCCTAGCTACCTTGAGATTGTTGAATTTATAGAGAATTATGGCGTTGATGTGGATCAAAACTTACATCAGCTGTGGCGTCGTATTGTATTTAACATAGCTATTTCAAATACGGATGACCACTTGCGGAATCACGGATTTATATTAACGGATAAAGGTTGGATTTTATCCCCAGCTTACGATTTAAACCCTTCAATAGAAAAGGATGGCTTGTCCTTAAATGTAGATATGGATGACAATGCATTAGATTTTGAATTAGCCAGAAGTGTAGGTAAATATTTCCGCTTAAGCGAAAAAGAAATGCAGACCATTCTAGAAGAAGTGCTCTCAATTGTCAAAAACTGGAAAAATATAGCAAAAGAAATAGGGATTAAAAATTCGGAAATAGAACTGATGGCTGGGGCATTTAACATATTAAAACGTGAACTCTAGTATGGCTAAAAAAAGTGTTTTACCATACAAAAGAATGCCACATTTGATTCTCTTGGGTGCTGGTGGGAGTTTGGCTTCTTTCCCAAATGGCGACAGAAATGGGATGAAACTTCCACTTATGAATTCTTTAGTTGATGAACTGGATTTGTATAAATTCATCCCAAAGTACTATGAAAATCTGATTACGGATTTTGAAAAATTATATATTCTCAATTTGGATTATTGATATATCTATGCGATATTTTTAGTTCAATATTTCTTTCGCCATCTTTTTCGTTCAGTTCCAAAATTGCCCTGCGGTCATTCGATAATGAAAACTTAGACATCACATAAACGAATCGTACAGTTTCGTTTTCTCTGATTTTCGTTGGCTGATTTTCTTTGAAAACAGGTTCTTGATTCAACCGTTGCAATGATTTTCTTTTTCCCTTTTGCCGTGTTTCAATCAATAGATTTAAAAAATTTAAATCGTAATCCAACGTAGAATTATTTTCAATCTGGATAACAAAGTAGAGTTCTTCTTTATCAAAAACAATAGTCTCTACACTTAAGACAATATCTTCAGTTTGATTCTTAATCCGACCGATGCGCTGTTTTCTATCCAGAAGATACCTACAGAACTTTTCATAATAATACGTACCGTAATCGACACTATTTTCAAAGGTTTTAACAGGGATCGAATCCTTCACTTTTGGCTTTTCATTCCCAATACTACTGGAGATTGGAATGAAATAATTGAGCTTTGAAAGTTTTGCTTTATACCCTATAATATACGAAAAAACGGAGCCATCGTTATTGACTACCAGAAGATTGCTTTCTTTTCCCGGTTTTGCCTGGAGCAATCCAAAATACTGTTCTTTTTCACGATTGTAGGTAAACACAAAATTCTCTGCCCCAGTTATTCCCTGTCTGATGGGTTCAGGAAAAAATAGCGCAACGTTTTTGGTGTCGTTCGCATAAATAGTGTCCAGAACTTGGAATGTTCTTATTGAGTCTTGTGCTGAGCAAAGTAGTGGTAAAAATGTGCAAATATGAATAGCTGAAATAATAATATAATTTTTCATAAGAGTCAGATTTTAAATATCTAATAGGGCTATGGCCTTGGTTTTAGAATTAATTTGTAATTATTCAGAACAGTAACTTTTACGCTTCGATTGTTCCGTTTAAGTATCTTGGTAATTCCACCGACTTGCGGAACCGATGGGATGTTGATATCGCCAATGATATCATCCAGAACTTCATTGGTGGCGTCTGCGCGAAAATTATTTTCGACATAAATGCCTTCACTGCCATCTTGTAGGTCAAAAGCTTTGAGTTTTGTGGCATGATGATCGATATTCTCAATATTAATTAAAGCGCGATTGGGCTGAAAGCTGATAAACCCGAAGACGAGCGTATTTTTTGGCATCAGTCTATTGTTGATTGTTGCTGGTTTCGTCAAACGCATTCTTAATCGGGCATTTGCCTTTACAGTTTGATCGCCATCTACAACGACGTAAATGCTCTCATCGGTATGGCCGAGTGTGGCACTATTATTTGGCTTTGGCGAAGCGGCAAAAAACAATTGATGTTCCAAACCAAGTTCTTTGGCCTGAATTTTTTGTTCTGTCCTGATTTCGGCAGAATCAATTTTTTCCTTATCATTTCGAGTCACTTTCTCTTTCCCGAAGTTTTGATATGGTTTCTCTGAATATTGGATTTTACCTGAGTTGTAAATACTATCCACAATGCGTTCTTTTTCTCGTTGTGGTAAATCTGGGTCATAAAAGCCCAAAGAATCAATCAATTTTTCATCGTATATGCTCGGTGCGTTGGTTTCCCGCACTTCCTTCAAATCATTAATGGCATCCAATTTTGAATCATACTGTTTTTGGTTTTCTTTCAAATCTGGGATCAAGGTTTGCTTAAGGTTCTCATTTTCACTTTTGTCATCTCCCATAATCATCATAGAATAGGAAATTAGGAAAATGAAAATCACAGCCAATACTGCTGCAAAGACTATTTTATTTTTTTCTATTTTCATTTTGAATTTTTTTTAAAGTGTTTTCGAAGTAATCGGTAATCAATAATCCGTGTGGATTGTTGGGGAAGTTCCGGTCAACCATGATCAGGTTTCCTGTGGAGACCAATTCATAGGTGTCAGTTATGACGCCTCTGTTGATTTCAAAAATGGTTGTGGTCATGAAACTATATGTTCCATGCTCCTCATTTAGATTGGAATCAATGTTGAGGACTTTTTGAACCAATGAATATTGTAACAATCGATTATAGACGCCATCCGCTTTTTTCTGACGATAGAGGTTGTCCACGGAACTATTCCCTAACCAAAGTGCTTTTTTTAAGTTCCGTTCATAATTGCTGGCATCAATGTTATAGAAATAATTGTGGAACTGTTCTAAATGTGCCAATGCTTCTACAGTGAAATTTTCCTTTTGGGAAACGAGTTTTAGCGGAATGATACTGCCGTCGGTATTGATGGCAAACGCACTGTTGAGCGCATTTTTATTGGTCGTAAAAGCCATCCAAAGTGAAAAGGTGCTGGATAACAAAGCACAAACGATGGCAGTTAAAACTATGAGCCGGTTTAACTTTAGAACGCTATATATATTTATGTACGGAGTTTTCATTTGAATTGATTTAGCTATTAAACAATCTGAGCGTGAACGATGTGGCACGACTGTATAATTTGAACTTCAGAAATACTATAAAAAAAACAGAGCCCAGTTGCACCACAGGAGCAAAAAAGCCTTGTCCTGCATCAGTTCCAAACAGATTTTGCCAAAAATTGGTATTGATTTCGGTATAGATGGCGTTGATAAATATGTTGACCAAAAAGAAGGCTGGTACCAGCATATAAACCGCCGCGTACAACTTGAAAAAAGAATAGGCAAGTGATCGGAATTTTTCAAATACGGCCAAGCTAATGACCAATGGAAAAAACGCTTGCATAATTCCCAGTAGAAAATAGCGCTCGGCTAAAAACAGCGGGTAAATAAATAAGTCTAAAATCCAAAGAAAGAGACTGATTATAAAAGCCAATATCTTGAAACCATATAGCGGCGTTATCAATGCTTCATAAAGTAAACTCATCGCATTTTTTGCGACATCAAAAAGATTTATGTCTTCTTCTATTGGAAGGTCCTGTAATTGCAAGGGAAGTAAAGCAGGAGCGGTGGCACGGTATTGTCCTTCAATTGCGACCAGAATACCATCAAAGAACCCTAATACTTGAGTTGAGAATATGACCAATATTACTATTGCAAAATTCTTTGCGAGTTCTCCTGGAGTCAATCCCCAAGTATAGCCGTCCTTATCGGCAACACCTTCATTGTATTTTTTGAGGATATTGACCAGAAAAAATAGTACAGCAAGGGTCTTCATTCCCGCAATGGTGTACTGCGAGAAGCTGCTGTTCTGTATCGTTTGGAAAACCGTATCGATGTATTCCAATCCTATTCCTAAAATGAAAGTTGCGGTCATCTTCAATATTCGGTTTCGCGGTTATTGATTTTGTCCTGCATTTTCCGAAATGAAATGATATCCCTGTAGCGTTTGGTTTTAGTGGTAATATTGGATACCATCTCCCTAGATTCCAGTTCTTTTTCTTTTAGAATTGCTGTACGTTCCGCATCGGTCATTTTTAGATAATCGCTCGATAGAATTTCGTCTATAAAATCCAGGGTATCCAACGAGTTTTCAACGATCACAGTGAATGATTGTGACACCCTTGCTACTTCATCAGGTTTTATGAAAGGACTGTCTAAAATGTCTCTCAAGTCATTTTGCATCACACTAATCAGACGTTGGTTGTTCCTTCCAATTTCACGTACTGCGTTTAATTGCTTGACCACATCATTGACCTTTTCAATGTTTTCCTTTTGTGTTTTTAAGAACTCTACGGTCTTGATAATATTTGCGGTCTGCTTGCCGGATTCTATCAATTGTTTTACCAAGCTGATAAAATTGGTGTTGTCATACGTGGGCATTCCCTGGCACGCAGCGCGTGCAGGCAATAAAAAAGATATAATGAGTATAATTATCAGCGTTGCTGTTTTTGTTTTACCCACAACCTTTCTATTGTTAAAGTGTTCCTGAATTTTCATTGCGTTTTTCATAGTATTAGGATTTAGATGTGAATTCTTTAATTGCCAATTCCATATTATTGGTCTTTTTATAAATTGCCATTATGGCCTCGTTTTCCTGTCCATCGGTCAAATAAGCTGCATAAACTTCCTTGGGAACTTCAAGCCTAAAAATGTTGCTTTCCTTTCCAATTTTGATGAACATCTCGGTATACTTCCGTGGACCGGAAAGATTGTTCTTGATGGATTTTAATTGGTTGAGATCGTGACTGGAGAGGTTGAGCCTTTTGACAAGTTCATCATAGCCTTTTTCATTGTTCAGACTATAAATTACCTGGGTGTTTTCAAGAATGCTTGCGGATGTGGTATTGTTTGGAAGCTGATTGATGGATTGCAGAATAATCCCAATCGCACCATTTTGTTTACGAATGGCTTGATAATAGAATTCTACGCTTTCCAGAACATTTTCGAACTTCAGTTGTTTGGCAAATTCATCAAAGAGGATGATGCCTTTTTCAGCGCGATTTTTCCATATAGTTCGTTGGATTGCTGATTTGATCAGCTTCAACATTACGGACAGAATTTCCTTGTTGTCCTTGACTTCATCGAGTTCAAAAACGATCAAACGTTTATCCTCGATTTTATAGGTCTGGTCTTCGCTAACTTCAAACAGAAAACTATAGAGGCCATCGCCGACGTACTCGGACATCACATGCAAAAAGCTTGTGACATTAAAATAGTCGGGATGGATTTTAAGAGTGTTCAGAAGATCTTCCTGATTCCTTTCTATAAAATTGTAGAAACCTTCCAAAGAATGGTTTTCTGAAGTGCTATCATAATAGTGACGCAGGATTTTTTTGACGGAAACTGATTGTGCCTTGGTGACTTTTAAATCCAAGGCAAACAATTCAAAAAGAAACACGGATAGGTCTTCTAATCGTTCTGGTGCAAGGTCGTCAGGATTGCTGATGTAGAATGGGTTGATGCCCAAATTCTTTCCACTCTCATAACGAAGTACCGTATACTGTTCAGGATACAATTTTGCGAATTTCGTATATGAGCTCCCCAAGTCGATAATGACCAGACGAACGCCACTTTCAAAATATTGACGCAGGATATTATTCGCCAGAAAGGATTTGCCCTCGCCTGTCGGAGCGAATATGGCAAAGTTCCGGGCTTTGATGCGTTTCTTACGGTCATCCCAAACATCTTTTAAGACAGGGATGTTGTGTTCTCTATCGTTGAAAATAATTCCTGTAGGGTCCGATTTGTAATTGGTATTATTGATGAACAGACACAAGGCGTGTTTTAAATCGGTAACATATAGATCATTATTTGAGAAATTTGAAGAAAAGCAGCAATAACTGTTCAGTATATAGTTCTTTCGTTCTTCGCCTCTTGGATAGTAGGGGATGATATCCAATTCTTTGAATTCAGTCTTGATTTTAGAACCTATCCGAGTTAAATTTTCTGGATTTTTATCCCAATAAATGATATTGAGATGACCACGGATAATGCGCGAATTATCATCGGCATTAATCTGGTCAAGGATGTGTTGGATTTTGCCAAGAACAACTTTGTTCTGCGAGCCAAAATTGGAACTTTTGTTCAGTTCCTCGATTTTCTTATCGAGCAGCGTGCGCCATTTTTGTTTGTCATCCAAATACAGGATCTGGTTAACGATGTGGTTCTCATTGAGCGTAAGCCCTAAACCATCAATAAACCCTTGATGAAATACGAAGTCGTCAGAAGTGAATTTCCCATTGGTCTTGCTACTCTGTACACTTTCGCCAAAGCACAGTTCGCTATTGATGGCCAGGGCATCAAAATGGTTTTCACCAATTGTGACGCTTTTCTTATCCAGTAAAATATCGGTGTCAAAATCTATATTAAAGCCATTGAAATAGCCACTTGTAAGCTGTAAAATATCTTCCGCTACAAGGGGAAGGAACGTCATTTTTCGGCTATTGTTAATAAAGGAAACGGAGTCGCTTACGGCGTTTTCAAAACTTTTAACGGTGTCATCCAGTTCCAGTACAATTCCCTTTGATGTTTTTCGGAATGGATTGACATATTTGGGGTTGTTGAGTGCTTTGTTCTTGGTCAGAATAAAGAACAGATAACACTTGTGTTCAATATAGCCACGATCTTTGAAGTGTTGGTGTGTGGCTTTTTCCAGAAAGGTGGTATTCGGAAGTTGTTCCGATGAATAGGATTTCTTCAGATAGACATCCTGTTTGTGAACCACAGTGGCAACAGGCAATGATTTTATAGCCTGAAACCAAGCACCATGTATATCCTCAAAGTCCTTTTCGGACAGTGAATAGATTTCTGGCAGATTTCCTTCATAGCACAAAATTACATTGCCATTGTTGGCAAACACGATATGGTCCTGAATATCCGCAATGGGTTGATATGCCGAAAGGTTAATCTTGTTCATAATCGAGGCCTGAATTTTGTTTGTTACTGATGATACTTGGAAAGGCCTTGGCCATCTGAAAAAGTTGTGGACGGTTCGTAATCCGAATCAATGTGATGTAGAGCGCCGCATTAAAGATCAATATCCCTATAATCATCCCGAAGCTGAATGAGAAGATGATGACCAATAGCGAAGCAAGTATGGACACCATCATTAGTGCAAACAGGGAAATGGGCAGTCCAAAAATAACCGCCCGTTTCCTGATGTTTTTATAGATCTCGAATGTCTTCATACAGTTTTGGTACTATAGCCCTCGATGAGGGTTCATCTAAACAACGATTCCAATGAGATAAGTAAATATGCCAACGACTGCACCCGCAATTAAAACGAATACAAGAACTCTTGTAATCCCTTTTTTAAGGTCAGCGTTTTCGCCAAAGAAGTGTCCTGCATTAAATAGGAAACCTATAAGGAAAATAACCCCCAAAATGATGGGAAAAATGGTTCTGATGGTGTTGGAAACATCATTAACGGAATTTTCAATACCTCCAATCTGGGCAAAAAGTGATGTTGAGAGGTGTGAAAGAAATACTGCGCAAAAGATTGATTTTTTCATAACGGAACGGTTTAAAAATTTGTGTTGTTTTCGTTATTGGAAATATACATATATTTGCTTATAAATAACTGATAATCAAATATTTGTAAATAAAATATTATTTGAATTCAATTGAATTTATTTGCTATTAGTTTGCCTCAAATGCTATGGATTTTTGCAAGGAAGTTGTTGATAACCTGAAAATTGAAAATGAGAAAAGCGCTCAAAAACGTCTGTTTTATGATTTTGCTCTTAAAAATGTGTATCATTTTTGGGCAGGAAACGACAACCAAAAAACGAATTGTAATTGATGTTGGACACGGTGGAAAAGATTCCGGTGCTATCGGAATAAATGGCATCCAAGAAAAGGATGCTGTATTGGAGATTGCTCAGGAAATTTTGAGCCTTAACGAAAATTCAGAAACACCAATGGACATTTATTTGACCAGGTACGGCGATACGCTTATTCCCCTATCGGATAGAACTAGACTTGCCAAAGCTTTGAATGCTGATTTGTTCGTTTCGCTACATTGCAATCACTCCAATAATCCGAACGCTAGAGGAGTTGAAGTGTATGTGGTAAATGCCACTTCACAATATTCGGATGATTCTACTTGGCTTGCTTACCAGGCCCAGGTTGCATTTAATAAAAAGTTGGGATATGAAAGTAGAGGTGTGAAGTTTGCGAATTTTCAGGTGCTACGGGAAACTATTAATTATTGTCCCTCTATACTCTTGGAATTGGGGTTTTTGAGTAATTGGGATGAAGTACGGCATCTTGGAGTGAAAGAGAATATAGTTGCCATTGCGTTATCGATTTTTAATGGTTTACAATAATAGAAATGAAATTATGAAGGATATGTTTATAGAGGTTGTCCAAAATTTGAAAGAAATTTTACTTCAGTCCTTTTTGGAAATCAAATCAATATTTTTGAATTTAAGAAAGCTCAAATCTTAAAAAAATAGGTCTAAATTTTGCGCAGTTAAATGATTGCATATATATTTGCAGTCAAATAACTGCGAAATGAAATTAAGAAGAGATGTTTTCCAAGCTATTTCCGACCCCACTCGAAGAGCGATTATTACGTTGGTCGCTATGCAAGCGATGACACCGACAGCTATAGCTGAAAATTTTGATTCATCTCGGCAAACAATTTCCAAGCATATCCAAATCCTCGCAGAGTGTCAAATTCTCGAACAGGAACAAACAGGTAGGGAAATATACTATCGTCTAAATCCAAACGGAATGAAAGACATAGCTGACTTTATCGAGCCATTTAGACAACTATGGGACAAAAGATTTGATAACCTGGAATCTATTATGAAATCGAAGATTATTTCATCCGTTCGCCTTAAAGGCTCGGGTCACGAACACAAAAAATAAAATAAGTACCAAGTGAGTAAAAAAACCGACCGAAATAGTATGGAACAGAAAACTAAAGTGTTTGCAGAAGATGGCAAACAAGAAATACAGATTACTCGACATTTTGATTTACCAGTTGAATCGCTTTATAATGCTTTTGTGGATAAGGATTTATTCGCACAATGGATGGGCAGTGACCTTATTGAGTTTGAATTCAAGCAATATGGAAAGTACCACTTTGAAAAGCGTAACCCAAAAGGAGATGTGATCTTTAACGGTAAAGGCACATTTCACGGGTTCATTCCGAATACATCCATTGTTCGAACCTTTGAAATGGATGTGTTCTCCCTTCCCGCCCAGCTTGAATTTCTGGATTTTAAATCGCTAACAGATGAAACGAGCAAATTGACAATGCATGTCATTTTTAAATCGGTCGAAATACGCAACGAATTGTTAAAAAAGCCTTTTGCACAAGGTTTGAATATGGCTCATAATAAATTAGAAGAAATAATAAAAAAAGTATGAACCAGACCAAAAGAATAAAGCAAGCCATAACAAACTTTGTAAATGGAGGCGATACCAGTGATGTTACACTTTTAGATCAAGTGCTTCATAAGGATTTCAGAGTAACCAATAACGGATTTATGGGGACGCAGGGAGTTACCATAATCAATAAGGAAGAGTACTTAGAAAAGATTAAAAGTGGCGATTTTGGCGGTGTATCAAGAAAGATGAACATTGAGCAAATCGACCAAAGCGGAATTATTGCTTCTGTAAAATTACGGATTGAAAGTTCAAAATATGATTTCATTTCTTACAATTCGCTGGTGTTAGATTCAGATAACGCGTGGAAAATAATAAACAATCTTGCAGTTGTGACTGAAAAGGTATAATTGAAAACTGATTTTATGGCAAAAAGAAACCCGACTGCCGGGCGGACAGGCAAAATCGTCTATTGGGTTGCTACCATCTGGCTCGCATTGGGAATGGTCTCTACCGGAATTGTACAATTGATTCAAATGAATGAAGAAGTTGAGAATTTCACCAATTTGGGATACCCGATTTATTTGATGACCCTACTCGGCATATGGAAAATTTTGGGAGTTATAGTCGTGCTAGTACCCAAATTCCCTCTATTAAAGGAATGGGCTTATGCCGGTTTTTTCTTTGTGATGTCCGGAGCTATAATTTCACATCTTGCGGTTGGCAATACCATAGATAATATTTTACCGCCACTGCTACTTTTGGTCTTGACAATTTTATCGTGGTATTCCAGACCCATTGACAGAAAGCTAATCTTTAACAAAGCGCGATTATGAAGAAATCTAAAAATGTAGATGAATATATTGCAAATTCGACTGAAGACTCTCAATCTATAATGGAAGAACTTCGGAATATCATTACGTCCACCGTTCCAGAGGCTGAAGAAAGAATTGCCTGGAATGTTCCAAATTACAAATTACACGGAGTGTTAACAGGTTTTGCCGCCTACACAAAACACGTCAGTTTAGGATTTAGTGAAAGTGGGTTAAGTGATGATGAACGTAAACTGTTTGAAGACAAGGGCTATAAAACTGGAAAGGGAACTGTGCAGATTAAATTTGACCAAGAAGTTCCTTCCCGTATAATCAAGCAAATTCTTAAATCCCACGCTAAAATGAATGTGGCAAAAAAGAAATAGACCCAAACAGCAGGTAGTATAATAACATAAAATCTTATGAAGAAAAGTATCGAATCCTTTTTTGAAGAAAACCAAAAGTGGCAGGCAGCATATGCTTATTTGAGGAGGCTAATTCTTGACATGGGACTTAGCGAAGAATTCAAATGGGGCAAGCCCTGTTATACCTTCCAAGGCAACAATATTGTCCTCATTCACGGATTTAAGGAGTATTGTGCTCTGCTATTTCATAAAGGTGTTTTGTTGAAAGACACAGATGACATATTATTTCAGCAAACCAAGAATGTTCAATCTGCACGCCAAATACGATTTACAAGTATTGAAGAAATCAAAGAATTAGAGGCTTCAGTGACAACTTACATTTTTGAGGCTATCGAGGTAGAAAAATCAGGCTTGGAAGTGAAAAGGAAAAAGACTTCGGAATTTGATATGCCCGACGAATTTAAAAAGACATTAGAAGAAAACACGGATTTAAGAAAAGCATTCCAATCATTAACGCCAGGTCGACAAAGAGGATATCTATTATACTTTTCAAAGGCCAAGCAATCCAAAACCCGTGAATCACGCATCAAAATATACACGCCAAAAATTCTCGGTGGGAAAGGATTGAATGACGAATGAGTAAATAAGCGGACAATAAATAATACCATCCATATCGAAGGTGGTCTTAAAATTAACGAGGTTCAATAATTTTAAGCTGTAGTCAGGAAGGAGAATGAACGATTGCTTGTGCTGGACTATCCAAAAAGTGCCTAATCGTAATGGCTTGCATAAACACATTCTAAAATAAAATAAAATTGTGGGGACTAAAATTTGCGTAACTTCAAAGTTACGCATATATTTGTGTAACCTTAAAGTTACACGTTTATGAAAACTGAAATTAAACATCAATGGTTTTATAACCAAACTCCAGGAGAAATTTGGGAATACCTAACCAAGGCGGAGTTAATCGAAAAATGGCTGATGCCCAATGATTTTGAGCCAATCTTAGGACACGAATTCAAGTTTACTACGAATCCGATACCCAATATGGGACTTGATGGAAACTTCCATTGCAAAGTGATTGAAATTATCCCTCTAAAAAAACTGGTTTATAGTTGGAAAGGTGGCTCTGGTGGCGAAATAACACTTGATACCATTGTTGAGTGGACTTTGGTACCGAAAGAAAATGGGACTGAGTTGACGCTTTTACACAGCGGATTTAAAGAAGAAAATGGTTCAATCTTTACTGCAATGTTCGATGGTTGGGACAAAAATATTAAAAAAATGCTTGAACATTTAAACACGGATGATAATGCCAACACCAAATCTTGATGCCTTTCAGGTAATTGCAGACCCAAGCCGAAGGGAGATATTGGGAATGCTTACCAAAGATACTTATAACATTAAGGCCTTGGCAGAAAATTTTGATATGAGCCGGCCTGCGGTTTCAAAGCATATCAAAATATTGCAGACGGCGGGCTTTATCACTATCCAGGAAATTGGGAGGGAGCGTCATTGCATTTTAAATCAAGAGGGTTTTAACGAACTCAAAAATTGGATAAGCCATTTTGATGAATTTTGGAGCAGAAAACTGCAAAAATTGGACAATGTGTTAAACGATAAAAACAAAACTTAATTACAAAAAGCATTTCAATATGGACCAACAAGATTTTACGGCAACCATTTTGGTCAAACAATCGCCTGCCACAGCATTTAGAGCGATCAAGAATTTTCGAGCGTGGTGGTCAGAGGATATAGAAGGCAAGACGGACAAACTTAACAAGGAGTTTTTCTATCATTACAAAGACGTTCATTTATGCAAAATGAAACTCATAGAAATAGAACCAAATAAGAAATTGATTTATCAAGTACTGGACAATCAATTCAACTTCGTTTCAGATAAAAATGAGTGGATAAACACCAAATTGATTTTTGAGGTTTCGGAAGAAAATGAAAGAACAAAGATAAAATTCACACATAAAGGGCTTGTTCCAGAATACGAATGTTATGAGGTTTGTGAAGATGCGTGGAGCAATTACATCAAGAAAAGTCTATTTGATTTAATAGTTAGTGGAAAAGGGCATCCAAACCCAAAGAATAAAGAGGGTTTCAACGCCGAGATAGTGGAAAAATGGAAATTGAAATAAAAAAATGACGGTTAAGCAAATTTATCATTCAGTTTTTCAAGGTATGTAGAAATAACCTTGGATTTATCCTTTTGGATTTGTTTTCCAAGTTCCCTTCTAGGGCTATTTTTATTGTACCTCGCGCCCCAATCCATTATTTCAATCACTATAGGAAGTAGGTCGATTCCTTTCGTGGTCAAGCTGTAGACAAATTTTGATTTATTTTCGGACGAGACTTTTTTGGACAAAATATTTTCTGCCTCAAGAACATTTAAGCGATTTACAAGAATATTTGTTGCGATCCTTTCCTCTGATTTTAAAAATTCGCTATACGACAATTTCCCACGGAGCATAATATCCCTGATGATTAACAACGACCATTTGTCACCAAAAACGTCCAATGCACTACTAATTGGACAATCCGACCTATTCTTTTTCATATCAAAATTTTAAGGTACTTGTGTTTTGCAATAACATTTGTATATTTATAGTTGTTGTAAAATGCAATAACAAATATAGTGAACTTAAAAATTCTAAAAAATGGCGAATTCTAAAACAACAAAAGAGCTTTTGGAAACCTACTATAAAGGTTTTGCTAAAAAAGAAGGATGGGAAACCGAAATTGCGGATGACTTCAAATATATTGGAGGAGATATGAATAATCAAGTTCCGATAATAGGAAAATCTGGATACATTGAAGTCATAAGTCGATTTTCACGTATTTTTCAAGAAATGCGGGTAAAAAAAATGATTGTTGATGGCGACAATGCTTGCGTGATTGGCAATTATAACTATGAATTTCCGAATGGCGAAAAAATAAATGGAGACGTAGCGGAAATTTGGACTGCGAAAAATGGAAAATTAACGTCATTGACCATTTTCTTTGACACGCTGACATTTGATAAGAATACACCAAAATCAAACAATTAAACCTATGGCTTTTAGCGAAGCATTAGTGAGGAGAATAAGAAAAGCCGTCGAACATCAAACCGTCGAGGAGAAAAAAATGTTCGGCAGTCTTGCCTTTTTGGTAAACGGGAAAATTTGTCTGACCGCCGGGCCAGAAAGAATGATGTGCCGAATAGATCCAAAACTGCACGAACAAGAAGTAAAGAGAAATGGATGCGCAACAGCCGTTATGAGAGGTCGAAATTATAAAGGCTACATTCACGTACAAGAAGAAAATCTACAGAACGAAAAAGACTTTAACCATTGGGTTAATCTCGCATTGGTATTTAATAAACAATTGATTTCCAGTTAGAAAAGATAAAGCACTGTGGTTTTTAACGTATGTAAATCTGCTTCGAAAGCACTTGAAAGAAACATCAAAAGAGCCATCAACTTTTTATTAGGTAAAGAACGATTTGTTGGTAGGGATAGACCATAAATATTTTAAAATTTAAAAATGATTCAATGACAAAAATCGACCCAATAATAGCAGTAAAAGATGTTGAAGCTAGTTCAAAATGGTATCAATCGCTCTTTGGTTTCAAAAGTAAACACGGTGGAAAAGAGTTTGATATTCTTGTAAATAATAATGATGAAGTTTTATTGTGTCTTCATAAGTGGAGAGAACACGAGCACCCTACTATGAAAAACCCGGCAATAAAGCCTGGAAATGGATTAATCCTTTATTTTAGAACTGAGAATATGAGATTGATATGGCAGAATTCAAAAAATATAAATGCTGTAATCGAAGAAGATATTCATTTAAACCCAAATTCTAAAAAAGAGGAGTTTTCACTCAGAGACCCAAATGGATATTATTTGACAATTACTGAATTGCATGAATATGAGGGTTGATGATACATTATCCACTTACCACAAGAGCGCTATATTTATTCAAATAATCCAAAGGTGTCATATCGGTAATCTTCCTAAAAACATCCCGGAACGCTTTGGGGTCAGAATATCCAACGTCATACATTACCTCATTAACAGTTTTACGACCTTTTTCCAGTTCCTTTTTGGCAGCTTCCACTTTTACCCGTTGAAGGTATTCCACAACAGAATTGGAGGTCGATTTCTTAAAACGTCGTTCTAAGGTGCGTCGGCTCAAGGCTATATGCTCACACAAATCGTCAACCGATATTTTATCCTTATAGTTTTGTTCGATGTAATTCTGAGCCTTCAAAACGTCTTCATCTTTATGGGACTTTTGACCTGAAAAAATCATAAAAGGGGATTGACTGCTCCGGTCAATATCAATCATAAATCCTTTAGCGGCCATAATTGCCGTCTCACGACCGGCATATTTTTCAATCAAGTAAATGACCAGATTGGTAAAGGCATAAGCACCACCGCTCGTATAAATGCCATCTGCTTCAGTCACGATTCTTTCGTCGGTCAAAATAACCTTTGGGAACAGTTCCCTGAACATATTTGCCGATTGCCAATGCGTAGAACACGTTTTCCCGTCCAATAATCCTGTGGATGCCAGAAAAAAGGAGGAAATACATAAACTCACAATTTCTGCACCTTCCTTATACTGATTGATAAGCCAAGGTGTCAATGCACTATTCTCTTTTAAACTTTTCTCAAAATCTGAATGGATGGCGGGAAGGATAATCAAATCCGTTTTATTTATTTTATCAATAACCGTTTCAGGTGTAACACGAAACAATCCGCCACCGCTGTCCGGTTGTTCTTCTAGTCCTACCAATTGGATAGTGAATAGTGGTTCTTTACCTGATTGTTGAAAAAATTCATTGACCCAAGAAAGCATTTGATGCGTTCCTGCAATATTCACAACACTTACGTTCCCTATGGGAACTAGAATAGATACGTGTTTCATCTGTCTTTTATTTAGCTTGACGAAAGATATAAAAATATAATGTCGCAATCAACCCGTCAGATTGACGTAAACACACCTGTGAAATTTGATTTTTCTCAGGTATCTTTGGGTAAGTGAATTAGTCACAACCTTTTAAACCTATAGCGTAATGAAATCAATCTGGATAAATCTTCCCGTCAAGAATATTAAAAAATCAAAAACATTCTTTAAAATGATTGGCTTTCGCCAAAATCGAACGTATTCAAAAGTCGAACATTTTGCGAGTTTCTTTATTGGAGAAAATGATTTTGTGATGATGCTTTTCCCCCAAGACACCTTTAAATCCTTTACGCACAATGAAGTTTCGGATACTTTAAAAGGAACGGAGGCACTTTTGAGTATCGATGCCCAAAACAGGGAGGAAGTTGACGAAATGGCTGAAAAAGTCAGCAATGCAGGAGGGGAAATTTTTGCCGAGCCTGCCGAAAGGGATGGATGGATGTATGGATTTGGCTTTATGGATATGGATGGCCACCGCTGGAATATGCTCTATATGGACCCGCCTGAGGAACGGGCAGGTATGGATAAAATGCCAGAAGAATAAATTAATTGAAAACTAAAAATAGACTTAATCTTTAATTTAATGAGAAAGATAATTTTATCAATGATGGTATCCCTTGACGGATATATTGAAAGAATAAACAATGACATAAACTGGCACGTTTGGGATGATCAAATGGAAGATTATATGATGGATTTTTTCCAAACAGTCGATACTTTTATTTATGGCCGAAAATCCTATGAACTGATGACAGGCTATTGGCCAGGCCAAACTGGAGCGTTCGCCGATGTGATGAACAGCACTCCTAAGATAGTTTTCTCCAAAACATTGGAGACCGTAGCATGGAATTCTAAGTTAGTGTCTAAAAACGTCGTCGAGGAAATTAACATGGAGAAAAATTAGAAAGGGAAGGATCTGGTGCTGTTTGCAGGAGCGGGGATGGCCTCTACTTTTATAATGCACGATTTGATTGATGAATATCGCCTTATTATTAATCCGGTTGGGTTGGGTAAAGGTACAAGCTTGTTTCCAGACAAGAAACGATTGCAATTGAAACTACTAGAGGTCAAAGTATTTACTTGTGGAAACACCTTGCTTATTTATAAGCCTGAGAAAAAATTCAAAAAATAATAGTGTCAATTATGAAACAGAAAAAATTCAAGACAGTCATTAAAGCCTCCAAAGAAGAAGTTTGGAGTGTGCTTTGGAGCGATGTGACCTATCCTATATGGACCGCCCCTTTTTGTGAAGGCTCCCGTGCTGAAACCGATTGGCAGGAAGGAAGCAGGATACTTTTCTTGGGCTCAAATAATAACGGGATGGTAAGTAGAATCCTGTCTAAAATAGTCAATCAGTATATGTCCTTTGAGCATCAGGGCATTATTGAAAATGGCAAAGAGGATGTAACCGGTGCAGATGCGAAATCGGTACAAGGTGCGCAAGAAAATTACATCCTGCAGGAAAAAGACGGTCGAACAGAATTAGAGGTAGTCGTTGATATTACCGAAGCATATTCAGAATATTTTCAAAAAGCATTTCCTAAAGCATTACAGATAGTGAAGGAACTATCAGAAAAATAAGATAAATCTAATATGTAAATTATGAAAACATCAAATTCAATAGTCTGGTTTGAAATCTATGTGGACGATATGGAGCGGGCATCAAAGTTTTATGAAAGCGTTTTTGACGTGAAGTTGGAAGCACTCCCCAATCCCACAGGTGACGATATGGAAATGAGAAGTTTCCCGGGAGATATGGAAAAATATGGGGCAAATGGAAGCCTAGTTAAAATGGAAGGGGTAAAGGCGGGTGGTAACAGCAGCCTTGTTTATTTTAATAGTCAAGACTGCACTACGGAAGAAAGCCGAATAGAAAAAGCGGGAGGTAAAATATTTAAACCAAAAATGTCTATTGGCGAGTTTGGGTTTATCTCCCTATTCTTTGATACTGAAGGTAATATGGTCGGACTTCATTCGATGCAGTAGGATATTTTAAAACAGTATTTTATAATATTTTTATATACTTTAGTAAAATAATGCCTTTTTATAGTCTGTATTTGTAGAAAAATCTTGCAAATGGTGGAAATATTTAGAACCAATGTTGTTAATAAAAATAAGGCTAAACAAATTGTGGATGCCGTTCATTCCAACTTTGAGCGCTATAAGGTCAATTTTGATTTGGAAGATTGCGATAGGATTTTGCGTGTGGAAAGTAACAATGGCAGACTGGACGTATTTAAAATTTTACAATTTTTAAAGTGTCAGGGGCTTGAGGCAGAAGTTTTGCCGGATTAGGGAACAATTTTTAAATTAGTGAAACTCAATTTTTAAAAGTTGCGAGGCAATGAATTAAAAATTGTTAGTTGANNTCGAGGTTGTTCATTAGTATTACTAACCTTTAAAATCAATTATTATGAAAGTAAATCCATATTTAAACTTTGACGGCAATGCCGAAGAAGCGTTCAATTTTTACAGATCGGTCTTTGGGGGTGAATTTATCGCCAATATGAAAATGGGAGATGCTCCCGATACAGAAAAGTTGCCTAAAGAAGAACAGAAACGGATAATGCATATCTCGTTGCCCATAGGCGAGGATACCATCTTGATGGCTTCGGATATTGTACCCTCAATGGGCCATACCCTGAACAAAGGGAACAATATGTATGTGTCGCTCCACCCCGAAAACAGAGAAGAAGCGGACCGATTGTTCAATGGGCTTTCCACAGGGGGCAATATCGAAATGCCCATCGAAGACCAGTTCTGGGGAGATTATTTTGGAAGTTTTACCGATAAGTTCGGGATGAAGTGGATGGTTAATTATAACGAACAGAACAAGCAATGAGCAAACTTAAAGCCATAACCGTAGAAACTACTGTTAACGCCAGCCTTGATAAGGTTTGGCGTTTTTGGACGGAACCCGAACATATTAAAAACTGGAACAATGCTTCCCCAGATTGGCACACTCCAAAAGCAGAAAACGACCTCAGAAAAGGTGGTAAATTCAGTTCAAGAATGGAAGCTAAGGATGGTAGTATGGGTTTTGATTTTGGTGGAACTTATGATGAAGTAGTTCCCAACAAGCAAATAAAATATACCCTTGACGATGGTAGAAAAGTGGATATCACTTTCGCGAAAGCGGACGAAGGCCTATCAATTACGGAAACTTTTGAACCTGAAAGCCAGAACTCAACCGATATGCAAAAACTGGGCTGGCAGGCCATTTTGGATAATTTTAAAAAGTATATAGAATCAAATAATGGCTCGAATGACAAAAATTAAGATAGCATTTGATTGTGGTAATTCGCCAAAAAGAGAATTTATCAAGGAATTCAATATTGCATTTGCCAAATGAAATCTTGATTTTATTATTGATCACGTAAGGGATGATATAGTCTGGACGATACACGGCGACAAGAAAATAGAAGGAAAAGAATCGTTCTCAAAAGAAATCCACAAAATGAAAGAGAATGTTGCCGACAAGATGACCTTGCGCAGCATTATTACACACGGTAAAGAAGCATCCGCTCATGGGAAATTAAAATGGGCGATAAAACTTATGCATTTTGTGACGTTTATGTTTTTACGAATACTACGGGTAAAATTATAAAATCCATGGAATCGTATGTTCTATCTATTTAAATAATCAAGCTTATTTCCTTTTGTCCACAGCTGTCTTATCAAAAGCAATCAAATTAAACAGTTCCCGCATCCTGCTTTGTACCCGATGCCCATAAAGTACTTTTAACTCATCTGCACTTAAGTTGGATGTCGCATGTGTTTTGATTTTAGTATTGGTCTCCAAAAAAAATTCGTAACGGGACAAGGGCACTTCAGCCATCACATTGAGATTTTTTCCATAAAATCGGTCTGCAGGCGCAATTCCCAAATCATCAAAACCAAAAAATTTGCTGTTTCCGTAATCTTCTATCGTTTTGAAAACAACTCCAAAGAGGTCTAAAGTGCTTTGGTTATTGAGCGTTATGGAAAAAAGAACTTAAAAATGACACCTTGTTTTTGAAACCAATTTCGCTTAGAGTGATTGGGCACATTTAATTTAGAATAACGACTGTTTATCAGTAAGTTCAAATCAAGTCTTTGTTCTTTTCCTGATAGCCATCGGGACTATAAGCGCAGCGATNNTTAATTCTTTATCGGACAATAGTGTTAATTCATATGTTTAATCGAGATTTATCAAAATTGAATAATTTATAAATGTTTTCTTGTTATTAATTTTGATAAGCTTCTTTTTTATAGATTTGTTTTACCAACAAATCCCGCTCATAACTTAATGAACCTTATACTTGAGGAAATAAGTAAAAAAAACGATAAGGTTTTTAAAATCTTTTTTGATAGGCATTATGAAGAATTAGTTATTTATGCCAACGGCTATCTTTTTGATAAAGATTCAAGCGAAGACATAGTACAAGAAGTCTTTATATATATATGGGAGCATGCCAGTAACTTAAATGTTGAAACTTCTCTGAGAGGGTATATTTTTGCTATGGTTAGAAATAGATGTTTAAATTATTTGAAGTCTATTAAGATTACTGATAATTTAGAATATTTAGATTTTAATTTGACTTTAATTTCAGAGCATGTTTTTAATTCTACTTCTGAGGATGAAAAGGTAATAGTCTATCATCAAGTCTTGAAAATAATTGATACCCTTCCTGAAAAGATGCAACAAATCGTAAGATTGAAATTTTTGCATAATTACAAATACGCTGAGATAGCAAAGGAGTTAAGGGTATCTGTTAATACAGTGAAAACTCAATTAAGACGAGCGAAATTAAGAATTACTGAAAGGTTATTGCAATTCTAATTTTGTTACAAATTCATCAATAGAATTACTCGTATTTTGCATAATTATTACTTCAGTGCAAAATATTTTAAATATTCTTTTTATTTTCTGTCACCCTTTTTTAAATATAAGTTGTCTTACTTGTAGAGAGTAATTAAAAAGAGAAAAGGTGGAATTTAAATTAATTTTAAAAAAGCTAAACAATACGCTTACTACAGAGGAACAAATCATTTTTACTAAATGGTTAGAGGAATCACATACACATAGAGCTTATTTTAATTCTGTTAAAAAAAATTATGTAACCGACTTAGATAATATAGATACGGAAAAAGGCTGGTTAGGAATCCAACATACATTAAATAAACCCCATAAGAAGAATAATTATTGGAAGTATGCAGTAGCAGCATCTATTGTTTTATTGATTGCTTTAAATTTTATTTTTAATAAAAAGGAGATAATAAATAATACACCAATTGTTGTAGATAATAGAGTGATAATTGAAAGCGGTACAGATAAAGCAACCTTAACGTTAGAAGATGGCTCAGTAGTAGAGTTAGAAAAAGGTAATACTTACAATAATCAAAATGTTAGTAGTAACGGTGAAGCGATTGTATATAATGCGAATGATGAAAATTCAAAAAAAATAGTATACAATTACTTAACCATCCCAAGAGGAGGACAATTTCAATTAAAATTATCTGATGGAACTGAAGTTTGGTTGAATTCTGAAACCCAATTAAAATTCCCGGTAACTTTTATCGATGGAGAAACACGTGAAGTACAACTGATTTATGGAGAAGCCTATTTTGATGTGTCACCTAGTACAAATCATAAAGGGTCAAAGTTTAAAGTATTTAATTTAAATCAAGAAGTTGAAGTATTAGGTACTGAATTTAATATCAAGGCATATAAAGACGAAGATATTATTTACACAACTTTAGTTGAAGGAAAGGTAAGTGTCAGTAATTTAGAATTCAAGCAAAGCTTAGTTCCTAATCAACAATTAATGCTAGATTTAAAAAACAAGGGGATAACCATTCAAAAAATTGATGCATATGGAGAAACTTCATGGAGAAAAGGTCTTTTTAGTTTTAAGAGCATGACTTTGAAAGAAATTATGGTTGTGTTGTCACGTTGGTATGATGTTAATGTCGAATTTGACAATGTAGCCATAGAGAGTGTTAAGTTTAATGGTGTATTGAGTAAAAATGACAGCATTGAAGAAATTCTAAGAACAATCAAGAAGACTAATTTTATAAATGCCTATGAGATAAAAGATAAAAAAATTATTTTAAAGTAAAAAAAAGGGAATAAAGTTTATACCTGGACAGTAGAGTTCTTTATCCCCCTATAGATTATTAATTAACTAACAAAAAATGTTTAATCAACTAAAATGCAAATTTATGGAAATTAAATTTATTAATTATTTTTTCCTTAACAAGAAAAAAATGTTACTAACTATGATGAGAACTTTTATACTCTTATTTTGCTCAACTCTTTTCAGTTTAGTACCTATTGACTTTTTTTCGCAAAACGCAAAAATTGTAATAGAGAGAGATAAAATTATAAGTATTGATGAAGTTTTTGACTTACTAAGAAAACAAACAGAATACACTTTTATTTATCAAGAAGATCTTTTTAAGAATGCTCCAAAAGTGGAAGTTAAGAAGGGGGTTATTAAGGCTAGTAAGTTATTAAAAGAAAGCCTCTCTAATGGTGAATATAATTTTGATTTTACTGATGATAAACAGATTATTGTAACCAAAGCCCAGGTTGTTAAGGAGAATCAACAAAAAACCCAAATTAAAGGTGTTATTGCTGATCCGTATGGGCAACCTTTACCAGGGGCAAATGTACTTGAAAAAGGCACTACTAATGGAACTCTATCTGACTTTGATGGTAAATTTACACTAGAAGTTACTGGAGAAAATTCAATATTGGTTATTTCTTATGTTGGTTTTGTTACCAAAGAAGTATTAATAGGCAATCAGGTAAATTTATCAATCAGTTTAGAGGAAGATGCAGCAAAATTAGACGAAGTCGTGTTAGTAGGTTATGGAAGTGTCAGAAAAGGAGATGTTTCCACTTCTGTTGGTGTGGTTGATGCTAGCCAACTTGCAGATCAATTAACAACAGGCTTTGATCAGGCTTTGACTGGAAAAATTGCTGGTGTACAAGTATTACAAACTTCTGGATCTCCTGGAGGAACTATTTCTATTAGAGTCAGAGGTACTGCATCAATTGGCGCTGGAAATGATCCTTTATATGTTATTGATGGGATACCTTTATCTAGTGATACTAAAGGGGCGGGAGGTAGTACATCTCAATATGAGACAAGTACTAATCCGCTAAATTCTATTAATACTAGTGATATAGAGTCCATTCAGGTATTAAAAGATGCAGCAGCAGCAGCTATTTATGGATCTAGGGGTTCAAATGGAGTCATATTAATTACAACAAAAAAGGGTAAAACGGGAAAATTAAAAATTAATTATGATTCAAAAATTGGGATACAATCCGTAACTAAAACAATTGATATGCTAGATGCCTATCAATATTCACAAATGGCTTTTAATGCACGTAATAATACATATTTGGACAATGTTCCTTCAGGTAGTATAAATGACACTAATGATACTAGACAGGCAAATGGGTCTCCCTCTTCCGGTCTTATTCCAAATGAAATATTACCTTATTTAGCAGGTACTAATGGTTTAACTAATACAGATTGGCAAGATGAAATATTTAGATCGGCATTATTGACTAGTCACACCTTGTCGCTCTCGGGTGGAAGTGAAAAGGTTAAGTATTTTGTGTCAGGAAATTATTTGGATCAAGAAGGTGTTGTAATAAGTTCTGGGTATAAGAAATATAGTACAAGACTGAATCTGGATGTTAACTCAGGAAAGCTGCATGCAGGCGTCAATATAGCTCCAGCATATTCCTCAACAGATAAAGTCAATTCTGAAGGTAGATATGCAGACGAAGGTATTATAGCTTTAGCACTTGGTATGTCTCCAATCTTTCCTGTATATAACTCTAATGGTTTTTTTGATTTTAGTGGTAATAGAGATACAGGATCGGCAACATGGTCCAGATATTCACAAACTAGTCAAATAAATCCTGTAGCTGCAGCTATTTTAACACAAGATGAGTTAACTCAATTTAATTTTTTAGGTAGTGCATTCCTTGAATATGAAATCATAGAAGGGCTAAAATATAAACTTTCTCTAGGATCAGATATAAATAGTTTTAGAAGAGATTTTTACCGTCCAGCTGAACTTGAAAAAAGTGGTACTGCAGGTCCATCAAATCCTATAGGATTTTCTAGAACTGATGAGTTTATTAATTGGGTAGCTGAAAATACGCTCTCCTATTCAAAATATTTGGATAATCACAGCATAAATGCCTTAGTAGGGTATACGGCTCAAAAAAATCGTGTACGGAGTAATGAACTAAGTGCCACCAACTTTCCAAATGATTTAGTCCAAACCCTCAATGCCGGAACTGTAACTGATGGCGAAACTAGAACTGAAGAATTTTCGTTATTGTCTTATTTAACAAGAGTTCAATATGCATATAAAAGTAAATATTTGTTTACAGGATCTATGAGAGCTGACGGATCATCTCGATTTGGAGCTGAAAATAAATGGGGATATTTTCCATCAGTTTCATTTGCTTGGAAAGCTATTAATGAATCTTTTTTACAAGAATCCAAAGTTTTTAGTGATTTAAGGTTGCGTGCAAGTTATGGCGTTACTGGTAATTTTGATATTGGTAATTATGCAGCACAGGGCTTACTTACTGCTGCAAATTATACGTCCATAAATGGCGTTGCTCCTTTAACGGCTTCGAATCCAAATTTAACTTGGGAAAGAACGCTTTCAACTAATTTCGGGTTGAATTTGGGCTTGTTTGATAATAAATTAACCTTAGAGGTTGACCACTATATTAGTAAAACTAAAGATTTATTATTAGAACTACCTGTTTCGGCTGTTTCTGGATTTGATAGTTCTCTACAAAATATTGGTCGTGTCAATAATACTGGATGGGAAGTTTTACTAGGTGTTAAAAACGATGATCACAAGTTAAAATGGGGACTTAATTTTAATATTGCATTTAATAAAAATGAAGTTAAGCAATTAGGCCCCGAAGGAGAGTCTATTATTGAACAAGGAGGAGCGAACAACTTTTTTATAACTCAAATAGGCGAAGCAATAGGCTCATATTACACCCTTAAAACTGATGGTATATTTGAAACTCAGGAAGAACTTGATAACTATCCTCATTATTCTAATACTCGTGTAGGAGATATAAAATATGTAGATGTTAATGGTGACGGAGAAATAAGTGAGGCAGGTGATAGAGCCATAACAGGGAGTTATAATCCAGATTACACTTTTGGTGTAGGTGGTTCATTAAGTTACGGTAATCTAGATTTTGGATTTAATATTCAAGGCTCGCAAGGAAATGAAGTGATGAATATATTAAGTAGATACATAAATAATGTTGAAGGTAACTTTAACAATAGGGTTGACGTGTTAAATAGATGGGTTTCTTCAGCTGAACCAGGTAACGGTACTATATATAGAGCCAATAGAGTAGCTACAGGTAATAATGGCAATACATCTGACTGGCATGTGGAAGATGGATCATTTGTAAGACTTCAAAATGTGTCTTTAGGTTATAATTTACCCGAAAAAATTGTAGAAAAATTAAAACTCGATAGACTTAGAGTTTCTATTGCCGCTCAAAATCTTTTTACAATCACAGATTATTCAGGATATAATCCGGAAGTAAGCGGAAGAGGATCTAACACAGCGCCTGGAGAAGATTATGGAACATACCCACTAACTAAAACAGTTAGTTTAGGACTTAATGTTTCTTTTTAATCAGTATTACTTAACAAAAAACATAACAAAATGAAAAATTATAAAACGCGATTTATTTTAGTGGTCTCTATCTTTTCTATATTATCGTGCAGCAAAGACTTCATTGAACTCTCATCGATATCGGAAGCTAGTTCAGAAGATTTCTATAAAACTAGTAGTGATTTTGAAAATGCTGTTACAGCATGTTATGACGCTCTACAATCTAATGACCTTTATGGACAAGCATTCGACCGTCTAATAGCTATCAGAGCAGATGATGCAGTAGATGATAATTCTAGTTCTAGCACTAGAGCAGCAGATGTTGACAAGTTTCAAGAAAGCTCAACAAATCGTTTTGTGAATAATGCATGGAGAGGATCGTATATTGGTATTTCTAGATGTAATATAGTTATAAGCAGAATAGATGGAGCAAGTATTGATGCCTCATTAAAAAATCAATTAAAAGCGGAAGCTCAATTTGTCAGAGCATTAATCTATTTTAATGCTGTTCGCATGTGGGGTGAAGTACCGCTTATTACGAAAGAACAGACCGTTTTGGAAACAAATCAGCAGATACAGGATAAAACTTTGATTAGAAATAGTATTGCAGATGTTTATACATCTATTATTCAAGATTTAACGTTTGCACAGCAAAACTTACCCCTAAGTAATAGTATCGGCAAAGCAACTTCTGGTGCCGCTAAATCGTTATTAGGCAAAGTTTACCTTACTCAAGGCAATTATTCCTCAGCTCAAGCTATACTGAGCGAAGTTATCGGTAAATATGACTTATTGACAAGCTTTGGAGCCGTATTTGATGTAGCCAATAAAAATAATAAAGAAATTATTTTTGCAGTTGCTTACAATAAAAACCTTGCGAATGAAGGGCATAGTGCTTGGTACAATAATGGTAATTTTGTGCTTATCCCCCAAACATTATTAGATTCATATGATGCTAATGATGCAAGACTTTCACTTGTAGAAACAAGTGAAAACCAAGATGGGTTTATAATGCCAGGTAAATTTTTCGACGAACAATCTCAAAATCAATTTGGAAATGACTTTCCAGTATTAAGATATTCGGATGTATTATTGATGAGTGCAGAAGCTTTAAATGAAATAGGTTATGTTGCAGACGGAGAGGCCTTTGATTTGTTAAATAAAGTAAGAAATCGAGCAGGGTTATCAAGCTATACAAGCTCTGATCTAGTAAATCGACAAGAGTTTCGCGATGCGGTATTATGGGAAAGAAAATTAGAGTTAGCTCTGGAATATGACCGTTGGTTTGATTTATTAAGAACAGGTACTGCTATTACGGAAATGGCTAAAGTAGGACTAACAATAACTAATGATGATTTATTGTTTCCAATTCCACAATCAGAAATTGAAATTATAAACAACCCTTCCGGGTTTCCTCAGAACCCTAGTTACTAAAGTAGCCTATAATTAATCTGAGCTATCTGTATTACACTAGAAGGTGAGTTGATATTCATCTTCTAGTTTTTTATTGAAAGATAGATGTGTTTGTAAACGATAAAAGCAACGTCCAATAACTAAGAAGTATTCAGCGTGGCGATAGGTTGGAGCTGACTAACGTGTTGACGAATCCGGTTGGTTGCCGTCAGTGGGTATAAAAGCCTGTCCGCCTTTGGAGGAACGGATTTGGGTAGGGATAATTGGAGATTGTGCTGTTTTTGAGTGGCCAAAAATATAGAACTCCCTTGTTGTATAACTTCTAAAGTGCTTCTCTTGTGGTTTGAAATTAAAATCCCTGTTTTTATCGTTTAATTTTAAAGTTAGGTTAATTTAGTCCCCAATAAGCTGGCAGTGCTATTTTAGGATTTCAAATTCATACATTTGAGATTGTATTTTAAGTATCGATATACATGTTTTGCGTCAGTAGGAGCGACCTCATAATAGAACGTATGAAAGAAAGAAAAAAAGCAGTATTTAATTGGAGTGGCGGAAAAGATTCTGCGTTAGCACTACAAAAGACACTTCAAGAAAACGAATATGAAGTTGTGTCACTATTAACAACAATCAACGAAGAAACATTGACATCTTCAATCCACGCAATTCCTCTAAAATTGTTATTAAAACAAGCTGATAGCATCGGAATTCCGCTTTATACTGTATCCCTTTCAAAGGATATAAAAACCTATGAGGAAGGAATGGCTGAAGCAGTCGAGCATTTTAAAAGTCAAAACGTATCACATTTTATTTTTGGAGATATCTTTTTGACCGACGTAAAATCGTATCGAGAAAGCAAACTTAATCCTTTAGGCATTGAAGTAGTGGAACCACTTTGGGGTAAGACGTCAAAAGAAGTAATGAGCGACTTTTTGAAATCAGGAATTAAGACGAAAATAATTGTAACACAAGCAGATAAATTGGACCAGACTTGTATTGGTAGAGAGATAGATAGCATGTTTGCTAAATCATTGCCCGACGGAATTGACTTATGTGGAGAAAATGGAGAATATCACACACTTTCATATGACGGAGAACTTTTTAAGCATAAAATTGACTTTACAATTCCTAAAGCAAATCTAATATCTTATACCTTTAAAATGGACAACGGAGAAATGAAAAATTTTGATTATTGGCAGGCAGAACTATTAGTATGACAGAAACTGAACGCACAATAACGGAGTTTTCGGCTCGTCGCTAGGCCAGAGCTATCTATTGTGTTGAAAAATCTGGCGGTTTGCCGTTTACGGGTGAAATAACTTGTCCGTCATTTTGAGGAATGGATTTGGATTGGGATAATTGAAGATTGCCTTTTTTTTTGTCTGGCCAATTAGGAAAATCTCCTCTTGTTCTATAACTACCTGCCTGCTTTTCTTAGGGTTTAAATTAGTGAAACTCAATTTTTAAAAGTTGCGAAGCAATAAATTAAAAATTGTTAGTTGAACTAATCCCGCTTTTTAGCGGGATCCTTGGGTTTTATTCCGCGACGCTCTGCGTTGGAATAAAAAAGAAACTTCTACTTGATACCTCGTACCCTTTGGTCGAGGTTGTTCATTTTTAGGTATAAATTGTCTTCACCGGTGTTTGATATGGGTATTACTTTCAAACAATTGCGTAACTTTGCATTTCTAAATCTAAAAACAAAGGTAAAAGCTTATTTTACTTTCAAAAACAGATACTGATCATCTATAAATTAGTT
>NZ_JAEHJZ010000354.1 GCF_016469035.1 Gelidibacter salicanalis | reverse complement strand
AGAGCAAACGCCACTGCCTTTGTCTCAAGATAAGCCAGCAGAACACGTCCACCAAGTAGAAGAAGCGTCTGAAGCTCATGATCATTCTAAGATGGGTGAGGATCATTCTCAGCATGTATTATCTGCGAGTAATTTCTCGATTGATGATGTGATAGCAAAAGCTCAATCTCTTGGTTTTACGCAATATAAAGTCAATTTCCCGCGCTCAGAAACGGGCGTTTACACCGTGGCTGCGAATACCATGGGCGGTGACATTATCGATCCAACCCAAGATCGCACGACTCACCTCGACCAATATTCAGGGCGCATCCTAGGAGAGGTGACGTGGCAAGATTACAATTTATTCGCCAAAAC
>NZ_JAEHJZ010000353.1 GCF_016469035.1 Gelidibacter salicanalis | reverse complement strand
GTTTACTTTGATCAATTGACGTTTTCATGGTTTACTCTGGGTTTAGGGATGCACTGCAGGCCTGCGGTGCATCCGATGGTTTTTATCTTTGGCACACCCCAAGAGCACACCTCAACCCTGCGGCTGTGTTTAAGAGTGACTTTTACTTTTAGCCGCCAAGCCCACTGACTTTAAGCGGTAGGCAGATCCGTCTGAAAGGTAATTATGGTTAGGTAATTCTTTTAGGAGTCTCAGCCGCCCTCGGACGGGATTTAGGGTTCGATTAGGGCTGGGCTCCGCTGCTGTACATGTATGGTACATAAATTGACACATGTAT
>NZ_JAEHJZ010000352.1 GCF_016469035.1 Gelidibacter salicanalis | reverse complement strand
ATTCGCCGCGACTCAGGTGACGAAACAAGACATCATGCGTCTGATGGAAATTCAGGAACATGCGCGGCAGGAAGACCGTTTTCGTGATTCTGAGTGGGACTTGAAATTCCATGTGCAGGTTGCACAGGCGACACAAAACAGCGCACTGGCGACAATTGTTGAGAAGATGTGGAGCCAGCGGTTACACAATCCTTACTGGCGCAAACTGCATGAGCACATCGACGAGAAGTCGATTGAAAGCTGGTGCGAAGATCATGACCTGATCCTGAAAGCGCTGATCCGCCGTGATCCGCACGCGGCGAAACTGGCGATGTGGCAGCAT
>NZ_JAEHJZ010000351.1 GCF_016469035.1 Gelidibacter salicanalis | reverse complement strand
ATAGAGGTCCGTAAAATCTTGGCCATTCAAGCATGATCCCGTCAGCACCCGGCCATCCAGTTATCAACAACGTCTCTATTCCGAAGCGCGAACCAGGAAGATGATTGCTCCATATGCAATCTTCTCGCGGATTTTTCCCCAGCACTAAGGTGTTCAGCGCTCCTAAAAATCAGCGCACACAAGTGCTGAACTTGCCTGGCTGCCTCGAGATGAAGCCCGAGTGTTGTTGAAGCTGT
>NZ_JAEHJZ010000350.1 GCF_016469035.1 Gelidibacter salicanalis | reverse complement strand
ACCTGAAAACTAATCTCTGTGATTTTTAGTTTTTCTGCATGTTGAAGATCCATCCTCTTTTGCGCTAAACCAATCCACATAGTAAGAGCTACGCCTGTGAGAGCGATCAACGAAGGGAGAGCTGTCCAAAACACCGCCCGTTGGAAGTGAAATACAACACCTAAACTTACTAAAAAGATGCTTACTGATATGAAGAGAGGATAGTTTTTTTGCACGATTCTCACCTAACACAAAATTTCATGCGACAATTTTGCGACACTAGACATCAGATGTAAAAAAGCCACCGTATAGATGGTGGCTTAATCA
>NZ_JAEHJZ010000349.1 GCF_016469035.1 Gelidibacter salicanalis | reverse complement strand
ACTGGCTCGTCAATCGAACGCATAGTGTCCTCCAAACAGGATAAAAGTCGCTGCCAGGCGCTCCAGTGACGCATTCTACTGTGATTCCCCCTCGGGTGCAACAGCCCCGCAGGGTAAGTTCTACATATCTCGTTTGTACTTGTATAACAAATAACGTTATAATAAACAATAGGTTGGAACAGCAGACACTGCGAGACGGATATCTAATTGGCGACGAGGATTTGGACCCCCCCCCTCCCCGTTCTCGCT
>NZ_JAEHJZ010000348.1 GCF_016469035.1 Gelidibacter salicanalis | reverse complement strand
GTTTGACAGGGATATTCCGGAAAGTTTTTCTCTCTGGAGACTCACAAACAACCCTCTTAGTTGTTAAGCTCTTAGTCATTTGCCACAACACTCTAATCGGTTTTTGGAATCAATGACGCCACAGCAGCAATTGTGCGCTCTAGCCAACAGAGGGAAGAATACAGAAACGACAGGTTTGTCGGCCGTACCGACAGCCATGGTCAGCTGCTGGCGGTGTAGAC
>NZ_JAEHJZ010000347.1 GCF_016469035.1 Gelidibacter salicanalis | reverse complement strand
ATAAACAGTAGGGTTAGCTATAAAACTAAATAAACTGTCTTAAAAAAGCGATCCTAAAATGTTAAAAAATCAAAAAAATAGTTAGGAACTGCAATAAAATGAGGCTTGGAAATTATGATATACTGATTTGATATTTATGCTGGTTGGGGAAGTGGAGGGAATGAGATCTTGGGGATGTCTTGGATTGGTCACTCAGTCCATGGGTTGCACCCATGGTTATTGAGAGGTTTGACCACTTTGTGGTCATGCTATTGAATCTATAAACATTCGAT
>NZ_JAEHJZ010000346.1 GCF_016469035.1 Gelidibacter salicanalis | reverse complement strand
ATCACAAGCGTGTGTCTTTGGTGCTTTAGAACAGCCGTTTCCCACAGTCGAGACATGAAAAGACAGCTCGATCGCTGGCTGAATTGGGCACGTGAAAACAAACTATTCATCGCGATTGACAGTATGATCATCCGCGCTCACTGTGTGTCAATATTTGCATTCCGGGTAAACGGCCATCGAACCAATAAAATGTACGTTTCTCGGTAAACCCCTGACAACA
>NZ_JAEHJZ010000345.1 GCF_016469035.1 Gelidibacter salicanalis | reverse complement strand
CTATCAAGTATGGCTCTCCGAGGTCATGTTGCAACAAACTCAGGTTGCCACCGTTATTCCTTACTTTCAGCGTTTTATGGCGCGCTTTCCCAACGTACGCGCCTTGGCAGAAGCGCCGCTGGACGAAGTGCTGCACCTGTGGACCGGCCTGGGCTACTACGCTCGCGCGCGCAACCTGCATAAGGCGGCGCAAACCATTGTCGCACAGCACGGCGGCGAG